>CAVZKE010000010.1:0-9784 GCA_963775745.1 uncultured Actinomycetota bacterium
GAGTTCACCGACGACCTTCGCCTGGTCCAGCGGGCGCTCGCGGCGGCCGGCGCGCCGCGCCAGGCCTTCGGTGAGCTGCAGCAGCTGCTCTGGCAGGCGGAGACGTTCGGCTTTCACCTGGCCGAGCTGGAGGTCCGTCAGCATAGCGCCGTCCACGCGCGCGTCCTGGCGCAGCCCAGCGACGGCGGCCCGCCCGCCGGAGGCTACCGAGCTCGCCGCCACATTCCAGGCGATCGCGTGGATCCAGGGCCGGTTCTCGGCTGCGGCCTGCCGCCGGTATGTGGTGAGTTTCACCAGGTCCGCTGCGGATATCGAAGCCGTTTACGAGCTGGCCCGGCGTTTTATCCGTAAGGGAGCCCCCCAGAACTCGACGTCGTCCCGTTGTTCGAAAGCGGGGCTGATCTAGAAAATGCGACACGGGTGCTGGACGACATGCTGCAGCTGGAGCCGGTGGCGGCCCGGCTCGCCGCCACGGGCAGGCGGATGGAGGTGATGCTCGGCTATTCCGACTCGGCCAAGGAACTCGGCCCGGTCAGCGCGACGCTCCGGCTGTTTCGCACCCAGCAGCGGCTGATGGCCTGGGCGGCGGAGCGCGATATCCGGCTGACGCTGTTCCACGGCCGGGGCGGGGCGCTCGGCCGGGGCGGTGGCCCCGCCGGGCGCGCCGTGCTCGCGCAGGCGCCCGGCTCGGTGGACAGCGGGTTCAAGGTCACCGAGCAAGGCGAGGTGATCTTCGCCAGGTACGGGCACCCGGTGATCGCCCAACGCCACCTGCAGCAAGTCGCGTCCGCCGTGCTGCTGGCCACCGCGGGGCCAGGCGGCGCGGACGGATCGGCCGCGGACCGGTTCAGCGAGATCGCCGGGCGGCTGGACGCCGGGGCACTGAGCGCGTACCGGGCCCTGGTGCAGACGCAGGGGTTCGCCGAGTGGTTCGCCAGGATCAGCCCGCTGGCGGAGATCAGCGAGATGCGGCTTGGTTCGCGGCCGGCCCGCCGGCAGGCCACCGCGAGCACGGCCGGGCTCGACGACCTGCGCGCGATCCCGTGGGTCTTCGCCTGGGCGCAGACCCGGGTGAACCTGCCCGGCTGGTTCGGCCTGGGCAGCGGGCTGGCCGCCGTGACCGGCAGCCAGGACGGCCTGGCGGCGGCGCAAGACGCCTACCGTCACTGGCCGCTGCTCGCCGTGCTCTTGGACAACGCCGAGATGAGCCTGGCCAAGACCGACCGCCGGATCGCCGCCCGCTATCTGGCGCTCGGCGGCCGGGACGACCTGACAACGGTGGTCCTCGGTGAGTACGACCGGACCAGGGAACTAGTGCTGGCCGTGACGGGGCACGACCGCCTGCTGGCCACCCGCCCGGTGCTGTCGCGGGCCATCGCGCTGCGGGATCCGTACGTGGATGCCCTCTCCCACCTGCAGTTGCGGGCGCTGACCGCGCTGCGGGGCGGCGACCAGGAGTGCCAGCGGCTGGAGCGCCTGCTGCTCCTGACGGTCAACGGCGTCGCGGCGGGCCTGCAGAACACGGGCTGAGTGGCCCCTCCGGTAGCAGCGGCGGACCGCAGCC
Organism: uncultured Actinomycetota bacterium; assembly: GCA_963775745.1. Taxonomy (GTDB): domain Bacteria; phylum Actinomycetota; class Actinomycetes; order Streptosporangiales; family Streptosporangiaceae; genus DATBGO01. The sequence goes on from CAVZKE010000010.1 coordinate 1,565, forward strand.
TGGCGCGGGCCGGGCTGCGTTAGCGAGTAAGATCTGGCGCGCGAACCATGATCGTGAAGGAAAAAGTGCCGCGGAACGCGCGGATCTTACGTGCAAATGCTCTGGTGACCGGGGTCGCCGACCGGGAAGCTGACCACCGCGCTACCCGGCCGCGACCGCCCGGATTTCGCCGGCCAGCTCGCGGGCCCGCGCCATCGCCGAAGCGGCTCCCGGCTGGTTGCCGGCCGCACTCATCAAAGCGGCCCGCTTCGACCACGCGTAGGTGTTGCACTCGCGGACCGCCAGCCGCTCGCTCACCAGCGCCGCGGCCAGGTCTAGCCGCCCGGCCCTGATCGCGGCCTCCAGCAGCGTGCGCTCCACGGCGTCGCGTTGTGCGTGACTGCCGCCGAATTCGTGGACGCGAGTCCGGATCGGCAGCAGCTCGGTGATGACGCTGCCGTACTCACCGCGGCCGAAGTAGAGCAGGCTGCGGCAGACCGGCAGCCCGACCGCGGCGGTCATCCGCGGGCCGGTGGCGGCCAGGTCCCCGCGCGCCGCTACCTCTTCCAGGTCCCTGACCACGTGCTGCGCCCGGTCCAGCTCGCCATGGCCGATGAAGGCCATGACGGCGTGCATGTCATTGAAGGGATAGTAACCCGGCCCGAGCAGGCGGCCCCACGCCGACGCAAGCGGCTGCCACCGGTCCCCCACGTCGGTGCCCTCCAGCTGCAGCCGCCATAGCAGTGCACAGGCATCAAGCAGTTCCAGCACGACATCTTCGGAGCCCTCGTGGTGCAGGACGCGGTCGTAGACGGCGAGCGCTCCGTCGGTGTCGCCGCCCTGCAGCAGGTAGAGGGCGTAGTGCCAGGAGTTGTGGACGTTCAGGAAATTCCCGGCCATCCAGTCGGCCTCACGGCGGCGCATGAAGCGGACGCCGTCCGGGATCCGCCCGGCCATCTCATAGGTGTGCACGACCGCATGGATGCCCCAGACATCGTCCGGATTGCGCTCGACGGCTTGCTGGCCGAACTCCTCGGACTGCTGGTAAAGGTTGCACTCCTCCAGGCCGAACGCGTACATGCCGTGGACAAAGCCGAGCTGCGGGTCGTCGGCTGCCCAGCCGGCGATGGCGCGGCCGATCCGGTCGCGCAAGTTCACCGCGCTGCCGGTGAAGAAGTCGATCTGGTGGCCGACCGCGAGCGCCAGCAGGTCACGCGGATACGCCACCGAGATGTCGCTGAGCAGTTCGCCCGCGCCGGTCATGTCGCCCGCCACCCAGCGCTGCGCGGCGGCCAGGTGCGCGCGCTCCCTGGGCAGCAGATCGTCGCGGTCGGCCCGGATGTTCGCCAGCGCGTCCCGTGCCCCGCTGACCGCGCTCTCCTCGGTCGACATCAGCGCCAGGTATGCGCAGAACACATTGGCCAGTGCACACCCCGGATCGGTCGCGACGGCCGCCGCCGCGGCGTCCACCACCTCGGCCTGGAACCTGATCAGATGATCGAGGGCACGGTCATATGCGGCCACGGCGGCGGGCGAGCCAGTCAGGTTCAGGCCCCGTGCGTCAGCAGCCATCTAGACCCCTCCGGCCGCACGACCGGCGGCCGACGCCGGGACTTCATCTCAGTCAGCGGCAATGTCATGCTATGCACCGGATAACGGTGCCGTCACTACCAGCAGGACGGGTGGAGAACGAGATGAGCGATCCGCAGGTGCTTGCGTTCCGGCCGGAAGCCGAGCAGTTCGCCTGGACGTTCGGCGGCGCCGCCCCGGTGGCCAGGATCAAGCCGGGGACGGTGCTCGAGCTGTGGACCGAGGACTGCTTCGCCGGCCGGGTCCGCGGGACCAATGATCTTGTCTCTGAGGTCTGCGAGTTCCCGTTCCTGAATCCGCAGACCGGGCCGTTCTACGTCGAGGGCGCCGAGCCCGGCGACACCCTGGCGGTGCATTTCGTATCTATCGAGCCGAGCCGGGACTGGGCGGCATCCACCACGGTCCCGCTGTTTGGCGCGCTCACCTCGACCCATCTCACTGCCACGCTGCAGGACCCGCTGCCGGAGATCGTCTGGATCTGGGAACTTGACCGCGCCACTGGCACCTGCCGGTTCACCGCGCGCGACAGCGACTTCACCGCGGTACTGCCGATGAGCCCGATGCACGGCACGATCGGGGTGGCGCCGGCCAACCTCGAGGTTCGCTCCGCCCTGATCCCGGACGCGTTCGGCGGCAACATGGACACCCCGGAAATGCGAGCCGGGGTGACGTGCTACCTCGGCGTCAACGTCGAGGGCGCGCTGCTGTCGATAGGAGACGGGCATGCCCGCCAGGGCGAGGGCGAGACGTGCGGCGTGGCCGCCGAATGCGCGATGAACACGGTGCTCGTCGTGGAACTGCTCAAGGGGCTGCCCACGCCCTGGCCGCGGCTTGAGTCGGACACCCACCTGATGTCGACCGGCTCGGCGCGGCCGCTGGAGGACGCGTTCCGGATCGCGCAGACAGATCTGGTGCAGTGGGTGGCGGGCCTGCACGGGCTGTCGGCGATGGATTCCTACCAGTTCATCAGCCAGGCGGTGGAGTCGCCGCTGGCCAACGTGTGCGACACGAACTATACGTCCGTGGCCAAGCTGCGCAAGGACTGGCTGCCCGCCGCTGAGATCATGCGCGGCGCGCACCAGCAGTTGACCCAGCTGGCGGCCAGCTACCTAGGGCGCTGAGGTTCGCGCCGCCTAGGCCGGGTGCTGGTCCGCGCCCGGTCCGGACGCGCTAGGGCCGCCCGGGCCAACCGGTCTACGATGGGCCGGTGTCGTCGCGCGCCATTGACTTTCACGTGCACCTGCCCACCCCGGACTGGCTCGAGGGCAGCATGGCGGGCTACGTGGAAGCCGCCGAGGCGTACTTCCGGTCGCCGGTGCAGCGCGGGTCGCTAGACCAGCTCGCGGCCAGGTACCGTCAGCTCGAGGTCAGGGCCGTCCTGCTGGCCTGGGATGCGCGGACCGCCACCGGACGGCCCCGGGTACCCAATGAGACCGTGGCCGCCGCCTGCCGCGATCATCCTGACATCTTCACCGGCCTCGGCTCGGTCGACCCGCACCAGGGCGAGGCGGCCGTCGCGGAGGTGGCGAACATCGCCGCCCTGGGGCTGCGGGGGGTGAAGTTCCATCCCTCCCTGCAGGCGTTCGCGCCTGATGACCCGGCCTACTGGCCGATCTTCGCCGCCTGCGAGCAGCATGGCCTGCTGGCCCTGTTCCACACCGGCACCAGCGGGATCGGTGCCCGGCAGCCGGGCGGCCAGGGCATCAGGATCGACTACGCGCACCCGCTCAAGCTCGATCCGGTCGCCGCCGCCCATCCCGAGCTGACCGTCGTTGCCGCTCATTTCGGCTGGCCATGGCACCTGGACCTGATCGCCATCGCGCTGCACAAGACCAACGTCTATATCGACATCTCCGGCTGGTCACCCAAGCGCATCCCGCCCGAGGTGATCCGGGAGCTGCGCGGACGGCTGGCCAGGCAGTTCCTGTGGGGCAGTGACTTCCCGTTCTTCACGCCCGAACGCTGCCTCGCCGAAGTCGGCAGCCTGGGCCTGCCCGACCAGGTGCTGGACCAAGTGCTGCACGAGAACGCCGCTCGCATCCTCGGGCTTACCTGACGCGCCCGCAGTCGGTACCCGATCAGCCCGGCCAGGGACCGAACTCGCCGCGTGACGAAAGTCCCGCGCGCAGGGTCGTAACGGCCCTAGGCGCGGGTGCGCGGCCCGGAAACTGTAAAGACAGACACCCGTCGTGCGGGACTCAGCTGGGTCGAATGAAAACGTCCAGCACCCGGACCAAGGGGGTGGCGCGACGATTGGTAGCGCTGCCGCTGCCGATCGACCGTCCAGCGCAGCGGCTGCCCGCCCCGGTTGGGTCGGGGCCCCGCGCGGCGAGTGCCCTATGGCGGGTGTTCCTGGCCATGGTCCGAGGGTGACCATGGCCAGGACCGGCCCAGGCCGATTTGCCCATTTGCCAGCTGCTCGGGTCGCCCGCCCGTAGTGTCGCGGTGTGCTGGAGGCTGAATTCTCTAGTGTGCTGCGGGCAGCCGCCCGAGGTGACCAGGCGGCGTTCGCCCGGTTGTGGCGGGACGCTCATCCGCCTTTGCTGCGCTACCTGCACGTGCTGGCCAGGGACGCGTCTGAAGACGTCGCCAGCGAAGTGTGGCTCGAGGTCGCGCGAGGGCTGCCGCGGTTCCGGGGCGAGGAGCAGGAATTCCGCGGCTGGCTGTTCATGCTGGCCCGGCGGCGGGCGATCGATGCGCGCAGGTATTCCGACCGTCACCCAGTGCGGCTAACTGCCGATCCCGGCGAACTCGACCGGCCGGCCGGGGACGATACCGCTGGCGCGGCACTGGACAACCTGTCTACCGGCGCTGCGCTTGACCTGATCGCCACCCTGCCGCGCGATCAAGCGGAGGTCATCGTGCTGCGGGTCGTCGCCGGCCTGCCCGTCGCTCAGGTAGCAAAGATCGTGGGCAAGCGGCCGGGCAACGTGCGGGTCGCGGCCCACCGCGGGCTGCGGACGCTGGCCGTCCGGCTGTCCGCGCAGGTCGAGCGCCGCAGTGTAACGCTGTGAACGACGGTGCCGGTTCTCCTTCTGAGATGCCGATCCTGCCCCGCCTCACCAGCCGCGAGCCGCTGGACTCCGCGGCTGCTGAGGGGCTGCTCAACGGCCGGGGCGCCACCGCGGACGCTCCGGCCGGCCAGCAGGCCCTGGCTCGCGTGCTGGCCATCGCCAGCGGTCCGGCCAGCGACGGTGAACTCGCCGGCCAGGCCGCTGCGATGGCGGCGTTCGCCGCGGCAACTCCTTCCGCCAGACGGCAGCGCACCGCTATCCGGGAACGACGCTCGCCCGCCTGGAAGCTGGCCACCAAGATCGCGGCTAGCGGCCGCCGCATGCGTAACAGCCCTGAGCGGCGCGGCGGCCTACGCCGGTGCGCTGCCGCCGCCGCTGCAGGAACTGGCCCATGTGACGTTCGGGGCGCCCGCGCCGCGCCACACTGTCCCGCGGCCCCCCGCCGCGGGCGCGTCGCCGCGCCAGCCCGGCCGCCATGCGGGCGGCGCCGACGGCCCGCATGGCCACCAGGTAGCCAGCCCGCATGGCGGGCATGGCCGGCGGGCGGCCAGCCGCTGGAAGCCGCCGCCGAACGGCAAGTCCCGCCAGAAGGCGCACCGGGCCAGTCCGCGCAATCACCGGGCCAGCCCGGGGAGCCACGCCACCCAACCGCCTCGTCCGCCCAGCGCGGTCAGCACCGCCCTGGCGCCGCGGCTCCGAGCATGACCACGCCAGGCCCGCCCGGTCAGGTACCGGTGTTCACCGATCCATCGGGACGCCGGCGGCGTCGCATGCGGCGGGTCGGTGTCGGCCTGACCGCCGTGTTTATCACCTGCATGGCGGTGGCGGCCGTCGGAATGCTCGGCGGGCCGCAGGCGCCGTTCATCCCGTGGGCGGTGCACCCTGGTGACGTGGGGGCCCGGAGGCCCGGGCCAACGGGAAGATAGCGTCGGCACGGCACCGGGCCGCTCCCCCTCGGCCCGGTGCCGCGCCGACGGCATCTTCACCGGTACCCTCCCCGTCCCCGGGCCGGTCGCCGTCTGCGTCCCCATCGGCCGCGCTCTCCCCGTCAGCTCCGGGATCCCCGTCCGGCCCGGCCAGCAGTTCCCCGACCGCCACCAATCCAGCGGGCCGGACGCCACCCGGGCTGAACCATACGAAGACGCCCAAGCCGTCACCGTCCAAGCATGCGGGCGCGTCCTGACCCGCGCGTGGCCGCCGGTTACCCGAAGCACGCCAGGACCCGGCCGCCCCGCGGGCACTGGCTCCTGTTCAGCCTGATCCTGCTGGTGATCGCGGTCGGCTTGCTGGTCGAGGGCTACACCCACGGCGTCCTGGGCGAAAGCAGCTCAACCATCCCGCAGGCCGCCCCGGACGGTCCGGCCGCGCCGGGCACCGTGACCAACGGCGGACCGGTCATCAACGCGACGGCCAGCCGACCGGGCACCTACTCGATGCCGCCCCGCACCGTCGCGCTGACGTTCGACGACGGGCCAGACCCGACCTGGACCCCGAAGATCCTGGCCATCCTGGAGCGCTTTCACGTCCGCGCCACGTTCTTCCTGGTGGGTGCCCACGTAGCCAGCTATCCCGAGCTGGTCAGGCAGGAACTGCGAGACGGGGACCAGGTCGGCTCGCACACCTACACCCACCTGAACCTGACCACGGCGGGCTGGCGGGAGCAGCTGGAACTGACCCTCGCCCAGAACGCGCTGGCTGGCGCGGCCGGCGTGCGCACCAGCTTGCTCCGGCCGCCTTACTGTGGCGGCCCGGACGCCGTCACCGCCGCCGACTGGCGCGCCTACCAGCAGGCCGGCCGCGACGGCTACCTGATCGTGCTGGACAGCCTGGATACCCGCGACTGGGCCCGGCCCGGGGCCAGCCGGATCGTCGCGGCGGCCATGCCCCGTGGCGACCAGGGCGCGATCATCATGATGCACGATTCGGGCGGCAACCGGAGCGAGACCGTGCGGGCGCTGCCGCAGATCATCACCAGGCTGCGGGCCAGAGGGTACCGGTTCACGACCGTGACCGGGGGGCTGCGGCTTCCCGCGGGAGATTTCGCGGCGACCCGCGTCCAGCGCGGGCCGGCCTGGCGCTGGTCCTCACCCAGCAGGCGGCTGACCGCACGGTCGCCGCGCTGGCGGTGATGCTCGTGCTGGCCAGCGTGCTGACCGTGCTGCGGGTCCTGCTGCTGCTCGGCTTCGCCCACAGGCACCGGCGGGACACCGGCCGGGCGAGTTTCGCGCTGCCCGGTCCCCGCTACCTGCCCACGGTACGGCCCGCCGCATACCCGGGGTCTCGGTGGTGGTTCCCGCCTACAACGAGGCCGCGGGCATCGCGGCGACGGTGACCTCCATGGTGGCCAGCCGCTACGCGGGCGACCTCGAGGTGATCGTCGTGGACGACGGCTCGGCCGACGGCACGGCGGACATCGTGCGACGGCTCGGCCTGCCCAGCGTCCGGGTGATCTCGCAGCCGAACGCCGGCAAGCCCGCCGCCCTGAACCGCGGCATCGCCGAGGCCCGCCATGACATCCTCGTGCTGGTCGATGGCGACACCATCTTCCCGCCCGACACGGTCGCCCGCCTGACCAGCAGGCTCCGCGATCCGGCGGTCGGCGCGGTCAGCGGCAACGCCAAGGTGGGTAACCGCAGCGGCATGCTCGGCCGGTGGCAGCACCTCGAATACGTCATGTGCTTCAACCTCGACCGGCGGATGTTCGACGGTCTCGGCACCATCGCGACGGTGCCCGGCGCCGTCGGCGCGTTCCGGCGGCGGCGCTGGCGGCGGCCGGCGGCCTGAGCGCTGACACGCTGGCCGAGGACACCGACCTGACCATGGCCATCAGCCGGTCCGGATGGCAGGTGACCTACGAGGAATCGGCCATCGCCTGGACGGAGGCCCCCGGCCAGCCTGAGGCAGCTGTGGCGCCAGCGGTACCGGTGGTGCTACGGCACCATGCAATCGATGTGGAAGCACCGCCGCGCATTGGTCGAGCACGGCCCGTCGGGCCGGTTCGGCCGCCGTTGCCTAACCTACCTCACGCTTTTCGACGTACTGCTGCCGCTGGTCGCCCCGGTCGTGGACGTGGCCATGGTCTACGGCCTGGTCTTCCTCAGCCCGCTGAAAATCACCGCGTTCTGGCTGGGCTTCGCCGTGCTGCAGATGCTGACCTGCGGGTACGCGCTGCGCCTGGACCGGGAGCGACTAAGGACGCTGTGGGCGCTGCCGCTGCAGCTGGTGGTCTACCGCCAGCTGATGTACCTGGTCACCGTCCAGTCGGTGATCACCGCGCTACTGGGCACCAGACAGCGCTGGCAGCCCATCCGCCGGGCCGGCATCTTCTCCGCGAGGCCCCCGTTCGCCGCATCGCCGGAAACCCCAGTCCGCTGAGACCGGATCCGGCCGCGAAACGCCGTCGGTAGCTCCCCCTTCCCGGCCTGGACAGATACCGTCCTGCTGTGAGGCAGTCGCACGAGCCGGTCAAGGGAGCGCGCGTGGATCAGTTCAGCCTGGGGGTAATAGCGCGATCCGGCAAGGAGCACGAGCGCCGACTCGCCATCCACCCGGGGCACGTCCAGCGGCTCCCGGCTGACCTGCGGGACCGTGTCTGGCTCGAGCGCGGCGCCGCCAGCACTTCCCTCCGAACTCGACC
>CAVZKE010000011.1:0-172252 GCA_963775745.1 uncultured Actinomycetota bacterium
CCAGGTCCGGCACCCCGAACGGGTGCCGGCCTGCGGGGGCGCGGCACCGGGATGGTGCGGCTGTTCGAGAGCGGCAACGAGGCGGCCGCGGCGGTGCTGGCCACCGCGCTCTACCAGGCGCTGCCCCCGGATGAGGAGCTTGCGGACCGGCCCGGCGGCGGCCGTAAGCTGCTCACGTTCAGCGACAGCCGGCAGGCTGCCGCGTTCTTCGCCCCCTATCTGGAGTCCAGCCACGCGCTCGTGCAGCAGCGGCGGCTGATCCTGGACGGCCTGGCGCGGGCCACCGCCCACGACGCGGACGCCACGGTGGACGACCTGATCGAGGAGACCGCGGCCGCGGCCGGCCGCGCCGGGGTGTTCTCCGGCGGGAGTCGCGGCAGGGCCGCCGCCGGGAGGCGGCGCGCTGGGTGCTGCGCGAACTGGTCGCCCTCGACGAGCGCCAGTCCCTGGAAGGCCTCGGGCTGCTGCGGGTCGGGCTGGGCGCCGGGCCGTCGTGGCGGCCGCCCGGCCCGCTGCTCGATCTCGGCCTGTCCGCGCCGGAGTGCGCGCGCTGCTCACCGAACTGCTCCGCACGGTGCGGCTGCAGGGCGCGCTCACGATGCCGGAGGAGGTCGACCCGGCCGACGAGATGTTCGACCCGCGGCGCGGCCCGATCTACGTCCGCGGCGACGGCGCGGAGGCGAGGCTCAAGGTGCTGAGCTGGCTGCCCACCCGTGGCGTCAACAAGCGGCTCGACTACCTGCGCCGGCTGCTGGCCGCCCTCGGCGAGCCCGCGTCCGGGATCGACGCGCGCGAGGTGCTGGCCGGGTGCTGGCGGGCGCTCGCCGCGGCACGCGGACGGCTGGCTGCACGCGGCGGCGCTGCCCAAGCTCGGCCAGGTGCACCAGGTCGATCACACCTGGCTCACGCTGTCTCCTGGCGGCGACCTGTGGCGGTGTTCACTGTGCCGGCGGGTCACCATGGCCGCGCTTCGCGGGGTGTGCCCGACGCTGGGCTGCGCCGGGAGCGCTGGTCGCCGACCGCGCCGACGACGACAGCCACTACCGCGCCCTGTACCGGCAGACCGCGCCGGTGCCGCTGACCGCGCGTGAGCATACCGCGCAGTGGGCCGGCATCGAGGCCTCCGACATCCAGCAGCGGTTCCTCGCCGGTGAGATCAACGTGCTGAGCTGCTCCACCACGTTCGAGCTCGGCGTCGACGTCGGGGCGCTTTCCGCCGTGCTGCTGCGGAACATGCCGCCTAGCACCGCCAACTACATTCAGCGGGCCGGGCGGGCGGGGCGCCGCAGCGGCACCGCCGCGCTGGTGCTCACCTACGCCCAGCGCCGCTCCCACGATCTGTCCCGTTATCAGGCACCGGAATCGATGCTGACCGGGCAGGTCCGCGCCCCCTACGTGCCGCTGGGCAATCCGCGCATCGACCGGCGGCACGCGCATTCGGTGGCACTCGCGGCGTTCTTCCGTGACGCCAAGGACAACGACGGCCGCGAATGGAAGACCGCCGGGGATTTCTTCCTCGGGGGGTTCCGGGGGGTCCCCCCCGGCCCCTGCCCGCCGGACGCGGCGAGCCGCCCTGCGACGCGGTCCGCGGCTACCTCACCCCGGTGCCCGCCGAGGTCGCCGCGGCGCTGCGCGCGGTGCTCCCAGCGCCTGCCTGGCCGCGGATCGGGCTTGCCGACGGCAGCTGGGTGGAGCAGTTGTGCGGCTGCTCGAGCAGGTCCGCGCCGAACTGGCCCATGATGTGGCGATGTTCGAGGAGCGCCGCATGGAGGCGTTCGAGTCCCGGCGCAGCGACCTGGCGGCCCGGTTCGAGCGCAGCATCGCCACCATCACGAGGCGGCCGCTGATCGGCTACCTGGCCAACCGGAACGTCCTGCCGAAGTACGGGTTTCCGGTGGACACCGTCGAGCTGCGCACGGCGCACTGCGACAGTCAGGTCGGCGCCCGGCTGGAGCTGAACCGCGACCTGTCGGTGGCGATCCACGAGTACGCTCCAGGATCCGAGCTGATCGCTGGCGGGGTGCTGTGGCGTTCGGGCGGCATCTACCGGCTTCCCGGCCGGGAGCTGATCACCCGCAGCTACACGGTCTGCCGGGGCTGCCAGCACTACCGAGAGGGCGGCGCCGACCTGGAACCGGCCTGCTCCGCGTGCGGGCGGCCCGCCGACGGCCCGGTCCGCGAGTACTGCGTGCCAGAGTTCGGCTTCGTCGCCGACCCGCGCACCGGCAAGCCAAGCAACGTGCCGCCGCAGCGATCCTGGAACGGCGCCGTGCACGTGGTGTCGCTCGGCGAGGAGCTCGCCGAGACCCACTGGCAGGCCGGCACCGGCGCGCTGGCGTGGTGCCACTGCGGTGCACGGGGCCGGCTGGTGTCGCTGGCCGAGGGGCCGGGCGGCTCGGGGTTCTTGATCTGTGACTGGTGTGGCTGGGGTGCCCCAAACCACGGCCGGGCCCCCAGGTCGCACGTCAGCCCGCTGCGCGGCAAGCCGTGCACGGGGCCGCTGCGCTGGCGCTCGCTCGCGCACACCTATGAGACGGACATCCTGCGACTGCGGCTCGACGCTCCCGGCCTGGATACCCGGGCGCAGTGGCACTCCCTCCTGTACGCGGTCCTCGAGGGCGCCGCCGACGGGCTGGAGATCAGCCGCGCGGACATCGACGGGGTGGTGCATTCCGGTGCGGACGGCCGCAGCGGCCTGGTGCTGTTCGACACCGTCCCTGGCGGGGCGGGCAGCGTGCTGCGGATCGCCGGCGCACTCGACACGGTGATCGCCACCGCACTGCGGCGGGTGGCGTCGTGTGACTGCGGCCTGGAGACGTCCTGCTACGGCTGCCTGCGCACCCCGCGCAACGAGCGCCACCATGAGGACCTCAGCCGCGGCGCCGCGCTGACGGTACTGAAATCGCTGCACGGCATGGCGCAGTGCCGGGCCCGGAGGGCTGACCGGGCTGCCGCGGCGGTGGTCCACGTGATTGTCAGATGCTGACGCTACGTTTGGCGTCGTGCTGGCGCGCTACCGGTATTGCGTGTACCCCTCGCCTGGGCAGGGGCCGGGCCCTGGCGCGCACGTTCAGGTGCGCGCGGGTGATGTTCAACGACTGCCTGCGGCTGCGGGAGGCCTGGGGCGTGTCTTCCCTCATCCGCCACGGCGATCCGGCAGACTGGCCATCACGCCGGCCCGCCGTTCCGCCAGGAATCCCCCGATGATCGAGATGATCAGAATCCGTGACCAGTAGTCATCCCACTGTCTCAGTGAGTGAGGCCGCCGCTGGCATCACGTCCACCGATGCGCTCCCGACGTCCCCGGACGTCCCCGCGACGCCCGATCCCCCGGTTCGGGCGGTGCCGATTTCCGGTGAGACGGCGGCCGAGAACGCCGCGTTCGGCATCGATGCGTTCACCCTCGATGACCGGCTGCGACTGTTCCACTTCGCGGCCGCCGAGAAACGCCAGGAGTACCTGTGGCTGCTCCGCGCCTTCGACCGGGCCAGGGCCAACTACCAGGTGCTGATGCACGCGTCCGACGCCCGCGAGGTACTCGGCGAGCTAGCCGCGCAGCACCCGGAGGCGGCAGCAGTCGGCGACGTGCAGGTGCTGCTCGACGCCCTCGCCGAATGGCAGGTGCTGGACCGCTCCTACGACGGCACCCGCGCCGCGAACCTCGCCGAGTACCGCAACCGGCACTACGTCTACCAGTTCACCCAGGCCGGATACCGGGCGTTCCAGGCCGTCGAAGAGGTGCTGACGGCCAGCCTGGAAGACGCCCAGCTGTCCCGCCTCGTGTTCCCCGACATCCTCGCCGACCTGCGAGCGCTCGCCGAGGCGGTGCGGTCAGGGGACGCCGCCGAGGTGTACAGGAAGCTGTCCCGGCTGGACGGCGTGCTCGCCGACATGGCACAGCGCGCCGCCCGGTTCTACCTGATGCTGGGCGATCTGGCGCGCACCAACGACACCCGGCCCGAAGTGTTCCTCGCGCACAAGGACGCGCTGCTCACCCATATGCGGGAGTTTCACTCCGAGCTGACCCGGTTCGCGCCGCTGCTGGCGGCTGCGGTCGCCGAGGTGGACGCCACCGGCACCGAGCGCCTCGCCCGGCTCGCCGCGGAGGCCGACGATTCGCTGTTCCGCGGCGTCGAGGAACGGGTCGCGGACTGGGCGGCGCGCTGGGGTGGCCTGGTGCAGTGGTTCGGTGCCAGTCGCCATAGCGAGGCCGAACGCCTGCAAGACGCCACGGTCACGGCGATCGCCAACGTCACGGCCCTGCTGCGCAGGGTCACCGAGTCGCGCCGCGGCGGGGTGAGCCGGGAGAGCCAGCTGCGCCATCTGGCGCAATGGTTCACCGCCTGCCCAGCCGACGACGACGCCCACGCGCTGTTCCAGGCGGTGTTCGGTCTCGGTGCACCCCGGCACGTCTCGGCTGTGCACGAGGACCCGGAGGCGATCGGCAGCCGACTGTCATGGTGGGACGCCGAGCCGGTGGAGCTGTCCCGGACGCTGGTGCGCAACGGCAAGGCCCCGGGGCTGCACGGCCCAGGCCGGATCCAGCGCAACGACTAGGAGAGGCAGCGGCTGCGCGCGGAGCAGCTGAAAGCGACCGCGCAGCGCCGCACTGCGGCGGCGGCACTGGCCGGTGACGGCGTCTACGGCCGGGTGCTGGACGAGCCGGAGACCCAGGCGCTGCTCAGCCTGATGGACGTGGCGCTGTCCGCGCGGGTCCCGGTCAGCCGGACCGCGAGCGGGTCCGCGCACGGGGTGCGGCTGGTGTTGCGGCCCGCCCCCGGATCCACGACCGTGCACACGGTCCGCGGCCGACTGCATCTGGACGGCCTGGCCGTGGAGGTCGCCGGATGAGGGTCGCCGCGGACGTCGACCCGCTCGAGCTGGCCGAGTATCAGAAGGCGGCCCGGCTGGTGCTGCGCCACCCGCTGATCACCGCGTCGTACCCGGACGCCTCGACGCTCCCCCTCGTGCGCAAGTGGGTCAGGCAGCTGCGGGCCGACCTCGGCGAAGTCCTCGGTTACACGCTCCTGGCCAGCGGCGACACCATCCGGCTGCGCCGGGTGCAGGACGCGCTGGACGGCACCCGCCCGGCGGTCACCCGTGCGCGGCGCCCGTTCGACCGCCGCCGTTACGCCTACCTGGTGCTGACATTGTCCGCGCTGGGCCGCTCCGGCACCCAGATCACCCTCAGCGAGCTGGCCGACGCGGTCGCCGCCGACGCCGGGCGCATCGACGGCCTGGGAATGGACACCGGCCGCAAACCCGACCGAGACGCGTTCGTGGACGCGGTCTCCTGGCTGGAGGCGCGCGGCGCCCTGCAGACGGCCGATGGCTCGGCCATCGAGTGGGTCAACGACCCAGAGCGCGCCGAGGCACTCTACGACATCGACCGCGAAGTGGTCGGTGCCATCTACGCGCCGAGCCGGGTGCTGCAGCATCTGAACTCGGTCACCGAGCTGCTGGATGGCCCCGGCTCCGCGCCGACCCAGGGCCGGGAGGAGCGGCGGCGCGTGAACGCTCGGCAAGCCCGGCGACTCGTCGTGGAGCAGCCGGTCGTCTACTACCCCGATGTCGATGAGGGGCTGCGCGGCCAGCTCCGCTCGGCGAGCCTGGCCGAGGACGTCGAGCGGCTCACCGGCCTCGGCCTGGAGCGGCGCGCCGAAGGAGTGGCGCTGATCAACGCCGGGCAGCGCTTCACCGACGTGGCGTTCCCGTCGACCGGCACCGTCGCGCAGGCCGCGCTGCTGCTGTGCGCGCGGATCGCGGGCTACCTGCAGCACCACAGCTCCAAGATCGAACGCCTGCCCGCGGCCACCGCCGCGGAACGGCTCGCCGAGGCGGCCCAGCGGATCGACGCCGCCCTGCCGGACCGGGGCCGCGTCGCCGACTTGCTCGCCGTGCAGGCATGGCGGCCGGAGACCGGCGACTCCGGGCCCGGGGACGGCGCCAGAACCGATTCCGGAGGTGCCGGCACCGAACCCGGATCCGATGAACGCGGCGAGCCCGACGACGTCGCCTACCCGTTCCTCAGCGACGTGTGGCTGCGCACCGAGCTGCGAAAGCTGGTCGAGGAATTCGGCGCCGGAATGGCGGAGAAGCAGGCCGCCGACCCGCGCCGCCTGCTGGCCGAGGCGGTCGCGCTGCTCGCTTCGCTGGGCCTGGTGGCGAGGGTGGACGGAGGCATGCTGGTGCTGCCGCTGCTGGCCCGCTACCGCAGCATCACCGCGCACATCAAGAACCCGCCCGGCGCATTCTGAGCCCTGGCGACGCCCCTTTCCCCGACGCACCGCGCACAGACCCGAAGGAAGGCTCCGCATGACCCGCTTCCAACCCACCCGGGCCGGAATCATCAACATGTGGGACTACCGCGACGAGGAGTTCTGCTTCGCCGACGGCTGGCTGATCCTGCGCGGCCCGAACGGCTCCGGGAAGACCAAGGCGCTTGAGGTCCTGTTCCCGTTCGTGCTGGACGGCCGGATCGACCCGAAGCGGCTGAACCCGTTCGCCGGCGAGGACCGGACCATGAAGGCCAACCTCCTGTTCCGCGGCGGCGAGAACGCAGTCGGCTACGCATGGCTGGAGCTGCGGCATCGCGACACTGGCGAGGCCACCACCATCGGCGTCGGCCTGCACGCCGCCAGGCACCGCGACACCCCGGTTCGCTGGCACTTCGTCGCCGACGGCCGGGTCGGCGAGGACTTCTCGCTCATCACCGGCGACGACCGGCCCATGACCAGGAAGCAGCTCGCCGAGGAGATCGGGGAGTCGAGCCTGCACGCCTCCCCCACCGACTACCGGGCTGCCATCGACCAGCGGCTGTTCGGCCTCGGCCGGGAACGCTACGAGCAGCTGCTCACCCTGATCCTGACGCTGCGGCGGCCTCAGCTAGCCAAGAACCTCGACCCGGCGAAGTTGTCGGACACGCTCACCGACGGGCTGCGCCCGGTCGATGACGACCTGATCGCCGAAGCGGCCCGCTCGTTCGACGACATGGAGGCGGTCGCCACCATGCTGGAGGGGCTGACGGCCGCCGACGAGGCGACCCGCGCCTTCCTCGCCTCCTACACCACCTACCTGCGCACCCACGCCCGGTCGGCCGCCGATGCGCTCACCCGCCGCCGCGAGGCCAGCGCGCAGCGGCGCGCCGAGCTCGCCCATGACATCACCGCCCTGGCGAGCGCCGAAACCGAGCAGGCGCAGGCGCAGGCACGCCGCGAGGAGGCGGAGAACGCCGCCGCCGGGCTTTGCGCCCGGCTCGACCAGCTGAAGTCCAGCAGTGCCTACCAGGCGGTCGAGCAACTCGCCGACCTGGACCGGCTGGTCCGCACCAACGAGCGGGCCGCCGCCGAGGCTACCGCGGAGCTCGCCCGGCGCGGCGCGGCGACCGCCCGGGCCCGCACCGACGCCGAGCAGGCCGCGGCGGTACTCGCCGACCTGGAGTCGGTGGTCTCCCGCACCGCGGCCGAGCTCGCCGATCACGCCGCCGCGGCCGGGATCGGCTGGCAGCCCGCCGACGCCGTGGCCGACGGGTTCACCGAGCGCGCAGGCGCCCGGGTTACCGCCCGGCTGGAGGCCGTCCGCGCGGTACGGTCCGCGCTCCAGGCACACCGCAGGGCCGAGCACGCCCGCGATCTGGCCCGGCTCGCGCTCGACCGTGCGCTGGTCGCGGTGACCGGCGCCGAGCAGGCCGAGCAGGCCGCCGCCGATGCGGTGGCCGCAGCCCGCGCTGACGCGCAGGCGGCACTGACGCGGTGGGCGGCCGACCACGTCGACGTCCTGGACGAGACCGCGATGCGGGAGCTGACCGAGCGCCTAAGCGCGGCCATCGAGGCATTCGGTGACCCGGATGCCCCCAATCTCGAGTCGGTTCTCGCCGACGCGACCGCCCCCGCCGCGCAGGCCGTCCGTGACCAGCAGGCGCGGCTGCGCGCCGAGCGCGCCATCGCGCAGGGCGAGCGGGACCGCGCCGCCGAGGAACGAGACCGGATCGCCGCGCAGCGCGACGACGCCCCGCCGGCCCACCCGGGACGCGCTGCCGACCGGTCGGGCCGAGACGGCGCGCCGCTGTGGCGGCTGGTCCGCTTCGCCGGCGACGTCGGCGAGACGCAGGCCGCCGCGCTCGAGGCGGCGCTGGCAGCCACCGGAATGCTCGACGCCTGGATCACGCCGGACGGCCACGAGGTCACCGCCGGGGACAGCGACGGCTACCTGGTCCCCGGCCCGCCGGTGCCGCGTGCCAGCCTCGCCCGCGTGCTGGTACCCGAGGACGACACCCCGGTGCCCGCCGCGCGGATCGGCGCCGTGCTGGCCTCCGTCGCCCTGGACGGCGAGTTGTTCTCCTCGGCCGCCGTGATCGGCGCCGACGGCCGCTACTCCCACGGTGTCACCGCCGGTGCGCACCGCAAGGACCATGCCGAGTACATCGGGGCGACCGCCCGGGCCCGCCGCCGGGCCGCGCGCATCGCCGAGTGCGAGGCCCGGATCACTGAGCTGGAGGAGCTGCTGGCCGGCCTCGACCGGAAGCTCAGCGGGCTGGCCGACACGCTGTCCGCATTCGCGCAGGCGCGCGCCGCGCTCCCCCGCACCACCGCGATCGGCGCCGCGCTGCGCACGCACTCTCAGGCCGTCGGGGAGCTGCGCGCGGCCCGGGCGGGCGCCGACGGCGCCCAGTCCGGCTATGACGAGTCGGTGGCCGCATGCACCGTCACCGAGCGAGCGCTGCGCCGCGCCGCCATCGACCACGCCATCGAATGGGACCAGGCCGACCGGGTGGAGGCCGCCACCCGGCGGTTCGAGACCAAAGCCGCCGAGCTCACCGGCCGCCGCCGCGAGCAGACGCGGCAGCGCGACGTCGCCGCCGCCGCCCGAGGCCGGCTGGACCAGGCCGGCGATGAGGAGCGCGGCTGCGCCGAGACCGAACGGGCGGCCCGCCGCCGGCACACCGAGGAGGCCGCCAAGCTGGCGGCGCTGCGGGGCGCCGTCGGCAAGGAGGCCACAGAGGTGATGGCACAGATCGAAGAGGCCGAGCGGGGCATCACGGCCGCCCGGTCGGCCGAGGATTCCGCCCGCACCGCCGAGGTCGAGGCCATCAAGGCCGTCAGCGCCACGGCCGAGCGGGTCGCCAGCGGCAGGCGCGCCCTCAGCGTCGCAGCGGAGGAGGAGCGGGCCACCGCGCGCGGCCTCGCGCCGTTCGCCGCCCGGGAGCTGCTGGATGTGCTGAAGTGCCCGCCGGGCCTGACCTGGCCCGCGCAGGAGGCGGACTGGGCCGGTGATCACCTGCCCCGGGCGGTGGTCGGCGTGCACGAGGCGATCCTCGAGGTCACCCGCGACCTCACGCCGAGCGAGACGTCGCTGAAGATATCCACCACCCGGCTGACCCGGGCGCTGGAGGATCTGCAGGCCCAGCTGACCGCGGCCGGCCAGGACTACCATCCCGAGTGGGACGGCGCCGACGGCGTCATCGTCGTCCGCATCGCCGATGAGCAGGGCCCGCTCCCGGTCGGCGCGTTCGCGGAGCGCATCGCGATCGCCCGCCGCGACCAGCAGCTGCTGCTGACCGACTCCGAGCAGCGCATCCTCGAGGACGCGCTGCTGGCCAGGCTCGCCCAGCAGATCCACGAGCGAACCGTGGACGCCAAAGACCTGATCAGGGCGATGAACACCGAGATGCGGTCCCGGAAGATGTCCTCGGGCAAGACGGTCGGCGTGCGGTGGCTGCTGGCGGACCGGCTCGACGACGAGCAGCGAGCGGTGTGCGGGCTGCTGGACGCCGACGCCTCCCGGCTCAATCCGGACGCCCTGGCCCGGATGCGCGGCCACTTCGCCGCGCAGATCAAGACCGCTCGTGCCCGGCATCGTGAGCTCCCCTACCGGGAGCTTCTGGCCCAGGTGCTGGACTACCGTCGCTGGCGACAGTTCGTGTTCCAGATGGTCAGCGCCGAAGGCACCGAGGAGAAGCTGACCCGCTCCCGGCACAGCCAGCTGTCCGGCGGTGAGCAAGCGGTCTCATTGCACCTGCCGCTGTTCGCTGCCGCGCACGCGATGCTGAACTCGGCACTTCCGCACGCACCGCGCCTGCTCGCGCTCGACGAGGCATTCGCCGGGGTGGACGACACCGGCCGCGGCGAGCTGATGGGCCTGGCCGCCCAGTTCGACCTGGACCTGTTCATGACCGGCTACGACCTGTGGGCGACCCAGGCCGCCGTCCGCGCCGCCGCGCACTACGACCTGGCGCACTCTCCCCTCGAGCACACCGTCAGCGCACTGCTGCTGGTGTGGGACGGCGCGCAGCTGCTCGCCGACGAGGTGGGCGAGCTGTCCGCCGCGCTCGGTTCGCCCGGCAGCCGGCGGACGATCACCGCTGCGGCGTGAACGCACCGTGGCCGAGGAACTGACGGA
This sequence comes from uncultured Actinomycetota bacterium, assembly GCA_963775745.1. Lineage (GTDB taxonomy): Bacteria > Actinomycetota > Actinomycetes > Streptosporangiales > Streptosporangiaceae > DATBGO01. Next base: position 10,399 of record CAVZKE010000011.1, read on the forward strand.
ACTGCGCGCAGAGGGCTGGAAACGGCTGCTCGCCGCGGCCCGGCGCAGCCTGGAGCGGACCGGTGGCGCACTGGACCGCTCGATCGGACTGAACTCACCCACCGACGCCGAACGGCGGGTGGTCATCGGCATCACCGGCAGCTACCGGCCGCAGACAGTGAGACGGCTCACCATCGAACTCACCACACTGGACGCGGCCCTGCACCAGCGGTACGGCACCTGTCTGCGTAACACTCTGGTCATGCTCGGCGGCCCGCTGCGCGACAGGCCCGCCGAACGGGAACGGGAACAACGCCGTCGCGCGGAGGCCATCGAGGCGGCCGGTGAGTCTATGCTCGCCGGCGAGGCATGGTTCGGCTCCTGGTGGTCGGCGCTGGAGGCCGACGGGACGATCACCAGGCTGCTGCGCCGCGGCGATGACCGGCTGCTCGAACATGCGGTGCGGATCCTGGAACACCTGGGCGGCCGCGCGCCGGGCAACCCGGTCCCGCTGCCGGTGCTCGCCGAACAGGTCACCGGCGACACCAAGGCACTGCTTGCGGGCGGTTCGCTCGCCACCCTCGTGCTGCGGGCGCTGGCAATCGGCTCGAGCCTTGAGTCCATGCCACGCGACCGCGCCGGGCAGCGGGCGCTGTGGGAGATGCACGGCGCCATCCCGGACGACCTTGCCAGCCAGGTCCTGGTGCTCAATGTGGCGTGCCGCAGTTCCGGCCTGGTCTCGGGGTGGCTGAACGACGCCAGCCGGTTCGGCGTGCCGTTCCGGCTCACTCTGCAGCAGCAGGCCGCCAGGGACGTCCTGCCCGTGCCCGCTGACATCTTCGTCTGTGAGAACCCCGCCGTGCTCCGCGTTGCAGCATCCGACCTTGGGGCGGACTGCCCGCCGCTGGTGTGCACCGAGGGGATGCCGAGCGCCGCGTGCCATAAGCTGCTCGGCTCTGCCGTCACACAGGGCGCCCGATTGCACTGGCGAGCCGACTTCGACTGGACCGGGCTGCGCATCGTCGGTGCGGCCATTACCTCCCACAGCGCCCAGCCATGGCGGATGACCGCAGCCGACTACCGGCATGCGCTCGAGACTGGTGAGTCCACGCCGCTTACGGGACCGACGACGGCCAGCCCATGGGACCCAGAACTGGCCGCGCTGCTGACTGAACATGGCCGCGCGGTCATGGAGGAGCGCCTTATTGCCGTGTTGCTAGCCGATCTCGCTCATTGAAGTCCCCGCCGCACACTTCACTGTTCACAAGTCCCGCAACCAGAGCCAGGGCATCGATGGCGTGCGGATCGACAACCAACCTTGGCCGGGCTGTGGCGGCGGAACTGGGGTTGATGGCGCGGACCGGCTACGGCCCTGCCGCCTTGAAGCGGCCACACCTACCGCTTGCGCTTGTGTCGAGATCGGCTGCGCTTCGACCTCGGCTGGCGGCGCTGGGCCGTGGGCCGACCGCGCTCATCTTGGTCCCTGCGACGGCTGATCCCGGTGAGACGGTCGACGGCCTCGTAACGGGCTTACCTGCTACCCCAGTACCGTGAGCGCAGCTTCCCTATCGTCAATCACGAATATGTCTTGCCTCCACTTACCGGGCCATGTGGACTAAAAGTAGATCGCGGGCCGTCGACAATCTTGAGCATTTCGCGCTTACCCGTAACCGTGTGATCTGCGCGGACACTTTTGCCCGACACGCAAATCATTGCCACGCGCGGGCTCTTCCATTGGAACCGGCGCTTCGCTTGCGCGTCGAAGCACCCCGGTATCCCACTTCGCAGCGGCCATCTTTACTGCTTCCTCGGCCGACCTGCGACAAGGCCGACCGTCACTAACCGCACCATAGATCGATCTCGGAGCTGTAGCTTATAGAGCAATGTGGGGTTATGGGGTCGATCCCCCTCGGACACGCCATTTGTACATATGTGCCCGTTTCCGGGCACGACAGGATGTCACCCGAGCCCGGGCTTGCCTGCGCCGGGCGCTCAGCCCGCTGACCTGCCTTCCTCCGTTCTCTCGGCGTCCTTCGGTTCGTGGGCGCGGAGCCCCTGTGGTGTCAGCTTGCGCGGTCGATGATGGTTGTCACGGCTTCGGCGCTGTTTGCCTGCAGCGTCCCAGGCCGCGGGTCGTAGGTGAGGGTGATCTGCCTGGAACGCAGGTAGCTGATTGCCTTTGCGTCGCTGACTGGCGTTGAGACGTCGTCTCCCCGTCGGGTGCGGCGTCTTCTCCGCCCGGCCGTTGTTTCCGTTCCCGCCAGGAGGATGTACAGGGCGGGCAGGTGCGGCAGGATGTGGTCCTCCCGGATGTAGAGGTTCTTCGGCCGGGCGGGGCCCGGCGTGCTGACGTTGGAATACCCGTGGCGGCACCGGTAGGCCGCCCGGCTGTTCGCCCAGCAGGACTCGAGCCGCCGCCCGCAGATTCCGCACCGCAGAAGCCCGGCCAGCCGGTACTGGCGGCCTTTACCCGCGTTTTGGCGAGGGACGCGGATACCCTGCACGGCAATGAAATCCTCCTCAGTGACCAGTGCCGGGTGTGACGGCCGGGCGGAGATGACCCAGCCGTCGGGCAGTCCCCATCGCGGCACCTGCCGGTGCCCGAGTCCGGTGTTCGCCGGATCGATCAGGTCCATGGCCGATGGCTGCCGGTTCCACACCTGCCGGCCGGTATAACGCGGGTTGGCCAGGATCGCCCGCACCGTGGTCAGCGACCAGGCCAGCCCGGCCCGGTGACTGTTGCGGACGGGGTCAGTTGCTGACGGGCACGGGATGGCTGCATCGTTGAGTGCCCGTGTGATCCGGGCCAGGCTTTGCCCGGGCAGCCGCGGCGCGAAGATCCACCTCACGACCGGGGCGGTTTCCGGGCCGGGTTCCAGCCGGCGGGCCCGCCGCCCCCACGCTGCGTGCGCCCGGTTCGGGTGCGGGCCCGCATCGGCCATCTGGTACCCAGGCGGCGGCCGACCACCCAAATACCGGCCCTGTTCGCGGGTCTGGGCCGCCATCGCGGTGCGGACCCGGATCTGGGTCCGGGTAATTTCCCGCTTCGACTGGATCCCCAGCCCGATCATCATCTCCTCGTGCCTCTCGGCCTGGAAGTCGACCTGGCCACCGGCCTCCGGCATCCGTAGTTGCACGCAGTAATGCTCGAACAGCGGTGCCATCAGGGCGTACTGGCGCCGTAGAACGCTCGCTCATACTCCCCCATCACGATCGCGTCGAAGGTGCGATCCAGGTCGGCGATCGCCGCCAGCAGCGCCGCGGCATGCGGCCGGCGCGCCCAGGGCAGCGCCCGGCTCTGGCCGATGTCGAAGAACCCGGCCACGATCCGCCCGTGCCCGGCGACCAGCGCATCTGCCTGGTCACGCTGCCGCGCCCGGGACGTGACCGGATCCTGGGACGTGACCGGATCCTAGTGATCCCCGGTGGACACCCGCCCATAGAAAACGAACCGCAACCCGCCACGGCGCACTCCCGCGGCCGGGTGGCGCCCAGAGCGCTCCGCCCACGCGAGCAACGGGTCTCCGCCCACACCCGAATTCGTGAACAGATCTGCACGTTGCGGCGGCACGGCACCCACCCCTTCCCCGTCAGACGCGAAGCGCCTGCTCTGCAGCGCGCCGGCCCGCAGTCCGCGCGCGGTTAGCTGTGCCGGCACCGTCGACTATAGGATTTGCTATAGTTTCGGTGGGTGATTGGGATATCTACCTGACCAGTGAGGTCGCCGCCTGGCTTGAGAATCTCCAGGCCACCGACACCAAGACAGCGGGCCTGGCAGACGACGCGATCTATGCGCTGAGCCGCTCGGGGCCCGCTCTCGGGCGTCCGCTCGTTGATACCATCGCTACCTCGAAGATCAAGAACTTAAAGGAGCTGCGTCCTGGTTCCAGCGGCACCAGCGAGATCCGCATCCTGTTCGTCTTCGACCCGTGGCGTTCAGCGATTCTCCTGGTCGCCGGCGACAAGTCCGGGAAGTGGAACCGGTGGTACGCCAACGCGATCCCGCACGCCGAACAGCTCTATGAGATCTATCTGAAGGAACGGGCGGAACAGGAGACCGGGCGATGAGCAGCTATACCAAGTGGGACCGTGCCGCCTACATCGAGCGCGTCGGGGGCGAGGAGGAAGCAGAGCGGCGCCGCAAGGTGCTGATGGCCCGCCAAAGCGGTCACCAGCTCGCCGAAGAACGAAGGCGCCACGGACTCACCCAGGCCCAGCTGGCCAAGGCCATGGGCGTCACCCCTGGCCGCGTGTCCCAGATCGAGCGCGGCGAACTGGCCACCATCGATGCGGTCGCCCGCTACGTCGAAGCGCTCGGCGGGCAGCTTGACCTCATCGCCAGCTTCGGCGACCACACTCTTACGGTCGCCACAACCGACGCGGCCTGACCCGCCACCAGGCCTCGGTGAGTTGCTGCACCCGAAGTCTGGTTGTCATGTAGGCGGGCGCATGACGAGGCAAGCGCGTGACCGGACATAGGCGTGGCCGAAGGGGATGCGGGTGATCGTCCGCAAGGAACGGCCCCACCCGGCGCGCAGCTTGGCGGTGCGCGACGAACTCGAAGTCCTGGCCGAACAGCGGATGGAACCGGTGCGTCACCCGGACACGCCGGTACCGATCATCTGGATCGGGTGCAGTTGACGGCGTGGTCCAACTGCTATGCCGAGCGGTGGATGCGCACCGTACAGTCCGAGTGCACCGACCGGATGCTGATCTACGACGAACGGCACCTGCAGACAGTGCTCAGACGGTACGCCAGCCACTACAACGGCCACCGCCCGCACCAGTCCCGCCAGCAGCAACCACCCGACCACGACACGCCCGTCGTCGTACCGCTCAGCGCACTAGTCCAGCGCCGGAGAGTACTCGGCGGCCTGATCAACGAGTACTACAGAGCCGCGTGAACGACTCCACGAACCAGCAGGTCAGCCACCGCGACCCATTTTGAAGCGGTATAGGCGGTGGTCGCCGAGGACGGGAAGGTGTAGCTGAACCGGAACGTGGTGAACGGCCAGGAGCCGATGCTGCGGCTGATCGGCGGGCTGCCGACGGGTACGCCGGTAGCGTTCGAGTCGGCCTACGGCTGGGGGTGGCTGGTGGCGCTGCTGGAGGATTACGGGTCCGGTCCTGCACATGGTGCACCCGCTGCGGTGCAAGGCGATCGCGTCGGCGCGGCTGAAGATGACCCGTTAACCGAAGTCATCAGAGTTCCCGCAGGTCACAGCCTCGGCTGAAGGCAACACCAGGCAGGCTCGGCGAACCCGGTACCCGGTACCCGGTTTGGGAGGTCGCAGAGGTACCAGCATGGAGCTGGCAACACCCGAAAGCAGACATGCGGCGTCATACCACCTGCCAACCTTCTCCTCGGTGCTGCTCGTGGCCTCAGCCCAGGTCCGACCTCAGCCCATCGGACGGCCTTTGAAGTGCTGATATCCGTCGTGTCCCAGCGCAGAGGCGTTAGCCACCCGGTCACATCAGTCGGCGCCCTCTGTGGACGGTGACCTGGGTTGTGCCCCTGCCGGTGACGTTCGGCGCTTCGGCGGCCAGCTTGTTACGATACCTGGCTGCCCTGGAGGGAGAGGCCAGCGCCAGGCGCACACCGAGCCCACCGCGATCGGGGCACGAGGACGGCTAACTTCGTCACGGAACGTCACTTAGGATTTGGCTGCAGGCGCGCGATATCCGCCTTATTGCTCGCCTAGAGCCATGATCGTTCTGCTGGTTACGACAGTCCATAAAAAGCATTCGGCGCGGGTCAGTGCTCGGCGGGCCATGTCCAGCCGTTCCGGGAGGCGGTCGTTGAGCCCAACGCCACGGACTTTAGGTGTTTCGGGTTTCCTGGGGTGTTGAGGTTATGGTGTTCTGCATGTCTCGTTAAGTCTGTTTCTTTGTGGTGTGCGGGTATGGTCTTGGCCCGCGTGTCGCGGCGGGGGTGGCGCGCGGTTCCACGGTCCGCGGTCCCGCTTGCGCGGGGCGGGTTCCTCCTTCCCGCCGGGCTACGGTCCCTGCTGCTAGCACAAGCCGGGTGCGAACACGGTGACCTGGGGTTTCCCGGTGAAGGTCGTCTTGGTCACGGTGGCGTGCGGGAATTTCGGGCGTGCTTTCTGCGCCCGTTTCGAGTGGCGCTGCCGCCCGGGGACGTTCCGGGTGTGCGGGACGGCGCGGGCGGCGGCGTCGGCCGCGGCGGCGATCGCGTCCAGCGATGACACTGCGGTGACCTGCGTTGATGTCATCGACGCAGGTCATGTGATGGCGGGCGGCGGTGAAGGATTCCTCGTCTGCGGTCACCGGGGTGCCGTCTTTCCTGCGCAGGGCGCGGGCGGCAGCTGCCTCGCCGCGGAGGGCGGCGGCCTCGCCGGCGCGGGTCAGCTGGGTGGCGGTGAGCCAGGCCCAGGCTTCCTGGATGACCAGCCGCGGGCTGCCAGATCGCAGGACCGGGCCGCTGGTGCGGTTCCCGGCGCCGGTGATCGTGGTCTTGTCCTCGCCGAACGTGGTCTCCGACGCGCTCCACCTGGTCAGGTACGTCTCCCGGACCGCGTCCGCGGGCGCGGCCTCATGATCGAGGAGGGTGGTGATCACGGTGCAGGTCTCGGATACCTCCTGCCCGCCGCCGTGCCCGCCCGCGTCCAGGATCGCCGTGATCAGCTCATGGCCGGGGAAAATTGCGATCGAAGCAGGTGACGCGGCCGGCGGACAGGTCCGGGCGGCGGCGCGCCAGCCGCCTGAGCAGCGTCTGCTCCCCGGCCCGCGTACTGCCGAGGATGGCGCCGGGCATGGCGCGGCCGGCGCGGGCGGTCAGCGCCACGATCCGCAGCTGCGGGAACGGCGCGGCACTCGCCGTCCTGCTCCGCGGTCCCGTGCAGCCGGACATCGCCCGGTTCCCCGGCGTGTCCGCGAGGTTCACCAGCATCCCGTCCGCCGCGCACACCGCCATCCCGGCCAGCAGCACCGCCGGCGGCTCGCCGTCGCTGACAGCGGCCCGGCCGCCTCCCAGAACACGGGCTCCATCACGTCCGCCGGGACCAGCACCCGCCAGTCCGTGACCACCTTCTCCGTGGGAACATGCCATTCCAGGGCGAACGGGACATCCGCCAGCAGCCCCGCAAGGCGGGCCAGCGACTCGCAGTACGACCCGTCCGGCATCAGGGTCATCGCGATCATCAGCCGGATGACCAGCGGATACGACATGAGCCGCCGCCGCTCCCGCTTCCTCAGCCGCCCCTTCCCGATCGCCGCGTCCGCGATCGCCTCGATCACCCCGTCGCCGAGATGGCGCTCCAGCCCGCCCAGCCGCACGAAATCGGGCAGCCACCCGCCCGCCAGCACGCTCCCGTCCCGCCGGGCCACGGCCGGGGCCGTCACGACCGGACGGCAGAACACCGCCAGCTCGCCTGACGACGGCACCGCATTTCCCGCCGTGACCGTCTTCCCGCCGCGAACCAGCAGGTCAGCGGCCCGCACCACGACCGTCCCCGCAGGAGTCCCCGCGGCAGTCCCCGCATCCGGGGACCCCGATGGCCCGCTTGCATCAGCAACGTCAGGCAGATAAGAAAGCACAAGGGCTCCTGGGACGGCGTGGACTAGACACCCAAACGCCTACCAGGAGCCCCCGCCACGGGCAAACCACCGCACGCCACGCAGAAAACCCGCAGGTCAAGACATTTTTGCGACCCGGAAATCCTTAAGTCCGTGGTGTTGGGTCGTTGAGCCCGCGACAGACCTCCCATTTGCATGATGACTGCCGCCAGCGCGATACCGATAGGGCTGGGCGCCGCCGGCTTTGAGGCCAGGCACGCTGTCGCAGCTGCGAGCGAATCTAGGAACTGCTCTCGTGAACGCCATCCGGCGTCACGAGCTGCAGCATGGGCGCGATCTCGGCGCGGAACCCACGCGGTGACCGGATGGCCGGGTCCGCGTCCCGCAGGGTCTCCCCGCCGGCGCGGCCAAACCCCAGGTCACAGCCTCTGCGCCGAGTTCTGAAGCGGTACAGGCCGGCGCAGTCTTCCCATTTCAAAGAACGCACTTGCCCATATCAGGTACAGTGCTGGGTTCTGGCATTTCCTCTTTCGAACGCCGGAATGGACCCGCGAGGACCCCCGGCCGTTGCACGATCCGGGAGTTCATGTCCGAGGCGGAAATAGCCGAGCGAGTGGAGGCCTATGGCCGGGCCATCTGTGGCTGAGCTCAGGTCGGAGGGCCAGCCGCAGTCGGTGATCGACCGGCTGAACGACGAGCACTGGGCCGGCCGCTCTACATGCGCAGGTTCTCGCCGCGGGCGACCTGGGTCTTCGCCCGGCTCGGCTGCTCACCGAACGCCGTCACCGTCGCGTTCATCGCGTGCGGCTTAACCGCCGGGGTGGTGGTCGCGTTCGGCGGCCTGGCCACGGCGATCGTGGCGGCGGTCCTGATTCAGGCGTCCCTGCTGTTCGACTGCTCGGATGGCGAGCTGGCCAGGTGGAGTAAGCGGACGTCGGCAACCGGGGTGTTTCTGGACGGGATAGGCCACTACCTGGGTGAGACAGCGCTGCTGGTCGGGCTGGGAATCCGGGCGCAGGGTCAGCTGACGGCCTCCGGCAGCTACGTGACGGCCGGGCTCGCTGCCGCGCTGCTGGCGGTGCTGGTCAAGGCAGAGACCGACAACGTGGTGGTGTCCAGGGCCAAGGCGGGGCTCCCGGCCGGGCATGGCGATGAGGCGCTGCAGCCGCGGGGATCGGGCCTGGCGGTGGCGCGGCGGCTGGCCAGCGTGCTGCGCGTGCACCGGATCATCCAGGCTGTCGAACTCTCGCTGCTGATCCTCCTCGCGGCGGCAGTGGATGCGATCCGGGGCGGCCTGCTGGCGACCCGCGTCCTGGTCCTGGCGTGCTTGGCCGTCGGGGCGCTCATGGTGATCGCCCACCTGGCGGCGATCGTGGCGTCGAGGAGGCTCCGGTGAAGCTGTCCTGCGTGATCCTGACGATGGGAGACCGCCCGGCCGAACTTGACCGGGCAATCGAGAGCACCGGCGCGCTGCGCGGCGACGGCGTGGATCTGGTGGTCGTGGGTAACGGTGCCGATGTGCCGCCGGTGCCGGACGGGGTGAAGACGATCCGGCTGCCGGAGAACGTGGGAGTTGCGGCTGGCCGCAACTCTGGCGTTGATGCCTGCGCCGGTGACGTGGTCCTGTTCCTTGACGACGATGGCTGGTATCTCGACGCGGGGCTCGGGGAGCATGTCGCCGGCCGGTTCGCAACCGATCCGAAGCTCGCCGTGATCTCGTTCCGCGTGGTGGATCCTGCCGGCGGCCCGGGCGCTCGGTGGTACGTGCCGCGGCTGCGAGCCGGCGATCCGGGCCGGTCCTCGCAGGTGACTACGTTCGTCGGCTGCGGGTGCGCGATCAGGCGCTCGGCCTACCTTGAGGCTGGCGGGCTGCCCGATCAGTTTTTCTACGCGCATGAGGAGACGGACCTGTCCTGGCGGCTGCTTGAGCTCGGCTACCGGCTTGAGTATGACGCGGCCGCCCGGATGTGCCATCCCGCTGTGCCGAACGCGCGGCACGCGATGTGGTACCGGCTGGACGGGCGGAATCGCGTGCTGCTGGCGCGCAGGAACCTGCCGTGGCCGCTGGCCTGGGCGTACCTGATGGACTGGCTGGCGATGACGGTCGCCAGAGAGCGGTCGGCCAGCGCGCTGAGGGCCTGGCTGTCCGGTTTCGCCGAAGGCTGGCGGATGGATCCGGGCCCGCGGCACCCGATCTCCATCCGCACGGCATGGCGGATGACCCGGGCCGGCCGCCCGCCGGTAATCTGACTGCCTCGCGGGCGCTAGGCTCCAGTAGACAGGAAGAACCCGGCCAAGACCGTGAACCCCTGCACTCCAGGGGGTTCACCAGGCTCAAGCGACGTAACTTCCGGTTAGTTCTCTGCCCGGTGCGGTGGGTGGACAAGTGATCATCAACCTGAAGTACCGGCCTGAGGCCGCCGGAGGGGAAGCATCGCCAGGACCACCGAGCCCGCGGCCATGTCCGATTCTGGGAGCAACGGGAGCGGCGAGATGCTGACAGCCGCGGCTAGACACAGTGATCGTGACCGTATCAATGTATCTGACGTGCGGGAACGTTGTGGAGCTGTGGCTTCGTCGGCCTGAGCGCTCAGTTCGCATCGAGGGACTCAAGAGCCCGACACCAGAAAGAGATCATTTCCGCCCTTCGAAATAGAGCGTCAGTCGGCGGCACGTGCCGTAACGCGGACACTACCGCGGCTCGCGCGAAGCGGCACGACGCAGCGCGACCCGCGCCCGGTTCGGCGGCTCAAGCAGCTCATATGTCCAGTAGGCGTTGCGTTCGACTAGGCGGAACTTGGCCCCGCGGGCGCCGGGCGGATGACGGTAGCCGGGCGGGACGTAGCGCACGAAGTCCTCGTGCATGCGCGCGAAGAAGCGCCTCCGGTCACGGCGGGGAACCAGCCCGCTGCGGCCGATCGGGCCGATCCCGACGCCGCCGGCCTGCAGCACTGCGCCGTAGTGCCAGACCGCGCGCTCGAACAGCGCTGCCCGCACGCCGGGAATGACCGCGGCACCGGCGGCGGCTTCCCGTTTCGAAAGGAAATCAAAAACCTGCCGGTAAGCATCGAAGATGGCCAGGTTATCGTTGCTCGTGGTGGCCATGAAGGACCCGGGCCTGGCCCGGTAGCGGTAGCAGACCCGGTCCAGCGCGCTGATCCGGCGCGCCTCCAACAGCGCCGCACAGGTCACCGGCACATCCTCGTGGATGCCTGGCGGGAACGGTACGCCAACTTTCGTCAGGAAGGCGCGGCTGATCACCTTGCTCCAGGAGGTCATAGTCAGGTTGATCAGCTGCGGCTGCTGCGCCAGCGTGAAAGATCCCGGCGGCGCGTCACGCAGCAGCGCCCGGCCGAAGCTCGGCTGCGTCCTGCCGTCCGGAAGCAGGTCCTCATAGTCGATCAGCAGCACATCAGGGAGTTCGCGGCTGAGCCGCTGGGTGATCGCCTCGACAGCGCCGTCCGCCACGATGTCGTCGCTGTCGATGAACCAGACGTAGTCCCCCATGGCGAGTTCCATGCCGACATTGCGCGCGTTGCCCGGACCGCCGTTGCGTTCCAGGTGGACCACGCGCAGGCGCGGGTCCAGCCTTGCGCGGGCGGCTAGCATCCTGCCGCAGCCATCGGGAGACGCATCGTCGACGGCGATCACCTCGACATCGGCACCGGGCTGGCCCAGCACCGAGCCGAGGCACTCAGCCAGGTACTGCTCAACGCCACAGACGGGCAGCACCACGCTGATCCGCGGCCGGGCGGGCACCAAGGGCCGTGCCCTCATCGGAGATCGGGCAGCGGTACCGCCGCACGGCTGCCCAGTACAGGCTTAGCGGTCTCCGTCTCGCCGATACCCGGCCTGGACGACGGCCAGTTCCACTTGCCGGGGAGCACGACGGTCGAGGGCACAAGCATATTAGATACCGCTTCGCTACCTCATGCCATGAGATGCCGGCAACGTACGGTCCCGACGTGTCCCGGCTAGCGGCCTGCTGCGTCGGCGACAATAACTGGGGGGAACCCCCAGGAAGGATGCCTCGCGGTCGATGTCCGCCTCACAGTGCAGCGTTCCATCGAGGCGGCCAGCAACGCTCCCCGTTGTCAACGCTCAACGGAGACGACCCAGAACTTGTAATTATGTGCCACTAGGCCACGACAAACTCGCTATCGGCATGCAGCGCATACTCGGCAGGGAGGATGTGGGTAGCGCTTCCGGCTCCGGCTTCCCCGGTCTTGTCCTGGTGCGGGCGCAGGGTCGGGGGCCTGGGCCCCGGTCTGACCTCCTCGGCTGACGCCATCTAGGGCTGTCCTGCGATCGATTTGCCGACCGGGATTCCAGGTTTCAGGCACCCACCGGCGTGCCGGTCTGATCTGCCTGGCCCGGGAAGAAGCCGGGGTTCACAGGGGTCCGACGGCCGGCGGGTGCGTGCCACCTCTTCAGCCAGAGGAAGATGGCAGTGACCATCGTAGAGACTCGCGCTGTTACTGGCGGCGTGGATACGCACGCTGACATGCACGTTGCTGCCGCGCTGGATCCAGTGGGCGGGCTGCTGGGCGTCCGGGAGTTCCCGGTCAGCGCGGCGGGCTATACCGGGCTGCTGAGCTGGCTGGGCGGGTTCGGGACCGTGTGCCTGGCGGGGATCTAGGGCACCGGCAGCTACGGCGCCGACCTGGCCCGCCATATGACAGCTGCTGGCGTGCGGGTCGTGGAGGTGGACCGGTCAGACCGGCAGGACCGGCGCCGCCATGGCAATTCCGACCCCCTCGACGCGGTCAGCGCGCCCCAGGCAGCGCAGTCCGCCAAGGTCCGCGGCGCGCCGAAAGGACGGACGGCGCGGTGGAGGCAGTCCGGGCGCTGATGGTCGCCAAGCGCAGCGCCCGCTCCGAGCGGACCCAGGCCATCAACCGGGCCCGGGCACTGATCGTGACCGGCCCCGAGGACCTGCGCGCCCGGTTCGCCGCACACGCCACCGCCGACCTGGTCACCGAGCTGGCGTTACTGTGGCCACGGCCCGGCGCTGTCGTCGGCTACGCCACCCGGATCGCGCGGCGCGAGCTGGGACGCCGCGCCGAGTTCCTGGACAGCCAGCTCGGCCGCCTCTACGCGCTCATCGTGCCCCTGGTCACCGGGCACGCCCCCGGCCTGATCGCCTGCACGGCGTCGGCCCCGACGTCGCCGCGCTGCTCCTGGTCGCCGCCGGGGACCACCCCGAGCGGCTCCGCTCCGAAGCCGCCTGGGCGCACCTGTGTGCGGCCGCCCCGATCCCGGCCTCCTCCGGCAATACCGTCCGGCACCGCCTCAACCCCGCCGGGGACCGGCAGGCCAATCACGCGCTGGGGCGGATCGTGATCACCCGGATGAGCTCCCACCCGCCGACCCGCGCCTACGTCGAGCGGCGCACCGCCGAAGGCCTGTCGAAAAAGGAGATCATGCGCTGCCCGAAACGGTACGTCGCCCGCGAGGTCTACCCCACCTCCGCCACACCGGCTGACTGACCCCCACCAAGCTCCAGGGACGGCCTGACCCTCTATTCGGCTGCCGCATCCGTGCTGGCCTTCTAACGATTTGTCGGCCGCCCCCGGCCCAACCTGACCCGCTGCCCGCGTGACCTCCTAAGAGCCTGCATGACCTTCCACCCGGAGTGGCCCTTCCCTAATGTCCGCACCCGGCAGCCCCGGCCAGAACACATCCAATGAAACCCAGAAATTGAAGAACTAAAACATCATCCGAGCCATTGAGGGTTATGCAAAACTCCCTGAAGAAGTAGAGCCCGATTGCGGCACGGAACGATGACATAAAGGTCTTCAGCGGCCGACGGTAGTCGGTGAAGAGAATCCGCCATGTCTTCAAGGTGGCGACGGCGCGCTCGACCGGCGCGCGGAAGGAACTCACCTGATTGTTCCACTCGTGCTCCCATTGTAGTAGCTCACGGCATTCCGGTTTGCGGATAAGGGTGCGCCCGCCCCACCAGGGCACGGTGATGGTTTCGGGGAGGCTGGCCTGGCGGAGGACGGGTGAGTAGGTGCGCCGGTTCAGCCGGACGGTGATCTGGCTGCCGTGGTTTTCGATGATGCCGCTGGTGGACAGGAACCGCCGCTGGAGGGTATCGGGTGTGGCGGTGTGGTAGCCGGGCAGGCGGCGGCGCAGCGCGGCGCAGATGGTGTGCGCGAGGACGGAGAGCACGACGTCGAGGTCGATGTTGAGGGGGACCGCTCCGGCGAGCGCGTCGAGGCTGAAGGAGCGGATGGTCTCGGCGAGGCGCTGCTCGATGTTCATCCGCCGGGCGTAAGCCTGGATGATCTTCCGGGCCGGGAGGGCGGTGTTGTTGGTGATCAGGAGGGTGGGCTGGTCGTGGCCCAGGCCGGTGACGGCGAGCTGGCGGATCGGGCGGGGGTAGGCCGACAGGCTCGTGGCGGGGTCGTCGTGCACGCGGACGCCGGCGGCCAGGGCCGCGGTGACGGAGGGATGGCGGGCGCGCAGGGTGATGAAGCCGATGTGACGGTCGTCGAGCTCGGCGAGCTGGTCTTGGGTGGTGAGCTTGGAGTCGAAGATCAGCAGGGCCGGGTCATGGCCGGTGATGGCCTTCCAGTGGTCGGCGAAGGCGATGACTTCCTGGTTGCAGCTGGCCTTGGCCAGGTCCGCGTTGGCGTACAGGAAGGTGTGGGTGGCGGCGTCCTCGCCGAAGAGGGTCAGCACGCTCTTGGTGCGCTGGGAGCGGGACGGCACGTAGTGCTTGCCCGGCGCCGGGTCCTCGCCCCAGTGCATGACGGCGTGGAAGTCCAGGTTCAGCGCTTCCCCGTCAGCGAGCCCGGCGGCCAGCGACGCGGAGTCGAGGGCGGCCAGGAACGCGGCCTGCGCTGAGTGCTGCAGCCGGTAGGAGTAGGTGGTCAGCGCGGTGGCCTTGGGCAGCGCGGTCAGCGCGGCGTCCGCGCGCGTCCAGCAGGACACCACGCACCTCCGTATCGTCATGGTGACCCACGCGCGGGCTGCATGAATATACAGGTCTGCCTGGCACCAGCACTGCGCGCTCATGCCGCAGATGGCGCGTCAGGTCGGGCATGATGTCGCTGCGGTTGCTGGATCGACAAGCACCTCGGCCAGCGGCCGACTGCGCACTCCAGCAGCAGGTTGCGCCCTGGACTGGTCCGGGGTCGGCCTCGGACCAGTCGATCGAGTGCTGAGTGACAGGCAGGGTCCGGGATGCGCGCGCCGAGCCGCCTGATTCGGTGCTGCCATCGGCCGATCAGCGCGACGATTCGCATCGCCTTCCGATCCGGGCGGGCCGCTGAGGAGGCTGAGCAGGAACGCGCGCTCAGGGCGATGTCGTGATCTGGATCGTTGACCGGGGATTCGGCGCTGGCCACGGTGTTGTGCTGCGACACGCCGTAGGGGTCCGTGACCTGTAAGTGAAGAGTGTCCGGGATCCTGTGTGATGAGGGGCGGCGGTGGAGTCGGGTTTGCTGTCGGCTATCCGGCGTCGTCCGCCGGCGGGACGGCCGGGAAGCCGAACCCGGTGACCAGTTCGGGGTCGCCGAATGAGGTAATGCGCGAGATGCCCTCGGCGGTCACCGTGAGTACTACGATGCCGTACGGCAGGTAGGTGCCGTCGCTGCCGCGGTAGTAGGCGGCGACGGCCGGCTGGCCGTTGGCGCTGGCCGGCAGCATCCGCCAGTGGCCCGGCGAGCCCAGCACATGGGTGGCCATGTAGGGCATGCAGAACTTGATGCCGGCGTACCAGGTGCGCAGTGGCGGCGCTTCCAGCGTCGCGTCCTTGCGCGACAGTCGCTCCAGCGCCGCGGCGTCAGCGTTCTGGAACGCGGCAATGTACCGGTTGAGCAGCTCGCGGTGTTCCGGCTCGGTCAGCTCGGAGACGTGATCCGCGGTCGGAGCCACCTCGCCGAGGCGGGCACGGGCGCGCTGCAGCGCGCTCTTGACGGCGGCCACCGACATGCTGAGAAGCCCGGCGACCTCGGCGGCCGGCCACGCCAGCACGTCGCGCAGGATCAGCACGGCGCGCTGGCGTGAAGGCAGGTGCTGCAGGCTGGCGATCAGGGCGAGCCGGACGCTGTCGCGCGTGGCGGCGATCGCGGCCGGGTCGTCCGCGTCCGGGCTGATCATCGTGTCAGGGACGGGCTGCAGCCACGCGACGGCGGGATCCGCCGGGCCCGGCGCGGCGGACGGGTCATCGGACGGCGCGCCCAGCCCGGAGGGCAGTACTCGCCGGCTGTGGTGCTGCAGGGCGGTCGGGCACGTGTTGGTGGCGATGCGGTAGAGCCATGTTCGTTCTGACGATCGTGCCTCGAACGAGCCGAACGAGCGCCATGCGCGCAGATACGTCTCCTGCACCGCATCCTCGGCGTCGGCCAGCGAGCCGAGCATGCGGTAGCAGTGCGCCAGCAGCTCGGGCCGGTAGCGCTTGGTGCGGCCGATGAACTCGTCGCTGGGCGACGCGGTCCCGACCGTGCTCGGCATCCCGCGCCCTCCCGTGTCGCCGGAACATGGAACCTACCTGATCGAACGCGAGCCCGTGAACCGCCGCAGTGTGGCACGGGCAGCCGCCGCCGCTCAGCCGTGGCACAGCGGGGCCCTACGGCCCGATTCCTTTTCCGGACGCGCCGGGTCTGTCTTGGTGACGGCGCCAGGCGGCCCGTCGGTACCGAAGGAGGAGGATCATCATGCGCAAGCTGAGCGTGTCGACCCTGGTAACCCTGGACGGCGTCATCCAGGACCCGGGCGGGTTCGGTGAGACCGCCCACGGCGGCTGGGGGAACCCGTACTTCACCGCAGACGCGCAGCAGAACGCGCTGGAGCACCTGCAGGCAGCCGACTACTTCCTGATCGGGCGGGTCACCTACCAGCTGCTCCGCAACACGTGGGCAGACATCAAGGGCGGCGCGTACCTGGACCGGATGAACCAGATCCGCAAGCTGGTGGCGTCGACCACGCTGACCGGGCCGCTGCCGTGGAACGCGACAGTCATCAACGGCGACGTGGCAGCCGAGATCGCCCGGCTCAAGCAACAGCCGGGCGGGGACATCGAGGTGTACGGCAGCGCCACGCTGGTGCAGACCCTGATCCGGCACAACCTGATCGATGAGTACCGGGTCGCGGTGCACCCGATCGTGCTCGGCGGCGGGACGCAACTGTTCCCCCAGGGCGGCGTGCCCGCCACCTTGCGGCTGACAGGTACCCGCACCCTGGACTCAGGCGTGGTCAGCCTGACCTACGTGCCGACGGGCCAGGATTGACCGGCATGCGCTCGGCCCAGGGATCATCGACCCGGGGATTCGCCGCTGGCCAGGCTGTGGTGCCGCGACACGAAGCAGGGGTCCGTGACTTGCAACTCAGGAGTGTCCAGGATCGGCGTGCTCACACACGTCCGGACCCTGGAGCCCGTCATGATCGCCGACCTGGACACCCTGCTGACCGCACTGTACGTGGAACTGACCGACCGGATCATCCCCTCCCGCGGGTTCACCCGGTCCGGTCCGGGCCAGCCGCCGGAGGTGACCGACGCCGAGCTGGTGTGCATCGCGGTAGCGCAGGTCCTGCTGCGCTATGAGATGAGCGGCACTGGCTGCGAGCGGCGCCGAAGCTGATCGGGCACCTGTTCCCGCGGCTGCTGCGGCAAAGCGAGTACAACACCCGTCTGAAAGCGGCCGCGCCGCTGATGGAAGCCGCGCTGCGCTGGCTGGCCGATGCCAGCACGACCGCGGAGCTGCTGCGGCTGATGGACGCCACCCCGGTCCCGTGCGGCCAGTCCGTGATCACCGCCCGCCGCTCTGACCTTTTCCGATGGGCCGGGTACGGGTACTGCCCCAGCCATTCCCGCTGGTACTGGGGCAGCAAGCTGCTGCTGATGTGTACCTGCGACGGGACGGTGACGGGGTTCGGCCTGGCCAACCCGAAGCTGTCCGGGGAACGCGACCAGGCCCGGCAGATGCTGGAGGACAAGCCGGCCAACCGCCCGGCACCAGGCACCGCCGTGGTCACCGACAAGGGCCTGGCCGGCGAGGAGACCGAGGCGTTCTTCGCCAGCGACGACCCGGGCCTGGCCCTGATCCCCCCGGCCCGCAAGGACGAGACGACCCCGCGCCCGTTCCCGAACTGGCTGCGGCAGCACGTCGAGGCCATCATCTGGACGCTGAAGAACCAGCTCGGCCTCGAGCGGCACGGCGGGCGCGTCCCGGCCGGCCTGTGGGCACGCATCGTGCAGCGGCTCCTTGCTCTCAACGCTGCGATCTGGCACAACTGGCTCACTGGCGCGCCTGTAAAGCGCTCCCTGATCGCCTACGACCACGTAAGCCCATGACCTCAACAGAAACCCCGGTCAACGATCTAGGCCTCGGCGGCACCGGACGATCGTTACGCGCTTGCGCCCGGTCAGATGGAGGAGAATGCTGTTCCGCGGAGCGCTGCATCGGACTGATTCGCCCGCGGGTGCTGGCCCGTATCGTGCTTTGCGGCCAGCCGGTTCGATGAAATGAGGACAAGGGCAATGCCCGCTGACCTTGTGAATCCGGCCACGGCGGTCACCTGGGGGCCCTTCATCCAGGCCGCCTACGATCAGTACGCCAGCGATCCCGGTCAGGCCAATCCGGCCGCGATCAAGAACATGCCCGCCGGCTATACGCTGGTGCGCACGATTCAGATGTCCGACTTCCTGGGTCCCGGGCAGTCGCGTGTCTTCTACGGTTTCGTAGCTGCGGGCGGTGACCCCAAGACGGCAGTGGTCGCGTTGCGCGGCACCGCCACGACCACGGAATGGTGGGATGACCTGCATTGGGATCTGGTGCCGTTCACCCAGGTTCCCAACGGCGGAAAGGTCGCCGAGGGCTTCTTCGATATCTACAACACCTTCGGCACGATGAGTCCGGGCCAGCAGCAGAGCACGACGCCGGGCACCTTCGCCGACGACGTCGCGCAAGCGGCCGCCGAGGGTCTTGCCGCCGATCTTGATCCGGCTGCGCTGCCAGTGGTGGTTTGCGGTCACAGCTGGGCGGCGCGCTGGCGACGCTTCTGGTCGCCGACGTGACCGCGAACACGCCGCTGAAGCCGCAGGCATGGACATTTGCCTCACCACGGGTGGGAGACGCCATCTTCGCCGCGCGCTACGGCGGTCTCAGCGCCGCGTCATGGCGGATCTACAACCAAGTCGACGTCGTCCCGTACTTCCCGGTCGATGCCGCCGATAACTACCAGCCCGTCACCGCCGGTTATGCGATCAACTCCCTGGGGAAGGCGAAGTGGAGCCTAGGCTGCGCCCACGCGCTGAACACCTACCTGCACGTGCTGTCGCCTGCCACAGTGCCGTTGAATCCGGCCTGCAGCTAGCCGTCTAGCAACCAGTCACGGCGCTGCTCCGCGGCATCACCGGGCGCCGGCGGCGCTGCTCAAGTCACCAGCCTGGGCACGGGACGACCTGTCCGCCCGGGTAATCCGCGCGTGGCGGCAGCCAGCACTGCGCCCGGGGCAGGCAGCGGGCGAACCGGGCGCCACGCGGCCGGGCTGGCGCTGCTGCTGGACTGGCGCGTCGGCCAAAAATGCGGCAGCTGGCTGGCCAGCGGCGCCGACGGCGCAGGGGCCGCCTGGACGCAGCTGGCAGGCGGCTGGCTGAAGCAGGCCCGCGGCCCCCCATGCCCGCGGGCTGGTCATGCTGGCGCCGGCGCTGGTCACTGCGGTCTGCGCCGATGTCATGCGCCCTTCCCTGGGCTGGCTGGTAGCCGGCGGATGTGACCACGCCGGGCTGGTCCGCGCCATGGCCGCATCCCGCGACGCCCCGCAAGAAAAGCCATAAGGCGACTCCGCGCGCATCCCACGGTTCGCCGAGCATCCGACGATCAAGGAGGTGATCAGCCGCTATCTGAATCGCGTGTCTGGGAGCGTTGAGCGGTAGCAGGTTGAGGCAGTTCCGGTGATGCCCCGGCGGGCCCGGACAGTGGCAGGTTCAGGGGCGGGCACGGGCCTCCTGCACGGTGAGCTCTGCGGCCGGGTCGGCATCGAGGCGCTCATCGGGAATGGCCTGTCCGCTGAGAATAGAACGGCCGTAGGTGCCCTCGTCCAGTCGCTGCAGGGCGCGATCGAGCGCGGCCAGCCGGTCGCGCAAGCTGGCCGCGATGGCGTCGTCCATGCCCTGGGCGGTCAGGGGCTGGGCAGGATCAGCGATGTCACCGGTCTCGTCTTCGGCGGCCCGGTCCTGCTGTCCTGCCGACTCGGCCCCGGTGAGCAGGCCCGCTACCTCGGCGCGCTCGGGGCGAAGCCGCGCCCGCGCCTGATCCTCATCCATCGGTCTCCTTTGTGCCCGCTGGCGAGCGGGCCTGGCGATTCATCGTCAGCCACCTTACGCACGCGGCGCGGCGCCGGCGGGCGGCCCGGCGAGCCATCGCGCCGGCACGCCGGGAGGCAGCCCGTAACCGGCTTGTGGCCAGCCGGGAAACGGGCCCTTCGGGACTCCTTCCCCGACTTCAAGATGGAGATCACCGACCTGGTCGCCGAAGGCGGGAAGGTAGCCGCACATTTCCGGTGCTCCGGCACCCGCCTCGGACAGTGGATGGGCTACCCGCCCACTGGCCGGCGCTTCCAGGATGTCGATGAGATCTACATCTTCTAGGTGAGCGGCGGGAAGCTGACGGGCGCGTTCGGGGTGGAGGACAATCTGAGGAGGATGCGCCAGCTCGGCCTCGACAAATGAGGCAGTTGCCCTCAGCGGACTGCTCGCGAATCGCGGTCAAAGGGGCTTGACTGGGCGGTCGGTGGCGGGCCGGCGACCTGGCGGCCGGGGAAGGTTGCCACCAGGACGGTCCAGCTGGTGAGGGCGAGCACGGTGATCGTCTCGATTGTCAGCGATTCGGTGACGTATGACGCCGAGATCGACTCGCGGAAGCCGAACAGGCCCACGGTGAGGCTGATGAGCAGGGCGCCGAGGGTGGAGGCGGTGTCAGCCGGCGGCGAGCAGCCCGGCCAGCGGCCGTGCCCAGAGCAGCAGCAAGGCGGCGAGGGCGGACCCGGCCACGGCGTCGAGCAGGAACAGCGGCCCGTTGGTGGGGATCTGGCGGTATCCCTGCTGCCATAGGTGCAGATGGATGTACCCGATCCAGGCTAGCAGCGCTACACAGCCCACACGCAGCAGCAGCGCGGCGGCCCGGCGGCCGCCCCGGGTCGGCGGCTGGGGACTGCGCGGCGACACGAGCCGGCGCAGCCGGAATGAAGCTGGTTCAGTCATTCTCATGTCCTTTCACAGGGCCAGATGCTTTTCGTAAGAATCGGTAACTGGACAGCCGGAACGTGGTCCTGGGGTCTGTCTTGCGCTTTCATGTTTCAGGCGTGTTCACCGGATGAGGTAGGCGGCCACCGCCTGGAACAGCAGCGGCCGCGCCTGGGCCCACCGGACGGCCGGGGCGGCTGCGACGATGACGCTGGCACTGGTCCGGCCCTGGACCAGGCAGGCGATCTCCTGGTAGTGGTGGGCGCCGATCCGGGTCACGTAGTCGTCGATGACGCACGATCCGGTGCCGCCACGGAACTTGACGCCCGCCGCGGCGGCGTCTTCGTGGGCCGTGGCCGCGTCGTCGGAGCGCAGCAGCCGGAGCCGGAACTCGGCCCAGTGCGCTAGCCGCTCGGTGCCTTGGCGGGGGGTGGCGTTGAGGTAGAGCTGGAACGCCCCGCTCGGGCTGAGCCGGGCTGCCGAGATGGCGTCGGTGTCGCCGCCAATCTGCCGTAGCGAGGGAGGGTAGGACAGCACGGCGGTCCCGCCCGGCAGCGTGAGGTGCGGCCAGCTGGTCGGCGCCGCCGCCGGGGTGAGCGGGGGGAACGCCCGCCCCAGCGAACGCCCTGGCAGGGCAAACGCGATGACCGCGGCGGAAATGGCGGCAGCGGCAGCGATCGCGGCTAGCGCGTAACCGCGGTGCCGCGCGGTGCGAGCGGTCACTGCTCCTCTCCTTCTCTCATGCAGCCTGGCCCCGAGCCCCGGTAGGGGTGCGGGACCGTGGCTGCGGTTATGGCGTGCGGCTAGATGTTGCCGTCGCCATCACTGGGCCCGCCATTGTTGTCGGCGTCCTGGTCACCGCCGTTGCCCTGCGGGATCGGATTAGCAGGCGGCGCGGGTGCAGTAGCTGGTGGGGCGGGCGGCGTGGTGACCACGGCGTGCATCGGCCGGGAATGGTGACGGTGGCGGCGATGATGCGCGACAGCGGCAGGCGACGGCGCGGCGGGCGTGGTGGCGGCCGGCGTCGGCGCGGCGGAGTGCGCCTGCGGCCCGGCTGAGTGTGCGGTCACGGCGGTGCCGCAGCCTGCGGCCAGCGCCGCGAGCAGTGCGAGCCCGGCCGCCGATCGTGCGAGGGTAAACGACATGGCTTGTCCTTACGGTTAGTGATGTGCGGGGAACGGCGGCCACCGTGCGTACACATCTGACACGCCCCGCATGTGCGGCACGGTTCAGCACAACGGCTGCATGTTTGCTGCGTGTTTTCTGCATGCTGGAGGCAACCACCCCGTGATCAGCGGCGGCTGTTCCTGCTTGGCGCTCTCGCCGCGCTGGCAGTCAGCCCCCTGATCGGGCCGGGCCTGATCATGGTCGGCGTGAGCATATTGCCCGGTTGGCGCGCGCTATCCGCCGATATGTACTCTCAGAGCCAGTGATCGACTGAGGGGTGCGCCGTACAGATCAGGTGATTCTGCGCTGATCTCTCGTGCTGTTGGTGGCCTCCAGCTCCCCCTGGCTCGGTGCTGAGTGGTCTGGCACGGAATTTCGGTGACGTATCCGGCCCGCCCGGTGGCGGGCAATAGGCGCTGGGGGCCCGCCCGATGATCCAGCCGAACTCGGAGACGATACGGACGCCGAGACCTTCGGTGCACAGCGGGCGGATTGCCTCGCGGATCGCCTCGGCGAACCGGCCGTAGCCAACCGCCTGCAGGGCGGGCCAGGACGGGCCGGCGGAGCCAGTGCCCGAGCCGCCCGGTCGAGGTCGGGCCACTCGTTGATGACCTGCGCGGTTCCCCGGTTGGCGAACTCCAGGCCGGCGTCGGCGAGCATCTGCTCGGCTACGCCAGGCCGCCCGGTGTCGCCCTGATTGAGGGTGGCATCGACGTGACCAGGCGGCGACAGCTCCAGCAGGGTGGCGAAGAACGGCAGCAGGCCAAGCCGCTTGGGAGATCCGCAGAAGCTGAACCCGGCCGCCCGCCCGGCCGTACCACCCGGCGGGCTTCGGCCAGCGCGTCCTTGCAGCCCTTCCAGATCCCGTTGAAACTCGTCGCCACGTCGAACTGGTCATCGTTGAACGGCAGTGCCAACATGTCGCCGACCCGGAAATCGGCACCCGGTGTGCGCGCCCGCGCGATCGCGATCAGCGCCCTGGAGGCATCCAGTCTGGCGACCTCGCGGCTGGCTGTCCGTGGCCCGCTCACCCCAGGCCTGGCCCGATTCGGCCCACCTCACCGGCCTCGCTTCCACTGCGCGGTCCCGCACTGTCAGCCACTCGGCTCCCCGAAGTGTGCCGCAGTCCCCCTGGGTGCCAGGCGGCCAGCGACCGCGGGAGTGCCCGGTCGGCGGTACGCAGCATCTGCTGCAGGGCCCGGACCGTTGCAGCACGCCCCGGGCCAGGTGGACGTATCCGGCCAGCAGCCGCCGGGGGTCTCGACGGCCGCGACGCGGGCGCCGCGCCGCTCATGCAGCGCGACCAGCTCGTCGTCGCCCACGAAGCTGACTTCGAGCACGGCGGACAGGATCTCCGCTTGGACCTGAACAGCCCGGTAGATCGTGGCCAGCGGCAGCTCGCCACCTCGCCGATCGCTTCGATGGTGGTGGCCGCGGGCCACGCGGCCTATGGCGCGAGAGCGGCCAGCCGGCTGGACGACCACCGGGCCTGGCTCGGCTCAGAACCCGGCGCCTAGCCATCACCCGACCGTCTGATCCCTCGCTACCTTGGTGCCTTCGGTCCCGCCACCGTCGCAGACATCCAGGCCTGGTGGGTCGCACCCCTCCCGGCCAGGTCGTGAAGGGCAGCGGGACCAGTTGCGGATCTTCGAAGACGAGCAAAGCCGGGAACTGTTCGACGTCCCCTGCGCCCCACTCCCCGCTCCCTGACCCCACAACACCGGCGGCAGTCCGCTTCCTGCGCCCGTTCGATAACATTCCTGCCCCCCTTCGATAACGCCATTTTCGGCACGCCGGCTGCGCCCGGATCATCGCCCCAGAGCACCGCGACTTCATCTACCGCCACCGCCTGATGCACACCTTCCTCGTCGACGGATTCGTCGCATGCACCTGGCAGGTCGACGGCACCGCTGGGACGCGGTCAAGATGCTGCGTCGGCAAGTGCCGCAGCAGCGAGTGGGTCAATGAGTCCAGCAGGAGGTGGCCGGACCGGAAGTAGGCTGCGGTGGGCCGGACGCGCTGGCACGGGATGAGTTCGAGGGCGGTCCTTGCGGACGACACGGACCAGCGGTCGATCTCCAGCCTCATGCGGAGCGGCGGCCGCAGCGGCCCCCGGGCCAGGCCAACCTTGATCCGGCATGTACCGCGGTCGCGATCGGGCTCGATCGGCCAGCGCAACAGGCCTGGGCCGACATGTAGCTCGCTGTCCTGTCCCGTGCGCTGCCAGCTCTCCAGTGCGGCCACGCATATCTCGAACGGCACGTCAATAACGCGCGGGAACGACAGCCAGCTCACAGCGGAGCACATGCCCGCGCTCATGCTGGCCCCGCCGCCAGGTGAGCCAATGCGGCGGGTGCGGCAGCGCTGGCCGCCGGCACTACGCCGACCAGTCCCGCGAGGTCCCAGGGCCAGCGGCGGATGCGTGGGATGCGGCTCATGACGAGCTCACATGCCTGGGTGGGCAGCTTCAGGTCCTTGCGGAAGTTCATCGATCCTGCCATGTCATGCTCAGGCTGTCGGCCGACGAGGACTGGAACACTTCTGCCTGAGCGGGGGTCACGCCTAGCCTTGCTGGTGCCCAGCGCCTGAGCTCGTCTTCTAGGCCCGCGGTTACCCCTGCGGGCCGTCCCCGCTGGGTGACAAGCTGATCTCGTGCTCGGCGGTGGGGGGATTTGCGGAGGAGAAGATGCGCGCGCATGCTCCGCAGTAGTCTGGCCATCGCGGCGTGGTCGTCCGCCACTAGGGCGGTGAAGCGCCGGATGCCCTCGGCATGAGCGCAGTCAGCCAGCTGGGTCAGCAGCTTGGTGCCCAGCCCCCGGCCCTGCCAGGCGTGCACGACCGTGACAGCGATCTCCGCGGTCTGCGGGTCGTCGGCATGGCGGACATAGCGGGCGACACCCACCCGGCGCCCGGTGTGGTCGTCCAGTGCGGCGAGTGCCTGGTGATCGGGGTGGTCGACCTTTGAGTAGCGCAGCTCCGCCGGGGATAGCTTCTTGGGGGACCGCAGGAACCGCATCCAGCGGGACGCGGCGCTCAGCCTGGCGAAGCCGTCGGCCAGTAGCGGGGCGTCGCTGTGCACCTGGCGGATCACAACCGCCGATCCGTCCCGCAGTACCACCTGGGTACCTATCCCCGCCCGGCACTGCACTAGCGATCGGCGGCTGGCGGGTGTGGCGGCCTGCCGTCGGTGCAGTCGCGCTTGCCGGGCCGTGCGGGCGGCCTCGGTGTCGGCCAGCAGTGTGTTCTGCCGTTCGCGCCCCAGCGCGGCGCGGATGTCCGGGTAGGTCATTGGTTGCTCCCGTCGAGAACGTCATCTGCACGGCTCTGGCCGCTCGTCCCAACCTGCGGGACCAGCTGCCAAGCAGCCGTGGCCACCACCGGTTCCAGGGATTCCGTGCCGGGCCCGGGCACTCGCTGCCACCAGGTTTCCGCGCGGCGGGCTTAGTGCCTGCACATACAGGAAAGCCCGGCCGGGCCGGGCAGCACATCGGGCGTGTTCCCTAAGTTGGCAGGACGGTCCGCGCCGCAAGAACTGCTACGCCACCCTCAACCCGCCAGGCTCACCAAGATTGCGCGGCCGGTCGTTTCTCGGCCCGGCTGGGCGGGCCACGGCACGGTGGTGACGCCCATGATGGCTAGGGCGGACGTGCCCCATGCCCGGATGGCTTCCCCGATAAGGGCGAGCGTCCGGGCCCACTGATAACCGCATCGGCTGAGCTTGCCTGCGTGTGGCCGGGCCGCTCGCTCCCATCCCTCGCGGGCCATGGTCACTATGGCCGACTTCCCCACCATGACCGGCCCCGGTTGAATGGTGGATGTGCTGGTTGAGCGGGAGGTTTTCCTGGCTTCGCTGGAGCGGCTGCTTGGCGAGGCGGTGGACGGCAGCGGTCGGCTCGTGTTCTTGGGCGGGGAGGCTGGCGTTGGCAAGACGGCGCTGGCGACGGCACTGGCCGAGGCCAGCGCCGGCCTGGCTGTGCGGCGCGGTTCTTGTGACAATGTCACGACGGCCGAGGCGCTAGGCCCGATCCTGGATGCCTTGCCCGAGCTCGCGGTGGCCGCAGACTATGAGGCGGGCGTGAGCAGGCTCCGCCTGTTCCAGAAGGTGCGCGAGGTGCTGGCCGAGTCGCCCATATTGTTCCTGCTCGAGGACGTGCACTGGGCTGACGAGGCGACCCTGGACATCTTGCGGTTCCTGGGCCGCCGGCTGGCTGGCGCCCGGGTGATGATCCTCGCCACGTTCCGCTCAGAGGAGGTGGGCGGCGATCACCCGCTGACCGTGGTGATGGGGGACCTCGCTGCCTTGCCGGGTGTCATCCGGATGCAGCTTCCCGCGCTTAGTGCCCATCGATGAATAACACGCCGGGTTATGGGCCGCGGGCGGGGATCAGGTCGTAGTTCCACTCGCCGTGGAACTGGTGGCGCCTAAGCGCTCGCTGTTCCAGGTCTTTCATCTGGCGGTCGGGGATCTTGATGCCCTTGGGGTACTGGCCTGGGTCGAGTTCGGCGGCGACGGTCAGCCCGGTGCGGGTGGTGGTGGCCGCGATGGTCTGCACGATGACTTCGTGGCTGGTCAGCGGCCGGCCGCGCCAGTTCATCGAGATGTGGGAGAACAGCCGGTGCTCGATTTTGTTCCACTTGGAGGTGCCGGGAGGGAAGTGGCACACGGTGATCTCCAGGCCGGTCCCGGCCGCGAGGGCGGCCAGCTCGGTCTTCCACAGCCGGGTCCGGTAGCCGTTGGAGCCGCCGCCGTCGGCGCAGATCAGCAGCCGGGTGGCGTGCGGGTAGGCGGGCTGGCCGGCCTTCTGCCACCAGGTGCGGATCGTCTGCACCGCGAACGCGGCGGTGTCATGGTCGGTGCCGACGGACACCCACCCGGAGTTCGCGCCCACGTCGTACACCCCGTACGGGGTGACCTTGCCCTTGTCCTTGTCGATGAAGTCGTAGACGCTGACCTGCTCGGGACTGCCCCCGGGGCGCCATTCCCGGCCGCCGTTCCTGAAGCTGCCGACGTTCTGTTTCTTCTTGGCGTCCACGCTGATCACCGGCTGCGCGGCGTCCAGGTGCTCCCGGGCCCGCGCGCTGATGTACCGGAACTGGGCGTCCCGGTCGGGGTGCCGGGCGCCCTCGGCGGTCTTGGCGTTGCCCTGCAGGCTGAAGCCTTCTTCCTTCAGCAGCTTCGCCACCGTGTCGGGCCCGGCCCGGTGCCCCTGCCGGGTCAGCTCGGCGGCCAGGTTCCGCAGCGACAGGGTCGTCCACCGCAGCGGCGACTCCGGGTCCCCCCGCGAGCCGGGGCCCGCCAGCGCCAGCAGCGCCGGGCGCAGCCCCGGGTCGGCGTCGGCCAGCTGCTTGCGGCCCCCGCCCGGCCGCCGGGCCCGGCCCAGCGGCTCCCCGCCGGCCTCCAGCTCCGCCGCCCCGGCCGCCACGATCTGCCGGCTCACCCCCGCCGCCCGGGCCACCGCCTCGATCCCGCCATGCCCTAGCGACCGCGCCTCTGAGCCCAGGTACAGCCGGCGCTGCCGCTCATCCAGGTGCGGCAGCAGCACCGGGAACTTCGCCGCCAGCGCCTCCTCGACCTCCACGGCAACGGCCATACCACATCATGACCCGCCAGTTACAAAATGTCAAGGTTATTTATCGACATACACTTAGCGTGACCGGTGTGCGGCAGCTGCTGGATGATGCGGGCTCGGCTCTGGACGCCGCCGATCTCTTTCAGCGGACCGGCGGAAACCCGTTCTATGTCACCGAGGTGCTCGCAGCCGGCTCTGAGCACGTGCCTGCCACGGTGCGCGATGCCGTGCGGGCACGCGTGTCCCGGCTCTCGCCGGCGGCGCGCGAGGTCGTTGGTGCGGCCTCCGTGCTCGGCCGCCCCGCCGAGACGGCCCTTCTCACCGCCGTTTCGGGGCAGCCGCTCGCAGCAGTCGATGAGTGCCTGAACCGCGGCGTGCTGGTTAACGACGATGGCGCGGTGGGCTTCCGGCATGATCTGGCGCGGTTGGCCATCGTGGTGTCACTTCCTCAGGCTGAACGTGCAGGCGCCCATGCCCGGGCGCTCGCGCAGCTGGTGGCGTGGGGATCGGCTGACCACCGGCGGCTGGCGCACCACGCCGCGGGCAGCGGCGACCGCGCCGCGGTGCTGCATCACGCTCCGCTGGCCGCCGCCCGGGCTACGGGTCTCGGCGCGCACCGCGAGGCGGCGGATCAGCTACGGCTGGCACTGCGTTACCACGAGCGGCCCGACCCGCGGCGGGCCTTCCTGCTCGATCAGCTGTCCTATGAGTGCTACCTGACCGATCAGGTGACCCAGGCCCGGGCCAGCGGGCTGGAAGCGCTGGCCATCTATGACCAGGAGCAGGACGCGCTTTCCATCGGCAGGTCACAGCGCTGGCTGTCGCGGCTGTCCTGGGTACTCGGGCAGAACGTGGACAGCGATCGCTACGCCGCGGCCGCGGTCGCGACGCTGGAGCCGCTGGGCCCCAGCCGCGAGCTCGCCATGGCCTACAGCAACCTGGCCCAGTTGCGCATGCTCGCCGACGATGCCAGCGAGGCGGTGCGGTGGGGCATGAAGGCGATCGAACTGGCCCGCAGCCTTGGCGACCGTGAGGCCGAGACGCACGCGCTGAATAACGTGGGCACGGCGTTGTCGCAGGCCGGCGATGTAATCGAAGGCCGGGCGCGGCTAACGCAGAGCCTGGACCTCGCCCTCGCCGATGATGCACATGAGCACGCCGCCCGCGCCTACACCAACCTCGGCAGCAGCGGCGTGAGCCGCCGGTCGTTCCACGAGGCCGACCAGCAGTTTCAGGTCGGCATCGCATACTGCACCGACCGTGACCTCGACACCTGGCGCCTGTACATGAGCGCCTGGCTTGCCCGTTCGCTGGCTGAGCAGGGCCGCTACGCCGCCGCAGAGCAGTACCTGGCTGACATCATGCGGCACCCGCACCTGTCGCCGATCACCCGGGTCTCCGCCCTGGCCGTCGCCGGTGTGCTCGCCGCCCGGCGCGACGGCGGCACCAAGGTGCTGGACGAAGCCCTTCCGATCGCCGTCCAGACCGGCGAGCCGCAGCGGCTGATGGCAGTCGCCACGGCGTGCGCCGAAGCGGCGTGGATCACCGGGCGCACTTCGGATCTCGCCGCCGAGATTGACCGCGCTTGGCCCATCGCTGTAGCGCATCCACATCCATGGGACCTGGGCGAGCTGTGCTGGTGGCTGCACCTCGCCGGGGATCACCGGCAGATTCCCGCACCCGTGGCCGGACCCTTCGCCCTCATGCTGGCGGGCCGGCACCGCGCGGCCGCCGCTGAATGGCAGCAGCTGAGCTGCCCCTTGTGGTCGGCCTACGCGCTGGCCTTCTCCCCGAAGACCGGGGACGCGCAAGAGTGCCTGGACATTCTCGACCATCTCGGCGTCTCAGCCGTGCGCCACGCGGTGCTGCGCGCCCGGCACGCCCAGGGCCTGACGGTGCCCCGCGGCCCCCGGTCGGCGAGCCGGGCCAACCCGGCCGGGCTCACGGCGCGTGAGGTTGAGGTGCTTGGCCTGCTCGCCGACGGGCTGTCGTACGCCGAGGTCGCCGAACGGCTCATCCTGTCGGAGAAGACGGTGGGCCACCACGTCTCGGCCGTGCTGCGCAAGCTCAGTGAGCCGACCCGCTCCAGAGCGGTCGCCACGGCCCTGCGGCTAGGGGTCATCCCGCCAAGATAGGGAACACGCCCGATGTGCCGCCCGGCCCGGCAGAGATTTCCTGTGATCGCAGGCAGCAAGCCCGCGCAACAAACTCAGGAAAGGACAAGCCATGGCACTGTTCATGGATACGCACACGATCGGGGGCCCGGTCACCATCGACGACGTGGCGAAGGCCCACGCCGCCGACCTCCAGACCCAGGATGGATACGGCGTTCACTACCTGCGCTACTGGGTCGACCAGCAGCACGGCAAGATCTTCTGCCTGGTCGACGCACCAGACGCCGATGCCGCGGCTACCGTGCACCGCGAGGCGCACGGGCTCGTCGCCGACGAGATTTACCCCGTCGCCGAGGGAGCGTGATTCCCGGCCCCGCGCTCCGCAGCAGCGGGCCGCGGCGCTGGGAGCCGCGGCCCACTGCCCGGCCTCAAATGCACCGCCCGTTACGGCCTATCAGCCTTAACGCCGTGTACCCGGCGGCACAGGTCACCGGACCGGCGACGAACCCGTGCCCGGTCAGCCAGCGCGTCCGGGTTGCTGGTTTCCGCCCGGACCAGGCGGTGCGTGATCACCGCTTCAGCCTCGGCCCGGTGGGCCGGGCACATCCTGTCCCGGGCTTCGGCCAGCTCGGCCGGGAAGCTGAACCGCTGTCCGGCGCAGGCCGGGCAGCCGGGCCGAGAGCGGCCGCAGTGAGCTCGACCGGGGAGCGATCGAGGTCGACCGGGCCGAAGGCGTGCTGGATGATGTCGGTGATGGCGCCGAGCCCGATGTCTTCCCAGTGTGGCGACACGCCCTGTATGCCGGCCTGACCGAGCGCGGAACCGGCCGTCGGATCGCCGACCAGGTCCGGGACCCTGCCCCGCCTGGCCAGGTCTGGATACCGGCCTGAGATCACGACGTCGCGATGTGCGGAGGCGGTCATCACCGCGGCGCCGGGCACCGCGCCGAGCGCGGCGGCCATCGTCTTCCCCTGCTCGGCGGCCAGCTCGGCCAGTGACCAGCCGGGCAGGTAGACGGCGAGCTCGAGCGGATCGGTGTTGACGGCAGCGAACGCGGCGGGTCGCGGCCGCAGCGGCCGCGTCACCAGGGCTGTTCGGGGGACGGCTTCAGCCGGGCCTGCAGCAGCGGGGTGATCGTGCGGGTCTCGGTGGCCGCGACCCGGTACAGCTCAGCGATCGCGTCGTGGGTGATCCCCGCCTCGCCTGACCGGTAGCCCACCATCCGGTGGATGGCGGCGGCCAGCACGCTGGGCCGGTGCGCGGCCGCGAGCTCGGGACCGTCGCTGATCCGCCACCACGCGGCCAGGCAGCGCAGGGTGAGCGGAAGCCCGTGTGCCGGGAGGACCTTTCGCCATAGCCGGACCGCCACCGGGTCGAGATCGCAGTCCGGCTCACGGAGCCCGTCGAGCAGGCGCGCCGAGACTGTGCTGAGCAGCCACCTGGATGATGGCAGCCGGGCCGACACCCAGCTTCCGAACGGCAGCACCTCGGCGACCAGCCGCGTATCCCGATGCCAGCGCAGCAGGTAGTTGTACCGGGCACGGCCAGCGTCCAGAGAACCGCAGGTACCCGCCAGATCGCTGTCGTGGGACGCCGAGGTGGCCGAGGTCAGGCTTTCCGGGCGCTCGCCTGCCGCCATGCCGATGGCCACGGTCGGCCCCGATATGCCGTACAGCCGGATGGCCGTGGTTGCCGGCGAGTCTGGAGCGCACAGCCGGCGCAGCGCCCGCAGATTGCCCTGGCCGGTCACTGACCAGAACTCCATCGCCAGTTTCTCGCCCATCTTGCTCAGCGCCTGAGGGTTGAGCGGCTTGGGCCTGGCGGCCGCGGACACCGGCGCGGAGGCCGCCGGCGTGGACCGCGAAGCAACGGGCCCCTTCCGCTGGCCATGAGCACGCGCCGGGACCGCGGACGTGGGCGCAGGGAGGGAAGAAGTCCGGGGAGCGGGCGGGGCCACAGCCACCTTGGACAGGCAACGCACACAGCCGAGATGGGTCTTGGCTGCGACAAGCGGCCAGTTCCCGGCGTTCGCTCCGCAGCCGGGACAGCACAGCGGTGCGAAAGCGACGGCCGACAGCAACCACTCCAGCACCAGCGGAAAGCGCCGGGTGCCCCGAAGCACGTCAACCGGGAGGCGCAGAGCCGGGACATATAGCAGGTGCAGCCGGTAGGGGCGAATCTCGTGCCGGGGCGTGTACTTCTCGTCGATCTCGGCCAGCCGCCGCTTCTCCTCCGCCCGTACGCTATCCATCCGCGCCGCCAGCAGCGCCTGCCGATCCGGGGCAGCGGTTGCCTGGCGCCTGGCCAGCGAGGTGAGTGCCTCGGCATAGTACTTCTCCGCCCTCGCCCGTTCCGCGTCCGCGGCGGCGCGCACCGGCCCACCGGCAAGTTCCCCGCACCGGCCTGTCGCCGCCTGGTCGAGCAGCCGGTGAGCGGCGGCCAGGGCTGGCAGGAGCTCCGCGAGATTCGGCGCAACGCCCGCGGGTGAGCCATCCGCGGCAAGCCGCCGCATCCGCTCGGCGGCCTGCTCCGGCAATTCGTGCCGGGACGGGACGTCCACCCAGCATTCCGCTCGTTCATGGAACCGGTCGTCCGCAGATGCCGTATAGGTCACCATCGCGCCGACCCAGAGCACCTGCCTCAGGCTCCGCTCCGCGGGCCCGCTGGCATCGATCCGGCCGTGATCAATGGGGAACGCCTCGCGCGCCCTCTCCAGCAGCCGCGCATCGTCGGGCGGCCTGCCGGCGGGGACGGCAAGCCGGAGCACGCCGGTATCGTCAGCCGACAGGACGTCCTCCGCGGCGGCCATCAACAGCGGGTGACCAGCTCCGAGCAGCGCTACCCCGTCCTCGCGGGCGACATCTGGATGCTCCGTTACGGCGAACTCCTCCGGCAGTTCAAGCCTGCGCTGTAGCTGCGGCGGGATCATCACCAGGGCGGTATCGCCCGACCTTTCCCAGAGCCCGCCGCGCGACTCGACGTAACTCAGCCAGAACGCCAGCCCGCCATCCGCGGTCACCGCACGCTCACTCCTGCCCGATCAGCTCGTCGGTAACGGAGCGATCCCGCAGGTACTCCGTCCTGGCCCGGGCCAGACCTTCGCCCATTTCCGCCAGCCGCTCGGCGAACTCGGCATCGTCGCGCGACTCGACGTAGGCGTCGAACACCGAGGCCTCGAAGTCGAAGTCGTCGTCGATCCTGCCCAGGATCATGTCAAGCTCCCCGACCACAAGCTCGAACAAGTTGATCTTGGCTTCAAGAACGTGCAGAATGCGCTGCTCGATGGTGTCACGGGCTACGAGATTGGTCAGCACCACATCCCGCGTCTGGCCGACCCGGTGCAGCCGGCCGAGCCGCTGCTCGATCTGCATGGGATTCCACGGCAGGTCGATGTTGACCATCATGTGGCAAAACTGCAGGTTACGTCCTTCACCCGCCGACTCGGTGCTCAGCAGGACCGGCACCTCGTCGCGGAACGCCGAGATCGCCTTCTCCTTGTCGGAACGGGCCAGGCTCCCGTGGTAGATGGCGGTCGGGATGCCCTGGATGCTCAGTTCGCTGGCGATGGCGTTCAGGGTCTGCCGGAACGCGGTAAACACGAGAACCTTTTCCGGGATGGTGTCGCGTAGCCGCGCGGCAAGCTCGGCGACCTTGCTCGTGCCTGCTATCGTGGCGGCCTTCCGGCCGAGATCCCCCCACCCGACCTTGACCAGGGTCGGGGCGACGGCGGCCGGACTCGAACCGGCCAGCCTGGCCAGGCTGCGGAGGGTCAGCCGACGGGATTGCGGAGCATCCCGCGCCTCCTCCCTGATCCGTGCGGCGATCCCCGCATACAGCGCTGCCTCATCGGGGGATGGCGTCACGAGCACTGTCTCGGCGAGGCGCTGGGGCAGCATCACGCTCACCTCGCTGCGGCGGTGACGGACCATCACCTCTCTGGTCCTGGCACGCAACTCGGCGACGTTGCGAGGTGCGGCCGACTCGCCGGACCCATGCTGGGCGCGGAACTGCGCGGGGGTGCCCAGCAGGCCGGGGGCGACCAGGCTCACTAGCTCGTAGAGGTCCTGGAGCCGGTTCTCCACGGGAGTGGCCGTGAGCAGCAGCAGGTACCGAGCGCTCAACGCCCGGGCCAGCCGACCGGAGGCACTGCGCGGATTGCGCAGCCGGTGGGCCTCGTCCATAATGATCGCGTCCCACGGCCTGCGCGTCAGCACCGACCTGAGCGGCTCGCGGCGTGCGGCAGCAAGTGAAACGATCACTATCGGGTGATCGCTGCCAGTGTCCCACTCCGCTTTGCCGGCCATCGTGGTAGGCAACGCGAACTTCCGCTCGAGTTCCTCCCGCCATTGCTGGGCCAGGCCCGCCGGAACGACCACGAGGACCCGGTCGGCAAGGCTGCGCATCCGCAGCTCTGACAGCACCAGCCCTGCCTCGATCGTCTTGCCGAGCCCGACCTCATCGGCGAGAACTGCCCGGCCTCGCATCCTGCGCAGCACCATCTGGGCCGTCTGCCACTGGTAGTCGAAGGGCTCGAAGGCAAGCCTCGGCTGGGACAGGAAAGTGTCGAAACCCGGCCTGATCCACATCTCCACAGCGGCTTCGACCAAACGGGTGCGCTCCCCATCGACCGGCGCACCTTGCCGCAAGGCGCCGAGGAGAGACAGATACGGAGTGAGAACCGGGGACAGCTCGCCCAAGGGCGGCGAAGTGGCCGTCGTCATGCAGGGCAGGTTATCGGAGTTGGCTCGGCCCGCCCGGGCCTTGAAAGGCACTCGACCGGTGGATCTCGCCGGGGGTGCCGTAGCCAGGAGTGATACCCCGGAATCTGCTCGACCTTGTCAGCAGGCTGGGCGGTGCGCAGGACAGTCACCATGTCGGTGATGGCGTGCACGATGGCGGTCATCCTGTCCTTGCATGCGACCGGCGGGTGCGTCCCGCCGGTCTGCGTAACTTCCGCGTCAGTGCAGCCAGATTGGCCTGGTCAGCCCGAAGGGACCCGTTTTCAATTCGGTCCCGCCGCTTTCATCCATGCACGGTGGGGGCAGCTATGCGGCCCACCGCAGTCCAGCCCAGGCCTGGCGTCTTCAGCGCGCACCCGGTCGTCGTTCACCTGATCCACCGGTTCGCTCCCCCGCTCATCGCTGACCCCAAGGACCATTTCACCAGTGATGGCAGGCATGTACGTAAGCGGCGACTCGCCCCTCGGACACAATAATTCCCCCATAAGCGGCTGTTTTCGGGCATGGTAAGACGTCACCCGGGCCCGGCTTTGGCCCTGGCGGGTGTTCTGCCTGGTGGCTGGCCTCCTTTCTGACTTGCTCGCGGCTTGAGGCACTAACCGACGGCGACAGCGATGGCGTTCATGCCGTCCGTTCGCAGAGTGTTGGTGGCTGGGTCGTAGATGAGGCTGACGCCGGTTACCCGGAGCCGCTCGATCTGGTCCGCAGCCTGGACGGGCGCCGTGATCTGCGCATGGCCCTGCTTCTCACGGCCCTGCTTTCTGCTGCGCGGAGGGTGACCGCTGCCCTGCTGG
Organism: uncultured Actinomycetota bacterium; assembly: GCA_963775745.1. Taxonomy (GTDB): domain Bacteria; phylum Actinomycetota; class Actinomycetes; order Streptosporangiales; family Streptosporangiaceae; genus DATBGO01. The sequence goes on from CAVZKE010000011.1 coordinate 45,496, forward strand.
AAGGATGGCCAGGGCGCGGAGCCGGGGCATGATCGTGTCTTCGCGGATGTAGAGGTTCTTGGGCCGGGTGGGGTCGGGGCGGGTGGCGCTGGTGTATCCGTGGCGGCAGCGGCAGGCGGGCTTGCCGTTGGACCAGGCCGATTCCAGCCGCCGCCCGCACATGCCGCAGCGCAGCAGCCCCGCCAGCAGGTACCGGCGGGTCGCCGGGCCGGCCGGGCCGCGCGGGGCGCTGGCGTCCTGCGCGGCAATGAATTCGGCCTCGCTCACCAGCGCGGGGTGGGCCGGCCGAGTGGAGATGACCCACCCGGCGGGCAGGTTCCACCTCTGCACCTGCTTATGGCCCAGCCCGGTGTTGGCCGGGTCGACCAGATCGCGGTCGGTGCGCTGCCGGTTCCACACGCCGGCCCGTATACCGGGGGTTGGCCAGGATCGCCGCGACCGTGCTCAGCGTCCACGCCCTCCCGGACCGGTGCGGGTTGCGCTGAGGGTCCGCAGCTGACGGGCACGGGATCGCTGCATCGTTGAGCGCGCGGGTGATGCGGGCGATGCTGTGCCCGGCCAGTCGCTGAGCGAACATCCACCGGACGACCGGTGCCGTTTCGGGATCGGGTTCCAGCCGGTGCGCTCGCCGGCTCCAGGCGGCGTCGGCCTTGTTCGGATGTGGCCCGGCATCAGCGAGCCGGTAACCGTAGGGCGGGCGGCCGCCGAGGTAGCGTCCCTGCTCGCGGGTCTGGGCCGCCATCGCGGTGCGGACCCGGATCCTGGTACGGGTGATCTCCCGCTTGGACTGATATCCCAGTGCCAGCATCGTCACCTCATGATCCTCAGCGGCGAAGTCGACCCGTCCGGCCACCTCAGGCATCCACAACTGGGCGCCGTAATGCTCAATCAGCGGAGCTATCGACGAATACTGGCCGCCTAGAAGGCTCGCTCATACTCCCCGATCACGATCGCATCCCACCCCCGGTCGGGATCAGCCAGCGCGGCAACCAGGGCCGCGGCCTTTGGGCGACGCGCCCACGCCAGCGTGCGGCTTTGCCCGATGTCGAAGAAGGAGGCCACGATCCCGCCCCGGCCCGGCCACCAGTGCAGCGGCCTGCTCCCGCTGCCGCGCCAGCGACGTCACCGGATCCTGATGATCTTCGGTCGAAACCCGCCCGTAGAACGCGAACCGCAGCCCGCCACGCTCGTGTCCTGTGGCCCGGCGACGCCCGGTGCGCTCCGCCCATACCGCCAGCGCATCCCCGTGTTCGCCGGGAGCCTCACGTTCCGGGCGACGCCGGTTCATTCGCTCACCGCTCACGGGCCAAGGCTGCCGCAGCAGGCCGCCTGCACACAGAGTCGAACGTCGCAGCAAGCAAGGACTGACACATCTGGCACGGGAAGACGCGGCCACGGGTACGGCAGCACCGGAGCAGCATCGGCGAGCCTGCCACAGTTCGCGGCACGCCAGCAATCATCTCCATTCCATGCCCGTGCGCCCGCACCCGGCGCCACAGGTATTACATACAGTTACAGTGCTGGTGGATCCGCGAGCGCCATCACAGGCATAACGGAGCGCAGTAAAGCAGCCGCAGCCTCCGGCCCGGGCCCAAAGTAGCTAGGGTCGGACGGGTGCGTACCTTGTATGAGATCGAGGACACCGACGGGTACTTCGCTGCGCGTGAGCTACTGCTGCGTCGGTGCGAGGCCTGGGCCGAAACGAATGGCCTGGCGCTGTCACCTCTGCTGGCTGCGGCGCTGCTGGATTCGCGGCACTTCAGCTCGGACGGGCGGCTGGGCTACTGGACCCCGGCCCAGGTACGCCGGGCGCTGCTGGAGTGGATTCCGGAGAAAGTCACCGCATTCCGGGAGGACCTGTTGGAGGCGCCCGTGACGCTGCGGACCCTGCTGCGTTACCTAGACGCGCACGGGCTGCGCGATCCGCGGGGCGCCGCTGCGGGGGAAAACGAGTCCGCCATCGACGCCGCTGAGAAGGAGTTCGCCGACGCGCTCGCCGACCAGGAACGGTACGGAACCGCGAAGACGGTGGCGATGTCCGCCCTGGACCGCGGTGTGGACATTGGTGATCCCCAGGCGCTCACCGCCTTCCTGGATGACGTCCAAGAAGGACGGATCGCCCTGGACGAGAACCTCCTGGAGCGTGCACTGGAAAGGCAGCTGACCCGCCCCGCTCAGGAGGAGCGGAAATTCGCCCAGCTCCCGGTGCGGCTCCCGGCCCCGGAGGAGCTGCACGCCGCAGCTCAGCGCAGCAAAGTGACTGGCCAGCTCCGCGCGCTGGTGGAATGGCTCGGCCCGGCGGGACGGCCGCTCACCCCGGCCGGGATGATCAGGCCCGCAGACGCCCGGGTGCTGATCACGCTGCTCGGCACCAGCGACGAGGGCCTGAGATTCCGCAGCGCCGCCGAGCTGCCCGGCCTGGACCTGATCGTGACCTGGGCGAAGAAAGCCCGCCTGGCCCGCCGGCAGGGGACCCGGCTGGTTCCGGTCGCCAAGGCGCGGCCGGTGCTCGCCGACTCCGATGCCCTCTGGCAGCGGGCGTTCGAAGCGGCGTTCGACATCGGCGATGCCGTCTGCCGCCCGATCTGGCCCGACGAGCCACTCTCGCCGGTGCGGCTTCTTTACGACGTGATAGTGCCCGACGTGCTGGCCGCGATCTACAGCATGGAAGAGCCAGTTCCGGTGGCCCGGCTCGCGGTTTCGGTGTGGGACTCGGTCCGGGCACACTTCGACGTGGACTCCCTCACCCCGCTGTCTCAGTCTGGCCTGCGGGGCCGCGCAGATAACGACTTGGAGCACATCTTCGATGCCTTCGAAGCGCTCGGCGCGGTGACCTCGGTCCACGGCGTGGCCAGCGACATGTTCTCCGCTGACCTGGACGAGGCGTTCTCGCTGTCCCCCGGGGAGCAGCTGCCGTTTAGCGGTGAGCGGGCCGCCGCATTGCGCGAGCAGCTAGCGGCGCCAGGACGCCTGGTGAGCCTCACCCCACTGGGTACCTGCGCGATGCGGCAGCGCCTGCTCGCCGAGGGCCGGGAGGCGGGGCTCGTCGGCGAGCTCGCGAATGCCCCGGCGGCGGAGTTGCTGGGCACGGTCGCCGAGCATTATCCGCCGGAGGTCGCGGCCGAGGAAATCGCCATCTGGCGGGCCGGACACGGCGGCATGCTCGATCCGCTGGTGCAGGCGGTTCGCGACTGCCCGTTCGTCTCCAGTCAGGTAACCATGCTGAACGTCCTGGCCATGGCAGTCCCGGAAGGCGAGCAACTGCTGTCCAGCCTGCTGCGCGACCCCGAACTCGGCCCAGTCGCCCTGCTCGCGCGCCGGCCGGACCTCGATCCCGAGGCGGTGAGCCCCGCGGAAGGCACGTGGCTGATGACCGGAAGCATCCTGGAACTGCTCGAGATCGGCGGCGCCGACGCGGTGATCGCGCAGCTCGCGGAGCTGCCTCGGCGGCAGCGGGAAGACGTGGTCCGCGCCGTGCGTGACTCCAGCTACCCGGCCCGCGAGACGCTCCAGGACTTCCAGGCCCTCGTCGCCGATCCAGTCCTGTCCGCGCCGGCTCGGCTGCGGGCCGCCCGGAAGATCGCCACGAGGCCGACCCGCACGGGCAGCGCTCGCGTGTGAGCGCCATTGAGTGCGCTGGCGCGGTGTCTTACCGCGCCAGCCGACGACCAGCCGCCACATAGTCGAAGTATGCTTCGGTCAACTATACTTCGGTCATGCATACTTCGGGCTGGGGCGCCGCTAGGCCCGCTCACCTGTTCGACCGGGACGCCGAGTGGAAAGGCCTGGTCTCCTTCGCCGCCGATGCCCGTCCTGGCGCCACGCTGGGCGTGGTGAGTGGGCGCCGCCGGCAGGGCAAGAGCTACCTCCTCCAGGCGCTGACGGCTGCCCTGGGCGGAATCTACTTCCCGGCCCTGGAACTGACCGAAGCGGTCTCGCTGCGGCTGTTCGCCGACGAGCTCATCCGCTTCAGCGGATCGCCGGTCCCGCCGTTCCGGGACTGGCTTGAGGCCATCCCGTACCTGTTCAGGCTGGCCGGGGACCGTGCCGTCCCGGTGGTGATCGATGAGCTCCCCTTCCTGGTGAAGGCTTCCCCCGCCCTGCCATCCATCATCCAGCGGGAGCTCGGCCCGGGAGGGAGCGGAGCCGCGAGCCGGGCCCGGCTCCTGCTGTGCGGCTCGGCCATGTCAGTGATGGGCGGCCTGCTGTCTGGACGGGCGCCGCTTCGCGGGCGGGCGGGTCTTGAGCTGATCGTCCACCCCTTCGGCTACCGGGACGCCGCACGGTTCTGGGAGATCTCCGATCCCCGGCTGGCCGTGCTCGTGCACGCAGTAGTAGGCGGAACTCCCGCGTACCGCCGGGAGCTTCTGCGGGAGGACACCCCTGCGGACCTGGCCGACTTTGACGCCTGGGTGATCCGGACCGTGCTGAATCCGCAGACCCCGCTATTCCGGGAAGCCCGCTACCTCCTCGCCGAGGAGACCGAGATACGCGACCCGTCGCTGTACCACTCGGTGCTCGCCGCCGTCGCCGAGGGAAAAAACACCTCCGGCGGAATCGCCAGCTACATCGGCCGGAAGTCCAACGAGATAGCGCATCCGCTCCGCGTCCTCGAGGACTGCCGGCTGCTGATCAAAGAGCCCGACCTGTTCAGGTCGGGACGGTCGAGGTACCGCATCGCCGAGCCGCTCATCACCTTCTATCAGGCCATCATGAGCCGGGCATGGGCACGCCTCGAACTCGGCGGCGGGCCGGCGGTCTGGCCCGGAGCCCGTGCACGCTTCCTGTCGCAGGTAACAGGACCGCACTTCGAAGCGATCTGCCGCGACTACGCGAACACGGCCGATCCCGGCGTCTTCGGCGGCGCGCCAGGCGAGGTGGGATCCGGGGTCGTCCCGGACCCCGCGAACCGGACCCAGATCGAGGTTGACGTCGTGGTGCTCGCGCCGGCCGAGCCCGGGCGCCCGCGCAAGATCCTGTCCCTGGGCGAGGCGAAATGGGACCGGGTCATGGACCTCCGCCACATCGAACGCCTGCGCCGGGCGCGGGATATACTCGCCGTTAAGGGATTCGACACTCGGGACACGGTGCTCAGCTGCTATTCAGGCGCAGGCTTCAGCCGTGAACTGCAAGCCGCCCCAAGCCACGACATTCATCTTGCCGGCCTTGACCAGGTCTACGCGGACTAATTCAGCGACCCCAGGGCGGGGGAAACACGGCGTCCGGTGACAGGACTGACCTGAGGCACATTCGCGTAGCCCCTAGCCCACGGCCGATCCGGTTAATCCGGCGCAGCACCAAGTGCGACGCCGGGCAGCTGGTGGCCGAGAAGCTCGCCCGGCGCGTCATCGGCTGGAACGTGTCCCGGTACGAGGAGCCGTCGAGCTACCCGGCCGATGCACCGCGGGCCGGTCGTAGCGATCACGGACGAGTACGCGAGTTCCGGCGGCGACCTCGTGATCCAGGCGCTGAAGTCCTACGGCATCGCGACCGTGGTCGGCACCCGTACCTGGGGCGGCGTGCGAGGCGTTGACCTCAAGTACGAGCTGGTCGACGGGACCCTGGTGGCGCAGCCGAAGTACGCCTGGTGGTTCGCCGGCGTCGGCTGGGCGGCGGAGAACCACGGCGTGGATCCGGACGTCGAGGTGACAATCGCGCCGCACGACTGGGCCGCGGGCCGCGATCCCCAGCTCGACACCGCCGTCCGGCTGGCATTGCAGGCGCTGGAGCAGCGCACGCCCGCCGCTCCGCCCACCATCTGATCAGGCGACTTCGCGATCACTCCGCGCAAGCGTCCGGAGCGCCCGGATGGCGAGCCCAGCCGACCGCTGACGATCTTCAGCGTCGCGTTCTGGTAGTCGAGCGAAGTCGCTACGCCATGGCAGCGCCGCAGATACGGCAATGACAGGACCCGAGCACCACCGTGCTGCCCAAGCGCTCCTTGACGGCGTGCAACGACAGCGTCGCGCAGTGCTTGACCAGGACATCTACCTGACTCCGGCAGCATCCATCCGAGATCTCTGCCTTGTTGGCCGGGTCGGCGTTGGCCAGGACGCTGATCAGATCGCGGAGCGATGAGACTATCCGGGTGATCTCCTCGGCGGTCAGGCGCGTGGCGGGCCGCTTGGACCACCCTGTCGCGGACGGCGGAGGTTCCCAGCCGCCTCTTCTTCGAGGTTCCCGGCTTGGGGATCAAATGCTCCCGCACGGGCAGCGGGCGGAAGCTGCGCGCCTTCAGGTCAGCGCACAGCCCGGCGACGAGATTCTCTGCGCTCACCTTGGTTGTCGATGTGCCAGGCGGTCAATCCCGTCGACCCCGGCAGACCGGGCGCCCCGGTTGCCCCGCACGCGATACCACGCCATCCGCAGGAAGGCGGGATCGCTCACAAGACCGAGCAGATCGTCAAAACCTGCGGTGAGGATCATTCCTCGCCCATTGGTGGCCTGGGTCACCAAATCGTTATGACGGTTTTATGCCAATTTCAAACTTTGATCCCCTAAAGCGCCAGATGTGGTATAGCCACGGGGTGCGCGCAAGCGGACCATCCTACTAGCGTCGCACTCCGTCCCTGGCTGCGGCGGACACGGGAGGCAAGGCATGGCAGTGAAAATTCAGGCTGTGCGCGCGAAGTTAGTGGCGACTGCTGCCGGGGTGGCGGTCGTGTTTATGTCCGCGGCCGTTCCGGCAGCGACGGCTGGCGGTGCGGTGGTTTCGGGAATGCGCATCGAGGGTGCCGCCCGCACCAGTCTTGTGAGCATGCACGGGGCGGACCCGACAGTAGCGACGGAGGCCGCTGTGAACCCGGCTATCCCTGACGCGAAGCAGTGGACTGCTCCGAACTGGTCGGGCTGGGTGGATGTCGCCGACCAGAACGTGGCGCTGCGGTACGTGACCGCCAATTTCAGCGTCCCGACCGTCAAGTGCGGCGGCAATGACCAGATGGCCTCCTTCTGGGTCGGGCTTGACGGCTTCAATGCCGTGACGGTCGAGCAAGTCGGCGTCTTGGCAGTCTGTGACATCAGCCTCCCGAGTGGTGGCTATGCACCGTCTTATTCTTCTTTTTGGGAAATGGCCCCTCTTGGCCCGCACCTGAAGGGAACCGTGTCGCCGGGTGACGGAATCGCCGTGTCCGTCTTCTACAACAGCACGACGGGTTTGTGGAACCTGGCGCTCAACGACAGCAATACGACTGCCGCTGATATCAGCAAGTCCGAGCCCTGCCCGAGCGGACACACCTGCCCGAACGCGTCGGCCGAGGTCATCGCCGAGGTCGGTGGCGGCGGTCCGCCCAAGGGCTTCTACCTGGCCGACTTCGGCACAGTCCGCTTCAGTCAGGCGGCGGTGACCAGCCGCAACGGAACACATGGCACGCTCGAAGGCAATTCACTGTGGAGCGCCAACGAGATCACCATGACGTCTAACGGCAGGTCCAACGGAACGCTGATGGCTCAGCCTTCTGACCGGACAAGCGGCTACACGGCCTTCAGCGACACCTGGCACAACTCGGGCTGACGGATTCGCAGTGCCCGTGGCCTGCAGGGATGTTACGCACACTGGCTGCCCTGCCGCCACGGGCGCTGCGCTCGGGCTAACTCCCGCAGCTGGGCGCGCCTGGCTGCTGATCGCCGTGACGATGCGGAACCAAGTACCTGATGGGCTGACATCCCGGCAGTTACGAACTGACCGGAACTGCGGGGGCACGTGGGATATCTGTGGGATACCGAGCGGGCAGGCCTTCAGCAGGTGGCGAGCGTGCCCAGGTCGAAGCGCAAGTGAGGCTGTTGGCAGTGGTCGTCTGTGAGCCGTCGGCTGTCATGTCCGGCTTCCAGCGATCACCCCCAGCAGCCTGACGCAGCCAATCGTGGTCCGCTGGATCTACCCATCCGCCCGCCCGCCCACCCGGGGGACCGGCCAGGACGCTGATCAGATCGCGTAGTGATGAGACTATCCCGGTGATCTCCCGGCGGTCAGGCGCCGGTGGCGGGGCGGCCCGCGGTGGGGGCGGGACTGACCACACGTCGCCGGGGTTGTGCGCGCGGCCATACCGCGTGTCGCCGTACCGCCGCGCGGCAATCACGTCCCGGGTGTGGGTGCCGTACTTGAGCAGTGACCTGCCCTCAGCGCGCCGGGATGATACGCCATTCAGGCGATTGCTCCGCGACGTACGGGACTTAGTGTATGTCGATAAATAACCTTGACATTTTATAACTGGCGGGTCATGATGTGGTATGGCCGTTGCCGTGGAGGTCGAGGAGGCGCTGGCGGCGAAGTTCCCGGTGCTGCTGCCGCACCTGGATGAGCGGCAGCGCCGGCTGTACCTGGGCTCAGAGGCGCGGTCGCTAGGGCATGGCGGGATCGAGGCGGTGGCCCGGGCGGCGGGGGTGAGCCGGCAGATCGTGGCGGCCGGGGCGGCGGAGCTGGAGGCCGGCGGGGAGCCGCTGGGCCGGGCCCGGCGGCCGGGCGGGGGCCGCAAGCAGCTGGCCGACGCCGACCCGGGGCTGCGCCCGGCGCTGCTGGCGCTGGCGGGCCCCGGCTCGCGGGGGGACCCGGAGTCGCCGCTGCGGTGGACGACCCTGTCGCTGCGGAACCTGGCCGCCGAGCTGACCCGGCAGGGGCACCGGGCCGGGCCCGACACGGTGGCGAAGCTGCTGAAGGAAGAAGGCTTCAGCCTGCAGGGCAACGCCAAGACCGCCGAGGGCGCCCGGCACCCCGACCGGGACGCCCAGTTCCGGTACATCAGCGCGCGGGCCCGGGAGCACCTGGACGCCGCGCAGCCGGTGATCAGCGTGGACGCCAAGAAGAAACAGAACGTCGGCAGCTTCAGGAACGGCGGCCGGCAATGGCGCCCCGGGGGCAGTCCCGAGCAGGTCAGCGTCTACGACTTCATCGACAAGGACAAGGGCAAGGTCACCCCGTACGGGGTGTACGACGTGGGCGCGAACTCCGGGTGGGTGTCCGTCGGCACCGACCATGACACCGCCGCGTTCGCGGTGCAGACGATCCGCACCTGGTGGCAGAAGGCCGGCCAGCCCGCCTACCCGCACGCCACCCGGCTGCTGATCTGCGCCGACGGCGGCGGCTCCAACGGCTACCGGACCCGGCTGTGGAAGACCGAGCTGGCCGCCCTCGCGGCCGGGACCGGCCTGGAGATCACCGTGTGCCACTTCCCTCCCGGCACCTCCAAGTGGAACAAAATCGAGCACCGGCTGTTCTCCCACATCTCGATGAACTGGCGCGGCCTGCCGCTGACCAGCCACGAAGTCATCGTGCAGACCATCGCGGCCACCACCACCCGCACCGGGCTGACCGTCGCCGCCGAACTCGACCCAGGCCAGTACCCCAAGGGCATCAAGATCCCCGACCGCCAGATGAAAGACCTGGAACAGCGAGCGCTTAGGCGCCACCAGTTCCACGGCGAGTGGAACTACGACCTGATCCCCGCCCGCGGCCCATAACCCGGCGTGTTATTCATCGATGGGCACTTAGTGGCCTGCGGCTGCCTGCTGGCTGGCAAAGACCAGGAAGCCAAATGCCGAAGCTGGCAGGACAAGCATCACCCAGAAGTCGGCCGGCCGCGGCCGCCCTGGAGCAGCTGGCTCGACCGGTCGGTCGCGCGCTCCTGGTCCGGCCTTACTCAGATACGACCTGAGCCTGTAGTACCTGATCCGGAGATAGCCCATCTGCGACGTGGCTAGCACTGCCAGGCCGCCTCCGACACCTGCGGACCAGCTGGCGATATCTCGGCCGACAGCACCGGAGATCGTGAGTGCCGCTACCGGCGCGAACAGCATCAAGGCGCACACCGCCATGCCCGCCCGCCACCAGACCAGAACGGACCGATCGCACAAGGCCGCGCTCGGCCACACTGTTGCGGCGACAGCCAAGACGTGATGCCGCGCCAGTGTCTCGGGTGGCAACGTGCCGTCAACGACGTAGATGCCAGTGGCCATCCGGACGGCCCGCCCGGACTTGGCCAGACGACTCCGCGTTACCTGGCTCGGCCGCGCGCAGGGCGGCCGCTACGTCGCCGGCCTCGGTAATCAGACTGTGATCTGCTGACGGGTCAGGCGCGCTCTGGTGGCAGCCTGGCGAAGCTCGGCTTCGGTAGTCAGGCGCTGGGCCTTACGAGTCCCCCGCGATTGAGACCCGGGGGGGTGAAGCGGGCGATGGTGTGGTGCCAGCCCGCCGGATCGCCGTCCTGGCAAGATAGCAGCATGGAACGTGTGGTTGGGATCGGTGGATACTTCATGCGGGCCACCGACCCGGCGGCCCTGGGCGCGTGGTATCGCGATTGCCTAGGCCTGGACGCCGATGAGAACGGCCTGTGGCGTCAGGGAGCCGGGATGACGGTGTTCGCGACTTTCGAGTCCGAGACCGGCTACTTCGGGTCCCGCGCCCAGCAGGCCATGCTCAACTTCCGGGTCCGCGATCTGGATGCGATGCTCGCGCAATTGCGCGCCAAGGGAGCGGACGTGGCTGCAGAGACGCAGGACATGGAGGGTGTCGGTCGATTCGGCTGGGTCACCGATCCCGAGGGCAATCGGGTCGAGCTGTGGCAGCCCGCCTGACCGCGTCTTCACGCAGGCGGTGACGTGCTGGTGGCCCACTAGGTCGCCGGGGTGTGAACCTTGGTCAGGCCCGCGCGGCCATGTCCCATTCCGTCTTCTGCGGGCTGTCATGGGAACACCTTGGCGAGCTTGTCACCGAACTCGCGCCGCGGTGGGAGGCGCGATGCGAGTCCGGGCGCCGCCAGCGGCGCCGCGGCGACCGGCGGCGCCAGGCCGGCGCTGGGCCAAGATACGAGGCCGAAAACGTCACACTGCGCATCGACGGCACCGAAACCCAGGTCCGTCGGCCGAGGGCCGGACGCCCCGGACGGGCCGCTTTCGTCTCCGGCAAGCGCAAGCAGAACACGATCAAGACCACCACCATCAGCGACGGCCAAGGACGCACCCTGTGGTGCGGGGCGGTGCGGCCGGGCCGGATGCACGATCAGACCGCGATGCGCACCGAGGGCATCGCTGAACATTTCCGGCCCTACCCACGTGTGAAAGCCGAGGTCGACGAAGGCTACCGGGGACTTGCCAACGAGTTCCCCGACCAGGTGAGCGCTCCGCCCCGCAAGCCGAAGAACCTCGGCGAAGGAGCGATCACCGAACAGTACGGCTGGCGGCAGGCCAAGCGCCGCCAGTCCTCCCGGCGGATCGCCGTCGAACACGCACACGCAAACGCCGAACTGCGTCAATGGCGCCCCTTGCAGCGCTGGACAGGACGCCGCCAGGACTACACCGAGGACGCTCGGTTTGGCCCACCAGTACGACGTCAGCTGAATGGACATCCGACTGATCGAAGCGCGTATTGACCGTCGCCCGTTTCTCATGGCTTCCGTACCACCTCAGCGGGGCGGCGCTGCGGTGGTGTTGGGATGCCGAGCGTGCCCACTGGAGCCATGCGGGAGCAGACATACTGTTCAAGGCACCGGGAGCGACGTCATAGCCGCTGCTCGATGACTTTCGCGTGTAGAAGCTTTCCGACGAGCGATGCGGAGACGGGGATCGGCAGCGGCGTTCTTGGAGTGGAGCTTGAGCTTGGAGTAGGTGAGGTTGAGCCCGTCGGTGTCGATCACGATGCCCGGCGAGCTGACGATAAACAGCTTGCCGTGCACCATGTCCGTCTCGATTCGCAGGACATTCGAGGTAATCACCGCGTGGGTGAAGTCGAGGGTGACTCGGCACTCTTGCGCGCGAAGCTCGAAGCGCGCGGGTACCGACCAGCGCCCCTCCCGTACGTACCTGCCGCCGTGTTGCTCGACCACGAGTACGTCTTTGCCTTTGGCTGCGGGCGCGATCGGCAGGTCGGCGGTGAGCTCGGCCAACTCGCCGAGCGTCCGGTGTGGACCCTCCGACTTTTAATCCGTCCTTGATCCAGCGGTGGTACGGGTGCTACACCCGGAAGTACGTCTCGGGCACATCCAGGGAACCCGAGAGGGGCCAGAATCGAGGCGGCAGAATGTCATTAACCCCCCGTAAGGCTGCTTCGCTGCTCGGTGCGGCCGCGCTCGGCGTCACAATGACGACCGGCGCCGGCTGGGCAGCCGGTTCGACCGCCCGAGCCAGTGTGCCGAAGCCCAGCTTTTCTAAGTTGAGCGCGAGCCAGGTCAGAGCCCGCACGTCCGGCAAGCGAGAGCGCATGGTGGTCGTGTTCGACGACCAGCTCACCAGCCTCCCCGCGAACCGGGCCCACCGGCCCGCCCGAGAATCAACAGCCGCGTCCATGCAGGCTCCGCTCGTAGCCCAGCTGAAGCAGGTCGGGGCCACGCATATCACGACCCTTTCGCTCCTCAATGCTGTCGCGGCGACAATGCCGGCGGCCGAGGCACAGGCACTCAGCCACGTCCGCGGCGTCAAGGCGGTCGTCCCCGACGGAACCATCATCATCGGGGGCGGCACGTCGAACACGAAGACGGTGGCCGCCTCCCGGGTGCGGGAGTCGGCCATCCGGGCCAGGGCAGCCGACGGGCAGCAATTGTGCAATGCATCTCCCGGCAAACCGCTGCTGGAGCCCGAAGCCCTCACCAGCATCCACGACGCATCCAGCAACCCGAACGACCCATTCGAAGCCTCCGCGATCGCGACGGGCCAAGGCGTCATCGTCGGGAACGTCGACGCCAACTCGTTGGCCGGGAACCCCAACATGATCCGGCCCAACGGGCAGCACGTGATCATCGATGCCCCGAACCCGAACGAGAACGTCTTCAGCGACGAGTTCAACGGAGACGTCTCCACCATCGCCGCCCAGGGCACGGTCACCTACACCTACGCGTCTCAGCTGCCCTTCTCGAACTTCCCCACGAACTGCAGCTTCCGAATCGTGGGCGACGCCACCGGCGCCTCTCTCCTCAGCACCGGTTTCTTCACCGACACCAACTCGTTGGGTCAAATCGTGGCTCCCGAGTCGCAGGTCATCGCCGGGCTGCAGCAGGCGGTGAACGAGGGCGTCAACGTTGTGTCGGAGTCCTACGGCTTCGGCGCTCTGCCGGGTGCCAACGACGACCTGCTCGAACCGACGAACGACGCCATGGTGCAAGCGGGCGTTGTCGTAGTCGAGAGCGCGGGCGACAGCGGCTCGTCCGGCACGGTCGAGGCCCCCGCCGATGACCCGAATGTCATCGACGCCGGCGGGACGAACGACCTCAGGCTCCTCGCCCAGGCCGATGGCTACACGAGGGGCTGGGAAGACGACAACATGACGACCTTGTCGTCGGGCGGCACCGCTCCCAATGGCGCTGTGGTGGACCTAGCCGCCCCCGGCTACCTGGCGCTCGCTGCCGCCGGCGTTGGCCAGGTACCGCCACTTCCGACTGAGGCCTTTGGCGGCACCAGCGAGTCGGCCCCCTTCATCTCCGGCGCCGCCGCCGACGTGATCCAGGCCTACCGTGACACCCACGGCGGCGCCACCCCGACGCCAGCCCAGGTGAAGGAGATCCTCACCAGCACGGCAACCGACATCGGGGCTGAGGCAGACCAGCAGGGCGCTGGCCTCCTGAACGTGTACGCGGCCGTTGAGGCGGCCCGCCAGATGCCGGGCGCGTCGGCGACGCATTTCAACGCTCCCGAATTGGTGGCCAACCCCACCCAGCTCGACGTGCAGGGCCCGGGCGGCTCAACGGTCCACCAATCGGTCACGCTGTACAACGCCTCCTCCAACTTCGAAAGGGTCACCGGCACCTACCGGATGCTTGGACGCGAGACGAGCCTCGGCGCGCCCGTCACCGAGAACGTCAGCGCCCCGTCGCCGAGCGCCCCGATTCCCGCCCAGGGGGCGACCGCGGCGGCACCGATCAAATTCACGGTGTCGAGAGGCGTCAGCGTGCTCGATGCTGACATGCGCTGGCCGGACCCGACCAACAGCGATGACAACATCCTGGCGTTCCTCTTGACCGACCCGGCTGGGAGGTTGGCCCAGATGTCGTACGACTTCGGCGCCGCCAACGGGCCCAACGCCAGCCCTGACATCCAGCACAGCACGGTCGAGCATCCAATGCCCGGAACCTGGACGGCCCAGATCCTGTGGGCCAACGGCCGCGGCCACGTGCAGAGTGCACCGGACACCCCAGGGCCCTACACCGGAACCGTGACCTTCCAGGCCAGCGGCCAGAATTTCACGACAATCCCGGCGTCGGCGCCCGTCACCATCCGGCCTCACAGCTCCGTGAGCGTGCCGCTGCGCATCGCCCTCCCCCGGGCTCCCGGCGATGCCCCTGAGTCGGTGCAGTTCACGGCGCCGAACGGGCTCGAGAGCTCGGTGCCGATCGCCCGGCGTACCCTCATCCCGTCGGCCGGTGGCTCGTTCGGCGCCACACTGACCAGCTCGGTATCTCGCGGTCCCGGGCAGATCAAGACGTTCTATGTGGACGTGCCTCCGGGTGAGAACGACCTCGACGTGTCGTTCAACGCGCCGGACCACACCGCCGACGACCCGGTGTATTACTACCTGTTCTCGCCGGCCGACCTCGAGCCTGGCGTCACTGAGTCAGGGAACATCGATGTCACAGCCATCGACACCACGCCGACGCCCGACAACCCGACCGGAAACGCCTCGCTCATCGCCCCCGATCCCCAGCCAGGTCTGTGGGAGATCGACGTGATGCAGGGCGCTACAACCGACGGGACGGAGTTCTCCCAGACCGTCACGGGGGTCCTGGCGTACAACCAGCTCGCACCCGTCACCGAGACCGGTCTCCCGACGTCGACGTCGACGACCATCGGCTCCGGCTCCAGCGTCCCGATCACGGTGACGGTCACGAACACGACGAACCACGTCGGGTTCTTCGAACTGCAACCGTCGGGCAACGACATCAGTGGCGGCAATACCGGCACGCCGGAAGAGCTGGCGGCCGGAGCCACGGGGACACTGACGGCGACGCTGTCGCCCACGGCAGCTGCGGGCTCAGCGGTGAACGGCACCCTCAGCGTCATCGACTCAACGGACTGGGGAGGCTCTGAGCCCGCCGTCGGGTTCCCGGCGTCGTTCTCCGACTTCCACGACTTTGCCTACGCCTACACGGTCGGGAGCTAGCTCGAGCGGCTAACACTGGCAACAACGGCACGGCCCGGGCCTCGTCGCAGGCCCGGGTCGTCGCCGTGCGGCAGAACCGGTCGGCGGTACCGGCGTTCGGGGAGTGCATCCCGCTCGTGACGGTTTCGGTCACCCCCGGTACCCGCCGGGCGTACGGCTCGTACTGGAACCGCGTCATCGAGCACTGGGGGGATCGTCGCCTGGACGAACCCTCCCAGCCGGAGATCAGGTAGCTGATGGCCTACGTGAAGGCCCACGCCGCAGTAACCGAGGATCTTGTCCTGATCGCGACGGCTTGTCGTCAGGCCGCCACCGCGGCAGCTGAACCACGCCAGGGGGGTTTTGCCCGCCGGGGCTTGGCAGCCATCGATGCCGACGACGACCCGTTGCTTGCGCGGTCCGTTGACGCCGCCGGCAACGTAGTCGAAGAGCGGGAAGAGCCCGAAACGCCGGACTTTGCCTGGCTTTCTCGGCATAGCTGGGCATGGAATCCGGCCCGCCTGGACGAACTGATCGGTGCCGCAGCACCGGCGACGCTGTACGTCTGCGGCGGTGCGGACAATGAGTTAGAGTTGGCCGATCGTTTCACTCAGGTGTCCTGCTGGAGATCGACGAGCCCACGATGCTGGCGCGACTGGATGCGCGCCGGGACTACCACGACTGGGGCCGTATCGGGGACGCTCGCGAGTACCTACGCCGCAGGCTGCCGGAAATTCAGGCCCGCTTGCGCGCATTCGGCGCGATCCCCCTTGATGCCAGGCAGCCCCTCGGCCAAGTGGTGGACGCGATACTCTCCCACACGTTGGCTAGCTCCGCCGCGAGCCAAGCCAGCAAGCCGAGCAATAAGCCCGGCGCCAGACCCTAGATCCGCACACCAGCGCGCTGCTGCCCTGGGCATACTCGCCGATCAGGTCCGCGCGGGTCACCTCGACCAGGCGCCCGGACGTCAGCACGCCGAGGTCCCGGTAAATGCGGCCCACGATCGCTGCGAGCCTGGACTTTCCGGTGCCCGGCCCACCGGCCAGTACCAGGTTCTTCCAGGCTGGCCGGACAGTCACTCCCACTGGTGATCCACAATTTCAACGCCGACGGCTTCGATTCGCTCTGCCCAAAGTACAAAGGCGGCCGGCCCGCAACGTTCACCCTGCCCGGGCGGCGCGAGGTTAAGAAGATCGCCAAGTCCGAACGACCAGTCCTCAGCCTGCGGTCTTGGTTTTGATGAGCGGCGCGTCCCGCGACAACTCCCGGAACCCGACGCTGTAGAACAGCCCGCGCGCCTTGGGATGCCCCGGCGCACCCAGGCAGGCGACCGTCATATGAGTGGCCCCAGCCGCCCGCGCCAGATGCATCCCGTGCAGAAGCATCGCCCTTCCCAGCCCCAGACGCCGGTAACCCGGATGCGTCCCGACCGGCTCGAACTCAGCGGTCTTGTTCGCTTCGTCGAGCCACATGATCGTCGAGGATGCCATCGTTCCTTCTGGCGCCTCCACCAGGATGTGCAGGTCGCCGCGATACGCCGACGTCTGCCGGACACCCTCGTAGCCCTCTGCCGTGTACGTCGAGGGAGCCCAGGCGTCCAGATGGGCCTGGACCGCAGCCTTCGGCCCGGCCTCGTCGGCGGTGCGGAACCGGAATCCGTCTGGCAGTAGCGGCTGTTCCACGTCGATGAGGTCCCGCTCGTTGAGCTGGGTCCAGGACCCGGCTTCGCCGAGCGAGGCCAGGTCGGTCTCATAGCCGCGCGCCGCCCATCGCTTCAGGGCGAACTCATCGGCGGCGCTCGGCCTCACCGTACGCTCGATGTCCGCCGCCGTACTGTCGTACCAGTCGATCACTTCGTCAACCAGCCCGGCGTGGCCGGGATGGACCTGATACACCAGATAGGCGCCGGTGACATCCTTTACCGACCCGTCGCTCCGCCTCACCTGGTGCGGAAGAAAGGCCCAGCCCCACGCCACCAGATCCCCGCCACAGAACCACAGCCGACGCGGCCAGCTTGCGCCGTCGCTGGCGTGCCCCTTGCCCCAGTTCCAGGCCAGCTCGCCGAACGTCGCTTCGCTGTTCACCAGGTCCATGCGGGTTGAGGTGACCCGCTGCGCCAGACCCTGCATGCGCTGCACGTCCGCAGCGGTCACCAGCTCGAAGTCCGTCATAGTGCGCCACTGTGCCAGGACTCCGCAAAGCCGTCGAAACGTTTTCCGGGCCCGGCCCGGCGGGCGGTTCCGCGCCGCCGCGTCCGGCCACATCCGAGCCGCCCATGCCCGCGGGTCGAAATCCCCGGCGGCCGCGATCCGATCCTGCACGGCCAGGTAGCCGTCCGTCCCGGTCGCTGACACCAGCCCGGCCGGCACATACTCCAGGCTCGCCTGCCATACGAGGTGACCCACAGTGTCCTGCAGGGACGGGACGCCGGGCACGGCCGAGGCCAGCGGGCGTGCGCGGCAGCGAAGCCTTCCTATGCCCAGCCGAGATACCCTTCCGGTCCGGCAAACTCCGGCAGGACGGCCAGTATGTCCGGTCCGGACAAATCAGCCCACAGGGGCTCAAGGTCGGCCTGCCGGGCCACATCCCCGGCGGCCGCCACCGGCCACCCGCCGCATCCAAGCGCTCGGACGTCTGCGAGGCCACATCGAGGGAAGGGTTGACTCGCAGAGACCGTCCCTCGAAGAACCGCCGCCCCTCATGCCGCCGGAGTGGAGCAACCATGACAGAACCCGCGCCCCGCATCGACTACGCCAATCTTCCCGTGCCCGAAGAGGGCATCCTGGTGACGCTGTTCATCACCGTCCGGAGCGTTGCGCGGTCCCGGGACTTCTACTCGCGTGTCCTGGGCGGCACGGTCGTCCTGGACGAGAATCCGTGCATCGTCAGGCTGTCCAACTCGTGGATACTCATGAACCCAGGCGGGCCACCCACTCCCGACAAGCCAGGCATCTCGGTGGTCGACTACCAGCCTGGTGACACCACCTCGATTTTCCTGAACTTGCGAGTCGCTGATATCCAGGCCTGTTACGAGGCTTGGCAGGAGAAGGGGGCCGAGTTCGTCACGCCGCCCATCGACCGCGAAGCCGAGATCCGCTGCTACATGCGCGACCCGGACGGATATCTCATCGAAGTCGGCCAGTTCACCGGCCTGCTGCACGGCAAGCTTGCCGCGAAGCGCCCGGAGGACCTCCCTGGCTGAGCCCTGTCGCCCGTGCGCGCCCTGCGCAGGCGACCGTCCTGGGCAATCGTGCGGTCGGTCCGCGAGCCGCCCGGGGATTGCATGGCGCTTGAGGCTTCCTGGCGAGGCGGGAGTGTGGGCAGGAGCGCCGACGGGCAGGCCTATCGGCAGGCTCACCGGGGTTTCCTGGTACAGCCAGGTCCTTGGGGCAAGCCGACATGAGCACCGTCCAGGTAGCACCCCGCGGCGCCAGAGGAGAGGCGGTCATCCTGTGCGTTCCGACATCGTCCCCGGCGGCACCTTCCCCGATTATGCGCTGCCCGACCAGACCGGCACCGTCCGCACGCTGAGCGAGCTCCAGGGCCGGGACCCGATGATCCTGACGCTCGCGCGCGGCAACTACTGCCCGAAAGAGCACCGGCAGCACCTGGAGCTGGCCGAGCACTACCCGAAGATCGCGGTGGCTTATACACAGATCGCCACGATCGCCACCGACGACCATCACACGTTGCAGGAGTTCCGCAACTCGGTCGGCGCCCAGTGGCCCTTCCTGTCCGACCCTGGGCGGATTGTCCAAAAGGATCTCGACATCCAGGAGTACACCGACCCCGAGCACAACCCCATGATCCCGCACACTCTCGTGCTCAAGCCGGGACTGGTCATCCACAGCATCTACAACGGCTACTGGTTCTGGGGCCGCCCGTCGTTCTACGACCTATGGCGCGACCTGCGCGCGGCCACCGCCGAGATCCGCCCGGACTGGGCCCTAAGCACCCCAGGACTGCGCGAGGCCTGGGACGCCGGCGACTACTCGAAGTTTCACGGATGGGACCGGCGCTCCGCTCAGTCGATGCCGACATCTTAGGAGCCATAGGACAACGGTTGCCGCTGCCCCCGCTCGGCCGACACGCCGTGCGGCACCTGGGATGGTACCGAACCCGCCCTGATGGAAGCCGATCAGGCGGTATCGTGCGGTCCTGTGCTGGACGGCGAAGCGGTCTTCGTACCTAACGAGATCCCTCGCCAAGGCGTGCTCGCGCTCTGGGGAACCGGGACCGGAAGGCCTGGTCGCACGTGGCCGGCTATTGCCGACGGTCGGGCCAGATGGCGTTGACACCTGGCAGGCTGGGCCGCTGGATCCAGCCGACCTGGCATGGCTCCGCGAGCTTGCGGACTCCTTCCCGCCGACCGCGCATGCGCTGGGTGTGCCCGGCTCCCGCCCGATGCGGATCCGCTCGCCGGAGTCGCTGGTTCGCGCGCTGTGGGACGCGATCGCGGACACGCTGGTGCGTACCGCAGCGGCTTCCCGCACCGTGTGTTCACCCGCGTTCGCCCCGCCAGAGCCGACTGCCGTGCCAGACCTGGCCGAGTGGCTGGCTGACACCACAGACGGGCTGTCCGCAGGCGCGCGCCTCGGCCTTCGGGTGGAGCCGGTCCCGGCGCCGGCCGAGCCAGACCAGTGGACCGACGACGAAGAGGACACACAGAGGAGGACACACAGCAGGCAGCGGTGCGTGCCGAGGAGGAGAGGAGGAGGGAGCCCACGACGAGAACCAGCAGCCAGCGGCCGATGACGTGGCCCCGCCGGCATTCCGGCTGATGCTCCAACTGCGCAGCACAGCAGACCCGAGCCTGATCGTCGACGCCGCCAACCTGTGGGAACAGCCAGAGCGAGTGATCACCAAGTTCGGCGCGCAGGCCGAGACAGACCTGCTACTCGCCTTGCGCCGCGGAGCGGGAGTGTGGCCGCCGCTGGCCCCGGTTCTCGAACAGGCCAGCCCGTCGGCGGTTGCGCTTGACGACGACGGAATCGCCAGCCTTCTGGGACCGGCCGCCGAGGAGCTGCCGGTGCCGGCATTGAGGTCCTGTGGCCATCCAACCTCGTCGGCGACGGCCTCAAGCTGCAGGCTGTCATCACGCCAGCCCCCGAGCGGCTGACCGAATCTGGCTTCAGCCTGGAGTCGCTGCTTGAGTTCCGCTGGCAGCTCACCCTCGGCGGGGAGGCGCTGGACGCCGACGAGATCGCCGAACTCGCCGAGGCGAAACGGCCCCTGGTCAGATTGCGGGGCCGCTGGGTGACCCTCGACCCCGTGCTGCTGGAAAAGCTCCGGCGTCCACCCCGGATGCGGATGCGTGCGATGGAAGCGCTCGGCGCCGTCCTCGCCGACGGCTCAGCGGAGATCGATGGTGAGACCATTCCCGTCGTGGCCCAGGGCCCGCTCGCTGGCATCGCCGAGCGGATGACGAACATCGCCGCGGCACCCGTCCAGCTCGGCCCTCCAGCGGGACTTCTCGCCACGCTCCGGCCCTACCAGCAGCGCGGCGTCGCGTGGCTGGCTGCCATGTGCGATATCGGCTTCGGTGGCTGCCTTGCCGACGATATGGGGCTCGGCAAGACCATCCAGGTGATCGCCCTGCATCTGCACCGGCGGGAGGCAAAGGCGGGGCCGATGCTGGTAGTTTGCCCGGCGTCTTTGCTCGGCACCTGGGAACGGGAGGTGGTGCGGTTCGCCCCCGGCATCCCGGTCCGGCGGTACCACGGCGGTGGCAGGCACCTGCGCGATGTCGCCGATGACGAGATCGTTCTGGTGACGTACGGGGTAGTGCTGCGGGACTCGGCGGAACTCGCCGCGCTGGATTGGGGCCTGGTGGTCGCCGACGAGGCACAACATGCGAAGAACCCACTGTCGCGCACCGCCAGGGAACTGCGGGGGATTCCCGCGCCCGCCAGAGTCGCGCTGACCGGTACGCCGGTGGAGAACCGGCTGTCGGAGCTGTGGTCGATCCTCGATTGGACCACGCCAGGTCTGCTCGGCCATCTGGAGACGTTCACTCGACGGGTGGCGGTCCAGGTCGAGCGGTACCGGGATCCCGAGGCAACGGCCCGGTTCGCCGCGCTGATCCGGCCATTTCTGCTGCGGCGCCGCAAGTCCGACCCCGGAATCGCGCCGGAACTGCCGCCCAAGACGGAGACGGACCAGTTCGTCCCGCTGTCGGCCGAACAGGTCACACTGTATGAGGCGGTCGTCCGCGAGACGATGGCGGCGATCGCCATCAAGCAGGGTATCGAGCGGGCTGGCCTGGTATTCAAGCTGCTGACCTCGCTCAAGCAGATCTGCAATCACCCGGCGCACTACCTCAAGCAGCCCGGGCCGTTGGCCGGGCGGTCCGGGAAGCTCGCGGCGTTCGACGAGCTGCTAGACGTGATAATGGCGGCCGGAGAGTCGATGCTGGTTTTCACCCAGTACACCCAGATGGCCACCCTGCTGCAACAGCACCTGGATGCCCGCGGCATCCCCTCCCTGTTCCTGCACGGTGGTATTCCGGTACGCCGTCGCGAGGAGATGGTCGATGAATTTCAGGCCGGGAAGGCGCCAGTGTTCCTGCTGTCGCTGAAAGCGGGCGGCACCGGGTTGACGCTTACCCGCGCAAATCACGTTCTGCACTATGACCGGTGGTGGAATCCCGCGGTAGAGGATCAGGCGACCGATCGTGCCTACCGGATTGGGCAGGACCAGCCGGTACAGGTGCACCGGCTGATCGCGGAAGGCACGCTGGAGGACCGGATAGCTGCCCTACTGGAGAAGAAACGTGATCTTGCCGAGGCAGTAATCGGGTCCGGTGAGCAGTGGATCGCCGAGCTTTCGGACGCCGAGCTCAGCGAGCTGGTTTCGCTGCGGGCCGCGTCGTGACCGCCGCCAGCACCGCACCAGGGCACACTTGGTGGGGACGTTCGTGGCTGGACGCACTGGAGCAGAGGGCCAAGCTCGACCCTAACCGGCTGCCCCGCGGCCAGGACTACGCCCGCACTGGCGCGGTCGGTGACCTCGTTCTCGCGCCGGGCGAGGCACGGGCTCGGGTACAGGGGCGCCGCAGCCAGCCATACGAAACTCGCATCCGGGTACGGCAGTTTACTGAGCAGGAATGGGACCGGGTACTCGATTCCGTCTCCGCCCAGCTCGGCCGCGCCGCCGCGCTGCTGGACGGCGAGCTGCCTCCCGAAGTTGCCGACGACGTGACCGCGGCCGGGCTTGACCTGCTGCCCGGGCCAGGCGAGGTAGGGCCGCGGCGCAACTGCCCGGACGACGCTGACCCCTGCAAACACGCAGCCGCGGTCTGCTACCTGGTCGCCGGAGCACTGGACGCCGATCCGTTCGCCCTGCTGCTGCTGCGTGGCCGGACCCGCGGCGAGGTGCTATCCGGGCTGCGGACCCGCCGGCGCGGCGGCGCGCGGCAGATCGCACCGCCCGGCGAGGCCGCCAGCACCACCGCCGGAAGGAGCGAGGCTGACGGTGACAAGGGCGTGGACGCCAGGGCTGTTTTCGCCGCCGTGCCGCGATCGGGGCCGGTTCCGGTCCCGACGCTGCCGCCAAAGCGGCCGGGGCATCCGGCGCCGCTGCCGGTCGATCCCCCAGCCCTCGCGGCGCGGACTGCGCGAGGACCTGCTGGCGCTGGCCTCCGATGCTGCGGCACGTGCCTGGGAATTGGCGGTCGGGCTGAGCAGCGACGGCGGCCTCGGCCTCGACACGGACGCCGACCTGGCCCGCCGGGCCGAACATGCGCTGGGGAAGCCCGCCTTCACCGTGCTGGCCGGGCGGTGCGGGATGGACGGGCGTGGGCTGGCCCGCATGGGCCTGGCGTGGCGGCATGGCGGCCCGAAGGGCTTGACGTGCTTCGCGCCCAATGGGATCCGGCTACTGACGCAGCCGATGTGGTGGACCTGATGAGAGCGGCACAGGCGGCGTTGCAAGATGTGACAGGGACGAGCACACGGGTCACCGGCAACCGGGTCACTGCGGGCCGGGCCCAGCTACGCCTGGGCCATGACCTCCTGTGGTACCCCTACACGCGGCCAGAGGACGAGTGGGAACCGGTCGGCCCGCCTCAGCCTGACCCGGCGCGGGCCGCAGGAAATCTTTAACCGCACAAACGGGGGTGAGGTGCCGATCGCCCGTTCGCCGAAACGCCTCCTGCCTGGCCCACCGCTCGGTGATCGCAGGCCGGGCAGGCGGCCAAGTGTCCAGTTCTCTTGCGGCTAGATGTCCACCACCAAGGCGGCCGAATGTCCGCGTGTCGTGCGGCTATCTGACCAGCAGATCCCTGCCTGGTCAGCTGGCCAGGCCCAGCGGGCCATTGGCACCCCCAAGCTGACATTCGTCGATACTGGCACCGCCATGCACCTGCTCGGCCAGGACGCGAGTCGCCTCGGTGAACCCGACGGGGCAGCGGCTGGGCCCACGGCTGAAAGCTGGATACGTGCTTTACACCGGACAACAGACGCCGCCGTTCGTGGACCGCCTGCGAGCCCTCCCGATCGACGCTCTGTGGAACGCCACACCCTGACCCGCCGCCCAACTGACCAGCGCCAAGGCCTCCGCAGGCGCAGCGCACCCGCTTCGGCCCGACTGCCCGCTCACCACTGGCCACCAGTACGAACTCACCCGTAAGGACGCATTGGGATTTGGGTGCAATCCCTCCTCGGACACAACCCTTTCGTATATGATCGCCCGATTTCCACCAGTGGTGCCCGATGTAGCGGACTGGCTAATTGACCGAGACCGGTCTGCCCGCAGTCGCGTCGCTGTCCCCAAACGGCGCCGGCCGAAATGGAAAGTGAATGGCGGCAATCCTCGGATACGAGAATGTGGCCTGCTTTGGCTCCCAGCAACACCTCTTGGACGAAACGGAGCCTAACGAAAAGGACGGCTCGGCCTCTCCGGTTGGTGAGGTATGTATGTCGTCTTCCCAGTCGAGCTCGGCGGACAACCGCACGCCGGTGGCGTGACCGGGCCGGGTGCGGACAACTGCGCGTTGCCGGTCGCGAGTGGGGCGGAGGCGGCCCGTTCGGCTCCTGAGAGGCTAGCCTGCGGCGAGCTAATAGCCACGCACCTCTTCTTCGGGGCAGGTAATGAACGCCCCCCGCAGGACGCCCGGTGAGGGCCGAGCTTTGCTGCTTGCCCGGCAGGCAAGCCGCAGCTAGCGGAGCCGCGGTGCCTTACGTACGCTCACGGTATGGGTGCAGCGTTGGGCTCGCTGGCCGTGGGGGACGGTCGGAACGGGCCGCGTTGGTGCCTTCTATCGAGCCGGGCAGGTAATGATCAGCAAAAGAGCCTGCCTCGAATGTCGGCGTGTATGCTCAAATGGCTCCAAAAGAGTCGCCAGCCTGGCGATCTTTACGATCGGAGCACATCGAGCAGGGGAGGGGCCCGATGAAGGCTCGCGACGTCGCTGGGTGCGCGCAGCCTAGGGCGATTATGTCGGCAGCATCGCTGGATGCGCCCATACTGACCGGGGCGCGGGTGTGCTGAGGTGCTCCTCTTCCTGAGCTATGCGATCGAAGATGGCGAGATCGCATGCGAGATCGCCGACCGGCTGAGCAGCAAGGATGTCAGCGTTTATCCGTCGCACGGCAGCGCCGGTCGCCTGGGCTTAACCGCCGCAGATCCGGAGGCCGCGATCCAGCAGGCCGACGCCTTCCTGGCATTACTGTCGCCCGACTCGCTGACATCTACATCGTGCCGCAGGGAACGCGAGCTTGCACTGCACCGCCAGGAGCGCGACCCCAGCGCCGGCTTCGTCCGGGTACTCCAGGTGCGCCAGACTCCCTACCATCGGGCCGGACTGTTGCACAGCCGGCCCTGGCTTGACCTGACCGGCCAGGTGGCCAGGGAGCACATACTCAGCGGCCTGGCTGCCGGGTTCGAGCCGGACCGGCGCCCGCGTCCGAGCGAGCATACATCCGGCGGCGGCAATGGGTTGCAGCGGCCCCGCCAGAACCCGCAGTTCCGTAATCGCGAACGCGAGCTGGAGGAGATCCAGGCGGGCCTTGGCAACCAGGATGGCGAGCACTTCTGGCTAATGATCGCGCCGCCCCAGATGGGCAAGACCTGGCTCCTCGACCGGATCGGGGCGACCTATGAGCGCAACCCCTCGTGGGTGGTCAGGTTCGTCGACGTCCGGGAGCTTGCGCCCGAGGTCGCGGCCGACCCAGACCAGATCGTGCGGATGATGTTCGGCGGCCAGCAGCACCCCGCAGCCGGCCAGTCCGTGGCCGAGAGCATCGCCACCGATATCAGCAGATCGGGCAGGTACCACCTCTGCCTCCTCGACAGCGCCGAACTGCTCGGTGACGGCACGGTCCGCGCACTGCGCCAGTCGCTGAGCCAGATCAGCAAGGGCATAGCCGAATCGAGGAGCCCCAATGCCAGGCTGGCCCTGGTGGCCGCCAGCCGGCGGGATAACGAGTGGAAGGGAATTTCCCCTGCGCCGCGCATGCAGATCCGGCGGCTCACTCGTTTCAAGGCCGAGGTCATCCAGGACGCCCTCCAGGACCTTGCTCAGGGGCGCGCCTTCAGCTCGGCTGAACTGCGCGATCTGGCGCTGCGCCTGCACTCGCTGAGCGAGGGGCTGCCCGCGCTGCTCGCCAGCTGCCTCGGCTGGATAAGGGATCGGGACTTCCAGGGCCTGGACCGGCTGGAAGACTACGAGACCTTCGATCGCATCGCCAGGCCGTACATCGATGCGGACCTGTTCTCGCCAGGCAGCATGCGCGGCGGCGGTGACCTGCCGACGGCCGAGCAGCAGGCAACAATCCAGCAGGCCCTGCGAATGCTGTCACCCTACCGGTTCCTGACCGTCTCGCACTTGAGTCATCACGCCACGGACGGCGATCTGCTGGCGGCGCTCGAGCGCCTTGACTGGTCAGTACAGGACCTCTGGGCCGCAGTGAGCACGACCGATCTGCTCTACCGGCCGATTCGCGAACCGTGGCAGGAGATCTACGCGCCCATCCGCCGGCTGCTGTTCCGGCATGCGTATCGGTCGGTCGCCGACCGCGGCCGCGCGCACCGCGAGGCGTGTGAGTTCATGCAGTCCTTCCTCGCCGGCCAGTCCGGCAGTGATCAGTGCCGGGCTTTCGTGGAGTGCCTCTGGCACAAGGCCCAGGAACTCATCCTCGTCGGGTCACCCGATGTCGAAGGCACGCTGCTCGCCTTTGCGAGAGAGCTCGACACGCGGCTCACGCCCAACCTCATGACGGGTTCGGGGCTCGACCTGGCCGCCCTGCGAGACGTGGCGGCTTGGTGCATGACGAACGATCACGAGTTCGCCGAGACGGTCGGCGAGTTTACTGATCTGTTTGAGCGGCTGGTCAACGCGGTCCGGCAGCCGACCTAGGAGCGCACTCATGAACAGCGGCACCGCCACCGAGGCACGGTACATCAAGCGCGCCGAAGAAGACGAGATCAACCGACAGCTCGGTGTGGTGCAGTCTGATCATCGCAGCCGCGCCGTGCTGCTCTACGGTCCCGGTGGTATCGGCAAGACATCGCTGATCCGCCACATGGCGGAGAACAACTCCGATAGCGCCACGATCTGGCTCGAGCCCATCGACGTCGACGATCCCGAGTGCTGGCTGCTGTCGAACCTGGAAAGCCGGGTGGCCCGCCAGCTGGATCCGGACCGCGAGTACTTCGCGGAATTCTGGCAGCAGCTGTCGAGGCTGCCGAGCTCAACGCACTCGGACATCAGCCATGAGACTATCGTCAGCTACCTTGGCCGGATCAAGGAGGTCTTCGCCAGCTGTTACCGGGAATACGTCGCCGCCGAGAATACGACGGTCGTCATAACCTTCGACACGGTCGAGACCATCCGCGGTACGAACCTGCTGCTGACGCTGGCGCAGTGGATGAAGGCGCTGCCTGCGTCCACGCTCTTCATCCTCTCCGGTCGTCCGCTTGACGTCGATGACCACGGCCATCAGGACCAGATCGAGGCAGTGCTGAGCGGCGGCTACCAGACCATCGACGTCGAGACGATAAAGGTCGGCGGATTCTCTCGTGCCGCCACCCAGGAGTACATCCAGGCCAGCCGGATCTACGACGATATGCGGGCTCAGGAGGAGGACAAGCTCGTCCTCCTGAGCCAGGGACACCCGCTCTGGCTAGCCTTCATGCTCGACTACCTCAAGGATGAAGGAACGCCACCGGAGGTCACCGGCCACTCCGTTGAATACCTCGAGCAGCATCTGCCCTTTGACGGCGAGAAGAGCACTGAGGGTATTCAGCTTCATGCGGAGTTCCTGCGCCGGATCGTCGCGCCGTACCAGGACGCCAGCTTCTGGCCCGAAGCGATCAAGCGGCTGGCCATCGTGCGCCAGCCCGTGGCCAGGGATGTCTGGCAGCAACTCATGGCCGACTGCGCCCTTCCAGACGATGCCCCGTCCCCGGACCTGGCCTGGGAGAAGCTCCTCAGTCGGCCGTGGATCCGGCCACGCGGGAACAGGCGGTACGTGACACTGCACGATGCCGTGGCCGAGGAGTTCGCGATCCGGCTCTTCCCGCTTCATGACCTGGATCAGCGCTGGCGGAACGGTATCTGGCGCAGGGCGCTTGACATCTACAGCCGCCTCGCCAGCGAGGCGGAGGCCGAAGTTGAACCCCAGTTTGCGGCGTTGGACGCTGAGCTGCGGCGCTTTGACGGAGACCGGCCAAGAACTGACAGCGTGGCCTCGGGGCTCGAAGGCGCGCTGATGGATCAGTCCGTCCGGCTCGACACGAGGAAACGGGAGCTCGATCAGCTCAAGGCGGCCAGCCTCTATTACCTGTTCCTGACCGACTACGAGCGTGGCTGCCAGCAGCTGCTGGAATCCTTCGCAGAGGCCGAACGACAACACGACTCGTTCTTCCAGGACCTGCTCGTCCTGTACCTGCAACGATTCCTGCCAGGTGGCTCGCATTCGGAAGCCTTCAACGACGTCGTCAGGGCGAAGCTGGTTGACTTCCGCAGATGGCTTGCCGAGGACCGGCCGCACTTGTACATAGCACTCGGGCTTATCGTCGGCAGGTATCTAGTGGAAGCGTCCCAGCCCGAGGAGGCGCTGAAGTTCCTGACAGAGATTCCGCAGGGGGCGGCGAGCGTCCGGCAGATTCACGAACTGCACCTGCTGCGCGGTAACGCATGTCTGCGGGCGGCAGGCATGGTCAGGGACGGGATAGACCACTTCGCGCACGCGATCAATCACGCCGAGGCGCTGGAGACTCCTGATAGGCACAAGTTCATAGCCGAGGCGTACAAGGAACGCGGGTTCTATTACCGCAATACCGGCCAGTGGGGCGACGCCGACCGCTCTTACCAGCATGCGTGGGAAACGATCACAAAGACGCTGTCCGCCGATAGCCCCGCCGAGGACCGATACGAGCTGGCCTCGATCCAGACCAACTGGGCGTACGTGAAGGGCCTGAACGGCAGCTACCGGGACGGACTAGAGCTAGTCGAGAGCGCGATCACGATGCGCCAGCGAATGAGCCTCCTAGCGGAGGAGGGCATGTCCTACAGCGTATGCGGCGAGGTGTACAGGTATGCGCGCAGATTCGAGATGGCCTGGGCCGCTTACGCCAGGGCGGAGCAGCTGTTGCAAGGGCGCCGGAACTGGGGCCGCCTGGGATTCGTGCTGCAGGAGCAGGCGATCTGCCTGTACCAGGCCAGCCAGGAAGGCATCAGCATTACTGCCGATCCGCTGATCCAGGCCAGGGAGCGGATCATCGATGCGCTTGACCTGTGCGTTGCGCACGCGATCCGAGGCTACCCGTCGGCTCTCAACCGCGCCGGCCGCATTATCGGCCTGTCGAATCCCGATGCCGGCCTGCGCTATCTCGAGGACGGAATCACCGAATCCCAGCGAATAGCTGACGGCTGGTTCTGGTTCGCCAACCTGGTCGAGTACGCGGAGCTGAGCTACCGTCAATGGCGCCAGACCAGGCAACCCGAGTACCGCACCAATATCATCGACAAAGCCAGCCAGATCGATCAGGTCGCCGAGGACTTTCCGTTTTCCGACCTCAGGGGCCGGTGGAGCCTGATTCAGGCCCACCTGATCGTCCACGACTACCTCGATGCCCGGCAGCCCGGCGACGACTTCGACGCGAGCGTGCTCGACGGGGCGCTAGATCGCTATGAAAGCGGCTTCGTTAATATTGCGAAACGGCCTGTCGGCTCGTCCGGAGCGGCCTCGCTCAAAGCCGAATTTGCGACTTTGCGGGAAATATTAGCCCAGCTGCCCGATATCGTGCAGATAGCCTGGCAGGCCAGGCTACGGTCAGCGTGGGCAGCAGCAGGCGACGTTTCGATGGTGCTGCTCGCACGTTTGGAGGAGCTGTAGAGGCTTGCCGGGTGAGGTCCGATACCGGCGCGCCAGAAAGGCGTGTCAGATGGGATATATACGGCCGCGGCGCCAGGCGACGGTGCTGTCGAGCTTTGATCTACCCGATGCATACGAGCTCATGGTCAGCAGCTGCGAAGACTGCGCCTGTGCCGTCAGCGAGCGCCCGGCCGGCGAGCGCCGAGTCACGGGCCCGCTGCCGGCGAGCTCCGAGGACGGCCGCTGGGTGCGCGGCAATGAGGTGGCCGAGTTCGCGCTGAGCGCCGGGCACCGGCTGCTCTTCAATCCGCTCGGCTCGGGCGGCGTGGTCGTCGTGGACGAGCTGGCCTACGAGATCTTCAGCGCGTTCGAGGCTCCGGTCGCGATAGCCGACGTGCGAATGCGCCACCCAGGCTGGGACGCGGAGGTGACGAGGACGTTTCAGCGGCTCAGTCAGCTGCAGCTCATCCTTCCCGACGGCCAGCGATCGGTGCCGCAATTTCAGCCTGGCCAGGTCCTGACCGCCTGGCTACATGTGACAAATGGGTGCAATTTGCGCTGCCCATACTGTTATCTCGACAAGACGCCGCAGCCGATGGACGAGGAGACTGGCCGGGCCGCCGTGGCGGGGGTGATGCGGTCCGCCGTGGCGAACGGCTTCCCTGCGGTCAAGCTGAAATACGCCGGCGGCGAGGCCAGTCTCAACCACCGACTCGTGGCAATACTGCATTCCTACGCCCGTGAGCTTGCGGCGCAGTACGGACTGCGGCTCCATGCCACGCTGCTAAGCAATGGCGTACGGCTGCCGCAGACACTGATCGAGACATGCAAAACCGAGGGTATCCGGATGATGATCTCCCTGGACGGGATCGGTGATCAGCACGACGTCCAGCGCCCGTTCGCCGGCGGCAGGCCATCGTTCCAGTACGTCGAGAGAACGATCGGCGAGCTGATCCGGCAGGGCCATCCGCCGCACCTGTCGGTAACCATCACCAACCGTAACCTGACCGGGATCCCAGAGGTCGTCCGGTACGCGCTCGAACGCGATCTGACGTTCAGCCTCAACTTGTTCCGGGACAACGAGTGCGCTGCGGGCTACGACGACCTTCAGTACGAAGAGCACGAGATGATCTCGGCGCTGCTGAAGTCCTTCGAGATCATCGAGGACTTCCTGCCTCCATGGAGCGTCCTCGGCTCGATACTCGATCGAGGCCAGCTGCTCCAGCCCAGGCAGCGTTCTTGTGGCGTCGGCCAGGACTACGTCGTCATCGACCAGCACGGGCAGGTTGCCAAGTGTCACATGGAGATCGAGCGGACGATCGGCGACATCTTCACCGCCGACCCACTGCAGCTTGTGCGGCACGATCAGACGACTGCGCTCAATCTCCTGGTGGATGAGAAGGAAGGCTGCAAGGACTGCACCTGGCGTTACTGGTGCTCGGGCGGCTGCTCAGTGGCTACGTTCCGTTCGACCGGGAGATTCGACGTCAAGTCGCCGAACTGCAACATCTACAAGGCTATCTATCCGCAAGCGCTGCGGCTGGAGGGACTGCGGCTGCTGAAGTACGCGAATGTCCGGTGAGCTGGTCAGGGAAATGGCCCTGGCACCGCAGTGCCGCTGCGGTGCCCGATAGTGCTGCTGATGCCGCTACGCCTTCGCGATCTAGCGTGGCCGAACCGCGCATGCCGCTCGACGAAGAACGTCCGCCCGGTCCGTACGCGGGATTCAACGTGCTCCTGGATAATCCGGCCGAGCACCCTGGCCTCGGTTTCGACGACTACGCGGCCGCGCTGGCCGAGATGATCGTGCATAGCCGCGCGGAATTCGCCATCGGCATATTCGGCAGCTGGGGATCGGGGAAGACGACCCTGATGCGAGCGATCGAGATGATCCTGGCTGGTGATCCGAGCGTCGTCCCCGTCTGGTTCGCCGCATGGCGGTACGAGAAGGACCCCAACCTGATCCTCCCGCTGCTTGACGTGCTGCGCGAGGCGCTGGAGGTTGAGGCCGCGGGCCGGTCCGGCTGGGCTCGTGACGCCGCATCCGCCGTGAGCCGGGCCGGCCAGGCATTCCTCGCCGGACTCCGGCTGTCGGCGAGCTTTCCGGGCGTCGGGGCGGACTTGGACATAGGCAAAATGATCGAGTCCATCAAGGCCGGCCGTAAGCGTCCGGGGGCTCTGTCCTTCTACCATGCTGGGTTCAGGATGCTCCGCGATGCGATACGCGGGCTATCCGCCGGCGGAGCACGGCGCGTGGTCATCTTCGTCGACGATCTCGACCGGTGCCTGCCAGCGAATGCCCTGGACGTCCTGGAATCGATGAAGCTGTTCTTCGACGTGCAAGGCTGCGTCTTTGTCGTCGGGCTCGATCAGGAAATCGCCGAGCGCGCCGTCGCGGTGAAGTACCGCGACATCGCAGCCGATACTAGCCCGGTGGCTGACGAGGCAACGCCGCCCGAGCCAAACATCAGTGGTACCGACTACGTGAAGAAGATGTTCCAAGTGCCGTTCGCGCTACCGAGGATCAGTACAAGTCAGCTCCAGGACTATCTCGACGCGATCGAGCGCAACAGCGACTTCGGCGACGCTCAACGCCGGGACTTCAGGGACAACGTCCGCAGGCACTTTAGTACGCTCCGGGGTGAGGACTCGGTCAATCCGCGCGAGATCAAGCGTCTGATCAATACCTACACGCTGCAGGTCAAGATGCTGAGCCCGAGGCTGGGCGAATCCCTCGACCCGAACGTCGTGCTCGCACTGCAGTGTATGAATTTCCGCGCAGGCTGGCGGACCTTCTACGAGCAGCTGTCGGCGGACCCGCAGTTCTTCCAGCGCGCGGTGCGCGAGGTGCTGGACGAGCCCGGCTGGCCAGAATGGGTCTGGCTGGGAGGTACCAAGCACCCGCTTCCGACCGATCTCACCGAGTACCTGCGCGGGCTCGGTGCCTGTGTCCTGAACTCTGCAGACTTGCACGCGTATGTCCTCGCCGCGGAGTCCACGTGGACTACCGAGCCGTGGGTGCTCGAAGCGCGGACGGTGGTGACCCGCTTGCAGCGGGTCGCGGATGAGCTGGCGGCCCGCAGCCTAAACGTGGAGCAAGCCGTGCGGAGGATACTCGTCGACCTTGATCGTCTTCAGGCGCTCGTCGTCACCAGGCGCGAGGCACGGGGGCCCCGGCTGCGCGTTCTGCGCAGGCAACTCGAAGCCACGCTCGATCAGCTGATGAACCGGGCCAAAACGCTTGTGCAAGCAGCGGAGACTGATCCGGACCCGGAGGCGTTCGTGACCAACTGGGCGCAGGACGCGGCCCCGCTGGTCAATGCACTCGACGACGGGCTGCGCGAGTGGCACCGGTCCGTAGACCTCGGTGCCTAGCCTAGCGGTCAGTGATCACCGGTTGCGCTGAGTGGAAACCGGCGAGAGGTCGTGCTTGCCGCGCCCGGCAAGGCGCTGTTGGCTCGCGCCGACGGGGGGATCACAAACTCGTTTGCGCCGGCTTCAGGGCCTGGCCGACGATAGACAGCGATGAGCGCTGTCCAGATCACAGGCTGTTCCGGTGCCGGGAAGACCACGATCGCTGCCGTGCTTGCCCGCCGGGGCCTGGCATCCATCGATGCCGACAACGACCCTTTGCTCGCCCGGGAGGTTGACCCCATGGGCGCCGTGGTGGAAGAGCCGGCAGCGCCGGACTTTGCCTGGCTTTCCCGGTACAGCTGGGGAATGGAATCCGGCCCGCCTCGACGAACTGATCCGCGCCGCAGCACGAGCGACGCTGTACGTCTGCGGCGGTGCGGCTAGCGTCCATGCCCTCGACGAGGCCGGTTAGGGCGTCCGTATCGCTCCGGGCGATGATCCTGATCGGCCGGTCTTTGCGCAGGTAGTTCCACGACCATGAGCACAGCACGGCCAGCCGGTTGCGGAACCCCACCAGGTAGTAGATGTGTACGGTGAGCCAGGCCACCCAGCCGGGAAGCCCGCGGAAATGTAGCGGCCCGATCTGGGCCACGGCTGAGTTACGGCCGATGGTGGCCATGGTGCCCTTGTCGACATGGCGGAACGGCTTGCGCGTTCTGCCGCGCCCGGCGGCCTGGTCGCGGATCAGGCGGGCCACGTGGCGGCCCTCCTGGTGCCCTCGGCCAGTTCCGCAGCGAACGCGATCATCGGGGCCGCGCCCCACAGCAACCAGCTCACCCTGTTCGGGGGGATCTTGCCTCGCAGGGTGTCACGCAGGTACGCCGCGAACCCTATGAGCGGCAGCAGCGCGGCCAGTGCCGCGAAATTCTGGCTGATCATCGCGTTGCCGCGTTCAGCGCCGTGACCAGGCTGCCGATCGTCGCCAAAGACCGTGACAGCGCGACCCGGACCCGGCTCTCATCGTCTGCGGTGCCCGAGGGAAACCACGACACCGGTGACACCAGCACCCGCTCCTGCGCGAGCCGCCGGGCGAAGGACTCCCCGTCCAGCCCCGTGCCCTTGACGTCGACCAGGGCGAAGCATCCCGCGCCGAGCCGGCTTACGGTCAACGGTGGCCGCACATTCCCGGCCAGGTACTCATGGTTGGCGGCCATGCAGGCGCAGATCCCCTCCCGGTAGCTGGGGAACCGGGGGTCCGACAGGATCGCCGCGAGCACGGCGAGGCAATACTGGTCGTAAGCGAAAAACCAGGGCGAGGCCGCCGCGGCGATAGGTTCGCGCCAGCCGGCCGAGTACGCCAGGGCACCGAGTTTGGGCCCGGTCAGGCCGAGCAGCAGTTTCCCGGTGTCGCCCACGGCGATCCAGGACAGGTCCGCGGCGGCCGGCAGCCGTGGCAGCAGCGGGATATCCCGGTGATAAGGGTTCACTTCGGCAAGGCAGTGGTCAATGACCAGGGTCAGGCCGCGGTCCTTGCACAGCGCGGCGATCTGCTCCAGGACGTCAGCCGGGCAGATCACGCCAAGCGGATTGTCCGGGCTGACCAGCACGATGACCTTGGTGCGGGCGGTGCACGCGGCGGCGACAGACTCCACGTCCGGCAGCCCGGCTGCGGTGCGGCGGGCGTAGACGACCCTCGCGCCCTGGGCCTGAAGTATGAGCGGCCAGGAGTCGTAACTGCGATCGATCACGATTGCCTCATCGCCTGGCCGCTGGACAACCGCGCTCACGGCGATGGCAAACGCCATCGAGCAGGTCGGGATGAGGAACACCTCAGACCCGAACAGCGAGCGGAAGTGGCCGCTGATGACGTTGATGAATTCGGAGGGCGGGATCCGCAAGAAGTCGGCCTGCGGCCTGACCTGGTAGCTGGCGAACCAGCGCGGGGCGAGGTCGTCGGGGTAGCCGAAGGTCATGTCAAGGTCGCGGCCGCGGTTGTCGCCGCCGCGGTTCAGGTAGGCGCCCCGTTCTAGCTGCGTCAGCTGAGACAGCCGCGGGGCCCGAATGGCCGGGGTAAGGATCGCGGGCTGCATGACAAGGCACCTTTCGGTAGCTGGCAGCCAGCGGCCTCCGCTGGTGGGAACTGCGGCTCAAGCATGCGGTGCCCGTGTTGCATTTGCCTTGACGTCTGCCTTGCGCCCCAGGTCACGTACCTGGAAGATCAGCCCGTGGTTCCCGGTGCGCCCGGACCTGTCCAGTTACTCAGCAGGTGAGGTAAACGCCGACCACACGGTGCTGCAAATCCCAGGTGGGCTGAATACATCGCGGTCCTACGCCGAATTGATGGCTCAGCCGGCGCTCGCCGGGTTCGCCTGATCGCCGTGACCCTGCCAGGACATGGCGGCACGCCCCCCCCCCGAGGATTTCAGCATCGAGAACTACGCTCGGCTAACTGCTGACCTCGTCGCGGGCTTCGGCTGTGATGTTGTGCTCGGGTTCAGCCTCGGCGCAAGCGTCGCGCTCGAGATGGTTGCGTCAGGAGCGTTCTGTGGGCCGGTTGTCTTGCTGGGACCTAGCCTGTCGCCCAAGGACGAGCCGGGCCTCGGCCTGGAGCAGGTAACCGGGAGACCGGGTGGTCAGCCTGCGGGCGCGGCGGCAGCGTCCCGGGTCAGCTCGGCGCGGGCCGTGGTCATGGCCAGCTCGATGAGGCGCTTGCGGGATGGCTGGTGCATTTGCCGGAGGCGGAGGATCGCGAGCCCGTCGAGCAGGGCCGCGAAGCGGAGGGTGAAGTCGTCGAGGGCGGCTGGGGGGGCGAAGGCTCCCTCCTGGACGCCACGGGCGACGATAGCGGCGAGGTCATCGCGCCAGAGGGCCAGCAGTTCTTCCAGGAACTGAGTCACCTGCCGGTTGTGAGGTGCGCGGGCCCATGCCTCCATCCAGAGGATCCAGCTCGGATCCGCCGGGCTGGCGGGCAGGTAGAGGCCGATGAACCGTTCGAGCTGGCGCCAGGCGCCGGTTACCTTGGCCAGGGCCTCGCGGGTCCGGGTGATGTCCTGATGGTCCCGCCAGGCCAGGGTCTCCAGCAAGATGTGCTCCTTGCTGGTGAAGTAGTACATCACCTGGCCGGAGCTCATGTTGGCCCGCCGGGCTATCTCGGCGACCCGCACCTGGTCGATGCCTGCCTCGGTGATCAGCTCCACGGCGGCCAGGAGGACGCGGTCGCGGCTGCGCTGCCCGTCCTCGGTGCTGGCTGGCCCGCGGCGGCGCATTGCTGGCGCGGTGACTCGTGGTGCCTGGCCTGTCATGGGCATGTGCCAGTGTGCTCCGTGATCTCCCGGTGACGCCACGGCCGACGCGGCAAATACCAGTCTAGAGTATTGCTCTAGACTGATGCTTTACCGTCGCTTTACGTTCCAGTATGCTGAGGTCCACCCGGGGGAGCGCCCGGCGCAACTGTTGCCTGTCGCGTGGGTGTGAGAACGATGAGCACACTGATTCGCACCGATCAGGTGCCCGAGGCCGACCGTCTCGACTTTGTCCGGGAGATGACGGCCGCTACGTGGGTGCCGATGGAGTGCCGCTCCGAGCTCGGCGATTACCGGGCAGAGTTCCGCGCCAGCGGTCTGGGCGCGATGCAGGTGGTCGTGATGGACATCATGCCCATCACCGTGCGCCGCACCCCCCGGCTGATCTCCCAGGCCGATCCCGACCTGCTGAAGATGGTGCTGGTGTGCGGCGGCAACTCGTGCGTGGTCACCCAGGACGGCCGGCAGGCCCGGCTGTCGGCGGCCGAATTCGCCATCTACGACACCCGGCGCCCCTACGAGGTGGCGTGCGGGGTCGGCGGTGATCGGCCGATGCAGATGATGACCTTCATGTTCCCGCCGTCCCTGTTGCCGCTGTCCCGGAGCCGGCTCGGGCAGCTGGCCGCCGTGCGCTTCGCGGCCAGCGCCGGCCTGGGCGATCTGACCTCGCAATTCCTCCTCCAGCTGGCTCGCAATGTCGATCACTACAGCCCGTCCGAGGCGGCGCGGCTGTCGGCCGCCGCGCTGGAGGTGCTGGCGACGCGGCTGGCGCACGAACTGGATGTCCGTGACTGGGGCACGCCGGAGGCCCGCAGGCATGCCCTGCTGACCACCGTTCAGGCCTTCATCCAGCAGCACCTGGGTGATCCCGGGCTGTCACCGGCCATGATCGCCGCTGCCCATCACATTTCCGTGCGCTCGCTGCACCAGCTCTTCCACGATCAGGGCCTGACCGTGGCGGGCTGGATCCGGCACCGGCGGCTGGAGAACTGCCGCCAGGATCTGTCTGATCCGGTGCTGGCCGCCCGCCCGGTCGCGGCCATCGCGGCCAAGTGGGGTTTTTCGAGCGCGGGCGACTTCAGCCGGACCTTCCGGGCCGTGCACGGATTGCCTCCGGCGGAGTACCGCATGTCTGCGCGCATTGTGAAGGGCTCTGCGCGGTAGCCCAACGACAACCCGTTCCCGCCCGTCAATGCTTGCCGTAGGACGGTCCTGCCGTATGGCGAGCAGACAGGGACATGAACGGTGAGTACCACGCAGATCGAGCAGCCGCAGGCAGTCTACGCGCTGGGGCACACGCCGCAGGAGTACGAGCGGCTGCGGATGCAGGCCCGCGCGTGGCAGGTCGCGACCGGGCGGCTGCTGGACCAGGTCGGCCTCGGCCCGGGTGACAGCTGCCTGGACGCCGGCTGCGGGCCCGGTGAGACGATGCGCGCGATGGCGGAGCGGGTCGGGCCCGCAGGCCGCGTGCTGGGCATCGACGCGGACGCCGCGCTCGGCGAAATGACGCTGGCGATGCTGCACGGGGCTGGCCACCGGCACTGCTCCTTCCAGGCACGAGACCTCACGGCCGGCGAGCCGGTCCCGGGCGCTCCGTTCGACCTGGTGTACGCGCGGCTGCTGCTGTTCCACCTTCCCCAGCGCGTCGAGGTGCTGGCCCGGTTGTGGGACGCGGTCGCCCCGGGCGGGCATCTGCTCGTGCAGGACTACGACCTGCGCGGCGTCAGCACGCTGCCGCAGGCGGCCTGGGCCGGCGAGCTGCTGCGGGTATTCACCGGCGCGTTCGGGGCGGCAGGCGCCGACGTGGCGGCTGGAGCCCGGCTTCCGCAGCTGTTCGCCCAGGCAGGCGTCGGGACCCCGGACGGCACCGACGTCGCCGGCCGCATCGAGCCGCTCGCCACCGGGCGCGCCGTCATGGAAGGCGCCTTCCGCAGCCTGCTGCCGACGGCCCTGGCGCATGGCGTCACGACCGAGGAGGCCGCCGCCCAGACGCTGGCCTCGATCGACCGCGACGCCACCAGCTTCCCCGACCGCCCGACGCTGTGGCCGTTGCTGATCGGCGCCTGGAAGCGCAAGGAACAGGCATGACTCCGGTGATCCCGTTCCTGCGGGCTCCGGCTGACGGCCGGGGGACGATGGCCGTGAGCACCGGGTCGCTGGAGGTGCAGGCCATCCGCAGCCATTTCACGTTCCCCGAGCTCGGCCGGATCGTCACGAACAATGCGGCGAGCACCCAGCCGCCGCGAGAACTGGTGGCGCTGTACCAGTCGCTGGCGCCGGGGTACGAGAACGTCCACCGGGGGCAGTCGTCCGCCTCGCGGCAGATGACCGCGCTGTTCGAGGAGTCTTACGACACGATCGCGCAGTTCATCGGCGCGCCGGGCCGGGCCAGCATCGCGCTGTACCGGAACACCACCGAGGCCATCAACGCGGTCATGTACTCGCTGCTCACCGAGTTCCGCGACGGCGACAACGTGGTCACGACGATGATGGAGCACAACTCCAACTACGTCCCCTGGTATGCGATGTGCCGGGAGATCTTGCCGCGGCTGGGGCGGCGCGTGGACTACCGCCTGGCCCGGTTCGATCCGCTCACCGGCGAGCTGGACCTGGAGCACCTGGCCTCGCTGATCGACGCCCGCACCAAGCTGGTCTGCTGCACCGGCGCGTCGAACTTCCTGGGCACCCGCAACCCGCTCACAGCGGTCCGGGCGCTGGCCGGCGCGAGCGGGTACCGGCAGCCCGGCGGCGAGCGGCGCTCTTACCTGCTGGTCGACGCCGCCCAGCTGGTACCGGGGTCGTTCGTGGACGTCCAGGACCTCGGCGCCGACTACCTGGCGTTTTCCTTTCACAAGCTGCTCGCGCCGTTCGGGGTGGGGGTGCTCTACGCCCGGGAGCACCTGCTCGATTCCGCGCTTCCGTTCCTGTACGGCGGTGACATGATCGCCGAAGGGCGGGTCTTTCCCGACCGGGTCGACTACAACGCGCTGCCCTGGAAATACGCCGCCGGGACGCCCAACATCCTCGGTGCGATCGTCTCCGCGCAGGCCCTGCGCATCCTGGTGGACCTGGCGCTGACACCCAGACACCTGGCGTACTTCGGCACGGCCAAACCCATCCAGACCGCTGCCGTTCGCGCCGCCATGGACCGCGTGTCGAACTGGAATCGGCAGCTAACCAGCCGGGCGCTGGATGGGCTGAGCGCCATCGGCGGGGTCACGACCTACGGCCCCCCCGATGCCGCGCGGCGCACGTCCCTCGTGTCGTTCAACCTCGCGGGCCGCG
The DNA here is from genome assembly GCA_963775745.1 of uncultured Actinomycetota bacterium. Classification (GTDB taxonomy): domain Bacteria; phylum Actinomycetota; class Actinomycetes; order Streptosporangiales; family Streptosporangiaceae; genus DATBGO01. The sequence goes on from CAVZKE010000011.1 coordinate 84,813, forward strand.
ACCCGGTCGAGGTGGCCGAGGCCCTGGACCGGGCCGGGGTGGAGGCCCGCGCCGGTTGTCACTGCGCGACGCTCGCCCATCACGCGCTCGGGCTGAACCCCCCGGCCAGCTGCCGCCTGAGCTTCTACCTCTACAACACCCCGGACGAGGTCGACCAGGCCGTGGCGGCGGTGGCCGCCGTCGCGGCCGGCCGCCGCGCGCCCGTGGGGCCCTGGTATCGGCTCCGGCGCCGCGAGCCTGGCCCGCGTGCTGCGCGCTGGCCGGTCCCGGTGGCACCGTCATGAGCTTTCACCTGGCTGCACGCACCCGGAGGTGGAATGATGCAGAGCCTCGTATCGTGCCCTGACTGCGGCGTCCCGGCCGAGATCACCGATCGCTTCTGTCTGCCCAGTACGGACGGTCCGGTTCAGCACATCGCGCTGCAGTGCGCCGCCGGCCATCACTTCCGGATGGCGGCGGACAGGCGGCCCGCCCGGCAACCGCACCCGCAAGCCACGCAACGACCAGCAGCCTGAAGGCCCGCCGTGCTGGTCTCTCGCTCGTCGCCGCGCGTAGGTCACGCCAGAGGTCGTCGACCGACGGGCGGCTGACGCGCGGAACTCCTGTAGCGTGTGGTGCTCGTTGGTAGAGATCGTGACTACCTGGGTGTAGGCCACCGCGACCTTGGACTGGAACGCCGCCAAGTCGAGGGTGCTGCTGGTGCTCTTTCGGGCAGTAGTGGCCGCGGGAGAGCGTGAGGATCATCGGATCGCGGCGGCAACATCGGCCAGCTGGCCGATGTGTGCCACACCGGTGCCGCTGCAGGCTAGAAAGCGCCCTCACCACCGGCCGCGTCGCCCGGCGCGGCGGCAGCGGAAAGAGCCCGCGCCTCCTGGCGCGGACCCACCTGGAAGAAGGTCACACCCGATGAGGCAGATCCGCATCGCTAAGCGCCGCACCCGCCCGGCTAGCGGCCGGCAAGCACCGCTGCGGGCCGACCTGCGCGACCCTGACATCGTGCACGCCCATAAGCTTGCCCGCCGGGCCCGCGTCCCCGGTGGCCGAGGCGTACGGGCCGACGCGCCCTGACCAGGCTGATACCCGACAAAGGCCGGAACGGGCGCCGGGGAGATGCCGCGGATCAATACCCTACAGGAACCGCTCCACAGGGGAATCCGGGAGTGTTACTTGCCCCGACGCATATCACGCTGCTCCCGCTCTGCGGGGCCTTACGGTGCATGTTGTATTTATAACTGTGCCAGCCAGCGCCCGCGGAAACCTTGTGGGTCTGCGTCACTTTACCGCTAACGTGCAGCCGCCATGTGATGTCGCGGTGCGCCTTGTAGTAGACGGATTCCTGTGTCCAGTAGATATAGTGCGATGCGTTCTCTTTGCCGCAGACGTGTATCCCCACGTCTGAGTAGCGATAACCCTCGAGGGCGCCCGGGCAGGGCGGGGGCATTCGCTGTAAGCGGGTGCAGTGACACAGCCTTGGCCGGGCGCGCGCTGTTCCCCGCCTGCCCATTGGCCGCTGGCGCCGCGTTGGCCGCGGCGGGAACCATCATTCCTATGACAGCAGGAGCGAGTCCGCCGGCGCCACAAGATAGCGCACCTTCTTCATTCGTAACTCCCTCGCGTGGCGCATAAGCAGCGCAACCGCACACGGGTCAGTGGCGGGCCAATGGTAACAGTCACCTTATGATCGGACTAGTGTTCCAGCCGAGATCCTGATCTTGTAGAGAAGGCTGGCAGGCGGCTAGTGCTGGTGCGCAGCCTGGTGCCTCGGCAGGTGCGGGTCGAGAAGGATTGGCCTCAGCGAGAGCGGGCGTCGTCGCGGAGCGGGTCCTTGAGGATCTTGCCGATGGTGTTCTTCGGGAGGCTGTCCACTACGTAGACGTCGCGCGGGATCTTGAATCTGGCCAGTGCGGGCTTGCAGTGCTCGATCAGCTCGTCCGGCGTCGCGTGCGCACCGGGCCGCAGCAAGACGTAAGCAACGGGCTGTTCGCCGTAGACCGGGTCGGGACGGCTGACGACAGCGGCCTCCTGAACGGCGGGGTACTGATGGAGGACGGCTTCGATCTCCTTCGGGTAGATGTTCTCACCGCCACGGATGATCATGTCTTTCTTCCGGTCGACCAGCACAAGGTAACCGTCGGCGTCGAGGTAGCCGAGGTCGCCGGTGTGCAGCCAGCCGTCGCGGAGCGCCTCCGCCGTGGCCTGGGGCTGGCCAAGGTAGCCGCGCATCACGTTCGCCCCCCGGATCACGACCTCTCCGATCTCGCCTGTTGAGAGGAGCTGTCCGGCGCCGCCAGCGATCGCGACCTGCTGCCCGGGGAACGGCAGCCCGACGGTTCCCGGCTTGTGCCTGCCATGCAGCGGGTTGATCGTCGACGCTACGGTCCCTTCCGACAGGCCGTACCCCTCGATCATCGGGACGCGGTAGCGGCGCTCGAACTCACCGATCGCATGAGCGGGCATCGGTGCCGCGCCGCACACCACGAACTGCAGCGACGACAGGTCAGGCTGCACCTCCGACGGCAGCGAGTTCAGCATCAGGTAGATCGTCGGCACCGCGGAGAAGTAGGTCGGCCGGTGCCTCTCGACCTGCGGCCAGAACGTCTTCGCATCGAAGTGGCTGAGGATGACGGTCGAGCCGCCCGCCGCGAGCGGAGACACCACGCTGGCCATGATCCCGTTCACGTGGAACAGGGGCAGGACGAGCAGGCAGCGCGTCGCCGCCCCGATTTCGAGCGCGGTGACGACCTGCTCGGTCATCGCGGCCAGATTCGCGTGGTCGAGCATGACGCCCTTCGGCCGCCCGGTTGTGCCGCTCGTATACACGAGCAGGGCGAGATCGCCAGCTTCGGCCCGCAGCGGCGGTGCCGGACCGCCGAGGCCGCCGACATCCTCGACCGGGATGAGAGGAACGTTGGTCGAAGACAGCTTCCCGGCCGAGACGGCGTCGGCGATCACGACTCTCGCCCGCGAGTCCTCCAGCTGGTAGCTTGCCTCGCCCGTCGTCAGCGCCGGGTTGATGGGGGTCACCGCCACACCCGTGCGCCACGCCGCGAACAGCGTGAGCACCATCTCCACGCAGTTCGGCAGCATCGTCGCGACGACGTCACCGGCACCGACGCCCAGTGACGCCAGCCCGCCCGACAGCCGTTCGACGGCGGCCGCGAACTCACCGGAGGTGAGGCGGATACGCTCGTCCTCGAGGCAGGGGCCGTCCGGTGACGCTTCCGCCCGCATCCGCCCAACCTGGCCAACGTGCACCGCGATCCTCTCCGCGTGCGTCCGGGGTCTGGGCCCAGCGTAGCGAGCGCTGTCCCTAATTCGCTGATCCGGCCTTAACGGACCTGGTGACCATGCCGCCGGCCTTAGGTGCCGAGGTACTTGAGCACGGCCAGGACCCGGCGGTGGTCGGTGCCGGTGGGCGGCAGGTCGAGCTTGGCGAAGATGTTCGTGACGTATTTCTCCACCGCGCTGGGGCTGACCCTCAGCTCGGCGACGATCCCTTGGTTAGACAGGCCCTCGGCCATGAGCTGCAGCACGTGCAGCTCTCGCGGGGTGAGGCGGCTGAGCGGGTCGTCGCGGCGACGGACCAGGAGCTGCGAAACGACCTCCGGGTCCAGGACAGTGCCGCCGGCCGCCACCCGGCGCACCGCGTCCAGGAAGTCGGCCACGTGCGCGATGCGATCCTTCAGCAGGTACCCAACCGAACTCGTCGCGGTGGAGAGCAGGTCGGTGGCATAGCTCTCCTCGACGTACTGAGACAGGACCAGCAGCGCGACGTCCGGGTACTGGCGGCGGATGACCAGCGCGGCCCGGATGCCCTCGTCGGTGTGCGTGGGTGGCATCCGGACGTCGATGACGGCCAGGTCCGGATGATGCTCGGCCACCGCCTGGAGCAGCTGCCCGGCATCGGGGACGGCCGCGACGACCTGGCCGCCGCCGTCGGTCAGCATTCTGGTCAGCCCGTCCCGGAGCAGCACCGAGTCCTCGGCGATCACGATTCGCATGGCAGCTCCGCGGTGATGACGGTCGGGCCGCCCCGTGGGCTGTCGATGGTCAGCGTGCCGTCCACCGCAGCGGCCCGCTGCGCGAGGCCACGCAGCCCGGTCCCGGCCCCGGCCCTACTGTCGGCGGCCCCGGCGCCGCCCGATCCGTCATCGCTGACGCTGACGCGCAGCACGTCACCCGCCCGCACGACGGTCACCTCGGCCTGGGTCGCCTGGGCATGCTTCGCCACGTTGGTGAGCGCCTCGGAGACGATGAAGTAGGCCACGGCCTCGACGCTGGGGGATGCGCGCCGTGACACGTCCACGCGCAGCCGGACCGGCAGCGGGGCACGCGCCGCGAGGCCGGATAGGGCCGCGTCCAGGCCCCGGTCGTTGAGCACGGCCGGATGGAGGCCGCGGATGAACTCGCGCAGCTCCGCCAGGGCCAGCACGGCTTCGTCGTGCGCATCGGCGATCGCCTGGCGCACGGGTTCGGGTGCGCTGGCAAAGCGGGCCCGGGTCATACCCAGGTTCATGGCCAAAGAGACCAGCCGCTGCTGCGCGCCGTCGTGCAGATCGCGCTCGATCCGGCGGCGCTCGGCGTCGGCCGCGGCGACGACGTCGGCCCGGCTGCGGGCCAGCGACTCGAGCCGCAGCGCCAGCTCCTCGCTGCGGCTGAGCCCGAGCAAGGCCAGCGCCAGGGCCTGATCGGTTCGCGTCAGCTGCCGGGCCAGCCAGGGCGCAGCGAGCAGCAGTCCGAACGCCGCTGCGCATCCGGCGGCGCCAGCGGCGGCGGCCGGGTGGCCCACGGCCAGGTAACCGATCGCGGCCACCGGAGCCAGCCAGCAGGCGGCCACCAGCGCGCCGCCGGCCACTCCCGTGATGATCGACTGCAGGTGGAAGCTGAGCTGCCGCCAGGTCGCGGCGGCGAGCCACGGCCCGACCGGCCACGGCTTGCGCTCGGCCGCCCGGGAGCCTGCCGGGAATTCCAGGCCGAACGTCGCGCGCAGGCGCGACCGTTGCAGCGCGGTAAGCCCCTGCACCGCCCACAGCGCCAGGACCGGGCCGACGACAACCACCGCTATATACAAAGCGGCGTGTGCCCAGCCGCCCACCGGCCAGTTCACCAGGCTCACGACCGCGCCCCCCCAGATCAGGGCCAGCCCGCCGAGCAGGATTCCGCCCACCAACGCGACCAGGAAGGCCGCCAGCACGTTCCCGGTGTCCTGCCGGGCCGGTGCCGACCACAGCGCGCTGACCGCAGCCCTGACCCGGCGGGAAGCCAGCTCGGCCGTGGTCATGACGTCACGGTACAAAGGCTTGCCGCCCGTCGCCATCCGGCTGTCCCGCTCTCCCGGTGGGGAAATCCCCACCCAAGGCAGGCTGAGCGCCCCAGCGACACCGAGCCGCGCGTCCGGCAGCGTCGTATCCATGATTGAGATCCGCGCACTTACGAAGCGCTACGCAACGACGACCGCCGTCTCGGACCTGACCTTTACCGTCCGGCCGGGCACGGTCACCGGCTTTCTCGGCCCGAACGGCGCCGGAAAGTCCACCACCATGCGGATGATCCTCGGCCTGGACGAGCCAACCAGCGGCTCGGTCATGGTCAACGGGCGTCGGCCCCGGGCGCATGCCGCGCCGCTGCACGAGGTCGGCGGGATGCTGGACCCGCGGGCGGTCCACCCGTCCCGCAGCGCCTACCACCATCTGCTTGCGCTGGCCCAGACCGCCGGCATCCGCCGGTCCAGGGTCGATGAGGTCATCGACGAGGTCGGCCTGCGCGCCGTGGCGGGCCGGCGGGCGGGCAAGTTCTCCCTCGGCATGGGCCAGCGGCTGGGCATCGCCGCGGCGCTGCTCGGCGATCCCGCCGCGGTAGTCCTCGACGAGCCGATGAACGGCCTGGACGTCGAGGGCATCCGCTGGATCCGCGCACTGCTGCGCGACCTCGCCGCCCGCGGGAAGACGGTCTTTGTCTCATCGCACCTGATGAGCGAGATCGCGCAGACCGCGACGCGCCTGATCGTCATCGGCCGGGGCCGGCTGATCGCCGACACCAGCGTGGCCGAGCTCATCGCCTCGGCCACCCCTGCGGCGGTACGGGTCCGCAGCTCGGACCAGCACACGCTGGCTGGGCTGCTGCGCTCCCCCGGGGTGGCCATCAGCACCGCCGCTGACGGCGCGCTGACCGTGTCGGGCCTGCCCGCCGCGCAGATCGGTGCGGTCGCCGCGGCCGCCGGGATCACCGTGGTCGAGCTCATCACCGAGCAGGCGTCGCTGGAAGACGCGTTCGTTGGCCTGACCCGGGACGCGGTCGAGTTCCGCACCGCAGCACCAGCTACGTTCGAGGAGGAGAAATGACGTCCAGTACGCCCCATCCGCTGCCCGCGCCCGCGGCCCGGCGGGCCGACATGCCGCCGCAGCGGGTCACCCAGGCCCGTGTGCTGAGGTCGGAGTGGACAAAGCTGCGTACCCAGCCGTCCGCGTTCTGGGCCCTGCTGTCCGCGGTGACCCTGACCATTGCCTTCGGCATCCTGTACAGCCTGCTGCGGGAAGCGCGGCCGCCCCACGGGGCGGCGGCGGTCAGGTCCTTCGACCCGGTCTCGGTCAGCCTGTCCGGGGTCCAGCTCGCGCAGCTCGCGGTCGGAGTGCTCGGCGTGCTGCTGATCACCAGCGAGTACGCCACCGGGCTGATCCGGACGACGCTAGCTGCCGTGCCGCGGCGCCTGCCCGTCTTGTGGGGCAAGGCGGGGACGCTGGCCGCCGCCACCGTCGCGGTGAGCCTGCCGGCCGCGCTCGCGGCGTTCCTGGCCGGCCAGTCGATCCTGGGCCGCCAGCACCTCGCCGTGCCGCTCAGCCAGCCCGGCGTGGCCCGCGCGGTGATCGGCAGCGCCCTGTACCTGGCGGTGGTCGCGCTGCTCGGCCTGGGCCTGGGCACCTTGCTGCGCAGCACCGCCGGCGGGATCGCGGCCCTGTTCGGCCTGCTGTTCGCGGTCCAGATCGTGGCCGGTTTCCTGCCGGGAAGCTGGTCGCAGGACGTGGGCAAGTACCTGCCCGGCCCGGCCGGCCTGGCCGTCACGACGGTCCACCCGGACCCGGCGTCGTCGTTGCCGCCGTGGGCAGGATTCGGCGTGTGCTGCCTGTACGCAGCTGTCGTGCTGAGTCTGGCCGCGGTCCGGATCCGGCGCGGCGACGCATAGCCCGCCGCTCAGGGCCGAGTGGGGCCGTCTGATCACGCCTCGACCGGGGTGTCGGTCCGGCGGCCCCACTCGGCCCAGGACCCGTCGTAGACACGGACGTGGTCGCGGCCGAGCAGGTAGCTGAGGGCAAACCAGGCGGTGCTGGCCCGCCCGCCAATCGTGCAGTAAGTGATCAGCTCGCGGTCGTCGTCGAGGTCAACGGCGCGGAAGGCGCCGCGCAGATCTGCGGCGGTACGGAATGATCCGCGGTCGTCATAGAGGTCGTCGATCGGCTGATGCACGGCCGAGGGGATGTGACCGGCGCGGCCTCCAGGCTCCATGGCGCCGGAGGGCCAGAACCGCTCTCCCCGGTATTCGTCGCGGGTACGGACGTCGAGGATGACCGTGCCCGGGTCACCGATGGCGCGGCGCACCGTGCTGTGATCGGCGCGGAGCCGCTCATTCCGGTCAGGCAGGACGTACCTGGTCGGGGCTGGCTCGGCCGGCGCGCTGCCGCACGCACCGCCCTCGCGTCGCCAGGTATCACGGGAGCAGTCGAGGATCCGGGCGTCTGCGTGGCCGTAGAGTTTCGCGAGCCACAAGCCCATGGCGGGTGCGTAGCCATAGAACACGACCGTCGAGTCCGGGCGGATCCCCGACCTGGTGATCAGCCCGTGCACGGCTGAGGCACCGGCGAGCCGGTAGTCAGCGTCCTTGAGGTCGGCGTACACGTTCCACAACACTGCGCCGTCGATGTGCCACTCGTGGTAGGCGGCCGGGCTGACGTCGACTTCGACCACCCGGACCCGCGGGTCGGCGAGGTGAGCCTTCAGCCATTGCGCATCCACGAGCACCCCGTGGCCGGTGTCTGGACCCGGCCTGGATACCGCCTGCTGTGACGTCATGTTCATGTGCGCCTCCCCGCGCTGCGGACTACGCCACAGTTCTACGACGGCGCCATTGCCGTAAGGTTGGCGAAACCTTGGCGCAGGGACCGGCGTCATACCGCTTTCGCGCAGGGGAGCCAGGCCGACGAGCTGTCGGCCGGCCCGGACCGCGCTCGGCCACGAAGAGGGCGGTGAGCGCCGGACCCCATGCTCGCGCCCAGTCCCGTTGCGCGATCGAGGATTCGGCCAGGTGGATGGCCTCAGCGGCAGCTTCGAGGTCGACCCAGGCCCCGGGCGGGAACGGCTAGGCGGGAGGCGCGATGGCAAAGCTGATCCGGTGCGAGTGCGGGTTCGTGGCCCAAGGCGATCGCGATGACCAGGTGGTCGGGGCGATCCGGGGGCACATGGCTGCCGACCATCCGGCCCTCCTGGTCACCGGCGACGACCGTGTGCGGGTGCTAGCCATCGCGCAGCACAGCGCCCGCGTAACGCGGCGGTAGCGCGACGCAGACTCAGGCCCGTGCGGGACAGCCCATGTTGTCCTGGGCGGGCAGCATGACGGTGGTCATCGTGCCACGTCCTGATCGGCGGGCGCGTTCGCCACCGTACGGCGGCTCACGGGGCCGCCGATGAACAGCGGGGGCCCCGGGCGGCGCTGCGGCGCGGGCACGATGGCTGGCTCAGGCGCCGGTGCTGCGATACGAGGCCCGGGCGGGGGCACGGGCGCGGGCCCGGGCGGGGGCACGGGCGCGGGCCCGGGCGGGGGCACGGGCGCGGGCCCGGGCGGGGGCACGGGTGCCAGCCCGGTGCGGCCGGGTGCCGCATCCCGCCGCTGTCCTGCGCGGCGGCGGCCGCGCCGCAGCGCCGCCCAGCTGATGACCGCGAGCATGGCCACCGCGGCCAGGACGGCCGCGCCGATAGCGGCGGCGAGGAGGACGTCCTGGGCGCCCCGCAGCACCGCCGGGGCGTTCCTGACGGCGTGGTGTACAGCCAGCCCGGCAGCGGTCAGGCCCGCGACGGCCGCCAGACCCGAGCGCGCGCGGTGGCGTGCGTGGCGCTTCGGCGACGAACGGGGCATCAGGGCCTGCCCCGGTCCGCGTCCCGCTGTCGCAGGTCACCAGCCCTGCGCCGGCCGTTAAGGCGCCTTATCTCAGCCATGACGGGCCGACTTCCACCGCCCGTACGTGGCCTGCACCACGCGGCCCGCATCCAGCTCCGCTACGAGCCAATCCTGCAGGGTCTGCCGCCCGACAGCCATCCCTTCGGCTTCCAGTCGCAGGCCCAGGGCGTTCGACGTCATGCCCATCACCCCGGAGCGCTCCAGCAGTTCGAGCATGCGGGTGCGCGCCGGGTTCACCGCTGGCCCGGCTGGGTGCTGGCCGAGCCCGGCCAGCTCCGCACCGGACACGATCTCGCTGAACCGGCGGTCATACTCGTCGCCGCCCGGGGCCCGGCCGCCCTGCAGGACGGCGGCGCGGGCGAATCCGGGCAGGTGCCCGGCACGCTCCATCGTCCAGCGCAGCGCGTAGTCCGCTCCGAACGCAGCCGTCAGTACCGCGTCCGGCTCCGGGCGGCGGCCCCCCAGCTCGGCGGCGATGCGGTGGATCTCCGCGTTGCCCGGGCCTGGGTCCAGCCGATCGAACTTCACCGGGGCGATCTTCGCATCTCCGTCCGAGACGATGCCTGATCCGGGGTGCTTCAGCTTGGGCAGGATCCGCGCCACCGACGCATTATCGGGGATGATCATGCGAGCATCATTCTCGCTGGCCACGCCGAGGCCGATCCGCAGCCGGCACTGGGACTTCAGGTCGCCGCCGCCGGTCATCGTGACGGTGCCGCGCTGGGTGGCGAGGATCGCATCGATGGCCTCCGACCGGCCCAGCTGCACGATCTGCGTGCCCTTCCCGGCCAGGCGGGTGTTGCTGACGCCCGGCTCGGAGGACCGCGGGCCGCCATGAGCCCCGAAGATGACCGCCATCTCATCGATGATCAGCGCGATGGCGGGCATCGCCGCCGTCGGGACAATCTTCTCGCCGCCGGCGCCGGAGTGGGCCCGGGCGTCGATCCCGCGCAGCAGCGCGTCGAGCATCCGCTCGGACTCCCCGCGGTTCGTGGCCACCCAGTCGATGACCGGGCGCGGAGTCTTGCCTTCCAGCCACGGCTGGATCCACGGCAGCGCCGCCCGGCCGCCCTTCTGGTCGATCATGAAGATGACCGTGTCCACGCAGCGGCCCAGCTGCGCCACCAGGACGTTGACCAGGTTCGACTTTCCTGAGCCGGTGAGGCCGATGACGAGGATCTTCACCTCCCGGTAGAGGACCTCGCACACCGAGCCGTCCTCGTAGGTGCCGATGCGGAACGGCCGGTTTACCGTAAGGTCGGATAGGTCGCCGGGGTAGGGCACCGTCAGGGCCAGGATGTCCTTTTCGGCTACATGCATGAGGGCCTCGCCAGCATGATCGCCGCGCTCGAACCGCACCGCGCCGTCGCGGAGCCGCGCGGCGGTCTCCAGCGCCTCGGTGAGCCGTTCCAGCCTCGAGAACGTCACCTTCCCGGTCGCTGGCAGGCGCAGCCGGTAGGTGTGTCCGGCGCGGGTTTCGACGCTGCCCGCCAGGGCCACGCCCGGCGCGCCGATCCTGGCCAGCAGGTCGGGCCATCTGCGCGCCTCGGCGGCCCGGCGGGCTTCCTCCGCGCGGCGCTTCGCCTCGGCGATGGCCCGCTTGTGGTGGCTGCGGACCACCGGATAGCCGGTGCCGAGGATCAGCGCCGGGCCCAGCAGCGCGAACGCCGCCGTTATCGTCCACGGGCTGGTCAGCTCCGCGTACAGGACCCACCCGGAAGCCACCGCCGCGCACACCGCCGCGTACCCGGCCAGGACGCCGCTCGCGGTCACGGACGCCACGGCGATCACCACAGCGAAGCCTGCCAGGCCGGCCGCCGCTGCGGCGCCTTCCCAGGGCAGGCGGCCGGCACCGGCGATGGCCACAACGGCGTACAGGCCGCCGATGACGAACGGCACGAGCACTGCGATGTGCCGCCACGTGCGGCCCTCAGGCCTGTTCCGGGCGTCCGTCACGCGCCGTCTCCACGTGGTACTGGTCATTGCCGTGAGTAATCGGTGAATTCCTCGCCGGGCCGGGGGTTCTCCAGCCGGTTGAGGTCATCGGCGTGCGCAGCACGGAAGATCCCGTCCGCTTCCGCCGCGTAGTCCTGCAGGCCCGCAGCCTGGGAGGCCAGCTCCCTGAGGTGTTCCTGGACGTCGCCGTGCACGGGCAGCTCGTCGCCGAACCGGTCGGCAATGCGATTGAGCGACCCGGCGAGGGACTCGAACAGCCGGGGCAGCCCGGCGAGGAACCCAGCGAGGTCGTCCACGTTTTCCGGCTCGAAGGACCCGATGTTGTCGTCAATGGCTTCGGTCGCTGCTTCTACCGCACTGCTCACTCAGCTGCTCCTGCCTGGATTGTGGTCCAGATACGGTGTGATGGCCATCCCCGGGAGCCGGGTCGGTGGACCATACGGTACGGGGATGCTCGCGCGGTCTGGCGCCGCTGCCGGCTTTTGTGGCCTCAGCGGCGCGTCGGCAAAGATCTCGCTCATACCCGGACCGCCTCAGACGCCGGCGCTCGTTTCCGCAAGGCCGGCCCATACCCACACGCTCGTTGCGTCTGTTGGCGTAGTCAAGAGACTCCGCACGGGCTTGCCCAGCCATCCATCGTCTGCCCGGCTACCGGGCTAACGCTCGTGGAGCCGTTCGGCCAGGATCTTGGCGAGCTCGGGCGCGACGGCCGGGTCCGTATCCACCAGCTGCTGAAAATCCTCGCTCGTGAGCCTGAGAACCTGACCGGATTCGGCGCACCGCACGGTCGCGAGTCGGGTGTAGCCGTAGCCGCCTCCCCAGTCACGGGCCGCGAGCTCGCCGAAGTGGTCGCCGGGCCCGAGCGTGCGGATCGGACGGGCGTCGATGAAGACCTGGTAGCGACCGGAAAGGATGATGAAGAAGGACCGGTCGCAGTCCCACCGGCGTACGACCTCGTCTCCGGCGGCTACGTCCAGGCAGACGGCACGGTCGCGGACCGCCCGGATGGTCCCGCCGGACGCCCGGGAGAGCAGCGGCACGGCGCGCAGCACGTCTTTGTCCTGATCCGCCAGGACGTCGGCTCCGGGATCGGCGCAGACCCCGGCGCTGCGCGGCCCGACCGGAGCGATCGGTGCGTCCGCGAAGTGCTCGATGACTCGCCGCAGGTCTTCTTGCGAGCTGGTCGGGTTCAGGACGCAGATCCGGATGGCGTGGCGGCCGGCCAGGCGGGTGCTCGAGACTAGCGCCCTGCCGCTGCGTTCCAGGGCTTCGACGAGGGTCATTCCGAGGCGCTCGGTCTCGGACTCGTCGCAGCCTGGCCACTCTCTCCTGAAGCAGACGATCCCGAGGGTGGCCGGCGCCATGAGCGTGAGCTCGGCACGGCTGCGGACCAGCGCCTCGGCGAACTCCGCCAGCTCTAGATTGCGCTGGAGGGCGGCGCGGAACGCAGCCAGGCCAAAGGTCTGCACGGACATCCAGACTTTGAGCGCCCGGAAGCCTCGCGACAGCTGCAGGCTCCGGTCCGCGAAGTTGACCTCGCCATCGCCGAGCGCGTGGGTGCCGTCGAGGTAATCAGGGTGGATGGCGAACGTGCGCTCCAGGCGAGCGCCGTCGCGTATCAGGACGCTTCCGCACTCTATGGGCTGGAAGAGCCACTTGTGCGGGTCCAGGGTCACCGAGTCGGCGCGGCCGATGCCGGCCAGCACCGCTCGGCCCTTCGGCGTGAGCGCGGCGAAGCCACCGTAGGCCGCGTCAACGTGCAGCCATAGCCCTTCCCCGGCGCAGACATCGGCCAGGTCCTCGAGGGGATCGACGGCACCGGTGTTGGTCGATCCGGCGCTGGCGCACAAGGCAACAGGGACACGCCCGGCGCGGCGGTCGGCGCGAATGGCGGCGGCCACCGTTTCGGGCGGCAGCCGCCAGCGATCGTCGGTCGGCAGCACCCGCACCTGATGGGGGCGCAGGCCCATGGCCCGTGCGGTGCGAGCGAGGGATGAGTGGGCCTGGTCCGATACGTACAGGACACTGTCTTCGGAAGGTCCTCCGGCGGCATCGCGCGCGACGAGCAGCGCCGTGAGGTTGGCGGCCGAGCCGCCGGTCACGAGCACGCCAGCAGTGCTGGCGGGCATCCCGAGCCACGTGCGGAACCAGTCGATGACCTCCAGCTCCACCTGGGTGGCGCCGGCCGACTCCATCCAGGCCCCGCAGTACGGGTTGGCCGCGGCTGCCGTCAGCTCGGCCAGCGCCGCCGGCCACGTGGTGAAGCTCGGGATGAAGGCAAAGTACCCCGGGTGGTCGGTCCGGCTCGCATAGGGCAGCACGTCGGCGAGGACCCGCGCGAGAACGGCGTGATACTCCCCGGCCTGCTCGGGCGGCGGCCCGCTGAGCCGTGAGCGCATCTCGCCCGGTTCGGCGCGGCGCAGCACCGGATCGGCCTCAGGGTTCGCGAGCCGGGCCACGAGTGCGTCGACGGTCGCGTAGCCGGCCCGGCGCATCGCCTCGGCGTCCATCGCCAACGGATGCTTCACCGCTTGCCTCCTCATCCCTCGTGGCCGGGCCCGGCCCCGGTGGCCAGCCGCGCGTCGGCGATGCAGTCCGCCTGCCTGCGGGTGGCGGGATGGCCGAGCACCGCGGTCAGGAAGGGCTCCCTGTTGAGCTCGTACACGGTTGCCGCGGTATGCGCGATCACGGTCGCCGTCCGGGGCATGGCGCGCAGCAGGGCGATCTCTCCCACTCCTTCGCCGCGTCCGCACCGCCGCAGGAAACCCCCGTCCGCCACGGCATCAAGCTCACCCGCGGCGATCGCGTAGTAGGCGTCCCCGAGGTCGCCCTGGCGGATCAGCACCGTGCCCGCCGGCACGTCGGCCGGCCTGAGGGCCGCGGCCAGGCCCTCGAGAACCGGGACCGGCAGCGCGGCGAACAAGGGGAGGGAGCGCAGCAGCGCGATCTCGACAACGGGCACCGGAGCGCCGGCGTCCAGGCCGAACAGCGCGCGGCCGCCAGCCAGGGTAGCCAGCGGCAGTACTGCCGCCACCCCGAGCAGCGCGAGCCTGCTGCCTCCCAGGTGCATCAGCAGCGGCACGAGAAGCGCACCCAGCGCGAGCCCGGCCATCGTGAGCCCTTCGAGGATGCCGAAGACCCGGCCGGTCAGGTGGGCCGGGACCGAGCGCTGCAGGAGGGTGCGGCTGGCCACGTCCAGCAGGGCGTGACTGGCTCCGGCCACCGCCAGGAGGGCCACGGTCCCCGCCAGGCCGAGGCCGAAGGCGAGCGCCGCCAGGGCGCAGCTGAGCAGGAGCGCCGCGGCCACGATCGGAACGCCGAGGCGCCGGCCCACGAGCATCATGCTCACCGTGGCCGCCAGCACCGCGCCTGCGCCGCAGGCGAAATTGAGGTAACCGGCCCACGATGGCGAGCGGCCAAGCACGTTCACGGCCAGGATGACCACCAGCAGGTCCAAGGCGCCAGCCACGGCGGCCTCCGCGGTCAACAGAGCCAGCATGAGCCGCACCGATGGCTGGCGGGCCGTCAGCCGCAGGCCCTCGCCGAGGCCTGCCAGCAACGCCCGCGCATGCTCCCGCGGCGCCGCGAGCGCCGCCGCCTGGAGCCTGGCGACGAGCAACGCGGCGGCGACGCCGAGCGCGGCGCACACCGCGAATACGCTCCCTACGCCGCCGAGCGTGATCAGGGCCCCGGTCAGCAGCCCGGCCGTCGCGATCCCGGCGGCCTCTACCCAGCCGACGCACACGTTGGCCGCGGTCAGCTGGTCGGGAGTAGCGCAAACAGACGGGATGAGTGTCGATTGCGCCGGACGGGTCGTGGTCACCGCGGCGGCGGCAACCACGGCGGCCGCGTAGGCCGCCGTGGGCGCGCCGACGATGACCGCCACGGCGGTCGCGGTCATCGCCCCGGCCTGCGCCAGGTAACCCCCCGCCAGCAGCGCGACCGGTGATCGCCGGTCCGCGGCGGCCGCCGCGACCGGCGCCAGAACGGCCGCCGGCACCAGCTGTGCTACCGCGACCAGCCCGGCGATCGTGGCGCCGCCCCGACTGTAGGCAAAGACCAGCATGGCAATCCACACCGAGTACTCGGCGAGAATGAACAGTACGTACGCGCCCACCACGCGCACCAGCGCCTTGTTGCCCGCCAGCGCGCGGAAGGCGCCTAGACGGCCGGCGCCGGATTCGCCCCGCACCAGTTCCCCCCCGCCGAGATCCAGGCCAGCCGCTGGTCCAGCACGGGGCGGGATCTGCGGCGCTGCGGTACGTGAGTCCTAGAGAGCACGACCTCAGGCTCGCCGTCACGCCACCTCACTGGCCAGGGTGGTGGCTGGCCTCTTCACGCTGGGCCTGGCCTCCGCAGGCCCCGGTGGGCACCACCACTGCCTTTCGCGCCGGGTGCCGGTGCAGACCATGGCCTCCGGGTACTCGCGGCGATCGGATGGCTTGACGGCTGACCGGATCCGGCGTTGATTTCAAGGTATGGAGAAAGCTCACATTTTACCCGGTAAAGGCCGTGCGTAGTGCAGCACCGGACCTTAAACCTTGACGAGGTTCTGGTTCGCCAAGGCTGAGCGCCGGGTTACGCGGCCATTGCTTTTATGGCTTAGACGAGCAGTGGGGGCCGGCGTTTATCATGGTCGGCGCGGGCGTGACGTATCCAGGTGAAGGCCTGGGTCAACGGACCACGAGTGGGCCATGCACCAGCTGAGTCGCGCCGGGATGGGGTTCACCGAGCTGCCCAATGGGTTCGCAGCCTGGGACGACCCGGCAGGGCTTCAGGTGATCTGCGATCGGCTCGGCCATGCCGATATCCAGGTGTGCTTCGAGCGGTGGATGTCACGGATGCCGTTGCTTCTGATCGATGCAGAACCGTGCCGACAGCTACTGGTGGGATCTGTCGATGCGTCAGGTCGAGGTGGCTGGCACGATGGCGTTCGGCCCGCCACGGCAGGCCCGGGCGTTCATCGAGGCGCCGGTGGCGGACAACCGCCGCCAGGTCCTGCCGTGCACGCCGAGATCCAGCTCAAGCGCGATCCGGGCGTTCGCAAGCCCATAGACTAGGCCGGCAGCACGATCCGGAGCGCGCTGCACCGCGACTGCCAGGGCGTCACCATCCACGCCTTCTTGCGACGCTCACGAGCGAAGCGATGTTTGGCGGACGGCCATGCCCTCCGGGTCGAGACCGTGGACAACTCGCCCGAGGACCTCGGCGGCGCCGCGCCGCCTGCACCCCCTCCCCGAACTACAGTCCCGAGGCACGTGCGACCAACGCCCAGCTGCTGGAGCCTGAGAAAGTCGACCAGGGACGTGGCTCCTATAGTCTAGCCTTTGACCGGCTACCTCAGCCGACCCTGACACACGATGCCCGCTCTGCCCCAGGATTACGGCTCGGCGACCCACGAGTCATGGACCTGGCAGGCGCACTCGACAGCACGCCGTAATCCGTCACGGGCGGCACGAACAGGACCCCACGCGCCTCGATCACCGGCCTGCTCTCTACCGCCGACACCAGCGACCAGTCCTAGCCGTCGTGCGTTCCTCTCCGCATCGGCCGTTACCGCGGTCGCAGCGCCGCTCGCGGCGAGTACCGCGCCCGCGGGCGCCGCACTGGCCAGTACTCGTCCTGCCGTCGCTGGCCATAAACCCGACGACAGCCTGCGCGCCATGCTGCGCGAGGTGGACCCCGCCCGGCTCCAGGCCACCGTGCTGCGGCTGACCCAGTTCGGCACCCGGCACACCGCGTCCAGCCAGACCGATCCGGTACGCGGCATCGGCGCGGCCACTGCCTGGGTCTTCGGCCAGATGCAGGCCATCGCGGCCACCTCATCGGGCCGGATGACGGTGCAGAAGCAGACATTCGTCCAGCCGGTTTCGTCCAACATCCCGGTGCCGACCACGATCACCAACGTGATCGCGACGCTGCAGGGGACCGCGTCCCCCGAACGGTTCTACGTCGTCACCGGGCACCTGGACTCCCGCGTGACCGATGTGCTGAACTTCACCAGCGACGCCCCCGGGGCCGACGACGACGGCTCCGGAGTCGCGGTCGTGCTCGAGCTCGCCCGGCTGTTCGCCACCCACCAGTTCCCCGGCACCCTGGTGTTCGCCACCGTCGCCGGCGAAGAGCAGGGGCTGTACGGCTCGACTTTCATGGCCGCGCAGATGAAGGCGGCCGGAAATGACGTACAGGGCATGTTCAGCAACGACATCGTGGGGGCGAGCCAGGCCTGGGACGGCACCAAGCCCGACCCGCACACGCTGCGGCTGTTCGTCGAAGGCATCCCGACCGACGTGACCCCCGCGCAGATCTCGCTCATGCAGGCGGTCGGGGGCGAGAACGACGGCCTGACGCACCAGCTGGCGCGGTTCGTCAACCAGGCCGCGCCGTTCGAGCTGACCGGCATCAACATCCGGGTGATCTGGCGGCGCGACCGGTACCTGCGCGGCAGCGATCACCTCTCGTTCCAGGCCCAGGGCTACCCGGCGGCCAGGTTCACCGAGCCGCGGGAAAACTTCGACCACGAGCACCGGGACGTCGCGTTGATCAACGGCGTGCAGTTCGGTGACCTGATCGAATTCGTGGACTTCGATTACACCGCCCGGGTGGCCCGGGTGAACGGCGCGGCGCTGTGGGCACTGGCCACCGCGCCGGGCACGCCCAAGAACATGCAGATCCACGTGACGCCGCCGCCCGGCTTCGCCGGCAACAACGTCACCACGCTCACCTGGGACGCGAATACCGAGACCGACCTGGCCGGGTACGAGCTGGTGTGGCGGGAGACCACGTCGCCGGACTGGACCAACGTGATCGACGTCGGCAACGTCACGACAGTCGCGCTCGACATTGCCAAGGACAACGTGCAGTTCGGCGTGCGCGCCGTGGATCAGGCCGGCCACCGCAGCCCGGTCGCCTTCCCGCAGGTGGCGACCAGCTAGCGCGGCCTGGCCCCGGCCGGTTACCCGGCGATCGGGGTGCCCTGCGCGGACACGAGTTCCCAGGCTCCGGTGTCCGCGCGGACGAAGACGTGGGTGTACCGGCTCGCGACGGCAAACTCCCCGTCCCCGGCGGCCCCGCTCATCTGGGTGCGGCCGGTGACGACCGCGGTGGCTCCGTAGCGCCGAACCTGACGCTCCGCCGGCTCTACGCGGTGGAAGGTGACGGCCTGGGCCGATACGGCGGCCAGGAAGTCGGCCCGGCCTGTCACATCACCGCGCATGATGTCGACAATGAGGAAGTCCTCGGCCAGGATGCTGCCCAGCCGCCCGGTGTCGGCCTGCACGAGTGCCTCGAAGAACGCGTCCTCGGTCGCGAGTGGCTCTTCGGCTGTCATCTGTGATCTCCGTTCGACATGGCGATGGCTCGCTGGCTGTGCCCTGAGCCGTAACGACGAACGGGGCCTGACTATTCACCCGCCAACCAGCGGCCGCCGCTGGCCGTGCCCGCCGGCCCGGACCAGACCCGGCGGACGTGGCCGCCGGTCACCCGTCGATCAACACCGGGCCGACCAGCTCCGCGGTCCCGGCGAAATGGCGGGTGAGAAGCTCGTCGAACGCCGCGGCGGGTACCGGCTGCGAGAAGTGGAAGCCCTGCCCGATCGGGCAGCCGAGCAGCCGGAGCGCGGCGACCTGGTCCTCGGTCTCGACGCCCTCGGCCACCGCCGATATGCCCATGGCATTGGCCAGGTCGATGACGGCCCGGACGATCGCTGAGTCCACCGGGTTCTCGGCGACGCCCTGAACGAAGGTGCGGTCCACCTTGACCTCATGCACCGGGAACTGCTTGAGGTAGGCCAGTGAGGAGTGACCGGTGCCAAAGTCGTCGATGGCCAGGCGCACGCCCAGCCGGTTGAGCTTCTTCATGACCTCGCGAGCACTGGCCAGGTCTTCCATGACCGTAGTCTCGGTGATCTCGAACATGAGCAGCTCCGAGGGCAGGCCGGTTGCATCCAGAGCGGCCGCCACCTGAGACAAGAGGCTGTTTTCCTGGAACTGGCGGGGCGAGAGGTTGACGCTGATGGGCAGGTTCACGTCCAGGCGGTCCCGGATCGAGCGCACCTGCCGGCACGCCTGGTCCAGGACATAACGACCCAGCGGCATTATCAGCCCGGTCTCCTCCGCTATCGGGATGAAGCTGCCGGGGCTGATCAGGCCGTGCGTGGGGTGGCGCCACCGTACCAGCGCCTCCGCGCCCACGATGTGCTGCTCGTCGAGGGAGTAGAACGGCTGGTAATACACCTCGAGTTCATCCCGTTCCAGCCCCTTGCGCAGATCGGCCTCGATCTGGAGCCGCTCGGAGGACCGGGTTCCCATGGAAGCCTGGTCGAACACCTTGTAGACGCCGCCCCCGCCCTTGGCCTTGGCGTCGTACATGGCCACGTCGGCATTGCGGAGCACGTCGTCGGCCGTTTTACCTGGCTCGGTGAGGGCGATGCCGACCGACACGCTGGCCACCAGCTCGTAACCGTCAGGCAGCACCATGGGCTGTTCGACGGCCGCGCAGATGCGCCGCGCCGCGGCGACCGCCACGTCTACTCCAGTCACGTCCTCGAGCAGCACCACGAACTCGTCACCGCCGAAGCGAGCCAGCAGGTCGTTACTGCGCACGACCCCCTGCATCCGGTTCCCGATCGCCACCAGGAACTCGTCACCGGTTATATGGCCAAGGCTGTCGTTGATGCCCTTGAAGCGATCCACATCAACGAAGACCAGAGCGTGGGCCTTGCGGTCCAGCGCGGATCGCCGCAGCGCCTGATCGAGGCGCTCCACCAGCAGCCTGCGGTTCGCCAGGCCGGTGAGGCTGTCGTAGAAGGCGTGATGGTGGAGTTCGTCTTCGAAGGCTTTGCGTTCGGTGATGTCGCGAAAGGTGATCACCGCGCCGGATGGCGTGCCGTCGCTTATGACCGCAGAGGCCGTATACGCAACGGGGACGGTGCCGCCGTTCTTGCCACGGAACCTGGCGTCGTCCTCCCGGATGGTGCGGCCCGTCCGCATCGCTTCCCGGGCCGGCACGAGCAGGAAGTCGGGCGCGAGGGCCCCGTCGCTCACCGGGTTGTCGATCGTGATGTTCAGCGAGGGCAGTTCGATCATGTCGGCTGCGGCCCGGTTGACAAACGTCAGTTTCCCGTCGGCGTCTATGGCGCAGACGCCTTCGCCGATGTTGAGCGTGATCGAGGAGAGCCGCTCGCGCTCGACGTGGACCTGCTGGTACAGCTCAGCGTTGCTGAGCGCGCCGCTGCCCACGGCGGCCAGCGCCCGCAGCAGGCCCTGGTCGGCGTCGTCGAACGGCTCATCCCGGCGCCGGCCCGACGCCACCAGCCATTGCTGGTGACCGGCCACGGTCACCGGCGCGGCCAGCTGACCAGGGCCCGGGTCATCAGCGGTCAGGGCGGCCTCCGGGCTACGCAGTAGCCGTTGTACCGACCCCAGTATCGTCTCGAGTACCGCCTGCTGCCGCAGTCGCCGGTTCGCCTCCAGCGTGACCTCGTACAGCCCTTCCATCCGGGCGCGGTCATACAGCGCCGCGTACCTGGCCCTGATGAGCCGGTGCTCCAGGACTAGGCCCGGGACGGCCAGCGCCAGTGCCCACAGGTGTGCCTGGATCGCCAGGGCCAAGACCACGCCAACCGATGCTCCCGCGCCAGCAAGCATCACCTGTATCGGAAGATCGCTGATGAATACTCGCCACGTCGTACCCAACGACACCAAAACGCCGTCCACCAGAAGCGTATTGACGATGAAGTACACTCCCACGCCGAGCGTGATGGCCGCAATCTGACCTGCAGTGAGGGATCTTGAGGGAACAGCGATACTGCGGCTCACCGCCAGTGCCGCTCCGGCCGCGATCAGAACCTGCCCGGCATTGAAGGCCGACTTGACCACCGGGCGGCGGCGGGCCGCCTGAGCAAAGACGGTCGCCAGGGCCAGGGTGCCCAAAGTCAGCAGCGGTGGCACGAGAAGGGCGAGGATGACAAAGAACCCCTCGTCCATATGGAAGGTCTCGGATTCGCCACCCCGGAACACCACGATCGGCCAGACCCAGCCCCCCAGGGCAAGAATGCCCATCGCAGCTGCGATGATCCATTGGCTCTCGTCAACGGGCCCGGAGGCTGGTTGCCCCCGAGCGGCGACGATTAAGGTACACGCGCCACCAGCGACCGAAGCGGCGACGATGGCCCGGGTGGCGCGCGGTAGCTTCATGGCTGAGTACCGGACCGTGTGGTCAGTTCCACGATGAGCCGTTCCAGGCTTTACCGGTCCATGCTGAGCCGTCCCAGGCCGTTCCGTTCCAGCCAGCGTCGTTCCAGGCCTTACCAGTCCAGTCCGCTCCGTTCCAGGTTGCACCGGACCAGGCGCCGTCGTTCCAGGCCTTACCAGTCCACGCCCAGTCGTTCCAGTCTCCGCCGTTCCAGGCCCAGCCGTTCCACGCCCAGCCATTGGATGACGCCTGGTTCGGGGAGATCCCGGACCACAGGCTGATGTTCCACGTGTCGACCGGGCGGGTGGGTGACAGCGAGACCGTGGCGCCGGGCGATGCCGCGATCAGGCCGGCGGCCGACTGGTTGAAGTTCATCGGGCCTGAGGTGGCTGCGGCATAGGCATTGAGGGCGCCGTGGCCGTCGACAAATGGGTTGCCGACCGGACCCGGGCTGGTCGTGCCGAGCAGGCGCGCCTTTATCTGATCGGGGGACAAGCCCGGGTTGTCGGCCAGAACCAGCGCTGCCGCCCCGCTGGTAATAGCCGCGCTGAACGAGGTACCCGAGCCGACGAAGTTCGCCGCGCCGACCTGGGCCGAGGGGTAGTTGCTGTAGATCGTCGAGCCAGGCGCGGCCAGGCTCACCACAGATCTGCCCGAGGTGACCAGGTCCGGCTTGACCCAGCCGTCCGGCGAGGTGGGCCCGGAGCTGCTGAAATCGTTCATCTCATCGTCGGCGGTCGCTGCCGTGGCCATGTCGTCCAGGGCGCCCGTCGTGATCACCAACGGGTCGTCGCCGGGGGACAGGATCGTGCCGTTGAACGGCCCGGCGTTGCCCGCCGAAGCCACCACCGCGATACCCGAGTTCCACACCGCCTCGACCGCCTGGTCCAAGGGGTTGAGGACCGTAGACTCGGTGGGCGCGAAACCCAGGGAGATGTTGAGGACCTTGATCCCGTACCTGCTTTGATGATCGACCGCCCATTGCAGGCCTGAGATCAACGTGTCCAGGTGGGTCGTGCCGTCCGCCCCCGCCACCTTGATCGACACCAGGTTGGCGCCCGGCGCCTCGCCCGAGTACTGCCCGTTCGACGAGGCGCCATTGCCCGCGATCAGGCCGGCCACGAAGGTGCCATGGCCGTAGCTGTCCTGGAACGGGTTGTTCCCGCTCGTCAGGTCCACCCCGCCCACCAGCCGCCCTGAGAAGTCAGGCAGGTTGTCGATGCCTGTGTCCAGCACGGCGACCGTGACCCCCTGGCCGGTATCGCCAGCTGACGCCAGCTGGGTAGACCCGGTCTCCGGCAAGAACGCATCGGACGGGGTATGGGCCCCGGTCGACTCCGTCGTGGACCCGATACTTACCGAAATATCATGCGTGACGGTGATACCAGGCAACGCCGCCAGCACCGGTTCGACAATGTTGGGGATCAAGGCGTCGACCCCGTCGATGAGGTGGTACTGCGTCAGCACAGTGCCGCCCACCCCCAGCACCGCCAGGACCGGGCTCAACAGCCCGTCTGAGGTGACAATGACCGTCTCGCTCGAGCTCGCTGACGCTGGCGGCACGCCGGCCATCGACGTACCCGCTAACGCGAGGGCGACCGCGGTACCCGCAGCGGCGATCCGGCCCCTCCGCCACCAGGCGAGCGGGGTCCGGCAGCCGGCGCCTGAGCCGGATGAGCATGCAAGCCGCATCTGGCCGTCCTTCCCTGGTGTGCCCTTTGAGGTATCTACCGTACGCTCAGACGCCGTCTTTAGAGGGAAATTTCAACAAGGCCGATTCGCCCCTTGCGGAAAAAACCGGCCAATACCAGCAAGCGCTAGCCGGGGCGCAGCCAGCCGTGGTTCGGAAGCCAGTGCACCAATAAAGTGCGTAGCGCAAGTGCGCCTTTCCTGTCGCCACTCTGGAACCGGCCCAGGTCCAGGCCCAGGTCCCGTTCACGGGCCTGGCCACTAATGGCGGCTCACGGTCCGTTGCGCACCTGGGTATTTCCTACTTACCAGTAACTACCGGCCTGCACGCCCGCTTTCCCTGCATGCGAGAAATCATGGCCAGCGCGGGGCTCTTTCATCGCGCCGGCGCCTTGCTCGTCGATCCGGGTGGCCACACGCAGACGCGGCCCGCGGGATCCGGGCCGGCGGGCGTCCTCGTCGCTCGGCCCGCGGGAACCGGCCGCGGGCGTCCTCGTCGCTCGGCCCGCAGGCCCGCAGTCCGCCCGGGCCCAGGTAGATCGACGCAGGCCGCCGGCGCCGGGCAGCTCAGGACTTTGTTTAAAAGCCATAAAAACTGTCATCGACCCTCTTGACGGCTACGTCCCCTGGGAGATGCTGGCGAAGGAGCGCAGTAGCGCTGATGCTGCGGACAGAGGTGGACTGCTGATGAATCTGAGACCTATCCAGGCCGGCGCCACACGAACAAGATCCAGCCGATGGCGGGCCTACTGGCCTTCCGGCCCCGGCCGCCGGCTTATCCGGACCTCAGTCGTGACCGCCGCCGCGCTGTTGGGCGCGCTCGGGATGTCCGCAGGCTATCCGGTCCCGTCGGCCTGGGCTGCCCCGGCCGGGCCGGCCGCAGCTACGCGGCCAGCCGCCATTTCGCGGCCCGCCGCCGCTTCGCAGCCGGCCGCAACGGCGGCGGTCGATCCCGCCGTTCCGGTGGCGGGTGAGCCGAACCTCGGCCCGAACGTGTACGTCTTCACCCCCAGCATGCCGCAGAGCCAGATCCAGGCCACGGTCGACGCCATTTCGAGCCAGCAGATCTCCAACCAGTTCGGTACCCAGCGATACGCTCTGCTGTTCGAACCCGGCACCTACGGCTCGGCCGCGGATCCGCTCTCCTTCCAGGTGGGCTACTACACCGAGGTGGCGGGCCTGGGCAGCTCGCCGGGCGATGTCACCATCAACGGCACCATCGACGTGTACAACCAGTGCTTCCCCACCACCGACGGCAGCAGCAACTGCATCGCGCTGGACAACTTCTGGCGCTCGCTGTCCAACCTGACCATCAACGTCGCCGGCCAGTCGGGATGCCAGTCCGGCACCGACTTCTGGGCCGTCTCGCAGGCCGCGCCGATGCGCCGGGTCAGCATCACCGGCGGCAACCTGTCGCTGATGGACTACTGCGGGCCGGGCCCCTATTTCGCCAGCGGCGGGTTCATCGCCGACTCGGCGTTCTCCGGTGGCACGGTGATCAACGGCTCGCAGCAGCAGTTCCTGGTCCGCAACACCAGCCTCGATGGCTGGTCGAACGGCGTCTGGAACCAGGTCTTCTCCGGTGACACCGGCGCGCCCGCGCAGACCTTCCCGCCGGTGAACGGGGTGGGACCGTACACCACGCTGGCGAGCAGCCCGCTGACCCAGGAAGAGCCGTTCCTGCAGACCGACTCCGCAGGCCGGTACAGCGTCTTCGTGCCGGCCCTGCAGCACGACTCATCGGGGCCGTCGTGGGCCGGCGGCAGCACGGCGGGCACCTCCGTCCCGATCAGCAAGTTCTTCATCGCCACGCCCAGCACGCCCGTCCTGGCCATCGACGCCGCGCTGGCCATCGGCAAGAACCTGCTCCTGACCCCCGGCGTCTACGACCTCCAGGCTCCGATCCTGGTCACCCGGCCGAACACGATCGTGCTTGGCCTCGGCTTCCCGACGCTGGTCCCGCAGCACGGCACCGCCGCCCTGCAGGCGCTGGGCGTGCCGGGCGTGAAGCTGTCCGGAATGATCTTCGACGCCGGGCCGAAGACCTCCCCGGTCCTCTTGCAGCTGGGCGGCCCGCTGGCGGCCGGGACGGGCCGTGCCGCCGATCCCTCGCTGCTGCAGGACGTCTTCTTCCGCATCGGCGGGGCCACGGCGGGCTCGGCCACCGACAGCCTGGTGGTCAACAGCTCCGATGTCATCCTCGACGACATCTGGGCCTGGCGCGCCGATCACGGTGCGGGCGTGGGCTGGACCGGCAATGTCGCCGATACCGGCCTCATCGTCAACGGCAACGACGTGACCGCCTACGGCCTGGCCGTGGAGCACTACCAGAAGAACGAGGTCATCTGGAATGGCCAGCGGGGCGAGGACATCTTCTACCAGAACGAGATGCCCTACGACCCGCCCAGCCAGGCGGCGTGGATGTCAGGTCCCGCGACCGACGGCTACCCGGCGTTCCTGATATCGGCCAAGGTCAAGAGCTTCACCGGTTACGGCCTGGGCAGCTATTGCTTCTTCAACCAGGGTGTCCCGATCGAGTCGGCGACCGCCTTCTCGGTCCCTGATACTCCCGGCGTTCAGCTGAACGACACGCTCACCCGGTTCCTGAATGGCTCAGGGAGCATCGATCACGTCGTCAACGAAACGGGGGCGGCGGTGACCGCTGACAGCCCAGGTCCGAGCTACCTCGTCAGTTATCCCTGAGCTGCAGCTAACGGATGCCCGGGCCCAGGAGAACCTGGTGCCCGGGCGCCGGGCGCGGCACCGCGAGTGCCTCGTGCGGGGTCGCCCAAGATCCCGCCGCCCGTGAGCTCCTCCCCGCGTGAATCCGCCCCAGGTCTTCCGGGAAATCAGTGGCAAGCTCGCGGTCTGCCGTGCGGTGTCAAAGGCCGCCGCCGTGGCGGCGCCGTTGCCGTCCAGGGTGACCGTCACCGGATTCTTCAGGCCGTAGTCCTGGCAGCCGAGATTGGCGAAGGACATGCTCAGCCGGTTCGCCATGAAGGTGAGCAGATTGTCGCCGACCGACGGCACCGGCGATGTCCCCGAGGCCAGCAGCGCCTGGTTGGCGCTCAGGAACGATATCTGGATGTTCGTCAGGTTCTGGCAGAACTCGGGCGGGCTGTCCGCGGCGTTGTTCGCCGCTGAGATCGCCGGCTGCCCGACGCTGGAGCGGTAGAGGTTGGTCTTCGCGACGCTGAACGCCTTGCTGACCAGCACCATCTCATCGTTCTCCGGCACCAGGGCGGCAGGCGCAGCCTGACTCCTGGCCGCGGAGAGCTCGTCCAGGGCCTGCGACGTGCCGGGCGCGCGGCCCTGCGACAGGTCCGGCTCCGCGAAGGGGGCAGCCGAGCACCGGGTCGATGAACCCGTCGAGCAGCGCGTTATCGCTCCCGTTGCCGATGTCGGTGGCGCCCGGCAGGGCATGGACGTTCGCGTAGTTGAACTGCGCCGTCTGCCTGGTCGCGGTCAGCAGGTACTTCGTGGTCACGTTGTCACTCGGGTCCTGGTCGACGAGCCGGAAGTCCCGGGTGGTTGGGCACGCCGTGTGGGTCAGCGGCGAGACACCGGCGAACGGCACGCGGAGCCTGCCCCGCCTCGCGGCCCGGCGAGCAGCCCGGAAGAACGCCGCGCCGTTGCAGAACGACACCTGACCGAAGCTCGAGCCGGGCACACCGTCGACGCAGCGGCCCTGGCTCAGCGCCCGGGGCGTGGCTCCCGCCTGCACCAGGCTGGTGCCGTTGAAGCCGAAGTCAATCGTGACGACCGCCCCCGCGGGCAGTCTCGGCACGATGGGGGCGATCGCTGGCGCCGTGCCCCGCGTGATGACCAGCGGCTCGTACACCCACAGCGCCCCGGTAGCCGGGTCCAGGATCGTCGCCTGCACGAAGGCCCCCAGGTTCGCCGCATTGGCCTGGGAACAGCCGGACGCCTCGGGTGTCTGGCCGTCCGGTCCGGTGAGCTGATACGGGGTGGCCAGCCCGGCAGCGCTCAGCGGCCGGGCGGGCACGATGATCTCGCAGTTCGCGTGGGCGGCCGTCGCTGGCGGGGTGGCCGGCGCGGACGGGCAGTGCGCCGGGCTACCCGACCTGGCCGGCGCAGGCGTCACGCACGTAGCCGCCAGGCCCGCCGCATCGCTCGACGTGCTGAGCGCGGCCTTCAGGTGCCGCGCGACGAGGATCAGCGGGCCCACGACCAGGACCACACCTACGAGCAAGGCCACGAGCCCCGAGGGCACCCGCGATGGCCTGCCGGCGCGGTAGTAAAGGCGGCTAGGCCTGTTCCGGTTAGACCGTATTCTCCGGTAAGACACGCCAGCATCTCTCTGTCGATCCGCTCCCCGAATGGCCACCTTAGGCCGATGAGCACGCGAGTATTACCGGATCGATAGACAAACGGCAGATCATCCTGACTCCGCTTCGATGGCGCCGCGGTGCCGGGCCGGAGGGGTCCAGCCGTATTGCGAACCGGCCGCTTCCGCGGGCCGCCCCGGGTGGCCAGCGGTCCGGTGCTGACATGCGAAAACGGCCATCGTTACCGCTAATAGGCCATTTCTCTGCGGGTCCGCGATCTGCGTCGCTAGGATCAGCACGGCAGTGACCGGCAACCTCTCCGGATCGGACCGATGCGGTTCGGGGCCAGGCTTCATCGGAGTGCTAGCCCGGCTACTGACCTCGGGAGGTAGTCGAGTGGTAGCCAGGCGCCGGAACCGGCACCAGGTTGGGCCGCGATGATATCGCCTGCGCTGCCCGAGACTTTGTGCATCGGGCAGCCCCGCCTGTTCGCCGGACTGGACCGGCTGCGCCGGATAGACCGCGCCGGATACCAGACCGTCTTCGGCAAGGTGCCGCGGCTGACCGCCGAACAGCTGATCAGCATGGCCGAGCAGGTCGATCTGCGCGGCCGGGGCGGTGCCGCCTTCCCGGTCGCGCGCAAGCTTTCGGCCGTGCTGGAGGCGGCCCGCACGCGTAACCGGGCGCCCATCGTCGTGGTTAACGGCACCGAGGGCGAGCCGGGCAGCGCCAAGGACAAGGTGCTGCTGCTCAGATCGCCCTACCTGGTGCTGACCGGGGCCCTGGCCACCGCCTGCGCGCTGGATGCGCGGCTGATCCTGGTGGGCGTCGCCGATCCGCTGGTGGCCAGGTCGGTCTACGAGGCCGCCGCGGCAGAGCCGACCCTCGACCGGCTGGTGCGCGTGGTGGAGGTGCCGGACCGGTTTGTCTCCGGAGAGTCGGGCGCGCTGGTCAACGCCATGAACGGCCGGGCGGCGCTGCCGCCTGGCCGCAAGAGCCACGCCAGCAGCGGCGGCGTAGGGAACCGTCCGACCATGCTGTCCAACGCCGAGACCTTCGCCCAGATTGCCATCCTCGCGATGGTCGGGCCGGAGGGCTACGCCTCCACCGGAACCGCGGCGGAGCCGGGCACGGTCCTGCTGAGCGTGGGGGGCGCGGCAGCGCGGCCCGCCGTCGTGGAAGTGCCATTGGGACTGCCGCTCGGGGAGGTACTCGACCTGTGCCGTGCCGAGCCGTCCTCCGGGATTCTGGTCGGCGGTTACCACGGCGCCTGGCTGCCCGCCGAGGTGGCCTACGACATCCCGGTCAGCCGGGCCGGGCTGACGGCCGCCGGAGGCACCCTGGGCGCGGGCATCGTGCTGGCCCTTGGTCAGGACAGCTGCCCGGTCGGCGAGGTGACGCAGGTGGCCGCCTATCTCGCCAAGGAGTCATCCGGGCAATGCGGGCCGTGCAAGCTGGGCCTGCCGAACATCGCGCGTTCACTGGCCGCACTCGCGGACGGCTCGGGCGGGGTCGAGGCGCTCGATGCGGTCCGCCGGGGCGCCGCAGCCGTGCGCGGCCGCGGCGCGTGCGCGCATCCAGATGGCGTGTTCAGGTTCGTGATGTCCGCCCTGGACGTCTTCTCTGACGATCTGGCCATGCACTTCTTCCGCGGCAGCTGTGGCAGGCCGGTAGCTAATTTCCTGCCGCTGCCCGCTCCGCCCGGCGAGACGCGGCTCACGGTGGACTGGACTCGCTGCCAGGGCCACGGGCTGTGCGGGCATATCGTGCCCGAACTCGTGCAGCTGGATCACCGGGGCTTCCCGCACCTGCTCGACATGGCAGTACCGCCCTGGCTGGAACGCGGCGCCCGTCAGGCCGTCGAGATGTGCCCGGCGCTGGCCCTGCGGCTCACCCCGGCCGCTCCGGCCCCGGCGGCGGACCTGCCCCGGCGAGGCAAGCCGAGCCGCGCGCTCAAGGCCGACCCGGGCCAGGTCGCCGACACCGTCATCGACCTGGTCGTTTCCGAGGAATGGATCGCCGAGATCGCAGCCATCCGCGGTCCGACTCCAGGGTGAGCGCTGAGGTTCGCCGGCTCGGTGAGCTTCCTGGGCGGGCGCCATCGGACGCATTATAGTGACTTCTATGTGCAATAGAACGACCATGGCGGCCTGATGGCCGACGAGTACATGATCGAGTCGGTAGCCCGCGCCGTCCGCTCGGCCCGGCGCAGCCGCGGGCTATCGCTCGACCAGCTGGCCGCGCGGGCCGGGGTCAGCAAGGGCGCGCTCGCCGCCGTCGAGGGCGCGACGGCTAATCCGACCCTCGGCACTTTGGTCCGGCTCTCCGACGCGCTGGGCATCCCGGTCTCGGCGCTGGTCGAACGGACCGGCGAGCCGGCGGTCCGGGTGGCCGATGCGGCGGCCATCGAGCCACTGTGGCAGGGCCCGCACGGCGGCTCAGCCCGGCTGCTGCTCACCACGGCGACCGCGGCACCGGTCGAGTTCTGGCGCTGGCAGCTCGCGGCCGGCGAAATTTACCAGAGTCACCCGCACTCGCCCGGCATCGTGGAGACGGTGTCGGTAATCAGCGGAACGGCCGTCGTCGGGGTAGACGCCACCGAGCAGGTGCTCTCGGCCGGGATGACCGCGACGTTCGCGGCTGATGTCCCGCACTTCTATCGCGGGCAGGAGCCGTCGGGTACCGAGTTCATCATGACGGTGCACCTGCCCGCGGCAACCTGACGGCGATCTCGTTGACGCGCACCAGCCAGAACCGGTGGACGCGCTTTGTTCGTGTTGTTCCACGGGCCGCCAAAGATCGTGACGCGGCCAGCTAACCGAGCCTGAACCGGCCCACCGCTGGTAGCCTCTCGGCCCTGTGACCACCCCCGCCTTCGCGACCGATGATGACGCAAACCGTCCGCGCAGCCCGCTGCGTCCCGACTTGCTCCCGGCCCTGCGGAACTGGCAGCGGGATGCCTATCACGCGTATTTCCGCCTGCCGCGGCGTGACTTCCTGCTGGTGGCGACGCCCGGGGCCGGGAAAACGGCATACGCCCTGACGGTCGCGGCCGAGCTGCTGGCCCGTCGCGAGATCGCCGCCATCACGGTGGTCACGCCGACTGAGCATCTGAAGCATCAGTGGTCCCAGGCAGCCCACGAACTCGGGATCCCGCTGGACTCGTCCTACCGCAACGCGCAGGGCCGGGCCTCGGCCGACTTCACCGGGGTGGCGGTGACCTACGCGCAAGTGGCGGCCCATCCGGCCCTGCACAGGCAGCGCACCCTGAACCGGCGCACGCTGGTCGTCTTCGACGAGATCCATCACGCCGGCGACGCGCTGTCCTGGGGGGAGGCGGTCAGGGAAGCGTTCGAGCCGGCCAGACGGCGGCTCGGCCTGACCGGGACCCCGTTCCGCAGCGACACCAACCCGATCCCGTTCGTGAGCTATGCCGAGGCTGCCGACGGCAGCAGGCGCAGCTCGTCGGACTATGTCTACGGGTACGGCCCGGCTCTCGAGGATGGCGTCGTCCGTCCGGTGATCTTTCTGGCCTACTCGGGCGAGATGCGGTGGCGAGCGCGGGCCGGCGACGAGGTCACCGGGACGCTGGGCGCGCCGATGACCGCCGATCAGCTCGCCCAGGCCTGGCGGACCGCGCTGGACCCGGACGGGGCCTGGATCGCCCGGGTGCTCGAGGCCGCGGACCGTAGGCTGGCCGAGGTACGCAGGGACATGCCGGACGCGGCCGGGCTGGTGATCGCCGGCGACCATGCCGATGCCCGTGCCTACGCCGCACTGCTGCGCCGGATCACCGGGACCAGGACGGTCGTGGTGCTCTCCGACGACCCGTCCGCCAGCCGCAAGATTGCTCAGTTCGCGGCGTCCGGCGACCGGTGGATGGTCGCCGTCCGGATGGTGTCTGAGGGAGTGGATATCCCACGCCTGGCCGTGGGGGTGTATGCCACGAGCGTCGGTACCGCGCTGTTCTTCGCGCAGGCGGTCGGCAGGTTCGTCCGCGGCCGGCGGCGCGGCGAGACGGCCTCGGTGTTCCTGCCCTCGATCCCGGTCCTGCTCGGCTACGCCGCGGAGCTGGAGGCCGAGCGAGACCACGTGCTCAGCCGCCGCGGCGACGACGCCCCCGAGGACAATGAGCTCGCTGAGGCGCGGCGCCAGCGCACTACCCGGGATGAGCTGGACGACCTGCCGTTCCAGGCGCTGGAAGCGTCGGCGCACTTCGACCGCGTGCTGTATGACGGCGCCGAATTCGGTGCGTCCGCCGAAGAGGAGGACTTCCTCGGCCTGCCCGGACTGCTCGAGCCCGAGCAAGTCTCGCTGCTGCTGCGCAAGCGGCAGGCTCACCAGCTCACGAAGGGACACGCCGGTAATTCAGGGCGGACCTCCGCCGGTGCCCCGGCCACCGCACAGCCAGCCACCGCACAGCCAGCCACCGCACGACCGGCCACCGCACGACCGGCCACCGCACGACCGGGCGCAGCCCCTCCGGCCGCGGCGCCCGCTGCCACTCGCGAGACGCTCGCCGCCCTGCGCAAGGAACTCAATCTGCTCATCGCCGCCTGGCATCACCGGACCGGCCAGCCGCACGGCGTCATTCACGCCGATCTTCGCCGGGCCTGCGGGGGCCCACCGCTGCCGCAGGCCACCGCGGAGCAGATCAGGGCCCGGATCGCGATGATCCGCCGCTGGGCGGCGGGCCGCTGATATCCGTTCCCGCTCAGCGGCCCCACCGCGCGGCGGCCAGGATTTGCGCGGCCCCGCCCTCCAACTCCCGCCCCCCGGGCCACGGACTCATGATCGTGGTTATTCGGCCGGGGTCAGCCCACCACTAGATAACAACGATCATGAAAGCCTGCGGACGGCCCGGCTCACCGGTAGGTCCGGACGCCCAGGATGACCGCGAGGACCAGCCCGCAGCTGCCGATGAATACGCGCAGCGCGCCGGCTGGCAACCGGCGCACCAGCGCCGGGCCGATCCAGCC
The DNA here is from genome assembly GCA_963775745.1 of uncultured Actinomycetota bacterium. Lineage (GTDB taxonomy): Bacteria > Actinomycetota > Actinomycetes > Streptosporangiales > Streptosporangiaceae > DATBGO01. Next base: position 117,086 of record CAVZKE010000011.1, read on the forward strand.
GCCGATCAGGAAGCCGGCCGCCAGCGGCACCGCAGCCGCCCACCGTACCGGGCCGAACACGGCAAACCCGATCGCGGCGGCCGCGTTGGCCAGCCCGGACACCACGTTCTTCACCGCGTTGATCCGGGCCAGCGGGAGCTCCAGCATGGCGAGCAGGACCGTGAGCATGAGGATCCCGCCTGCCGTGCCGAAGTAGCCGATGTAGACCGCCACCGCGAAGACGGCCGCGCGTAGCAGCAGGCTGCGCTCGCCGCCCGGCCGCGCGGTCAGCCCGGCGATCCTCGGCTGCACGATCAGCAACAGCGCGGCGACCCCGATGAGGCACGGAGCGGCGACCTCGAAGGCCCGCGGCGGCGACAGCAACAGCAGCGCCGCGCCCGCCGTCCCGCCGGCCGCCGTCAGCACGCCCAGGTGCAGCACCCGGCGGCCCTGGCCGGAAAGTTCCTGCCGGAGCCGGCCGCCGCCCCGGCCGCCGTGAACACCAGCGCCACGGTGTTCGTCACGTTCGCGCTGATCGGAGGCAACCCGATCGCCAGCAGCACCGGATAGGAGACAACCGAGGCCAAGCTCGCGACGGTGCTGGCCACCCCGGCCAGAACCCCGGCCCCGGTGAGCGCGAAGATCTCTGCCGGGCTCACCACCTGACTGAAGCACAGGACGCGTTGCTGTGGCGCGGTGGCAGGTTATTTGCCTGGCACGATGTATTCGGCGGCACGGGGTTGCGGACGGCCGCCTGGAGCGCGCTGCATCCCGATATCGGGCTTGCGATCCGCCCGGGTCACGCGGCCGACTATGCCGGTCTGCTCGGTGAACCACATCGCGCGCCGTCCGGCCCGTCGGCGATGTCGTTGAGCCGCTGAACGGCGACGGGTCGGCGAACAACCGCAGCCGGCCACCGGCGGTCAGCTCGCCGATCGTGCTGGCCCCCAGTCGGTGAACCGCACGCTGCCGACTGCCTCATAGCCGGAGTCTGTCACGACCGGGCCTTAGACTCGCCTGGTGGCTTCCCCCGGCATCGGCACCGCCGCGGACACCGGCACCGAGCCGGCCGCCGCGTTGCAGGTGCTGCGCCGGGTGTTCGGCTACGAGTCATTCCGGGACGGGCAGCGCGAGATCATCGACCACGTCACCGGGGGCGGGGACGCGCTGGTGCTGATGCCGACCGGCGGTGGCAAGTCGCTCTGTTACCAGATTCCCGCACTCGTACGGTCGGGCACCGGGGTGGTCATCTCGCCGCTCATCGCCTTGATGCAGGACCAGGTGGACGCCTTGTCGGCGGTTGGCGTGCGGGCCGGGTTCCTCAACTCTACCCAGGACCCGTTGCAGCGCAGGCAGGTCGAGGCCGCCTTCCTGGCCGGCCAGCTTGACCTGCTCTACCTGGCCCCCGAGCGGCTGCGCGCCGAATCGACCGGCAGGCTGCTGGATCGCGGCGCCATCTCGCTGTTCGCTATCGATGAGGCACACTGCGTGGCCCAGTGGGGGCACGACTTCCGCCCCGACTACCTCGGCCTGTCGGTATTGCACGAGCGGTGGCCGGCGGTGCCCCGCATCGCCCTGACCGCCACCGCCACCCAGGCCACCCGGGCCGAGATCGCCACCCGGCTGAACCTGACCCAGGCCCGCCACTTCGTGGCGAGCTTCGACCGACCGAACATCACCTACCGCATCGAGCCGAAGGCCGAGCCGCGACAGCAGCTGCTGCGCCTGCTGCGCGCCGAGCACCCCGGTGACGCGGCGATCGTCTACTGCCTGTCCAGGGCGTCGGTCGAGGCGACCGCGGACTTCCTGGCCGGTAACGGGATCGGGGCCATTCCCTACCACGCGGGGCTCGATGCCCGGACGCGGGCCGCGAACCAGGCCCGGTTCCTGCGGGATGACGGCCTGGTCATGGTGGCCACCATCGCGTTCGGCATGGGCATCGACAAGCCCGATGTGCGGCTCGTCGCCCACCTCGACCTGCCCAAGTCGGTCGAGGGCTACTACCAGGAGACCGGGCGGGCCGGCGGGACGGGCTGCCGGCCACCGCCTGGCTCGCTTACGGCCTCCAGGACGTGGTGCAGCAGCGCAAGTTGATCGAGACCTCCGAAGGTGACCTGGCGCACCGTCGTCGGCTCGCCATCCACCTCGACGCCATGCTGGCGCTGTGCGAGACGATCGAGTGCCGGCGATCGCAGCTGCTCGGTTATTTCGGCCAGCCTGCCGCCGCGTGCGGCAATTGCGATACCTGCATGTCGCCGCCGGAGGCGTGGGACGGCACGATCGAAGCCCAGAAGCTGCTCTCGACGGTGCTGCGGCTGGTCCGGGAGCGGCACCAGAAATTCGGCGCGGGCCAGTTGATCGACATCCTGCGCGGCAAGCAAACGCCGAAGGTCATCCAGCACCGTCACGACTCCCTCACCGTCTTCGGGGTCGGCAGCGAGCTCGACGAGGCGGCGTGGCGGGGGGTGGTGCGACAGCTGCTCGCTCAGGGCTTGCTGGCCGTCGAGGGGGACTACGGCACGCTGGTGCTGACCAAGGACAGCTACGAGGTGCTGGGCCAGCGGCGCCAGGTAATGCTGCGCCGGGATCCGGGACGGGCGGCGCGAACAGCCCGGACGCCGCGCAGCCCGGCGGTCGCCGACCTGACTGCCTCGGCGGTGCCGGTGTTCGAGCAACTGCGGGCCTGGCGCGCGGCGGCCGCCAAGGAGCAGGGCGTGCCCGCCTACGTGATCTTCCACGATGCGACCTTGCGGCAGATCGCCACCGAGCTACCGTCGACGCTGGCCGGGCTGGCCACGGTGAACGGGGTCGGCGAGGCCAAGCTCGGTAAGTACGGGCAGCAGATCCTGGACACTCTCGCGGCCTCGACGGCCGCCCCCGCGTAGGGCAGTCCTACCGCGGCCCGCCCGCCACGAACGTCTGGCCGGCACTTTTACCGGATTTGCTAACCTCAATTCGGACATTAGGGTATCCACAGCTCAACAAATCCGGTAAGAGTGAGCTGACCGGTCCAGACTTTGCCCCAAATGTGGCCTGAACTGGCGGCGAGAAGGTGACGCACCCGGGACTGACCGGCCCGGAGGCCGAGTTGCTAGTCGTCCCAATAGATGACATGCATCGGCTGCTTGCGTGGTGGCTGGGCTGGCGGGTTGCTGCCTGTTTGCGGGAGACCTCCTCAGCTCAGACGCGTCACGATTGGTGTGTAAGCATTCGCGTGCGGGCGCTTTGGGCGCCCTCGGGAGCTTGAGGAGGTCCCGGTGTCCATCGTAGGTGGCTTAGACATTCACCGGAAGCAGCTCATGTTCGACTATGTCGACACGGTCACCGGTGAGGTGACCCGGGGGGCAGGTCGCGCCCGCTGACCGGGTGCATCTGGCCCGGTGGCTGGCGCGGCGGTTCCCCGGCGAGCAGGACGTGGCGTTCGCGCTGGAAGGATGCACGGGGTGGCGGTATGTCGCCGGAGGAGCTGGCAGCTGCGGGGTGCGCGCCGCATGTCGCGGCTGCGATCAACGTCACCATCGCGCTGGCCACCGTGTCCGGCGTGCTCGTGATCCCGGCCGGGTCACCTGCCCGGGCCACCCGGCCCGGAGACCCGACCGCCGCCCACAACAACACCACCCAGCCCCGCCACCCAACCGCCACCCGCAACAACCCGCAGGCCGGGGACCTGACCGCCTCCCGGAACAACCTGCGGACCGGCTGGGACCGCGGTGAACCGGGCCTGAGCCCCGCAGTGCTGCGCAGCGGCAGTTTCGGCCGGCTGTTCTCCAGGCGGGTGACCGGCCAGGTCTATGCCCAGCCGCTGGTCGTCGGGCGGACCCTGATCGTGGCGACCGAGCAGGACTGGGTGTACGGGCTGAACGCGGTGACCGGGCAGGTGCGGTGGTCAGACCGGCTCGGCAAGCCGTGGTCGGCGTCGACGACCGCCTGCCCCGACCTGCCTCCAACGGTCGGGGTGACCAGCACCCCGGTTTTACGACCCGCGCACCAAGGCGGTCTACCTGGTTGCCGAGACCGTCAGCAGTGCTACTTCCCAGGCAGGCTTCCTGATGTTCGGGATCGATGCCAGGACCGGGCGAATCCGCGAGCGAGTCCCGATCGGCGGCAGCCCCTTCAATGACAAGGGCCTGAACTTCGATGCCTTTGACCAGTGGCAGCGGACCGGGCTGTTATTGCTCGGCGGGCGCGTCTACGCCGGATTCGGCTCGCATTGCGACGATCAGCCGTTCACCGGTTTCGTGGCCGGGGTGAACATCTCGACCAGGGCGGTCCAGCTGTCGGCGGCAATGATTACGTGAGCGAGGCGGGCCCGTTCGGCGGCCAGTGGGGGCATCCCGCGGTGTTCGGTGACGTGGCCACGGTGACGGCAGGCAATTCCCGCCGGTCCGACGACTATGTGTACTACCTCGGCCGGGCTGACTACCTGCGCATGCTGAAGTTCCAGGCCGGCCGGGGGGTCGGCCGCGGCTGGCCGATGTGGCCAACAGCACCATGCGATTCGGGTTCACGTCGGGATCGCCCGTGGTCACCTCGACCGGGACCAGCCCGCGATCCGCAGTGGTGTGGGTGGTCAGGGCAGCGAGCGTCAAGGGCTCCGCGGGCACGCTGGACGCGTTCGCCGCTGTGCCATCGGCCCGCTGCGCGCGGCCGTGCGTGATGCGGCCGATCTGGGCGCGGACCACCATCGGGATCGCCAACGTCGGCGACCTGCCCGCCACCGTGACCGTGACCTCGCCGCCGGCCGCGCCCTTCACCGCGGCCTACCGGGTCCCGGCTGGACTGCCGCTCGGGCCGGGCTACGAGCTGAAGATCCCGGTCACCTTCGTCCCGGCCCGGGCCGGGACCATCACCGGCCTCTACCGGCTCACCTGGACTGACCTGCTGGGCAAGCACACGGTGCGGGTCCGGCTGACCGGGACGGGAGTCGGCTGAGACATCCGTTCCTGCATAGGCCGGTAACCCACGGGCCGCGTCCGGCCTGCGAGCACGCCGCCCGCTACGATCGCGAGCATCCGGGCGGCGGCGGGCGGCCCCGGTTCGGGTGCGGACGACTGACGGGAGCGGGAGATGGCCGAGGCCACCGACTGGAACAGCAAGATCATCGCGGAGTTCCGCGCCAACGGCGGGCGGGTCGGCGGCCCCTTCGAGGGTGCGCCGCTGCTGCTCCTGCACACCGTGGGGGCGAAGACCGGCCAGGAGCGGGTGAATCCGATGATGTACCGGCCGGTCGGGGACAGCTACGCGGTGTTCGCCTCCAAGGCGGGCGCCCCGACCAACCCGGACTGGTACCACAACCTGCTCGCCCATCCGCGGGTCCGCGCCGAGATCGGCACCCAGACCATCGAGGCCGACGCCCGGGTTGCCGATGAGCAGCAGCGGGACCGGATCTGGACCGCGCACAAACAGGCCTACCCCGGTTTCGCCGACTACGAGCAGAAGACCACGCGGCAGATACCGGTCGTCATCCTCGATCCGGTCCGCTAGCGCCCCGGCCAGTCCGCCGTCTGGCCTCGGCCTGGCCCGCCGTCTGGCCCCGGCCTGGCCCGCCGTTTAGCCCCGGCCCGGCCCGCTGGCGGCGGGGCGGCTGACCGCCTGCTTGACCAGCGTGCGCCCGAAGTCCCACATCAGGCCGCCGCCCTGGTGAGCGTCGTTCATCACGTCGGCGAACGCGTCCACGAACAGGGCGACCTCGGTGTCCCCGATGGTCAGCGGCGGCAGCAGCTTGATCACTTCCATGTAGTCGCCGGCCACCTGGGTGAGGACCCGGTGCCGCCGGAACAGCATGCCCACGACCATCTGGGCGAACAGGCCGCGCCTGGCGGCCTGCAGCATGTTCCAGCCGGCCCGCAGCTTCAGCGAGCGCGGCTTGCTGAACTCCAGGGCGATCATCAGCCCGCGGCCGCGCACCCCAGCCAGCATCTCGTACTCCCCGGCCAGCTCGGTCAGCGCCGCCTGCAGCGCCGCTCCGGTCCGCTCGGCGTTGCTGACCAGCTGCTCGTCCTCGATGACGGCCAGCGAGGCCAGGCCGGCCGCCATGGCCATGGCGTTGCTGCCGAATGTCGAGTCGTGCACGAGCACCCGGTCCATCGACGAGTAGACCTTGCCGAAGATCCAGTCCTTGGCCAAGGTCGCCCCGACCGGGACGAACCCGCCGGACAGCGCCTTGGCCACGGTCACGATGTCCGGCTCGACGTCGTCGTGCTGGTAGCCGAAGAAGCGGCCGGTACGCCCGAGCCCGGTCTGGACCTCGTCGCAGATGAGCAGCGCGCCGTGGTCATGCAGCAGCTTGCGGGCCCCGGCCAGGTACCCAGGGGGCGCCACGTGGACGCCCTTGCCCTGGACGGGCTCGACGATGAGCGCCGCGACGCCGCCCTTGCGGAGTTCGGCTTCCAGCGCGTCCAGGCTGCCGAATGGGATCCGCGCGTCGGGTAGCAGCGGGTCGAAGCCCTGCCGGAACTCCGCCGCCCCGTTAACCGACAGCGAGCCGGCCGTCAGGCCGTGAAAGGCGTGCTCGCAGTAGATGATCCGTGGCCTGCCGGTGGCGTACCTGGCGAACTTCAGCGCGGCTTCCACCGCCTCGGTGCCGCTGTTGCAGAAGTAGACCCGGTCCAGGCCGGGGGCGGCGGCCAGCAACTGCTCGGCCAGCAGGCCCGGCAGCAGCGGGGTGTCGAACTGGACCAGGTCGGCCAGCTCACCGTCGAGGACCTCGTGCAGCGCGGCGCGCACCACCGGATGGTTGCGCCCGATCCCGAAGACGCCGAAGCCGGTCAGGAAGTCGGCGTAAGAGTTACCGTCGCGATCGTAGAGATAGGCGCCCTGCGCCCGGTCATAAACCTGGTCGAATCCGATGGCATGCAGCATGCGGGGCAGCTGCGGATTGAGATAGCGCGCATGCAGCTCGTATCCTTGCCCGCGGCGCGCGGCGAGAAGGCCAGGCAAGTCGAATCCCATGCCTCCAGTCTGGAGGGCCCAGCCGGCCGCCGGCCGGCCAACCCCCGCAATTGCGCCCGGTTTCTCGATCGGCGGGCGCGGGCGGGCGGGCGCGGCGCATTCCGGATGCGCGTCGCACACGACCGCCCGGGCGGCCGGCCCCTACCCGTAGGAAGGTGACCACCTGCCAGGTCCCGGGCGACAGCTGCCCCCAATGCGCCCAAGCCGACCTTCGCCCCTACGGGAACGGCTCGAAGTGGATCTGTCCTCGCTGCTACTTCATCCTGCCCTGCTGCGAGGGCGGCGAGATGCGGTCCGCGGGGGCCGGGCCGCAACCGGGCCGTGCCCGCTGACCGGCTCCGGGCAGCTCCCGCTGACCGGCTCCGGGCGGCCGCCGCCGCCCGGGCCTCGTGGATGCGGGAATGCCTGGCCGAACTGGTGAGCTGCGAGTCACCCTCGGCGGAGACCACAGCGCTCTCGCGGTGCGCCGCGCTGCTCGATGACATGGGCACCGAGGCCTTCGGCCGGCCGGCCGAGCGGCTGACCGCAGGCGGCCGGCCGCATCTGCTCTGGCCAGCGGCGGCGCCGCGGCCGGCTCTCATCCTCGGGCACTTCGACACCGTCTGGCCGCTGGGCACGCTCGGGGACTGGCCGTTTACCGTCACCGACGGCATCGCGTCCGGCCCGGGTGTTTTCGACATGAAAGCCGGCATCGTCCAGGCGCTGGCCGCCATCATGCTGCTCGACCACAAGGACTCGGTCTCGCTCCTGCTCACCAGCGACGAAGAAGTCGGCTCGCCGTCATCGCGGACCCTGATCGAGGATCAGGCCCGCGGCGCCGCGGCCGTCTTGGTGTGCGAGCCAAGCGCGGACGGTGGCGCGGTAAAGATCGCCCGCAAGGGAGTCGGCGGGTACCAGGTCAGCGTGGGCGGCCGGGCGGCGCATGCCGGGCTCGAGCCGCAGCTGGGCGTCAACGCCGGCATCGAACTGGCCCACCAGGTGCTCGCCCTGGCCGGGATAGCGGATCCGGATGCGGGGACGACGGTCACGCCGACCACGCTGGTCGCGGGGACGACCATGAACACGGTTCCGGAAGCCGCCAGCCTGGCCGTGGATGTGCGCGCCTGGACGGCCGCCGAGCTAGAACGCGTCGACCAGGGAATCCGGCGGGCGGCACCTCATGTGGCGGGCGCAGCCGTGACGGTCACGGGCGGCATCAACCGCTACCCGCTGGAGGCCGACGCCGCCCGCGAGCTGTACGAGCTGGCCCGTCGCGCCGCCGGCGACATCGGGATCGAGCCCCCGGCGGGGGTGCGGTCGGGCGGCGGCTCGGACGGTAACCTGACCGCCGCGATCGGCGTTCCGACGCTGGACGGGCTCGGCGCGGTCGGCGGCCGCCCGCATGCCCGCGACGAGCACACCGACGTCCGGCTCATGCCCGACCGGGCGGCGCTGCTGGCCGCCCTGATCGGCCGGATCCGGCAGGTACCACCCGGACGGCTCGCCTGACCCGCCTGCTGCCCTGGGCTACTCTCGCCCCAGGAGCCGTAAAGTCGGGCGGGAGTGCGGGCGCAGGAGGCAGCCGATGGAACAGATGCTGGTCACCGACCTGCCGCCGGTCATGTCGCTGGGCGGGATGCCGCTGCCGCTGGTCGGGCGGGCCCGGCTGTACGCGTGCGGGATCACGCCCTATGACGTGACCCACGTTGGCCACGCCGCGACCTTTGTCTGGGTCGACACGCTGGCCCGCGTGCTGCACGCGACGGGCGCCGAAGTGATCGTATGCCGGAATGTGACCGACGACGACGATGTGCTGCTCGCCGCCGCGAACCGGGCCGGCGCGCCCTATGACCGGTTCGCCGCCATCCAGCAGTTCTACTTCGATCAGGACATGGCCGCACTGGGCGTCCGGCCGCCCGCCATCGGCCCCCGGTCGCACGCCTATGTGCAGCATGTGATCGAGCTAACGGCGGGCCTGCTGGCGCGGGACGCCGCATACGAGCGCGACGGCCAGATTTATTTCCGCGGCGGGGCGGTGCCGCAGCGGCGGCCTGGACAGTGCCACGGCGCTGCGGCTGGCCGCCGAGTACGGCGACCAGCCCGACGCCGCCGCCAAGGACGACCCGTTCGACGTCCTGGTCTGGCGGGCTTCCACCGCGGACGGGCCGGCCTGGGCCAGCCCGTGGGGACCCGGCCACCCCGGCTGGCATGCGGAGTGCGCGGCGATGGCGCTGCATACCTTCGGCCCGACCATCGACGTCCAGGCCGGCGGGGCGGACCTGCGCTTCCCGCACCACGCCTACCAGGCGGCGTTCGCCGAGGCCCTGACCGGCGTATCGCCGTTTGCCCGGGCCAGGCTGCAGGTCGGCGTGGTCCGGATCGGCGGGGCGAAGATGGCCAAGTCCGCGGGCAACCTGGTGCTCATCAGCGAACTGCTGGCCCGCTACCCGGCCGCGGCCATCCGGCTGCTGATCCTGGACCGGCACTGGGAACAGGACTGGGACTACGATCACGCCGGGCTCGAGGCCGCGGCGGCCAGGCTGGAGCGCCTGCAGGGCGCGGCGGGCCGGACCGGCGCCGCCACGCCTGGCGCGGGCGACGCGGCTGTCACCGCCATTCGGGCGGCACTGGCCAGCGACCTTGATGTACCGGCCGCCTTGGCCATCGCCGAAGAGAGCGGCGGGCAGGCGGCCCGCGTTCTCGGCTCGCTACTCGGCCTCTGGTAGGCCGCTGCTCGGCCGCTGCTCGGCCGCTGCTCGGCCGCTGGTGGGCCGCTGGAAAGCCAGCCGCCCTGGGCGATCGCGACGGGTGCGGCCCGGGGGCAGCGCCCGGCAGACAGGTGTCGCCCGCCGGGCAGGCCGCGCCGCGAAGCGAACTTCCGGTGCGATAATGCCGCTAATCGCCCTGGCGCCTGATGACGAGGCAGCGCCGCCGGCACCGCACCGCAAGGCCTGGCCCGACGGGGAGAACAGCACGTGACCGCACCGACCGCACCGATGGTGACGCGCGCGACGGGAACGAGCCTGCAGCGCCTGGCCGAGCAGGCCTGGGATCGCCACGCCGCGGAGACGGAGCTCTTCTACGAGGGCGGGCGGTGGACCGGCGCCGAGCTCGCGGCGCGCGTCCGGCGGGTAACCGGTGGCCTGCGCGACGCCGGGCTGCGCCCCGGTGACCGCGTGGTGATCTGCATGGCCAACTGCCCCGAGGTCAGCATCACCTACCACGCGGTCTGGCGGGCCGGTGCGGTGACCACTCCGGTGCTGTTCCTGCTCAGCGAGGACGAGCTACGGCATGTGCTCACCGACAGCGCGGCCGCCTTCGTGGTCACCACCCCGGAGATCTTGCCGAAGGTGACCGCCGCTGCCGCGGGCGTGGGCAGCCTGCGCGGCGTCATCATCGTCGGGGAACCGCCGGCGGGCAGCGGCAGCGGCCTGATACCGTTTGCCGACCTGGAGACCGCGGCGGAAGCCGATCTCACCGACGCCGAGCCGTCGGAGCTGGCCGCCCTGCTTTATACCGGCGGCACTACCGGCCGGTCCAAGGGGGTGATGATCAGCCACGATGCCCTGTCGGCTTCGGCGTGGGCGGCGATGGCCACGTCGTATATGGAGACGCTGCGCACGGTGCTGCTGCCGCTGCCGCTGTCGCATGTCTACGGGCTGATGGTGAGCGTGATGAGCCTGCACGCCCCGGACCCGGGGACTTCGGTGCTGATGCGGTGGTTCGATCCGGTCGGCTGGCTGCGGCTGGCCGCTGACTACCGGGTCAACGCCAGCCCGCTGGTCCCTTCGATGCTGCAGATCCTGCTGCAGCAGCCGCTCGAGGACTATGACCTGTCCGCCCTGATCCGCCTGAGCAGCGGCGCCGCGCCGCTGCCGCGGCAGGTGGCGGAGGATTTCGCGCGCCGGCTGCCGCACGTCGAGATCGCCGAAGGGTACGGCTGCACCGAGACGGCCGCGATCATCTCGACCTCGCCGGTCGGGGCGACCCGGGCCGGCAGTGTGGGCCGTGGCCCCCCTGGTGGAGGTGCGGATCGAGCGGCCGGACTCGTCGCAGGCCGCACCCGGCGAGGACGGCGAGATCTGCGTGCGCGGCCCGATGGTCATGACCGGCTACTGGCACGCCCCGGACGAGACCGCCGAGGTGATGCGGGGCGGCTGGTTGCACACCGGCGACGTCGGCAAGCTGGACGTGGACGGCTTCCTGTACATCGTGGACCGGATCAAGGACCTGATCATCCGCGGCGGGTACAACGTCTACCCCCGCGATGTCGAGGACGTCCTGGTGGCTCATCCCGACGTGGTGGCCGCGGCCGTGGTCGGCAAGCCTGATCCCAGGCTCGGCGAGGAGGTGGTCGCCTTCGTCCAGCTGCGGGCCGGCGCCACCACCGAGCCCGGCGAGCTGGTCGCCCACGCCCGGCGCCACTTGTCGGCGGTGAAGTACCCGCGCGACGTCCGCATCATCGATGCCATCCCGCTGACCAGTGTCATGAAAACCGACCGTAAACGGCTTCGCGCGCTAGTCGCCGACAGCTGAGGCGATCCGCGCCGGCGCGGAAACCAGGGCGCCGGCCAGGCCGCCGCCTGCTGCGGACATCGCCTCCTACGGTGCCTGCCCGGGCGGCGGCGCCTGCGCGGCGCCCATGCCGGTCGGCCCGGCCTGGCCCAGCTGCCTGTGGGACCGCACGACCATGGTCCGGGCGGCATGGTCACCGACCCGCTGACGGTAATGCGACAGGAGCATCGTGATCAGCCCGACCGGCCCGAGGAACAGGGTGTCGATGATGAGCAGGATCCACCTGATCACTAGCTGCGTCTTGCTGGCGCGATCCCCGTCCTTGCTTATGATCCGCAGGCCCAGCCACTGCATCCCGAAGGTCTGGCCGCCGTGGCCGTAGGGCCTGAGCACCCAGTACCAGATCATGATCAGCACCGCGACGACCGCCGCGATCAGCCACCCGATGGCGTGCATCAGGCCGCTGCCCCGGTCGCCGACCAGCCACCACACGATCGCCGGGATGATCCCGACCAGGATGTCGTCGATGATGTACTGGATAACCCGGCGGGGCGTGACCCTCGTCTCGTGCACGGGAACCGGCGATGCCGCGCCGACCTGGGGCAGGCTGCCCCAGTCCGCACCGGAGCCGCCCGGGGGCGGGCCGGCTGGCTGCGGCTTCACGACATGCGGGCGGGGCGGCCCCGCAGCCCGGCAGTTTGCTCGGTCAGGAGCCCGGACCGGCCTGCGCTGCGCAGTAGGCGATGGCTACCTCGGCGGCCAGCGCGGCGTTGTCGGCGATGAGCCGCTGGTTGACCTCGACGCTGCGACCGGCGCTCAGCTCCTCCACCAGGGCCAGGACCGCCGGGGTGACCGTCTGGCCGGAGACGCCGGTGGCCCGTACCCGGTCGACCGCCTCGGCCAGGATCGGCTCGATGTCCAGCCCCACGGCGGGCGCCTGGGCCAGCAGCAGCCCGGCCGGCCCGTTCAGCTGCCAGTGCGCGGCGGCCACGCCGGCTGCCTCCTCGCGGGTCGTCACCACCGCCGACACCGCGGGCCCGCCCGCGGCGCTGTAGAACATCGGCAGCGTGGCCGTCCGCCAGCCAAGCACCGGGACCCCGAGCGTCTCCAGCAGTTCCGCCGTCGCCTCGACATCCAGGATCGACTTCGCGCCCGATGAGACCACCACCGCAGCGGTGCGCGCGATCTGCGGCAGGTCGGCGGATATGTCGAGATGGTGCCCGTAGCCGCGATGCACGCCGCCGATGCCGCCGGTGCCGAGAAACCTGATCCCGACGGCCCGGCACACGGCCAGGGTTCCGCCCACGGTGGTCGCCCCGAGCGCGCCCTGCACCACGCAGGCCGCGATGTCCCTGGCGCCCGCTTTGCGGGCAGTGGCGCCCGCGGCGGCAAACCGGGCGAGCTCGGTGTCCTCAAGCCCGACCCGGATCGTCCCGTCGATGATCCCGATCGTGGCCGGGACCGCACCTGCCTGGCGTACCCGGTCCTGCGCGGCCCGCGCCGCATCGAGCCCGCGCCCGCCGGAGAAGCCGTGCGAGACCAGCGTGGTCTCCAAGGCGACCACCGGATCGCCGCGCTCGAGGGCCCCGGCGATCTCGTCGCCGACGTGCGGCGTCAGCGTCATGGCATGGCCCCCATCTTCGCAACAGCCCGCGCGGCGGCTTCGAGGCCAAGGTCAACGCCGCCGAGCAGATAGCCCGCCGCGAACGCGTCGCCGGCCCCGGTCGCGTCGGCGGGCTGAGTCGGCGGCGCCGGGTACCTGATCCCGCCGGCCCGCACGCCCCGGCGCCCTAGCTTAACCACGACCTCGCAGCCGGGCAGGTCCCCGACCAGCGCCACCTCGGCTTCATTGCCGAAGACCAGGTCGGGGCGCAGCCGGGCGAGCAGCGCACGGAACCGCCCGGCTCCGTAACCGAGCAGCGCGGCGGTCGAGGACAGGTCCACGCTCAGCCGCGGGGCGAGGGCCGCGGCGGCCAGCGCCGCACCGCCGACCGGCTCGGCGACCAGGCTGTACGCGGGCAAGTGCAGCCATTGGCAGCCGGCCAGCCAGCTGGCGTCGATATCGGCCGCGGCCAGGCGCGGGCCCACCCCGCGATCGGTGAGCATCGACCGGCTGCTGCCGCCTGCTGACAGCGAGACCACCACCCCGGTGCGCCCGTCGATCACCGGCCCGACCAGGTCGATCCGGCGCCTGGCGAGCTCGCCCGCCACCAGCTGGGCGGCCAGGTCATTGCCGCGCGCTGCGATCAGCCGTGCGGTCCCGCCCAGCTCGGCCACCCAGGCCGCCACGTTGGCGGCCTGGCCGCCGGGGCCAGCGCAGATGGCCGCATCGGTATCGGTCTCCTCCGCGATCGGCCCGCGGAGGGCGACCACGACATCGAGATGAGCATCGCCGAGAACGCAGATCACGGCAGCAGGTCCGGTATCGGGCCGCTGATCATGGCGAGCGCAATGCCTGCCGCTGGGCCCAAGCCTTCCTCCGCGCCGTCCCGGTCCGTCGCCGTCATCCGCTAGACAATCTCAAGCTGGCCCCGGGGTGTCAAAGCGTCGTGTCGGCCGACCCCGCCCGGCGTTCGCGGGCTAGGGCACCGACATGACCAGGATCGGCGTGGTGGTCGGCTGGGACGTGCCGCCTGCGGGCTCCACGGTCACCCCGACGCGATCGCCGGCCCGTACTCCGGAGGCCAGCACCGGTGCCGTCCGGCCTCCGCTGGCCGTCGGCAGCAGGCCGACCGACCGGGTCCGGGGCGGCCCGATCAGCCAGAGCTGATAGACCTTGGCCGCCGACAGCTGCGGCAGGCCGGCCGATGTGAAGATCAGCTTGTGCTGGTGGCCGGCGACGACGACCGTGCCGGTGCCGCCGACGGTCGCGCGGGCGGTCAGGATCCGGGCCCCGGGCGCGGTCAGCACGGCCGAGATCGCCTTGTCCTGAGCCCGGGCCGTGTCGAGCTGCCGCTGGACGCTGGACAGCACGAACGCCAGCACCAGGGCGGCCGCCACTGCGACGGCGCCGAAGGCGACGGCGACCCGCGGCAGCCAGGACCGGCTGGCCGGGGACCGCGGCCGCTCGGCGGCGGCGGGCGGCAGCTGGCGCGTGCGCGCTGCCGCGGCCACGACCCGCTCCTTCAGCTGGGGCGGCGGCGCCTTGGCGACGGCCACGCCCAGCCGCCCGGCCGTCTCGTGCAGGCCGCGCACCTCGTAGTCACAAGGCTGGCAGCGACGCAGATGACGCTCGAAGCGGTCGCGTTCGGCGCCGTCGATGGCGTCCAGCGCATAGGCGCCGGTCAGGGTGTGCAGATCGTCGCGGCGCAGCTTCACCAGCTCACCGCCATGCAGTCGCGCAGCCGGATGAGGCCGTCGCGGATCCTCGTCTTGATCGTGCCGAGGGCGACCCCCAGCAGCCCGGACACCTCACGGTAGGTGTAGCCGCCGTAGTAGGCCAGCGTGATCGACTCGCGCTGCACCTCGGTCAGGCCGTCCAGGCAGCGGCGTACCCGCTCGGCGTCCAGGCTGGCCTCGACCGCCTCGGCCACCTCGTCCACCGCGGGCACCACCGTGGCCGTGGCGCTCTTCTGGTCCCGCTGCAACTCGGCGCTGGCGGACCGGACCCGGTCGATGGCGCGCCGGTGGGCGATCATCATCACCCAGGTTGCCGCGCTGCCCCTGGCCGGGTCGAACCGAGACGCCGAGCGCCACACCTCGAGCAGGACTTCCTGCGCGACCTCCTCGGACTGGGCGGGATCCCGGACCACCTTGCAGATCAGCCCGTAGACCGGGCCCGCTAGCCGGTCATAGACGGCCTCGAAGGCGCCCTGGTCGCCGCGGGCGACGTGACCTAGCAGCCCGTTCAGATCGGGTTCGCCGCCCCTGCCGGGATCGGGACCTGGCTGCGATGCGCGCATGTCGCGTCTGCTCATACCCACTATTCGGGACGCGCCCGCGGCCGGATCGGTCCGCGGGCCCACTTATCGGCCCGGGCCGGGCCGGCCGGGAATCACTCAGGCTCGCTCCAGCAAGACCGACCGGGATCTCCCGCTCGGTCTTGCGCTGATAGTCGTCGTAGGCAGGCCAGACCTCGGTCATCTCACGCCAGAAGGCCGGCTTCTCCTGCGAGGTGGCGGTACGGGCCCGGGCCGCGAAGACGTCGCCCCGCACCTGGACCGTCACGTCGGGGTTAGCCTGCAGGTTGAGATACCAGGCAGGCGGCGTGTCTGAGCCGCTCTTGGACGCCACGACCAGGTACTTGCCGTTGTGCTCGTGATAGATCAGCGGGTTGCTGCGCTGCTCACCAGTCCGGCGCCCGGTCGTGGTCAGGATCAGGATGGTGGTGCCCTGCCAGTGATAACCCTCCGCACCGTCGGTGGCCACGTAGCGCCTGACGTGCTCGTCTCCGAAAAGCACCTTGATCTCCGTTTCCCCGTGGTGGACGGCGGTCCGCAGCGCTCACGCCCGCGGTCCAGCGTAGCGTGGTTGCCTAAGCGGACCGGAGAAGGCCAGATGAAGCTCAAGCTCGACTTGCACGACATCTACAATCGCGGCCAGGACATCGATCGTGCGTTGCAGGGGATCATCGACGAGGCGGTCCGGACGAAAGCGCCACTGGTGGAGATCATCCCAGGCAAGGGTTCCGGCCAGCTCAAGAAGCACGTGCTGCGCTTTCTGGAGCGCAAAGACATCAAGGCGCTCTACCACCGTGTCGAAAAGGACTCCAAGAACTTCGGTCGGCTATTCGTACACTTCCGCTGGAAGTAGCGACCCGCCTGCGCTCACCTGCGACGCCGCGTCGGAGCATGCTCTGACCTGCAAAGTCGTATCTCGCCAGTTCTCATTTTTGTTGGCGTGTTCACGATGCCATCTGCCCCGGATGTGCCTTGGAAAGCCGTCGTTGGGGTATCCCTGCTCGCACTATGCAGGTCCGGCCGCAAGGAAGAACACCGTCAAGCGCCAGTTGACATCCGATCGCCTTGATGCGAACTACTGGCAGGATGGTCGATGGTGGTCACGGGCTGATCTGGGAGGTCGTCCGGTGGGGTACACGACCGCAATGTGGCCCTGGGCTCGGAGCTGCTAGCTGTGGCCGTGGTCTCGGCCACAGCCCTTCTCATCTTGGATCGGCGAGCTGGTCACGATTCCGATCAGAGCGCGGCCCGCTACGTAGAAAGGTTCTCCCCCAACACGATCACCGCCGTGCTCGTTGGCATTGCCGGGCTCACCGCAATCCAGGATCGCCATATTGACATATCCCACAGCTCCATTATGTTACGTTCTTCTACGTAACCATTCTTAACGTAGAAGCCAGGCGTATTATAAAACGAGAGTGCTGCATTGATATCCCGTATTCTTCATCGGGTGCGGCTCTTCTGAGGTGACGGCGCGGGGAGGGGATTTAGCGCGCTGCGTGTTCTGGTGTCTGGTTTGCTCGTGTCGGTGCATGTGTAAAGGGCTCCTTCTCGTTACGGTCCTGGTTGTCTGACGACCGGATCGGAAAAGAAGGAGCCCGATGCCAGAGTACGCGCCTGTGCCCGGGGATGATGCGTTCACGCAGGCCAGGGAGTGTTACGCAGGGCTGGAGAACTGGCTGGCGTCGCAGGATGCTGCCGGGTTGCAGCACGCTGAGCTGGAGGAGCAGGTGGGCGTGCGGGGACGGGAGGTGCTGCGGCTGCTGTTCCAGGGGCACCTGGACCTGCTGGCGGGGCGCGAGGTCCGGCGGCATGACGTGACAGGCGAAGACGGGGTCCTGCGCACGCGCGCGGAGAAAGGCCGTGAACGGCCGCTGGCGACGAAGTTCGGTCAGGTCACGGTATCCAGGATCGCCTACCGGGCGCCCGGCGCGCCGAACGTGCACCCGCTGGACGCCGCGCTGAACCTGCCGGAGGAGAAGCACTCGCACGGGCTGCGCAAGCTCGCCGCGGTCGAGGCGGTACGCGGCTCGCATGAGGGCGCTGCCGCCGCGGTCAGCCGCGCGACCGGCGTGAAGATCGGGAAACGCCAGGTAGAAGGGCTGGTGCTGCGGGCGGCACGCGACGTGGACGGCTTCTGCGGGGACCGCCGCCCGGATCCCGCGCCGGATGATCACGCGCTGGTGCTGACCTTCGACGGAAAGGGCATCGTGATGCGGCCGGACGCGCTGCGGCCTGCCACCGCGAAAGCCGCCGTGGCGGCGGAGGGCAAGCTCGCGACTCGCCTGTCACCAGGGGAAAAGCACGGCCGCAAGCGGATGGCCGAGCTGGCCTGCGTCTACGACGCGGTCCCCGTCCCGCGCACGCCGCAGGACATCATCAGCACGCCCGCGCAGAAGAGGAGAAAGAAGAAAGCGCAGGCCGCGAAGCCGGAAGGCAAGGGGAAGCCGCGGGAGCCGCAGGCGAAGGGCAAGTGGCTGACGGCCTCGGTCACCAGCGACATCCCCGCCGTCATCGCCGTGGCCTTCGGCGAGGCGGAACGCCGCGACCCGGGCCGCCGGCGGAAATGGGCCGTCCTCGTGGACGGCAACAACGCCCAGATCGAGGCCGTGACCGCCGAGGCCGCGAGCCGCGGCGTCACCGTCACGATCATCATCGACTTCATCCACGTACTTGAGTACCTCTGGCAGGCCGCCTGGTCCTTCTTCGACAAAGGCGAGCCCGCCGCCGAGGAATGGGTTGCGGGCCAGGCCCGCAAGATCCTGCACGGCAAGGCCCGCCAGGTCGCCGCCGGGATCCGGCGCCGCGCCACCGCCTGCGGCTACTCCGCGCAAGAGCGCGCCGGCGCCGACGAATGCGCCCGCTACCTGGAAAACAAGAAGGACTACCTGGACTACCCCGCGGCCCTCGCCAGAGGCTGGCCGATCGCCACCGGAGTCATCGAAGGAGCATGCCGCCACATCGTAAAGGACAGAATGGACATAACAGGCGCGAGATGGGGCCTGGAAGGAGCCGAGGCCATCCTCAAGCTCCGTGCCCTCACCGCCAGCGGCGACTTCGACGCCTACTGGCGCTACCACCTCCGCAGAGAACACGAACGCATCCACCACACGAAATACCGCGAAACCTACGTCCTCGCAGCGTAACTAGCTCACCTCAAAAGAGCTGCACCCTTCTTCATCAGTAAGCGCGACACCACGGGGTCGAGATCGGAGCGAATGATGAAGGCAGTCCGCTACAACCAGTTCGGGGGCCCGGAGGTCCTCGAGATCGTGGATCTTCCGGATCCGCACGCGGGGCCCGGCCAGATCCGGGTCGCGGTGCACGCGGTCGGCGTCAATCCGACCGACTGGAAGCTGCGCAAGGGCCTGATGGGCGGGGAGCTCCCGCAGACGACGGGTCGCGAGGTGGCGGGCGTCGTCGACGAGGTCGGTGAGGGCGTCACGGACGTCGCCGTCGACGATCGAGTGTTCGGCTTCTCCGCCGACGGCGAGCGCGCGGCCGAGCTGGCCCTGCTCGCCGACTACGCGCCGATCCCGCCGTCGCTTGGCTTCGCCCAGGCCGCCGGGCTGCCCGTCGCCATCGAGACGGCCACGCGCTCGCTGGACGCGCTCGGCGTCAGGGCCGGGAGCACGCTGCTCGTCAACGGCGCCGCCGGCGGGGTCGGCAGCGCCGCCGTCCAGCTCGCCGTGGCGCGCGGCGCGCGCGTGATCGGCACCGCCAGTCCCGCCAACCACGACTATCTGCGCTCGCTGGGCGCCGAGCCCGTCGCCTACGGCGAGGGCCTCGTCGAGCGGGTTCGCACGCTCGCGCCCGACGGCGTCGACGCGGCGCTCGACGTCGCCGGGAGCGGCGTCCTGCCCGAGCTCATCGAGCTCGCGGGCGGCCCGGAGCACGCGGTGACGATCACCGACTTCGGTGGCGCGCAGGAGCACGGGGTGACGTTCAGCAGCGGGGACGCCTGGCCGCGCGATCCACGCGCTCGCCGAGATCGGCGAGCTGATCGAGTCCGGGCGCTTCTCGCTCCCGGTCGCGCAGACCTTCCCGCTCGCCGAGATCGCGGAGGCGCATCGCGTCAGCGAGGACGGTCACGTGCGCGGGAAGCTCGTGCTGCTGGTCGGCTGATGCGGCCGCCGCCGCCATGCGTGACCCGGCTCGCCAGCTAGGCTGCGCGTCGTGCCGCTTCCCCACGTTCTCGTGGCTGGGCGCCAGACGGATGACAGCGTGGAAGTGGACGATGCCGCGGGCCTGGTATTCGGCGAGCCAGTCGAACAGCACAACGGCATCCGCGCGCCGCAGCCGGACGCTGACGCTCGGCAAATCAGGCTCCACGCAGACATAGTCTCCCGCCCGCTGCACCATAGGCACGTGAGTTGACGGGCCGCTCAGCTCAAGATGGCTACGCCCAGAACCGCAGCCATCAGCACGAAAACGGCGGCATCCGTCACTGCGATCAGCGGCGCGAGCCGGGGCCTGGCGCCGGGATCGGCCAGCCAGGCGAGCAGCAGCATGACCGCCACCGGCAGGTAGACGAACAACGCCAGCAAAGCGCCGACTACTCCGACCGCGAACAGCACAACCGCGAAAGCGAGGCAAATCCGGCCGAAAGAACGCGGGCTGGTAAAGACAGGGATACCGGCCAGGAAGGTGAAAGGAACCCCCACGCCACCGCCCGGCCCCCCTCGATGAGCCAGACAGCAGCCAGCACGGCGATCACCGCCGCCGCTACAGCAAGCCCCCGCCGCCACCAGGGCACTCGCCGAATCCACGGCATACCACCGGCGTCCGTCTCAGGATCCGAGACAGCCCGTTCAGCAGGCACGTCAGACACTAGCCTCACCCGGTCGCCGTTGCCTGTAACAGGCTAGACCGAACGCACCGGTAACGTGCCGTGCGTGCGGCCACCGGTGCGGACTCCCGTCATGCCGGGCTCCCGGCTAGCTGAGGAGGGCTGCTGTTCGCCCGCCTCGTAGCGGGCGAGCTGGCGCAGGCTGATGCCCGCTTCCTTGGCGAGCTGAGTGCACTCGGATTAGCCGGCTACCTGGGTCATGGCCGGCCGACGCCAGGTACGGACACCGGGAGGGTCAGGATCTCTCCGGTGTGAGGCCCGTTGGCCAGCCGATCGAGGTTGACGACGTGGCCGTCGGCTGGCCGCCATT
The DNA here is from genome assembly GCA_963775745.1 of uncultured Actinomycetota bacterium. GTDB lineage: Bacteria > Actinomycetota > Actinomycetes > Streptosporangiales > Streptosporangiaceae > DATBGO01. The sequence continues at coordinate 137,568 of CAVZKE010000011.1, forward strand.
CGACGGTCAGGATGAACAGGGTTCGCCGGTTCGGTCCGCCGAGCATCAGCGCGAACGGGGCCCGGTTCTCGCGGAGTTCCACGCGTTGCAGGACCTCGCCCCCTTCGGCGACACGGACGATCGAGTAGTCGGCAGTGCCGACCCAGACCGCGCCATCGGCGTCGAGGCAGATGCCGTCCGGGCCGAGTCCTTCGGCGAAGACCCGGCGGCTGGACAGTCCTCCGTCGGCGTCGATGCCGAACGCGGTGAGCCGGCCGGCGAACGACTCGGAGATGATCAGCGTCCGGTTATCGGGCGTGATGACCATGCCGTTGGGGAACTGGATGTCGTCGGCGACCTCGCGTAGCTGGCCGTCTGGGGTGACAAGCTTGATGTAGCCGGGCTTGGGCGGCGCTCCCGCGACGAAGTCGAAGTCCGCGCCGTTGAGGTAGATGTTGCCGCGGCCGTCCACCACGATCTCGTTTGCGGGCTGCTCGGCGTGGACGACCATCGACCCGTCGGGCTCCTGGCGCCGCAGCTTGTCGCCCGTCACCAGCAGGCTGCCGTCGGGCAGCCAGTCGATGGAATAGCCCATCGGGTAGCTGTCAGGATCTCGTGCGGTCATGACCTCGGCTTTGCCGTCCAGGCTGACCGCCACGACCTGGCGTTCGATCCAGTTGCAGAACCACAGCCGGCCCTCGTGCCACCGTGGTGACTCGGGGATTCCCAGATCAGTCAGCAGGACCTTCGGCTCGGACATTGATGTCTCCTCGCTTCGCCGGGCTGCGTCGGCCGCAGGCCGGCTCCTCTATCTCCTATACGAACGTCAGCCCGGCCGATCGACACGGTTCTCGGCTAAGCCAGAGTTCTCAGGTGATGTGGTGTCTCCGACTGTGCGCGTCGCTACTGTCCTGAGGCGTAAATTCGTAATCAAGCCCCGCTAGACTTGGGAGCGTGGCGAGTCCGAAGCTGGCGGCGCTGAACCTGAGCGCCGGGGAACGGCAGGCGCTGGAGGGCTGGGCGCGGCGGCGGAAGACGGCGCAGGCACTGGCGTTGAGGTCGCGGATCGTGCTGGCGTGCGATGCACGCACCAGATGACAGCACCACTCCCTCGCGATCTGTCACCGTTATGAAGCGTCTGATCAGGCCATGGGAGTACCGGCACCGCCGTGCCGTCGCTGGCGTGCGCTTTGCCGCCGGCGGCTTTAATCTCGGCATCGGCCTCGTTCTGCTCTCTCTCGGTCGCAGCGCGGGAACTGACCGAGAGCGGCGCAAATGCTACGGGTGGGCAGCGTGGTTCCTGGTGTCCGCGGCGTTGCAATTCTTGGGCGGCTATATGGATATGGCTGTCGACCGATCCGCACCTCCCCGAACCTGAGCCTGCGCTACTCGCACGGGCCTGACAGGCGCTGGACGAGCTGGCGGGCTCGCTGCCGACAGGGAAGCTTCCGCTCTTCGGCCGAGGTTCCGGTTGCTGGTCTTCCGGCCTCAGGCCGCACTTAATCCAGACCTGGAGGCTGAGCACGGATCCGCAGTTCATCGAGAAGGTCCGCGACGTCGTCGGCCTTTACCTGGAGCCGCCCGCCGGGGCGGCTGCGCCACGCCCGGTTCCAGCTGCACTTCACCCCGACCAGCGCATCCTGGATCAACCTCGTCTCCGCGAGTCACCGCCAGTCAAAATCCGCATGAACCTCGAGTTCATACCCGCAAGACTCAAATGCCCGCCTGATGTTTCCAGCTATCCTGTCTCGATCGGTATCGTTTACTTGCTCAGAGCCTGCGCCGTCCCAAGTCTTGATCGAGTCCTTGAACAGTGCCATGGCCCTCGGCCTGGCGAGCACCTCCGAGTCTATCCAAACGGACCGGTCACCTTCCGTATACCGCAGGCCGGTCCGTCCGAGCACCTCTACCCAAAACCCCGCGCTGCTCACGATCACGTTCGGCCGAGGCTCCGAAAACTGTTCGTCCATGCCGCTCAACTCCCCATGAGATGGACGATTACATAATCCACATGCGGACTATATGTAGAAGTCGTCGGGCCGGCGACACGGAGATTCCCACGTCCACCCGATGCGACGTCCCGGCACGTCGCCGCCGAGAGCGGTAGCCCCTGCCGCCTGATGGGGTGCGGACCTGATCGCACTACTTGAGAACCCGACCTTGATCTACCGGCGACGGGCCACCGCAGCGCAGGCCTGCGCCGCGGGCAGCAACCTGCGTCATCCCGCCTCGCTAGAGTGTCGGTGCCACGTCCGGGTACCGCGGACTCGGGAGGAACGACGTGGACAACATTGCGTCGCTGGTGGTGGAGGCGGCCGGCCTGCATGGCCTGACTGGCGTGGCGGTCGCGGCGGTCGGGCCAGGTATGCCGCCTACGATGGTCTGCCAGGGTGTGGCGGACGCCAGCGGAGGGCGGTCCGTGGACCCTGACACCGTCTTCCGGGTCGCGTCGGTCACCAAGACGATGACCGCCATCGGCCTGATGCAATTGCAGGAGGCAGGCTGCTTCGGGCTTGATGACCCAGTCAATGACTACCTCAGTGCCTTCCAGATTCAGCCCCCGCCGGGCGGGCCGCCGGTGACGTTCCGGCACCTGCTGACCCATACCGCCGGCATCGGCGAACTGCAGCGGCTCGCTGACGTACTGCGCCCGGCGGCCCGGGGCCTGGCACGGCCAGGCACGCCAGCCGCGGATCTGGCCGCCCTGTACCACGGGACGCTCCGGCCTGAGGTCAGCGCGGGCACCAAGTGGGCCTATGCCAACCATGGCTTCGCCGTCATAGGGCAGCTCGTCCAGGAGATCTCCGGCGTTCCCCTGCCTGACTACATGCGCGAGCACCTGTTTGACCCCCTGGCGATGGGCAGCAGCGACTATGTGCGCTCCGGCCGGATAGACGGCGCCACGGCCGCCGGTCACCAGTGGCGAGGAAGACGGCTGCGGCCGGTCGCCGACTACGACCGCAGCCTCCTCGGCGCCGGGGCCGTGTGGTCCACCTTGTCCGACATGACCCGCTACGCCCAGGCGCTCCTGCAGGGTGGCGCGGGCGATCACGGGCGGATCCTGCAACCCGGCACCCTGGTGATGATGTGGTCGCCGCAATACAGCCCCGACCCGCGCATCCCCGGCATGGGCCTTGCCTTCTTCCTGGACCGCCCGGCCGGCCACCGGGTGGCCGGCCATGACGGCAACCTGCCGGGCTTTGCCGCAGCGCTGCTGCTTGCCCCCGACGATGGGCTCGGTGTGGTGGTGCTGACCAACACGGCCACGCTGTTCGGAGCGCACCTGCTAGCCGGGGCGGTCCTGCGCGCACTGCTAGGCATCCCCGGCCCGGCATCCGGGCTGCCCCGACCCGACGTGGCCGACCAGCCCCAGCACTGGGCGCAGCTGACCGGCTACTACGCCCCGGAACCGGGATTGCTCACCAACTTCCGCGCCTGGACGCTGCTGGGCGGCGAAGTCCAGGTGCTGATCCGCCACAAGCCGCTGGTCGTGCGGGCGCTATCTCCGTCGGCGGCGCTACGCCGGGGGTTGCGGCTGTATCCAACAGATCCCAACGACCCGCTAGTGTTCGCCGGCGCGGCCGGCGGCCTGGTGGTGCCCGTGGCATTCCAGCCGGACCCCGACGAGCGGGCAACAACGCTCTGTGTTGGCTACCCAGCTCTGGCTACCCTGCGCAGGCGGCCCGTCTGGCGGAGTTCCCGCGTCCGACTCCAGGCGGTCACGGCCGCAGCCGCAGCCGGGCTGGCCTACCGGCGGGCTAGCCACCACCGGCACTGGTAGCAGCTCGACACTGCACACATGCATCCGACGTGATCTACCGTGTGCCGCAGGCTAAGACAACCGATCGAAGCCCGCCTCACCATCGTGCTCGCCGCCCTGGCAGTCAGCCGGTGGATCGAGCAGCACGCTGGCTGGCCGGTCCGCCGGTTCGTCAAGACCGCCCGCCGCTACCGCACCATCCAGATCCAGGCAGGCCAGCACCTCATCACCGCCGCCGGCTCCATCCCCGACGACCTGCGCCATGCCATCGACACGATCAACGGCCAGCCTGAACTGGGATCCGGCTGATCTGCTCCCCCCGATGTCGCGCCGGAGGCCGCAGCCGCCCGCGCAGCCAAGATCCTGGCGGCACTCAAGCTGTAAGACCTATACGAAATGTAGTAGACGTGCTATCATCCGACGCATGGACGATGTACTGGATGTCCGTGATCTGCGGATGCGGTACGGCAAGACCGACGTGCTCAACGGGGTCAGCTTCGCCGGGCGCTGCGGTGAGGTGCTCGCCCTGCTCGGGCCGAACGGCGCGGGCAAGACCACGACGATCGAGATCCTCGAGGGGTTCCGGATGCGTTCGGCGGGGGAGGTCAGCGTGCTCGGCGCCGACCCCGCGCACGGCGGCGAGGCGTGGCGGGCGAGGACCGGCGTCGTGCTGCAGTCCTGGCGCGACCACGCGAAATGGCAGGTCCGCGAGCTGCTCGCGCACCTGGGCCGTTACTACGCGCCGTACTCCACGCCGAGCGTCACGCGCCCCTGGGACGTGGACGACCTGATCGAGACGGTCGGGCTGACCCCGCACGCGCGCAAGCGGGTGCGTACCCTGTCCGGCGGTCAGCGGCGCCGCCTCGACGTGGCGATCGGCATCGTGGGGCGGCCCGAGCTGCTGTTCCTCGACGAGCCGACGGCCGGCTTCGACCCCGAGGCCAGACGCGACTTCCATGACGTCGTGCACCGGCTCACTGACCGGGAGCAGACCACGATCCTGCTGACCACGCACGACCTGGACGAGGCGGAGCGGCTGGCGGATCGCATCCTGATCCTGGCCGGCGGCACGATCATCGCGGACGGCTCCGCTGATGAACTGGCCCGCGCGATGTCGGGCCAGTCCGAGGTGCGCTGGAGCCGGGACGGGCAGCGGTTCGTGCACGCGGCGGACGACGCGACGGCGTTCGTCAGGGAGCTGTTCCGGCAGTACGGCGAGTCGGTCGAGGATCTGGAGGTGCGCCGGGCCAGCCTGGAGGACACGTACATGGCACTGGTGCGCCAGGCGGAGCACGGCGTGCCGCGCAGGCTGACGGCGGTGGCGGCATGAACCCCACTCTGGTGGCGGCGCGAGCGGGACTGTCCCGTGGCTGGATCGAGTTCAAGCAGACCCTGACCACGCCGCATGACCTGATCGCGATCCTGATCACGACCGGCAGCTTCCTCGCCGCGATGATCTGGACCCGGCACACGCACGTGCCAGGGACGCACTTCTCGCTGGGCACCGCGATGCTGGTCAGCGTGCTCGGCCTGAACGTCGTGGTGTACGGATTCATCACAATGGGCGACTTGCTCGTGACCGAGCGCGAGGACGGCACGCTGCTGCGGGCCAAGGCCATCCCGAACGGCATGCTCGGCTACCTGCTTGGCAAGGTCGTCAACATCTCCGGGCAGATAGCGTTCGTTGTCGCGACCACGCTGCTCACCGGCGCTTTCCTGTTCACCGGCCTGGCGATTGGCAGCCCTGGCAGCTGGCTGACGCTCGCCTGGGTGCTCGTGCTCGGGCTGCTCGCCACGTTGCCGCTGGGCGCCGTGCTCGGGTCGCTGTTTCCCAGCCAGCGCAGCGCCGGGGGGCCGATGCTGCTGCTGCTGGCCGGACTTGCCGTGATCTCCGGCATCTTCTACCCGATCACGCACCTGCCGGTGTTCCTGCAATGGACCGGGCAGGTGTTCCCGACGTACTGGCTGGGGCTGGGGATGCGTTCTGCGCTGCTGCCGAACGCGATGGCGGCGGTGGAGATCGGACACTCGTGGCGGCACCTGGCCACGTTCGGTGTACTGTCCGCGTGGGCAGTCGCAGGGCTCGTGCTGGCGCCGGTCGTGCTGCGCCGGATGGCACGCGGCGAGTCCGGCTCGAACGTCGCGGCCCGCCGGGAGAAAGCGATGCGGGGAATATGAGCAGTGAGGTCCTCTATAACCGGATCGCGATGCTGCGGGCCGAGCGCGGGATCTCCCGGCGCGAGCTGGCCGACGCGCTCGGCGTGCACTACCAGACGGTCGGCTACCTGGAGCGCGGCGAGTACAGCCCGAGCCTGTACCTGGCGCTGCGGATCGCCGCGCACTTCGAGGTCCCGGTCGAGGTGATCTTTTCCGCCGAGCCGTTCCCCCGGCTAGGCACAGCCGCGACCGCCTAACGACCGTCTAGCGCCCGGAAACAGGCTCAGGCGATCCCATCGCGGCGGGCGATGCCGGCGGCCTCGGTGCGGCTGCTGACGCCGAGTTTGCCGAGTCCGACTCCAGGCGGTCACGGCCGCAGCCGCAGCCGGGCTGGCCTACCGGCGGGCTAGCCACCACCGGCACTGGTAACAGCGCGACGCTGCGCACATGCATCCGACGGGTGATCTACGTGCGCCGCAGGCTTAGACAACCGCTCTTACACACCACTGGATGAGTGATTCCTGATTGATTCAGTTGTCATAGGGCGTCGGACCGGCCGCAGCCGGCTCAGTTGTCGGGCGGCCGGTCCGCCGCAGTGCACCGGGCACCCCCGAAGCGCGTCGGGCCAGCCCGGCCACCACCCGCAGCCGTCGTGACCAGCGCGGTGGTTTGCGGTGCCGAGGTGAGAAAGCGGTGCGTTCCCACATCTGCGGCATTGCGAAGTCACTTGCATTTGCTGGTACCCAGGCGAATCCCATTACTACTCCCCCGCGGCCGCGATCGGTTCCGATAACTGATGGCGGCATTCGTTTCCCGGCCGCTTATAGTTCCACGCCGCTCAGAGCGAGTCCAGCGACATGCCGGTAAGCGTAAATCATTGCCATTCGCATACCGGCACTGACCCTATTTACCTGGTTCTCTCAGCTATTGACGCCCGATATCCGGGCTCAGGCGACAATCATGGCTAGCAGCAGCACTGGCGCACCATCCACGAATCCGGGGATCGGACCGGCCTGGCGATGACGCGGGCCGATGGCCGGTATGTACGTACTGTCCGGGATGCCGTGCGAAGATGAGGGCATGCGGATCGTGATCCGAGTGCTGATCACGGCCGGTGCCCTGGCCCTAGCCACGGCGCTGGTGCCGGGGATCGAGCTGCGCACCGGCAGTACCTGGGCGAAGGTGGGCACCCTGATCGTAGTAGCTCTGATCTTCGGCATCGTGAACGCGGTCCTGAAACCGATCGTCAAGACGGTGGGCTGCCTGTTCTACGTCCTCACGCTGGGCCTGATCGCGTTCGTCGTCAACGCGCTGCTGCTCTGGCTCACCAGCTGGGTCGCAGGGAAGCTGTCGCTGCCGTTCCACATCACCGGTTTCTGGCCCGCGTTCTGGGGCGCCATCATCGTGGGCGTGGTCGGGTGGCTACTGAACCTGTCTCTCGATACGGACCGCGGGCAACGGCAACAGGCCAGGCAGCACGACTAGAGCCTGCCTGCGGGCGCGGGTAGGACCCGAAGGCGGGCGCGGGTAGGACCGCTAGCGGGCGCGGGTAGGACCGCTAGCGGGCGCGGGTAGGACCCGCCAGCGGGCGCGGTAGGACCCGCCAGCGGGCGCGGGGCCGACCGGGACTACCGCCTGGCCGGCGACGGTCAGGGTCACCGGGGCCAGGCCGCAGGCAGGCTCGCCGGCCGCCTGCTCACCAGCCAGGAAACAGAATTCGGACGGCTCGGCAATCCCCCTTATCGGCCGACAGAATCGTCGTAATGTGATGCCCACTGAGACGCGCGGTAAGGGAGGACTGGGGTGCCCGGCGCATGGATGTTACCGGCCCCGCCGACATGAGCAGCCAGATCAGCGACAGGCGGTCCGGTGAGGCGCCGACCACGGGCCGCTGGCCACTGCAGTCAGGGACGATTCCCCCGCTGGCCGACTGCTATAGCACGCGCCCTGGGACCGGATTCGGCCCGATGAGCAACCTCGGCGCGGGCGAGACCGCCGTCCTCACCCGCCCCGAGGTGACTGACGGCCAGTCGCTGGCCTTGGCGGGCGGGACCGGCAAGACGCAGCTGGCTGTCGCGTTCGCGCATGCCCTCTGGCGGGGCGACGCCACGGACCTGCTGGTCTGGGTGCCGGCGCTGAGCCGGGACGCCATCATCACAGGCTACGCACGGGCGCTCACCGACATCGGCGCCGGTGACCTGGAAGAAGATCAGGACCGCCTCGCGCGCCGCTTCCTGTCCTGGCTGGCCGAGACCAGCCGGCCCTGGCTGGTCGTCCTGGATGATCTTGCCGACCCCGCTGACCTGGCGGGACTGTGGCCGCGAGGCACCTCAGGACGGGTGCTGCTCACTACCCGGGTACCGGCCGCCTCGATGCGAGCGCCAGGCCGGAAGATCCTGCAGGTAGGCGTGTTCAACCGCCGCGAAGCGCTCGGTTACCTCACCGCGAAGCTCTACAACGATCCCGACCAGCGGATCGAGGCCCTGGACCTCGCCGAGGACCTCGGCTGCCTGCCGCTGGCCCTGACCCTGGCGGCCGACACGATCGCCGAATCAGGGTTGGGGTGCCGGGAGTACCGGCTCATGTACGCCGACCGGAAGCAGCGGATCAACCTCAGCTCCCCGGACGGCTTCGGCACGACCGCGGCGGCCGTCTGGTCGCTGGCCCTTGACCGTGCCGACCAGATGCCGCCACTCGGCCTGGCCCGGCCGGCCCTCGCGCTGGCCGCGCTGCTGGGCAGCGGCGGAGTCCCCGGCTCGGTCCTGACCAGCCGGGCCGCATGCGACTACATCACCGGCCGGCCGCCTGCCGACGAGGCGAACGTCCGGGCTGCGCTGCAGAACCTGGCCAGGACCGGGCTGGTCACCATCGACCCGGCCAGCACCGCGTATACCGCGCGCATGCATCACCTGGTCCAGGCCACCATCCTGCAGGTGCTGCCGCCCGCGGTGCTCGAGCAGACCAGCCGGGCAGCCGCCGACGCGCTGGTCCAGGCCTGGCCGCAGCGAGAGTCAGATCCACTGCTCGCCCAGGCGCTGCGGGGGTGCGCGGCCAGCCTTCATCAGGCCGCGGCGGAGCTGCTCTGGGAGCCCGAAGGGCACCCGGTCCTGCTGCGGGCCGGGCAGAGCCTGGACACCGCCAGGATCACCGGGCCCGCGGTCAGCTACTGGCAGATGATGGCCGATACCAGCAGCCGGATCCTGGGCCCTGGTCACGCCCAGACGCTGCTGTCGCATGACCGCCTGGCCGGCGCCTATGAGACTGCGGGCCAGTTCGACGAGGCCATCGGGGTGCACGGGCAAAATCTGGCGGAGCGCGAGCGGGCCCTGGGTCCCGGGCATCCGGAGACGCTGACCGCGCGCAGCAACCTCGCGCATGTCTGCCTGATAGCCGACCGGCCAGCCGAGGCGATCCCGCTGTACGAGCGCACCCTGGCCGGGCGGGAGTGGGTACTCGGCCCGGATCACCCGGACACCCTGACCGCGCGCAGCGACCTGGCCACCGCGTACCGGTCGGCCGGGCGCCTGGCCGACGCGGTCAACGTCTTCCAGCGCACCCTGTCCGACCGGGAGCTGGTGCTCGGCCCTGATCACCCGGAGACCCTGGCCGCGCGCAGCAACCTGGCCGCCGCGCTGCATTCGGCCGATCGGCTGGCCGAGGCGATCCCGCTATACGAGCGCACCCTCGCCGACCGGGAACGCGTGCTCGGCCCGGACCACCCGGACACCTTAACCTCGCGGGCCAGCGTCGCCTACGCCTATCGCGCCGCGGACCGGCTGAAAGAGGCCATCCCCGGCTACAAGCGCACCCTCGCCGAACGGGAGCGGGTGCTGGGCCGGGATCACCCGGACACCATGACCTCGCGGGCCAGCCTGGCCTCGGCCTATTACGCCGCGCGGAAATTCAAGGACGCGATCACGCTGTATGAGCAGACGCTCGCTGACCGCGAGCGGGTCCAGGGGCCCGATCACCGGGACACGCTGACCGCACGGGGCAACCTCGCGTCCGTCCACCATGCGGCGGGGCGGCTGGCCACCGCGATCCCGCTGTACGAGCAGACCCTTGCCGGATGCGAGCGGGCGATGGGCCCCTATCACCCGGACACGCTCACGTCGCGCGCGAATCTCGCCGCCGCATACCACGCGGCGCACCGGACGACCGAGGCGGTCACGCTGCTGGAGCACACCCTGGCCGACTGCGAGCGGGTGCTGCCGCCTGACCATCCGCTAATCCAGACGATCCGGGATAACCTCCAGATGCTCGCCCGGAACTGAGCCGGCGGGGAACCGAGCCGCGGGGAACTGGCCGGCCCCAGCGTCACCCATGGCCTGGCCACCAGGAGGGGAACCGATGACCACGCGCCGGCAGCCGCTGCGATTCGGCCTCATCGGCACGGGACACTGGGCGCAGATCACGCACGCCCCCGCGCTCGCCTCGACGGACGGCATCGAGTTCACCGCCGTCTGGGGACGTAGCCTGGGCGCGGCCCGAGCTCTGGCCGCCACCTACCAGGCCACCGCCCACCACGACATGGACGCATTCCTCGGTGATATCGAGGCGGTCGCGTTCTCGGTACCTCCTGATGCGCAGAACGCGCTCGCCATCCGGGCGGCCCTCGCTGGCAAGCACCTGTTGCTCGAGAAGCCGGTGGGTACATCGGCCGCCGAGGCCGGACGCCTGGCCGATGCGGTCCGGCAGGCCCGCGTCGCTTCGGTCGTCTTCTTCACCGACCGATTCCGGGCGGCGGTCCGGGCCTGGCTGGCCGGGGTCACGAGCCGGGACGGCTGGGCAGGAGGCTGGGCCATCTGGCTCGGCTCCTCGTTGCTGGGATCCAGCCCTTTCAACACGCCCTGGCGACGGGACAAGGGCGCTCTGTGGGACCTGGCGCCGCACGCGGTATCGCTGCTATGGGCCGCCCTGGGACCGGTGGCCTCGGTAACCGCCGAGGCCGACCGCGCTGACGTCACGCACCTTGTCCTGCACCACGAGAGCGGGGCAGCCAGCGCCGTAACGGTGACGCTGAGTGCTCCTGCCGCCGCGGCAGGTCTTGATCTGCAAGTGTGGGGAGACCCCGGCAGGCTCGCCATGCCGGTGGACCGGAGCGAGCCGGTGCCCGCGCTGCGCACCGCGCTCGCCGAACTGGCCGCTAAGGGCTTGGAAATGAACGACACGCTCAATCAGGCATGTCGGCTGGGTGCACGGTGTAGTTCCATTCCCCGTGGAACTCGTGCGGGGTGACGTGGCGTTGGAGCAGGTTCTTCATCTCCCGGTCAGGGATCTTGATTCCGCGCGGATAGGCGCCGGTGTCGCGTTCGGCACGCACGGTCAGGCCGGTGCGGGTGGTGGTCCCGGCGATGAGGTTCACCGCGACCTCGTGGCTGGTCAGCGGCTGCCCGGCCCAGTTCATCGAGATGTGGCTGAACAGCCGGTGCTCGATCTTGTTCCACTTGGACGTGCCCGGCGGCATGTGGCAGACCGTGATCGCCAGGCCGGTCTCGGTGGCCAGGGCCGCCAGTTCCTTCTTCCACAGCCGCAGCCGGTAGCCGTTGGAACCGCCCGCGTCTGCGGTGACCATGAGCTTGGCCGCCTGCGGATACGCGGCGGCGCCGACGGTGGACCACCAGCGGCGGATGGTCTCGACGGCGAACTGCCCGGTGTCTCCGTCGCAGCCCACCGATACCCAGCCAGTGTCGGCGGCCAGGTCGTAGACCCCGGAGGGCACCGCCTTGCCCTGTTCGCCGGGGAAGTCGTGCACGCCGGCGCGGCGTGGCTCGCCGGCCGGTCGCCAGGCCCGGCCCTTGTTCGCGTACTCGCCGACCGTTTCTTTCTTCTTCGCGTCCACGCTGATCACCGGCTCGCCTTCGGCCAGGCAGGCAGTGACCTGGCCGTTGATGTAGCGGAACTGGGCGTCCCGGTCTGCGTGCTGCTTTGCTTCCACGGTCTTGGCGCTGGCCTGCATGCGGTAGCCCAGCGGTCCGCTCAGCAGCCGGCCGACGCTGTGGCGGGACACATGGTGCCCCTGTGCCGCCAGCTCGCCGGCGAGGTTGCGGGTCGATCTGATGGTCCAGCGCAGCCGGCTCATCGGGTCACCCCGGGTCTCGGGCTCGACCAGCGCGTCCAGGGCGTCGAGCAGGCCGGGGTCGGTCTCGGTCAGCGGTTTGCGGCCGGCCCCGGAGCGCCGGGCACGCCCGGGCATCGCGTCCCCACCGCCTTCCAGCTCCCCGACCCCGGCAGTGATCGTCACCCGGGATACCCCGGAGGCACGCGCCACCAGCGAAATCCCGCCGTGTCCCAGCGAGCGGGCCTCGGCGGCCAGCACCAGGCGGCGCTGCCGCTCGTCCAGGTGCGGCACGATCGCGTCGAACTTCGCCGAAAGGACCCGCTCGTCGATCTCCATGACCAGTGCCATACCAGAACTGTGCCAGGACAATCAGGACATGTAAATATAATTTAGAGACACGCCCTAACGCCCGATCAGGACAACTCGCCCACCCCTGCGACGTGGAGTTCGGCGGTGCGGTGACCAGGATCCTGGCCGAGGCGGAGCGCGAACTGGCCACGGCGCGAGGCGGGACTGGGCCGGCTAGGCGATGACCAGGCCCGGGGTGGAATCCCAGCCGACGATGCGCAGCACGGTCTGCAGCCGCGACGGGACGTCATGCAGCACCACGCGCCTGGCGTGCCCCGTGCCGGTCAGCCGGATAATCGCCCGCAAGCCGGCCAGATCGCAGTACTCCACGTTGGCCAGGTTGAAGTGAATCTCGGGGACACCGCGCGCCAGGCCGTCTAGCCGCGCAACCAGGACCGGATAGGTGTCCTCGTCGATCTCCCCGGTCAGGATCAGCCCGGGCGGGCGGCCCATCTCAATGATCCGGAGTGCCCCGCCATACGTGTCAGCACCAGCCGTGATCCCGGGCGACTTAGCGTCTTTGATCATGTCAGTGCCCGCGGTGGGCGCACCGCCCCGGTCGGAGACGGCGCTCGGGGCCACGAATGATCATGACTACTCCTGGTCAGCAGCGACTGAGTGAGCCTCGTCGAACGCTGCCAGGAGGGGGCCCAGGCAGGCCCGGGGCCGGACGGACACGATGACCGAGTCGACGTCGGGACAGCCGCGGGAGTCTGGGCGGCGTCGTAACGACCACTCCAGTATGCCGCAAGTCAGTCATGGTGCAAGACCAGCACCGAGGGCGGGTGAGCCACCACGAAAACAGCCGGCCAGGCCAGGGCCGCCAGCCAGGCCACGAGGGCGGCCCCGGTCACGGCGGCTAGCCAGGCCACAGCGGCGGCCCCGGTCACGGCCGCCAGCCAGGCCACGGGGGCGGGCCGGAGCCCCCGGCGAAGCGGCCGCTTCCGGTCCGTCAGGTCATCGCCGCGGCGGCGCGGGCCGGCTGGGCTAACGCCGGACGGATAGCCCTCGTCGCTATAGCAGTGTCGGGTACGACCACCGTCATCGAGATGACCGTTCATGACTATGTCGACCCGTCCGACCTGCCGCTGGCCATCTCGGCCAACCTGGCCGCCTCGGGTGTGAGCCTGCTCGGGCGTGATATTCCTGTCCGGATTCCTGAGCCAGCTGGTTGGCGAGGCCAGGCACGGCCGCAAGCATGCGAGCGTCCGGGAAATCCTGCGGCACCTGTCCTGGCGGCGCCTGATCCTTGCGGACCTGCTGGTGGTCCTGCTCGTGGTAGTCGGGCTGCTCGCGCTGGTGATCCCCGGGCTCATCGTGATGAACCTGCTCGCGGTCGTGGGTCCCGCGGTCGAGATCGAGAACCGGCCGGTCATCGCGGCCTTGCGCCGGTCCGCCCAGCTGGTGCGCCACACTTCTGGAAGGTGGTGCTCCTGGCCACCTTGCCGGTCTCGCTGGCGGACGAGGTCACCTCCGCGGCCCCGCACTCGACCGGCCTGGAGGACCTGCTGACGGCGTTCGCCATCCGCGGTATCGTCGGCGCGCTCATCGAGGCGGTGCTCGGGCTAGTCCTGGCGGAAACGTTCCACCGGCTCATCGAGCTGGACCGGGACCGGCCCGCGCCCCGTTACGAAGGCAGTGTGCTCACCGGGGCGAAGCCCACCGTAGCTACGAAGAACAGGGGCACCGGCGCGGCGGCAAATCCGGCACCAGCGGGGCGCAGGACCGCGCTCTGCGGGCGATGACTTTCCGGCTCCCGGGCCGTCTATCTCGCAGGCGCCCGCCTCGCGGCGCATGACCTGGTGAACGTCGGCGGGGAGCACCGGCCCGCCGCAGAGAGGATAGCCATGTTCGCCAACAGCAGGGCCTTCAGCGGATTCTCCGTCGACGACCTGCAGCAGGCGCGCGCGTTCTACGCGCAGACGCTCGGTCTCAAGACATCCGAACGATACGGCCTGATGACGCTGCATCTCGCGGGCGGCCGGGACACGCTGGTCTACCCGAAACCGGACCATGCGCCAGCCACCTATACCATCCTCAACTTCCCGGTGAATGACATCGACGAGGCCGTCGACGAATTGTCACGGCGCGGCGTGCGGTTCGAGAGGTACCCCGGCGGCACTCAGGATGAGAAGGGCATCCACCGGGGCGAGGGACCTTATATCGCCTGGTTCAGGGACCCGGCCGGCAACATACTGTCGGTACTGCAGGAAAAGTAGCCCGCGGATCAGGCTGCGGGCGGCGGGCCGGGGCCAGGCCGCCCGCGCCGCGGGACGGTCACAGTGTTAGCAGCAGGCCGTGAAGGACTTGCAGCTACCGGTCGGAATACAGGACGTCGGTCACACCGACCAGGGCCGCGGCGACCTCGCCGGTGATTCCCGCCCTGCGCAGGAAATGGCGCCGGGTGGATCCCTCTTCCGCTCTCTCGCGATCGTCTCGCTCGCCGTGCCTGCGGAGACCGCCCATCCGCTACTCCGGGCAAGGCAGCGGCTGGCCCGGATGGTATGCGGCGTTACTGAACAGGTCGGGAAGCACCTCGGCCTCGGCGTTGTCCTGGCCGGTAAGGAGGTGCCGGTCGTTGAGCGACCAGCCGAGCCCAAAGATCGTGCTGGCCAGATGGGAAATCGTATGCCTTTGGCCGGTGGCCAGATTTACCACCGTGAGGAATCTTGCTGACGTGGCGGAACATGTGCCGCCGGGCGCCGCATCGGCCTGCGGGGACCAGGCGTAGGCGAGCATCCGGCCGTCCCGGCTGACGGCAAAAGCTTGCTCAACGGCACCGCCAAATTGATGCACTGCCACGGGCCGTCCGCCGCGGTAGGGAACCCGCATGATGGCGGAGCAGTTCTTGCCCGGCCCGACCGTGCCGTAGTAAACGCTGTGACCGGAAATCTGCGGCGAGAACGCGGTCTTGACGCCAACCAGGGAGCGCAGCATCCGGCCGTCGGCCGAGGAAAAGACCTTGCCGCCAGGATCCTTGATCGACGCATCGCGCTCGCCTCTTCCCGCCTCCGGCTGGTCCGTGCCCTATTCGTAAGACATCGGGTCATAGGCTGCGGTTGGAACGAAATCCCCCTGCCCTCCGGCTGATCACCACGGCCAGCGCGCCGGTACCGCGCGGTACCCGCTGGCGCGCCGCGCTCGCTCACTCGCGACGGTCAGGCGATGAGGCGTTCGCAGAGCAGGAGGGCGCCAACGACGATCATCGCGGCTCCTGCGAACCGGGCGACAGCACGAGCAGCAGCCGGCCGGGAGCGCAGGGCCTTTCGCGCGAAAGATCCCAGGCAGAGGTAGAACACGGCACAGGTCAGCATGAAGACCAGGCCAAGAAAACCGAGCTGGACAGCCAGCGGCCAGGACCAATGCCGGTTGGTGAACTGCGGGAGCAGTGCGAGAAAGAGCAGTAGGCCCTTGGGGTTGAGGGCGCTGACGCCCATGCCCCTAGCCAGAATGGCCCGCGCCGTGCTGGCCGGAGCGCGCGCCTGATCAGCCGGTGTGGCCGGCCTGGACAACGTCCTTGCTCCGTGCCAGATGAGGTAGCCGCCGCCTGCGATGGTCAGCCCGGTGAGCAAGGCTGGCGACCTGGCCACGAAGGCCCCCACGCCGGCCGCGACGACGATGGTGATCCCGGCGTAGCCGGCCACGAGGCCACTAACCGCCGGGAGGACGGAAAGGCCTCCGGCCCCGGAACTGATGGTGAAGGCCCAGTCCGCACCCGGGACGATGATCAGTAGCAAGGCGACTGCCCAGAAGGCGGCTACAGAGCTGGCGGCCATGGGAAGCTTCTTTCTCAGATTTCGATGCCTACCAGTAAACTATTCGCGAACTGCCAGAATGTGCTCCCAAATATGCTGGTGTCTGACCACGATGATGGAAGAATCCACCTCATGGATGCCGTAAACCGCAAGATTCTTGCTGCGCTTCAGGCAGACGGCCGCCTGACCATCACGGAGCTGGCCGCACAGGTCGGCCTCAGCGTCTCGCCATGCCACCGCAGGCTGCGGGATCTCGAGCGCAATGGCGCGATCCGCGGATACCGGGCCGTCGTGGACGGTGCTGCCCTTGGCCTCACGTTCGAGGCGCTGGTCTTCATCACCATGCGCCAGGAGGACCATGAGACCCTTCTGGGCTTCGAGGATGGCGTTGCGCGCATCCCGCAGGTCGTGCAAGCCGAGCGGCTCTTCGGTGATCCCGACTACCTGTTGCGCATCGTTACCGCTGACCTGGCCGCCTACCAGCGCCTGCAAGACGAACGGCTGTCAGCGCTCCCCGGCGTCCAGCGCATGACCTCAACGCTCGTCATGAAGCGGGTCGTTCACGATCGGCCGCTGCCCGCCTGACCACCTAGGCCGGTTCCCAGCGCCAGCCGTCATTGTCCTCGCAGATGATTCTTTTGCCGTCTCCGGCGATACCGCTCGCACCGTGGTCGCTATCGCGACAGAACTCACCAGGCTCGTAGCAGGTTCCTTCATTGCTCAGCGGATAGCACGAGGGGGAGGCCGGGGGCGAAGGAGCCGCTGATACCGGCGGCGGTGCAGGAGCCGCTGAGGGCGACGCGGCAGGCTGCGTCGGGGGCGCCGGTCCAGGCCGTGGCCGGAACGTTGTCCGGCAGGCGCCCTTCTTGCCGCTGCGGGAGATATGCACGGCGATAACCACGAGGACGCCGGGGGTGGCGTCGCCGACCCGGAAGCGCAAGACCCGCTGACCTTGCGCGTTGGCCCGGCCCGCCGCGCTCTCACCGTGGAGGAGGGCCAGGGCATCGGTAGCGATCACCCAGGCATGGGCCACCGTGTGAACCCGTATCGTGATCATCGTGTGATCGCGAGGCCGCTTGCTGGCAGCCTGGGCATGACACTCCAGCAGGGACCCCACGACCGTGGGCGCGACCGTGGGGTTCGACGCCGGGGTGGTCTCGGCCGCATTCGGTGCGCTGCCCCCGCACCCGGCCGCTAACAGAGCCAGTGCGGCTAACGCGATCCTCATCCTAGGCACGGTATGTGAGCTTACCGTTACCTCCTGCCACCTGACGGGGAATTGATCCAGTTGGCGTCCAGTTCCTGTCGCCGGTGCATCCGGGCGCATCCAGATCCGCGGCAAGGCCTGAGACGCCGCCGTCGCCGGGTATTCGATGGGCGTCGCGGCGGAGCCGTCGTACAATGAAACCGTGCGTATGACTCATGACTGCGGCTGGTGGCGCCCCTGACCGGGCGGCACTGCCTACGCGCGCACACCGAAACGCGGCTGCCCGGGCTGGGCGGCCGTTTTGCTTTGCCTGCACGCCGGCCGCGTGGCCCGGGCGGCGGCCCGAGGCAAAGGAACAAGGCTGATGTCCCGACGACTGACCGGCTTCACCCCATCCGGTGACCTGCACCTGGGCAACTACATCGGCGCGATCCGGCCGATCGTGACCGAGCAGGCCATCGCCGACACCGTGGTGTTCGTCTCCGACCTGCATGCCCTGACGCTCGACCATGAGCCTGCGGACGTGCGGCGGCGGACGCTGGAGTTCGCCACCCTGCTGCTGGCCGCGGGCGCCGACCCCGGCGCGTGCCTATTCATGGTGCAGTCGCACGTGCCCGAGCACGCCGAACTGCACTACCTGCTGGAGTGCGCGACGGGCTACGGCGAGGCCCAGCGCATGATCCAGTTCAAGGAGAAGGCCCGCCGCCAGGAACAGGTCAGGGTGTCGCTGTTGACCTACCCGGTCCTCATGGCCTCCGACATCTTGCTGTACGACACCGAGGAGGTGCCCGTCGGCGAGGACCAGAGCCAGCACGTGGAGCTGGCCCGGGACGTGGCGATCCGGTTCAATCACCGGTACGGGCCCACGTTCACGGTGCCGAAGGCGATCAACCCGCCGGTCGCCGCGAGGATCATGGACCTGGCCAGGCCCACGGACAAGATGAGCAAGTCGGCCCCGTCGGCCGCTGGTTCCCTGCGGCTGCTCGACGAGCCCGGCGTGCTGCGGCGCAAGGTGATGCGCGCGGTCACCGACGCTGACGGCGAGGTGGCCTACGACCCTGAGCGCAAGCCCGGGGTCTCCAACCTGCTGGCCATCCTGGCGGCGTGTACCCATCAGGAACCGGACGCCCTGGCCCGCCAGTTCGGCCGGTACGGCGACCTCAAGCATGCGGTGGCCGACACCGTGGTGGCGACGCTGACCCCGGTCCGCGACCGCTACCTGGAATTGTCGCGTGACCCCAAGCACATCCGCTCGGTCCTGCGGGCCGCCGCGGTGCGGGCCAGCGAGCAGGCCCGCGAGAAGGTGCGCCAGGCCAAGGCGGCGATCGGCCTGCTGCCCGCCTGAACCCGCCGGAGAACGGCAGCGGGCGGCCTGGCTGGCAGACAGCCAGCGGATTCCGCGACCTGGGAAGAAGGTCAGCGACGACCCCGGCCCTGTTTAGCGCGCGCTCGTTAACGCGGCCAGGCGGGCTCAGTAGGCGCGGGCGAAGATCACCCGTTTGCCGTAGGCGGACGCCTTGCCGCAGCGGACGCACATGCCCTGCTCGGGTTCGCCTGCCAGCGGGATGCAGCGAGGGGTGGCCGTGGTCTCTGCCTTGATCTCGTCTTCACAAGCCTCCTCGCCGCAGTGCAGCGCCAGCGCCCAGCCGACCGCCACGGCGGCGGCGAACTCGGGCCAGGAATTGACAATGGCCGTGTGATCGTCGCGGAAGTCGGCGGCCCGCCGCTGCAGCATCGCCTGGAACACGGCAAGCTCGGCAGCCAGCAGGTCAGGCGCCGCACCCAGCGGGATGGCTTCCTTAGCGGCTGGTTGCCGGTAACTCAGGCGGCGGGACATCAACGCGGTACCGGCGGCCAGGTCACGCGGGCCAAGTTCGAGCCGGATCGGCACGCCGCGCATCTCCCAGTCGTTGAACTTGAATCCGGGCGACAACTGCGGCCGGTCGTCCACGTGCGTTCGGATGCCTGCGCGCTGCAGCGTGGCGGCCAGTTCGGTGGCTGCGGACAACGTTGCCTGGCCCTGGTCCCCGCGCCCGATCGGGACGATCACCACCTGGTAGGGAGCCAAGGCCGGCGGCAGCACGAGGCCCTTGTCGTCACCATGGGTCATGATCAGGCAGCCGATCATCCTGGTGGTCATGCCCCAGGAGGTGGTATGGCATAGCTCGGCCGTGCCGTTCTCGCCCGTATAGGTGATCCCGAATGCTGCCGCGAAGTTCGTACCCATGAAGTGCGAGGTGGCCGCCTGCAGGGCGCGCCCGTCCCGCATCATGCCCTCGATGGTGAAGGTGCGCTCGGCCCCGGCGAATCTCTCTCTCGGTGTCTTCTCGCCCGGCACGGTGGCCAGGGCCGCGGTCTGGCCGGCCATGTCCTGGTAAAAGCCCAGCGCCAGCATCGTCTCGGCGGTCGCGTCCGCCGCGGTGGCGTGGGCGGTGTGACCTTCCTGCCATAGGAACTCGGTGGTGCGCAGAAATATCCGAGGTCGCATCTCCCACCGGAGCGCGTTGGCCCACTGGTTCAGCAGCATCGGCAGGTCCCGGTGCGAGCTAATCCACTTGGCCATCATCTCCCCGATGATCGTTTCCGACGTGGGCCGGATGACCAGTGGCTCCTCCAGTTCCTTGCCGCCCGCGTGGGTGACCGTGAATAGCTCGGGCGCGAACCCCTCGACGTGCTCGGCCTCGCGCTGCATATAGCTCTGCGGGATGAGTAGCGGGAAGTATGCGTTCTGGTGCCCGGTGGCCTTGATCCGCCCGTCCAGGTCCGCCTGCAGCAGCTCCCAGATCCGGTACCCGTACGGCCTGATCACCATGCTGCCGCGGACCGGTCCCCGGTCCACCAATTCGGCGCGGAAGACCACGTCGTTGTACCAGGCCGAGAAGTCCTCGCCCTGCGGGGTAACGCTGCGCTCGTCACGTGCCACGATCTTCAGGTTACCGAGCTGGCCACAGTCTGTCCCAGATCGCCCGGTTCGCGTGACCGGGTCCGGTGACCCCTCGCTGGTCAGGAGCATGGGGCTCGCTGCAGAATCAGCACATGGCGGAGATGGCTTCCCTCGTGCTGTACGCGGCTAACCAGTGGACTACAGCGGCGTTCTATCGCGTCATCGGCCTCGACCTGGCGGACGAGGATCATGGCGAAGGACCGCCGCACCTGGCGACTGAGTTGGGACCTGTGCATTTCGCGATCTACCCTGCCGAGGCGCCGGGCCGGTCTCTTGAGCGCCGGGTCGGCGGCAGCTACTTCCCGGGTTTCTACGTGGATTCGCTCGACCGGGTAGCCGCCACACTCACAGGCGTCGGAGCACTGGCCCTGACTGAGCACGAGAAGATGTCGTGGGGATGCCGCGCTATCATCGAAGACCCCGATGGCCGAGCGGTCGAGATCAACCAGCGGGACCACTGCTCCCGCGAGTGACCGGAACGCTGTCCTGGCCGCGGCTAGGCCGGTGTCAACCCTCGGTCGCTACTCCGCTCGGACCGCGGAACGACATGACGATGAACACCCAGTCGTCACCTGGCGTTGTCAGCCCGCCCCCGGCCTCCTACCTCCCCACGCTTGAAATGCTCGGGCTTGGTCCGGACATATAGCTGGTGCCGAAGGGAGCTACCTTGAGACATCCGCTACGTGGCGGCCCGGATGAGCGGCGACGCCGTTTCGATGAGGTCTACGCGGCGAATCACGGTCCGATCCTTGGATATGTGCTGCGCCGCACGGGCAACGCGGACGATGCGGCCGACGTGATCGCCGAGATCTTCCTGACCACCTGGCGGCGGCTCGACGATGTGCCGTCTGGCGACGAAGCCCGCCTTTGGCTCTACGGTGTTGCGCGGCGTGTGCTGGCCAATCAGCAACGCGGTGAACGCCGGAAATCCGAGCTGAACGACCGGCTGCGCAGGGAGCTCGCGGCCGCGTATCACGTACCGGAGTACACCGGGGAGCTGGCCGGGATCGCAGCGGCGTTCCGCAGTCTGTCCGAGGCCGATCGAGAACTGCTTGCCCTAGTCGGCTGGGAGGGGCTCAGCCACGGTCAGATAGCGGCCGTGCTCGGCTGCTCCCGCAATGCCGTGCGCATCCGGCTGCATCGCGCCCGACGCCGGTTCGCCGATGCGTTCGCCCGCTACCAGTCCGTGCCGGAGCCGGCCCGCGCCCACATCAAGAATGAAGGCCCCGCATGAACAACATCAGCCGGATTTCTCCGGTCTCGGACGCCGAGGCTACTCGCATGGTGAGCGACGACGCGCTCGCCGACCTGGCCGGGCGGATCACGTCAACTGCTGTCCATGAGGCCCCCGCCGCGCGGAAGATCCCGGCGCGACGGCGCCGGTGGCTCATCGTGATACCGGTCGCCTCCGCGCTGGCCGCGGCTACGCTCATCGCCACCTCGATCGGCGGCCCCGGCAACAAGGTGGGACCAATCAGCGTCGGCCCGGCCGAAGCTAACGCCCAGGCGCTGGTCTTCACGAAGCATGGCCGCTTCATCGACGTCATGGTCCGCAATCCAGTCGCTGACCCGCAGCGCTACCGAGCCGAGTTCAAGTCGCACGGACTGGACATCACGCTCAAGCTAGTTCCCGTATCTCCCTCTCTAGTCGGCACCGTCGTGGAGTTCGACAGCAGTTCCGCGATCACGCCGATCACGGCGAAGGGCAAGTGCTTTACCGGCGGGGGAGGCAACGTGTGCCCAGTCGGGCTCAGGGTTCCCATAGGTTACCGAGGCAAGGCGGACCTGGTTTTCGGCCGGGCCGCCAGACCCGGTGAGCGGTACGAATCCACCGCTCCTGCAACCGGGCCCGGCGAGATAATGCACGGTATGCGCTTCCGCGGCCGGACAGTTGCCGCGGTGGTGGCGATGCTGCGAAGTCAGCACGTCACCGTCCCGGTATTCCACTTCACGACGCCCAAGGGCATCGGCGAACTCCTGGCGCCTAGCAAGGTCCCGCCGACGTGGTACGTCTATGGCGGCGATCCATGGGCGCCAAGCCAGGTAATGCTCTGGGTCGGCCCGAGCCGTGTTCAGATCGGCGGAGCCAGTTCCAGCTCTCCTGTACCCGCTCCCAGCCCCTCGGTATCCCGCTGACAGACCCGGCATGCAGGTTTGGCGGCAGTCGAGGCCGCTTCGCGACTCAGGCGCTGGCGTACACCTCGCGGATCTCGACCGTCAGCGGCGTAACGCCCGGCAGTGGTGGGAGCGGATAGGCGACAGCCTGCTCGGCGTGTTCCTTCGTCTCGAAGACGATGACGGACTTGCCGATGCCATCCACCGGCTCCAGCCAGTACGCACTGACGAATCCGGGCGCCCTCGGCACCAAGTTCAACCTCAGGCCCGCCAACGCCCCGCGAGCCACATCCGGGTCCTTGATGCTGACAGTGGCTACGATCGCATGCATAGGCCGACTCTTTCCCGTGCCGGGAGGTCGAGTCAATGGGAAGACATATCCCGCGGACGGTGCCAGATGAGGGAACCGGCACGTGAGGGGCACGACCACCCTGCGAGTGATCTTCTGCGGGAGTTTGGCTGGTGAAGGTAAGGGGACACGTACCGCTGATCCCCTGCTTGCAAATCGCCGTGGTCGTCCGAAAGGTCGGCGGAGGCATAGGTGGTCACCTAGCCGTGAGTGACCAAGCTTCTTCCGGCACAAGAAACCGCTATTCGGGCACGCATTGGACATGAATTTCGCGGCATTGTGCCGCTTGTCGGCGTCAGTTTGATCTGCTCCAATCTTGGCATGGCTGGAGGCATTCAGGCGGGAGAGGCTAATGGCACAGATGATGGATCAAACTGCCGATGGGGTGCGGCTGGTGACCGGCACCGATGTCAACTGGGTCCTTGTCGCTGACGGAGATGAGGTGACGCTAGTCGACCACCGGAGAGCCGCACGTTGGGCCGCAAAGCTGTGGCCTGCAGGTTTGGCTGGTGTGCTATCCACAGGTTTTGGCCTCCGGGGAGCAGAACGTGACCTCGGGGTAGCGCGGTGACTGCTGGTCCAGCAACGATTGCGGTTTGCTGCGCAGGTGCTGGTCGAAGAAGGCCCGCGCGTAGGCGCGGGTGATGTCCAGGGACCGGGCTCCGGGGATGCCGGCGCCCGTGCCGATACCGACCTGATCGGCCAGTAGCGCGAAGTCGGTGAAGGAAGCGTGTATCGCCCCGGCCACCCAGAGCCACCGCTTCCAGCCGGTCAGGAGTTTCCAGTCACATACCCAGGTGCTCGCGGGGCCACCTGGCTTCCCGGGGATGCCTGGGGATTGCTTGCCCAGGAAAAGAAACGGCCGTGACAGGCCTCATCGGGGATCGGGGCGACAGTGGAGCCGTCCATGTCGATGCCGGCGCGGATGCAGGAGTCGGCCAGCATGGCGGAGATGGCGGCTGCGCCGCCGATGGAGTGGCCGACCATCGCGATCCGGGACGGGTCGATCAGCGCGGCGCCTGGCCATGCCAGGTGCGCGCCGGTCAGCTCGCCGAGCACGATGCATACATCCGCTGCCCGGCCTGCCACGACCTTCTCCCAGAACCCCTTGCCCCGCCGGGGTGCCGCACGGGCGAGGCAGGTGGTGACCCGCCCGTCGGGAAAGGTCGTAGCGAAGCTCTCGTACGTGTGATCAATTCCGGTCACGACGTAGCCGTGGCTGGCCAGGTCCTCGGCCAGGGCGGTGAGCGTGCTGCGGGGGTGGGTGAAGCCGGGCGAGAGCACGACCAGGGGCAGGCTGCGCTGACGCCCGGCCGGCGTGGCGTCGCTGACCGCGTTGGTCCGGACCGTGCTCAGCGTGTCCCGCGGCACGCTGGTGATGCCTGCGCTGGCGAGGAGGAGTTCGGACTCCGCTGGCGTCATGTACCGGGCTCGCCGCCCGTCCGACGGCACCGCCGGATACCACAGGGAGACCATCAGCTCCCGTGCGTTCACCCCCGCGACCCAGGGATCGGGGCGGGAGGAGTCTGTCAGCCACAAGGACGTGGTGCCGACCGGGCACGGGCCCGTCGGCTCAGGCAGGTACGGCGTGCGCCCCCGCGCGGCCTGCGCGTCACCGGCGTCCGCGGAAGTTCCCATGCCGCCCATCATCACCGGCCGGCCCCTGCCCGCACCATCCGGAAAGCCCCGGCCTTCGGGCCAGGAGCACCCACACGGTGAAGACGACCTCGGGAGCGGCCGCGGCACAGATCATGTACGCCTCCCGGCGTAACTCGCGGAGCATCGAGCATCTTGGCTCGGCATGATGGCGGGGAGCGCAGCGCGCCAGCGGCCAGGCACGGTGAGCTCGACCTGGGCGGGGCTGCCGAGGCTTCAGTCCGGCCAGCACACCCTCACCGCCGCGGACCCGCTACTACCCGACCTCCGCGACGTTCTCACGCTCATCAAACGGGTCACCGGTCGGCAAGAGGTTTAGGGCGTGTAAAGGATCAACTCAAAGCCGATCCGCCCACATCCGGGCAACACGCGCCTTGGTCTACGGGTCAGTGTTTTCGAGTTCGGTCGGCTGCAACAGGCGGGTGAGAAACTCCTCGACGGCAGCCTCGGCGGAGACCTGGGCGGCGGGCACGTCGTCGGCCAGGGCGATGACCAGTGCCATCTCGTTGCCGGTGGCGAGCAGGATGTGCGCGAACGGCTCGACAAGCTGTGCTGGCACGCGACCGGCATCGGCGGCCTCCCGCAGGACGGCCTTGAGCATTCCCAGGCCGTACTGCTCTTCGATGTCGCGCCAGCGACGCCAGCCCAGCACTGTCGGCGCGTCGATCAGCAGTATCCGGCGCACGACCGGCTCGCCGGCGAGCCGGATCCAGGCCAACTCAGCCGCCTTGAGCAGGCCGTAAGCTTCCGTCGCCCCGCTAGCCGTGGCGGCGGCAAGCGTGGCTTCACCGACCTGTGCATGGACCGTCTCCACGACCGCCTCAAACAGGCGCTCCTTGCTCGCGAAGTGGTGATACAGCGATCCGCGACTCACCCCGGCTCGCTCCAGGACAGCCTCGATCGAAGTGCCCTCATAGCCGCGGTCGGCGAACAACTCCGTCGCCACCTCGATCAGGTGCTGCCGGGTCGCCTGCCCCCGGTCAACGCGTCGATCCACAAACCCTCCATTTGACAGACCGACAGTCGGTTTACTAGCTTCTAGACCGATGGTCGGTTTCCTAAATGCTACCGGCGTTCACTCTCTTATCGCGGAGGAAGACGATGTTTCTGGCTGGGTTCGACGACCACCGCCGCACCGTGAGCACGCAGGCCGGTGAGGTGAGCTACATCGAGATCGGCACCGGTCCAGCGGCGCTATTCGTGCACGGGATCGCGACCAACGCCTACATCTGGCACAACCTGATTCCGCTGCTTGCCGACACGCGGCGCTGCGTCGCCATCGACCTCCCTCTGCACGGGCAAAGCCCGGCCACGCCCGAACACCAACTCACGGTCGGCGCGTTCGCCGACACGCTCGCCGAGGTCTGCGCCCGCCTAAGCCTCGGCCAGGTCGACCTGGTCGGCCACGACACCGGTGGCGCGATCGCCCAGGTGTTCGCCGCCCACCACCCCGAACTGGTCCGCACGCTGACACTGACTAACTGCGAGACGCATGACAACATCCCGCCGGCCGTGATGGCTGCCACCGTCGAGGCGGCCCGCGCCGGCCAACTCGCGGCCGCGGCCCCGGCAATCCTCGCCGACCCCGCCGCCACGCGGGCGTTCTTCGCCGTCGGCTACCAGGACCCGCAGTTCCTGACGGCGGAGTTGGCCGACGCGTTCCTCAAACCGGTCATCGGCACCCCGGCGGCCGCCGCGCGCTTCCAGGAATTGATCGCCGGGCTAGGACCGGACGACCTGCTCGCCGCCGAGCCGGCTATGCGCGTCCTGCACGCCCCGACACTGATCGCCTGGGCGACCGACGACGAGTTCTTCGACCTGAAGTGGGCGCACTGGCTGCACGACACCATCCCCGGCGCGCGTGAGCTGGTCGAGATCGCCAGCGGAAAGCTCTTCTTCCCCCACGAACGCGCCGCCGAACTCGCCCCGCACATCCATCGCCACTGGAATACAGCCGACCGGGGCTGACCCAGGCAAACCGCCATCGGCGGCATGGCGTCACCTTCTCTGGAGTACACGCGTAGATATCGCACTACTAAACGAGGTGAGCGAGGACTTCGCTGCCTACTTCAGCGAGGGGCGTCTGCCTGCATGCGGCGACTCCCGGCCGAGATCGCTTCCCGCGTCGGGCTGAGTTCCATCGACATGCCGACGGAACACCTCGAAGGCAGTCGAGGGCATCGGCGCAGCTTCACCCTCACGGAACCGCTGCACGAACATGTCGAAGCTCACGACCCAGAACGCTAGCCCGGCCGTCGACGACATGCCGCTTGGACTTCACGATCCACGTGCCGAGGCCCGGCGGACCGAAGCAGTGCTCGACCCGTCAGCGGTCGGTGTCGTGCACGAGGCCGCCGGGCAGCGGGACGCGGTCAGCCACGCAGTCGCACGCGACAAACCCGGTGACGTCGGTGGTCATCCCCGCGATAATCGCCGACGTGGAGGAGGTCGAGGTCGTCGTCGCCCATCACGAGCGCGCGACCCTGCGCGTCGGTGACGTGTTCCTGAAGATCGACGCTGATCAGACGCGCACCGACGTCGAGGTCGAGGCGATGGCTATGGCGCCGATCCCGACTCCGGAGGTCCTGTGGCGGAAGCCGCCCGTGCTCGCGCTCGCCGCCCTCCCAGGGACGGCACTCGGCCGCCTCGGCGAGCCGTCGACCGCGTCGTCGGCGGCGTGGGCCGCGGCAGGTGCCGCCGCACGGATACTGCACGACGCGCCGCTGCCGCCACGGCCCGGTCGGAGCCTCGACGAGATCGCATCGCACCTCGAAGAGTTGGCATCGCACCTCGACGGCGAATGCGAGTGGCTCGTCACGAACGGCGTCCTTCCCGCCAAAGTGGTCACGCGCAACCGCCGGGTTGCCGAAGCTGCGCTCCGGCCGTGGACACCGGTGTTCACGCACGGCGACCTGCAGGTCACCCACGTGTTCGTCGACGGTGACAAGATCACCGGCGTGGTCGACTGGTCCGAGGCGGGCCAGGGCGATGCCCTGTTCGACCTCGCCAGCCTGACGCTCGGACACGAGGAGCACCTTGGCGACGTCGTCGCCGGCTACGGCACCGACGTCGACCTCGACGTGATCCGCGCGTGGTGGTCGTTGCGAAGCCTGCGGGCGGTCCGCTGGCTGGTCGAGCACGGCTTCGACCCGTGGCGACCGGGGTGCGAGGTCGACGTGCTGAGATCCCGGCTGTGAGGCTGCACGAGCCCGACGGCTCCAGGCTCTCGCCTGACTGGGTGCGTCAGACCGGGTACCGACACGCTAGTGCCCTAGAAACGGTCAAGCATCACCTGAAGCCGTTTTGTCAACGATCAGTTGGTGCACTAGGCCCCAAAGGGCTACGCGTGTGCTGTCCCGCTTGATGCTTGACACGGCGGATTCAACTGGTGTGCGCAAGGAGCTCGGCGAGCTTCTCCGATGGTTTCATGAATCCGAGTGTCTTGCGCGGGCGGTTGTTGAGGCTGGCCGCGATGCGGGCGAGGTCGTCGGCGGAGTGCACCGATAGGTCGGTGCCTTTGGGCAGGTACTGGCGCAGCAGGCCGTTGGTGTTCTCGTTCGATCCGCGCTGCCAGGGCGCGTGGGGGTCGCAGAAGTAGACCGGGATGCCGGTGGCGATGGTGAAGTCGGCGTGGTAGGTCATTTCCTTGCCCTGGTCCCAGGTGATGGTGCGGGCCAGCTCGGCGGGCAGGCCGGTGATCGCCTGGCGCATCGCCTGTTCGACCAGGTGGGCGTCGCGGCCGTGCGGCAGGTGCAGCAGCAGGACGTAGCGGGTGGTGCGCTCGACCAGGGTGCCGACGGCTGACTTGCAGCCCTTGCCGATGATCAGGTCGCCTTCCCAGTGGCCGGGCACGGCGCGGTCGGCGGCCTCGGCGGGGCGCTCGCTGATCATCACCATGTTCTTGATGCGCCCGGTGTTCTCGCCGTGGCCGCGGGGGCGGCGCCTGGCCCGCCCAGTGCGCAGGCAGCGGGCCAGTTCGCGGCGCAGCTCGCCGCGGCCCTGGACGAATAGCGCCTGGTAGATGGTTTCGTGGCTCACCCACATCATGGGATCGCCTGGGTACTCGATCCGCAACCTTCGGGAGATCTGCACCGGCGACCACCACTGTTGCAGCCACCCGGTGACCTGGGCGGCCAGGCTGCGGGCAGGCCAGCTTGCAGGCCTTGGGACGCCGGGCCTGGGCACGGGCCCGCTGATGTGCCCGCCACGCCCGGTAGCCGCCCCGCCCGCCGTTGGCGGCCACCTCCCGCGACACCGTGGAGACCGCTTTCTCCAGCCGGGCAGCGATCGCGGTGAACGACTCCCCGGCATGCAGGCCGATGCTGATCTCCTCCCGGTCGGCCAACGTCAGCCGCCCCGGCCCGGGCACCCAGCCATCGCGGTGGACCGGCCGCCGCGGAGCTTGCCGGGCGATGATCCGGACCTGCTCATACGAGCAGCCGACCTGCGGGCCGATCTCCCGCAGCGACCAGCCCCTGGCCTTCAGCCGCAACGCCAGCTGCCGCTGCTCTGCCGTCAGATGTGGGGGCATCCCGCAACCTCCTCAGCTCATCGAGAATCTTCTCGACTCACCGAGGCATTGCGCTGACCGGTTGAATCCGCCCACTTTGGTTTCGCTTGATGCTTGACCTCCCGTTCATGCTGTGGGAGTTGAGCGTGGCCGAGCAGAGATACCGGGCCGTACTGGAAGTCGGCATCGGCGTTCCCGTGGCCGAGGTCGCCGAGCGGTACATCACTTGCCGTACTCTGCGATCTGGAGGACGTCCCGTCGGAATCCTTGAACCACGCGCC
Organism: uncultured Actinomycetota bacterium; assembly: GCA_963775745.1. Taxonomy (GTDB): domain Bacteria; phylum Actinomycetota; class Actinomycetes; order Streptosporangiales; family Streptosporangiaceae; genus DATBGO01. The sequence continues at coordinate 166,690 of CAVZKE010000011.1, forward strand.
CCGCGCGCCACTCTCGTGGTCGGCAATTCCATCGACCGTCTTCACTCCGGGGAGGTCGTACTCCTCGAACACGATCCCGCGATCCCGAAGCTGTCTGACAGCGGACTCAATGTCCGCCACCTCGAATGTCCGTGGCCATGAGAAAGTCCCCATGTGTGGCCGGGTCGAGGTCTCCGCTGGTGGCCAGTTAAAAGTCCCCATCCCTCGTTCGTCGTGTCGTCCCGGGGGTTGAGGCCCGGGCGGTGACGGTGGCGGTGTCAGTCAGTCACCGCACCGCCCGGGGAGCTTCCATTGAAGTCTGCGAGGGATCGGATGGACATCATTTCGGCCTACCGTGAGGTGGGCACGTACCGCGGGGCCGCGGAGGTCACGGGTACCACGCATAGGACAGTCAAACGGGTGATCGCCCGGCACGAGGCCGGTGGCGTGCGTGCCGGAGCGCGCTGTGCGGGGGCATAACTGTGACGGTGTCGCAGAGCTGGTCGCCGAGCGGGTGGGGAAGACGTCGGGCCGGATCTCGGCGAAGCGGCTGCTGCCGGCGGCCCGGGCGCGGGGTATGCCGGGTCGGCGCGGAACTTCCGCCGGCTGGTCGCGGAGCGGAAGCGGCTGTGGCGCCGGGAGCATCACCGTGGCCGCAGGCAGGCGGTCTGGTCTCCGGGTGAGCATCTGGTGACCGGCCTGGGGTGCCGAGGGCGGCCTGCACGTGTTCTGCGCGGTGCTGGCCTGGTCCCGGTTCCGGTTCGTGCGGTTCGCCGCTGATGAGCGGTCCGGCACGACGCTGGCGATGCTGGCGGAGTGCTTCGAGACCCTCGGCGGGGTGCCGGGCAAGGTGCTGGCGGACCGGATGGGCTGCCTGAAGGGCGGTGTGGTCGCCAACGTCGTGGTGCCCACGGCGGAGTACGTCCAGTTCGCCGGCCATTACGGGTTCCGGCCCGATTTCTGCGAGGCCGCCGACCCGGAATCGAAGGGGATCGTCGAGAACCTCGTCGGCTATGCCAAGGCCGACCTGCTCGTGCCGCAGGCTCCGTTCGGCGGCTTCACCGCGGCGAACGAGGCGGCGCGGGCGTGGTGCGCCGAGGTGAACGGCGCGACTCATAGCGAGATCTGCGCGGTGCCCGCGGAGCGGCTGGTGATCGAGCGGGAGCTGCTGGCGCCGCTGCCGTCGCTGCGGACCAGCATCGGCAGGTTCGTGACCCGCAAGGTCGACCGGCTGGCATGTGTCCGATTCGGATCAGCCCGTTACTCCGTGCCCGTCCGCCTGATCGGCTCGCGGGTGCGGCTGCGCACCGATGACGGGCGGCTGCTGGTGATCATGACCGCCACCGGGGAGGTCATCGCCGAGCAGCCCTGATCGCGCCCGGCGAGGCCTCCGTGCGCGATGAGCACTACGGCGGCCCGCGGCCCGCGCCCCGGCGGGCGGTGCGGCCGAAGACCGCGGCGGAGAAGGAGTTCTGCTCACTCGGCCCGGTCGCCGAGGCGTTCATCACCGGCGCCGCCGCCGCCGGCAGCACCCGGCTCGGCACGGACCTGGCCGAGCTGAACACGCTGCGCGCCGCCCACGGCGACGAAGAGTTCCTGGCCGCGCTGGACCGGGCGGTCGCGTTCTGCCGGTGGCGGCCCGCTGACGTGCGGTCCATCCTGGCCGCCGGGGCGGGCGTGCCCGAGCCCCAGGTCCCGGCCGGTGACGCGCTGATCCTGGACCTGCCGGCCGTCCCGGTCCGCCCGCTGGCCGACTACGCGATCGGGGCGCTGTCATGACGGCCGCCGCGCCGCCGCTGGCGCCCGACATCGCCGCCGGGCTCCGGCGGCTCAAGCTCGCCACCATGCGCCAGCTCGCCCCCGAGCTGCTCAGCACCGCCAAGACCCAGCGGTGGGCACCCGAGGAACTGCTGCGGACCCTGATCGACGCCGAGATCACCGCCCGCGATGCCTCCAGCGCCGCGACCCGGATGAAGACCGCCGCGTTCCCCGTCACCAAGACCCTCGACGAGCTCGACCGGTCCGCGTGCTCCATCCCCGGCCCCACCCTGGACTACCTCGCGTCCCTGGAATGGATCACCGCCCGGGAGAACCTCTGCCTGGTCGGGCAGGCCGGCACCGGTAAGAGCCATGTCCTGGTCGCCCTCGGCATCAACGCCGTCCATGCCGGAGCACAAGGTCCGCTACTTCACCGCCGCTGACCTGGCCGAGACCCTCTACCGCGGCCTGGCCGGCAACTCGGCCGGCCGCGTCATCGAGAACCTGCTCCGCAACGACCTGCTCCTGGTCGACGAAGTCGGGTTCGCCCCGCTCGACGACACCGGAGCCCAGCTGCTGTTCCGGTTCGTCTCCGCCGCCTACGAACGCCGGGCCCTCGGCATGGCCAGCCACTGGCCGTTTGACCAGTGGGGCAGATTCCTGCCCGAGCACACCACCGCCGTCAGCCTCCTGGACCGCCTGCTCCACCACGCGAACGTCGTGATCACAGACGCCGAATCGTTCCGCATGCGCCAGGCCCGAGCACGAGGAGGAACCGTCCAGCAACAACCGCATAGCCGCCACCGCAGCCCCCGGACAGCGCTTGTCACGGGGTCATTTCCTCATGCCCGGAACCCCGGTCAACCCGAGCGGGCTGAGGTCGTTATTTCTTGGTCAGGCCGCCCTTATTCTGCCGATTGAGATGCTCATGGCGGTCAGTGATCAGGCGGAGGCTGTCCAGTACGGCAGTACTCGCACGAGGTACTGGCAGCGGCTGGGGAAGCTGCTGGAGGACGCTGCGCGGCGCTCCACGGGGCTGGCCCGACCGGCCGCCGTGGCCGGGAACTCCTGCACGCCGAGCAGCCCGCCGATGGAATCGAGTGCGGCGGCCACATGCGTGTCAGCGTGGGTGTCCACGCCGCCGGTGACGGCGCGTAGTAATAGGACGAAGCGCAGGAGGCGCGTGTTCTGCCGGAGGTAGTTGAGACGGGGACGTCCTCCTGGTGCGATTGTGCGGGCTTGGTGTCCCAGGCGCAACACAGGAGGACGTCCTATGAGTAAGGGTAACGGCATGACGCGGGGGGATCGCAGGCGGAACGCGCGGCGGGAGTTGCTGCGGGGAATGCTGCCGCGTGACGGTGCGGTGATCGGTATCGACCTGGCGGATGAGAAGCAGGCGCTCGCGGTGATTGATCATGATGTGCGGGTGCTGGCGCGTAAGACGGTGCGGGTGAAGGCGTTCCGGCTGGGCGAGGCGCTGGACTGGGTGGTGGCGCAGGCCAGGGCGAAGGGGTTCCCGTCGGTGACGGTGGCGTGCGAGCCGACCGGGCCGCGGTGGCTGCAGGTGCAGCGGCTGTGCGCGGAGCGGGGCTTGCCGATGGTGTGCGTGCAGCCGCTGGTGACCCATATCGCCCGCCAGCAGCAGGATTACACGGCGCACAAGACCGATGAGGCTGACTGCGTGATGATCGCCCGGCTGGCCGCTGAGCTGCACTGCTATATTCCCGAGGAGCTGGATGAGGTGTGGGCGGGCCTGCGGCATCTGGGCCGGCGCCGCGCTGCCTTGATCACCTCGTGACCGCGTCGGTGCAGCGGGTCCGGGACTTCTTGTCGGTGGCCTGGCCGGTGGTGACCGAGGCGTGCGGGCAGCCGTTTGAATCGAAGACCTGGCTGGCGGCCCTGCAGGTGGTGGCCTCGCGGTGCGGCGGCCAGCCGGAGGAGCTGGCTGTCTGGGCGTGGAGGCCTTTACCGGCCTGGTCCGGTGCGCGTTGGGCGGCTGGGGCGGGCAGCGGGTCCACGGCCCGATATGCCAGGCCGTGTTCACCGCGCTGACCAGTGCCGAGGGTGTGGTGCGCGCGCACCGGCGCGGGCTGCTGCGCCGGATCGCCGCCGAGCTGGGTGACCTGCAACGCGCCCGCGCCCAGCTGCGGGAAACCGAGGCCAGCATGGCCGCCGCTCTGGCCAGCCTCGGCCTGGCCCGGCTGGGTGATATACCCGGCCTGACCGCGACCGGGGCGGCGGCGATCTTGGCCGAGACCGGCGATCCCAGCCGGTACGACAGATCGTCATCGCTGGTCAAGCATGCCGGGATGTCCCCGTCCGATAACGCTTCGGGGGCCTTCGACGGCGAGGCGCACATCTCCCGCCGCGGCCGGCCCAGCCTGCGCCTGACCGCATGGCGCGCCGTATGGCCGATGCTGATCCACAACCCCGTCATGGCCGCGAAATACCAGGCGATGACCGCAGCCGCCGATCAGGCCGCGGCCGGCGCCCAGGACGGCGGCGCCGGGCGGGCCGGGCACGCCAGCGCGGCCGCCGAGGCTGCCCGGCGCCGCCGCGCCAAGGCCCGCGTGGCGTGCGCCGCCGCGCTGCTGCGCTGGATCTACTCCATCGTGGTCCACGGCACCAGCTGGGACCCTGATGTCGCCGCCGGCCGCAAAGACCACCAGGCTGCGCCCCGCTACCTGGAGGCAGCCTGACCGGCGCATACCGCGCCACGTCACCCGTGCCCTAGACCATCTTTCCCGCCAGATGAGGGGAGAGCGAGCCCGCAAAGGCGTCGAGGACCAACCTCGCGGGACACCCCGGGCAGCTCTCCCCTGGTCGCCCGGAGCTTCTCACCAGCTCGGTTGAACGCTGTCGGGGCAGGCCTTCACGGCCGAGCCCGCTTGCACTACGTAGAGCGAGAAGTCCCGGGTGACGGGCACCCGCGACTACCGCACCACCCGGCACGAGCCTTCCCGCCCGGGTGGGCGCCGCATGCCCGCGAACGGCGCCAGGTACCGCAACCACACCCCAGCCAGGGGCCGAGCACCAGCCGTAGCAACACCCGCCCTGGCCAGCGCACCGAAACAAGATCAACACGAAATGCCCGGTACCGCTTGACACACGCCCTCTTACGCTGGTGTCTCGAAAGTCGCGTGGCCCTCAGTCGATGCCCGCCTGGTAGATGGCGAGGACAGCGCCAGGCGTGCTCCCCGAGCATCGGCTCGATGGTCAGTGCGCGTCACGGCCCCGGTCGGGCACGGCCGGTGGTCCCGGCCGGCGGCCGGGGGTCGCGGCTTCCCGGTGGCGGCCAGGGGCGGCTGCGGGCGGTGGCCCCGGGCGGGACGGGTGAAGGGTGCTGCCCAGGACGAGGTCGGCGGCGGTGGGGAAGTGCTCCAGGCATTCCTCGTTGATCCGGTAGAGGCGGGAGGTGCCGCGGTCCTCGGCGAGCACGAAGCCGACCGCGGCCAGCTGCCGGAGGTGCTCGGACACCGTGGACTGGCCCACGGAGCACGGCCGCGACGATCTCCTTGACGGTCATCGGCGCGGCGCTGCGGGCCAGCAGGGACACCACTTGCACCCGGGTGCTGTCGGCCAGCGCCCTGAACCAGGCGGCGTAGGTAGCAGCGGTGTCGCGATCGAGAGGTTCAGCCTTGTTCATCGTCAATCGACGATAGGCGATGAAGTGGTGGCGGGCAAGCCATCAGGCGGCCGGGTCATCCGGATCCCATGTTCTTGGTCAAGCCTGCGCGGGAACGTGGTGGCCGGTGCGCCCACGGGTTCTTCGTGATCCCGGTCGATAGGGGGCGCTATGTGGCAGATATCGACCCCGATCACGGGA
>CAVZKE010000012.1:0-404782 GCA_963775745.1 uncultured Actinomycetota bacterium
GGCCGGGCATCGCAGCAGTCGCCGTTCATCGCCGTTCGCAGCGTCGGCGGCGCGGTATCCCGAGTCCCCGACGACGCCACCGCCTACGCGCATCGCCAAGCGGAGCTGATGTTCGTGACGACCACCGCCGGCCCAAGCCGGTCGTCGAGGCCGCTCGCCCAGCCCTGGAAACGATCTGGGGGAGGCTCGCACCCCACGTCAACGGCGCCTACGCAAACTTCCTCGCTTCTGCCACCGAGGAGGATGTCGCTGCGATCTATCCAACGCAGACCCACAAGCGGCTCGCGGCGGTCAAGCGTCAGTACGACCCCGGCAATCTGTTCACCCGCAACCACAACGTCCGGCCCCAGTACGCCTTGACGGACAAGCAAAACGGCGGCCCCACATATGCTGTGGGGCCGCCGTCCCAGCCACTTCCGCGGACCGCTCGACCCGCTTGACGGTCAGTGCGATGCCGACGTCAGTTCGGCGAGCAGGCCCAGCCATCCTGCGGGAGACCCTGCTGCGGCCAGGCGGCGTTGTGCGTTACCAGTGGTTCCAGTGCACGACCTCATGGAAAGGGCGGGCGGTCCGGCCTGGACAGCGGCCGCAGCGGCTGGCCGGCCGGGTAGCCGAGGCCGATCAGGTAGACGGCCAGGTAGCCGTCGGGGAAGCCCAGCACCCGCTGCGCCTGCTGCTGATCCCTGACTGCCGAATGGCCAGAGCCGATGCCGAGGTCGGCTGCGGCCAGCATCATGAACGCGGTCGCCTGGCCGAAGTCATACATGAGCCGGTCGCGGTGGCGCTGGTCTTCGGGCTCCTGGGCCACCAGGGCGATGGTCGCCGCCGAGCCGGGCGATGTGCTTGCCGCCGATATCCAGGCCTTGGCCAGCTCGATTAGCTGGTCGCGGGCGGTGATGACCACGAAGTCCCACGGCTGCCAGTTCTGCGAGGACGGTGCCCGCCGCCCGGCTTCACAGATGCGCTCAAGGTCTTCCCGGTTGATCGGCTGGTCGGTGTACTGGCGCACGTTGCGGCGCGCCCGGATGGCATCCCACGTCTGCATGCCACAGTCCTACCGCACGGCCACGTGCACCTGCTCGCCTCCGCTTCCGGCAAGCACCACCCGGCCGGAGGCACACGCCCAAGGCCCTGGCCTCATCGACGGCTTGCTCCCGCGGGAGCGCATGCAACTTCACCCACCTCGTCGGCGAAGCCGAACGCTAAAAACCTTCGGTGCCTGAATCCCACCCGGCTGCCCTACCACGGCGAAGATCAAGTGTGCAGGTGACTGCAGCTGACGTCACACGGGAACTCGCCTGTGTCATAGGCCCAGCGCACGGATCAGGAACGAGTGTTCTACTTTTGTTCTACTTCGGCGTGGCACGGGAAGCCCCTGCTCTCGGTCGCAGCATCTGTCCGCGCGTTGTGCAGGTCAGCTCAGCTCAGCTCAGCGGGCCAGCGACAGAACCCTGCTGATCAGCGGTTATGGAGTGTTCGGCGGGGGCTGGTCCCGGCTTATGCGGCGTGATCTCCCGGCGTTTTGGGTGCTGGGGGCTGTTCGGCGAGTTCGATGGAGACGGCTTCGAGTTCGGTGATGAGCTGGCGCAGGCGGCGGTGAGCGGCGAAGTAGGGGCGTAGCCGTTCGGCGTCTTCAGGGGTGAGGGTCTTGGTGATGGAGCGGGGGCCGGCTTTGCGGGGGCGCTGGGCGACATGCGTGCGGCCATCCGTCATCTGGCGCCGTAACGTCGGGTACACATCGCTGCGGAGGCGCTGATCCGGCTGGTCGGCATTGAGGACCCCAACGTCGGCGCCGCGGCGGACACTGTACCCGATCCCCATGATCAGCTAGCCCCGATCCGCAACCCGCCGTTCCGGGCGGCACCGTCGTGCCAGCGGCCGACTGTAGAAGATTCCCCCGGCGTGTGCACTTTCGAGTGATGTCCAGTCGCGGGGCCGGTTCGTACCGTCCCTCCCAGAACCACTCCCAAAGCATGGCCAGAACTCCTTAATAGCCGCGCCTGCGCGTGGGGAATGCCCGAGGAGATGACAGATCACGTGCACCCTCATGGAGAGGTGGAGTGCCCAGCGCCGGCACCCCGGGCCTGAGCCCCTCCCGCCCGACCCGCAAGATCCCCGACGGCTGCTCGAGGCAAGGACGGTGCACCCGTACATGACGGAACAGTTTGCCCGGCGCCCGGCAGCGGCCGGGCGGCGGCAGCGCTTGCCGCGGGCTCGTCCCCGCCGTCGGCTCCAGGGGAGCTGCCGGTGGTCGGGGTGCTTCTAGGGTGCGGCGACATCGGTGCGCAGACATCGGCCAGCTGGCTGATGTCGCCACCAGCCGGGTCGCGGCGATCCGGCGCGTCGGCCGTCGCCGCACCGGCCAGACTGGACATCCCGCCAGCTCCTGCGGATCGTCCCGGTCCCGGACCCATCCGCGACCTGGATCCGGTCGGCCCGCCCGCGGGCTGCGGCCGAGAGCCCGGCCATGGACGAGGAGCCGAACCCGGCCGTCCGCTGCGCCCGATCCAGCCCGGACTAGTGGCGTGGCCTGGGCGCCAGGCCGGCCGCCTGGCGGATGTCTTTCCCCGCCGCGGGACCACATGCTGGAAGCGCCATAGGACGAGCAGCAGATTTCTGGTGATCACAATGACAGCCATCCAGCGCCCCGAACCCCAGCCCGCCCCGCGCTCCAGCCTGATCTGGGCACTGCGTCGTGCCGCCCGTGCCATCCGGGACTGCCACCACGCGCAGGTCCACATGTGGGAGTGCTTCTACCTGTCCAACCGGACCGTGGCCCCAGACGCCGGGCCGCTGCGCTGGGCCCTCACGCTGGATGGCCACCGGCTGGCCGGTAGCCATCTGCCCGGTACCGCACCTCGGACGGGCCGGTAGCCAGGACTGACGTGCGGGCCGGGAGCCCGCAGAAAGGTGCAGCAATGACCAGCATCGTCGTGACCGGAGCGTCGTCAGGCATCGGCCGCGCCACCGCATTGCTGCTGGCCGAGAGCGGCCATCAGGTCTTCGCCCCGTCCGCGAGAAAGCAGACGCGCAGGGCTTCGCCAGCCACCACCGGATCACGCCGGTCTTCCTGGATGTCACCAACGCTGACCAGATCGCTGACGCGGTCGCGGCCGTCCAGGCCCAGGTCGGCGAGGCCGGATTGGACGGCCTGGTCAACAACGCCGGGTCTGGCGCGGCTCGGCCACTGGAGCTGCTGTCCCGCGCGGAACTCTGCCGCCAGCTGGAGGTCAACACCGTCGGGCAGCGCGCGGTGACGCAAGCCTTCCTGCCGCTGCTGCGACGCGCCCGCGGCCGGATCGTGATGATCGGCTCGATCGGGGTCCGGTGCACCCCGCCGTTCTCCGGCCCCATCGTCATTCCGAAGGCCGCCCTGAACGCCTTGACTCACGCACTGCGGCAGGAACTCAGCGGCTTCGGCGTCCGCACCATCCTCGTCGGCCCGGCGGGCAACAGTGCGCCCCTGGGCCCTGTCGTTAGAAAGACCAGGCCAGCAGCGACGCTGGCCATCGCTGGACGCACTGAGCGGTAGGTCGCCGATGGCTGAGCTCCCTGCGGCGGCCCCTGCCGGGGTGGCCGCTTCCGAGCGGGATGTGCTGCTGGCCACCAAACTGCACGTGCCCCGCCAACAACCAGGCTTTGTGCTCCGCCCACGGCTAGTGCACGCACTCGATGAAGGGCTGGCGCGGCGGCTCATCCTGGTGGCTGCCCCGGCTGGCTTCGGCAAGACGGCCTTGCTGTCCAGCTGGGTCCGGCAGGGCGACGGGCCGGTGGGCTGGTTGTCGCTGGACGCTCGTGACAATGACCCGGCACGGTTTTGGCGGCACGCGGTTGCGGCGCTGGACCGGGCGCGGCCAGGCATCGCCGAGCGGGTGGACGCGCTGCTAGGCCCGCCGACACCAGCATCGTTCGGGGGGCTGGTGACGGCGCTGATCAACGAGCTGGCCGACCAGCCCGGTGACAGCGGCGTGCTGCTGGTCCTGAACGACTATCATCTGATCGACGCCCAGCAGGTGCACGAGTCGCTGTTGTTCCTGCTCGAGCACCTGCCGCCGGGCCTGCACGTGGTGCTGGCGAGCCGGTCCGACCCGCCGCTGCCGCTTGCGCGGCTGCGGGCCGCCGGGCAGCTCACCGAGCTGCGCGCCGACGATCTGCGGTTCACCGCCGAGGAGGCGGCCGCGCTGCTGCGGGAAGCGGCTGGCGATGTCCTGCCCACCGCAGCGGTGGCCGTGCTGGTGGCCCGCACCGAAGGGTGGGCGGCCGGACTGCAACTGGCCGGGCTGTCCCTGAGCGGTCAGCCCGACATGGCCGGATTTGTGGCGGGCTTCAGCGGCACCCACCGCTACGTCTTGGACTACCTGACTGACGAGGTGCTGGAGGGCCAAACCGACCAGGTGCGCGAGTTCTTGCTGGAGACCTCGGTGCTGGAACGGTTGAGTGGCGGGCTGTGCGACGCGGTCACTGGCCGCACCGACGGTCAGCCGATGCTGGAGTGGGTGGAGCGAGCGAACCTGTTTTTGGTACCGCTGGATGAGGAACGCGGCTGGTGGCGCTACCATCAGCTGTTCGCCGACCTGCTGCGCGCCCGGCTGCGGCAGCAACAGCCCGGCCGGGTGGCGGCCCTGCACCATAACGCTGCAGCGTGGTGTGAGGAGCATGGGCTGGCCGACGATGCTGTGCATCACGCCTTGGGAGCAGGGGACGCCACCTCGGCCGCGCGGCTGATCGAGCGGCATTTCGACGAGACCTTCTGGCCGGGTGAGCTGGCGACGGTGCAGCGGTGGCTTTCGGCGCTCCCGGCCGAGCTGGCCGACTCACGGCCGCGGCTATGCCTGGTGCGGGCAATCCTCGCGCTCGCGGGCGGCGACATAGAAGGGGCCGGGCAGCTGCTGGATGCCGCTGAGCGCGCGTCCGTCGATGCCGAAGATGAGCCGTTCGAGCCGTCGGCCGGCAAGGCCGCCAGCCTGTTGGTGAACGTCCCCGCGGCGATCGCCCTTTGCGGTGCTTCACTGGCCGAGCTCCGCGGCGACGCTGACGGCACGGCCGCGTTCGCGTCCCAGGGCCTAGCCAAGACCGGCGAGGGCGAGTCGATGCTGGACTCGACCGCGAGGTGGCTACTGGCTATGGCCGAGTGGCTGCGCGGCAGGGTCGCAGAGGGTGAGCAGGCCTTCGCTGCCACCATCATCAGATGGCGGGCGGCGGGCGAGCGGTACTCGGCTGCCTTTGCGTGCCATCACCTGGGCCAGGTGCAGCGGGCCCAGGGCCGTCTCGATGCAGCGCTCGGCACCTACCAGCAGGCGCTGGAGATCACCGCCGCGCCGGGCCGGCCGGCTATGCCTGCGGCTGGGATCGCCTTCGTCGGCATGGGGGAGGTGACCTACCAGCGGAATGAACTCGAGGCTGCTGTGCGTCAGGTAACCGAGGGCATTGAACGATGCAGGCAGCTCACCTACACCCAGCCGCTGGCCACGGGCCTGGCCGCCCTGGCGTGGATCCGGCAGGCCCAGGGGGACCGTGCTGGTGCGCTGGAGGCGATGGGCGAGGCCGGGAGGGTGGCGCCGGGCCCCGCTGTGGCCGGCTTGCTCAACCCCGTCCCGGCGCTGCGGGCGCGGCTGCTGCTGGCCCAGGGCGAGGTCACCGCGGCCGCCCGCTGGATGGACGAACGCAGCCTCAGCGCAGATGATGACCCGGGCTACCCGCGGGAGCCAGAGTATCTGGCGCTGGCCCGGGTCTTGCTCGCGCAAGACCGCCCCGGCCCGGCGCTTACACTGCTGGGGCGGCTGCACGCGGCGGCCACCGCCCAGGGGCGTACCGGAAGTGTCATCGAGATCCAGGCGCTGCGGGCGCTGGCGCTGGCCGCCGCGGGCGACGAGAACGCGGCGGTGGACACCCTGGCCCGGGCGCTCGTGCTCGGCTACCCGCGGGGCTATGTGCGGGTGTTCGCCGACGAGGGGCCGCCGATGTCCACGCTGCTTGGTCGGCTGGTCGCGGCGCAGAAGGCAGACCACAATGTTGCCCGCCAGGTGCCGCTTGGCTGCCTGGCCCGGCTGCTGCGGGCGTTCGGCGAACCGCCCACTGCGGCGAGCGCCCGGCAAGGTGCCGCGGTGGCGGTGCCGGGCCTGGTGGAGCAGCTGACCCCCCGCGAGCTCGAGATCCTGGCGCTGCTGGCCGCAGGCACACCGAACCCGCGGATCGCCGAGCAGCTGGTGGTCAGCCTTGACACGGTGAAAAAGCACGTCAGTCATGTCCTCGGCAAGCTGGGCGCGGCCAACCGCACCGAGGCTGTCACCCGGGCACGCCAGCTCGGCCTGATCCCGTAACGGGGCTGCGCCCCAACCCCACAAGCGTGTTGTTTGTGATTGAGGTCGAAAAGCACCCGGCCTCAAGAACCCGGCTCTGCTAACGCTCCGCCGGGTGCTGCCGCCCGCCGACTGAGTGCAATTCCCGTATCAGCCACATGCGCGTGGCCACCCGCACCCTAGGAGGACTCTCCCTGTCGCTTGCCACGTTCATGAGACCGCTCTGAGGGTTTTCTGCCCCCGAAATACCCCGTATCTACGGTCCTATTCAGGCAGCTCGCCAGCATCCGAGTCTCGCGGGTCAGGCGGAAGAGCCTCACGCCCGGGGCGTTCGCGCCGGGCCCTCAGCCGCTGGACACGGGTGCGCTTCATCTGTCACCTCCTCGGCCATGCCCGGGGCCCGTTAGCGCCTGTTAATTAATAACACGCTGGTTCAGGGCGGCGGAGCGGGGATCAGGCAGTAATTCCACTCTCCGTGGAAGTCGTGGCGGCGCAGCACCTTCCGCTTTTCAAGGTCGTTGATCTCCCGGGCCGGGATCTTGATGCCCTTGGGGTAGTCGCTGGTGCCGGGCTCGGCCTGAACGGTGAGCCCGGTGCGGGTGGTGGTCGCGGCGATGGTCTGCACGATGACATCGTGGCTGGTCAGCGGCCTGCCGCGCCAGTTCATCGAGATGTGGGAGAACAGCCGGTGCTCGATCTTGTTCCACTTCGAGGTGCCCTGGGCGGCCCTCCGCCAGGCGACCCACGCTCGCCAGCCTACCGACTGACCGCAACACCGACCGCATACCAGACCCGAGGTGCGCCGGCGGCAAATGTCTCGCTGCGCCAATTAGAAGCCAGGCAACGACAGGTTCAGCGCGCAGGAACCAGAAACAGGACAATCTGCGGTGATCAGGATTGGCATCATCGTCGGCAGCACCCGCCCGTGCCGGAACGGCGGGCAGGTGGCCGCGTGGGTGCAGGAGCTGGCATACATCTTCGTCACGCCCGAGTACAACGGCGGCACCCCGGCGTCCCTGCAGAACGCCATCAACCACCTCCACCAGGAGTGGACGCGCAAGACGGGCGCGTATGTCGGCTACGGCGTCTTCGGCGCCGTGACGGCGGTGCACGAGCTGCGGGCACAGGCGGGGCGGCTGCAGATGGCGGACATCGGGCCGCAGGTGGCGCTCTCGCTGGGGGAGGATTTCGTGGACAACACGGAGTTCAAGCCGCAGGACCTGCACATCGAGGAAGTGCACAAACTCGTCGACGAGCTGCTCGGCTGGAACACCGCGCTCGCGCCGCTCCCCGGGCCGTCGCATGAACAGCCGCAAACCCGGGGCCCGCTTGGCTGCCGTGCTCGCCAGCCAGTCCGCAATGCCCACGCGGACGGCCCCGGACCAAGCGGCAGGCGAAAGTGCCCGGCGCACCACCCGCGCTACCCAGCGGACCGGCCCAGCGTCCACCGCTGCTCCTCATCCCAGCCCCACAGCGCCGGGCCGCCCTCTAGCGCAGCCCCCAGCCGCTCCAGCTGTGCCCCGCTCAGCCGGCACACCGCCCCGCCAGGGCCTTTGGACGCCAGGGCGGCTACGCCGCAGGCCCGCCAGCGCCGCCGCCACGCATACGCCGAGTTCGATGAGACCCGCAGCCGCCGGGCGACCTCCGGCGGCGTAACGCGGGCAGCGGGGACCTTCGGCTCTGGTGGATGCCTGAGGACAAACCATCCTGGGACATGGGGAGCAGATCCGGGGAGGGGGTGAGGCCGGCAGAGGCCGGCTTACGCCAGCCCCATTGTTGTAGCCAGGAGGCCGCTGCTATGAGTGACATCCTTGTGGCATTCGCTACCAAAGCCGGGTCGACTGAAGAGGTGGCAGCGGCCATCGCCGATGCCCTGCGCGAGTCCGGGAACATCGTCGATCTCCGGCGCGCCCGCGACGTCCGTGAACCCGTTTCCCGGTGGGGGTGCATCGTGCTCGGCGCGCCGATCTATTCAGGGCGGTGGCATCGCGACGCCCATCGCTTCCTCAGGCGCCACCGCGGCGAGCTCGGACGCGTCCCGGTGGCGGTATTCGGCATGGGGCCCAGATCCCCGGAACAGGAGGCGTGGCAGCGGTCGCGCAGCCAGCTCGACCGGGCCCTGGCCAAGAGGAGCTGGCTGACTCCCGTGGCCGAGGTCGTCTTCGGGGGCGTCGACCCGCCGAATCGCCGCCAGGCCACCCGGCGGGACCTGCGAGACTGGGCGGCGATCGAGAAGTGGGCCCGGGAGATCTCCGCCATCGCGGCCAGCCGCCCGGCCTCAACCGCTGAGCTGTAAGCCCGTCTCTCACTTGTTCTTGGGCAATCTGGCCGTCCACCAGTTCAGGGGGCAGGTGATGAGCGAGCCCACCGAGCCGGCCGAGATCCACCACGGCCTCGCTGTCTACCAGCGAGGCCAGGGCCACCCGCTGCTGGCTTTGCCATACCCGCACGCCTCGGGCGGGGGTCCTATGATCGACGGCCCGCTCGTGTCCCTGGCGGCCGGATGCGGCTTCCGGGTCTCGACCTTCGACCCGCCCGGGCAGTACCGCTCGACGCGGCCAGCCCGGGTCAGCCTCGATGAGATGGTGGACTGTGCCACCGAGACGCTCGGCACCCTCCGGCTGCCAGCGCGGGTCGCGGTGATCGGCCACAGCATGTCCGCGCTGTGCGCCTTCTACCTCGGCCTCGCCCACCCCGAGCGCGTCGCGAAGCTCGTTCTCGTTGGCACGCCGCCCGGCAGCGGCATGGCCATCGTCCGCTACCGGGCGATGCCCTTCCATTGGCCGCCTTGGAACCCGAACCTGTGGCGCATGGTCGGCTGGGGGATCCTCCTGGCGTCGGGGCACGGGAGCCTTGAGACACACAAGAAGATGGACCTGCTCAGTGAACGGGCCAACTTCGTCAACCAGGCTCTTGTCTCCCCGATCGTCATCGAGCCCGGCGACCGCCACCGGCCAGCGCCGCCCGGCGACCGATGGTGGCATGCCATCAGGAAGACCCGGGTAATCAGCCGGGCAAGCGAACTTCGCTGCCCCACCCTGTTGATCGTCGGCCGGCGCGACCCGCAAACGCCGGTCAAGATCAGCAAGGCGATACACCAGCGGATCCCGGGCTCCCACCTGGAGATCTTCGAGCGAAGCGGGCACTCACCCTTCCTGGAAGAACCAGAGCGATTCACCCAGGTCCTCAGCGCCTTCCTGCCGTAGGAGGCCGAGCACCGCGAACCGCGGGCGGGCGCCCGGAACCTCGGCAGGCTCACATCCCGGTCTCGATTACGGCCACGAGACCGGGCCGGGCGGCCAGTGCCGGGAATACGCTCGCGCCCGGGACGTCCGGGAAACACGCCGGGCCGCTGAGGCGCCACGACTCCATCCACTGACCGACGTCCGCCAGCCTCAGCCGCTGGGTGGCCGTGCAAGGACTTCACCACCAAGGCCGCCGGGGTGCTGGAGGCCGACCTGACGGCCGCCGGGATCCTCCACGACCTGAAGGTCTACCCGGGAGCCAAGCACTCCTTCTTCAACGACCAGTGGCGCAACTACCACGCCGCCGCCGCCGCGGACTCCTGGCAGCGGGTCCTGGCCTTCTTCGCCGACCACGTCCGGGGCAGCCCGGCAGCAGCAGACTAACCGGCCGCTGTGGGGCAAACTGGATGCTCCCCGCGTATGTTGGCGGGGGAACCCGACCCGGAAGGAGCGAGGGTGGCAATTACCGCTTCGGCTGTGGTGCCTCCAGGTACCGCTTCATGGCTGCCCATACAGTCCGCTCCTGGCGTTTGCCCATACAGTTGATCACTGGCGCCAGCAGCTTGGAGGGACCCTTGCGGCGCACGTCCCACGACCCGTGCATCGGTGGGATGCATTCGGCCTCGCCCGGGGGTGGGCGATCGGTTAGTGTCGGGCTGTCTTTTCCAGGTGGATCACCTCGTGCAGGTCACGCATGTGCACCGGTCCTGGCGGAGTGGTGAACGCGTGCCGGATTGTCGCGACGATCCACAGCGCGATCGTGGCCATCACCAGGATCGCCAGCGCGATCGTTCCGCCGGTGATCAGTCCCGCGATCGCGGCGGCCAGAGCCACCATGCCAAGATCGGTCGCCATCTTCGCGAATCCCAGCGCCGTCGGTGACTTCGCTCCAGCGTACGATTCGGCGAGCCTGCCCAGGGCGCATCCCCCGGCCAAGCCGAGCACCAACACGGCGGTAGTCGCGCCGCGCGCGCTGGAAATCAACCAGGCGCTGGTCCCGCTGAGGAATGCCACATATACGGCCACGATCCCGCCCACGGCAAGCGTCGCGACCGCGTCCTTCCAGGTCAGCTTCATTACCAGCACCTCCCCTCGGCCTCAAGCGAAGTGCCACTATCAGCATCGCGCGCAGACGCTGAAACAACAGGGCCGAAAGTCCCCGGTATAAGGCGTAGGCCGCCCGCTATGGACGGACAGGCCTTCTCGATCTCGAGCACGTGATCAGGCTGGCGCCGATTACCAGGCACCAAGCCGACCGATATCCGAAGCTCACCCGGGCGCCGCCACCCGAGGTCATCGCCATGCGACGGGCAGCCGCCCGGGACGCCCTGCCGTCCTGGGTTGCCGTCCCGGCCGGGCACGCCATCGACGTGCGCCCGCCGGTGATCTGGCCGCTGAAGCAGGGCCGATCAGCAAAGGCGATGGCTCGCTGATTGCTGTAACAACCGGGCGGCGGCGTTTTGCCAGGTCAAGCCGTCGACGGAACAGCTCCGCGCAACTTTCGCCTCGGCCGCCCGCCGCGGCTGCCAGCGGAATCACCGGCAGACGCCCATGCATCCGCGCAGGTCAAAGCCCTATGGGTGGGCGCAGGTGGATTCGAACCACCGGCCCCTCGCTTGTACGGCGACACGGCCTCAACGCTGTAGCTACCAGCGAAAACCCAGGCCAGCGAGAACTTAAAACGCCAAAGGCGAGAGGTCACTGAAACGATCTTCACAGGCGGGAGGCATGAACTGCGGCGCCGATGGCACGAGCGCGCATAGCGCCCAGGTGAGAGAGGTCCTGGCAGCCCGGCTGCTCCCCGCAGCCGGAACGGGGAGCCGTAGACTGTACTCCGTGACAGCAGCTCACGACTATGACGACCTGCACCACCTGGTGGACCGGCTCAGCCCGCCCCAGGCGGAGCGGCTTCGCGTGCTGGTCGCCTCCGATCCCGAACTCGCCCCCGCTACCGAGCCAGAAGGCCAGGGCACCGCGAGGCGGCAGCTGTCGATCACCGGGATCTGGGAGTCTGGCCGCGGTGACCTCGCCGAGCGGCATGACGAGATCATCCGCGGGCGCCTGAAGCGTCCCGCGTGACACTCCTGCTCGACACCGGGGCCGGTTGTCGCGGCCACCGACCGCTCCGACAACCATCACGCCCGCTGCGCCGCCCTGCTGGAATCTGCCGAGAGCCCACTGCTGATCCCTACCACGGTCATCGTCGAGGTGTGCTGGCTGGTGGAGGAGCGCCCCGACATCGAGGCGGCCTTCCTCGAAGCGATCGCAGCAGGCGAGTTCGAGCACGTCCCCGTCACCAACAACCGACATAGCCCGCATGGCCGAACTCGTGCGCACTTACGCTGACCTGCCGCTGCGCGCCGTCGACGCCTCGATCATCGCCATCGCCGAACGGCTGAACCTGACCGACGTGGCCACCTTGGACCGGCGCCACTTCACCGTCGTCCGGCCCAGGCACGCAAAAGCCCTCAACCTTCTCCCTGAAGTTTCGCCATTTTCGTGATCGCCTGACGGGCTGCGGGTGACGCTGTGTGAGGGTTGCTGGTCAGCGCTCGGGTGGGCCGATCCAGAAGCCGAGGGTGTGGTCCATGCCCTGTTCGGGGGTGCCGATGGTGGGGCCGAAGCGGGTGGGCAGTTCGCTCTCGCTCCAGCTCTCGCTGCTGGCCTTGTAGATCGCGATGAGCCAGCGGTCGGCACTGCCCTGGTAGCGCAGGCGGAGCACGGGGAAGGGTTCGCGTTCGCCGGGATTGGTGGTGAACAGGCGCCGGCGGCGGGTCCTGGCGGGTTCGAGGACGGCGACGTAGCAGAAGGCGCCGCTGTGGCGTACGAAAACCTCGATCCGGGGCCAGTTCTCGCGGGCGTGCGCGAAGATGCGCTCGGTGACGGCCTCCCTCGTCGCCTGGTCCGGGCGCGGTCCGGTGCTTCGGGCCATGGGGGTGTCCTTGCCGGGAGTTGACGATGCGCCGCCGTCCGGGCGGCGCCCTGCTGGGAGGTCCCGATGCCGGTGACCGTACCGCCGTCCCTGCTGATCGTGCTGCAAGCCCTGCGGCCGTGCTTCACCGCGCCCTCGTTCGCGACCCTGGCCGCGCTGGTCACCGGCGCCCTGTCGGGTGCCGGCTGGCGAACCGTCACCGGGATGTGGCAGGCCGCGGGTCTGGCCGGGAGTGTGCACTGGTCGCGCGCGCACCGCTTCTTCTCTCGCGCGGTGCGGGACCTGGACCAGGTCGGCCTGGCGCTGGCCCGCGCGGTCGTGGCCCGCCTTGTGCCCGACGGCGGCGCGGTCACCGTCGCGGTGGACGACACCTTATTCCACCGCTACGGCAAGAAGGTGCACGGCGCGAGGTACCAGCACGACGGCTCGGCCAGGGGGCACGACGGCATCGGGCGCGGCAACTGCTTCGTGATCGCCGGGATCGTGGTGGCGGTGCCGTTCCTGGCCCGCCAGGTCTGCCTGCCGGTCCTGTTCCGCCTGCATATCCCCAAGACCAGCGCGTCCAAGACCGAGCAGGCCCGCGCCCTGGCCGGCCTGCTCGCCGCCGCGCTGGACGGGCGCACCGTCCACGTAGTGGGCGATGCCCTGTACCGCGGGCCAGCCTGGCGCCATCTGCCCGCCCACGTCACCTTCACCACCCGCCTGGCCGCCAACGCGGTCCTGTACCGGCCCGAGCCGCCGCGCACCGGCAAGCGAGGACACCCCGCCTGGAAGGGCCAGCGGCTGGGCACCGCCGCCGAGATCGCAGTCGCTGCCACCTGGCGACGCACCCGGGTGACCCGCTACGGGACGACCGAGACCGTGGACCTCGCCGTTGTCACCTGCCTGTGGTGGGGCAGCCTGCACCGCACCCCCATCCGCGTGGTCCTGGTCCGCGACCTGGACGAGGCCCGCCCTTACACCCTGGCCCTGGCCACCACCGACCTGGCCGCCACCGGCGAGCAGGTAGTGGCCCGGTACGCTTCCCGCTGGTCCGTCGAGCAGTCGATCAAGGACGGCAAGGACCTCCTCGGCGCGGGCGACGCCCAGAACCGCCTGCCCGCCGCCGTCGAGCGCACCACACCCCTGGGCCTGGCGAACCTGACCATCCTGGTCCTGTGGTACGACCTGGCCGGCCCGCCGCCGACCTCAACTCCCGCCGCCAGGCCGCCCCGTGGTACCGGCACAAGCGACACGTGTCCGTCGAGGACATGATCATCGCCTTCCGCCGGGCCCGGATAACCGGGAACACCGCAGCCCAGGAAACACCCGCCCTATTCGACGCCCCTGCCTCGACCAGCCAAGCTACCGCCGCGTAGCGGCGAAACTTCAGTTCTCCCCTGAATGCTCGATGCCAGGCAGCGGGCGAGGTGCCCAACGCCCGCCGGCCGTACAGCCTTGGCATGCCCTCGCGATCGGCTGAGGGCGGGCGCCTCGGCTTCGGAGCGTGACTCACCTGCTGGGGCAGCTGCGCACGTACCGCCGTTCAGTACGCCCAGAGCGAGGACCGTTCGGCTTATTACAACCGTCGATAAAGAACATTCGGTGCGTGTGAACGGCGCTCGGTGGATCAGGTCGGACCGGGTCAGGCGGTGGTTGCTGGGTCGGCGACGGCTGCTACCTTCGGGCCCCGCCGACTTCGGCTCACGAGCGGGTGCTGACGAGCCTGACACCGAGTGTTTGGCACCGGCTCGCCGTCCTCCGGGCCGAACGCGGGCTGTCCCGTAAGCAGCTCGCCGACAAGCTCGGCATCAACTACCAGACGATCGGCTACATTGAACGCGGCGACTACAACCCCAGCCTCGAACTGGCACTGACCATCGCCGAGCTCTTCCGGCTCCCCATCGAAGCGATCTTCAGCCTCAAGCCGATGACCCCTCTATCGGAGGAAATCTTCCGCGAACCACCCGCAGAACCCCGCTAAGCCCAGCCGCCCATACCGCGGCTGCAGACCACCGCCGCTGCATCCCGCCAGCCGCCAACGCTCGAAGACGGCACCGTCAGCGTCTGCATCTGTAAGGCGAAAGGGGGTCGGAGAAGCCGCTGGTCAGAATCTCGTGTCCGTGCTCTGACCTGCTAGGACATGGTCTCCAGTGGTCTGGAGGAGTCTGGAGTTGCATGCACGATGGGCCGATTTGGGCCCACCACTGGCCCCAGTTAGGCCCCAGGGTGCGTGCATGACCCGGGCCGAGTTCGAAGCCGTCATGCACTGCCGTCTCTCACTTTCAGTGTGTAACTCGGGCGGGTGAACCGGGTCATCGCCTGGGCGGACCGCCTGCAGCGCAAGCGTGGTGTGCTGGGGTTCCCTACGCGGTGGTGAAGAAGTACGGCGACGATGAAGGCGGCCGGGAGGCGGCGCTCATCACCTACTACGGCTTCCTGAGCATCTCCCCGCTGCTGCTGCTTGGGGTGGCAGTACTGTCCCGGGTGCTGGCCGATCACCCGGACCTGCGTCAGCGGCAGAGGGGATCGCCGCGATAGTGCCGCAGGCGCTCCAGTCCACGGTTGAGTACTCGGTGGCCCACCATGCCGACGTCGGCAATCCCGTTCTTCGCCGGTCTGATCGATTTGCTGTTCTCCGGCACCGGTGTCGTGTTCTCCGCCTACCAGACGCTGAACCATGTCGCAGCGGTCCCGCACCGCCTGCGGGCCGGTTTCGTTCCACGGTATGCCCGGGTCCTGGTGATGCTGGCGACGCTGATGCTTGGGACGCTGGCGGTCGGGACGCTCACGGTGGTGGCCACCGCGCTGCCCGGCGAGCCCGGGGTCGAGCGGGCG
The DNA here is from genome assembly GCA_963775745.1 of uncultured Actinomycetota bacterium. Classification (GTDB taxonomy): domain Bacteria; phylum Actinomycetota; class Actinomycetes; order Streptosporangiales; family Streptosporangiaceae; genus DATBGO01. The sequence continues at coordinate 15,294 of CAVZKE010000012.1, forward strand.
CGCCAGTGCTCGGGTCGGCGCTGGCCGTCTTCGCGGTGTTGCTGCTTGGCGCCAGGTTGCTGCTGGTGCGGCCCGCGCCGTTCCGGGCCCTCTGGCCGGGGGCCGTCCTGGGCGCGGCGCTGGTGACGGTGGTGCTCAACGGCGGGGCGTCGTTGCTGGCCAGGCTGGTTGCCAAGGCCGGCCCTGTCTATGGCAGCTTCGCCACCGTGGCGGGCATGTTCGCCCTGCTCGACCTGGTCGGCCAGGCGCTCGTGTACTCGGCCGAAGCCGCCGCCGTCCGCTATGCCCGGCTGTGGCCGCGCGCCCTGGACCTAACCCGCCTGACTGGTGCGGATGGCCGCGCACTGGTGCTGCTGGCCCGCGAGCAGGAACGCATCCCCGCTGCCCGCGTCGAGTTCCACCTCACGGCGCAGAACTCCCCGCCGGTACCAGGCGGTCCCCCGCCAGCCAACGATGAACCGGGTAACGGTAGTAATACTTCAAGAAGCCGACTGGCGTGACTGCCGAAGTCGCGGCGGCCTCACCCGCCGACGGGTGAATCACCGTCTCCGCGGCGATGATTCAATTGCCACATGGTAGTGATCTTTGGCTTCGGACGGGGCAAACAGGAGGACCTGGGCGAGGTTGCGCCGGGCATGTGCCCGAACTGTCACAACCAGGTCTACCTCCATCACGTTCGGTCGAAGAAGTCGATGCGCCTGTATTTCGTGCCCGTCGTGCCCTACGGCACAGACAACTACCTGGTGTGCCCCATCTGCAGCCGTGGCCTCAACATCAGCCACGCACAATTGCCCCGCGTACATTCGATGTCCGCGGCGACCGCATCCTTTCGCGCCGGACGGCTTCCTGATGCCCAGTACATGGCGCAGGTCGAGCGGTTCTGGCGGCAGCTTGGGGTGAATCCCGCGGGCCAGCAGATCCTGGGCCCAGCCAGTCCCGGCACCGCCCCCACACAGGCGAGCATCCCGGCCCAGCCAGCCACTCCCGCACAGCCCCCGTCGGAGGCGGCTGATGATGAGAACCCATGGATATCCCAGTTGGCCGAACTTGCGCGACTGCACAACCAGGGAATACTTTCTGACGCTCACTATGCAGCAGCCAAGCGGCGCATTCTCGATGAGAGGTAACCGCGTCAGCCGCGGACATCGCAATCGCGCGCTGGCCGCCCGACTGGCCATCAAGTTGTGAACGCCGGTCGCTGCTTCGTGCAGGCCGTTGGCGTCTTGGTCTTGTTCACCGTCGCGCGCACGTTCGGGCTGTTAGGCCCGCCGGTAGTAGCTGTCACCCTGCTCACTTCAGCGCTGGCCCTGATCGCCTGGAGCGCGCGCGCGACACTTGCTGACCTTGGGCTTGGCCGAACGGACATGGTCGCGGGATTGCGTTATGGAGCTGGTGCCTTCGGGATCGTCCTGCTGGTCTTGATAGTGGCTGCCGTCATCCCGGCGACGAACGGCTTCCTTCACGATTCGCGAGCGCAGATCCACGGCGGGCGGCTGCTTTACGAACTGGGAGTGTCGATCGTGCTGCTCACCGCGATCCCCGAGGAGTTCGCGTTTCGCGGCGTGCTGCTGGGGTCGGCGCTGAGACTATGGGGTCCATGGCGCGCGAGCCTGATCACCTCGGCGCTGTTCGGCCTCTGGCACATAGCGCCGACCTTGCACACCATGTCGGACAACCATGAATTCAGGGGCGCCGCCGCGAGTGTCGCCGGGCAGGTACTGCTGGTGCTTGGCGCGATAGCGGTCACGTTCATCGCCGGTCTTGCCTTTTGCTGGCTCAGGCTGCGATCCAAGAGCCTGATCGCCCCGGTTATGGCTCACGTCGCGACCAATGGCCTCGCACTCACCGTCGCGTGGTTCACGGTCCACTACTGCCGGGCAGCCTGCTAGCGATCTTGGTCGCTGGGTGCGGTCCTGACGACCGTGTTGAGGAAACCCCTTGATGCGCTGCCTGCAGGACCCCACCAAGGATGCCCATCGGCTGGGCAGGCGCCTAGGAGGCGAGGAACCTCCGGTCCAGACCTGTGATCCGCATGATCTTGACCAGTGACGGGCTGGGTGAGGTCACTTGAAACGGGCAGTCACTCTGTTCCGCGTAACTGGCCATGCGCACCAGGGCGGCCAGGCCGCGGGCATCGCAGAAGGCCAGCGCGGCCAGGTTCACAATCACCGGCCCGCGGCGGTGGTCAATGACATCCCGGACATAGCTGACTGCCCGCTCCGCGCTGGCGATATCCAGTTCGCCGTCGAGGTACACGACAGCCTCGTCAGCACCCCGGATCCGGTGACTCAGCTCAAGCGCCGCAGGTTCCCGCGGATCGCCCCGTGCTGCAACGGTAAACGTCCCCGACGGCTCTTTCCTCAGCAACATGTGTGAGCATCCTGCCTTCCGCTCCTCCGTCACCCACGCTGCAGCCGCCCGTTCGCAGGCGATTCCCCCCCGCCCGCAGTTAACAGGCGCGGTCAGCGTGAGCTGTTACTGCCTGTCCGGCTCCCCCCAAGTGGTTCCGCGCGACGGCTTGCGGGCTGATGGGCCGCGCCCCCGCGACCGGCCCATGATCAGTCGTGACGGGTGGGGACACCGAGGCACACCTGCACGACGTCACGCCGGGACCAGTGAGAGTGATCTCGTAGGTAAGTGATGGCATCAGGGTTGCGCCTCGGTGTCCGCTGGTTGTGTGGCAAGCATGCCGGCCGGGAGGGTCTGTGTAGTCACCCGATTCCGGGTGATTGCACCGGGCCCAGGACTTAGGCGGCGCGGTCAGGGTGCGGGGCGGCTAGGCGGGCCCGGGTTGCGATCTTGACCTGTGACCTCACGGTCACGACCGTGCGGCCCTACTATGTCGGGGACATACACCGGCCTGCCAAAACCAGCACAGGCTGAGTAAAGGGCTCCTTCATCGGGCTTGGGCTCCGGAGGGCGCTCACATCGGTTCCGGATGATCCAGCTAACCCAGGCAAAGGTAGGAGATGGCCCGTTCTGCGAGTGTGAGTGTCGAGGTATTTGCCGACCTCCATGCCGATGTGGGCGAGGCGCCGCACTGGGACGAGCCGACTAAGACGCTGCTGTTCGTCGACTTGACCGGCGGCTCGGTGTTCCGTTACGACCAGGCCGGGGCTGAGCTGGCCTCGTTCTCCGTCGGCCAGGAGGTAGGCGCGGTTGTCCCCCGGCGCGGTGGCGGGCTGGTGCTCGCGGTACGCGACGGTATCGCTGTGGCCTCAGATACGGGGGAGGGCTTCGAGCTGGCGGCGCCGGTCGAGCGCGATATCCCCGGCAACCGGATGAACGACGCGAAGTGCGACCCCGCCGGGCGGCTGCTCGCCGGAACAACTGCGTTTGACTTCACGCCACATTCAGCGGCGCTCTACCGTGTCGAACCGGACTGGTCATTCAGGCAACTAGTGTACGAAGAATTGATCATGTTTACGCTGGCCGTGGGATGACATGCCCAATCTCGGTGGCACCAAGAAGTTTGGCCATACGGCTGGTGACAGCCCGGACCTTCTCAATGATCTCGTCGGCGGTCGCCACCCATCTGAACGGTCTGGCGTCAGTGTTCCAATCAGCAGCGAACCGCTTGATCGCGTTATTAACTGCCTTCACCGACGAGAAGGTCCCGCGCCGGATGAGGTTGCGGGTGATAATGCCATTCCAGATCTCGACCTGATTCATCCACGACGCCCCCTTCGGCGTGAAATGAAAGACCACCCTGCCATCCTGGCCCGCCAGCCACTCACTGGTTTCACCGCACGTGTGCACCGACGCATTGTCCAGCACGACGCGGATCTTCTTCCTGTCCGCATACTGCGCCACGATCCTCTTCATCAGCCGCAGGAAATCCTGAGCGTTATGCGTAGGCGACAGTTCCACCGTCACTTTGCCCGTGACGATATCGAACCCGGCGTACATGTCAGTCGTGCCGTTCCGCTTGTAATCATGCGTGCGCTTCTCGCTCTTCCCGAAAGCAACCGGCAGCAGCGGCTGCGTCCGGTCTAAGGCCTGGATCCCGGACTTGACGTCCACAGACACGACTGCCTCGCCCTCCGGCGGATTCAGATAGAGACCAGTCACGTCACGCACTTTCTCCTCAAAGTCCGGATCTTTGCTGATCTTGAATGTCCCCTGCCGCCACGGCTGCAGCCCGTGCTCCCGCCACAGCCGCGAAACCCACGGCTGAGAAACCGAGATCCCCTCGGTCTTCTTGATGTAAGCGGCCATCTTCACCGACGTCCAGTGCGAGATCCCCAGCTCCTCCGGCGGCGTCTGCCTGGTCAGCGCCAGCACACGGCCCCGGATAGACCCGGGAATCGTCCTCCGCCCGCCAGGGGACGTCTCACTGGTAAGCCCGCCGAGCCCATATAGAGCGTACCGGTCAATCCACTTGTCGATCGTTGGCCGCGACGCACCCGACATCTCCGCGATGTCAGCTTTCCGGTAACCCTCGTGGTGCCATAGCACGATTTGTGCCCTGGCTGAAACTGATCCGTCATAGTTACCTGGCTTGATTGCCGTCCGCAGTTCGCTGAGTTGCTCCTCCGAAAGCCTCATGCTTACCATTATCACACGTAACGAGTGATGATACAGACGTTTGACTCATGTAAAGCTAACCAATTCTAGGTACACTAGTCGGCGACGTCACCCAATCGAACGGCATTGCGTGGAGCCCCGACGGTAGCCAGCTGTACTTCATCGACTCGGCCACACAAGGTGTCGACGTCTTCGACTACGACACCGGCACAGGCTCGATCCGTAACAGGAGACGGCTCGTCACGATCGAGCGCACGCACGGGGTACCCGATGGGATGACCACCGATAGCCAAGGGAACCTCTGGGTTGCGTGCTTCGGCGGAGCGGCCGTCCGCTGCTTTTCACCAGCCGGTGAGCAGCTGGACAAGGTCCTCTTTCCAGTTACCCAGGTGACGAGCTGCACCTTCGGCGGCGCCGGCCTAGCGGATCTGTATGTGACCTCGGCCGCCTACCGGCTGAGCACCGGCCAGTTGCAGAAAGAGCCGCATGCGGGTGCGACGTTCGTCTGCCGTCCCGGGGCGGTGGGCATGCCCGCGTCGTCATTCGCCGGGTAGACGAGGTGGCAGCCGGCCCGGGAAGCACCAGCAGCAGCGGTGCCGTTGACGCTGGACCGCTGGTAGGCGACGCATCAGATCGGTCATGGCGCAGATGGCGGTGTCACGAGGTACACGTGGGTGACCTCGAGCCCAAGACCGGCGATCCGCTGCACAAGCCCGGAAAGGGCAGCCGGGTCGGGCAGCTCGACGCGGAGGGTAGTTGTGTCCGGGCCTGTGGTGACCGTGCAGTCGTCGAATTGTGCGCGCAGGGTTCTGTCTGCCTGGCCAGTGAAAGTGATCTCGTATGTGTGTGACCGCACTGGGATTGCGCCTCGTAGTCGGTGGTTGATACTGCCGCCAGCGTGCCTGCCGACGGGGTTTGGGTCGTCACCCGATTCCGGGTGACCTGGGTACACCCGCGGTCGGCGCCCTCGGGCTACGCCGTGGCCAAAGCGACCTTGTCTTAAGTAAACCGACGGTAAAATCATGCGATCGCCCAGGATCGGCTTCCGTGCCGCTCACTGACGGCCGAGCCTGGGGCGTTTGCGTACGGGGAGGCCGAGGCCGAGTGTCCGAAGCGACGGTGATGGCTGAGCCTGGCCCACGCAGTCCCCGGTTTCCGCCCTCGAAGTTCCGTGCCCCCAAGCTGGTGCCGGGGCTCGTGCACCGGTCCAGGCTGTTCGACCTGCTGGACCGGGGAGAGCAGGTTCGCCTCGCCGTGGTGGTGGGACCGGCGGGAGCGGGGAAGACCATGCTGCTGGCCGACTGGCTGGCTGCCCGCCCGGGGCGGCCGTCGGCGTGGCTGAGCTGCGACGCGGCCGATGCGGATCCAGCCCGGTTCGTCACGGCCATCGTCGAGGCCGCGCGTTATGGCTTTGGCCAGCCATGGATCGGCGAGGATGCCCGCCAGCTGATGAGCCTCGATGGCGTGATATCGGCCGATGCAGTCGCAGCTCTGGCTGACGACCTCGACGCGCCGGATGGGATGCGGGTACTGGTTATTGATGACTTTCACCTGGCCGGTGCGGCCGGCGCCGATGCCCTGCGCTGGCTGGTGGAGTATCACCCGCCGTCGCTGCAGCTGGTTGTGGCTAGCCGGGTTGACCCGCCGCTGAGGGTGCACCGGATGCGGGCACATCAGGATCTGGTCGAGCTGCGGGACGGGGACCTGGCCTTCTCTGTGGAGGAGACTAGGAGTCTGCTGGCCGGGTTCGGCGTGCGGCTGGGCGACCCGGAGCTGGCCCTGGTTCACCGGCGCAGCGAGGGATGGGTGGCCGGGTTGCAGATGGCTGCGCTGTCGATCCATGGTTCGCCCGATCCGGCCACTGCGGCGGGCCGGGTCCAGCTGGGTCGCCATGTCGTCGCCGGGTACTTCCTGGAAGAGGTCCTGTCCCGCCAGCCGCCAGAGGTCGCCGAGTTCATGCTGGCCACGTCGGTCCTCGATGAGCTTTCGGTGGCCGCCTGCACCGCGCTGTGGGGCCAGGGATCAACGCAGATGCTGGAGTTCCTCTACAGCGCGCATATGTTCGTGGCGATCGTGGATGACGAGGCCGGCACCTACCGCTATCACCACTTGATCAGGGAAGTACTCCAGACCGAGTTGCATGCCCGGGACCCGGCCCGGGAGAAGCGGCTGCATGAGGCCGCCGCGCATTACCTGATAGAGGCTGGCCAGGCCGGCGCGGCCGCACGGCATCTGCTGGCCGCCGGTAATCAGGCCGCGGCGTTCAGCCTGCTCAGCGAGGGGGTCGTGCGCGACGTCTTGACCAACCCGGCCACCGTCAGCGCGCTCGACGTCGACGAGATCCGGCCGGAGCTGTTCGCGGACGCACCCGAGTTCCTGCTGCCCTTGGCAGCTGAGCTGCTGTGGCGGGGGGCGTTCGAGCGCGGTTCGCGGGCTGTCACGGTGGCCCGGCAGTGCCGTATCGACCCGGGTCGGCAACCCGAGCTGGCCGTGCGGCTGGCGCTGGTGAACATGCTGTATTGCACGTTCATCGGCCAGTTTGACGAGGCGCTGGCGCACCGGGAGTGGGCGCGGCCGTTCGAAGCCACGGCCGGCGGAGTCGGCGACTGGATCGTCACGCTCGACGCCTTGGCCATGTACTGCCACACCTACCTGGGCCAGTTCAGCCAAGCCCGGCAGCTCGCTGATGCCCTCACCTCGGCTCAGGTGAGCGCCCCGCTCACGGAGGTTCTCTGCGCTGGGGTGATCAGCCAGGCCGCCTTCATCGAGGGGGACCTGGAAGAGGCTGGCACCCTGGCCGCCGCCACCATCGCCGCGGCCCGCCGCCTCGGCTTCGACGGCCACTATTTCAACTTCCACGCGCTGCGGACAACGGCCCTGCTCGCCCTGGAGCGGTGTGATCTGGCTGCCGCCGCCGAGCCGGTAGAACGCGCGCTAGCGATGGTCGGCAGCGCGCGGCCCGCCTTCAATTACCTTGCCCAGCTGGACCGGGCCCGGATCTGGGCGGTCGGCGGCAACCTCGACGACGCCCTCGGCTCGCTGCCCGCGGCGCGTGCGGCTCTCAAGAGCGACCACTCCGCCCTCCTAGTCCTGGCCGACGAACTCGAAGCCCATATCCGTCTGGATCTCGGCGACCAGGAAGGCGCCACCACCGCCACCGCGCAGCTGCCCGGCGACCGGCGCATCGTCATGGCGGCGATCATCGCTCTGGCCGCTGGGAACTCCGACGAAGCAGCACAGGCCCTGAGCGGCGCGCCAGCCGAGGGAGCCACGATCCGTTCCGATCTGGAACTGCGGCTGCTGCGCGCGAGCGTCGCCATCAGCCAGTCCTCACCTCAGGCACCCGCCCTGGTCAGGCAAGCCCTGGAGGTAGCCGAGCGGCACGGTTACGTCCAAACCGTCGCGGACACAGCTCCTCAGCTGGTCGAGCACGTGATCTCCCACTCACACCTTTATCCCCGGACCAGGCAGCGGACGGCCCTGATCACCGCCGGTATCAGAGCACGCAAGCGCGCCGCGCCTGCTCCCCGGCAGGGCAAACTCCTCGACCCCTTGACCGCCGCGGAGATCCGCGTGCTGGAGAAGCTGCCCGAGCGGCTCACCTACACCGAAATAGCATCGGAGCTGTACCTGTCACTCAACACGGTGAAAACACACCTGCGCCACGCCTACATGAAGCTCGGCGTCACCTCCCGCTCGTCCGCCGTCACACGCGCGACCTCACTGGGCATCCTGTGATCTGGTTCCCCTGTGTCTACACGCACGCCGATGAGCAGGCGCAGCGCGATGCCCTCACCAGGCTCCATGACCTCTTCGACGGCGCCCATGACTGACCCGTTGCTACAGATGGCAGCTACAGGAGACTGTAATTTCAACGGTGTAACTCCAGAGGCAGAGGAGACACCAGTGACTGACGTGATGACCAGCCAGGACCAGGACGGCCCGGAGCTGTCGGCGGCCGATGAGCAGCTGCTCCGGGAGCTTACCGAGCGAGCCCGCACCGGCGGGCTGCAGCTGACCGGGGAGGGCGGGCTGCTCGGTAAGCTGACCAAGATGGTCGTGGAGGGCGCGCTGAAAGGCGAGCTGGACGATCATCTCGGTTATGGAAAGCATGACCCGGCGGGTCGTGATGGCGGTAATTCCCGCAATGGCCACCGCGCGAAGACCGTGCTCACCGAGGCCGGCCCGGTGGAGTTCTCGGTGCCGCGGGACCGGGATTCCAGTTTCGAGCCGAAAATCGTCGCCAAGAGGCAGCGGCGGCTGACCGGTGTGGATGAGCTGGTGATTTCCCTGTCGGCGAAGGGGCTGACGCATGGGGAGATCTGCGCGCACCTGGCCGGGGTGTACGGCGCGGAGGTCTCGAAGCAGACGATCACTGCGATCACCGACCGGGTGATGGAGGGCATGGCAGAATGGCAGAACCGGCCTCTCGATGCCGCTTGGTTTCTACCGGTGGTTGCGAATCCTGAGCGTGAGGGGTTCGCATGCCGAGGTATGCGTGGAACAAGATGCCAGGCCGGGGTCAAGGGCCGTTACTTCGAGCTGATCAGAACGGGATTGTCGGGGTCTCAGGCCGCGGGGCGGGTCGGCGTGTCGCTCAGCTGCGGGTCGCTGTGGTTCATCGACGCTGGCAGCGTGAGCTTCATCGAGACGCCTGTCAGCCCGAGGTATCTGAGCCAGGACGACCGGATCGAGATCGCTGACGGGCTAGCCTGCGGTGAGCCCGTCAAGGTGATCGCTGCGCGGATCGGGAAGAGTTACCAGTCCGTCTACCGGGAGCTCGCCAGGAACCGCAAGCCAGACGGCCGCTATCAGCCCTGGTATGCGCACAGCCAGGCCTACGTGCGGCGCAGGCGGCCTAAGCACCGCAGGTTTGACTGCGATGCGCAGCTGCGCGAGGTCGTGGCCGGCAAGCTGGGCAAGCGCTGGTCACCGGCCCAGATCAGCCGCTGGCTGCGGCGCCGCTACCCGCGGCGGGCTGCCTGGCATGTGTGCGCCGAGACCATCTACGAAGGCATCTACCGCGGCCTCATCATCCCCGCCGGGCCAGCGAGCCTGCGCACCGGCCGCACCTACCGGCACCACCGCGGTCGGGGCCGGTCCCGCGAGGGAGCGCTCCGGCAGTCCACGAACATGAGGTCGATCCGCGAGCGGCCGCTGGCCGCCGGATCACGGCGCCAGGCCGGGCACTGGGAAGGCGACCTCATCGTCGGCGCCGCGCAGCGATCCGCGATCGCCACGCTGGTCGAACGCAAGACCAGGCACACCGTGCTGGTGAAGCTGCCCGGCGATCACTCGGCCCAGTCCGTCGGCGACGCCCTGATCGGCGCGTTCGCTGCCGTGCCGCCGCAGCTGCGCCGGACGCTGACCTGGGACCAGGGCAACGAGATGTTCCAGCACGAGCGCATCGAGCAGGCCACCGGCCTGAAGATCTACTTCGCCGGCCCGCACTCGCCCTGGCAGCGCGGCAGCAACGAGAACACCAACGGCCTTCTGCGCCAGTACTTCCCCAAGGGAACCGACCTCGGGATATGGACCGCTCAACACCTCGCCCAGGTCGCCGCCGAACTCAACGACCGGCCGCGCATCTGCCTCAACGACAAGACCCCCCGCCAGCTCATGCGACGATGGGACCGCCAGCAGGCAACGGAATGATTCGCGACGTTCGCTAGAAACCGCCCCGTCTACGCCGTGCTTTTCATCGATGCGGTTAACGTGAAGATCCGGGAGGGCCAGGTCGCGAACCGGCCTATCTACCTGGTCCTGGGTGTCACCGTGGACGGCGAGCGTGACGTGCTGGGCCTGTGGGCCGGGGAGCACGGCGGCGGGGAAGGGGCGAAGTACTGGCTGCGGGTCTTGCCGGAAATAAAGAACCGCGGTGTCCGGGATGTGTGCATGCTGGTCTGCGACGGGCTGAAAGGCCTGCCCGACGCCGTCAGCGCCGTGTGGGAGAAGACAATCGTGCAAACATGCATTGTTCATCTCCTGCGGAATTCGTTCAAGTACGCCTCAAAGCGCGACTGGGCGCAGATCGCGAAAGACCTCAAGCCCGTCTACACCGCGGCGTCCGAGGCGGAAGCCCTTGACCGGTTCGCCGGGTTCTCCGGTAAGTGGGAGAAACGCTACCCGGCCATCATACGGCTCTGGGAGAACGCGTGGGCGGAATTCGTGCCATTCCTGGCCTTCGACCGGGAAATAAGGACTGTCATCTGCACCACCAACGCCATCGAATCCATCAATGCCAGGCTACGGCGGGCCGTGAACGCCCGCGGGCATTTCCCCACCGAGCAGGCCGCGCTCAAGTGCCTCTATCTGGCGATCATGAGCCTGGACCCCACCGGCCGGGGCCGCAAGCGCTGGACCAACCGGTGGAAGGCCGCCCTCAACGCCTTCGACATCACCTTTGACGGGCGCCTGTCCGCAGGACGGAACTAGAACCCACAAGATCAGTTACACCGAAGACTTGACAGACCCAGCTACAGACGGGCTCTCGGCGATCTTCCAGGCGGGCATTTGCCCTGGTCAGGTGTTCACGTTTGGCCGCTGAGGGTTTCGAGCTCGGTGATGAGGGCGTGTCGATCGTGCTGCTCACCGCGATCCCCGAGGAGTTCGCGTTTCGCGGCGTGCTGCTGGGGTCGGCGCTGAGACTATGGGGTCCATGGCGCGCGAGCCTGATCACCTCGGCGCTGTTCGGCCTCTGGCACATAGCGCCGACCTTGCACACCATGTCGGACAACCATGAATTCAGGGCGCCGCCGCGAGTGTCGCCGGGCAGGTACTGCTGGTGCTTGGCGCGATAGCGGTCACGTTCATCGCCGGTCTTGCCTTTTGCTGGCTCAGGCTGCGATCCAAGAGCCTGATCGCCCCGGTTAGGGCTCACGTCGCGACCAATGGCCTCGCACTCACCGTCGCGTGGTTCACGGTCCACTACTGCCGGGCAGCCTGCTAGCGATCTTGGTCGCCGGGGGTGCGGTCCTGACGACCGTGTTGCTAGCGAGGAAAGCTGCCAGACCCGGGCGGGGATCACCCGCGGAAGGGTGACGACACGCCGAGCCCACTCGACCAGGATCTGGCACAAGCGGTACCCGTGATGGCTCAGCGAGCGACCGTCCCGGCCCGGTGACCAGGGTGGGCACCAAACCAGGGGCCGCCCGTGAACCCACCGGACATCAAAACCACGTCACGCCCATCCATCCGGAGGTTAGCGACATGGCAAAGAAGAAGAAGAAGGACAAGCAGAAGCAGCACGACGGGGAGATCCACGCGCCGCCAGCTGCAGCCCAGGAGGACGAGACCGTAGCCGGCCCGCCACCGAAGATGAAGCGCAAGGAGTACGAGCGGGAGATGAGGCTCCTGCACGGCGAACTGGTGGCCATGCAGGAGTGGGTCAAGGCGTCCGGGGCCAAGGTCTGCATCGTGTTCGAGGGCCGGGACACTGCCGGGAAGGGAGGCACGATCAAGCGGATCACCGAGCGGGTCAGCCCGCGGGTGTTCCGGGTCGTCGCCCTGCCCGCCCCGACCGAGCGCGAGAAGTCGCAGATGTATATCCAGCGGTACCTGTCGCACTTCCCGGCGGCCGGCGAGGTCGTGATCTTCGACCGCAGCTGGTACAACCGGGCGGGCGTCGAGCCGGTGATGGGCTTTTGCACGCCGGAGGAGACGGAGCGGTTCCTCGAGCTGGTGCCGGGGGTCGAGAAGGCGATGGCCGATTCGGGGATCCTGCTGCTGAAGTACTGGCTCGAGGTCAGCGCCAGCGAGCAGACCAGGCGGCTGGAGAGCCGCATCCACGACCCACGGAAGATCTGGAAGCTCTCGGACCTGGACCTGAAGTCCTACAGCCGCTGGTATGACTACTCCAGAGCCAGGGACGCGATGTTCGCCGCTACCGACACCGCGTGGGCGCCCTGGTACATCGCGCACACCGACGATAAGAAACGCGGCCGGCTCAACATCATCAGCCACCTGCTCAGCCAGGTCCCCTACAAGCCCCTCGCCCTCCCCGACGTCACGCTGCCCAAACGGCAGCGACCCGGCGGCTACACCGAGCCGGACCGGCCGCTGCGGCACATCCCGGCACGGTACTAGGAGGCTGGCAGGCCAGCCACCGCTGACACGCTCCCCACCCAGCCCGGGTCGTGGGGCAGTAATCTCTCATTGTGCTGACGGCAGCACCCTTGAGAGGCTAGGCGGCCTAGCCGCCGCGCGCAGGAGGACCCTGTGGCCTCGGTGACGAGCAAGAGCGTCGCGGGCGCGGACCGTCGGGCAGCGCGGCGCTGGCGCACTGCTGTGCTTGGGCCGCGGGGCGGGGGCATGACCCGGCGGCGCGCATCTGACGCGTTCCGGTTGGGGTTGGCGGTTGCCGTGGTGGCGGTGTCTGTCCCGGTCATGCAGGCGAACTCGGCCGCCGAGCTGAGTGTTGTGCATGCTCTGAACCCGCCGCCCGCGGGGATCAGCTGGCTTGTCACCTCGGTCTTCTGGCTCGGCTCCGTAGGCGTCATCGTTCTTCTGGTCATTCTTGGGCTCCTTGTTCCGCGACTGGCCGCGGTCCGATGGACAGCCGTGGCCGCTGTGGTCACTTGGGGTGTGTGCCTGTTTATTGGCCAGATTCTGGGCCCTTCAGCCGGGCGGCCAGTGACCGATTCGCTTGCTGGGCTTGATTCGAGCTATCCGGTGACGCAGCTGGCGGTCACGATCGCCGTGGCGGCAATCGCGCTGCCCTATTTGAGCCGTCCGCTGCACCGCCTGGTGTCGCTTCTGGTGGTGATGGCATCGATCGCCGCGGTTGTCGGCGGGTCGGCGCTACCGGTCAACGCCGTCTCTAGCCTGGTGCTGGGATGGGGGGTCGCGGCCGGCCTGCACCTGGCCGTGGGGTCACCGCTCGGCCTGCCCTCGGCGGAGGAGGTCACCGACTGGATCGCCGACCTGAATGTCGCGGTCGAGGGCATCGCCCGGGCACCCCGCCAGGTCTGGGGGGTGGAGAAGCTCACCGGGCACGACGCCGTCGGCCGGAAGATCGAGCTGTCGGTCTATGGCCGCGACGCCTCCGATGCCCGGGTGCTGGCGAAACTGTGGCGATTCTGCTTTTACCGGGACTCGGGCCCACGCTCATTCTCGATCGTCTGCAGCAGGTCGAGCATGAGGCCTATCTGACTTTCATGGCAGGGCGCGCCGGTCTTCAGGTGCCCGAGGTGCTGGCCGTCGGCCGGTTCGGGCCCAGGCGCGATGCCGCGCTGATAACCAGGCTGCCCGATGGCCCAGCTCTGCCTGAGGCCGACGAGGATAGTCTGTCCGACGGAACTCTCGACGAGCTGCTCCTGGCCGTGCTCCGGCTGCGTGAGGCGGGCATCGCGCACGGGACGCTGGGGCTGAGACGATCATCGTTTCCGCGGAGGGTATCTGCCTGAGGGACTTTCGCTGCGCGACACCGACGTCCGCGCATCGCTGGATGTGATCAGGGGCGCCAGCTGGGGATGGGTGGCGCTGGCGTTCGTGCTCGCCCAGCTTCCGGTGGTCGCGGAGGCTTGGGCTCTCACCGGTACCGTCCCGGGCCAGCTGCCTTTCGGGCGGTGCGTTGCCCTGGAGACGTCCAACATCTTCACCGCGCTCGTCGGCGGCGACGCCGCGGTGTTCGCCGTCCGGGTCAGGTTCTTCCAGCGCCAGGGTTACGGCTTAGAGATGGCGGTCAGCTCAGGTGCCATCGCGTCAGCCGCGAGCTGGGCGGTGAAAGGGCTGCTGTTTCTCGTTTCCATCGGCTTCGCCGCCGGGAGCTTCCACGCGCCGGTGAATTCGGGCGGGTGCCAGACGGCCGATGTGGATCGTGGTCGGCGTGGTGCTCGCGGCGGGGATCGCCGCTGTGCTGATCAGTCTGGTGCCGCGGCTGCGGCGGCTCGCAAGCATCCGGATCCGGCCGCATCTGGTGAGCATCTGGGCCAATACCAAGACGATCGCTACCGAACCACGCAAGATCGTTTATGTCGCAGCCGGCTCGTGCTGGGCCCAGCTGCTCGTGGCCATGGCGCTCGGCGCGTCGTTGCACGCGGTCGGGCAGCAGGAGAGCATCGCCACGCTGCTGGTGGTTATCACGATGGCCTCGGTAATCGGCGGAGCCGTGCCCGTGCCCGGCGGCCTCGGCGTCGTGGAGGCGGGCCTGATCGCCGGGCTCACCAGCGCTGGCGTGCCCCAAGATCAGGCCGTCGCGGCAGTGTTCATTCAGCGGCTGTTCACCGCCTACCTGCCTCCGATCTGGGGCTCGGTGACTCTTGGCTGGATGCGCCGGCGCGAATACGTCTAACACCGATCGCGCTCGAGAAATGGGACCACGGCATCACAGTGCCCGCCGTCATGTCGCGGCTGCATGGCCTGAATCCGCTGACTCAGTGGCCTGGACCGGCTGGCGAGGGATCAGGACGCCGAGGACGAGGCCGATGACGGTGAACACCAGCATCATCGTGAGAGCGACCGCGAAGGGCTGGCCCGCGGGCAGCCTGACGGCCACCAGGACCGAGCCGACCAGGGCGGTGCCGAACGATGATCCCAGGTTCGAGACGCTACGGGACAGGCCGGAAATATCACCCTGATCGGCGTCGGGGAAGCTGGACTGGACGACGTTGACCGACGAGGTCAGCATGACCCCCACCCCGGCACCGAACAGCAGCAGGCCCGGCACCCAGGTCCAGATGCCCGAATGCTCCCGCACCAGGGCCAGCAGCAAGATCATGCCGATCGCGGTGACCAGGAAGCCGGCGATGATCAGCCACCGCTGCGGATGGCGCCGGGCGAACCGGTCGGCCGCGGCCGAGGCGGCCAGGATCCCGATGGTGCCCGGGGTGAGCACGAGGCCAGTCTGGATGGCGTTGTATTTCCAGACTTCCTGCAGGTAGACCGAGACGATGAAGAAAGTCCCCTGCAGGATCAGCCACTGCATGACCTGAGTGCCCAGTCCCAGGTTTGAGATCTTGTTGCGGAACAGCCGCAGCGGCAGCAGGACGTCCTTGCCTTTTTTCTCGCTGGCGCGGACGTGCAGGAAGAACCACAGCAAGAACAGCGCGCCGATGGCCACGAGCAGCCACACCGGTGAAATCGAACCTTTGGGGATCACTACGGTGTTGCCGATGGTGAAGTCCGCCCGCGACTTGAAAAAGCCGTAGGTCCGCGACTGCAGCAGCCCGAGCACCACGAAGAACAGGCCCAGCGCCGACAAGACCGCCCCGGTCAGGTCGAACCGCGGCTTCGGCCCGGTCCGGGCCGGGTCTTTGATCTTGCGACCGAGCCAGATGATCCAGGCCACCACGAGCACCTGCAGGCCGAACGAGGCCCGCCAGCTGATCGCGCTGGTCACCACGCCACCGATCAGCGGCCCGGCGGCCGCGCCCAGGCCGCCCGCCCCGCTGACCACGCCGAAATACCGCGCCCGCGACTTGACGTCCGGGAAGGACACCGTGACCAGGATGTAGATGGGCGGGATCATCAGCGCCGAGCCCACGCCCTCGAGCAGCGAGTACCCGACGATCAGCAGGGGCAGCCCCTGCGACAGCAGCGCCAGCAGACCGCCTACCGCATAGACCGCCAGGCCGATGATGAAGCACCGCTTGCGGCCCCAGATGTCGGTCAGCTTGCTGCCGGGGATCATCAGCGCGGCCATAGTGAGGGTGAACAGCGTGATCGCTGTCTGCACGCCGGCTACGGTCGTGCCCAGGTCCTGTGGCGATCGCGCTGATCGCCACGTTCATGTTCGTGGCCGCGTAACTGGCGATGAACTGAGCCAGCGCCAGCGGCAAGATCATCGACCGGGCCGCAGCGGCCGCCCCCGGCGAAGCGGTATCAGTCATCGCGGCCCCCTGGCCCAGGTCCAAGGCCGACCGCCGCGGGTCCGCTATAGCTCGGGTGAGACGTCGCCGTGATCCAGGTCGGGGTGGTCACCGCAATAACAATAGATGAGCTCGAACACGTCGGGGTAGCCGCCTCCGCCCGGCCCGCCACGATGCGGGCCGGCTGGCGTCGCAGGATCACCGTCCACCCCAGTGCGGGCTGATCACAGGTCCGCATGCGACCTCGGCGACGTCGGACTGACCGGGCGCCTTTCATCGGTTGGTGTGGACGTGGTAGCTGCCGTCCTTGTCCCGCACGATCACCGCGATCGCGCCGGGCTGGATGATCAGGTCCCTGGCCAGCCGGCGTGCCTCGTCCGCGGCAGCCGTGGCAGTCGTCTCGTCCGGGTATCCGATGGCGATCAGATCAGCCATGACATTCCCCTTCCTCATTCGGTGCAGTTCTTACCGCTGCGTCTTGTCCCAGCCTGCTGAGGGCATGGGACAGGTATTAATCCTGGGGCCGGTACCCGGCTGGTTCTTCACCCTCCCGGGGGTGAATTCGGCCGGTCCGGCCCGGCTCCTGCTACCGGGGCGTGTGCGCTGGCTGCGCGGCGGATGAGCCTGCGCTCCGGCATGCCCGGTACCTGAGCACCGGCGAGTGCGTAGGCCGAACCGGCGAGCAGCCTGGCGTAGCGGGTGGCCAGCGGGTCGGCCGTGGCACCGTGCGCGATGACGCTGAGCAGCACCGTGATCGTGATCACGGCGACAGCAGGACCGGCAGTGTGGCTGCCCAGCTCCTCCAAGGCCAGCAGGGCGAACACCACCGACGCCAGGCCGCGAGGGCCGAACCAGCCCACCAGCAAGATCGTCGCCCGGCCAAGCCGTGCGCCAGCCAGTGCGATCGCCACCGGCACCATCCGTACTACCGTGAGGCTCAGGACCGCATAGAGCGCGATCTGCCAGGTCAGGTCCTCTGCTGCGGGTGCGACGGCGACGGCGCCGAACGCCAGCCAGACCAGCAGCGATACCAGGGCGCCCGTTTCCTCGACGAACGGCAGCAGGGGCTCGCCGCGCCGGCCCCCCGCCGTGCCGAACGCGAGCCCGCCGGCAAACGCGGCGATAAACCCGTTGCCGTGCAGCGCCACCCCGGAGGCGTAGGCGCACACCGCCAGGCCTAGCACCGCCGGGCCGGCGAAGCCTTCCGCGGCCCATCCGCGCCGGCGTGCTGCCTTCACCAGCAGGCCACCGGCGCCGCCCACCGCCACGCCCACCAGAAGGCCCAGAGCCAGCTCGGCAACGGCCGCGGCTGGGCCGTGGCCGGCGATCTCGCCCCCCGTTGCCGCTCCCGCCAGGGCCACCAGGACAACGGGCGTGGCGATCCCGTCGTTGAGTCCGCTTTCGACATTGATCAGGCGGCGGATCCTGGCCGGTACCGCAGGGTTGGTCATCATGCCCGCGCCAAGTGCGGCGTCGGTGGGCGCCAGCGCCGCGCCCACCAGCAAGGCCAGCCAGATACCGGCGCTGCTGGCCAGGGCGAAGGCCAGCAGGGTGCCCAGGCCGATCGTCAGCGGGAGCGCGACCCCGAGCAGCCGCAGGCACAAGGCGGCGTCCGTCCGCAGTTCATGCAGCCCGACCCGAGAGGCGTCGGAGAACAGGACCAGGGCCAGGGTGAACTCCGCGAGCTCCTTGATCAGCTCATTGCTGGGCGCGGCGCCCAGCACCGCCAGCGGCCCATGAGTGAGCAGCAGCCCGGCCAGGACGAAGGTGATCGGCGCGGTGACGTCGAACCGTTCCAGCCGGGCCGACAGCGTGCCCCATCCGAATACCAGCACCGCCACGATGGCCAGGTCGGAAACGCTCACAATGGCACCAGGCGCCCGCGCTCACTTCGGGGATGTCGCAGCCCTGGCGACCAGATCAGCCACGACATCCCCCTTCCTTATCCGCTGTCGTCCTTACCCCTGCCGAGGTGGCACCGCGGGGTGCTGCTAGCCGAGGGTGGCGACGAGGATCGCCTTGATCGTATGCAGCCGGTTTTCGGCCTGGTCGAACACGATGCTGGCACCGGATTTGAAGACCTCGCCGGTCACCTCGAGGCCGGAGGTCATGCCAGTATGCTCCATCATCTCGCGACCGACGGTGGTGTTGGTGTCGTGGAAGGCCGGCAGGCAGTGCATGAATTTGACCCTGGGGTTGCCGGAGCTTCGCATGAGCGCGGCGTTGACCTGATACGGGCCCAGCAGCTTGACCCGTTCGGTCCAGACGTCTTTAGGCTCGCCCATTGACACCCACACGTCGGTGTGGATGAAGTCGGCGCCGGAGACGGCTTCTGCGGGGTTGTCGGTGACGGTGATGCGCGCGCCGGTGCGGCGAGCGATGTCTTCAGCGAGCGCGACGACATCCTGGGGCGGGTGCAGCTCACGGGGCCGGCGAGGCGGACGTCGCTGCCCATCAGCGCACCCATGACCAGCAGGGACCGGCCCATGTTGAACCGGCAGTCGCCGGTGAACGCGTAGGCGATGGCATCGTAGGGCTTGTTGCTGGCCTCGTGCATGGTGAGGAAGTCGGCCAGCATCTGCGTGGGGTGCCACTCAGCGGTCAGCCCGTTGTACACCGGCACCCCCGCATGCTGAGCGAGTTCCTCCACGTCAGCCTGGGCGTTGCCGCGGTACTCGATCGCGTCGTAGATCCGGCCCAGCACCGCGGCGGTGTCGGCGATCGACTCCTTGTGCCCCAGCTGCGACCCCGAGGGGTCCAGGTAGGTCACGTGCGCGCCCTGGTCGTAGGCGGCGACCTCGAACGACGCCCTCGTCCGGGTGGAGGTCTTCTCGAAGATCAGCGCGATGTTCTTGCCGGACAGCTGCGCCGTCTCGGTCCCGGCGTACTTGGCGGACTTGAGGGCCTCGGACAGCTCCAGCAAGAACCGCAGCTCGTGCGGGGTGAAGTCGATCTCCTTCAGGAAGCTGCGGTTCTTCAGATTGAACGACACGGAACACTCCTCACGCGGGTCGGGGCAGCGGGTCTGGCCGGCTCAGAACGCCGGGTCGCGCTCGATCGGGCAGGTCATGCAGTGGCCGCCGCCGCGGCCCTTGCCCAGCTCGAACCCCTCGATGGTGATCACCTCGATCCCGGCCTTGCGCAGCGCGGTGTTGGTGCCGGTGTTGCGCTCGTAAGCGACGACCACGCCGGGCTCCAGCGCGACCACGTTGTTGCCGTCGTCCCATTGCTCGCGCTCGGCCTCGAAGCTGTCGCCGCCGGTCTCCACGATGCGCATCTTGCCCACGCCGAGCGCCTTGGCCATCAGCTCGGGCAGCGATCCCTGCTGCTCCTCGATCACGAGATTGTCGGGCGGCTCGCCGGGCCGGATCGCCCAGGTCCGGGCCCCGCCGACCACCTGCGGGAACAGGGTGACCAGGTCCCGGTCGCACATCGTGATCACCGTGTCCAGGTGCATGTAGCTGCGGGACTTCGGCAGGTGCACCGCGAGCACCTGCGTCGCCGCCCCGGCGCGGAACAGCGACCGGGCGATCCACAGCACCGCCTGGGGCGTGGTGCGCTCGCCCATGCCGATCATCACCGCGCCGTTGCCGATCGGCTGCACGTCCCCGCCCTCGACGTGGGCGCGACCCCAGCCCTGGCCCACGCCACCCAGCCAGATCGGGAATTCCTCGGCGGCGAACATCGGGTGGAACCGGTAGACCGCCTCCATGATCATCGTCTCCGGCTTGCGGGCCGGCTTGGTCATCGGGTTCAGCGTCACCCCGCCGAAGATCCAGCACGACGGGTCACGCTGGAACAGCAGGTTCGGCAGCGGCGGCAGCAGCATCGACGTCGGGTCGGCCGACTCCCACACCAGGCCCACATCCTGTCGCACGTCGGCCTTGGTGATCCCCCCGATCAGGAACTCCGTCACCAGCTCGGCGTCCGATGCCTGCGCCCACTCCCGGGCCCGGTCGGCCGCCGCGATGCCGACCTCGAGCTCGTTGAGGATATGGTCGCTGACCCAGTCCCGCACCCCCGGCTGGTCCAGGGCCTCGGTCAGCAACTGCTCGACGTGGAACACCTCCACCCCGCGGTCGCGCATCACCTCGCAGAACATGTCGTGCTCGGCTTTGGCCCGGGCGACCCAGATCACGTCGTCGAACAGCAGTTCCTCGGCGTTGGACGGGGTCAGCCGGCTGTGCTCCAGGCCCGGCCGGTGGACCATGACCCGCCGCAGCCTGCCCACCTCGGAATACGCTCCCAACGACATGTTGATCACCTCATAATCTCGTAGCAGAAGTCGCCTGTGCTGGTTGACTTCGGCCGTCGGCTCGCATGAAGGCCGAAGCGCATCGTTACGTGCTGGCCTGGACAGCCGGTTCGGCCTTCGGCTGCGCAGTTTCGGCGAGCTGGGCCTGGCGCTGGCGCCGTAGCTGGATGGCTTTGTCGACCCCGACGACCGCTGGGGCGAGGAGCGACAGGGCGAGGACGACCACCCACTGCCGACCGCTGAGCGACATGGTGTCGAGCAGGCGCTGGAGCATGCCCAGTTCCACGGCGGCCCAGGTGAGGATCCAGCCGAGGATGATCCAGCCCAGGTAGGGGAACACCGGCGACGCCCACGGGGCCTGGCGCTCGCGGCGCATGATCAGGCCGATGTTGACCGCGCTGAGCGAGACGATGGCGAAGGCCATGGTCATGGAGGCCGACGGATGCGTGGTGCTGGGCTTGTCGGGCCCCCATTCCAGCACGGCGAGTGCCGTGACCGCGATCACGAACCCGGTCACGACCCAGCGGATGATCTGGGGCCTGTTGACGATCTTCGTGCCGGGCTTGCGCGGTGGTCGCTGCATGACCCCGGGGTCGGGAACGTCGACGATGAACCCGATCACCACGGTGATGACGACGAAGAACTTGCAGAACAGCAGCTGCAGCGGGAACAGGGCGACGCCGCCGTTGATGTTGAAGATGGTGGCGTACACCATCAGCTGCAGCACCGACGACAGGATCGTCAGCTGCAGCCTGACATAGGTGGAGATCCGCCGGTAGATGTCGCGGCCCAGGTCGACGGCCCGGACCAGCGTGGCGAAGTTGTCGTCGGTCAGCACGATCTTCGCCGCCTGCTTGGACACCTCCGAGCCGCTGCCCATGGCGACGCCGATGTCGGCCTGCTTGAGCGCCGCCGCATCGTTGACGGCGTCGCCGGTCATCGCGACCACCTGGCCCGACTCCTGCATGAGCCGGGCCAGCCGCAGCTTGTCCTCGGGCGCCACCCGCCCGAACACGTGCAGGGCCGGGAAGCTGGCCGATCACTTCGGCATCCGGCAGGTGCTGCAGCTCGGTCCCCGTGATCACGCCGGGCCCGAGCCCCAGTTCGTCCGCGATCGCGCGTGCGGTCACGGTGTGGTCACCGGTGATCATCCGCACGTCGATCCCTGCCTTGAGCGCGGTGTGTACCGCGTCCTTGGCCTCGGCGCGCAGCGGATCCATGATCCCGACCAGCGCGACGAAGACGAGATCGGTGACCGCGGCCATGGGGTCGGCCACCGCCGCGGACATCGCCGAGTCGTCGAGGTCCCGGGCGGCGAAGGCGAGCACCCGCAGGCCGCGCTCCGACAGCTGCCGGTTGGCGGCCAGGATCTGGTCGTGCACGGTGGCGATCGGCACCTGCTCGCCATGCCACAGCGCCCGGCCGCAGCGTTCCACGACCACGTCGGGCGCGCCCTTGACGCTAACCAGATGCGGCTGCTGCAAGATCCCGCCGGCCAGCCAGTCGGGGCAGTCGTGGAAGGTGGCCATGAACTTGTACTCGGAATCGAACGGCACCTCGGCCCGGCGCGGCAGAGCCTCACGCGTGTCCGCGGCGTCGGCGCCCATCTTCGCGGCGAGCACCACGAAGGCTGCTTCCGTCGGGTCACCGATGACCGACTCGTCGTCGCCGACGGTGGCGTCGGTGCACAGCGTCAGGCCCAGGGACAGGCGGCTGAAGTCCGGCGCTGCTCCCCCGGCTACCCCCAGGATCGCGCCCGTCTTCTTGTAGCCGGGTCCCTCGATCTTGAACCAGTCACCGCCGGCCAGCATCGTGGTCGCCGTCATCGCGTTCATCGTCAGCGTGCCGGTCTTGTCGCTGTTGATGACGGTGGTACCGCCCAGGGTCTCAACGTCGGTGAGCGACTTGACCACCGCCTTCGCCTCGGCCAGCCGCCGCGCCCCCGACGACAGCATGGCCTGCACGAACGTCGGCAAGCCGGTCGGGATGGACGCGATCGCCGTCGAGATGCACAGCAGCACCAGGGTCGTGGTGTCCTGGCCGCGCGCGATGCCGAAGATGGCGATCACCGCCACGGCGAGGAAGGCGATCAGCCCGAACACCTTGGTCATGCCATCGAGCTCGCGCTGCAACGGCGAGCGGGACCGCTTGGTGGCCGTCACCATGCCGGCGATCTGGCCCATCTGCGTCGCCTGGCCGGTAGCGGTCACCACGATCGCCGCCGAGCCGCGGGTGACCTGGGTGTTCTGGAACACCAGGTTCGTGCGGTCGCCGAGCGGGACCTCCCCCTCGGGGAGGGCCATCCGGTCTTTGGCTATCGGGGCGCTCTCGCCGGTGAGCGCGGCCTCCTGCACTTCCAGCGTGGCGGAAGAGAAGATCCTGCCGTCCGCCGGGACGACGTCACCGGCCTCGAGCAGCACGACGTCACCGGGCACGAGCTTGGTGGATTCGAGCTCCTCGACCTGGCCGGATCGCCGCACCCGGGCCCGGGGCACCTGGAGCTTCGCCAGCGCCTCGACGCTGGCCCGGGCCTTCAGTTCCTGGGCCGAGCCCATGACGACGTTGAACGTCACCAGCCCCAGCACCACGACGCCGGTCGCCACCTGCGCGATCGCGAAGCTGGCCGCGCAGACGATCAGCAGCATGATGTTCATCGGGTTGAGCAGCTGGCCCCGCGCGACCGCCCAGACGCTCGGCGGCGGCTCCACCGGCAGCTCGTTAGACCCATACTCAGCCAGCCGCCGCGTCACCTCGCCGACGTCAAGGCCCTGATCCGGGTCGACACCGATCTGCCTTGCCGCGTCCTGCGCCGACAAGGCATACCAGGCGACGTCCTCGCTGGGCTGTTTGACCGTGGTCATCTCAGCTCCTTAATGACCTAGTGCAGGGCACGGACATGCTCCGCCCGCCCGGCCCGGGCCCGTTTCCACCCGAAGTCGAGGGCGATGCTCAGCACGAGAATCGCGGCCAGCGCGACCATCGAGGCCGGCTCGTGGAAGAGAGTGGTGAACACGAACGTCACCAGGACGACGCCCGCGGACGCGATCGCGATCGCGAGGATGAAGGGGTTTGCGCGGGTCTGCGAACGGACCCGGAAGTGAGCCGCGGTGATCAGCGTGAAGATCAGCAGGGCGACGGCGCTGCCGATCGAAGCGATCGCGTCCAGCTTGAACACGACGGCAAGAATCAGGCACGCAGCGGCCTCGATCAGCAGCCCGGCCGAGACCCGCCCGCCCAGCTTGCGCGCCATCAGCGGCGGGAACTGCCCCGTTTCCGCCAGCCGCTCGGACAGCCCCACGGCCGGGTACAGGCCCGCGTTGGTCGCCCCAGCGGTGGCGAACAGCGCGGTGATGCTCATCAGCCAGTAGCCTGCCTTGCCCAGTGTCGGCTCCGCGGCCACCGCCAGCGCGATACCCCCCGAGGAGATCACCTTCTCCACCGTGAGCGTGCCGAACACGCCCAGCGCGATGGCGACGTAAATGACGGTCGCGATCCCCAACGCGATGAACATAGCCCGGGGCAGCTGGCGTGACGGCTTGCGAAGGTCTTTCGCGGTGAAGGTGATGATGCCGAAGCCCAGGAACGCGAAGAAGGTCAGCGCCACGCTCGAGATGATGTCCTTCCACGACGGGTACCCCGACGGCGCCAGCAGCGAAGGGTGGATGTTGACCAGGGTGACCACCGCGAAGACGGTGAGGATCCCGACGACCACCACGACGATCACGCTCTGCGCATTCGCGACGAGCTTGGACCCGACGATGTTCACTCCGGTCATGACGATGATGATCAGCGCCGCGAACACCTTGATCCAGACGGCGCTCTCCTCCCCGGTGAGCATGGAACTGGCGTAGCTGCCGAACGAGACCGCCACCATCGCGGTCACGATGGCGTTCGCCAGGTAGACCAGCCACGCGGTGATGCCGGTGAAGTGCCGTCGCCGAATCCCTGCGCGACGTACTCGAGCATGCCCCCGGCGCTCGGGTAGCGGGCGCCGAGTTTCGCGAACGAGTAGCCCTGAAAACCCGCGATGGCCCCGGCGATCAGGAACGACAGCCACACCGCGGCCCCGGCCACCGCGCCGGCCGCGCCCAGCAGCGCGAAGATCCCCGCGCCCACCATCGACCCGACCCCGATGAACGCGGCCTCGCGCACCGACAGGTACTTCTTCTCCTTTTCCGGCGGCGGCGATCCGGCTTCGGTCTGGTCCATCTGCGCTGCGCCTCCATCTTTGCCACATTCTGTTCCGGCCGTCTCGCGGCGTCGTCACCCATTCGAGGGTGATCCCGGAGCTTGGCGTTCAGCGGCGGCCGGCGGCAGCGAGGCCGCAGGCTGCCCGGCTTGAACGGTGCCGGCGGCGGTCCGCCGCCGGATCGCCCGGCGGCGCTCAGCATGTGCCAGGCGTGCCTGCCTTCCTCTCGCACCAGGCCGGACGCGGGCGCGCCGGCCGGTCTGGTCACCCGGCCCCCGCGCGCGTGACCACGTTCGTGCCGGCCTTCCCCGCGACGATTCCGGCGATGTCAGCGAGTGAGCCGAACGCAGCCCGGCCACCCGTCTTCGCTGCGAAACGGGCGGCCGCCTCGACCTTGGGGCCCATGGACCCGGCTGCGAACTGATGGCGGGCCAGCTCCTCCGGCGTCACCTGGCTCAGCAGTCGCTGCTCCGGCGTCCGCCAGTCGAGGTAGACCCCGTCCACGTCGGTGGCCATGAGGAACAGGCCCGCGCTCACGTCCTCGGCGAGCAGCTCGCCGGCGAGGTCCTTGTCGATGACCGCCTCGACGCCCACCAGCTCGCCGGGTCCCGAGGCCGGGTACATGGTGGGAATGCCGCCGCCGCCCGCGCAGATGACCACGGCTCCCCGTTCGAGCAGCCAGGTGATCGGCTGGATCTCCAGAATGCGCCGCGGTTCGGGAGACGGCACCACGCGCCGCCACGAGGCACCGTCCTGCCGGATCTCCCACCCTTTCTCCGCGGCCAGCCGGTCGGCGGCATCCTTGGGGTAGACGGGCCCGACGAACTTCGTCGGGCTGGCGAACGCCGGGTCATCGGGGTTCACCACGATCATGGTGAGCAAGGTCACCACCTGCGTCTGCAGCGGCAGGAGACTCCTGAGTTCCTGCTGGATCAGGTAGCCGATCATGCCCTGGGTGCCTGCGTCCAGGACGTCCAGCGGGTAGGGCTCGGCGCTGCCGCACGCCTCGGCCTGCAGGGACAGCAGGCCGACCTGCGGCCCGTTGCCGTGCACGACCACGATGGCGTGCTCGGCGGCAAGCGGCGCGATCGCCTGGGCCGCGATCTTGACATTGCGCCGCTGGACTTCGGTGGTCATCGGGTCGCTGCGCCGCATCAATGCGTTGCCGCCCAGCGCGATCACGATCCGCATGCTCAGCCTCCTTACCTGGTGCCTGGCCTGGGGGTGACGGCTGTGGGTTACCGGTAGGGCGGCACGGGCTCCGGCTCGCTCATGTGGCGGCGCTCTGCCAGGTAGACGGGGATACCGAGCAGCATCGCGCCGGCGGCCAGGTAGAACGGCGCCCAGTAGACCCAGAAACTCTGGCCGGTGTTGCGCGAGTACCAGATGAACAGGATCGAGAACACCACCGCCAGCACCGCGACGATCATGTCCCGGGCGAAGCGCGGGGTCTGCAGCTCTCGGTGGTCGATCCAGCGCCATTTCAGCTGCGCGAGCGCGGAGAAGCCGTACGGGATCGCGGCGGTGATACCGGTCATCAGCACCAGGGTGGTGAACACGGTCGCGCCGTTCGACCCGAGGTAGTTGATGATCATCGCGATCGAGGCCAGCACCGTGGAGGCGACGATGCCGTAGGCGGGCACCCCGTTCTTGGAGATGTGCTTGAACCGCTGCGGGAACAGGCCATCGCTGGCGGCGGCGAGCGGCACCTAGGCGCAGATCATGGTCCAGCCGTTGAGGGCCCCGAAGCCGGAGATGATGACCGCGATGGCCATCACGTTGCCGGCCCAGGTGCCGCCGAAGATCGTGTTGGCCGCGTCGGAGAACGGGGCGGTCGCCGTGGCCAGCTTGGAGGTAGGCACGATGCCGAACACGGCGGTGAGCGAGAGCATGTAGACCACTGCTGTCGCGATCGTGCCCAAGATGGTGGCTCGGGGGATGTTGCGGTCGGGGTTGCGCACCTTCGCGGCCGCAACCGCGGCGGTCTCTACCCCCAGGTAGCTGAACAAGGCGATGGCCATCCCGCCGCCGATCGCGTTGATCGCGCTCTCCTTGCTCACGTTCCAGGGCGTGAAGTTAGCGCTGCTGATGAAGAACAGGCCGACGGTCGACATGAACGCCAGCGCCGCGAACTTCACGATGGTGGTCACCACCTGGACCGATCCCATGTTCTTCACGCCGGACAGGTTGATCGCCGCCGGGATCCACAGCCCTACCAGCACCAGCAGCACCGAGAACAGCTTGTTGTGGCCGGTGTTGATGAAATGCTCCACGTACAGAACCCAGCCGACCGCAATCGCCGCGTTGCCCGCCCACGCGGTAATCCAGTACGACCAGGCGTTCGCGAACCCGAGACGGTTGCCGAACGCGGCCCGCGCGTAGGCGTACGGCCCGCCATCCGCCGGCAGCCGCCGCGACAGCGCAGCAAACAGCAACGCCAGCGCGAGCGCGCCCACCGTCGTCAGCGCCATCGACACCAGGGTGATCGGCCCGTAACCCGCCAGCGAGGTCGGCAGGTTGAAAATGCCGACGCCGATGATACTGCCCACGATCAGCGCCATCGCCGCGCTCAGGCCGAACTGACGCGGCTCTTCCGCTACCGTCGGCTCACTGGCAGTTCCCGGCGCACCGCCGGAGACGTCAACCTTATCCGCCATGCGGCTCACCCCTAGCGCGGGCGACGACATACGCCACCACCTGATACCGCTCCAGCACAAGACCGCACCACGATTCTGATCAACCGCACCCAGCCCGGCCTCACCCATCCGAGGGTGATTCCCAGCCATTCCCGAGCGGCGCCGCAGCACGGCTCGCGATCTG
Organism: uncultured Actinomycetota bacterium; assembly: GCA_963775745.1. GTDB lineage: Bacteria > Actinomycetota > Actinomycetes > Streptosporangiales > Streptosporangiaceae > DATBGO01. The sequence continues at coordinate 42,892 of CAVZKE010000012.1, forward strand.
ATGAACGGGAAATGAACAACGCATGTCAAATGGACTGCGCCGTCGGCCCGCTATACAGCTTCTGCCGTGCCTCCGTAGGCGGCGAGCGCGTAGATCACGACAGCGTCAATCGCAATGTAGGGCAGCGGCAGGCTCTATTGCGGTTACATTCATCGCGGCAGTCTGCTAGCCCTGCGCGGCAGGCCATTACCGCACCGCCGTAATGATTTTCCTGAGGCTGGCCAGGTCCTGGGAGGTGAATGCCGGCGGGCCGCATGACGGCATTCCACCCGTCGACGTACTCGCCCGAGTACCTGTGGCCGTGCCCGTCCGGAACGCCGGTGGCGAACGGGAGGTCGGCGGTGACTTGCCAGAAGGTCACGAAAGGCATCCAGAACATGCCCTTGAGCACGTCCTGGCCGGGAGGCTCGCTGATCCAGTCCGGCTGGCTGAAGATGAGATGCGGGCTCCACCAGACGATCGGGTCGGACGGGTGCATCAGGTACAGGACCCGGCTGCCTTCCCAGGGCTGGCCTCCCGGCGGGATCCCCGTGGCCGGATCATTCGCGAACCGCACGATCCGCCCGTCTTGGTAAACGGGCTGGACCTCCGGGCTGCCAGCGTCACGGTGGTCGCTGAATTCCCGGAACAGCGTGTTGAAATTGGGCGGACCGGCGAACAGCGCGCCGGCGGTGCGGTTGCTCAGGTCGTATTCACCGCTGAAGGCTGCCTCGCCGCCGAATGAACCTAGGCTTTCCCCGGCGACGAACAGCTGTGGACGGTGGCCGGCGGGCAGCTGCGCCCAAGCGCCATAGACCGCGTCGAAGAGCGCACGGCCCGCCTCACGGGCCTTGGACTGGTCGACCAGATAGGAAATCCAGGACGGCAGGTAGGAGTACTGGATCGCCACCGTCGCGCAGTCGCCGCCGCTGAGGTACTCGAACGTGTCCGCCAGCGCCGGGTCCACCCAGCCGCTGCCGGTCGTCGTCACCACGAGCAGATTCTTGCGCTGGAAACCGCCTGCGCGTTCGAGGTCCCTGACCGCGAGCGCGGCCCGGGACTCCGCGTCCGCGGCTGACGCCAGTCCGGCGTAGGCCCGGATCGGCTCCTGGGCCGGATGGTGAGTGAACTTCTCGATATCACTCGGTGACGGGCCCTTGCCGATGAAGTTGCGGCCTTGATAGCCCAGCGTGTCCCACCGGATGAGCGAGCCTGACCCGCCCGAACGCAGGCTGGTCGTGGGCTGGTGCACCCCCTCCGCGGTTGTCGTGTCGCGCAGCGAATACGCCTTGTTCATGAGGCCGACGAAGCCCTGCAGCAGCAGGCCGCTGACCACCACATACGTCAGGCCGACGACCAGGACCCAGCCGACCGCCTTCGCCGCGCGCTGCCCGATCCAGCGGTTGAGCAGCTTCGCGGCCCAGCGGTACAGGCCGCGAAGGCCGCGCCCGATCAGCAGGAAGACGCAGAAGACCAGCGCCGCGATGAAGGGCGAGACAACGACGAGCGGGATGTTGTAATCCGTTACCCCCATCAGCTTGCGGATCTCATACTGCCAGTACTGCCCGAACCCGAACGAAACAAGGTATAGGGCAGCCGCGCAGATGAAGAAAGTGAGCCAGGCCCAGCGCCGCGGGCGCCGGGGGTCCCGATCGGCGAAAGCGCGCCAGATCCACGCGGCGAGTACTCCGAGCCCGTAGCCGATGGCTGCGGTGATGCCACAGACCAGGCCCTGGATGACACCGCCGCGCGGGAGCAACGACGGCGTGAAAGAAAGACACGCGAAAATGAGCGCACCCCAGCAGCCGGGAAGCGTGACATAAAGCAGCTTCCGCGGCTTTCCGGGCTCCGGCGACGGCTGAGCGCCTTCATCCGCTACTACCGCCGGGGCCTGGAGGGCTGGCGCCGGCGTCACTTCGACGGCCGCAGGCGGCTGGCCGGCCTCGACCGGATCGGCAGCACGCTGGCCCACCGCATCTGGATGCTCACCCGGGGACGGATCGGTCGGCGGCCCCGGCACATCCCGCGCCATGGCTACCTCCTCCTTAACCCGCTTACGCCAGATTCTGTTCAAGCGATCTTGACGTGTCCTCACCCTCCCGAGGGTGATTCCTCCGGAGCCCGGCAGCTCTCGCCGCTCCCATTCGATGTCTGATTCGGGGAGCGCGAAAATGAAAGCAGATTTTGCTGGAAGAGGCTGCTGAGCGACGCCCGCAGCGCTCCCGGCGAGCTCAGGTCCTGCGTGGCATGCCGTCACCCGGGCGGTGTCACCCCCGCCAGGGTGATGTGCCGGAGCCGGCAGCATGTGACGATCTCGGGTATGGACAGGTGGCTGCGGTGATGCCGGAGGCGAGCTTGCCGAGCACGCGCTCGCAGCGTTGGCTCGCGCGGCTGAGCTTCATGCTCGTGGGTGTGGCGATCGTGATTCTGGCGGTTTTTGCCGGGCTGAAGAGCGTCGCGATGCTGGCCGTCGGTCTAGCGGCCGCCGCGGTGACCCTGGCCGCGGCGTACTTCTTCCTGTCCCAGCGTGGCGCGCGGCGCTGGCTGTCGCTCGCGGTCGTCATCCTTGCGCCGATCACGGTGATCGTCGTCTACGCGTTCGCTGGGCTGCTGTGGGTGGCGGTTGTGTCGGCCGCCGCGTGGCTGCTCGCGGGCATGACCGCGCGCTCGGCGCTGACCGGCGGGCAACCGGACTGGCGCATGCCCGAGTTCCCGGCGGAGCCGCCTGCCGCGCACCCGTACCTGATCATGAACCCGAAGTCCGGCGGCGGGAAGGTGGGGAAGTTCGATCTGAAGCGCAAGGCAGAAGGACTGGGCGCCGAGGTATTCGTGATAGGCGGGCCTGAACCGGTCGACGTGGCCGAAGTGGCTCGTGAGGCTGTGGCCGGGGGTGCCGATCTGCTTGGCGTCGCCGGGGGCGACGGCACGCAGGCCTTGGTGGCCGGCGTCGCCGCCGAGCACGGTATCCCGTTCATCGTGATCACCGCTGGCACGCGCAATCACTTTGCCCTCGATCTCGGGCTGGACCGTGACGACCCTGCGGCGTGCCTGAGCGCGCTGTCCGATGCCGTCGAACTGCGTGTCGACCTCGGGGTGATCGGCGGCCAGACGTTCGTCAACAACGCGTCATTCGGCGCTTACGCCGAGGTCGTCGAGACCCCGGCCTACCGTGGCGACAAGCTGAACACGACGCTGAACACACTCCCGGACCTGCTGCAAGGCCATCGCGGAGCACGGCTTGCGGCACGAGCAGACGGCGCGGAGATCAAGGCACCACAGGCTCTCCTGGTAGCCAACAATCCGTACGGAACCGGGGACATTGCCGGCCTGAGCCGCCGTGCGCGGCTGGACCGCGGTGTGCTCGGTGTGGTGGGCGTCAACGTGGGCAGCGCGCGGCAGGCTGTCGGCCTGCTCTACGGGAAACATGCAGCCGGGCTGAGCATGCTGACCGCGAAGACGATCGAAATCAGTGCCGACGCACCTGAGATCCCGGTCGGCATTGACGGCGAGGCGGTATCGATGTCCACGCCAGTGGAGTGCGCGATCCGTCCCGGCGCGCTGCGCGTCTGGGTACCGCGGGATCGCCCAGGTGTCGCCCCGCCGAAACCTCCGGTGAACTGGGCCAGACTGCGGCATCTCGTAGCGCCCCGGAAACGGCCAGCTCTGCCGCAGGCGGATTCAGGCACGGCGCACGCGACATAGGGCGGTCTGGCACGAGACGTCACCCGTTCGGCTAGGAGGAAGTGGCTATGACAGCGAAGACCGAGGGCGCGGTTGGAAGGCGTGGCGCGCAGGCAGCTGGCCGGGGTCCGGCGCGGGCTGCGGCGGCGGAGCAGCTGAGTCGCGCGGACCGGGCGGCCCGGGGGAAGGATGCCCGGGCGGTGGCGCCGCTGGAGTCGCATGCGGAGTTCGCTGCTGGCGGGTCGCGGGATCCGGTGGGGCTGCTGCTGGGCCAGGCGGCGTCGCGGGTGCCGGAGCTGGTGCCGGTCCGGCACGGGCGGATGCTGGTGTCCCCGTTCACGTTCTACCGGGGCGCGGCGCTGCCGATGGCCGCCGACCTGGCCACCACCCCCGCCTCGGGGCTGCGGGTGCAGCTGTGCGGCGACGCGCACCTGTCGAATTTCGGCGCGTTCGCCTCGCCGGAGCGGCGGCTGGTCTTCGACGTCAACGACTTCGACGAGACCCTGCCCGGCCCGTTCGAGTGGGACGTCAAGCGGCTGGCCGCGAGCCTGGCCGTGGCCGGGCGGGACAGCGGGTTCCCCGCCAAGGCCCGCCGCAAGATCGTCCTGGCGGCGGCCGAAGGCTACCGCACGGCGATGCGCGGCTTCGCGGAGCAGCCGTTCCTGGACGTCTGGTACGCGCATCTGGACATCGAGCCGGCGCTCGCCGAGTTCCGGTCCCAGGTCAAGGCGAACAGGTTCAAGGCCGCCGAGGGGCTGCTGGCCAAGGCGCACACCAGCGACAGCACGAAGGCGCTGGGCAAGCTGACCACCATGGTCGACGGGCAGCGGCGGATCATCAGCGACCCGCCGATGATCGTCCCCGTCGAGGAGGTCTTCGCCGACGTGCAGGCCGACGCGATTTACCAGCTGCTCCACGCGGTGCTGGGCAAGTACCGGCGCACCCTGCAGTCCGACCGCCGCCACCTGCTGGAGCAGTTCACGCTGGTGCAGGTGGCCCGCAAGGTCGTCGGGGTCGGCAGCGTCGGCACCCGCGCCTGGATCGTGCTGCTGGACGCCGCCGACGGGGTCGAGCCGCTGTTCCTGCAGGCCAAGGAAGCCCAGCCGTCGGTCCTGGCCGGCTACTGCGGCCGCAGCCAGTACAACAACCAGGGCGAGCGCGTCGTCGCCGGGCAGCACCTGATGCAGGCCCAGAGCGACATCTTCCTGGGCTGGACCCGCGTCCCCAACCCCGTCGACGGGGTGGACCGCGACTTCTACGTCCGCCAGCTGAAGGACTGGAAATTCTCCGTGCCGATCGAGCAGATGCTCCCCGTCGGCATGACCATCTACGCCCGGCTGTGCGGATGGACCCTGGCCCGCGCCCACGCCCGCTCCGGGGACCGCATCGCGCTGGCCGCCTACCTCGGCGGCTCCGCCAAGTTCGACCAGGCCATCGCCGACTTCGCCGAAACCTACGCCGACCAGAACGAACGCGACTACGCCGCCCTCCAGGCCGCGGTCAAAGACGGCAAGGCCCAGGCCACCACCGAAATCTGAGGCGGCAGCTAGAGCCGGGGCAGGCTGCGTCCGCCGCGGGCGTAGGTGCCGCGCATCCGCGGCCGGGCCCGGCAGCCCTGGTATTAGGGGCAAAGCAGTCTCAGATGACGATCAGGCGGATGCTGTAAGCGATGAGCCAGAGACCCAGGATCAAGCTCCCCCAGATGATCACCTGGTCGGTGTGGGTGCCTATCCAGGTCCTGAACTTGGCCAGGAACGCCTGGCTCTGGTCGGGCTTGATACCGGCGTAGATCTCCATGGCGAGGTAGGACGCCGAGGCTAGTACGCAGAACAGGAACAGCGCGAGGTAGCTCCCGGCACTGGACAGTTTGGCCTCGACGACAGTGGCAGCGCCCGCGCTGATCAGAACCCAGGGCTGGAGGGCGGGCGCCAGGCCCACGGCGAACCACGGGGACATGTTGTCCACGTGTGCCTGCCACTTCGGTGGCTTCTTCGGCTTCTTCGGTCGCCCCATCCTCCGGCGCTGCCGGAGCGCAATCGCGACGAGGATGACCCCGAGAGCAATCTTCACCGCCAGATCTGCGAGTGATGGCGCCGTGTTCGGCTTGGGCGGATTATTGCCAGTAGCGAGCACGGTGACCGTGACCACGATCGCCAGGGACGCCAGCCACCCGAACACGAATGCCGCGCCTTTTCTCACGCCGCGCTTGGAAGGCAGCACGACGAGGAATGCCGTCAGCGGCAGCGGGTCGAACGCTATCGCCAGGCCGATGAGAACGAGGTCAAACACGACGGCCGTCTTTCCCTTCTCATCCTGGTGGAAGGGGGTCCTGAGGCTGTCCGGCGTTGGTGAAGGCTGGGTGTCCGACCGGTCTATGTGTTGCCCCTGGTCAGAATCGCGTACATTGCAGTTCAGCAAGCCTGAGGATTTACTCACTGACGTTTGGTCCGCTCGATCGCGTTGGCCAATTGGCGCAGGGTCTCAGCTAGCCTGTCGCGCGGTCGCAGCTCCCGCATATCCGCCGCCAGCTGACCGCACAGCTCAGACAGCGGCCTCAGGTCTGGCCGCTGCGGGCCGCTGACGGCAAGCCGCGGCAATGACCTGGCCGCCTGCGGATCTGCTCTCCCCAAGCGGACGGTCATCACCAACCCTCGGCGACTCGGGTTCGGTCACTAGAATCACCTTCCCGCAGGCTTGGTCGGCACGGCGCTGGAGATGGCACCTGTTCCGGCTCGGTCAAGGAACTAGCCGCCGCTCAAGTCATCGCTCAGCCCTCTTGTCCTGGAAGCGGTACGTCGGTCATCATGGCCGCTCACCCGCCGACGTCACCGTGCACCGGACAGCCTGGCGCGTAGAGCGGCTGCCGCTCGCGGTGAAGCCCGAGGTGTTCCTGCCCGGGTGACTACTGTGAAGCCACCGCGCCGCCGTGCAGGGCTTCCTGGACAGCCTTTTCGTCGTCCTTGGACAGGGAGGTCTTCAGGACGGTGCCGCCGTACTTGCTCATCGCCTCGAGGGCCTTGTCGGGAGTCACCTTCTCCAGCATCAGGAACAGCGCCGAGGTGCCTGGCTTGACCATGTCGCGCACCTGCTCTTGGAACTGCTTGTCGATGCTGGTCTTGGCCAGTTTGCCCATGAGGGCGCCCAGTCCGGCGCCGATGGCCAGGCCGAAGACGGGGATGAAGAAGAGCAAGCCGAACAGGAACCCCCAGAACATGCCCCAGGTCGCTCCAGCACCGACCGCGTGATGGTTGGTGTGGACGTGGTAGCTGCCGTCTTTGTCGCGCACGATCACCGCGATGGCGTCCGGCTGGATGATCAGGTCTTGAGCCAGCCGGCGTGCCTCGCCGGCGGCGGCTTCCGCGGTCGTCTCATCCGGGTATCCGATAGCGATCAGATCAGCCATGATTAGGCCCCTTTCTCATGCGTCGTTATGCTTAACCCTGCTATCGGCGTCCCATCCAGTCCTCACCCCCTCGCGGGTGAGTTCTTTCGCCAGGCGAGCAGCAGCCCGCGTCGGCGTGGGGCTGATCATAGGTCGGCACGGCTGCCTCCTGGTGCGGCCATCTGCGCCGCCACGGCCTGATCGATGTTTGCGTGGATCTTGTCGTCACCGATGCGATCGAGGACGCCGTCGCGGTGCAGCACGTCGTGGACCGCGGGCTTCACCCGGGCGAGCCGCAGGGTCATACCAGCCTGCTGGGTGAGCTCGAGGATCTCGTGCATTTTTGCTGACCCCTGGGAGTCGATGAAGTCCATACCCTCGCAATCGAGCACGATGCCGCTGATACCCGTGGTCGACAGTGCGACCTCCCGGACCCGGTCCTCCAGAGCGTCCGAGGTGGCGAAGAACAGGCCGCCGTCCAGCCGGAGAACCACGACCCCGGGGAACTGCTCGTCGCCGGGGTGCTCATCCAGCTCCCGGAAGGCCTGAGTGCCTGGCTGCCGTCCCAGCACGGGCATGCGGGGGCGCGTGGCCACGGAGATGAGCCAGATCAGCGAGAGCCCGATCCCGATCAGGACTCCGGCGAGCACGCCGACCAGGAGCGTCCCGATGATCGCCGCGATCGCGATCCAGAAGTCGAAGCGCTGCACCCGGGCGAGGCGGCGCATCTCGGGGACGTCCATCATCCCCATGACCACGGCCTCGATGATCAGGGCGGCGAGCACGGGCTTGGGCAGATTCGAGAAGACCGGCGCGAGCACCAGAAGCGTGAGCAGCACGATCACGCCGGAGGTGAGCGACGCCAGGCCGGTGCGCGCACCGGTGTGGTCGTTCAGTGAGCTCGCGGACAGGCTCGTCGAGACCGGCATCCCCTGGAACAGGCCAGCGCCGGCGTTCGCCATGCCCTGGGCGGCCGATTCCTGGTTGATGTCGATGCGGTAGCGATGCCTGGCTGCGAAGGTCCGGGCGTCGCCGGCGGTTTGCGAGAACCCGATGAGGACCAGCGCCACCGCCGCGAGGGCAATCGTGCTCGCGTGATCCCGCAGCAGCGAGGCGTCGGGGACCTGAAGGGACGGCAGCCCTCTGGGCACCTCGCCGACCAGGGCTACACCGTGGGCGCCGAGATCGAACAGCCATGACGCCAGCAGACCGCCGACGACCAGGACCAGGGCACCAGGGATGCGCGGTGCGATCACCCGCACCCCGAACACCACCACGAGCGCGACGGCGCCGACGGCCACGGTCGCCAGGCTGGCATCGCCGAGCGTCCCGAGCCAGGACCACAGCTCCTGGATCGGGTTCGAGCCGGTGACCTTGGTCCCCGTCAGCTTGGGAAGCTCGCCGATCACGACGTCGATCGCCGCGCCGAACAGGAAGCCGGTGACCACGGCCCGCGACAGGAACTGCGCGATCCACCCCATCTTGAGCACCGCGAGGAGAAGGAACAGCACGCCGGAAACGAGGGTGATCATCGCCACGAAGGACGCCGCGTCCTGGATTCCCTTGATCCCGGCCACCGCGACGGCGCTGGCGGCCACGGCCGCCAGCCCCGAACTCGGCCCGGTCGAGATCTGCCGGCTCGTCCCGAAGACCGCGTAGAGGATCGCGCCGGCGGCCGCCGCGTACAGGCCATTCTGCAGCGGGATCCCCGCGATCCCGGCGTAGCCGAGGTTCTTCGGAACGATCAGGGCAGCGACGGCAACCCCGGCGATGAGATCACCCCTGAGCCAGCGGCGCTCATAGGAGCGAATCCATCCGACCATCGGCACGAACCGCCACCGGTCCCGCGCCGGGGCCGCCCCAGGCCCGCTCACCGGTCCACCTGTTGTCCGACCCGAACCTGGGTGTCCATCCTCCAGCACCTCCCGAACTCAAGGGTCCTGGGTAGCTACCTGCCGGGCGGGTTCATGCGCCTGATTTCCTTGGCGGTCCGGTGCCGGCCGGGACCGGGCGCGTGATCGCCGGGCCAGGAGCTTGCCGAGTTCCCAGAGCAGCAGAAGGGCCAGGGCGGGCACGAGCGCCCACGCGAACTCGCGCATGTTGATCTGGGTGGTCCCGAGCAAGCGCCGGAAGGCGTCCATCTGGGTGACGAGCACCGCCAGGACGAACTCCCCGAGCGCGGCCCAGTTCATCTGCTTGCTGTCGAAGGTGGCGGTGGTCAGCACCGTGCCGGTCTCGCTGCGGCATTCGAAGGCGGCCACGATCAGGCAGAGCGCGAAAGACGTGAACGCCATCGAGTTGCCGATGTGGATACTGCCGAAGTGTGACTGCCCGAGATGGATCAGCGACAGCAGGCCGATGGTGATGGCCAGCCCGGCGAGCCCGACGGTGACCATCACCGGCGTGGTCAGGACCGACTCGCCCCGGGGGCGCGGCTTGCGGGCCATGAGCCCCGGGCTTTCCCGGTCGAAGCCGAGCGCGAAGCCGAACGGAGCGTTGACGACGAAGTGGATCCACAGGACCTGCGCGGGCGTGAACGGCTCGCCGGCGGCGATGTTGAACACGGTCGCGCCCAGGAAGGTCAGCACGAAGACGACCAGCAGCACCAGGACGAACCGGATGTACTTGGTGAGGTTGTCGTAGATCTTGCGGCCCTGCTCGACCGCGAAGACGATGGTGGCGAAGTTATCGTCGGACAGGATCATCCGGCCGGCGTTCTTGGCCACCTCCGTGCCGGTCCCCATCGCGATCCCGATGTCGGCCGCCTTGATGGCCGGGGCGTCGTTGACGCCGTCGCCGGTCATGGCCACGACGTCGCCCTTCTTCTTCAGCGTGTCGGCCAGCAGGACCTTGTGCTCGGGGGCGACCCGGCCGACGACGCCGATGCTGTCGATACGGGCCAGCCGCTCGGCCTCGGGCAGGGCAGCGAAGTCGGCGCCCAGGATGGCCTCGCCGCCGATGCCGACCTGCTTGGCGATCGCCGCGCCGGTGATCACGTCATCGCCGGTCACCATCCGGACCCGGATATGCGCGGCCTGGGCGCTGGCCACCGCGGCCGTGGACTCGTCCCGGGGCGGGTCAACCATGCCGACCAGGCTGGTCATCTGCAGATCGGTGACGTAGCCGAGCAGGTCGCCGTCCGCGTTGAAGTCGGCGGGATCGAGGTCCCGGACGGCGGCCGCCATCACCCGCTGGCCCGCGCCTTCCATGCGCTCCATGTGCGCCCGCGCCCGCTCGCTCAGATCGGCATCCCACGGGATGGCCTTGCCGCCCGACAGGGCAGTGGCCGCGCGGGACATCACGGCCGGCGCTGCGCCCTTGACGAAGCACCGCACGACCGGGCGCCCGGCCGCGTCCGCGGCCGAGTTGAAGGTGGCCATCAGCTTGTACGTCGGGTCGAACGGGAGGGTGGCCAGCCGGGGCAGGCTGTCGCGGGTGCCGTCGATGTCCAGCCCGGCCTTGTGGCCCAGCACCAGCAGAGCGCCCTCGGTGGGATCGCCGACCACCTTGCCGTCGACGAGCTGGGCGTCGCTGGCCACGAGATAGGGCAGGATCGCGTCCTCGATAGTGGCGGTGGCGCCCGCGATGTGATGGACCTTGCCCTCCAGGCCGTAACCGATGCCGGAGATCGTGAAGCGGTCGGTCGGGTCCACCACCTCGACAGCGGTCATCTGGTTCATCGTCAGGGTGCCGGTCTTGTCGGAGTTGATCGCCGAGGTGAACCCCAGCGTCTCGACCGAGGGCAGGTCCTTCACGATCGCGTTGCGCTTGGCCAGGTCCACTCCCCCGAGCGACAAGATCGTCTGCGTCACCGTGGGCAGCGCCTCGGGGATGGCCGCGATGGCCAGCGAGATCGCGCTGACGAACAGCGCGTCCCACGCCTGGCCGCGGCTGCGGCCCAGCGCGAACATCACGACCATGGTCAGTCCGGCCGCCGCCGCGATCCACAGCGTGAGCCTGTTGAGCTCTCTGGTCAGGGGCGACTCCTCCCTGGCCGTGGCCGACAGCATCCCGGAGATCTTCCCCAGCTCGGTGCCGGCGCCCGTCCCGGTGACGAGCACGATGCCGCTGCCGTGCGTGACGGGAGTGTTCATGAACGCCATGTTGCTCTGATCACCGGGGCCCAGCCGGTCACCGGCCAGCGTCTCAGCGTCCTTGGCTGACGGAGTGCTCTCCCCCGTCAGCGCCGATTCATCTATCTGCAGCGCGCTCGCCTCGATGATCCGGCCATCGGCCGGTACCTGATCCCCGGCGGCGATCAGCACCACATCGCCGACGACCAGCTGCTCAGCCGGGATCTCGGACTCTGTCCCGTCCCGCCGCACCCGGGCGGTCGCCTTCATCATCGACTTCAGCGCGTTCATCGCGCTTTCGGCCTTGCCCTCCTGCCGCAGCCCGACCACCGCGTTCAGCACCGTCAGCAGCACGAGCAAGACCCCGGTGCTCCACTCCTTGATCACCAGCGATACCACCGCGGCGGCGACCAGGATGATCTGCATGTAACTGCGGTACTCCGCAAGGAACCGGCGCCAGCCCGGCTTCGGCTTCTCCTCCGGCAGCGCGTTCGGGCCGTTCGCGCTCAGCAGCTCAGCCGCCCGCGCGGCAGTCAGCCCCACGGCCACATCGACGTCGAATGCGGCGGTCACCTCATCCGGGGAGCACGAGTACCAGTCCCGGCTCGCCGTGGCTGACTGTCCCGTGGCGCCGGCTTGCACCGCCATGTCAATGCCTCCGATCCGGACCTGGGCTAAGCCGGCTGGTCCTTGGGCCGGGCCCTGCGGGCCCGGCTGAGGCGGGACTCGTGGACGAGGGCCGTGAACACGAACGTCACGAAGACCGCGCCGACGGTCGGCTACGCAGCTTCGGCTTTACCTCCGTACGCGGCGAGCGCGTAGATCACCAGGGCGCCGATGGCGATGTAGGTCAGCGACCAGATCGGGTAGTAAGGCATCCACCAGATGGCACTGATGCAGCCGATCGCTCCGGCGGCGATCCCGACCCACCGGCCGAACTGCGACCCGGTGAGCACCAAGAACCCGCACAGCAGCAACACGACAGCCACGACCAGATAGACCCAGCCGTAGGTCTTGAGGCTGTGGCCGAAGATCGCACCCTCGAGATTTTCCGGCAGCACCCCGTGATAGCTGAAGGCCCAGATCGCGTCGAAGAACCGCATCACGCCCGCCACGCCCAGCACGATGGCCGCGAAAACTACCCACCCTCCACCACGCCTATCCATGGTCGTTCCCTTCCTCGGGCCGCTGATAATGCGCTACGCCTGTCCTGATCCTGTTCGAGCCGTCTCGGGGGGGTCGTCACCCTTTCGAGGGTGATTCGCGCCCATTCCGGAGGCTTTGCGGTCAGGGCAGCCCGGCTCGCCGTGGCAGACCTCCGAGCGAGCACCACTGGAGCAGTCGCTTCCTCCGGGCAGGCGCAGGCTCAGAGCAGGCGCAGGTCGACGGCCCGCTCGATGGCCTCCGAGCGCGACGTCACCCCGAGTTTCTGATAGATCGACCGCAGATGGGTCTTTACCGTGTTGCGCGAGATGTACAAAGTGGCGGCCATCTGCAGATAGGTGCTGGCCGGCAGGAGCTTCAGGATGCGCAACTCGGCGGTGGTCAGCGGCTCGGCAAGCACGTGACCGGACCGGAACGCGTCCGCCTGCACGGCGCGCACCTCGAGAGCCGCGACGATCAGGTGCTCGGTGAACGGGTCTGATCGCGTTGGTGTCGAGTGCTCGACCAGGTAGCTCGTCAGCTGGGGCGCGGTCGTGACGACCGTGTTGACAAAGCCCTGCTGGCGGGCTGTCTGGAGGGCACCGTTCAGTATGCTGGCGGTCATGCGGTCACCGCGCTCGATCGCGGCCGCGGTCAGGAGTAGCTGGCGCACCAGCGCGCGCCGCGGTGTCAGGTCGCCCAGTGACGGCGCCTGCAGGTATAGCTGCGCGGCGTGGTGATCGCCCGCGTCAAGCGCGATCCTGGCCAGCAGCAGGTCGCGGCGCCCAGCGGGCAGCCTGGCGGCCAGCTCAGTAGCGGAGCGCAGGTCGCCGAGCGACAGGCGCATCAGCGCCTCAAGCTCATCGGCCCGCGCCAACAGCACCGACCCGGTCCCGGCCAGGACCAGACGCGCCGCCTCGACGGTGGCCAGCGCGTCGCGGACCTGCCCGGCGGCGGCCCAGATTCCGGCCCGGTCGAGCAGCGCGAGGAACTCAAAGATGGGCCGCCGCCGCTCAGTTATCGAGAGCACCTGCTCGGTGAGCTGCTCTGCGGCGCCGAGGTCCCGCCGCTCTAGGGCGAGGCCGGCCAGAACGCGCAGGTAATCCACGGCGAAGAAATGCTGGTCAAATCCCAGCCGCCGGGCGTCGGCTTCGGCGGCCTTGGCGGCACTGGCGGCTTCAGCGAGGCGGCCGGCCTCGAACCAGGCCACTGCCTGAGCGCTGGGTACCAGCACCAGCCTGGCCGGTTCGCTGAGCTCGGGCATCGCCAGCGCCGCGGCTGCCTCACGGTCCACGGCCTGGAAGTCTTCCAGGCACGGATAGACACGCAGCAAGATCAGCGGGACGGCAGTGTTCCAATCGTCGGTGAGCTGCGCCCGCTCCTGGATAGCGCGCGCCGCGAGGGCCGCGTCCACGGCCTCGTTGAGCTGGCCGATCAGCCCGTAATGAAATGACCGCATCGTCGCGAACCTGGCCGCCAGCTTCGAGTCGGGCGGGATCGGCGACTGCGCGCGCTCAAGCAGGTCAAGGTACTCGCCGCCGCGGGCGGTGTCACCTGACGTCAGCAGGTCAGCCGCCAGGGCCAGCAGCCGGTCCGGGGCATCCGCAAGCAGCGATGGGTCGACCGTGCTGAGATCCAGGGTGGCCGGGAGCACCTGGTTGTGCAGGAAATCGGTCACGACCCGGTCCTGCATGATGGCCAGCGCCCGGTCGGCCTGCTGCGCCGCGAGGAAGTGGCGGGCCGCACGCCGCGTGTCACCGGTTGACTCGTACCAGGCGGCGGCCCGCAGCTGGGCCGCCTTCTCCCGAGCCCGGTCCCTGGCATGCAGCTCGGCGCGCAGCACCTGGCGCACCAGATGGTGATACCGGAAGCTGGTCCGCTCGTCATCGAGTGCCACCAGGAAGAGGTTGGCCGCGTCAATGCTGCGCAGCAGCGCCGCCGCGTCCTGCCTCCCGGTGACGGCTGCGCAAGCGCCCTCGGTCAGCTCGCCGAGGACAGCGGTGTCGAGCATGAACTGGGCAACCTCGGGTGACTGCCGCTCGAGGACCTCCGAGATGAAGTACTCGGCGATCCCATGGGTACGGACGTCAAGCGCCTGTGCGGCCCGGACCGGGTCGCTGGTACCGCGCAGCGAGAGCGCCGCCATCTGCAGCGCCGCGGCCCAGCCCTCGCTTCGCTGGTGAAGCACCGCCAGGTCACCGTCGGCGACCACAACACCGAGGTTCGCCAGCAGGCCGCGGCTGTCGGCCAGCGAGAAATACAGATCACGGTCGCGGAGCTCGCACAACTCGCCGGCCATCCGCAGCCTGTGCAGCCGCAGCGGAGGGTCGAAGCGGCTGGACAGGACCAGCTGGGCGGTCTCAGCCGGCCAGCGCTCGACAAGATCGGTCATACTCCGGCCGACCGTGGCCGCCGTGGTATGGAAGTCGTCAACGACGATCGCCGAGCCGGCGGGCAGCTTGGCGGCATCGTTCTCAATCGACGCGGTGACGTCCGCCGACATGACACCGTCCATCGCCAGCAGGTCGGCAGCATCGGCGCCGAACCACGGCGCCACCACCCGGGCGGCCTCGATGAAGCCGGCCCAGAAGCGGACCGGGTCAGCGTCTGCCTCGTCACAGGACAGCCAGGAAGTTAGGCCAGGGGGCCTGGCCGCCGCCCAGCTCGACAGCAGCACGCTCTTACCCGCGCCTGCTGATCCCACGACTACGGTCAGGCGCTGGCTAGCCCCGGCCGTCAGCCGGCCATGCAGCGCCGACCTTGTGACCAGCGTGGCAGGCAGCGTCGTCGGCCGGAATTTCGTCAGCGCGAACCGGGCTTCCCGCGAAGCGCTGCGCACCATCGCCGCGCTCTGTGCCACCACTCGCCCCTCGCAGTCCGCGCCGATCCGAGAGAGATCCCTAAGCAGCATACCTGGCCTGGAATCTCACGAAAATGACCAAGGTCACCGCTAATGAGGCAATGGTCCCGGATCACCCTCTGGCGGGTGATGACGCACAGGTCAACTAGCAGGCATGCTGGCGGCACGCTGAACCAGCGGACTGCGAGGCATAACTGTGCTGCGATCACAAATATATGAGGTTACGTTCACGGGTCAGGCGGGCACCACGCTGCGTGCGGAATTCGACGACTGCGAGGTCACCACGGGTGCGGGCACGACAACCCTTCGTGCCGAGCTGCCCGATCAGGCTGCACTTACCGGGCTGCTGCAGCGGATCACCGGCCTCGGGCTCGAGGTGCTCCACGTGCACCGGCTGGCGCCGCCACCCGAGCAATGACTGATCCCGTGGCAGCACCCGGCTACGTCGGGAGCAGGTGATGATGTCGGCCGCACAGCCTGAGTGCTCGACCCCGGAAGGTGTCTGCAGCCTGGAAGTGCGCTGGATCTTCCCTGGTCAGCTGAGCACCGCGGTAGCCGCCTGGTTCGAGCGCTTCCCGGCTGAGACGGAGTCACGAGATGACGCCTATCTCCTCGCTCCACACCTGCGCGGCCTTTCGGTGAAGCTCCGCGGGGGCGGAGCATTGGACGTCAAGGTTTACCGCGGGAGCCCAGGAATCCTCGACGTAACAGGACGGGTCCGCGGCCGCCTGGAGTCCTGGCAGAAATGGTCATTTCCCTATGCCCCCGTCAGCCAGGACAGCGGTAACCCGGCAGGATGGACGGCGGTAAGCAAAACGCGGCGGATCAGCCGGTTCTCGCTGGTCAGTGGGCAAACCTTGGCGCGCGTCCCGGGGCCAGGTGACCCGGCCTGCGCAGTGGAACTCGCCGAGGTCAGCACGCGCGGCGAGGCCTGGTGGTCGCTGGGGTTCGAAGCCACCGGCCCCGCCGACTCGCTCCGGGGTCAACTCGAGGCCACCGCCGCGCTCGTTTTCACCGAGACCCTGCCGGGCGGGATAGAACCCGGCCCGGATGACTCCAGGTCCTATGCGGAGTGGCTCAGCCAGCCGCCGCCTTCACCCATGCGCGGGTGATGCGGTCCTACGGGTGGCGTCGCTCCGAAGGATCGCTGGGCCTGATCGCCGCGGCGGTCTGGTGCTGTACGCTCATCGCGGGCCCAGGACAAGGAATAAGCGACCGCTGACATCGTGCCGGGCTCGGTCCAGCACGCGGATCGCCTGCCGGCTCCGATGCAGCGCAAGGTGCTCCTCGTAAGCGGCTACCCCGGCCGCCACCGGATATGGCCCGCGAATCCGCTGAAGCTTCGGTGAGACCTGCCGGTAATCCAGATCGGGATGGTCACCGCAGTCGCAGCAGATGATCTCGAACATATCGGTATAGCCGCCATCCGGCTGGCCGTCCACGATGCGGGCCGGCTGACGCCGGAGGACGATCGTCCAGTCAAACCCCCGCTGACCAAAGGCCGCCACGCCGGTCTCCTTTTTGCTCTCCGGCGACACCCCACGCTGCCCAATGGGCTGTAGCCGATGTCATTGTTGCCCATATCCGATCAGAATCGCGAGCCCTGACTTCTTCAGTCTGCTCGAATCGCCCGGGGATCTGGTCACCCTTCCGAGGGTGATTCCCCACTCCCGTTCGGGCGATACGGCTCGCATCACGATCCGCCGACCGCGTGACCATGCGGGCAGAGGTGCGCCGCACGTCATCGCCTCTTGTCGGCTATGCCGTGTGCGCCACTAAGTCAACGTGGCCGGTACCGTGTTCGAGCTGGTAGTTGAGATTGATCGCCGCGCTGATCAGGGCCAGGTGACTGAAGGCCTGGGGGAAGTTGCCGAGCTGATCGCCGGTGCTGCCGATCTCCTCGGAATACAGGCCGAGGTGATTGGCGTAAGTGTGCATCTTCTCAAAGGTCAGTCTCGCGTCGTCGAGCCGCCCGGCGCGGGCGAGGGCGTCAACGTACCAGAACGTGCACAGGGTGAAGGTGCCCTCATCACCGGCCAGCCCGTCGGGTGAGGCGCTGGGGTTGTAGCGATAGACCAGGCTGTCGGAGACCAGCTCGCGGTCCATGGCATCGAGGGTGGCCAGCCACATCGGGTCGCGAGGGGCGACGAAGCCCTGCAGGGGCATCTTCAGTAGCGAGGAGTCCAGGACGTCGGTGCCGTAGTGCTGGGTGAAGGCACCAGCCTTGGGATTCCAGCCGCGGTCCATGATCTGGTTGTAGACGCGATCGCGTTCGGCCGCCCAGCGGTCCACGCTGGCCGGGCGGGCCCGGTGGCGTGCCATCCGGGTAGCGCGGTCGAGCGCGACCCAGGTCTGGAGCCGACCGTAGGTGAAATCCTTGCGGCCGCCACGGGTCTCCCAGATACCCTCGTCCGGCTGGTCCCAGTTGTCGCACAGCCAGTCGATCATGCGGGCGATGCTTTGCCAGCCGCGGTGCGCGGCCTGTTGCCCCTCGATATCGGCCAGGTATATGGCGTCCATCGCCTCGCCGTAGATGTCGAGCTGTAGCTGGTCGGCCGCGCCGTTGCCGATGCGCACCGGCCGCGAGCCGCGCCAGCCCTCGAAATGGGTGAGGGTTTCCTCGGTGAGATCGGATGTACCGTCGACCCGGTACATGATCTTCAGCGGCCGCCCGGCGTCCCCTGTGTACTCGCTGGCGCGGTCTCGTAGCCAGCCGCCGAATGCCGCAGCTTCCTCCGTGTACCCCAGGCCGAGCAGCGCGTAGATCGAAAACGAGCCGTCTCTGACCCAGGTATACCGGTAATCCCAATTCCGCTCGCCGCCGACCTGCTCGGGCAGGCCAGCGGTCGGCGCGGCGACGATCGCGCCGGTTGGCGCATAGGTCAGCAGCTTCAGAGTCATCGCCGAGCGGGCCACCATCTCCTGCCAGCGGCCCCGGTAGGTCGAGCGGTGCAGCCAGCTCCGCCAGAAACGGGCAGTATCGCCGGCGAGGCGCTGTAGCTCCTCGGGTGGCAGGCGACGTGGTGGGCCGCCCATCGTTTCGAGCATGACTCCGCCGGTCTGGCCCGCCCGCAGCGTCCGCGTGGCGCGTAGTCCGTCACCATGGCGCTCCACTGTGACACCCTGCTCTCGCAGGGAGGTACCCGGCTCCCCCACCGAATGCACCGTCAGATCCAGGCCGTCCGCATGGAACACGGCGCCGTCCTCGGTCAGTTCTAGCTGGTGCGCTTTACGCGCGTAGTCGAACCGGGGCTGGATCTCCATCACGAATCGCATCGTTCCGCGCACAACCCGCAGCTGCCGCACCAGCCGGTGCCTATCCGTCGGGGCTCCAGCGGCAACCGGCATGAAATCGTGCACCTCACCGACGCCATCAGGTGTCATGAACCTCGTGATCAGGATGGCAGTATCCGGGAAATACAACTGCTTGGTCACGTACTCCTCCCGGTCGGGAGCCACCCGGAAATAGCCGCCGCCCTCGGCATCGAGCAAGGAGGCGAAGATGCTCGGCGAGTCAAAACGGGGACTGCAGAACCAGTCCACGGTGCCGTCGGTCGTGACCAGCGCGGCCGTCTGGAGATCACCGATCAGCCCGTGATCGCTGATGTTGGGATAACTGGCCACGATGCTCCTTCCCACCGTGAGCGAGCCGGCCGTTTCCGCGCAACCTCGCCGGAGGGCTGACGCGCTCGCGCTTGCCATGTCCTATAAGCCATGGTTCACCGCCGGTGTGGCTCCTGCCTCACCCGGCAGAGGGTGAGTGTGCCCCGGTCGGATCTCCCGAGGTTGAGGAGGCCTGCCGAATCATGGATCACAATGAGCTGATAACGGGCGCCAGGCTGGTGCTGTCTGCCGGCATCGCCTTCTGGTTCATCGGGGTAGTGCGACACCGGATAAGGCAGCGGGCTGAATGACGGGGAACAGGCGGGGCGGCCGATTGGCGGCTGCCCTGCCGCTCGCGTGGGTCAGGCACCAGTTCCCTCGGCAGGTGGCGTGGGGCGGGCGGCGCCTTGACCCCAGGACACCTCTGGGATTCTGGCTGACGTTCACGGTGTCGGTCGGGGCGCTCGCCGCGCTGGCCTTCGGCGGCATCACCCAGGACGTGGTAGGCCACCACGAGGCAGCTGAGCTCGACCCTCACGTCACGGCATGGGTGGCCGCTCATCGGATCGACTGGCTGACGATCGTGATAAAGGTCGCCACGTGGCTGGGGCCGACGGCCGTCATCGTTCCCTTGGCGGTGATCGTGGGGGTTTTCTTCATGCTGTGCCGCCACCGTTGGTGGCCGATGGCATTTCTGGCCGCCGCCATCGGCGATCTGGATCGGCCATTTCTCAGGTGCGGCGTTTCCGTCGGGGCACGCGACGCAGTCAGTCGCCTGCTACTCGGCGCTCGCCATCATTCTGGGTTCCGGACGGCCTCCGGCCGCGAAGGCAGTGCTGTGGAGCGTAGCCGCGTTCGTCGTGCTGGCCGTGGGCGCGTCACGTATCTACCTGGGAGCTCACTGGCTGACCGACGTTCTGGGTGGTTAGCTCTGGGCGCCTCCTGGGTCGCCGTGATCACAACCGTCGCGCTGGTGACCTGGCAGCCCTATATGTTGTTTCGTTCGGGCTCGGGCAGTACTGGCAGTATGAGATCCGCAAGCTGATGGGGGTAACGGATTACAACATCCCGCTCGTCGTTGTCTCGCCCTTCATCGCGGCACTGGAATTGCCACGGCTCCAGGGCAACGAACAGCCCGGGGTCGGCCAGCTCGCCGCCGTCGCGGTTGAACATGCAGAGAGATTGACCACGACCACATGCCGGTCGCTGCCGCGGTCACCGGACCAGGACCAGGCGAGCAGACTGCGGCAAGACTGGTTGTCGGGCCAGCCGCCGGCCTTGAGCAGCCGCCACGCGCCGGCTCGCACGCGGTGCGCGGCGACGGCGTCCAGCAGGCGCCGGTACCAGTTGGCGAGGCCGATGTCCGGCGGTTCGCCAGGACGGCGCGACAGGAACAACGGTGGCCGTACTCGCCGGCCCTCGAACTGTCCCTCGTACCACAAGGTCGCGCCGGGCAGCGTGGCGATGGCCACCGCGGCGGCGCGCTCAGCGTCAGCTGGCATGCGGGCCGCAATGCGGGGCTCGTCATGGTTCTCCAGGAAGCGCAGGAGCCTGGACTGGTAATTCAGGCCGGCGCGCAGGTGGTCGCGGAGGGCAGGCGCGTCCTCTCCGATGATCCGGTCGTACAGGCGCTTGTCGTAACAGAGGTCGAACCCCTGCTGCTGAAGCTCCCACTCCAGGTCCCAGTAGGCCTCGGCGACCAGCACCGTCTCCTGGTGCTCGGCGCGCAACCGGCTTATCACGGCAGGCCAGAATTCCTCGGCTGGCTCCGGCCCGGCCCGGCTGCCCCAGGTCCCGGCGAAGATACGGTTGATCATCAGCATGGCCATGTCGCAGCGGATTCCGTCACACTGGCCCGCGATGTCCGCCAGCGTCTGCGCCGTCGCGGCGCGCATGGCCGGGGCGAAGGCGTTGAGCTGGACGACATCGGGCCAGGGCGGAAAATACGGGTCGCGGCCATGAGCCAGCACCTGTCCGGCCGCCACCAGCCAGCCCGCCGGATCGGCCTCGATGTCGTGCTCGTCGCCGCGCACGAACAGTTCCGGGTTGCCCCTGACCCAGGGATGGTCGGGAGCGACGTGGTTGGGCACATAGTCCAGAATCAGTGGTCGGGTAGCGCGCCGGAACGAGCCCTGCAGCTCGGCATTCTCGGCCGTCAGGGCCAGCCCGGCCGGGCTCCGTTCCCACACGCCCATCAGCCAGACCGCGTCTACGCCGGCCGAGATGACCGCGTCCCAGTCGGCAGCCGCCACGTCGGCCAGCGTGACCCGGCGCCCGGCCGCCCGGGACCGCTCATCCAGCCAGACCGCGGTGTTGATCTCATAGATCACCGGTTGTTCCGGCCATACGGTCATCGCGATGCCCTCGGCCGCAGGCCCGTCGCCGCTCTCTGGTTGCCCGCCAGCACCCCGGCCGCGGCGACCAGGGACAACGCGCCGAGGATGAGCGCGGCCCGACCCAAGGCGCGCAGGTCTGCGATCATGTGGCGGGCGCTGGCGAGGGATGCATGTAAGTTGGCGATGCCGATGTCATTGCTTGCCCTCCGGTTATCGTGAACCTTGGCTTCTTCGATGTGTTCGAGCCGTGGGGACGTGTCGTCACCCTTCCGCGGGTGATTCCCGCCCACTGCGGCGGCTTTGGCGGTCGCCCCGGTTGCCGTTCCTATCGGCCACGCGGCGGGTACGGGCGTTGGGCTTGGGAGGCCGCGGTCACTTGGCCATGCGCACGGTGGCGGCGGCTTGGTGATGGTCAGGCCTACTCGTCGGGCTGCTGGCCTTCATCGCCGGGCCAGATCCCGGTGAGCCTGCGCGTCCCCTCGGCGGCGCCGCGGTCGACAGCGGCCTTGACCAGCGCGAAGATCGTGCCCTGCAACATCGCGGCCAGCAGGATTTCACCCCAGCCCCGCCGCTCATCGGTGGGCTTAGGCGCGTCTCCCCGGCCGATGAGCTTCCAGACCCTCTTGAAGATCAGCCCGGCGAGCAACCCGCCAACCATGGAAACGATCAGGTCCACCGGCTTGTACAACAACTTGATCATCGTCTTCTCCCACCCGCCGGATAGCCAGCCAGCCCGCCAACAGCCCAACGGCTCAGGCAGCCCCCGCCGCTAGCTGGCGGCCGGTTGCCCAGCTCTAGGCCTGCGGATCCTTAGCTTTGCCCATACAGCAAGGCGCCGGGCCTGCCGTTCAGCTTTGCGCTCAAGGCGCCTAGCTTTGCGCTCAAGGCGCCGGGCCTGCCGTTCAGCTTGGCGCTCAAGGACCTGGACCTGCCGTTTATTCCAGGCAGCCAGGCGCTCGAAGGTGCTGGCCCGGTTCTCCTGTCCCAGCCCTCGCAGCGCCCCCAGCACGATGGCGCCGACGATCACCCGCTCATAGAAGCGGCGGCTTCGCAGCACATGACCCACCACGCCCAGCCCGACCAGCCCCAGCGCCGCCGTACCGGCAAAGCCCGAGTCCCCCGGCTGCGCCGCCGACCTGCTGCTGCCCGCCGCGATGTTCGCCAGCGGCCGGCCTGCCGGCACCTTGTCCTGATCTTGGCATGTCGCCTCCCCGCCCTGAAGCACCCACATGCCAGCGTGCCGCGCGATGAGGCTTCCTGGCATCACCCCCGAGGGGGTGACGTAATTCCTGGGCCTTTCAGCTGCTCACTAGATGACACCCTGACCGGCCTGACAATCTCTAGTGGGACCGGCTCTTAGCCCGACGGTGTGACGATATGCACCTCGCCGGCAAAGGCCCCCCTGTCCGCAAGCTCGCTCATGCAACGCGACACATGGGAAAGGGCTGTCATATCGGGAGTCTCTCCCCGAACACAACCTGGGCAATCCGCTAGTACTACAGGGACACATCCATCCACGACCTGCGATGATGCCGTACCCGACGTCGGCCGATCATGGCCGTGACCTGGCCCTTCCCGCGCGGCTGGGTCCAACTGGCCCTGTAGTACTAGGCGCGCTGGACCGCGACGCGCCGCGATCTACGGCATGATCATCACCGCCGCGGTCCTGGCCGCCGCCGGAGACCATGTGCCCACCCTGCCGTTGGCCCTCTCCATCCTGGTCACGCTGTTGGTGTACCGGCTCGCTGAGGAATACGCCGAACTGCTGGGCGAGCAGCTGGAGGGTGGGCGCCTGCCGACATGGGCGGATGTCCGCGGCGCGCTGGCGGCCACCTGGCCGATGGTCAGCGCCTCCTACATTCCGCTGCTGTCGCTAGTCCTGGCGTATCTGCTCGGGGCCTCGCCTCCGAATGCCGCCAACGTCGGGCTCGTGGTCACCATCGTGTTGCTGATGATCTACGCATGGTCCGCTGGGCGCGCTGCCCACCTCCGGGACAGGCAGCTACTTGTCATCACGTCGGTCGCCGCCGTGTTGGGGCTGCCCATGATCATCCTCAAGGACGTGGTCCTTATTCACCTGCACTGAGAACCAATCTTTGAAACGCTGACCAGCCGGGTGCGCGGCCACTCAGCAGCTTCTCAAGGCTTCGGCGCGGGCGGCACCGCCGCGCTGACCGGCCAGGACGGCACTGAATAACTGACGAGCCGCGGATCAGCGTTTCTGCCGGAGTGTGTTGATCTTCTGGGATGATCGTCTTATGCAGGGAAGATCGCGGGTGGAGCGGGACTTGTGGGACGCGGGTGAGGTCACCGGGTATCTGGTGCCGCCGGGCAGTGTGTTCGCGTTCTTGGCGGAGCACCGGCGTGAGCTGTTCCCCGATTCGTTTACCGCGGACTTGTTCCCGTCGCGGACCGGGGGCTGTCGCTGCCGGCGGACCTGGTCGGGTCGGTGCTGGTGCTCAAGGAGCTGTATGACCTGTCGGATACCCAGACCGCCGATGCGCTGAAGTTTGATCTGCGGTGGAAGGTGGCGTGCGGCCGGTCGCTGCTGCAGGTGAGCTTCGACCCGTCCACGCTGGTGTACTGGCGCAAGCGGATCGCCGCCTCGGACCGCCCGGACCGGGTGTTTGACGCGGTGGCGGAGGTGATCGCGCAGACCGGGATCTTGCGGGGGCGGCGCAAGCGGTGCGTGGACTCCACGGTGTTCGACGACGCGGTGGCCACGATGGACACCGTGTCGCAGCTGGTGGCCGCGATGCGGAAGGTGGCCCGGGTGGTGCCCGGCGCTGGCGAGGTGATCAGCCGGGTGTGCGGGCTGGATTACTCCCGGCCGGGCAAGCCGGACATCGACTGGGACGACCCGGCCGCGAAGCAGGGCCTGGTCAGCGACCTGGTGAATGACGCGCTGGCGGTGCTGGACGCTCTGGCTGGCCCGGATGCCCCGGAGCGGGACGCCGCCCAGGCGGACGCGCTGGGGCTTTTGGCGCTGGTCGCCGGGCAGGACGTGGAGCCGGCCGAGGGGTCGGACGGGACCGACGGGCGGTGGCGGATCGCCCGTAAGGTCGCCCCGGACCGGGTGATCTCCACGGTGGACCGTGAGGCCCGGCATACCCGTAAGTCGAAGTCGAAGCGCCGGGACGGGTTCCGCGGGCATGTGGCCGCCGAGCCGGAGACCGATCTGATCACCGACTGCGAGATGACGATGGCCGCCGGGCCGGGCAGCACCGATGCGGAGAACGGGGTGAAGATGGCCTGCCGCGACCGGTTCCACGGTGACGGCGGATGCGGCGCCGGGCCGGCCGGTGACACCGCGGAACCTCCGGCTGCGGGCGGGTAAGCTGGCGGGCGAGCGGCCGGGACGCCAGCGCGCAAGGCGGTGCCGGCCTGCGAGCGCCCCGGGTCAGGTGGCGGATACCGCAGATCAGCAGCATGCGCAGGCAGACGTCGGCCCGGCTGGCGCCCCGCAGGACGCGTCCGGGCAGGGCACGCAGGACCAGGCGCAGCCGGCGAGTGCCCAGGCCGGAGGGCGGCTGGAAGTGTATGGCGACTCGGCCTACGGCAGCGGGGAGGCCCGCGCCGCCTACCGCGACGCCGGGCACGACACCATCATCAAGCCCGGGCCGCTGCGCCCGGCCGTGGACGGCGGGTTCACCCTCGATGACTTCACCATCAACGAGGAGCAGGGCACCGTCACCTGCCCGGCCGGGAAGGTCCGCCCGATGACCAAGAGCAGGACCGTCACCTTCGGCGCCGCGTGCGCGGCCTGCCCGCTGCGGGAACGGTGCACCACCGCCAAGGGCGGCCGGTCGATGACCATCCACCCGCACGAGGGGCTGCTGCGCGCTGCGCGCGCCCAGGCCCGCACGCCGGAGTTCAGGCAGGCCTATCCCACCCGGTCGATGGTCGAGCGGGTCATTTCCTGGACGGCGACCTGCAGCGGGCGGCGGGTCAGGCTGCGCTATACCGGCACCGCCAAGAACGACGCCTGGCTGCACAACCGGTGCGCCGCGATCAACCTGCGCACCCTGCTGCGGCACGGCCTGACCCGCCAGGACGGCGCCTGGGTGCTGGCGCTGGCCAGGACCCGCCGCACAGGCCCGCCGCCGATCCTCGCGCCGCCCCTGAGCGGCAGCCCGGGCCGCTGCCAGAGACCAGCCTGGCGGAGGGCGGCATATTCCCGGTGCTAAGCCGGATCAACGACTGCAAGGCCATCCACGGATCGGTTATAGAGGGCCTAGGACGGGCGAGCCGGGTTAACCCAGGGTGGCCTGGTTCCGTATCTGGCCAGGCAGCGCTAGCAGGCCGCGCGGAGCTGAGATGGCTTCGGGAGAACCCGTCCCGTGAGCGAGTAATGACTACCAGGTCAGCAGGGCACGCGGCATTCTCAATGCGACCACGTCCACCGCAACGGTCAAATCGCGGTCAGACGATCTTGGGACCCGCCCGCATAGACCAGATCTGTAATCTGACCTGGTCTTTCGGGTGGGCGCAACTGGGATCGAACCAGTGACCCCTCGCTTGTAAGGGGAAATGCTGACGTTCAATACTGTCCAATGTCGGCCAGAGAGGGCCCGTGCGGCTCAATGCCGCACCGCCAACGCCCGGAACGACGGTCAGGCCACGGTCAAGACGATCTTGAAACTTCGAGCCATCCCATGATTACAAGCTCGTTCAACCGCTGCCCGTGTCCGGCCGGGACGACCCGCAGGCCCAGGACCGCCTGGTCCCGGCGCTGGTCAACGATGCGCTGGCGCTGCTGCGGGCATGAGGAGCGCACCGGGAGGCACGACGGCCGAGGCGGTGGCGCTGCAGGCGCTGCTCGCCGGGCAGGACGTCGAGCCGGCCGAGGGCAGCGACGGCACCGCCAGGCGAAGGCAGATCGCGCAGAGCCTGGCCGAGGACCAGGTCGCCCGCGCTGTCGACAGCGACGCACGGCACGCCCGCAGGCCCCGTACCCAGCGCCCGCGACGGCCACCGGGCTCATGTGTCATCCGGGCCCGAGACCGGAATCATCACCGACAGCCGACCTACGGAGGTAGGTGACTCCGCCGACGACACTGACAGCTGCGCGAGGGCGGCGGCACCGATCACGTCGGGCACGAGGCCAGGGCCGGAGAGCACGGGACGTCGCTGCCGCCCGCCTTATAGGTGCCGACGGGGAACGACGCCAACGCTCTCATGGCAGAGCCGGAGCCGTGCTCATCGTGGCGCTCAGCGGGACCTGATCTGCAAGGCGGGCAACCAGCCCATTTTCCCGCCACCCATACTCGGCCATCAGGCGCCTGGTGTCCCAGACGAACCCATCACGATCTGTGACTGACACTGGTCGGCGCCCAGGGCGCGAGATCCGCCGATCTGGCGCGGCATGGCCCACAGGTGGCGTCCTTGGGGGTGAGGCTCAGAATTGGCAATTCTGCGCGCCGGGCGAATGGCATCGGCCAACGTGGTTCGGATGGCGACGGCCGTGACAGCGCGCGGGACCCAGCCATCGGGCCGTCGGCTAATCCTGGCCCATACTTACGGTCCATGCCTCGAGAGGCGGCCAGGCAACTGCTGAGGGGCGCCGCCTGCACGGCGCCGTGCACGGGTGACAGAACTCAGCCCGGGAGATCCTCCGGGCGCTTAGCGGCGAGCTCGCCGTGAAGCAGGCCGGTGGACTGGCCGACCTCGATGAGGTATCCGTCCGGGTCTCGCATGTAGCAGCGGATCTCTGCTCCGCGGTCGATCGGCGGCGTGACGAACTCTGCTCCTTTCGCCTTCCACTCTTCGTAGCAGGCCTGGACGTCAGCGACCCGCAAGTTCAGGAAGATCGAGGTGGTGTCGCCGGGCTGGTAGTCGACCACCGAGATATCCGGCTTGTCGGGGGTGGGCGGGCCGCCCGGGTTCATGATGATCCACGAATTGGACAGCTTCACCATGCACGGGTTCTCGTCCAGGACCACGGTGCCGCCCAGGACGCGCGAGTAGAAATCCCGGGACCGCGCGATCTTGCGGACGGTGAGGAACAACGTCACCAGTATGCCCTCGGCGGGCGTCGGGAGGTTGGCGAAGTCGATGCGGGGCGCAGGTTCTGTCATGGTTGCTCCACTCTGGCGCATTAGCGGACAGGGGCTTATCGTGCACGGTCCTGGTCATCAACCCTTCCCTCGATGTGGCCGGCGCAGACGTCGCTGCACCAAGGCCTAAGGGTGTCAGGCGCCGGCGTGGAGGGCCTGGCCGTGACGGAGACGACGCAGAAAGTGATCATGGAGTTCTGCGTCATCTACGCCCGTTCCAGCATCCCTGCTATGGCGCCCCGTATCGGGATTCCTCGGCGAGGAAGTCCCCGCCGTCAGCCGTGCCGAGCTCGAAATCATCACAACCGTATACAGGCACCGGCGCACTCAGCGCGCGACCGCCGTGGCCGAGAAACGCCACGTCTCAATCGCGAGCCGCGTCCGCGGCCTGATCGGCCGGTAAGACGCGGCACGGATGTCGATGATGTGGCCGCGTTGTTGACGGTTACCGAAATCTGTTCACTGGCCGCATCAACGACCGCCTGGAGGCGGCCAGTTTGTTACAAAACGTGGCTGCCGACGATTCTACAGCCGCGCCAGAGGCGCCGATCTGGACGGCCATCAACGTCGTTGCGCTGGTCAGCTCAGGCGGGCATATCTGGTAGATCTGGGCGAGCGGGCGGCTGCGGCAGTTTCTCGAATACCGCGACCTGGCTGTGGCTGGCGGAAGTGAACGGCGCCCGGTCCCAGCCCGCCCAGCGGTCCCGGACCCGGAAACCAGTGATCTTGGCCATCAGGTCCAGTTCGGACGGCCACACGTACCGGTAGGGCGCGGAGTGGCGCACCAGTCGCGCGTCCACCTCGATCCAGTGATGTGACCACGCGATCTGGGCCGCGGTGTCGTCGAAGGTCTCGATCCCGACGTGATCAGGATCAAGGGTGAAGACCCAGCCGGCCTGGCCGGGGGGCACCCGGCGCAGCTGGGGTACTTCCACCTCCACCACAAAGCATCCGCCGGACTCCAGGTGGGCAGCCGCGTTGGCGAAGACCGCCAGCTGGTCGTCTTGGGTGGTGACGTTCATGATCGTGTTCGCCACCAGGTACACGAGCCTGAAGGTGCCGGGCACGCGGGTGGTGGTCATGTCGCCGATGGTCACCGGGACCGCGTCGGCTCCGGGCTTGGCGGCCAGCTGCCGGGCCATGTGCGGGGACAGCTCGATGCCGTGCACGGCGATCCCCCGTGCGCTCAGCGGCAGCGCCACCCGCCCTGTCCCGGCCGCGAATTCCAGCGCGGGTCCGCCCCGGGCCAGTTCGGCGAGCCGGTCGACGATGGGGCCGAGAACCGGCGGCTCGAACTTGGCCGCGTAGGTCTTGTCGTAGACCCGGGCGATCTCCGGGCCCCAGGTGATCGAGCCCATGACCGCCAGCTTCCCGCGAACCCATGTGCGTCGCCAACCGAATTTCGCCACCGGGGCCGCCGCCCACGCCAAGGTAGAAACGGCACGGCCTCACGTGCCAGGGCCATCACCCTCTGCATTCGCCAAAGCCGATCGCCTGACGTTCGGTATCCGCCGATATGCCATTGTCACGTGTCAACGGGCTGGCCGCTGGAAGCGCACCCGAATTGGGTTTCTGCGCGCAGGGGCGGCAGGTGCTGCGCCGGGAGACTTGGCTTACAGGCGGTGCCGCTACTGCCCGATCTGCAGCACGATCTTGCCGCGGGTGTGCCGGCCCGCGACCCGGGTCAGCGCCTCGCGGGCCTGGTCCAACGGCAGCACCGCCTCGACCTGGGGACGCAGCGTGCCGGCGTCGACCAGGCGGCTGAGTGCCTCCAGCCGCTCCCGGCCGCCGTGGGCGGCGAACGATTCGCCGGTGATGCCCCGCTCCAGCTGAGCGGGCGGACCTTGCAGGACTATGGAGATCACCCGGCCGCTGTTGCGGACCGCACCGATGGCCTGGTCGCGGGTCTGGCCCCCGGCGCAGTCCAGCAGCAAGTCGACGCCGCCGGGAACCGCGGCCCGCACCTGCTGGACCCAGTCCGCGGCGTGGTAGTCGAACACCGCACTGGCGCCCAGGCCCCGCAGGTAGTCATGGTTGCCCGGGCTGGCCACGCCCAGCGGACGGGCGCCCAGGGCCGCCGCGATCTGCACGGCGGCGCTGCCCACCCCTCCGGCGGCGGCGGTGATGAGCACGGTCTCACCGGCCTGCAGCCGCCCCGGTCCACCAGTCCCTCATAGCGGTCCCGCCGCCGATCACCAGCCCGGCCGCCTCGGCGAAGCTCGCCCGGCCGGGCATCGGGGCCAGCCGGTCCGCCGACGCCAGCGCCAGTTCGGCGAACCCGCCCCCCGCCGGGAACAGGCTCGTATACACCCGCTCGCCCGGCTGGACACCGGCCCCGTCACCGGCCGCTTCGATCACGCCGGCAACTTCCTGGCCCGGGACGAACGGCAAGGCAATCCCCGGGAAGCCGCCGCCGAGGAACCCGACGTCCCAGGGGCCGACACCCGCGCCATGGACCCGCACCAGCGCCTGTCCCGCCGCGGGTACTGGGTCTGGCAGCTCAGCCAGCTTTACGCTGCCGATCCCGCCCAGTTGTTGCGCCAGCGCTACTCGCACGACTCCAGCCTCCTCACCTTGTACTCCTGCCGCCCATGGGTCACGCTCCGGGCCCGCCACCGTATTGGGTTCTGGCCAGCCGATGCTCAGCGGGCGACGCGGCTGCCAGTGGTTGCCAGCTCACTCGAGGCCGGCGGCTGACAGGTCTCACCCTGCCACCAGGCCGGCAGCCGTCAGGAACGCAGCGGGCCTGTCCGAGCGGGCAAGGCCGGTGACCTGATGCCTGGCATCGATGAGCTCGCGGACAGCGGCAGAACCGCTATCTCCGGTTGCGCCTGTGACGAAGACACGCATGGTTCGAAGACACCCCCGATGGCCCGAGCCCCGCAGGCCGGTTAACGTGCGGTCTTCCCAAGTTCCGCCGGTGTACCCAGTCCTGCGGCGGCCGCCGGCCCGGCGGGGGCGGGCAGGCGGACCCGGATGACGGCGGCCGCGATGACTGAGGCCAGCAAGGTAAGCCCGGCCGCGACGGCCATGGCCAGGTGGTAACCCGACGTCAGCGCCTGCGGTCCGGAGTTGCGGGTCAGCGACGCGGTGTAGCTGGCCGCGGCCGCGGAGATGACGGCCAGGCCGACCGCGCCGCCCATCTGCTGCGCGGTGCTGATCAGCCCGGAGGCCAGACCGGCCTGGCGGGCCGGCGCGCCGGAGGTGGCGGCCGCGTACGCCGACGGGTAGCTCATGCCATAGCCGGCCGGCATCACCGGCAGGGCCGGAGCAGGTGCAGGGGGTAGTTTTCATGCACGCGCAAGAAGCAGGCCCAGGCCTTGCCGGCGGCCACCAGGGCCGGCCCGAGGATGAGGCACCGCCGGTACCGTGGCGGGCGATCAGCCGGCGCATCTGGGCGGCACCAGGCCCATGACCGCCGGGACCGGGAGGATAGCGATCCCGGTCCCGATCGCGCTGTAGTGCTCGACGAGCTGCAGGTACAGCGGGAGCAGGAAGAACATGCCCAGATTGCCCGCGTAGACCGCGGCCATCGCCGCGTTGGCCGTCCAGGGCTGATCGGTGGGCCCCTTTACTTCTTGCTTTTCGCGTCGACGATGGTGGTCACCAGGCCGGTCTGGATGTCGTAGACGTGCCCGGAGACGTGGACGTTTTGCGGGATCTCCTCCGCCCATAGCACCCTGTTGACGTCGGTCGTCACGGTGCGGGCCGGGTCCAGGACGGGCGTGTCGGCCAGAGTCCGCTCGTCCACGCCGATGCGCTGGGCGAACCCGTGGCGCAGTTCGTCGTCGGCGAGCAGGGTCGAGCCGCAGTCGGGGTGGTGGATGATCGCAACCTCGAAGTACGGGCCTTCCGGGGCCTTGGCGTCGACCAGGTAGCCGGCGTAGGCGATGTCGGCGATGATGGCCGGGGTGATCCGGCCGCCGATGTTGCGCCGGCACCGGTGGGCTGGAATCACCGTGATCCGCGCCCGACGGTGCCCGCTGCTCTGCCTAAACGATCCCAGCGACAATGAGGAGTTGCGCCGGCAGGCCGCCGCCGCCGTCGAGGCGGCACCGAATCCCGCCAGCCGGCATCGGATCTTCGCGCCCGAGGACGGCACCGTCCTCTACCGCCAGCTCGACAACTTCAGTCTCAAGCACCGGTCATGTTCGACTGGCTGGACGAAGTGCTCGGCCAACGCTGACCAGACCCGCTCCGCCGGCTCGGGGCCAGGTGGGCGCGCCCGTAAGCTGCCGGAGCTTCGTCTTCTGGACCTTGGTGGTCCGCCACCACCATCGCGGACCCGGTGTTGAGATAACGGCGGCAGTGTGCGCCTCGCTCCCGGCCAGGGTCGATTACGCAGCGTGGTGCGAAGCGCGCCCCACCCCCAGGGATCCCGAGCGCCGAATCGGCGCTGATGAAAGCTATGCCGACCGCGTGGGTCTGTGCACGCAGATCATCCTGATCTGGGTTGTTGCACCGCTTCTGTTGAGCATGACGGCGTGGGTGCGAGGCCGGTAGTGCGGCTGCTGGGCAGGGCAGGAGCTGGTAGCGCCCAGCGGCGCCTGGCAGAGTGTCAGCCCGTTTCGCACAGCAGGCTGGCGCTGTCCGGGTCCAGCCCGCGGTGGCGCAACGCCCAGCTGCGAAGGCCGTGGCTGGTTTGCCGGGCCAGTGCGGGGGGGGGGGGGGGGGACAGCAAGCACCGGGCAGTGGGCGTGATGCAGGCAGTAGCGGCTTACCCGGCCGCTGGTTAGCCGCAAGGGCGTGCCCCTTCGCCCGGCGCCGATGACCAGCAGGTCGCTGGTGCGCTGGCGGCGCTGACCGGCACCTGGCCTGCCGGGCCGCGCAGCGCCAGCGGCCGGGTGCGCGCACCGTGGGGAAGCCGCCGAATGCGGTGCCGATTGTCTCCCGCAGCCGCTGCCGGGCGTCGTCTTTCCGTAGCTGACGCAGCTGGGGATCGGGGTTCTTGCGGTCGGCCAGGTCACCGCCGGGCGGCACCCACGCGAGCAGGGGGACCAGGATGGCATCGTGCTGGCGGGTGCAGTGATCCGCTTACTCCCGCGACGATCAAGCCAGCGGCAGGCACAGTAACCCTCCTGCGGTGCACGGGCCGACGTTGCGCGGGGTTGTCGGCCTGATCACCGGTATGCCTGCTCCGGGGCCTTACAAGAAGCTTCCGAGAGGCTCGCACGGCTGCTGGCGGTGCCGTCTCGCTCGCGGCGCACATGGCCGGACGACAGCCCTCCTGCCGCTGAGCCGCACATGCGGATGTGCACGATGCCCAAACCAGCCGGACGCCGGGGCTGGTGCGGCGCGGTGGGTTGCCCGGAGCCGGAACTCGTCGTAGGTGGGGCGCCAGGTGGGGCCCGTAGCGCAAACGACCTCCGGTGGGCTGCGCCGGCGAGCCAATGTGGATGCCTGTTCACGCTGCCGCTCTAGCTTTGTGTGGCGGCCTGACAGGGGCTGAGGCCTCTGGCCGCGAGCTGATATGGCGCGGCCATGCTTTGATATGGGTGGGCGAGGGGGCTGCGATGATCGACTACCGCATCCTCGGGCCGCTTGAGGTCAGCGCGGACGGGCGAGTGATCGATATCGGCGGTGCGAAGCAGCGGGCGCTGCTGGCCATCTTGCTCCTGCGGGCCAATGAGCCGGTGCCGCGCGGCGTCCTGGTTCACGAGCTGTGGGGCGAGCGGCCGCCGGCCGGCGCGCGGGGCAGCCTGGATGTGTACGTGTCTCGGCTGCGCAAGGCTCTTGGCGCGGCCGGCAACGGGCAGGCCGTGGTGACCCGGCCGGGAGGGTATTGCCTGCAGCTCGCCGACGGGCAGCTGGATGTGTACCGGTTCGAGCGGCTGGTTGCGGAGGGCAGGAGCGCGCTCGCCGGGAACGCGCCTGAGCAGGCAGAAGCGAGCCTTCGCGCGGCGCTGCGGCTGTGGCGCGGGAATGCGCTCGGCGATCTCAGCTGTGAGCCGTTCGCGCAGGTGGAGGTCGGGCGGCTGGAGGAACTGCGGCTCGGCGCGGTGGAGGACCGGATCGAAGCGGACCTGGCGCTGGGCCGTCACGCCGATCTGGTCAGCGAGCTGGAAGCGCTGGTGGCCACCTGCCCGCTGCGGGAGCGGCTGCACGGGCAGCTGATGCTCGCCTTGTATCGCTGCGGGCGGCAGGCGGAGGCGCTGGAAGCCTACCAGGCGGCGCGCCGGACGCTGGTCGAGGAGCTCGGCCTGGAGCCCGGCCCGGCGCTGCAGCGGCTTGAGCGCGCGATCTTGCAGCAGGACTCCTCGCTCGAGCTGCCCGGCCAGGCAGTGACTGGTCCCATGCCCGGCCCGGCGGAGAGAGGGGACCAGGCTTCGCCGATCGGGGCCGGGCCGCGCAGGCACCGGGTGCGGACAATCGCCGCTGCCGTGGCGGTGGTAGTACTCGCCGGCACCGTCGTTGTTATCGGCACCGCTCACGGGGGGCAGGCGATGCTTGCGGGCGCCAACGGGCTGGTGGCGGTGGACACCGCCTCGGGCCGGCTCATGGCCGCGGCGCCGCTCAACGGCGCGCCGGAGGCGGTAAGCAGCGGCGCGCGTTCGGTGTGGGTGGCTGATCCCGGCGGTGAGGCGGTCACGCGGATCGATCCGGGTTCCGGCGCGGCGGTGGACCGGATCCTGGTGGGCGGTGAGCCCGGGAGCGTCATCAGCGGCGACGGCGCGATCTGGGCGGCGAGTACCGACGCGGCCTCGGTGACGAGGATCGACCCGGTGACCGGGGGCGTGACGCAGACGATCCCGCTCCCCGCGGTCAACTTGGGCGCGATCGCCTACGGCTCGGGCCGGCTCTGGGTCGCCGAT
Source organism: uncultured Actinomycetota bacterium (assembly GCA_963775745.1). Taxonomy (GTDB): domain Bacteria; phylum Actinomycetota; class Actinomycetes; order Streptosporangiales; family Streptosporangiaceae; genus DATBGO01. The sequence continues at coordinate 76,817 of CAVZKE010000012.1, forward strand.
CCTGGCGCCCGGGAGCTGTTTGAGATCGACCCGGCGACCGGATCGCCGCGGCGGACGCTATCGCTGGACCTGCAGCCGAGCGCGATCGCAGTCACGGGCGGGGCGATCTGGGTGGCGGGATACAACGACGCGACGGTCGTCAGGCTCGCCCCCGCCTCGGGGCGGGTGACCGGGCGCGTGCACGTCGGCAACGGCCCGTCCGCGCTGGCCTTCGGCGACGGCTCCTTGTGGGTCGCGAACAGCCTTGATGCAACCGTCTCCCGGGTCGATCCAGGGTCGCTGACGGCAGCCGCTCCGATCCCGGTCGGCAGCGGTCCAGACGCGCTGGCGGCGGGCGCGGGATCGGTGTGGGCCGCCAGCCAGTACTCCGGCACCGTCTCCCGGATCGACCCGCGGCGCGATCAGGTGGTGGCCCGGGTGGCCGTTGGCGGCGCGCCTACCTCGCTGGCGATGGACGGCGGGCGGCTGTGGGTAGCGGTCGCCGCGGACGGCGCCAGCCACCGCGGCGGGACGTTCGTGATCGTGACACCGCAGAGCCTGACCTCAACCCTGCCGATGACGCTCGCCTCGGTTGATCCGGCGTTCTACAACTTCGCCTTCAACCCGCAGTTCACCGGGCTGGCCTACGACTCACTCGTCACCTTCCAGCAGAGCCCCGGCGCGGGCGGAACGCGGCTGGTGCCCGACCTGGCGCTCGCGATCCCGGCTCCGGCCGACGGCGGATCGACCTACGCGTTCCGGCTCCGGCCAGGGATCCGCTACTCCGACGGCCAGATAGTGCGGGCCGGTGATTTCCGCCGCGGGATCGAGCGGCTGTTCCGCGTCCAGCAGTCCCCGGGCGCTTCCTTGTTTTCGGGCATCCTCGGCGCAACGGCCTGCGCGCGGCATCGGGCCCGCTGCGACCTGTCGCGCGGGATCGTCACCGACGACGCCGCCCGCACAGTCGTGTTCCACCTCACCGCGCCCGACCCCGATTTCCTGTTCAACCTCACCCAGGACGCCTTCGCCGCCCCGATCCCGCCGGGAACCCCCGACCACGAGATCACCTCGCACTTCGTTCCCGGCACCGGGCCATACAAGATCGCCGCGGCCAGCGCCACCCGAATCCGTTTTGCCCGCAACCCGTTCTTCCGCGAGTGGTCGCACGCCGCCCAGCCGGACGGCAACCCCGACGCGATCGTATGGCAGACCATGCCGACCGTGCAGGACGCCGTGACCGCGGTGGAGCACGGGCGAGCCGACTGGATGGCCGGCCAGATCCCGCGCGCCCAGTACCAGCAGCTCCGGCTCCACAACCCCTCCGAGCTGCACTCAAGCCCGCAGCCCGGCGTCGATTTCGCCCCGCTCAACTCCCACATCGCCCCGTTCAACGACGTCCGGGTCCGGCGGGCGCTCAACTACGCGATCGACCGGCACACGCTCGTCCGGCTGTTCGGCGGGCCGGTGTTCGCCACTGTCACCTGCCAGCCGATCACGCCAGGCCTGCCCGGCTACCGCCGCTACTGCCCTTACACGCGGCACCCGCGCGCCGACGCGGCCTATACCGGCCCCGACCTAGCACGGGCGCGGCGGCTGGTCGCCGAATCGGGCACGGCCGGCGAGCGCGTCGATGTCTGGGGCATGACCGACAACTCCTCCGTCCCCCGCGGGATAACGGCCTATGTCGGCGGGGTCCTGCGCGCCCTGGGCTACCGGGTCCACCTGCACCTCATCCCATCGGCCAAGTTCACCCAGAGAATGCGCAAAGGGCTCCAGCTGTCGACCGATGGCGACTGGGCGGCCAACTACCCCGACCCATCGGCATACATCCCGCAGTTCTTCGGCTGCGGCGGCGGCAACAGCAACGGCTACTACTGCAACCCCGCCCTCGACCGCCAGATGCGCCAGGCCAGGCTGCTCGAACTCAGCCACCCCGCCAAAGCAGCTGCCCTGTGGGCATCGATCGACCGCCAGATCACCGACGACGCCGTCTGGGTCCCGACCGTCAACCAGCGAGAGGTCGACCTCGTCTCCAACCGGCTGCGCAACTACGAGAACAACCCCGTCTGGGGCCTCCTCGTCGACCAGAGCTGGCTCCGGTAGCCCAAGAGGTGCCCAGGTCTGCTGTCCTCTGGTCGGCGCGCCTGGCCCCCGCGCCCACAGCAGGAAGCCAGCAGGAGGGGACGGGTGCGCAGCCCTCCCTTCCGGGCCTCGCCTCAGCGGCCTGACGAGATCGCGCCCAGGCCCTCCTGCCCCCGTTCCGGCGTCCTCGACGTACGCGGGGCCGCCGTGTGCGCCGCGCCGTCCGTGCAGCCGAAGCACTGATCGGGGGTGTTCCCCGAGATCACGGAGTCGTGGAGCGTGACCGGAAGCGTAGTGAACAGGCCTCCGCCCTGGAGCGTGACGCCCGGGCTGCCGGCCAGCGAATTGTGGGTAACTGTCGTGTTGTCCACGGTGAGCTGGACCGGCGGCCCAGAGATATCGGTGCTATTCCATATACCTCCGCCCTGTGCTGTGCCCGATGGTCCGATGGCCGTCCCGTCATTGCCGCTAACCACGACTCTGTCCAGCTTCAGCAGGCTGTCGTTCAGGATTCCCACGCCCGTGATGGTGGCGGACCCGGTCGAGGTCCGTGCGATCGCGGTGTTGCCGCTGATGACGCTGTCGCTAACAGTGAGGAGCCGGGCGTCGTTATCGGAATGGAGCGCCGCTAGGCCAGCGCCGGCGTTCCCAGCGACGCCGTTCGGGCTCACCACCGTTACGGTGTTACCGGTGATGTGTGCGTTGCTGATTATCCCGCCGCCGTCAGCCTCCACCGCGCTGCCATCCGACCCGGAGTCGGCGTTGGTCGCTAGGTCGTCGGTCAGCCGATTCCCGGAAATGGTGCTGTCGCGCATGGTGAGCGGGCTATCGCCCACGTTCATGGCCGCGTCGATCGCGTCGGCCTCTCCGTAGGGACCGTCAGCCGAGGCGGAGTTGTCCTTTATGACGGTGCCGTCGACCGTGGTCGGGACGCCGTCTCCGACATGGATGCCGCCCGAGTTCGCGTTCAAGCCGATGAGCTGCCCGCCGGCGAACTTAGGAAGGTTTGTGGTCAGGCCCGCACTGTTGCCGGTCACGCTGCTGTTGTTGACCGTGAGCGCATTACTGCCACCGAAGTCGGGGCTGGCGTAGACCGCACCGCCCTCGGCGAAGCGGCCATTCGGGGCAGCCGCGATGGCCCGGTTGCCCGACAGGGTGGTGCCGGTCATGGTCAGGCCGCCCTGTTCGCTGAAGATTCCCCCGCCGTCGCAGTCGCTGCAGACTGCGGGCAGCCCCGCCGCCGGGCCGGCGGTGTTGTTACTGACGGTCGTGTGCACCAGCGTCAGGTTTCCCCAGCTCTCGATGCCACCGCCCACGGCCGCGGCAAACGGGCATTGGCCGTGCGGGAAACCGCCCGGGCATTTGGTGCCGGAGGGGATGGCGGCTGACGGATCGGCGCGGTTGCCGGTGATTACGCTGTCCGAGATCGTGACCGTCGCGCCGTTAACGGGTGGCGCGTCCGCCGGTATGTCCTGCGGCGGGATTTCGACGCCGCCACCCGCCGCCCATAGGCCCTTCACGCCAAAAACTGGCTCGGATATCGGGCTGGATCGGGCGAGGCCACCGGTGACCGTCACCCCGCTGACCGAGACCGTCGGCTCGCCCGAGGCGCGGAAGGACCCAATCGTCAGCACGTGATCGCCGCCGCGGATGATCGTGGACCCGGCGCCGGCCCCCGCCAGCTGGACGCTCACGTCGATCGTGATCCCGCCCTGGTAGGTGCCGGGGCCGACCTTGATCGTGTCGCCGTTCTTGGCGGCGGCGACCGCGGGCCCGATCTGGCTGTACTGGCATCCGCTCGGGCACACGGTCAGCGTCGCCGCCGACGCTGCTCCGGTCCCCGCCCACACTAGCGTCATTACCGCGGGAACGAGCAGCGCCATCGTCCGAGCACCGCGCCACACCCGGCATTGCCTCATTGCCAGCCCCCTCCGCCACGGCCTGAATAGTGATCCCGCCTGCCTGAATCCGGCATCGTGCCGCCCCCTCCGGGCGTTGCGAACAAGGCCCTGCCTGATGCGACAGCGACGCCGCTGATCGCGAAACGGGGCGGCGCATGGCGGACCCACCAGGCTGTCGGCCTCGTCATCTGTATTTCTATGCCAAGGGCCTTACAAAACGCTGACACGACGCCCACATGGCTGCCCGGGCGCATTGCGGCCGGACGCCTCGCGAAAGGGCCGCATCCGGGCATGTCAGCACTTCGTAAGCCGGTGGCCGGATACTTCAGGCGGCCACGTGCAGTGCCTAGGTACCGGTCACGTGCGAGGAATTGCCGGGTACCAGCCACGAGCCTGCGATGAAACCCACAGGGGGAGATGCGCGATGAAGCGACCGCTGATAATGCTCGCCGTGCTGGTCCTGGTGACCGCCGCGTGCACCAGTCACAAGTCCGCGCCGAGTTCCACGCCGAACTGACGTCGCAGGCCGACGGCGGCGGCATCGTCGACGAAGCGAACGCCAAGCTCACCCTTATCCACGCCTCGGTCACCGGCAACACGGCGAGCGCGACGACACCGAACGGCCGCTTCGCCGACGGCGGCGGGATCTACGTGGACCAAGGCGGCACGCTGACGGTGCAGCACAGCGTCGTCGACGGCAACACCGCCAGCCTCACCAGCCGGTATCCGGCGTCGGTGACCGACTCGCACGCCGGCACCGGCGGGGTCGATGTGCAGTCGGGCGGAACGGCGACGATCGACCACACGAGCATCAGCGAAAACCGGGTGTCAGTCACCGACCCGTACGGCGCGCCGATCGGGTTCGACCCCGGGATCTGCGTGTGCGACTCAGCCGCCGCGCTGACCCTCACCGACAGCAAGGTCAACGACAACCACCTCGTCGTGAACGTCAAGACCAGTGGCGAGGGAGGCAGTGGTGGTGGCCTCGAGGCCGACGGCGACGCGGTCATCACCCGCACTGAGGTAAAGGGTAACACTGTGATGGTGACCAGCGATGCGGGTGTCGCGGCCGCCGTCGCGGCCGTGAACATCTTCTTCGACGGCACATCAGGCCGGGCGGTGATGCGCGACAGCACCATCTCCGGCAACTACGTCACGGCCACGAGCAAGAGCGGCACGGCGACAGTTCGCGGAGCGGGCCTGGCGAACACCGGGCCACTCCTCCTGAGCCACGTCACGATCGCGGGCAACACCGCAACAGCCTCCGCGCCGCACGGGTGGGCACGCGGCGGCGGAGTGTCAACAGCGCAGTGTTCACCGGCCCGGTCTCCCCCCCACCGCCGTCACCCTCGCTGGTCGTGCACGGCGGGACGATCTCCCACAACATCCTGCGAGTGCGCCACGGGACCATCGCATCAGGCGGCGGGATCTTCTCCAAGGGCTTCCGCGCGCATGCGGACACCGGTGTCGTCACCGCCAACACACCGGACGACTGCGTCGGCTGCTCCTGACCAGCCCGCCCGGAAACGTGGATGCCGCCTCGCGCTGTGGCTCGCACAGATCATCTGTTCGCGCGCGGCAAGGGCGACCGACCAGGAACCGAGGTCGGCGCGCCGAACGGCGGCTCGGTGTGCGGTTATCAAGGGCTCCCCGCACTATTGGCGATCTCGACCACGGGCGAGCAGCAGGCGGACCGGACCGTATGTTTATGCATGGCCAGCGCCGGGCGTGAAATGCGCGCTTCTGCGGCGATGAGGTACGACCGCATCGTCGAGCGAGATCGATGATGCGATACGTCGAGGCCTCGGCCGGGGATGGGCGGAGAGCCACCCGGTCACATCAACCGGCGCGTCTGTGGACGGTTATAGGAATCGTGCTCCTGTCGGTCATGCCGCGCGGCCCTTCGGCGGCCAGCTTGTCACGGTAGGTAGTTGCCCTTGAGGCAGAGGCCAGCACGGGGCGCACACTGCCGTCGTTGTGGGCGACAAGTTGGCTTCCGGAATCGGCGTCGTTGACGCGACCGAATGGATGATCTGCGCTGGTTGATTCTGATCGGGTGGATTGGGCAGCTGTCGCCGGGTTGGGCTGGTTGGATGAACCGCGCTACTCACCGCAGTCGCGATAGCCGCCTCGCGACCGTCGGAATGATGATCGCACCGGCGATCAGGTGTGCGGCGGCGAGCGTGAGCTTGGTCGAGATCGCCGTGCCGGCTGCTGTGAGCGGCACGGCGAGGGAGAGGGCGAGCAGCGGCAGCGCCGTATGGAGGTAGGTGCGCTTGGGGTTCTTCGCGAAACGGGCCATCAGGATGACGGCGAACGTGAACCAGAACGTGACGACCATCGTCCCCATCGCGAACATGCCGATGGTGATCGGTGTCGCGTGGTGCGAGCCGAGGCCGGCGGCCCTCATCGGCACGCCGGCGGCGCGCGCGGCCAGTCCCCACGTCTCGACGATGACGCTGGCGGCGAGGCCGGACAGGTAGCTGATCTGCCAGACGGGGCGGCGCGCCAGGAACGACGCGGCGGACGTATGCGTGGAAGCGGCCGTGATGGACATGATGTCCTCCTGGATTCTCCGATGGTGCCTTCTCAAGGGGGAACGGGGCCGATCGGCGTTTCTCGACACCGGCCCCTGCGATCGGGTAGGAAAAAGTCCGGTGGGGGCATGTCGAGAACGTGGAGGCGGCTCCGTTCCTCCGGTGAGAGCGCGTGGCCGCGCGTGCCGACGGTGGCCCATCGGGCTGTGACCTACCGGAGAGAGGAACCCGCGATGAAATACCTGCTCATGATCTACGGCAACCAGGAGAAGTGGTCCAGCATCCCGGCAGAGGACTGGCCGCGCGAGATCGCCAAGCAGGACGCCTACAACAAGAAGTACACAGCGACCGGGGAACTGCTCGGCGGGTACGGGCTGGCCGACGCAGCCGCCGCGAAGCTGGTGACGCGCAAGGACGGGGTCCCGGCCGTCAGCGACGGCCCATACCTGGAGACGAAGGAGTACATGGCCTCCTTCTACCTCGTAGACGTCGAGAGCGAGGAGCGGGCTTACGAGCTCGCCGCAGAAATGCCGTGGGCGGACCAGAACCCGACCGAGGTGTGGCCGATCCTGCACGAGTCCGCGAGCGACGCCTGAGGCCCAGGGCCGAACCGGTGGCGGACGGAGTCCGGCGACGCGTTGAGGACCTGCTGCGCGAGCTGGCGCCGCAGGTCCTCGGCACGCTCACACGCCGCTATGGCCAGTTCTACGCCTGCGAGGACGCCACCCAGGAGGCGCTGCTCAGGGCCGCGCAGCACTGGCCCGAGGACGGGATCCCCCAGAGCCCGCGCGGCTGGCTGCTGACGGTCGCGTGCCGCGTCCTGATCGACGAGTCCCGCAGCGACAGTTCGCGTCGCCGGCGCGAGGACGCGATCGTCGCCGCGACGCCGCAGTCTGAACTGCCCGGCCGTCCCGCAGACGCGATCGCGGACCCCGGCGAGGTGGCGGCAGACCGTGACGACTCGCTGAAACTGCTGTTCGTGTGCTGCCATCCGTCGCTGTCCGTGCCCAGCCAGATCGCGTTGACCCTGCGCGCCGTGGGCGGATTGACGACGGCGCAGATAGCCGCGGCGTTCGTTGTCCCCGAGGCGACGATGGCGCAGCGCATCAGCCGCGCGAAGGCGACGATCAAGTCCAGCGGGATACGGTTCGAGATGCCGGAGGGCGAGGCCTGCGAACGCCTGCGCGCGGTGCAGCACGTCCTCTACCTGATCTTCAATGAGGGTTACACCGCGTCCTCGGGCGAGGACCTGACCGCGCCGAGCCTGTCGGACGAGGCCATCCGCCTCACCCGCCTGCTGCGCCGGCTGCTGCCCGAGGACGGCGAGACGGCCGGTCTCCTGGCCCTGATGCTGCTGACTGACGCCCGGCGCCCCGCCCGCACACTGCCCGACGGCGCCCTGGTCCCGCTGGCCGAGCAGGACCGCACACGCTGGACGCGGGCCTCGATCGCCGAGGGCGTCGCCCTGATCTCCGAGACGCTGCCCCGCGGCGCGGTCGGGCCCTACCAGCTGCAGGCGGCGATCGCGGCGGTGCACGACGAGGCGCCCACGATGGACGACACCGACTGGCCGCAGATCCTCGGGTTGTACGACCTGCTGGAGAAGGCCGCGCCGAATCCGATGACGACGCTGAGCCGGGCCGTCGCGGTCGCGATGGTGCACGGACCCGAGGCAGGGCTGGCGCTGGTCGCCTCCCTGGAGTCCGACAGCCGGATGGCGCGCAACCACCGGCTCCTGGCCACCCGGGCACATCTCAGGGAACTGGCCGGCGATCACAACGGCGCCGCGTCCGACTACCTGGACGCCGCGCGGCGCACGGCCAGCATCCCCGAACGGCGGTACCTCACCGGCCGCGCCGTCGCCCTGGACGCCTGACTCCCGGCAAAGGACCAATCGACCGACAATCATGACGATCGTACGATCACCGCAGCCCGGTCGGACGTCAGGGCGCCGACTGTCGCGGTGACAACAGGCTGACCCGCATCTCCACACCATCGGGCCCGCTGACAGCCGCCGCCCAGCCCCCGCCCTCCGAGGCGGGACGGGTCACCACGGCCGGCCCCGTCAGACAGAGGCGGCCAGCCCGCAGCCGGAGCCCAGCAAGACACATAACGCAGACACATAACAGGGTAATACGGGCGCTTCAGACATCCACTTACCAGGAACGTCACACACGCCGAGTCGGCGATATGCGCTGCCTGGGCAGGCCGGTCGCTGGGCGACCAATTACGCGGGGTAGCTGCCTTTCAGCGCGCAGCCAGGCTGAGCGGAGGTGAGCTTGTCCGTGCCTGGCTCCCTTGCCTCCTCACTTTGGACGTGCCGCGACGCAACCCCCAGATCAGGATCGGGCCCTGCCGCAAGGTCACCGCCAGCGCGCTCTCGGCTCGGGCCTGTCTCCAGGTCCCCGCCATCGCGCCGCGCCAGCCTGACCTCCCGCCGGGCACAGCCACTCCGCCGCCCGTCAGCCTGTTCAACAGGCATCAGGATCAGCCACGCCCGGCATGCCATCTCCGGACCATCGATGCCGCCGGGTACCGGAAACCCACGTCCACCACGACGGTCAGATGACGGTCAGACGATCTTGAGGTCCAGTGACGCGGGCCAGAACCTGCATCGTGACCTGGTCTTTTCGGGTGGGCGCAACTGGGATCGAACCACCGGCCCCTCGCTTGTACGGCGACACGGCCTCAACGCTGTAGCTACCAGCGAAAACCCAGGCCAGCGAGAACTAAAAACGCCAAAGGCGAGAGGTCACTGAAACGATCTTCACAGGCGGGAGGCATGAACTGCGGCGCCGATGGCACGAGCGCGCATAGCGCCCAGGTGAGAGAGGTCCTGGCAGCCCGGCTGCTCCCCGCAGCCGGAACGGGGAGCCGTAGACTGTACTCCGTGACAGCAGCTCACGACTATGACGACCTGCACCACCTGGTGGACCGGCTCAGCCCGCCCCAGGCGGAGCGGCTTCGCGTGCTGGTCGCCTCCGATCCCGAACTCGCCCCCGCTACCGAGCCAGAAGGCCAGGGCACCGCGAGGCGGCAGCTGTCGATCACCGGGATCTGGGAGTCTGGCCGCGGTGACCTCGCCGAGCGGCATGACGAGATCATCCGCGGGCGCCTGAAGCGTCCCGCGTGACACTCCTGCTCGACACCGGGGCCGGTTGTCGCGGCCACCGACCGCTCCGACAACCATCACGCCCGCTGCGCCGCCCTGCTGGAATCTGCCGAGAGCCCACTGCTGATCCCTACCACGGTCATCGTCGAGGTGTGCTGGCTGGTGGAGGAGCGCCCCGACATCGAGGCGGCCTTCCTCGAAGCGATCGCAGCAGGCGAGTTCGAGCACGTCCCCGTCACCAACAACCGACATAGCCCGCATGGCCGAACTCGTGCGCACTTACGCTGACCTGCCGCTGCGCGCCGTCGACGCCTCGATCATCGCCATCGCCGAACGGCTGAACCTGACCGACGTGGCCACCCTGGACCGGCGCCACTTCACCGCCGTCCGGCCCAGGCACGCAAAGCCCTCAACCTTCTCCCCTGAATGCTCGATGCCAGGCAGCGGGCGAGGTGAGCAGATAGCCGAAGCTGCCGGTGGCGACGAGGCTCAATGACTGGCGTGTCTCGACATGTTGGCTGAGCAGCAGGATCGGAAGGTTCGGATGAGTTGAGCGGATTTGCCGGGCGGCGCGGGCGCCGTCGGTGGTCATGGTCGGGGGCATCCGTACGTCAATGATCGCAAACTCGGGCCGATACTCCGCGACGGCTTCGATCAGCGCGCCGGCGTCACCGACCGATGCCACAATTTCGTGGCCAGCCTCGACCAGCAGGCGTGCGAGTCCTTCGCGGAACAGCGTCGAGTCCTCGGCGATCAGGATGCGCATCAGATTCTCACCTTGATCAGTGTGCCCGCGCCAGCGGTGCTGACCAGCGAAAGCTCGCCGCCCACCGACGAGATCCGGTCGCGGACCGACGTCAGCCCGAATCCGGTGCGTGCTCCGCCGATCCCGTTATCGGAGATTTCCAGGTGTATCCTTTCGCCGCGCTGCTCAACGTCGACCTGGATCGCGGTCGCGGGAGCGTGTTTGAGTGCGTTGGTGAGTGCCTCCGCCACCACAAAGTAGACGGTGGTCGCGATGACCTCCGTCGTTTCGATGTCGGCGACGGTCACGTTCACCGGCACCGGGCTGTCGGCCACGAGAGCTACCAGCGCCGCGGCGAGTCCGTCTTCCAGGCGGCCCGGGCGGACGCCGTGGGCGAGCCGACGCAGGTCGGCAACGGTATCGGCAAGGGCGATAACGGCCGCCTCAAGATCATCGTAGGCGCTGCCCCGGATTGAGCGGATCCGCGGGCGGCTCACCTCGATCGGGAGGCGCCTGAAGCGCAACGTCCCGAGCCCGGCGGATGCGGCGTGCCGTTGGCGCCCCGAGCACGACGACGCCGACCTCGGTCGTGCCGGTCATCAGCGGCACCCGGGTGGCGCCGGAAGGAACGGTGACGGCGTGACCTCCGAGATCAACGTAGGAGCCGGCCGGATCGCCCGGTGGCCGGACCAGCAGCCGCAACTCGGGGTCTGCGAGCACGGACCGCATCAAGGCTTCCGTGGTCTCCGGTTCCGCCTCACCGTCGCGTACCTGCCGGACGAACGCCTGCACACGGGCGAGAATCACCGTACGCTCATGATCGACCAACTCCGAAGGGCCACGAAACCTTCATCTTCCGCACAGCATCGCATCAACGACTCGTTCCTACATCAGGTCCTCCTTGCGTTCAAGGACACACTTCGGCACCCACAGGCCGGGGCGGGACCGTCGGCGGCAGGCCCCCTGCGATCGGCGCCGATTCCGCCGGCTCGGCGTGCAGGCGCAGTCGGCGCCTATTGCTCCCGGTCTGTGAGAGGCGTACCGTTCGGGTGGCACCCCAAGGGACGGATGTGGCTGGTGCCACAAACGCTGGCCGCATGGGAGAGACAGGGAAGGGGGCGCCGCCAGCAATGCCGCGGCGGCGGTCCTGGGCGCCATCGCGCGTGCCGCCGCCGTGAGCCGATGCCTTTACCGAAGAAGGCACTGACTGCGGTAGGAGGAATGCACGTGAAGTCCCGGATAATTCTCGCTGTGGCCGCCGTTCTCGGCATCGCGCTCGCCATCGCGCCGGCCGCCTTAAGGGCACCGCGCGCGGGGGCAGCCGTGCAGGGCCTCTCGATCCACGGGCTGAACCGCATCCAGCGGGCGCACCTGTCCGGATTCGCCTCGTTCGAGGCCGGCCTCGGCGTGCCGACCGCGGCGCCCGCGGGCCCGGGCCGGTGCCCGGATGAGCAACGCCGGGGTGAGCCTGTGCCCGCGGAACTTCGGGCCCAACGTCCTGGTCAACCAGAACTGCCTGAACGTCACCGACCCGGACCTGCAGGGCCGCGGCCAGGCCCAGAACGAGACCACCATCGCGCAGAACCCGTTCAACCCGCGCCAGGTGGTGGCCGGGTTCAACGACTACCGGCGCGGTGACGGCACCTGCGGCGCCGCGTTCAGCGGGAACGGCGGGGCAAGCTGGACCGACAGCACCATGCCCAATGGGTTCACCCGCGGTACCGCCTTCGGCAACGTTGCCCGGCAGTACTGGCAGGCCGGCGGCGACCCGTCAGTGGCCTGGGACAGCAGGGGCAACGCCTACTACGCGTGCCAGCGTGTTCATGCGCGGGCCTTCGACGACGAACAACCCCGACCAGTCCAGCGCCATCTACGTGTTCCGCTCCACCGGCGACGCCGGCGCGTCCTGGAACTTCACCGGCCACCCCGCGATCGAAACCTTCGACACCACCGGCGCAACGCTGAACGACAAGCCGTACATGACGGTCGACAACAGCCCCACCAGCCCGTTCCGCGACCGGATCTACGTGACCTGGACGTTCTTCGCCGCGGACGGCACCGGCTACATCTACGAGGTGCACTCCGACGACTACGGCCAGACCTTCAGCAGCCCGGTCGTGGTGAGCACGACAAGCTCGCTGTGCGCGAACACCTTCGGCCTGCCGACCCCGCAGGGGACCTGCAACGAGAACCAGTTCTCCGACCCGTTCACCGGCCCCGACGGCACGCTCTACGTCGCCTACGCCAACTTCAACAACTCCACCACCAACAGCAGCGACAACCACAACCAGATCCTGCTGACGCGCTCCACCGACGGCGGGCAGACCTTCAGCGCCCCGACCCTGGTGGGCAACTACAACGACCTGCCGGACTGCGCCACCTACCAGGGCGGCCAGGACGCCGGCCGGGCCTGCGTCCCGGAGAAGGGCACCGCGCAGAACTCGGTGTTCCGGGCGACCAACTACCCCGCCGGAGGCGTGAACCCGACCAACCCCGCACAGGTCGTCGTCACCTACGGCTCCTACATCAACCGTGACTCCAACGAGTCCAACGGGTGCGCGCCCGCCGGGTTCAGCGCCTTCGGCACCAACCTGTACACCGGTGTCAAGACCGCCGGCGCCTGCAACAACAAGATCCTGCTCAGCGTCTCCAGCGACGGCGGGAACACCTTCACCGGCACCACCGTTGACCCGCGGCTGATGCCCGTCGTCAACACCGCGAAGAGGCAGGCCACCACGGACCAGTGGTTCCAGTGGGCCGCCTTCACGCCCAGCGGCACCCTGGTGACCTCCAACTACGACCGGCAGTACGGCTCGGCCGAGTTCACCGGGAACATGGACGTGAGCGTGTCCACCTCGAGGAACATGTCTGCCTTCTCGGTGAGCCGGGCCACCTCCGCGTCCATGCCGCCGCCGACGCAGTTCCCCGACACCCAGGGCAACAGCCTGTTCTTCGGCGACTACGCGGGCGTCGCGGCGGTCTCCGGCGCCCACCCGCTGTGGTCGGATACCAGGAACCCGGACGCGTTCCTGTGCCCGGGCACGGCCGCACCAGGTGTGCCTCCAGCAGTGTGCGCCGCGGCTGAGCCGAACGGGCTGATCGCCAACGACCAGCAGATCTACACCAGAACGATGTCGGCGTCCTAGCCGCGTCCGCAGATATCCGGCGGCCGGCCCCGCGCGGCCGGCCGCCGGACCATCTGCTACCCAGGCCGCAGGAGCCCGCGCCTCGTCACACGGGGACCAGCCCGGGCCTGTTGCCCAGGCCGGCCAGGGCAGCTTCGATGGCGGTTTGGAATGTGGGGTAGGCGTAGATCATTTCACGCAGGCGCTGCACCGGCACCGCGGTCTGCACCGCCACCGCCAGCGCACCAAGCACCTCTCCGCCCCACGAGCCGCCGAGGTAGCACCGGCCACCACGGGCGATGTCGCCGATCTTGCTGGGGCTGGCGGTGACCTGCTGGAGGGTGCGCCAGCGTGCGCTGTCTGGGGGAACCCGCGTTCGCCCAGACAGCGCAGCGAACGCTGGATGGCGGTGCGGGTGCGGGTATTGACGTCGAGGTCCCGGCCGCCTGGGGGCTGTTGGGCGGGCATCACGGTGCCAATGTCCTTTCTGGCAGAAGACGATCTTGTGATGAGACCTCTTTTGCTGGGGCTCCACGCCCATTGCCGGGCAGCCTGCGCGGCCTGGAGCTCGGCGAGGTCGTCTGCGCTCGCGGAGTCGAGGGCCTGACCTGCTGGACGCCGTGTCCCCGCCGACCTCGCTGCGTTCAAAGCCCAGGCGCCTCAGCTAGCGGAACGTTATCAAGCAAGCTGACGGCCGCGACACCCGAGACTGCGTTGACGCCAGCCGCCCCCAGGGTGAGGCGTCCATCAGCCCGGCGGCGCCCCCTGTCCTCGATCAGGCCGACCGTCCCCAGAACTGGCTGATCGGTGCCAGGCGGCCGGCGACGCTGGCAACCTGCAGACCAGCGCCAGATTCGGCGATCCGCGCGAACCCGGCGCCCGCCGGGCCGACCGAATCAATGACGCTCCGTGATAGCCCCCACGGAACCGACGTCTGGCCGCCGCCGGCTACTGGCTGACGGCGCCCTGCATGCATACTGCCTCGGATGTCTTCGCGATCCTGAAAGCCGGGCGGCCGACCCGGGTAACTCATCACGAAAGAGCGTTGCCGTTGATCAGCGATCCGTGCCCAGATAAATAGGCCGATAACAACAGTCCAGTTGACGGCGACGTGCGGCGGCACCGAGCGCTCGAAGGTTGATGCGACACCTGCGCATCTAGTGTCGCGCGTCTGGATCTCGTTTACGGGTGGCGTGGGGCAGGATCTCGTCGGCTGTCTTGGTCCGGGTGAAGGGGTGGCAGCGGTCGTTCGGCGCGACGAGGCCGGTCGCCAGTGACTTTTCGCATGCGTTCGCTCTGGGCGCCGCCATCGCGGCGGTGAGCGGAGTGCTCGCTGTCCTGTTGGTCCCGCCAGTCCACCGAAAGCCTGGAGCGGGGCGGGCTACATCACTGACGCCCACGCTTTGAACCGCACCGGGTTTGCCGGAGACTCCATACGTGAGTCATCGCGGGGTCAGTCTGATCGCTCGTGCACCACCGAGCCAGGCCAGTTCTAGGTCGTGGCGGTCTGGCTCTCCATCCTCATCGACGCGGATCTTGTTGAACGTGGCGAAGGCTGGGTTTACGCGTGCCATGTGGGCATACGCCGAGACAACGTCGGTGTCTTGGGTGTAGGTCTGGATGTCGGCCCGGCGGAGCTTGCCTTTGAGTCGGATGGCGACTGGTTCGCTGGTGCGCAGGTTGTGTACCCATGCGAAGGAGGTGCCGATCAGGAGGTCGGCTCCGTGGAAGAGGTAGGCGACCGGAATCGCATAGCGACGCTTCGACTTTCGGCCGACGACGTAGAGGGTGACCAGCCGACCGCCGACGACCCGGCTGAGGCCCGGGGTTCGCAGCAGGGCGCGGACGACGAGATTCACGAGGCGCTGCCCTGGCATCGTCTGTGCCCGCGACTCCGGGTGAGAGCCGGGGCCTACCGTGCTCGCGTTACCGGTCATCGCTGCTCGTCGTGACCTGGCTGACCTGGGGAAGTCGATTGCCGGTGACCGAGGCTGGTACCAGCCGCGTGACGGCATTGGGCATGGGGCCGACGGTGAACACGCGGGCGAACGAGCCGACGGTGACACCGGCGAAGGACGCTTCGGACGGCACCTGATCTGGAAGTGGGATGATGTGGGACCCCGCGTCGAGCTGACCATCGAACACGCGCAACGTTGCGCTTTTGGGCTCTGGGGGTACGAAGGATGTGTGCCACCATGCCTCGACGGTGACGGGGGCGGCATCGTTGAGCGTGAGTTGTACCGAGCGCTGTGCGGCGTCGTAGACGACTTCGCTGCTGTCGAGGGGTTCGGCCGAGGTGGCGGCTTGCACCTGGGCGGCGATGAGGCCGGCGATGCCGGCGAGCCCCTGGACAAAGGTCACGTGTGGGTTGCGTCCGGAGATGTCCTCGCGCAGCTGTTGCTTTGTGCCGGCGGGGACCATACCGCCGAAGACCAGGACGTCGAGGTCGGTGACGTCGTAGTCATCGAGGACCTGGTCGAACTGGTTCGTCGCGTCTGCGGAGTAGCCCTTGGCTCGCAGGATGTCGACGGTGGCGACGAGCACACTGGGGCTGCGGCCGACGACGAGAACGCGTTCAGGGTCGTTCTTTGGCGAGGTGTTCACGGTCAGATCTCCTTGGCGGTGGGTTCGAGACCAGCCACGGACTGCGGCTGGCCGGGTTCAAGCTCGGCCCCGTGGGCCTCGTTGGGGTCTTCGTGGGTGTTTGTGGTCGCCAACGCGATGAGCGCGGCGGCACCAGTGTTGGTTAAGCCAACATAGCACGTGTTGGCGCGACCCACAACTGTTACGCTTGACGCGTGCCCACGCCTCACCACGACACCGGCCGCACTCCGGCCCGGCTCGAAGGACGCGCAACCTGGCTGGTCAGTCGGGCGTACACACGCTCCTCAGGGCTGCTCAGCGCCGGTTTCGAGGCCCATGGCGGCGGACTGCGCGGCTACCACTACCGACTCCTCGCCGCGCTGGAGGAGTGGGGTCCCGCGAGTCAGGCCGAACTCGGCCGGAAGACCGGGATCGACCGCAGCGATGTGACTGCTGCCCTGACCTGGCTCGAGTCGCGCAACCTGGTCGAGCGCTCAGTCGATCCTGAGCACAAGCGCCGAAACATCGTCACGATCACAGCGGAAGGCGTCGAACAGCTTCTCGAGCTCGACAAAGTCATCGACGGCATCCAGGACGAGTTCCTCGCGCCTCTGACCGCCGCCCAGCGGCGTCAGTTCATCACCCTAGCGTCGCGACTTGTCGACGCACGGCGCTGATTCGACAAAGCAGATGCATCACCGTGCACACTGGCCTGTCGCGGATACTAGTGTGCGCGTCATTAGTCGGTTTACAGTCTGGTGGCCGGGATGATGGCGTATGCCGTCACCTGCCTTGACGATCAGCGATGAGGACCGCGCAACGTTGGAGTCGTGGACGCGGCCGCGTTCGGTTCCAGCGGGGCATGTGGAGCGCGCGCGGATCGTGCTGGCGGTGGCCGACGGGGCTGGGACGTCTGGTACTGCGCGGCGGCTGGGGGTCTCGCGGCCCACGGTGATCAAGTGGCGCGACCGGTTCGCCGCCCACGGGATCGCCGGCCTGGACGATGAACAGCGCAGCGGTCGGCCGAAGGTGGTCGATGATTCCGCGATCATCGCGGCCACGTTGAAGCCACCGCCGGACAAGCTCGGAGTGACGCACTGGTCCTCGCGGCTGCTGGGCAAGCATCTGGGCATCGGGGACGCCACCGTGGCCCGCGCCTGGCGCAAGTACCATGTCAAGCCGTGGCGGCGAGACCTTCAAGTTCTCCACCGACCCGGAGTTGGAGGCCAAGGTCCGTGACATTGTCGGGCTGTATCTGAATCCGCCGACCAACGCGATCGTGCTGTTTGCGGACGAGAAGTCCCAGACCCAGGCGCTCAACCGCACCGCGCCGATCTTGCCGCTGCGCCCGGGGCTGCCGGAGAAGGCGACCCACGACTACAAGCGCAACGGCACCACCACGCTGTTCGCCGCGCTCGAGGTGGCCACCGGCAAGGTGACCGACCAGTGCTACGACCGGCACGGCAAGGCCGAGTTCCTCGACTTCCTAAAGAAGGTCGCCAAGGCCTACCCGCGCCGGGAGCTGCACGTCGTGCTGGACAACTACCACACCCACAAGCACGACGACATCAACACCTGGCTGTCCAAGAACCCACGAGTGGCCTTGCACTTCACGCCCACCAGCGGCTCCTGGCTCAACCTCGTGGCGCAGTTCACGGCCCTGCGGTACTTCGCCCTCGACGGCACCGACCACGCCACCCACCACGAGCAGGCCAGCATGATCCGCCGGTACATCATCTGCCGCAACAACCACGCCTACAACGAACGACTCCGTCAGGTCGTCGCCCGGGCAAACGTTGCCTGATGCGGCACTAGGTTCCGCAACTTCACGAGGTCCATGCCACCCGCCACCAGTCAATTCTGGCGGAAGCCTCGCCGGTGATCGCCTTCCCGCTGTCGGCCGGCGGCGACGACCTGCCGGTGCTGGGCCTGCGCCGAGCTGGCCGTGGCAGGCACGGATGGGCGGTGGCCGTCTTCGCGGCGCCCGGTGGCCGCCGAGCCGGTGCTGGGCCTGGCCGCCGCGATGAAGGCCACCGCCTGGCCCGCGCTGGTGGTCGCGCTGGCGCCGGGTCAATGCGGCTGATCTTGTCCACCGTCCCGGGATCCAGCTTCCGGGATCATTGTGGTGGCGGTGCGCCGGGGCCGGCCAGCCCGGTCTGGTAGGCGAGCACGACCGCCTGGACGCGGTCCCGCAGCTGGAGCTTGGCCAGGATCCGCGCCACGTGTGTCTTGACCGTCGCCTGGCTGAGCGTCAGCTGCGCGGCGACCTCGGCGTTGCTCAGCCCGCGGGCCATCAGCCGCAGCACGTCCACTTCCCGCGGGGTCAGGTCGGACAGATCCGCGTGCACCACCGATCCGCCGGGTCCCGGCCCTGCGTCGCGCGGGGCGAACCGCTCGATCAGCCGGCGGGTGATGGACGGGGCCAGCAGCGCGTCGCCCGAGCGCACCAGCCGGACCGCGGCGACCAGATGCTCGGGCGAGACGTCCTTGAGCAGGAACCCGCTGGCACCGGAGGTCAGCGCGGCGTAGACGTACCGGTCCAGGTCGAACGTGGTCAGGATGATGATGCGGCAGCCGCTGCCTGGCCCCGTGGCCAGGATCCGCCTGGTGGCCTCGAGGCCGTCCATGCCGGGCATCCGGATGTCCATCAACACGACGTCCGGCCGGTGCCGCAGGACCGCCGCGACCGCCTCGCCGCCGTCGGCCGCCTCGGCCGCGACCGGGATCCCCGCCGCGTTCAGGATCATGCGGAACCCGCTCCGCACCAGGGTCTGGTCGTCGGCGATGACCACGCTGGGCTCCGTTGCTGCGGCGGCGGCCTCGCTCATGCCGGGCTGCTCTCGGCCGGCATGTCGGCGGGCTCCACCGGGATCGTGGCCCTGACCACCCAGCCGCCGCCCGGCCGCTGCCCGGCGTCGAGACGCCCGCCGTAAAGCGCCACCCGTTCCCGCAGGCCGAGCAGCCCCCGCCCGGCCCCGGCGGGCATGCCGGCCGCGTCGTCATCGGAGGCGGGAGCGGCCGCGGGAATCGGCCGCCCGTCGTCGGTGACCTGCACCACGAGCTCATCGGGCCGGTAGCACACGGTGACCCGGGTGGTCGGCCGGCCCGCATGCTTGATCACGTTGGTGAGTGCCTCCTGCGCCACCCGGAACGCGGCCAGGTCCAGGCCGGGCGGCAGCGGCCGCGGGCTGCCCTGGACGTCAAGCTCGGCAGGCAGCCCGGCGGCGGCGGCCCGGTCGATCAGCGGGCCCACGCTGGCCAGGCCGGGCTGCGGCTGCAGGCCCGCCGCGTCATCCGCGCACCCGGCCGCGGCCGGGACGTGCCCGCCGCCAGCGCCCGGCGCGCCACCGTCCCCGGGCTGGTGCACCGGGCTGAGCAGCCCGAGCAGGTGGCGCAGCTCGGTCAGGGCGGCGCGGCCGCTGGCCTCCACGGCCAGCAGCGCCTGCCGGGCCTCAGCGGGGGAGCCCGTCAGGACCTGTCGCGCGGCGCCTGCCTGCACCACCATGACGC
The DNA here is from genome assembly GCA_963775745.1 of uncultured Actinomycetota bacterium. Lineage (GTDB taxonomy): Bacteria > Actinomycetota > Actinomycetes > Streptosporangiales > Streptosporangiaceae > DATBGO01. The sequence continues at coordinate 96,391 of CAVZKE010000012.1, forward strand.
TCACATTGTGCGTCACCACGTCGTGCAGCTCACTCGCGATACGGGCCCGCTCCAGCTCCAGGGCGCGCCGGGTGGCTGCCTGGTGCTCGGCCTGCGTCCGGCGCAGCCGGGCCTGCGAGTCGTCGGCCCGCCGCTGCCACCGGTGCACGGCGTTCCCCACGATCATGATCGGGAGGAAAAGCAGCAGCGGTGTCGCCCGCGCCGGGTACTGCGGCGCCGTGTTCGCGAACCTGGCCATCAGCAGGCGGCCGCCACCGGCATGCTGATCAGGGCGGCACCGCGGAACCGGCTGTACACGACCGCGGAGTAAGCGGCGAAGGCCACCGTGAGGAAGGTGATGATCCCAGCGTTCGCGCCGATGCTGCCCGCCACCGACACGATGACAAGGCTGGTCCAGAACGTAGTCAGCGGGAAGACCCTGCGCCACGCCAGGGGCACCGCGGTCAGCGCGAGCAGCACCGGCACCAGCCAGGGGCCGTGCGGCTGGCTGCCCGCGGTCAGCGCCGCGGCCGCCGCCGCGGCCGCGGCGATAACGGCGTCGGCCAGCACAGCACGCCCGGAGACAGCCGGTCGCGGCTCGGCGGACCGGGCGAAGGCCACTGCCCGGCCCAGCGTGACCCGCCCGGCGGCCCGCCAGTCCGACTTCACCCGCACATTCTCGCACCGGGATCGCTGCTGGCCATCGCCCGCCGGATGTAGGCGGCCACGTCGCAGGGATGACAGGCGGCGCGAATCCGCCCGCGGAGGTGGTCAGGTTGCATCTGACGGGCGATGGCCGGGCGCCGGCGCCGCCCCTACGGTTCCGGCATGGAACCTCTCGTGCAACTCAGCGCCATCACAAAACGCTACGACAATGACGGTCCCCCGGCGGTGGATAACGTCAACCTCGACATCATGGCGGGCGAGTCGGTCGCCGTGATGGGCCCCTCCGGCAGCGGGAAGTCTACGCTGCTCAACCTGATCGCAGGCCTGGACCGGCCGACCAGCGGCACGGTCACCGTAGCCGGAGAGCGCGTCGACGCGCTCAGCGAGACCGGCGTGGCCCGGTTCAGGCAGCGGCGGATCGGCATGATCTTCCAGTTCTTCAACCTGCTCGACGACCTGACCGTGACGGACAACGTCCTGCTGCCCGCCCAGCTCGCGGGCACGCCGCGGGCCAGGGCCCGGGCCGACGAGCTGCTCGAGGCGCTGCGGATCGGCCGCCACCGCAACGCCTATCCGGCGCGGCTGTCCGGCGGCGAGCGGCAGCGGGTCGCGATCGCCCGGGCGCTGGTGAACCGGCCGACGCTGCTGCTCGCCGACGAGCCGACCGGGGCCCTTGACACGACGAACGGCGAGGCGATCGGGGCGCTGCTGCTCGACCTCAACCGGTCCGGTCAGACGCTGGTCCTCGTCACGCACAATCCGGACCTGGCGGCACGGTACGCGCAGCGTACCGTGCAGGTCATCGACGGCCGGATCGCAGCCGACGCGGTAGGAGCACGGCGATGAAGGCGCTGCCGGCGGGTCCGGTCACCCGGGCGGTAGTCGGCGGCGTGACCCGCCGCCGGGTGCAGACGGTCGTGATCGGCCTGGTGATCCTGGTGTCGACGGCCGCATCGATGCTCGGCCTGGGCCTGCTGGTCGACTCGAACGGGCCGTTCCCGCACGCCTTCGCCGCCCAGCACGGCGCGCACGTGGTGGCGGCCATCGACTCGGCGAAGACCACGAACGCGCAGCTGGCGGCGACCACCCGGCTGCCGCAGGTGACCGCGGCCGCGGGACCATACCCCGAAATCAGCATCACCCCGTGGGCCGGCATGCATGGCGGAACCAACCTCCCCTCCGCGACGCTGGCCGGCCGGGCGTCCCCCGGCGGCGCGCTGGATGACATCACCCTGGACTCGGGCCGGTGGGCCCGGCGGCCCGGTGAGATCGTGCTCTCCCGCGACTACGGGCCCGCCACGCAGCTGCTGGGCAACCAGATCACCGTGACCGGCGTGCCGGGCAGGCCGACGCTGACCGTGGTGGGGATCGCCAAGTCGATCACCGACTCAGCCGACGGCTGGGTCACGCCAGGAGAGATCGCCGCCCTGCGTCCGCCGCGTACGCCCGCGGTCGTGCAGATGCTCTACCGGTTCCGCAGCGCCGCAACCGCCGCCCAGATCAGGGCCGACGTGGCCGCGGTCACCGCCGCGCTGCCCGCCGCCGCGCTGGCCGGCGCCCAGTCCTACCTGGCCATCAAGGACCAGGAGACCAGGACGATCTCGATCATCGTGCCGTTCGTGGTGGCCTTCGGCCTCATCGGACTGGTGATGTCGGTGCTGATCGTGGCCAATGTGGTCAACGGCGCGGTGCTGTCCGGCTACCGCCGGATCGGCGTGCTGAAGAGCATCGGGTTCACTCCCGCGCAGGTGGTCACCGCCTACGTGGCCCAGGTCGCGGTCCCGGCGCTGGCCGGGTGCCTGATCGGCGCGGTGGTCGGCAACCTGCTGTCGGTGCCGCTGCTCGGCCAGACCGCGCAGGTGTACGGGGTCGGCAAGCTGCTGGTGCCGCCGTGGGTCGATGTGGCCGTGCCGACGGTGATGTGCGCCCTGGTGGGCCTGGCGGCACTGCTTCCGGCGTTGCGGGCCGGGAGGCTGAGCGCCGTCCAGGCCATCGCGACCGGGCGCGCGCCCCGGCAGGGCCGCGGCTACGCCGCGCACCGGCTGGCCGGAATGCTGCAGCTGCCCCGCCCGGTGACGATGGGCCTGGCCGCCCCGTTCGCGCGCCCGGCCCGGACGGCGGTCACCCTGGCCGCGATCTTGTTCGGCGGCATTGCCGTGATCTTCGCCGCTGGCCTGGACACCTCACTGAACAAAGCGGCCAACGGCGAGTCGCACGCCGCGTCCGAGCAGGTGCAGGTCGCGCTGCCCGGTGAGCCGGGAAGCGTGCAGGGCGGCGCAAACGCGGGCCGCCAGCCACGGCCGTCCGCGAGCCGCCAGGATCAGGCGGTCGACGCCGCGCTCCGCGCGCAGCCGGGCACCATGCGCTTTGTCGCCGAGGCGATGCCGCAGGTCGGCATCATCGGGAGCACGCAGCCGGTCGCCACAGAGGCGTTCCGCGGCGACGCGTCCTGGACCGGCTACGACATGATCAGCGGGCACTGGTTCCGCGACCCGAGCCAGGTTGACGTCAACACCTCCTTCCTCACCGTCACCGGCAAGGCGGTCGGCGACACGGTGGCGATCACCTTCAGCGGCCGGACGATCACGGTGCGCATCGCCGGCGAGGTCTTCGCCCCGCAGAGCAGCAACCCGGTCCTGCTCACGAGCTGGCAGGCGCTAGGCGGCGCCCGGGCCGGCCTGACCGCCACCCAGTACGATGTCGGGCTGCGGCCGGGCACCAGCCCGCAAGCCTACTCGGCGGCGCTCGGCCGGGCCCTGGGGCGGCCATTCGACGTGCAACCCACCGGCAGTGATCCGTTCTACGACACGGTCAAGGCCCAGATCGCCACCCTGACGCTGCTGCTGGCCGTGGTGGCCGGGCTCGGCGTGCTCAACACCGTGCTGCTGAGCACCAGGGACCGGGTGCACGACCTGGGCGTGTTCAAGGCCATCGGGATGACCCCGCGGCAGACGATCACCATGGTCGTGTGCTGGGTCGTCGGCGCTGGGCTGGCCGCCGGGATCATCGCCATCCCGGCCGGGATCATCCTGCACTCACACATCATCCGGCAGATGGCCGCCGCGGCCGGAACCGGCCTGCCCGCCAGCTACGTGAACGTCTTCAGGGGCCGGCGAACTCGCGCTGCTGGCCGTGTGCGGGCTGGTTATCGCGATGGCCGGGGCCCTGCTCCCAGCCAGCTGGGTCGCGCGGTCCCGGACCGTGTCAGCCTTGCACGCCGAGTAGGTCGTCGGCCGGCGCCAGATAGAAGGTGCATGGGGTGGGACGCCATCAGGAAGGGTTTCTCCCGGCGTCCGGGCCGACTGGCCGCCCCCCTGCACCCGCGATCACTTCCCCGGCTCCACGGCGCCACTACACCAATACCCCAGACCAGAGGTGCGCATCGGCTTCCCGCCCCGGGCCTTCACGGCGATCGCGGGGACCCGCAGGACAGAAAGAGATGACCGATAGACAGGCGCCTGGAAGGAGAGACCGATGCCAGCGACCGGACCGGACCGGACCTAAGACCGCTGCTGGAAGCAGCGGCATACCTGGCCGCCCGCCTCGGCCAGACCGGTGATGACGACGCTCAGCGCGCCAGTGCTCGGCTGCGTGACAGCGTGGTACGCCCGCTGCGCGAGGCCACCGGGGACGCCGTCGCGGCGGAGCACTCGCCCGGGAGCCGCGGGACCGAACCCGCAGCAGGCCCGGGTCATGCCGCGCCCGCGGCGGGCCCGGCGGCCAGCCCAGGCGACGAGCTGTGGCATCTTGCCCGGACCACGACCGAGCTGCGGGTCGAGCAGCCGGGCGTGGCCGAGCTGGCCGAGCTGGCCGAGGCCACCGCGGCGCTGCAGGACCTGGCCATCAAAGCGGCCGGCGAGAGCGCTGCGGCGGACCGTCTGGCTGAGCTTGCCGCGCTGCAGGCCGGGCTCGGCCCGGGCATCCAGGTGATGACCGACGGGCCGTACCTGGTGACCAACGCCGCCAGCGTCCTGGACTGGCTGGGGAGCTGGGACCTTCCGGTGTACGTGCACCCCGGCGAACTGCCGCTGGCCGCGGGGAAGTACCTGCCAGAGTATGGGGACCCGATTGGCCGGTGGCTGATCGAGCCGCTGATGCGCCTCATGCCCCGGCGTGCGGCCCGGATGGCGGCGAAGGCAAGCATCACCGAGGCGGCGCAGGCCTTCAATCCAGAAGCTGGCGTTCCGGGGCTTCCGGACTGGGAGTGCATCCCCGCCCCGGGCCATAACCCGGGACATGTCTGCTTTTTCAGGCCCGGTGACCGGGTCTTGATCACGGGCGATGCGGTGCTGACCCTCAATTTCAATTCCTGGTGGGATCTGCTGCGGTGGAAGCAGCGGGTTTCTGGCCCTCCGTGGATCTCGACCTGGAACTGGCCGACGGCGAAGCAGTCCGTTGCCGCGCTCGCCAGGCTTGATCCACAGGTGCTGGCGCCCGGCCACGGAACGCCCATGGCCAATGCGGCGATGGCAGCGGAGTTGCGCGCCCTCGCCGAGAGCCTGAATGCCCGCCCTGGCCAGCGCAAGCAGTTGTGACGACGGGGATCCAGGCCCGGGCAGAAGGACGACGGGCGCACGGCAGCGTGAAGCGGCTCGCCGGACGCCGAGAACCCGGTTGTCCAGCAGACGCTGCGCGCCTCTCCCAGGGTTGCCAATCATCTCGTGAGCAGGTGGAGCGATTCGTGTCCTTCGTGCGTGACGACATCAAGTTTGGCTTTCCTCCGGCCGCAGACGGGACGTCCGCGTCGGAGACGCTGCAGTTGGGGATCGGATAGTGTGCAACACAAAGGGCACCCTGCTCCTCGCTCTGTGCGACGCGGCTGGAAATCCCGGCCCGATTGCACTTCGCGCCGATCCGCAGGAGCATCCAGCGAGGTCTCTATACGGGCCTCTGGTACCTGCTACCCCGGCACCTGTCGCACTCCTCGCTGGAAGCAGACGTTGACGGGCGATGGGAGGGTCGATGCCTACATCAACGACGACGCCTTCTGCCAGGCGGCTGCACGCGAGCTCGAGCGGCACGGCTGGCCGGAGGGATGCTCTCTGGCCGGCACCTATTGCGGCGGGGAAGCCATCGACCTTGACGTTCGTCGATGGCCCGCGGCGGCTGCGCGAGCTCCTGGATCACCTGATCGGCGCGCCGACGGAGGAGATCATCCTCGGCAACAGTGCCCCATGGGGGCCCATAGGTAATCGGGCAGGAAATGACGAGAGGCCCCGCCTCTGCTTCTCGCGGATCTCGATTGCGCGGTGCGCGGCCTTAATCAGTTGCTCCGCGCCTGTCCGGGGTCCCTCTCGTCACAATCACTCCCACACCCGCCGCGAAGCACGCGCTATGGGCCAACGTCCTTCGCGCGCAGGACCTTCGGCCAGGCGGGGCTAGCTCCTGTGAGCTTGCTCACCCGCTATGCCATGCTCTGCGGTCGGCGCCGTGCACCCGGGCAACCGCATCCGTTCTGTACCTTCGGGGCCGGTCGACTGGGTAGTTGTCGTCGCACGGTTCAGCTGACCTGCGCAGCACTACCCAACGGCCGGATACCGGGATCGGCGCGGGCAGACCGGCGGTCATGGCGCTACTAGTTGTCCTTTGCCGACCACGGTGACACCGCCGGGGGACACTGTCAGACCGCGGGCCCGGTCGTGTTCCTTGTCCACCCCGACCGTGGCGCCCTCCAGGACGACCACGTTCTTGTCCAGGATGGCGTGCTCGACGACGGCGCGGCGGCTGACACGGGAGTTGTGCAGTATCACTGCCCGGTCCACCCGGGACCAGCTATCTACCCGGGCTCCCGGCGACAGGACCGAGTCGCGCACCAGCCCGCCGGAGACGATGACGCCGTTGCTGACCACGCTGTTGATCGCCCGTCCCACCCGGCCGCCGTCGTCATGCACGAACTTGGCCGGCGGCTGCGCGGACACCAGGGTCAAGATCGGCCACCGGTCGTTGTAGAGGTTGAACACCGGATGCACCGCGCAGAGGTCCATGTGCGCGTCAAAATAGGCATCGAGCGTCCCCAGGTCCCGCCAGTAGCCCCGGTCGCGCGCACCGGCTCCGGGAACCTCGTTCTGCCGGAAGTCATACACATGGGCGGCCCGTTCGCGCACCAGCATGGGGATGACATCGCCGCCCATGCTGTGCCGGCTGCCATCGTCGGCCGCGTCCTTCTTCAGCGCCTCAATCAGCACGTCAGCGTCGAACACGTAGATGCCCATGGACGCGAACGCCTCACCCGGGTGGCCAGGGCGGCCCGGTGGGTCGGCGGGCTTTTCCAGGAACACCTCGATGCGGTGGCCGTCGGACGCGGTCTGCACCACGCCCAAGCCCGTCGCCTGCGTCCGCGGCACGCAGGTCGCCGCGACTGTGACGCCCGCTCCCCAGGCCGTGTGCTGGTCGATCATCTGCACCGGGTCCATCCGGTACACGTGATCGGCTCCACAGACCGCCACGAGGTCGGGCCGGTCCTTATAGATCACGCTCAGCGACTGGTAGATCGCATCCGCCGAGCCGGCTTGCCAGTGCGGGCCCAGCCACTGCTGCGCCGGCACCGGCGTCACGTAGTCGCCCAGCAGACTGCTCAGCCGCCAGGCGGTCGCCAGGTGCCGGTCCAGGCTGTGGCTCTTGTACTGGGTGAGCACACAGATCCGGCGGATCCCCCCGTTGACCAGGTTGGACAACGTGAAATCCACCACACGGTACAGGCCACCGAAGGGGACAGCTGCCTTGGCCCGCTCCGCGGTCAACGGCGCGAGCCGCTTCCCCGCCGCGCCCGCCAAAACGATGCCCAGAATCCGCTTACCAGTCATCTTCGGCCCCCTGCCACCGCGCCCAAGCGCGGCTCACGAACGCCGGACGACGCAAAGCCATTGCGGCGAGCGCCACCCACAACGGCCCATCATCGGCGAGCGTTGCGAGCTAATACAGGGGCAAACGTCCCGGCCGACACCGGACCCACGGCTCTCAGAGGCAGATCTTGAACCAGACCACCGGGGTGCGCGCGCCTGTCAGCGCGGTCAAGGCACCCAGGGCAACCAGCAGCCCGGCAGCGACCCGGTAGACCCAGACGCCAGGACCGGCATCCGCCCCACCGGCCGCGGTCACGGCGATCACCACCGCGGCAACCCCCCACATGGTGAACGCTTCGGCCAGCCACTCCTGCAACACGATGCGCCGGTTAGCCTCGATTCCCGGTGCGGTAATCCAACCGCCGCGTATTGCATCGGGTGCGAATACGCGGCGGTTTGCATGTGCCGGGTACTGCCACCTGCGGTCACCATGCGTGAACTCGGCTTCCGCATGGGCCGGCGCGGCTGCTGGTGCTGGCGGGCCGCAGATCGCGTTCGCCCTGCGATGCCCGATGCTGGCTTGCTGACCTGCGCTGTTGCGCAGCCGGTGCATTAGGTGCGATGATCTCGCATCTGATGCGAGCGCCGGGAAGTCACGGCGGGTAGCGGTATTTCCTGCGGCCGGATACCTGCCGCGGCTTGAGCGAGGAAGCGAGCAGCCATGAGTGGCGATCCTTACCGGTGCCCCGCGCGGTGCGGGAGCGGCGTGCGCGCCGGGGACGGCGGGCGGCGCCGGTGAGCGTGGCTGGCGGGCGGGCTGCCGGGGCTGCCCGGCTGGAGCTGGTGGCCGGGGTGGCGCTGCTGCACCCGGAGGAGCGGGTCTTCGACGCGATGCTGGCCGGGTGGGCCAGCCAGCAGGCGGCCCGCAACCTCGGGTTCGGCACGATCGAGAACCGCCGCCGGGCGGTGCGGGCGTTCGCCGCGCATGCGGGCTGCCTGCCGTGGCAGTGGTCGGCGCAGCTGGTGGATGAGTGGTGCACCGACCTGCGGGCGGTGCGGCACCTGGCCCGCTCGACGGTGCGGAACTACACCGAGGCGGTCCGGCTGCTGTGCGGCTACCTCACCGACCCGGCATACGGGTGGGCGGCGGAGTGCGAGACCCGGTTCGGCACCCATCCGGTCCAGGTGTGCCATGAGTGGAACACCGCGGTGCACGCCCAGCAGGGCGAGTCCGGCCCGTCGAAGCGGGCGTTCACCCTCGGCGAGCTGGAGGCGTTCTTCGACTACGCCGACGGGCAGGTGGAGGCGATCCGGCTGGCGGGGCGCAAGGGCTGGTGGCCGGCGTTCCGGGACGCCACGCTGTTCAAGGTCGCCTACGGTTTCGGGCTGCGCCGCAACGAGGCCAGGATGCTGGACGTCGCTGATTTCGGCCGCAATCCCCGGGGGCCGGAGTTCGGCGAGTACGGCGTGTGCCAGGTGCGGTTCGGCAAGGCGATGAAGGGCTCGCCGCCCAAGCGGCGCGGCGTGCTGGCCGTCTGGCCGTGGACCGCCGAGATCCTCCAGCAGTGGGACGAGGACATCCGGCCGCTGCACGCGGCGCAGGGTAACCCGGCGATGTGGCCGTCAGAGCGGGCGCCGCGGATCGGGCTGGCCGCGATCGATGCCCGGTTCGGCGCTTACCGGGACGCGCTCGGCCTGGATGGGGGGCTGGACTTCCACTCGCTGAGACGGTCGTATGTGACGCACCTGATCGAGGCCGGCTGGGACTCGCTGTTCGTGCAGCAGCAGGCCGGGCACGAGCATTCCAGCACGACGGCGATCTACACGTGCGTGTCCAGCGATTTCCGGACCCGCACCCTGCGGCGGGCACTCGATCAGACGGTGGATGCGGCACTGCAGGAGGACAGGAGGACGCCATGACGGCGAAACGGCAGGTCAGCTACCAGTGGCGGCTGCGCAACGTGATGGCCGAGCGCGGCATGTTTACCACCACCGGGCTGGTCCCGCACCTAGCCGAGCGGGGCATCACGCTGTCGGCCTCCCAGGTCCACCGGCTGGTCACCGGCACCCCCGAGCGGCTGTCGCTGCCGGTGCTGGCCGCGTTGTGCGACATCCTCGATGCCACGCCCGCCGACCTGATCGTCACCAGCGCCGGGAACCTCACCGCGGCGCGCAAGACCGGCACCGACGGCCCGGCAGCCCTTAGCCAGGCTGGTGACCTGCGCCCGAGGCGCGCCCGGCTGCGGCCGGGACGGTGAGCCCGTCCTACCGCACGCCCGAGCAGTATGACCGCTGGCATGTCCGCGACTGCGCCCGCTGCGGCCGCCGCGCCGCCCTGGCCGCGAACTGGCCAGACGGGCCGATCTGCCGGACCTGCTACCAGCGGGCGGCGCGCACCTACGGCCAGTGCCCCGGCTGCGGCGCCAGCCGGCTGCTGCCCGGCCGCCACAGCGGTGACCAGGCACCCATCTGCCGGGACTGCGCCGCCATCAGCCGCGACTTCTTCTGCGACCGCTGCGGATCGGAGGGGCTGCTGCTGGGCGGGCGGCTGTGTGAGCGCTGCACCCTCGCCGCCAAGCTGACCGCGGCACTCGATGACGGCACCGGCCGCACCTGCGACACCCTGACGCCGCTGTTCGACGCGGTGACCGCCATGGCCAAGCCGCAGGCCGGGCTGGACTGGCTGTCGAACAACCCCCAGGTCGGCCAGCTGCTCACCGGCCTGGCCACCGGGCAGATCGAGCTCACCCACCAGGCACTGGCCGGGCTGCCGAACTGGCGGACCGTCGCCTACCTGCGCGACCTGCTCATGGCCTGCGGCGCGCTGCCCGCCATCGACAAGCAGGTCCTGCACTTCGACACCTGGCTGCGCCGCCGCCTGGCCGGGCTCGGCGGCCAGCCGGACACCGCCATCCTGCGCCAGTACGCGCTGTGGCATCAGCTGGCCAGGATGCGCCGCAACGCCCAGGCCCGGCCGCTGCCGGCGAGCACCGCCAAGAGCGCGATGGCACAGTTCAACAGCGCTGCCCGGCTCTGCGCCTGGCTGCACGACCGCGGCCAGGCCCTCGCCGGGGCGACCCAGGCCGACATCGACGCCTGGCATGCAGCTGCCAGGCCCGGCGCCCGGCAGCCCGCGCACGCCTTCCTGGCCTGGGCAATGAAGACCGGTCACATGCCCCGCCGGGCCCTTCCCCCGCTCCGGCCATCCCGCGGCGGCCCGGCCCTCACCGCGGCCGTCCGCCTGGACCTGCTCCGCCGGGCACTCACCGACGATCAGGCCCCGCTCCGCACCAGGACCGGGGCCTGCCTGCTCCTGCTGTTCGCCCAGCCGGTCACCCGCATCGTCCGCCTCACCATCGACGACATCACCGACCGGGACGGGCAACTGCTCCTGCGGCTCGGCGACCCGCCCGTCCCGGTCCCCGAGCCCTTCGCCGGCCTGCTCCTCAAGCTGACCGCCAGCCGGCAGAACACCAACACCGCGACCAATCCCGCCAGCCGCTGGCTGTTCCCCGGACGCCGCGCCGGGCAGCCCCTCCACCCCGACACGCTATGGACCACGCTGCGCCAGTTCGGCATCCCCGCCACCGCCGCCCGCACCGCCGCCCTGCGTGACCTCATCCAGCAGGCCCCGGTCCCCGTCATCGCCCAGGCCCTCGGCTACGGCCATCTGGCCGCGCACCGGCACGCAACCCAGGCCGGCCAGACCTGGGCCCGCTACGCCCCCGGCGACCACGCACAGTAACAGTCGCCCGCGACGGGCAGGGAATACACGACCTTCGAACACGTGATCATGCCAGTTAGTTGAGGTTTCTGAGTGCACGATGAACGTGGCCAGGGCAAACGTCAGCAGATCTCTGTTAGGACCTCAAGCTGAGTGCACTGGCGCAGGACACGGAACCGCAGGAGTACTGCAAAGAATCACAGGTCACGACCGCCACACGGCCAACGCGGTCAAAATCCGGTTCAAGATCTTCACTGGCGCTCATTCAGCAAGACTCGTTGAAGTCAGGGCATCTTCCCTGCTCAGCGATACGAAAGATGTGAGATCACCGGACCTGCCAGCTCCCCGGGAATCGAGGTTAGCGCTGCTGAGGAGCGCAAAGCCAGCCAGAACCTGGCCGGTGGGCACGGCATGTGCTACCCCCCACCCCGCGACGACAGCCGCAGCAACGTAGGCAAGGATCGCAGCCACGTCCCGATGATCACCATTATCACCCCAGGGGGCCAGGGCCGTTCGTCACCAGCCCCAGGACTCCTGCATAGCGGTCCATCTCGACGCATCGCCATTGTGGTGACCTGCTGACTCGTGCTCGACACCGGCCAATCCGCAGGGAGAGGCTGCGAAAATAGATGCAAGACCTTAACGATCTTGATCCGAGCATGTAGGGCCGTGACCTGCATAGACGTGCTGCGACATGCGCTGCGCAGCAGCTTTGGACACGGAGTCTTGCATCAATTCTCGCTCTATGTCAGGAGTCCTGAGCCCGCACTCCCGATCCGCTCAGCGCAGAGAATCGCCATTCGGGGGGCCTTGGACATCTAGCCAGCCGCCGGGACTGGAGCGCCGAACGGACGGCGAGACGCGTCGCATTCGAGGCCAGGGCCGCCCGTGATGCCGGGTGCCGGGAATCCACGTCCACCACGACGGTCAAGCGACGGTCAGACGATCTTGAGACCAGTCCAGATAGATCCAGACCTGCATCCTGACCTGGTCTTTTCGGGTGAGCGCAACTGGGATCGAACCAGTGACCCCTCGCTTGTAAGGCGAAAAGGAGGGTCATAGGAGCCCCTGGTCAAAAGCCCGCGTCCGTGCAGTGACCTGCTGGAACATGGTCCCCAGTGGTCTGGAGGAGTCTGGAGTTGTACGCACGGTGGTGTCCCGTCCCGTCCAATGTGAGTCATCGCGGACACGGATGAGCAGGCATGATGCATGTTGGCGGGACGGTTCACGTGGCCGGATGTCCCGCTGACGTGGGTCATGGCGCAGTTCCGCCTAATCGAGGTAGAGGTGATCGCCACGGCCGGTTCGGATGGTCCCCGGGCAGGTCCGAGGATGCTTCGGCGGCAACGGCTGGAACCAATGACTCACCTTGGCGGGACAAGCGAGCTAATGACTCAGATCCACGACGCCTGACTCAGATCGGATGGGACAGGACAGGTGGGCCCATTTGGGCCCACTACTGGCCCCAGTCAGGCCCCAGAATCTTAAGCTGTTCGAATCCTCGAACGCGTTAGCGAAGCTAGTCCGCTGGTGGGCCGTCGGCCAGGACGGGATCAGGCCAGTGAGGACTTCGCCGACGAGTCGACCGCGGGTATGCCATACAGGCGGCCCAGCCCCGCTGCCTGCTGGGCCAGCTGTCCGGTCGGCGCCACGTACGCGACCGGCTCGCCCCAAGTGCGCCGCCGCCATTCGGCGATCAGGAAACCAACCAGGGCACGGCACCGGACCGCGCCGAATGCGGCCGCAGATAGGTCCCGTCCTTTCGAGCCACACCTGCGCGCTCAGCTGACGGCAGCGCCGAACAGCTGTGGCAATGCACGCCGGTCAGGCCTTCGGCTGGTGGTAGATGTCGCTGCGGTGATCGACGTCGAGGACGTGGACGATGCGGGAGGCTTCGTCGATGCGGTACACGATCCGGTAGGTGCCGCGCCGGGCGCCGTGACAGCCGGCCAGCGGGCCGAACAGCGGCTTGCCGACACGCTGCGGATTGAGAGCTAGCGCGGCCTCACAGAACTCAAGGACCGCGGCGGCGACGGATTCGGGCAGCCGCTCGGAGATGGCCCGCCGCGCAGCGGGCTGGAAGCGGATGTTGTACGGCTCCCCCGGCGGGACGGTCACCGCCCAGTGGTGCGGCGCCTGGCCAGGTCCTGGCGAACGGTCGCCAGGTCCGCGCCTGGCTCGCCTCGGCCGAGCGCGGCCAGGCTCTCGGAGATGCGGGCGACTGCGTCATTGTCGCCAAGGATCTCCAGGGTCATCTCCAGCCCGTCCAGGTCATCGACCGACAGCAGGACAGCCTCGGCCTCCCCGTTGCGGGTCAGGGTGATCCGCTCGTGCTGGAGCCGCACCCGCCGCGCCAGCTCGGACAGTCGGGCCTTGGCCTCGGACAGGGGTACGGAAGTGGAAGCGACGCTCATAGTCCGAAGTATAGACCACGCTAGTCAACCTTCAGACTAGTCATGAAGACCTTCTCTTCCTAGAGCACCGGCTCTACGGCACCGTGGCTATGCCCTGTCCAGAACCTTTCTGGGCTGGTCCGCCGGAGCTGCTGCCACAGGTCGCGGCGGGCAGGTGAGCCGCGCCCGTGCAGTTCGTCCTTCTCGGTGTGGTCTTGTGTGTGATGACCTTTGTCTGCCTCGGTGGCTGCGCGCTGCTCATCGACCGCGCTCGCCGCTAGTTCAGGCGCAGTTGGCTCAGGCGCGGCGCCGGCGCCGTGGCGGAAGGCGCGCTCATCGGGTTCGGGGTCCGCCTGGCAGCCGCGCAGAGGCCGTGACGGGAGCCGGGCGAGGTTCGCCGGAACAAGCTAGGCGCGCCCCCCTCGCGAACTGGTGCGCTGCGGGTCCGAGGCGGCGGCGGCGCCGAGCACCGTGCGGCTGGGGGTTCCCGGCAGCGGGAGCGGCCGGTTGTCGACGATGCGTCTCATCACGATCGTCGAGGTGATGCGCTGGACGCCCGGCAAGGTGGCCAGCTTCTGGTCCCGCAGCGTCGCATAGTCATTCAGGTCGGTCGCGACGACGCGCAGCAGGTAGTCGGGGTCGCCGAACAGCCGCTCCGCATGCCGGATCTGCGGTACCGCGACGAGCGCGGCTTCGAAGGCGGCAACGGTGTCGGCGTCCTCGCGGTCCATCGTGACGTTGACGAGGGCTTCGAAGCCGAGGCCGACAGTGGCCGGGTCGAGGACGGCGCGGTAGCCGGTGATGACGCCGTTGCGCTCCAGCTCGCGCAGCCGCCGGTGACAGGGCGCAGGAGTGAGCCGCACCCTGTCGGCCAGCTCCGTCACCGTCAGGCGGCCGTCCTCCTGAAGCTCAGCAAGAATCCTGCGGTCAACATCGTCCACACGCATAGAATATTTCACACATGACGCTGATGACGTGGATATTCGCAAAAATCTCTGGCCGTGGTCGCAATAGACTCTCGTTACGAAGCTTCCCTGCCGAGCGACAGAGGGATCATCGATGCACGCCGTCTTCAGCTTGCTGCCCCTGGTGGCCGCGATCCTTGCCGTGCCGCAGTTCCTGCCCCAGCTGGCACGCCTGGCGCGCACCGGGGAGACGGCCGGCGTGTCCTGGTCGTGGGCAGCGCTGACGAGCATCAACAACGCCGCCTGGGCCGGCTACTTCGCGCTGTCGGGTTTCTGGACCGCGCTGGTGCCCGCCATCTCGGCGACGGTGCTGGCCGGCACACTGGCCGTGATGCTCGCCCGCCGCGGGGGCGGATTCCCGCGCCGCCCCGCGGCGCTGGCACTGGCGTGGACCGCACTGCTCATCACCGCTGCCAGCCTGTCCGGCCGCACGGGCCTGGGCACGGCCCTGACCGTCGCCTTCCTGCTACAGGTCACGCCCTCGGTTTGGACGGCGTACCGAGCCGATCACACCACCGGCATCTCCACGTCCACCTGGCTGCTCATCTTCGGCGAACTGCTCTGCTGGGGCGTCTTCGGCATCTACCAGTCCGACCCACGGCTGATCGTTCTCGGGGCGACCGGCGTCACAGCCAGCCTGCTCGTCCTCGCCCGGGTGGCCAGACCGCGGGCGCCCCGCGCACGGGTAGCTGAGCTCACGGAGGTGCCGTGACCACATCAGCGACATCCAGCTACAGCTCCGGGCCTGTGCGAGCTGCCGCTGCTGGGCGAGACGATCGGGGGCGGCCGGGGCTTCAGCTCGCAGCTCTCCATCCCCTGGCGGAGCTCGGCACGAAGCAGGCAAGCCAGCCTGTTCAAGGCCTGCTGCGTTCAAGCCTCAGCTGCGCGCCATCCGGCACCGATCGGTGCGGCTGAGTGTCGCCGATCCACGTTCATCACGACGGTCAGATGACGGTCAGACGATCTTCGAACCCGCCCGGATAGGCCCAGATCTATAGTCTGACCTGGTCCTTTCTGGTGGGCGCAGGTGGGTTCGAACCACCGGCCCCTCGCTTGTAAGGCGAACAGGGGGGGTGAGAAGCAAACCCTGGTCAGAAGCCCGCGCCTGTGCGCTGATCTGCTGGAACATGGTCTCCAGCGGTCTGGAGGAGTCTGGAGTTGTATGCACGATGGGCCCATTTGGGCCCACCACTGGCCCCAGTTAGGCCCCAGGCCCGGAGCCGTTCGAACCTTCGAGCGCGTCCATCAGGGTCGGCCAGACCTGTCGGGCAAGCCAGAGACAGCGCCTGTCCCTGGCCGCCCGGTCAGAGCCGGAGCATGGGTGTCCAGCGACCTTCCTCCGGCCTTGCCTCGTCCTCACTTTCGACGGGCCACGGCGGCATCGTAACGGCGACCACCCGACGCGGCTGATCATCACTGTGGGCGCGAAACTGGAATGCTGTCCCGAGGGGAATCGCTAAACACAGACCGGGTTGCAGCCCAACTATCGTCGGCTCCCGGCCTCTTGCCGACGCCACATCTGCCCCGCACCACCGAGGATGTACCCGATCTCCTGGACGGTGGCGTGAGATATGGCCTTCGAGATTTCAGCAGGTCCGAGCTGGAAGTGCGCCAAGCTGCCTAGGCCAGTGATTCGGCACACAGAGGCCGGACCGGTGCCGTCCCGGATCGGCGTCAGGTCGATGATCACGGTGACGTACTTGTCGCCGCGGCGGGTGTGGCGCCAGCAGTGCTCGCCGACGCCGATCACGCGCACACCGTCGAACCGGTGCGGGCCCTCGATCAACACACGCCTGCCCTCGGCCACGCGTCGTTCACGGTGTTCCACGCCACGCCGAGGCCCTCGGCGACCCGAGCGACGGTCAAGTGCTGACACACGATGCCTTCTAGCGCCCATCGCAGCGCGCGACGCGACAGCTTCGCCCGCGGCTCGGCTGCCCGGCTGGTGTCCTGGCGCGACACATGCCCACAGCCGGTGCAGCGATAGCGGCCGATCGTGATCAGCAACGTCGTCGGGCGCCACCCCAGCGGCTCGTGCGCCAGCCGCCGGGTCACGCTGTCGCGCGGCGCAGCCTCGCATCCGCGGCGGCGACACCACCGGGCGAACTCGCCGGTCTCGACGACCCGGCAGGCCAGCACCGCACGACCGGGCTCGAGCCGTTGACCCACGACCTGCAGGCCGAGTTCGTCAAGACGGCAGAACGAGCCCAGGCCAGGGGGCAGGAAGGTAACGTGAGACATGTCGCGCCCATCGGCCATCCGAGGCATGAGCAGGTGTCGTCACGCCTACCGAGTCGACTGATTTCGAGGGCGTCAGCGCCAGAATTCGGTGAGCTGCCCGGCAAGGGCTCCGCCTTGGTCGTAACCGCCTCGACCGGCGGCCGGACGCGTCGACAGATCCATCAGATTGCTGCCGAATGCGTTGCGGGAGTCGCTGTCCGGGAGGACGGTTTCGACCCTGCTGCCGCGGGCGCGTAGTTCGCCGGCCTGTGCGGCAAGATGCATGCCCCACTCCAGCGGCGCCCGTGTTCTGCCGCCAAGTGGTGACAGCACCAGCACCCGCCCGTATCCGGCGGCCAGATCGGCATTCTCGCTGGATCGCCGGTAGCCGCCGTCGATGTATCGGCTGTCGCCGATACCGTAGGGAGGGACACCGAAGCCGTTGGCACAGCTGGCGGCGACGGCGTCCACCAAGTCGACTCCGCTGTGGCGGTCGAACACGACCGGTTCACCGGTATGGGCATCGACAGCCACGATCAGCACCGTTCGTTCCGGCCAGCGCTGACTGGGCAGCCGAGCGGCGACCGTAGTGCGCCACCGCGTTTGCCCGGAGCCGTCCGACGCGGCATCCATCTCGAGCGCCGCCGCACCCATTCTGCGGCGCATGTCGGCCGCATCCTCAGCGGCGGCGATGATCTCGCTCGTCCTCCGCATATGGTCGGCCGCCGGCCCAATGGGAACGCGTCCACCGTCGGATCCGACCGGACCAGTCCGTTGCTGGGGCGCAGCGGAAAGGATGTCGGCAAGCAGTTGGGTCGGGCTCGCGCTAGCTATCTGGGCAGCGGCCGTCGATCCGGCCGACGTCCCGATGATCAGATCGGCCTCGGTCACATCCAACCCGGCATCAAACAGGCCGGCGATGACGCCGATCAACCACGCATTGCCTGCCGATCCGCCACCACCGAGGACCAACGCTCGCTCACCCGCGGCGCGCACCCGCCTTGCGGCGTCGACCTGCAGCTGATCCTGGCCGGACCTCGGCCGGTCGGAGGCCGTCGTCGAGGTGAAGTGCAGAGTTGAAAAAGGTGTTGTGTTCATGGGAGTCGCCTTTCGCGAGTTGCCTGGCGGGCGCTCCCGGTGGCGACTACCTCAGTCGCGCGATCGTGAACTGCAGCGGAGCACCCACTGCGGATACTGCGTTCATGGGACTCACCTCCTGCCGATGGATCACGATCACCAAGACGTTAGCACGCCAGCGACGCGTTGCGCAGCCGGCATCATGCCGGTTGCCGTGTCGCTGTCGAACGCGCCGCCGACCGCTACACCCTCATCTGTGATGGGCCACATATCGGCCACGACGCCAACCCATTGCCACGGCGCCAGGTCACCTGCCCAGCAACTTCGCGATCTGCCTGCCGCGCTTGAAGACGGCATCAACGTTCAGCGCGAAACGGCCCGGTTTCACGCGGAGGAGCGGGTGGAGCCGCTTCGCGGCCTCGGTAAGCTCATAGGCCCTGATCGCGTCCCAGCTCGTCGGTGGTATTCCCCTGCTTCGCATATCGGAGAGCATTGCCTGCGTGAGGCCGCTTCCCATAGCGTGCTGGAGCTTGACGATGCGCCAGAACAGCTCAGACGCGGGCGGGATCCAAGGGTAACGCTTGCGCGCGAGATCGGCGTAGGCGCACACGATCTGGAGCCCCGCACGTACCGAGTAGTCCGGGTCGGTCGTCAGTCGTTCGTGCTGGAGATGATGGTCCTTAGACTCGGCCGGGTGAATCTGGAAGAAGCCGCGCTCATCGAGCGTCGTTGTTTCGTCGAGGCGGCCGCTCGATTCTCGGTCGATCCACCCGAGTAGGAAGTCGAGCGGGATGTTGCCGCGGGCCCTGTCGAGCAACGGAAGGAGCGCTGCGAACCGCTGGCCCCAGGGCACATTGCGGCTGAACTGTGCTGCCGAGAGGCTGCCCGCTGGCACGGTGGCCGGGGCCGCGGCCGCCGTGCCAGCGGCCGACCCCACCATCTGGGGAGTTTGCAGGTTCCGCAACACGGGCCGCACGATCGAGTCTCGGATAGCCGTCCATTCCCGCGCCAGCTACTGCTCGCCTGGCTGGATCCGTCGGCCCCGGTGCTCGGGATGCCGTGCGTAGAAGAGGATGTCGGTGAGGCGATTCTCGTCGCGGTCGCCGCCGGTAAGCGCGAGCACGGTCTCCCCGGCTCCGATGAGGGATCCGAAGAGCGAGCGCGTGCGTTCGAGGATGCCGGCCTCGAAGCTCATGCCGCCACTAACCGCTTCGCCCTCTAGCTCGCTCTGCCGGTAACCGCGCCTCTGCTGGTAGGAACTCGGGCGGTAGTAGCCGCGCCGCGGTGCGTCATGGGCGGCGGCTATCCCGTCGAACCGCCGTGCCAGACCGGGAGAGTAGCGCTGCGCGGCGGCCGTGGCCGCCGTCCGCGCTGCCGGGTAAGGCGGCATCGTGCGCTGCGCCTGGGCAGCCTGCTGGTACGCGCTGCTGGCCAGGCGGACGAACTGGCGGGCAGCCTCAAGGCTGCCGATCGCTCCGCCCATGAGGGGCAGCGCCTGCCGCGCAGCGTCCTTGAGGATGGCAGTGAGAGCCTTACCCGTGTCCGGCCGGGTGAACTGGCCGGTGGCCCTCCCCATGGACATGAAGACGTCGCGGAGGAACGCTTCGAGTTCCCCCTCGCTTGCGACCTCGAGCAATTCGGAGGCGAGCTCAAGCTCCGGGACCTGATAGAGCAGGAGCTCGGAGAACTCGCCGTTCTCGCGCTCGTCTCCGGATGCGATGCCCTGCTCGGCCTGCTCCGATTCAAGCAGCGTTCGATCGATGTCGTGCATCGTCACCTCCGCGAAATGGCGTTCGACTACTTCTGCAGCAAGTTCCATGCCGGCCCTCGCCGCGCCATTTGGGCCGGGTCGGCGAACTCGGCTTCGCACCGGGCGCGCGCCGCGCCAAGGCCAGCGAAGTCGACTTCGTGCGCACAGCGCAGCGTGTGTCACCGATCTCGGAGCAGCGCCCATGCCCGGCCGTCTTCCGCGCCTCGCCGACGGCCCCAGTCGGCTTTGCCAGCGCTGCCCCATGGCCGACCGCCAGCCCGTGACAGAACTCGCGCAAGCCGCGAGCAACTAGTGTCTCGCCTTTAGCGCCGAGTGAGTTTACCCTGGCTTTACCTGAACTACGGGCATGAGGGGGGGCGTCGTGTGGGATGCAAGTGCGCTATCAGGGATCGGTCCGGCTGCGGATCTGCCGCAGCCAGGCCAGCTCGGCGACCAGGTCATCCGCGGAGTGCCCGGCGAACCGTGCCCGCAGGTCACCGGGATCGGTCACGATCAGGGACCGGGCCTGGTTGATGGTCTGGATCCGCTCAGAGCGGGCGGTGCGCTTGGCGACCATCAGCGCCCGGATCGCCTCCACCTGCCCGTCCCGGCCCTTCGGCGCGTCGGCCGCTCGGCCGGACTGAGCGGCCCGGGCGGCGCTGACCGCATCCGGCGGATCGGACTTGCCCCGGCGGCGCCGGTCCTGCCGGTCGGAACGGTCCACCTCAACGACCCGGATGCCAGCCGCGGCGATGTGCCGGGCGAGCCCAGCACCGTAACTGCCGGTCCCTTCGATGCCGACCAGGCACACCGTCCCGAACCCGCCCAGCCACTCCACCAGGCGGGCATAGCCAGCCGGGTCCGCCGGGAACTCCTGGACGCCGAGCAGCCCGCCGAGGGGATCGAGCGCGGCGGCGACGTGCACGTCGGCGTGGGTATCCACGCCGACGTGCACGCGCGTGCCTGCGTGCGTGTCTCTACGATGGTCACTGTCCCTTTCTCACGCTGAAGGGTTAAGGGATGGCACGCACCCGCTGGCCGCCCGGACCTGTGAACCCGGGCCTCTGACCCAGGCCAGGCAGATCAGACCGGCAGCGCATCCGTGCGGACGACTTCGCAGATTGACACCGGCAAGATCAAACAGCGCCCGAACGCCTTCAAAAACTCCCTCAAAAAACCGGCGCAGCCATTAGCACGCCGAGCTGGCAGCCCCAGAAGTCCTCCCGTGCCCGGTCAGAATTCACGTCGGGCCGCGGGTGTGTGGGAAGCCCAAAACCCGGCCCGGGGGCGCTGAGGTGGAGGCCGCAGTATCCAAACTGCGGGCCGGCGAATAGCAGCGGTGTATCAGGCGATTGAGCGTGGCCATCGACTGCTAGCAGATAAGTCCCTGCTCAGTCGGCCGCCACGTGCGGCTGGTCGTAGCTCCCGGGAGCCCGGATCCATGACAAACCGCGCCGGCAGCCAGCACTGCCGTCGGCTGGTGGTCATGGGCCGATCGTCCCGGTACCCCGCGCTGCCGACGCGGTTCCGGGACTGGTTTCCGGGATGGGCTGACCTGGGTGGGCGCCGGTGACGCCGACCGTCCTGGAAACGGCCGATTCCGGGACGCCGCGTATCCGGTCAGCGGCCTAGCTGCGGGCGGGATGAGCCGAGGGCGATGGCCAGGGCCGCACCTCCGAGCAGGCCGACGGCGATCTTCTGCCGTGCCTCGGCCTGCTGCCGTTGCGCCGCGAGCTGCAGCGCCGCGGTCAGCAGGTCAATGTCCTGCTGACCGCGGCCGCGAGGAGCTCACCAGGTGGGGTGCTCAGCCAGATCTGCGCGGGCAGGTGGCAGCAGCGCCGCGCATTAGCTGCCGCCGAGCAAGCGTTCGTAGAGCCGGGTTACAAGCGGCGTTCGACCGAGACGATGCGGTACCGGGGTCGGCGTGCCGTGATTGGTGAGGCCGTCGTTGGCTGCTTGGCTTGACGGGACGTCGCCGAGCAAGCGTTCGTAGAGCCGGGTTACAAGCGGCGTTCGGCGGAGACGATGTGGTACCGGGGTCGGCGTGCCGTGATTGGTGAGGCCGTCGTTGGCTGCTGGGCTTGTCTGGGCGGAGTTGCGCTTGGCGCGCCGGGCCAGGTGGATTCCCAGCAGCACTCCGATTGTGCACAGGTAGGCGAAGGCATCGCCGATGTGGCTGTAGATGGTCCGTACGCCCTGGGTGGGGACGTTGGCCAGCATGATGCCGTTGTTGCTGGCCGAGTAGTTCTGGCTGGCGATCACCCGTCCCAGGTAGTCGGTCATCAGCGAGATGCCGTCGCCGGTCGGCCGGATCAGCGAGGTGCCGTTTTCGATGGCGCGGTAGACCTGTTCGCCGGCGCGGTAGGAGGTCTGGAACGAAGCTACTCTCATGATTCGGCGCGAGCAGGATGTCGGCCCCCTTTTGTCCGGCCTGGCGCAGGTATCCGGGGTACTCGAGGTCGTTGCAGATGGCCGTGGTCAGCCGGCCGTACGGGGTGTCTGCCACGGGCAGCACGCCCGAGCCCCTGACGGTGAAGGCGGACTCGCCGCCGGGGCCGACGGGGTAGGTCTTGTCATAGGTCCACACGACGGTCCCGGCCGGGCTGATCAAGATCGCCTGGTTGGCGAAGTAGGGCAGGGACTGGGTCTGGTTGAGGACCCCGAGCCAGATTTGCAGGTAGGCACCGTGGCTGCGGGCCAGCGCCGCGGCCCGGCTGATGGCGTTCTGCCGGTCCCCGGGCAGCACCAGCGCCGACTGCTCCTGCCAGACCACGATCTTGGCGCCCTGGCTCAGTGCTGTCTGGGTGCGGGCCAGCATCTGGTCGACGGTGGCCTGGAACCTGGGGCGCCACGCTGCCCGCTGGGCGCTGGTGGCCCGGTTGAACGTCGCCAAGTCCAGGCCGTCGTTGGCCTGATTGAAAACCGCCGGGCTGAGGGTGATCGTGGCCGCCTTCACCGTCGGCGAGGTCGGCGCGGCCAGGCTGAGGCGGGCGAAGCCGAACGCGAAGACCGCCGCCAGCACCGAGCCGAAGACGGCCAGCGGCAGCCGCGTGGCCCGCCACCGGAAACCGTGCTCCCACACGGCGTTGACCGCGGAGGCGAACCACAGGACCAGGAAGGTCAGGCCGTACATCCCGGTCACCGAGACCAGCTGCATGAGCGGCAGGACGCCGTACTGGGAATAGGCAGGCGAGCCGGACGTCCCGGTGAGGTGAAGCAGCCCCATCAGCCAGTCGCTGGCCACGAAGGAGGCCGGGAACAGCAGCATCCGCGGCCAGGTACCCAGGCGGGCGCCGAGCAGCCGGTCAGTCACGTACGGCAAGGTGAACCGCACGGCACGGTACAGCGGGAAGCCCGTCAGACCGAGCAGCAGGTCCAGGCCACGGTACGGGAGCCCGATCAGGTCGATGACACCAGCGAGCATGTACGCGGCAAAGATCAGCCACAGCGCCGGCCCGCCGCGCCGCGAGACCCGCTCGAACCGCAGCAAGAACACTGGCGCGATCCATGCGGCCAGCGGAAAGACCACCCGGTACGCGGTGAAGGGCAGCAGCGCGAACCCGATGAGCAGCCACAGCCACCTCAGATCCATGGTCTTTGCCTGCGGGGGGACAGAGATTGGAGTGGCCTTGGCCCCGCCGCCGGAAGGCGTCCAGCCGCGGCGATCCAGGCTCGCGTCGGCCGGCACCGGATTGGTAGAGGGATTGCTAGAGATAGCCATTGCTATCACCCCCTGTTGCGAGGTCCGTCCTCTTGCGGGATGGGCCTTGCTTGGTATTTCTGATCACGCGGGGAACGTCGCGTGCCTTCCTCGTCTCCGGCCGGGCCTGGCGCAAGTGCGGCCTGTTCGGCGGCGGGCAGCGTGTCCTCGATGGCCCTGAGCAGTTCGAGGCGGCCCGAGAACGGCAATGCCGGTTCACCGGGGGCTTGAATTCGTCCCTCGATGTGACCATCTGCGGTCCTGTCGATGTCCACCACGAGTTTCAGGGTTCTCATGATTTAAGTGTCTGCCGCGGCCGGCGCGATGTCGCCGGGGCTGGTCCCTGGTTTTCCCAGGCCCTGTCCGCCCTTCCCCAGGGTCGTTCCCTAGTCCGACCCTTGTCGTTTGTGTCGTGGTTCCCGCCACCTTTTGCCGGGGATGACGCCGAGGCCAGCCGCCTGCGCAGCCTCTCCCGGTTACGTGCAGGGTGGCCGGCGGGCCGCCGCCGCGGGGGCCGTGTACGGCGGGGAGCGCCGCGTGCCCGCGCTGCTCCCTCAGGGCCCGTCCGGGTTCGGGATGGCTGGCAGCGTCTCAGGGGCTCGGTGCCGGTGGGGGTGCTCCCTCATCTGCGGCGCTGGGAGCCCTGCTCTGGTTGTTCGAGAAGCCGGGCGAGCTCGCGTCGCGACCGGATGTCGAGCTTCATGTAGATGTGCGAGAGATGGAACTCGATCGTTTTGACGCTCAGATACAGCTCGTCCGCGGCTTCCTTGTTGGTCAGGCCCCTTGCGACGGCGCGCGCGACGGTGGACTCAGCGGTGGTGAGCCCGAAGTCCCGGCGCGTTTGGCCGGGCCGCGGCCGGGCGTGGCAACGGGCGAGTTCCTGGTCACAAAGCTGCGCGTCGGGACGCGCCCCCAGGGCAGCGAGGCGGGCGGAGGCCGAGCGCAGCCGCGCGAGCGCTCGCTTGCGCTGCCCGCCTTGGCGAAGGAACCTGGCCTCGTCCATCTCGAGCCGCGCCAGGACGAGCGGAACCCTCAGGCCGCTCGCGTGCTGCCAGGCATCGGCGAAGGCCCGGGACGCCGCAGCGCGGTCTCCACGCGCCATCGACAGCAGCGCCCTGAGCCGGGCGGTGCTGGCACTGGCAAGCGGAGAAGCGCCGTCGCCTTGGAGCTGCTCGAGCTCGCCGAGACGTTGAGCAGCAAGGTCGATCTGGCCCAGCGCGATAAGGGCCTCGACCTCCAGCGAACGCCAGTCGAGCAGGCCGGTGATCCCGAACCACTTGCCCTTCCACTCCTCGCGCACCCTGGCCACCGCGTGCAGGGCGTCGGCCGGGGCCCCGCGGGCCAGGGCAAGAGCCGCCTCGGCGGTAACCGTGCCCGCCCACGCCTCTCCCAGCGCTGCCGCCGCAGCGTAAGCAGCCTCGATGTGGCGGGCGGCCAGACCGAAGTCCCCCCGGCCGATCGGTACCAGGGTGCCAAAGTGGTGGACCAGGGCGGACAAAATACCGTAGCCGGCGTCGCGCACCAGGGACATGGCAAGCTCGGCGTGGGCCAGCGCGTCGTCCCAGGCACCCAGCAGGTACTCCGCGCAAGCAAGGTAGGTCAGGCACACGCCCGCGAAGCGAGCCGACGACCCGCCTCTTAGCCGGGCGGCAGCGTGCGACAGGTCCGGGAAGGCCAGTTCCGGGTAACCCGCCCACAGGCGCGCGGTCCCGCGCAAGATCAGCGCGTCCAGATCGATAGCAGCCAGCTGCTCGCCCGGCCCCGGCAGCTGCCCGAGCAGGGCCAGCGCCTCTGGCACCCGGTAGGTCCAGACCAGTGCCAGGGCAAGCAGGCAACGGGCACGGTGGCGCACAGGCGGGTTGCCCTCGGCGGCCTCCACGGCTCGCCGGCCCCACAGGACCGCTTCATCCCCGCGCTCCTGCATGAGAAAAACGGGCACCTGCTCACACAGGGCCGAGGCCAACCACGGCTCGGATCGGTCCTCGGCCTGCCACGCCTCACCGAGCCGCTGCAGCTCGCCGTCCGCACCCTGCGCGCCGTCCCCGGCACCGCAGCGGCGGGTGCCCGGTGACCGGGCGCCGCGCACCCGCCGCCGCGGCCGGGCCCCTGTCAGCGGCGCAGATCACGCGGGCATTCCGGCACGCCATCACGCCGCCGGGCGTGCGCCTGCACGTCCGGGCCGGGCGCGGCGGCTATCAGGTCGATATCCCGTCCGCGGTGGCAGGGTATGCAGGCATCCACCCGCGCAACGATCCTTCCCGGCAGCAGGAAGCGGTCCGCTATATGGAAGAGCACTTGTCGCGCGCAGCCGCCGCCCCGGTCAGCATCCGGTCAGTGACCCTGCTCCGCGGCGGCCGCACCGTCCGGGTGGCGGTCCAGCCGGCCCGTCAAACAGCGGCAGGCCCCTGAGCCGCCATGCGTCCGGCCGGGACTTGGGGAAGGGCCCGGCCGGGCCACGGGCGCTCAGGACGCGACCCGAGCACAGGGAGGCAGGTCATGACCAGAACCGACCCGTCACGTTTCGATGACCCCTGCCGCGACCGCAAGCACGGAGGTACCCGGTGACCAGAGTCGTCATCATCGTGATCGCCATCGTGATCGCCGTCGCGGGCATCCGGTCGTGCGAGGCACGCCAGCAGGCGATTGACGGGTTCGCGTGCTTCTCGCCGGTCCGGCGCTACCGGTGGTCGCTGCACCGCGCATGGGCGTGCGCCGGGCCGTCGATGGCCTTCGTGCTGCTCAATCCGGGCACGGCAGGAGCGCGAGACGACGCTACGACCGGGATCACCGCTGACGGCCACCCTGCGCACCCGCTGCGGCTGCACAGGAACGCACCGCTGCGGCCGTGGACGCTGGGCGCGCCGACTGCCCCGGTCGTCTCGCAAGGGGTCTGCGAGTCTCCTGGCTCCCGCGAGGCAGGTGCACCGTGGTAGCCCCGGAACGGCACCGGACACTGGCCGAGGTCTGCGAGCTGTACTTTCCCGGCGTGACGCCATGTGCCCTGCGCTGGATGATCAAGCGCCGCGGATACGCTCACAGCCGGTGGGGCCGGGAATACCGGCTGACTGACTCGAACGTCGCCGCCATTCAGCAGGATCTAGCGCGGCCCCCTCGGCAAGCCCCGCTACGCTCGCCGAGCCCGCGCGCCGCAGGCACCCGCAAGCAGGCCGAAAGCGTCCAGCGTCCCGGGAAAGCCGACGGCCCGCCAGCGCGACGCCGGCGGCAGGCACCGCCGCGCGCGGATGTGAAGCAGGCGCTAGCTGAGCAGCTGGCATCCCCGCTAGCCGTCACCGCGGCCGAGCACCCCCCGGCCGCTGGCCGGGAGGCTTGATGTCCCGGACCCAGTGCTTCGCGGAGAAGCGCGGCTCTACCTGGCGCGGCCGTTACCCCGACGCCGATGGGCGGCTGCGGTCGACCAGCGGCTACCCGACCAGGAACAAGGCTCTGCAGGCCGCCCGCGACGCCCGCGCCGCCATCGAGGCCGGCGCCGGCGAGGAGGCTGTGAAGGCTGAGAAAGCCGCGAAGGGCGAGATCACGCTGGCCGAGTGGGTCAGCGAGATCTGGCCGGCCTGGGACATCGAGGTCACCACCAGGGCCAACTACTCGGCGCCGATCAGGCTCTTCATCCTGCCCGCCTTCGGTGACCGGTCGCTCGCGTCGCTCAGGCGCGAAGAGATCGGCGTCTGGGAGCGGGCGCTCATCGACGAGCGCGGCTACTCCGTTGAGTACATCCGCGGCACCCGGCACCGCCTGCACACGATCCTGGCCGACGCCGTCACGGCCGGGCGCCTGGAGGTGAACCTGGCCAGCCGCCAGCGCGGCCGGGGCCGTATGGCTAGCCAGGACCGGGCCCGGGGCCATGGCGGAGAAGATCTGGGCCACGGAGGACACCGCGCTGCTGCTCGCCGAGCGGTGCGGGCTCCTGGCGGGCGAGGCCGAGTTCATCCGGGTCCTGCTGATCGCCTTCACGGGCCTGCGGTGGGGCGAGGTGAACGGGCTGCAGGCCTCTTATATAAGAGGCCCAGATCGCCGCCGCAATCATTCCTATATCCGCGTCGAATGGCAGCTGGTCGAGCTGAACGGCAAGTTCTACCTCGCGCCGCCCAAGGAAGGCTCGCGGCGGGATGTCGATATTCCCGGCTGGCTGTTCGCACTCTTGCAGCGGCTCAAGGCTCAGGGCCGCCGGTGCCGGTGCCCGCGCCGCGACGACGGCACCAGCGCGTGCGGGTCGCGCGAGGTGTTCTTGTTCCTGGGCGCCGAGGCCGGCGACGCCCGGCGGTCCAGCTACGCGAGCTGGATCTTCCGCCCGGCCGCCGATGGCGTCTACCCGGCGCAGAAACGCCGCCGTGGCTACCACACCGGGCGCTGGCGGGTGCACTGCTCGCACGACCCGTTCCCCGGCATTCCGGTGCCGATGAAGGGCATGCACCGGGCGAAGGCAGAGCAGCTGGCCGAATGCTCGTGGGCGGCGCTCATCCCGGGCCTGACACCCCACGGCCTGCGGCACGGCCACCAGACGGCCATGCGGCGCGACCGCGTTCCCCGGGTCCTGCGCCGTGACCGTCTCGGTCACGGTCCCTCCGGCGACATCGCCGACCACTACACCCACATCGACAACGAGATGATCGAGGAAATGCTGACCCGCCAGACGCAGCGCTGGCAGGCAGCGGTCACGGCACGGGCGCGCATCGACACCGGCCGCGGCGCCGGGCCGCGCTCGGCCGTGCCCGCTCTCGATGAGTGGCTGGCCCCGTTCCGGGAGCGCGACGGGGAATCCAGCTCCCATCTGCGCTCCCATCGGCACGATCCGGAGGTGGAAGCATGAGCGTTTTGCCGGGTGGGCGCAACTGGGATCGAACCAGTGACCCCTCGCTTGTAAGACGAGTTATTACGGTCGCTGGACGTGGCTGGCCGTGGCCTGGCGTGGCATCTGCCAGCCACGACTGTGGCTGGACGTGGCCTGGCGTGGCCTGATGCCGGTAGACGTTGGCTCCCCGTTAGGCTCCCGCAGTTAGTTAGCGCCGCTAACCTTCAATAACCAAACTTTCCGAAGAAGCCGAGATCGAGGCCGCGCTGGCAGCCCACAGCGAGTGGCTGGGCAGGCCGGCATCTGGCGAGGAAGCAGCACCACGATCTGGGTGCCGAAATCGGCTGTCAGTCAGCCGATCCAGGTGATGTCGAAGATCCGGATGATCTTCGAGGCGTCATCGGCATGGAAGGTCAGCAGTCCGGAACCGCCGCCGAACACCGTCATGCGGAAGGCAAGGTCCTTGCCAGGCGGCATTACGGCCGCATCCCAGGGCTCCTCGACGAGATCAACCGCTCGCTGCAGCAGGGCATCGAAAGCGGCGCCCGGTAAGCCGTTCAGCTGGACGAGGGCAGCGCCTTCGAACCTGACGCGATAACTCACAAGCGATCTGGCCAGCCGGGCACGATCTCCTCGATCGGCACCGACCCTTCCAGGGTGCCGGTCCGGACAGCCTCTTGCACTGCCTGCAGGCGCTCCCCGAACCCAGGGGCAGAATAGGCAACCGCGCTCAGCCGCCAGCGCCGAAGCAGATCGTGCAACTGCCGGTACCCGTCCACCTGCCGGGCCGCCTCCGACGCCGCCTCGTAATACTCGGCCAGAAACTGATCATGGAACCGCTCAGGCAGGACATGCAAGATCTCGACCGGATCGTCCGGGTCGGAACCGTGCACCGGCTGTGCGCTCATACCTACGCACGCTACCAGCGGCATCCGACGGGAGGCCGAGGATCGCCGCGCCCGATCACAGGCTGAGCGTCCCTTCTGGGTCTATGCACGGCCCTTCCTCCCGGAACGACGCATGATACGGCTGTACAACCGCGATGAACCCCGGCCGTCAGATGCCAGCGCCACGATCCCGAGCCGCGCACGGTGATCGCCAGCACCCAGCGTCCTGGCGCTGAGGAAAACGTCACGGCGGGCTGGGATCGAACCAGTGACCCCTGCTTGTAAGGCGGGATACGGTCAGGATTGCGCCCAGCTTTCCGGGTCGGTTCATGCATCTGAACTGCGAAAACCATGCCGGGAGATGCCCTAAGGTGCCTGGGAAAGTTTGCACGGTGGTTCCCGCAAGTGGTTCCCGAAGCAGCATCGCAGATCGCGGTAGCCAGGCGTAGGAAGGAGCGCCCGCCACCGCATCTGTTGACCCCTCGCTCGGTACGCGAGTTGGGTCTGACGGCAGGCTCTTTGAGTCGCGCCCGGCTGGATGGCTGGGATTCCCCTCATAGCGGTCGGCCCAGTGGTTATGCGCGGATTGCGACGCGCCCTACTGCTACCTGCGCTGGAACAAGGGGGACGCCTCAAGGAGGGTGTCTGGAGATGATACTCAGCCCTCGCTTCCGTGCGCGACCCGGACGGGCTGCTCTGTTGCTCACATCGGGGTTTGGATTACCCGCGGTGCGTGACGAACAGGTCCGTCGGATCCGCGAACGGCGCCCGGCATACGGGCCGGGACCAGGGCAACCGGCCAGGGTGTTCACGGGTGCGACCTGGCGGCCCGAACGCGACCGTGAAAGCGACCGGAAACCAGAGGATTGGAGCCACGGCCGTGGACATGGAACTCGAGGTTGTGGTGGTACCCGTCTCTGATGTGGACCGGGCCAAGGACTTCTACCACGCGCCGGGACGGCGCCTCGATGCCGACCTCGTCACCGGCCCGGATTACCGGGTATACAGATGAACCCCGCCCGGCTTGGGCTGCGCGATCATTTTCGGCACCGGGATCACCTCGGCCCGCGCCCGGTTCGGCGCAGGGCCTCACCCGCCTGCCGGCCGCGCGACATCCGCGCTGGCGGCATACGACTCCCTGACCGGCCTGGCGGAGGCGCTGCGCCGCGAGCTCATTCCGGCGTCCAGCGGGTGACCGCCAGCCGTCGACGTCACCGACGTCGCCTTCAACTAAGGAGCACACCGTGCGCGCTGACATCGTGCCCGGCGGGATCTTCCCCGACTACGAGCTGACCGACCACACCAAGGCCCGGCGCCGGCTGAGCGAACTGCAGGGGATCGACCCGATGATCCTGGTCCTCTCGCGCGGCGGGTACTGCCCGAAGGACCACCAGCAGCACCTCGAGCTGGCCGCCAACTACCCGAAGATCGGCGTCGGCTACACGCAGATCGTCACCATCTCCACCGACAACATCCTCAAGACCAACGAGTTCCGCGACTCGGTCGGTGCGCAGTGGACCTTCCTGTCCGACGCCGGCCGCGAGATCGCCAAGGACCTCGGCATCCAGGAGTACACCGACTCCTTTT
The DNA here is from genome assembly GCA_963775745.1 of uncultured Actinomycetota bacterium. Lineage (GTDB taxonomy): Bacteria > Actinomycetota > Actinomycetes > Streptosporangiales > Streptosporangiaceae > DATBGO01. The sequence goes on from CAVZKE010000012.1 coordinate 126,928, forward strand.
ACGACCCGATGATCCCGTACACGCTCGTGCTCAAGCCGGGCCTGGTCATCTTCAGCGTCTACAACGGCTACTGGTTCTGGGGCAGGCCGTCGTTCGAGGACCTTCGCCGCGACCTGCGTGAGGTGACCCGCGAGATCCGCCCGGACTGGGACCTGGCCGCCCCCGGCCTCCGCAAGAACTGGGAGGCCGGCGGCCACTCGCTGCACCATCCGTACCAGCAAGCCGACCACATGCGGACCGTAACACCCCTGTCCGTTCAGAAAAATTGAAAATTCTTCTTCACCGAACGGACAGTGGTTCCACTTCCACAGCGCCAGGAGGAGCCGGCCATGGAGTACCTCGTCACAATGACCACCCACGTCCCGGACGGGACGCCGGAACGGGACGTCGACGACGTCCGGGCCCGCGAGGCCGCGCGCTCGCGCGAACTGGCAGCGGCGGGGCACCTGCTGCGCCTGTGGCGTCCGCCGTTGCGACCAGGTGAATGGCGCTCGTTCGGGCTGTTCGCCGCCGCGGACGGCGGCCAGCTTGAGGAGGTCCTGGCCTCGATGCCGCTGCGGGTGTGGCGCACCGACGAGGTGACACCGCTCGCGCCGCACCCGAGCGACCCGGCGCTGGCGGCCGGGAACGCAGGTAGGGAGTTCCTGACCACTTTCACCATCAGCGTCCCGGAGGGCACGCCCGGCCAGGCCGTGGACGACACCGAGGCGCGCGAGGCGCAGCGCGCGAAGGAGCTGGCCGGGCAGGGGCACCTGCTGCGGCTGTGGAGGTTGCCCGGCCCCTCGCGCGCGCTGGGCCTGTGGAACGCCGGGAGCCCCGCCGAGATGCAGGCGATTTTGAAGTCGCTGCCCCTGGACCCGTGGATGACCGTCGAGACCACGCCGCTCAGCCGGCACCCAAGCGACCCGGCGATGATCATCCCATGACCTGGAACGACCGGAGGGTCGCCATCATCACCGGAGGCTCACAGGGCATCGGCGCCGGCCTGGTGGCCGGGTACCGCCGGCGAGGCTGGGCGGTGGTGGCCAACGCCCGCACGATCAAGCCGTCGGAGGACCCGGACGTGCTCACCGTCGAGGGCGACATCGCGAAGCCCGCCACCGCCGAACGGATCATCGAGGGAGCACTGGAGCGGTTCGGCCGCATCGACACCCTGGTCAACAACGCCGGCGTGTTCATCTCCAAGCCCTTCACCGACTACACCGCCGAGGACTACGCCCTGGTCGTCGGGGTGAACCTCACCGGGTTCTTCTGGCTGACCCAGCGGGTCATCGCCGAGATGGTGAAGCGGTACGGCGGCCACGTGGTCAACATCTCGGCCACCCTTGCCGAGGTCGCGAACTCGCATGCGCCCTCGGTGCTGGCCGCGCTGACCAAGGGCGGCCTGGCCTCGGCCACCCGGTCACTGGCCGTCGAGTACGCCTCCCTGGGCATCCGGGTCAACGCCGTCTCGCCCGGCATCATCCAGACGCCGGTGCACCCGGCGGACAGCTACGAGGGACTCGGCGACCGGCTTCCTCCGCTCGGGCGGGTCGGCCAGGTCAGCGACGTCGTCGACGGCATCCTGTTCCTGGAGTCATCGCCGTACATCACCGGCGAGATCCTGCACATCGACGGCGGCCAGATCGCGGGCCGCTAGGCCGATAGGCCTCCCTGTCCGAGTTGTGTCAGCGCCATCTTGCGCAGATGCCATTCTACCGTGTGGGCGGACAGGAGCAGCCGGGCGCCGGTATCCCGACTGGTCATCTGGCCCGTTGCGGCCCGTCTGAGGTGGCGCGTAGCGTTGCCGTGAAGCGTCTCCGCTAGTCCTCACTCCGGATGGTGGGCGTGACAGTGCATCCTCCGCCCCGGTTGTTCGGCAGGACCGGCGAGCTGGAGATCCTGGGACGGCTCATCGCGAACGTGCGAAGCGGTCGGAGCGCCGTCCTGGTCGTGCGGGGAGAGCCGGGGATCGGCAAGACGGAACTGCTGCGACATCTGATCGCCGAGGCGTCCGGTTTCTGGGTGGCCCGCGTGGCCGGCGTCGAGTCGGAGATGGAGCTCCCCTTCGCCGGGCTGCACCAGCTGTGCGCGCCGATGCTCGGCCGGCTCGGGTCGCTGGCCGAGCCTCAGCGTCGCGGGCTCAGCGTCGCGTTCGGGCTTGCCTCCGGAGATAGCCCCGACCGGTTCCTGGTCGCCCTCGCGGCGCTCAGCCTCATGGCGGAGACCTCCGAGGAGCAGCCGATGCTGTGCGTCGTGGACGACGCGCAGTGGCTCGACCAGGCCTCGGCCCAGGTCCTCGGATTCGTCGGGCGCCGCCTGCTGGCGGAGTCGATAGCGCTGGTGTTCGCGGTCCGGACGCCGGCCCCAGGGGATCCCTCGCCGAATCACCTGGCGGGTCTGCCCGAACTCCGGCTGGGCGGACTGGATGAACAGTCGGCTCGGGCGCTGCTGGCGACGGTCACCTCAGGTCCGCTCGACGAGAGCGTCCGCGCCCGGATTCTCGAGGAGACACACGGCCATCCTCTGGCCCTGCTCGAGCTCTACCGAGGCCGGAGCCGCCGACCTCGCCGGCGGGTTCGCTCTTCCGGACGCGGGAGATCTGCCCAGGCGCATCGAAGATCAGTACGCGGCGCGCCTGGGTGAGCTGCCGGACGAGGTCCAGCGGCTGGTCCTGCTCGCGGCGGCCGATCCGGTCGGGGACCCGGCGCTGATCCTCCGGGCGGCTCGGGTACTCGGCCTGGACACCGGAACCGTGAACCTGGCCGCCGCGGCCGACCTGCTGGGGTTCGGTGCGAACGTGCGCTTCCGGCATCCCCTGGTGCGTTCTGCCGCCTACCGGGCCGCCGCCGCCGATGACCGGCGAGCCGTACACGAGGCGCTGGCAGCAGTGACCGATCCGCTGGCCGACCCCGACCGCCGGGCGTGGCACCGCGCCCACGCGATGGCCGGGCCGGACGAGGCGGTGGCCGAGGAGCTCATCAACTCGGCCAGCCGTGCCCTGCGCCGAGGCGGGGTAGCCGCCGCCGCGGCCTTCTGGGAGCGAGCCGTGGCGCTCACTCCGGACCCGGGCGAGCGCGCCTCACGGGCTCTGGCGGCGGCCGAGGCGAAGTACGCAGCCGGGGATTTCGAGGCCGCGCAGGCCCTCTTGGTAACGGCTGAGCTCGGACCGCCGGGCGAACTCGGCGAGGCGCGCGTGCAGCGGATGCGGGCGCAGATCGCGTTCGCGCTGAGACGGGGCGGCGACGCGCCGCCGCTCATGCTGCGGGCAGCACAGCGGCTACAGAGCCTGGACGCCGAGCTGGCCCGGCAGACCTATCTCGAAGCCCTGGTGGCCGCGATCTACGCCGGCCGACTCGGCCGCGGACAGGACGCGAGGCAGGTCGCGCGCGCCGCGAGATCCGCAACGCTGCGGCCTTCCGGGCCGGAGCCGCTGCCGCACTCGCAGCTGCTCATCCACGGCCTCGCCGTGCGCCTGGCCGATGGGTACCTGGCCGCCGCCCCCACGCTCAAGGAGGCACTGCGCCGCTACCGGGCGCAGCCGCTCGAGCTGGACTGGCTGTCCGTCTCGTACAACATGGTCGCCATGGACCTGTGGGACGACGAGGCGTGGTTCGAGCTCGCGGCCGGCCAGGTCCGGCTGGCGCGCGCGAACGGCACCCTCAGCTGGCTTCCGTTCGCGCTGGACTATCTCGCCGAGATCCACGTCCAGGCCGGCGAGCTGTCGAAGGCGGCGGCCTTGCTGATGGAGCGTGAGCGCGTCGACCCGGGGACCAGAGAGGCCACCTTGCCCTACGTCCCACTGCTGCTCGCCGCGTGGCGCGGGGACGCGCCGGGCGCGGCCGAACTGGCCGAGGAGATGGCCCGTGGCGCCTCGGACCGGGGCGAGGGCGCGGCACTGACCTACACGGACTACGCGCAGGCGGTGCTGTACAACGGCCTCGGCAACTACGGGCCCGCCGCCGAGGCGGCGCACGGTGCCAGCGCCGTCGACGAGATCGTCATCTCGCCGTGGGCCCTGTATGAGCTGGTGGAAGCCGCGGCACGAAGCGATCAGCAGGAACGTGCCTGCGCGGCGGCTGATCAGCTGTCGCAGCTAGCCGTGGCGAGCGCCAGCAACTGGGCTCGCGGGGCGGCGGCGCGGTCCCGGGCGCTGGTATCCGGGGGACGCGCCGCCGAAGAGGAGTACCGCGAGGCGATCGAGCTGCTGGGCAGAACCCGGATGGCGACCCACCTGGCCCGCGCCCGCCTGGTCTACGGCGAATGGCTGCGCCGGGAGAAGCGGCGGATCGATGCCCGCAACCAGCTGCGGCCCGCGTTCGACGCGCTCGCGTCCATGGGCGCCGAGGCCTTCGCCGAACGCGCGCGGCGAGAGCTCCAGGCGACCGGCGAGAAGGCGCGCAAGCGCAGCGAAGATACCCGCACCGACCTGACTCCGCAAGAGGAGGAGATCGCCCAGCTGGCCCGCGAGGGACGAACCAACCCGGAGATCGGCGCACAGCTGTTCATCGGCGGCCGCACCGTGGAGTGGCACCTGCGCAAGGTGTTCGCCAAGCTGGACATCAGCTCCCGCCGCGAGCTCGACCAGGCCCTGAGAAGAAGGAGCATTCGGTCATGACGGAACAGATGCCCGGCGAGTTGATCTACGAGTACACCATCCAGTCGACCGGGGCGACCTCGTACGGTGTGCCCGCGCTGGACGCTCTGCTGTCCGGTGTCGCAGACATCCCTCCGCAAGGGGCCCGGTACGACCTCGCCTTCCAGGGGCCGATCGTCGGCCAGAGGCTACGAGGAACGGTTGAGCTAACCGACTACATCCACGTCCGTCCCGATGGTCGCGTTCAACTCCACATCCATGCAGAGATCACGACCGAGGATGGCAAGAAGATCGCGCTCTATGCCGATGGCGTCGCCCGCTTCACGGAGGGACCACCCGTTGGCGACCTGCGCGAAAACGTGACCATGACGACTTCCGAGCCCGACTATGCGTGGGTAAACCCACTTCAGATCTGGGCCCGGGGCACGGTCGACATAGCCAAAGGCGAGGCACATGTCACGGGCTACGCCGCCTAGCGCCTGTCGGACAGCGACCTCGCCCGGCTGCTCAAGAGCCCGCCGCCGAGCGCGAGTGACGGCGGAGTGATCGGGGACGGCGACCTCAGGGCGGACCGAGGCACGAACCGGCTCGCTCGCCAAGCCATGCTTGGCGAGCGAGCCGGCCGCCGCCGCGTAGCGAACACCGGCTCGATCGAGCTATGCTAGGGTTGGGCGGGCCGAGGTAGGGGAACTGGGCCAGCAGGTCGTCGTGCGGCTTGAGGCCGGTCGGCGGGACCTTGCCGTTGGTCAGCCAGGCGAAGCGCATGCTGTAGACGTCGTCGGTGAGGACGCGGCCGTTGGGGTAGGTGGCGGGCTTGGTGCGGTCGTAGTGCAGGATGTCGGGCAGGACCTGCAGGGCGGCCGCCTTGGCCTGCTCGGGGGTGTAGCCGCCGGCGTTTTGCAGGATCGCCGACCACGGTTCCAGGTAGTTGGCCACGTCGTCGGCGGGCTGCCGGGAGTTGAACAGGTTCTTCTCGCCGTCGGGGTTGATGAACGGGTTGATGGTCGGGTTCCCGCCGCGGTCCATCTGCTCGAGCACGCCGTTGCTGCGCCGGCTGATCGAGGCCCACACGCCGATGACCGGGCCGCCGAGCATGTCGTCGGGTACCTCCAGCACGATCGAGTCGACGTTGTTGCCGGCGAAATCGTCGTGCCCGGTCCAGGGAAGCCGTGCAGGGCGCCTTCGACGTCGGCGAAGAACGGGTCGCTGCGCAGCCCGGCGAACAGCCGGATCCGGCCCGCCTGGACGGGCTGCGCCGTGCCGTCGAAGCTGACCGGGATGTCCCTGCTTAGCACCTCGCCGGCCGGCTCGGGCTGGCGGGCCTGCGCGCCGGTGGCGTATTTGGCGGTCCCGGTCTGCCTGCCGTTCTCGTACTCGGAGAACACGAACGTGAACGCGACGTCGGCGTGGTTGTCGCCGTCGGTGTCGATGTTGATCCGGTAGACCGCGCCGGGGTAGAACTCCGGGCCGGTCACCGGGGCCGGGATCGGCGGCGGGGCACTGGTCGGGTTCGAGTCCATGATCAGCACGGTTGTGCCGGGGTGGTGACGGTGAAGCAGTGTGTGGTGATGTTCCGGGCTGGCGGGCGCCTGGAAGACGAACACGTCGGTGAGGTCCAGGCGGCGGTCGTCGCCGGGGAACTTGAGGTTGTCGGCGCTGAAGTGGTTCGACATTTTGCTCTTCCTTCTGGGTAGTGGTGTGGGCTGGGTCGGGCGTCAGCTGCGGATGAAGTCGAGCAGGGCGGTGTTGACCTGGGCGGCGTGGGTCCAGGGGATGGCGTGCGGGCCGCCTTCGACGACGATCAGCTGCACGTCCTTGATCAGGGCGGGCAGCCGCTGGCCGGTCTTGTCCAGCGGCAGGACCCGGTCCGCGTCGCCCTGCACGACCAGCATGGGCACGTCGATTTCGGGGAGGTCGGCGCGGAAGTCGGTCGCCCAGGTCGGGATGCAGGCCACCGCGGCGGTGGCCGACGCGGTCACGGCCAGGTTCCAGCTGGCCTGCCAGGCCTGGTCGCTGACCAGGGTGCCGCGCAGGGTATCGAAGTTGTAGAAGTTGTCCAGGAAGCCCTTCATCCACGCCGGGGCGTCGGCCATGGCGGCCTGGACGAATCCGTCGAACAGGCCTTGCGGCACCCCTTCGGGGTTGTCCGGCGTCTGCAGCAGGAACGGGGGGATCGGGGAGACCAGCACGCCCCTGGCCACCCGGGCCGAGCCGCGGGTGCCCAGATACCGGGTGACCTCGCCGGTGCCCATCGAGTGCCCGACCAGGACGGCGTCGCGCAGGTCGAGGTGGTCCAGCAGGGCGGCCAGGTCGGCGGCGAAGGTGTCGTAGTCATAGCCGGTGGCCGGCTGGCTGGACTTGCCGAACCCGCGCCGGTCGTAGGTGATGACCCGGTAGCCGGCCTCCAGCAGGGCCGGGACCTGCTTGTCCCAGGCGCGGCCGCTGAGCGGGTACCCGTGGATCAGCACCACCGGCTGGCCGGCGCCGTGATCCTCGTAGTGGATCTCGATGTCTGAGCTGTTTTCCTGGCCGACGGTGACCGTGGGCATGAGGCCTCCTTCCGTTAGCGGCGACCCGCCGGCCCCAGGCTGCGGACCGGGAGCCGGGCGGTTTCGCCTGCAGGTTGGTACTGGAATCACGGTCGCGCTCCGGGCGGCGCGTCGAACCCGTGAAACCCCTGGCCGGGTTCCCTGGTCTGCGGCAGGGCGGCCCAGCGCCGGGCACCCCTTCGGCCCCGTAGATGTGGCGGTGCCCGGAGCCAGGGCAGCGGATTCCTGACGTCCGCAGCATCAGTCCACCCCAGCACCGGACGGACGTCGGCCGGCTGGTCACCGGTACCCGCGTGCGCCCGGGCCGACCCGCAGACCAGGGCACGGGCCAGGGTCCGTACGGGTGCGAGTGACCTCCGCCGCGCGCGACCGTGGAGGCCAGGACCCCAAGCCCTCCCGGCCATTACCGGCCCGGGGCTATGTCGGCAATAGACGCATTATTGGAAATGGGCGACGGCAATGAATACCGCCAAGCAGGCAATGGAGAACATGGAATACGTGCGCAGGCTGCTCGAGGAAAAGCAGGCTGGATTCGCCGCGTCCGTGGAATTGGCCGTGTCTTTTATCCACCGTCAGATCGAGTGGCCGGAGGAAACGATGGAACTGACGCTGCCGCCTGGACGCCACGAGACCAGTCGAGAAGCAAGACCCGGTGCACGAGTGGCGCGTGGCCCGGCTGGCGCGCCTGGGCATCCCCTGGCCGGTGGCCGAAGCTGCCGCCGGCCATGTCGACTGGCACCAGATGGCGGCGCTGGTGCAGCGGGGCTGCCCTCCGTGGCTCGCACTCCGCATCCTCCGCTGATACAGGCCGGCGACTGAAATGAATGCCCTACCGGATAGCATTCCCGCCCGCGGCGCCGCGGCGAGCGCATCCAGGTCGCCTCGCATCGGGCAGCTGGTACGGCAGTCGTTCGCGGCGATGACCGCCCGGGAGCGAGCCAGGCTGATCGCGATGTACGGGGTGATCGCGGGCCTGCACGTGGCCGGGTTCGTCATCTTGTTCGTGTTCGTGGTGCCCTCGCATTACAAGGGGCTCGGGGTGGGGGTGGCGGTGCTGGCCTACACGCTCGGCTTGCGGCACGCGTTTGACGCCGATCACATCTCGGCGATCGATAACTGCACGCGTAAGGTGCTGGGCGAGCGGCAGAGCACCGGAGCCCCGCGCCCGCTGGGGTTCGGGTTCTTCTTCTCCCTGGGGCACTCCACCGTCGTGGTCGCCATCGGGGCCGGGATCGTAGTGGCGGAGAAGACGGTCTTCGGCGCGGTCTCGGACAGCGGCTCGGGGCTCGAGCGGTTCGGGGGACTGTTCGGCACAGTCGTCTCGGCGGCATTCTTGCTGCTGATCGGGCTGCTGAACCTGGTGGTCCTGGCCGGGATCGTGCGGGTCTTCGCCTCGATGCGCCGCGGCGAGTACGACGAGGCCGAGCTGGAGCGCCAGCTGGCCAACCGCGGGTTCTTCTACCGGTTCTTCGGCCGCTGGATGAAGGTCATCACCAAGGAGTGGCAGCTGTACCCGGTCGGGGTCGTGTTCGGCCTGGGCTTCGACACCGCCACCGAGGTCGCCCTGCTGGCCACCACCGCGCTGCTGGCCTCCCAGCACATCCCCTGGTACGCGATCATCTGCCTGCCGGTCCTGTTCACCGCGGGCATGACGTTCATGGACACCACCGACGGGCTGTTCATGAACCTGGCCTACGGCTGGGCGTTCTTCAACCCGGTCCGCAAGGTCTACTACAACCTGGCCATCACCGGGCTGTCCGTGGCGATCTGCTTCGTCATCGGCGCGGTCGAGGCCCTGAGCCTGCTGCCGCAGGAGATCCACGGGCTCAGCCGCACCACCGGCTTCTGGGGCTTGATGTCCCGGTTCAACATCAACACCGCCGGGTTCGTGATCGTGGGGCTGTTCCTCGCCACCTGGCTGGCCGCCCTGCTCATCTGGCGCTACGCCCGCATCGAGGAAAAATGGAACCCAGCCCCCAGTCCGGCACGCCCGGCAGCACCCCGTGATTGACCCGATGTGCGTGCATGCGTGATCAGTGCGGTTGCTGCGGCCCCTTCACGGGGCCAAGCACCATCTTTAGTTCCCTAGATTCCCGTTCGAGTTGTCACGCGGCTCCCGTCATGCGGCGCCGTCGCGGCCGACGCCGGCGTCGCGGTCCAGATGGTGTACTTCACGTTTCGCACCAAGAGCGAGCTACTGCAGGCGGTGTTCGAGCACGCGGTCCTCGGCCCGGAACAGACCCCGCCGCACCTGATGCCGTGGTGGCCGCGCCTAGACGACGGCCACGACATCACTGCGGCGGTGGGCCGCCTGATCGACGGGACCGTGGAGGTCCTCACCCGGGCCGCACCGCTGGTCTGGTCGGTGGTCGGCGACGAAGGCGCGCGCGAACGCTACGAGCACAACGAGCAGCTACGCCGGTACGGATACACCGAGCTAGTGAACATCCTCGCCGAGAAACATCCGCTGCGACCGGGCCTCACGCCGCCCAGGGCACGCGACGTGCTCCTCGTCCTCACCGCTCCGCAACTCTTCGTGCAGTTCACCCGCGAGCTCGGCTGGAGCACCGACGAGCTCGCTGCGTGGATAACAACGGCTGTGCTAGAACACTGAAGTTTCGCCGCTACGCGGCGGTAGCTTGGCTGGTCGAGGCAGGGGCGTCGAATAGGGCGGGTGTTTCCTGGGCTGCGGTGTTCCCGGTTATCCGGGCCCGGCGGAAGGCGATGATCATGTCCTCGACGGACACGTGTCGCTTGTGCCGGTACCACGGGGCGGCCTGGCGGCGGGAGTTGAGGTCGGCGGCGAGGCCGGCCAGGTCGTACCACAGGACCAGGATGGTCAGGTTCGCCAGGCCCAGGGGTGTGGTGCGCTCGACGGCGGCGGGCAGGCGGTTCTGGGCGTCGCCCGCGCCGAGGAGGTCCTTGCCGTCCTTGATCGACTGCTCGACGGACCAGCGGGAAGCGTACCGGGCCACTACCTGCTCGCCGGTGGCGGCCAGGTCGGTGGTGGCCAGGGCCAGGGTGTAAGGGCGGGCCTCGTCCAGGTCGCGGACCAGGACCACGCGGATGGGGGTGCGGTGCAGGCTGCCCCACCACAGGCAGGTGACAACGGCGAGGTCCACGGTCTCGGTCGTCCCGTAGCGGGTCACCCGGGTGCGTCGCCAGGTGGCAGCGACTGCGATCTCGGCGGCGGTGCCCAGCCGCTGGCCCTTCCAGGCGGGGTGTCCTCGCTTGCCGGTGCGCGGCGGCTCGGGCCGGTACAGGACCGCGTTGGCGGCCAGGCGGGTGGTGAAGGTGACGTGGGCGGGCAGATGGCGCCAGGCTGGCCCGCGGTACAGGGCATCGCCCACTACGTGGACGGTGCGCCCGTCCAGCGCGGCGGCGAGCAGGCCGGCCAGGGCGCGGGCCTGCTCGGTCTTGGACGCGCTGGTCTTGGGGATATGCAGGCGGAACAGGACCGGCAGGCAGACCTGGCGGGCCAGGAACGGCACCGCCACCACGATCCCGGCGATCACGAAGCAGTTGCCGCGCCCGATGCCGTCGTGCCCCCTGGCCGAGCCGTCGTGCTGGTACCTCGCGCCGTGCACCTTCTTGCCGTAGCGGTGGAATAAGGTGTCGTCCACCGCGACGGTGACCGCGCCGCCGTCGGGCACAAGGCGGGCCACGACCGCGCGGGCCAGCGCCAGGCCGACCTGGTCCAGGTCCCACACCGCGCGAGAGAAGAAGCGGTGCGCGCGCGACCAGTGCACACTCCCGGCCAGACCCGCGGCCTGCCACATCCCGGTGACGGTTCGCGCCAGGCACCCGACAGGGCGCCGGTGACCAGCGCGGCCAGGGTCGCGAACGAGGGCGCGGTGAAGCACGGCCGCAGGGCTTGCAGCACGATCAGCAGGGACGGCGGTACGGTCACCGGCATCGGGACCTCCCAGCAGGGCGCCGCCCGGACGGCGGCGCATCGTCAGCTCCCGGCAAGGACACCCCCATGGCCCGAAGCACCCGACCGCGCCCGGACCAGGCGACGAGGGAGGCCGTCACCGAGCGCATCTTCGCGCACGCCCGCGAGAACTGGCCCCGGATCGAGGTTTTCGTACGCCACAGCGGCGCCTTCTGCTACGTCGCCGTCCTCGAACCCGCCAGGACCCGCCGCCGGCGCCTGTTCACCACCAATCCCGGCGAACGCGAACCCTTCCCCGTGCTCCGCCTGCGCTACCAGGGCAGTGCCGACCGCTGGCTCATCGCGATCTACAAGGCCAGCAGCGAGAGCTGGAGCGAGAGCGAACTGCCCACCCGCTTCGGCCCCACCATCGGCACCCCCGAACAGGGCATGGACCACACCCTCGGCTTCTGGATCGGCCCACCCGAGCGCTGACCAGCAACCCTCACACAGCGTCACCCGCAGCCCGTCAGGCGATCACGAAAATGGCGAAACTTCAGTAGAACAGGTATTCGGGACCAACCAGGATCCCGCGCCCGAAACTTCGCCCCGGGCACCGTAGGCCAGGGCCCCGGCAAAGTCGTTTAGTAGTTCATGATCGTTCGTAGTGGCCGGTCCGGGCGGCGGGCGTGGTGGCGGATGGCGGCGGCGATGCTGGCGTGGCCGGGCAGCCGCAGGATAGTGATGGCGAGGTTCCGTAAGGTGGCCATGACTCGTGGGCCGCTGGCGGTGCGGACCTGGGAACGGTCTTCGTCGTAGTCCATGTCGCGGACCCAGTGCAGGCAGTCCTCGATGGCCCAGTGGCCGCGGATGATGGCGGCGAGTCCGGCGGGGCTGGCCTGGGTGGTGGTCAGTGAGGTGACCGCATAGACGATCTCGAGGGACCATTTCTTCTTCCCGCTGAGTTGGCGCCGCCGGATGATCTGGATGGCCTGGGCGGCGTGCAAACCTGGAGACCAGCGGCGCAGAGTACGGTTGATCGCCGCCATTCGCGCACCGGGGACCGGCGTTCTCCTGATGGCCAGCGGTCAGAACAGATCTAGCCGCCAGCACCATGCAATGCCCGGCTCTGGCTGACCGGGCCGCGGCGCCGGTCAGAGCAGCCGGGTTTGGGCCGACATAACGGGAGCGGCATAACCGACCAGGCACGGCGGCAGGGATCAGCTCGCCAGATGAACGTGGCGTCCCAGTGCCACGCGAGGTTCTCTCCTGGCGCCGACGACGGACAAGATCACGATCAACTGGCTCCCCGTTTTGCTCCCTTAGTTACCCAAACTAACAGTCGGCGAGCTGCGGCAAGTCTCTGACCTGCGAAAACAGTGGGCGCAACTGGGATCGAACCAGTGACCCCTCGCTTGTAAGGCGAGTGCTCTACCGCTGAGCTATGCACCCATCACGCCGGGGCCTGGCTTAAGGACGCCGGCCGGCGGCGACCGGGATAGCGTACCCGTTTTGCTGCCACCTGGCCGATTCCCTGAGCCACCTGCCGGTCCCGCAGTCACCCGTCCCCGCTGGACCGTGCGGCCGCAGATGAGGGAAGCCGGGGGGCCAGCCGCAGTCCCGCCGGGCTAGCCGATCCGCGCTGTCCGGCCTGCGCGGCCGAGCACCCTGGTTAGCGCGCGCTCCACCTCTTCGGCCAGGCCAGGGGTCAGGCCCTCATCGTCAGGTTCGCCGATGACGATCCCCGCCCCCGCGCCGGCCGAGGCCAGCAGATCCCGGTCGCCGGCAGGCCCCCCGGCTACCTCCCCGGCGCCCCCGGTATCACCGGCGATCCTGGCCGCGGGCCCGCTGGGCTCCGAAGATCCGCCATCCCCGGTCGGCTCGCTGACGAAGCCGCAGTCCCGGCACTCGACTTCACCGAGCCGCCGCACCAAGTGCGCGCTCTCACATACCGGGCACCGGTCAAGTTCCGCCATCCAGTCAAACGACGACTGGCAGCCAGGGCAGATCAGCACCTGGCGGTCCGACCGGACGCCTCGCCGCCAGGGGCTCTCCCCGCGGTCCGGGTCCACTTGGCGTGCGCCGCAGCGATAGCAGGGCATTGCGCCTGTCCGGTTTCTGCCGTTCCCCTCAGAACCGCCAGCGCGCTAATCCAGCGCGGCCAGCGCCTTCTGGTAATCGGCGATCTCACGTGCCTGCGGTACCGGGTTCACGACCTTCCACCGCACGACACCGTTCTTGTCGATAATGAACGTTCCCCGGGTAGCGATGCCCCGATTCTCGTCGAACACACCGTAGGACCTGGCGACCGCGCCGTGTGGCCAGAAATCTGAAAGGAGCGCGAAATTGAAGTCCTCGGCATCCGCCCAGGCCCGGTGGGAGTAAGTCGAGTCCACCGAAACCGTGAGCAGCTCGACATCATCGCCGGAAGCCTCGGGGAACTCGTCCCGCATCGCGCACAGCTCGCCCGAGCAGACGCCGCTGAAGGCGAGCGGGTAGAAGATAAGCACGACGTTCTTCTCGCCGCGGAACCCCGACAGCCGCACCGGAGCGCCATGCTGGTCTTTCAGTTCGAAGTCAGGAGCCTGGTCGCCGACGTCGAGATCCATCTGAGGTCCTTTCAACACCGGATGCGAGAGCGGCCCGCAGAACGGAGCCGTGCGCGACGATACCCTCAGTCTGCCACCAGTGCCGGCCGGCCCGGCATCGAAATGATCACGGACCTCAGCGTCTCGCCCTCGGGGCCACTAGCCGGCTGCCCGACCAGTCCCGCCCGGCGCTGATCGTCGATGTCTGCGATAGACCCGCAGTCGGTGCGGCCTCGCCGATCTCGCTCGGCTCGACGTGCCCCGAACGGCCCGATTTGGGGGTCAGCAGCCAGATATAGCCGCCGTCGGTGAGCGGCGATACCGCGTCTACCAGCGCGTCGACCAGGTCACCGTCGTCATCCCGCCACCAGAGCAGGACGACGTCTACGACATCGTCGTAGTCCTCATCGACGAGCTCCACCCCTTCGACGCGCGCGACCGAGTCTCGCAGCTTCTCGTCGCAGTCGTCGTCGTAGCCGATCTCCTGCACCACCTGGCCCGGCTTGATGCCGAGCCGCTCGGCCAGGTCACGCTGATCCTGTGCCTGGCCCGCGGTCGCGCTCACTAACTTCCTCCCTGGTCCTTTCCCGCCCCCCGCCAGCGCCGCCGGCCGAAGGTCGCGACATTTGCCGCATACTGCCGGTCAGGCGCGGCGCCTGCGGCGTCGCCTCCTCTTGATCGGACAGTTCACACTGGGTAGGCGCGGCGCGCAAGTGCCAATCGGCACGCAATGCAAAATCCGCCCCCATCGCCGGATCTCCGCCGCTGGCCGCCGCGCCAAAATATCGCCCGGCGACCCGCCCGCGGTACCTATTCAGATGTCTGTTCAGTTCTGCGGCGAGAGCCGCTCTCCCTGCGCCCCCGCCCGTGGTCGCGCTCCGGCCTGCCGACCAGCGCCAGCGCCGGCCGCGCCTGCCTCATCCTGGTGTACCCAGATTGATGCAGGGAAGCATCCAACCGGAAGATTCCGGTGCCGTCCGGCCCGCCAGTCTCGTGGCCTCCAGCGCCAGGGGGACGCGAAGGTCGGCGATGGCTCGCCCGTGCGGTATGGCGACGTACGCTGGCCAGGGACGCTGCCGCCGTCGGTTACCCAACGGTAGAGATGCGTTGCGAGCGGCAGAGTACCAGGATTGGTCTGGACAACTCTCCCGCAGCAGCGGCAGTGACCTGCCGCTCACCCAGACAGATACCGGCGGCGGCGAACGCCCGCCACCGCGGAAGGCGAGGAACACCCCGTGGCATCCGGACGCCAGCGCTTCTCGATCATCAGCGACGGCCTGCCCACCCAGCTTCCCGATATCGATCAGGACGAGACCAGAGAATGGGTCGAGTCGTTCGACACCGTGGTCAGGACCCGCGGCCGGGGCCGGGCCAGGTACCTCATGCTCCGGCTGCTGGAACGCGCCCGTGAGCAGCAGGTCGGGGTCCCCGGCCTGCGCAGCACCGACTACATCAACACCATCCCGCCCGAGCGTGAGCCCTGGTTCCCTGGCGACGAGTACATCGAGCGCCGCATCCGGGCCTACATCCGCTGGAACGCGGCTGTCATGGTCTCCCGCGCCAACCGGGCCGGCCTCGGCGTCGGCGGCCACATCGCGACCTACGCCTCGGCGGCCAGCCTCTACGAGGTCGGCTTTAACCACTTCTTCCGCGGCAAGGATCACGGCGAGTCCGGCGACCAGGTGTTCATCCAGGGCCACGCGGCTCCCGGCATCTATGCCCGGGCCTTCCTGGAAGGCCGTCTGACCGAACATCAGCTGAACGGATTCCGCCAGGAACTCTCGCACCCCGGCGGCGGTCTCCCGTCGTATCCGCACCCCCGCCTCATGCCGGACTTCTGGGAATTCCCGACCGTGTCGATGGGCCTGGGCCCGATCAACGCCGTCTACCAGGCCAGGTTCAACCGGTACCTGCTAGCCCGGCAGATCAAAGACACCAGCAGGTCACACGTCTGGGCGTTCCTCGGCGACGGCGAGACCGACGAGCCCGAGGTACTCGGCTCGATCGGGCTGGCCGCCCGCGAGGAACTCGACAACCTCACCTTTGTGATCAACTGCAACCTGCAGCGCCTCGACGGCCCGGTGCGCGGTAACGGGAAGATCATCCAGGAGCTCGAGGCGTCGTTCCGCGGCGCGGGCTGGAACGTCATCAAGGTGATCTGGGGCCGGGACTGGGACCCGCTGCTGGCCCAGGACACCGACGGCGTGCTCGTCAACAAGATGAACAGCACCCCGGATGGGCAATTCCAGACCTATGGCGTCGAAACGGGCGCATACATCAGGGAGAACTTCTTCGGCGGCGACCCCCGGCTCCGCGCGATGGTGGAGCACCTGTCCGACGACCAGCTGCGCAACCTGTCGCGGGGCGGCCACGACTACCGCAAGGTCTACGCCGCTTTCAAGGCCGCGACCGAGCATGTCGGCCAGCCGACCGTGATCCTCGCCCACACGATCAAGGGCTGGACGCTGGGGCCGGACTTCGAGGCGCGCAACGCCACGCACCAGATGAAGAAGCTCACCGTGGCCGAGCTCAAGGCCTTCCGCGACCGCCTCTACCTGGAGATCCCGGATGCGGCGATCGAGGCTGAGCAGCCGCCCTACTATCACCCGGGCGAGCAGTCCGACGAGATCCAGTACATGCTGGAGCGCCGGGCCGCCCTAGGCGGCTTCCTGCCCAAGCGGGTGGTCCGGGCCAAGCCGCTCGCGCTGACCAGCAACGGTGCCTATGACGAGCTGCGGAAGGGCTCGGGCAAGCAGGCGGTGGCCACCACGATGGCGTTCGTCCGGCTGCTCAAGGAACTGATGAAGGACCCGGAGATCGGCGAGCGGTTCGTGCCGATCATCCCGGACGAGGCCCGCACCTTCGGCATGGACTCGCTGTTCCCGACCGCGAAGATCTACTCGCCGTATGGCCAGAGCTACGAGGCGGTCGACCGCAACCTGCTGCTCTCCTACAAGGAGTCGGAGCACGGGCAGATCCTGCACGAGGGCATCAGCGAGGCCGGGGCCATGGGCTCGACCATCGCCGCGGGCACCGCCTACGCCACGCACGGCACCCACATGATCCCGGTCTACATCTTCTACTCGATGTTCGGGTTCCAGCGCACTGGCGACCAGCTGTGGTGCTTCGGTGACCAGCTGGGACGCGGCTTCCTGCTCGGGGCGACGGCGGGCCGGACCACGCTGACCGGCGAGGGCCTGCAGCACAACGACGGTCATTCGATGCTGCTGTCCTCGGTCAGCACGGCGTGCATCTCCTACGACGCCGCCTGGGCCTACGAGCTGTCCTACATCGTGCGCGACGCGCTGCGCAGGATGTACGGCGCTGCCCCCGACCATCCAGAAGGCGAGAACATCTTCTACTACCTGTCGATCTACAACGAGCCGTACGTCCAGCCAGCGGAGCCCGCCGATTTCCCCGGCGGCAGCCAGGCCCTGGAACAGGGCATCCTGCGCGGGCTGTACCGGTACGCCGCCGCCCCGGGCCCCGCGGCAGCCGAAGCCAGCGCGGAAGCCGAAGCCAGCGCGGAAGCCGAAGCCAGCGCGGCAGCCGAAGCCGACACCAGCGCCGAAGCCGGGGCCGACACCGTTACGACGGCCGGAATCGCCGGCACCTCCGCGGCCGACGACACCGGCCAGGCCGGGGATGCGCCGCGCGCCCAGATCCTCGCGTCCGGCGTCGCGCTTCGCTGGGCCATCCAGGCTCAGCGCCTGCTGGCCGACGACTGGGGGGTCATGGCCGACGCCTGGTCGGCAACCTCCTGGACCGAACTGCGACGCGACGCGCTGGCCTGTGACCAGTGGAACCTGCTGCACCCCGATGAGGAGCAGCGCGTCCCCTACGTCACCCAGGCGCTCCACAGCCACCCGGGCCCGGTCGTCGCCGTGAGCGACTGGATCCGGGCGGTGCCCGACCAGATCGCCCGCTGGGTGCCCGCGCCGTTCACCTCGCTCGGCACCGACGGCTGGGGCTTTTCCGACACCCGGCCGGCCGCCCGCCGGTTCTTCAACGTAGACGCCGAATCGATCGCCGTGGCCGCGCTCAGCCAGCTAGCCCGCCTGGGCGAGGTCAAGCCCGAGGTCGTAGGCCAGGCCATCGCCAGGTACCGCCTCGACCTGCCGGTCAGCGAGGCCCTCTGAGGCCGGGCTGGCGCCCCGGGCCCGGAGCCGGACCGGATCTGCTGCCTGTCTCAGCCGAGTGGATTCGGCATTCGGTACTGAATAGCCTGACCGAATCCTGAATCCACTCGACCGCAGCGGCCGGTTCTGCCCGGCACGGCGCCGCCAGTCACCACCGAATCACCCGCGGCAGTATGCATGAGTACTAAGAGAGGTATCATGGCCGGGTGCCCCAGCAGCTGCGGATGGCAGCCGAAGTCCGGACCTGGCTGGCTGATCTGCGTTCCAGTGATCCGCCCGCCGCACGCGCCGTGGGCGCAGCCTCGCTGGCGCTGCTCACGGCAGGCGACACCCTCGGACCGCCGGTGGTGCGAGAGCTAGGCCCATCCGCCGCCCTGGATGACACCCACCTCGCGCTCGACCACGCCTACCAGCACGGACTTGACATAACGCAGGACGCCCGGCGGGCCGCCGCCGATGCGGCCACCGCGCGAAAGCGCGCCGAGGACCAGGTGGGCGAGGCGCAGGCGTTACTGACCCGGTTCCAGGGTCAGCACCGGCGCGCGGCTGCCGACGGAAATGAACGGCTCATCCGCCAGCTGGCTGCGGATGAGGCCGCCGCACGGGACCACCTGGCCGGGCTCGCTAGGCTGCTGGACCGCGCGGCGACCACCGAACGCAGGCTCATCGCATTCAGTCAGCGGCTCCAGCAGAGCGTCGAGGCGTTCCGCGCCCGCAAGGATGTTCTCAAGGCGACCTACACCACCGCCGCCATCGAGAGCCTGATCGAGGGCGCCATGGCCGCGCTCCAGGAGGAGACCGGGCCCGGCCAGTCCGGAGCGGAACCAGGCCGGGCGGAACCAGGCCGCGCCGAAACGGCGGGCGGGACGGCGCGGAGCGTGATCGTGGGCCAGCCTCGCCAGATCCGGGCGGCCGTGACGGCTTTCAACCAGAAAATACGAAACGAATTTCAGCAGGCCGGACTGGCCTGCCCGAAGCTGGCCGGAGCTCCGCAAGTACCGGACATCCTCGAGCTGCGGCCGTCCGGGCCGGGGCGCCTCGCGCGGATCCTGTTCGCGTTCGAGCCGCAGGATGTCCCCATGCTGCTGGCCGTGCAGCAGATCTCGGATCAGGGGGAAGACATCGCCCGGCTCGCCGCCGAGCGTCTCCAGCAAGTTCGCGCAGCCGGGCCCGCAGGCCAGGCCGGCCGGATGAGTTCCTATACGTTGCCATCGTTCCTCGCCGAATTCTTCCCTGACGAGGGTCCGGACATCAGCGCGCGCGCCGCTGACCTGACCGCCCGGGCCAGCAGCCGGACCCTGGCGGAAACGCGGATCTGGACCGGGCTCAGCCAGGCGCAGGTCGCCGTGCGGATGAACGTCCGGCAGGAGCGGATCTCCGCCATCGAGCGGGGCGAGCTGGCCGCGACCGAGATCAGGACCCTCGCCGCCTATGTCCGGGCCCTCGGCGGGCGGCTCGAGGTGACGGCGGACTTCGCCGGCGAACGGATTGTCCTGCGCTGACCGCCGAACCCCCAGCGGCCGCGGCGGACCGACACCAGCGCGGGCCACGGCGGGTCGCCAGACCGGCACCAGCGCAGGCCACGGCGGCGGGACCGGTGCCCGGCGGGTCTTCCCAGCGGCGTTCGGACCGGCCAGGCGGTGGCAGGCGGCGTGGCAGGCGGGCGTGGCGAGTGGCAGGCTGGCAGGGTGACCAGCACGGAGCAGGGCGGCGATACCCCGGGCCGCGCAGCGACCGGGCCCATCCTCGCCGTGCCGGGGCCGCCAGGGACCGGCCACATCCGCGCGGCGCCCCGGAGGCCTGGTACCGGGCACGTCCGCCCGGCCACCATCAAGCGGCTGGAACGGTCGATGGGCGCGCTGGGCACCGCGGCGATGACCTCGATGGACCTGCGGCTGCCGTGGTTTCGTGCGCTGTCAGCCGAGAACCGGTCGTGGCTCGGCCTGGTCGCTCAGGCCGGTGTCGCCGCCTTCGTGGACTGGATCAAGCATCCCGAACGGGGGCGGCCGGCCGTCGCCGGAGAGGTGTTCGGCACCGCGCCGCGCGAGCTGGCCAGGGCGGTCACCCTGCAGCAAGCCGTGGAGATGGTACGAGTGATCATCGATGTGGTAGAGACACAGGTCGATGAGCTGGCGGCGCCCGGTGGCGAAGCCGAGCTGCGCGAGGCAGTGCTCCGCTATACCAGGGAGATTGCCTTCGGTGCCGCGCAGGTCTATGCGCGGACCGCGGAGGCGCGCGGCGCCTGGGATGCCCGCCTGGAGGCGCTCGTCGTCGATTCCCTGGTCCGCGGCGAGGTAGATGAGGGACTGCAGTCCTGGGCCTCCGCGCTGAACTGGTCGTCGGCCCCGGTCGCGGTCATGGCGGGCATAGCCGACGGCAGTGAGCCCGAGGGCCTCATCGATGAACTCAGGATCATCGCGCGCCGGTCCAGGCTCGACCTTCTGGCGGGCGTGCACGGGCACCGGCTCGTGGTCGTGCTGGGCGGAGCCGCTGATCCGGTCAAGGCGGCAGGCCTGTTCGCGGCGCGATTCGGCGCGGGACCGGTGGTGGTCGGGCCCTCCGTCAAGGACCTGCAGTCGGCCGCCCTGTCGGCCAGCGCGGCGCTGGCCGGGCTGCGCGCCGCCGCCGCCTGGCCGGACGCCCCCCGGCCGGTCTCGGCGGCCGACCTGCTTCCGGAGCGGGCCCTCGACGGCGACGAATCGGCCGCCGCGGAGCTGATCACCACGGTGTACGAGCCGTTGCTGAGCGGCGGTTCAGCACTGCTCGACACCGTCATGACCTATCTGGAGCAAGGGAGCTCGCTCGAGGCCACCGCCCGGCTGCTGTTCGTGCACCCGAACACTGTCCGTTACCGGCTGCGCCGGGCCAGTGAGCTAACCGGTCTCATTCCCAGCGCAGGCAGGGATGGCTTCTCCCTCTGGACAGCCACCGTCCTCGGCCGCCTCGCGCACAAGGGAACATAGGTTGTAGGCTTTCTACAGAATCTTCTCGCCTAATTTCGTAGAGCCCGGCATCCATATGGCGGAGTCCTACAGTGCATGCTTAAGGGATGCTCATCATAGCGGCGCCCGGCCAGGGCGCTCAGGCTCCCGGGTTCCTCGCTCCCTGGCTGGAGCTGCCCGGGGTCGCCGGGCAGCTCACATCGTGGTCCGAGCTGGCCGGGTGCGACCTCGTCACATGCGGGACCACCGCCGATGCTGATGAGATCAGGGACACCGCGATCGCGCAGCCACTCCTGGTGGCGGCCGCCATCGCGGCCGCCGGGGCACTCCTGGGCGGCCTGGACGCCGCTGGCCAGCTGACCGGCGCGGTGGCCGGGCACAGCGTCGGCGAGCTCGCGGCCGGCGCGATCGCCGGAGCGGTGTCGCCGGAGGATGCGATGCGCCTGGTCCGGGTCCGCAGTCAGGCCATGGCTAAGGCGGCCGCCGCCGAGCCGACGGGAATGACGGCGGTACTCGGCGGGGACGAGGCCGTCGTGCTGGCGGCCATCGAGGCCAGCGGCCTCACCCCGGCTAACGTCAACGGCTCCGGGCAGATCGTCGCGGCCGGCGGGCTCGAGCAGCTGGCTGCCTTCGCCGCGGATCCGCCGGCCGGCGCCAGGTTGCGTCCGCTGTCGGTGGCCGGCGCGTTTCATACCAGCTACATGGCCCCGGCCGTGGACGCGCTGCGGACCGGGGCGGCGTCGGTCAGCGTGAGCGACCCGGCACTGCCATTGCTGTCCAACTACGACGGCGGCGTGGTGCGCAGCGGAGCCGACTGGCTGGATCGAATCATCGCCCAGGTGAGCAGGCCGGTGCGCTGGGACAAGTGCATGCAGCAGATGAGCCGGCTGGGAGCGACGGCGCTGATCGAGCTCCCGCCTGCGGGTACACTGACCGGGCTGGCCCGCCGGGCGCTCCCCGGCGTTCAGCTGATCGCCCTGAAGTCCCCGGCCGCGCTGGAGGGCGCTCGTGAGCTGATCGCGGAGCACTCGCACTCCGACGGTCATATCGACAGCCACTCGCCCGAGTGGCGCCTGCTGGTCGCGCCTTCGGCCGGAGTATTCCGGGCGGACCGTGACGCGGCGGGCGCGGCCGTGGCGGGCGCGGCCGTGGCGGGCGCGGCCGTTGGCGCCGGCTCGGCGCTTGGCCGGGTGGAGACCCGCGGTGGCCGCCAGCCGGTGGCCCCGTCCTTCCCGGCCACGATCATCGAGTGGCTGGTCGAGGACGGTGACCCGGTCAGCGCCGGGCAGCCGCTGGTCCGGCTGCAGCCGGACGGCGACTGAGCGCAGACCATCCGCCACGTCATCCCATCGCCCAGACCCCGAAAGGCAGCAACGAGAATGCGACTCACCGAAGGCGCAGCGGGCGCCCGGATCCTTGCTTTCGGCGGTTACCAGCCCGCCCAGGTCGTGACCAATGACGACCTCGCCGCCACGGTGGAGACCAGCGACGAGTGGATCAGGAGCCGGGTGGGCATCAGCAGCCGCCGGATTGCCGCACCAGACGAGACGGTCGCCGACATGGCGACCGCGGCCGGCGGGAAGGCACTGGCCGCCAGCGGCCTGTCCCCGGCCGACATCGACCTGGTCATCGTGGCTACCTGCACGCCCGAAGTCCAGATACCCAACACCGCCGCGACCGTGGCGCAGCGGCTTGGCATCGGCGCGCCCGGCGCTTACGACCTGAACGCCGCCTGCGCGGGCTTCTGCTACGCGCTGGCCAACGCCAACGATGCCATCCGGGCCGGCACCGCCCGCAACGTGCTGGTGATCGGCGCCGAGAAGCTGTCGCAGTGGGTGGACTGGACCGACCGCTCCACCTGCATCATCTTCGCGGACGGCGCGGGCGCCGCGGTGGTGAGCCCGGTCGCGGATCCGGATGAGCTGCCCGGTATCGGCCCGGTGGTCTGGGGCAGCGCCGGCCACATGGCCGACAAGATCTTCATCGCGGATCGTAACTCGTTCATCTTCCAGGAGGGCCAGGCGGTCTTCCGGTGGGCGACAAGCGCGCTGCACCCGGTCGCGCTGGAGGCTTGCCGCGAGGCGGGCATCGAGCCGGCCGACCTGGCCGCCTTCGTGCCGCATCAGGCCAACCTGAGAATTATCGAGGCCATCGCGCGCAAGATCGGCGCACCGCAGGCGATCGTCGCCGACGACATCGTCACCGCGGGCAACACCTCGTCGGCGTCCATCCCGCTCGCCCTGTCCAGGATGCTGGAGCGCGGCGAGATCGGCTCGGGAGCGCACGTCCTGATCCTGGGCTTCGGCGCGGGCATCTGCTACGCCGGCCAGGTGATCACGGTACCCTGACGCGCCCCGGCTCCCCCGGGGCCGAACCATCCACTGAGATACACAGAAGAAGGAGAGAACGCATCCCATGTCCATGACGGAACAGGAAATCCTGGCAGGCCTCGGCGAGATCATCGATGAGGTCGCCGGCGTCCCCGCCGACCAGGTCACTCCCGAGAAGACGTTCGTCGACGACCTTGACATCGACTCGCTGTCGATGGTGGAGATCGCGGTGGCGGCTCAGGACAAGTTCGGTGTCGAGATTCCCGATGACCAGCTCAAAGACCTCAAGACCGTGCAGGACGTGATCGACTACGTCCGGCGCGCGGCCGTGACGGCCTGAGCCGAGCAAGGCAGCACGCAGCGCAGCGGTGCCGTCCGGGCGGCCGCTGCCCGGCGCGTCGCCTGACCCGAGGAGAACAGGATCACTGTGGGCACTGATTCGGCGCACGTCGTCGTCACCGGACTGGGCGCGATCACGCCGGTAGGCGCCGATGTCGCCTCGACATGGGAGTCGTTGCTGGCCGGGCGCAGCGGCGTGGGCAAGCTGACCGACGAGTGGGCTGCTGACCTGCCCGCGCGGATCGCGGCGTGGGCGGCCGCCGACCCGGCTACGCTGCTGGACCGCGTACAGGCGCGCCGCCTGGACCGATGCGAGCAATTCGCTCTCATCGCCGCGCGCGAGGCGTGGACAGACGCCGGCACGCCGCAGGTGGACCCGGACCGGCTGGGCGTGGTCGTTTCCAGCGGGATCGGCGGCGTGGCGTCGACCCTGTCGGCCTATGACACGCTGCGTGAGAAGGGCTGGCAGCGGCTCTCGCCCTACACCGTCCCGATGCTCATGCCGAACGGTTCCGCGGGCTGGATCGGAATTGAGCTGGGGGCCCGGGCCGGGGTGCACACGACGGTCAGCGCGTGCGCCTCCGGCGCCGAGGCGATCGGCTACGGGATGGAGATGATCAGGTCCGGGCGGGCCGACGTCGTCCTGGCCGGCGGCACCGAGGCCGCGATCCTGCAGCTGAACGTCGCCGCGTTCGCGGCGATGCGGGCCCTGTCCACGAGGAACGATGAGCCGGAACGAGCCTCGCGCCCGTTCGACAAGGGACGGGATGGGTTCGTCCTCGGTGAGGGCGCGGGCATGGTGGTGCTCGAGTCGGCCGAGCATGCCGCGCGCCGCGGCGCCACCGTGTACGCGGCCGCGGCGGGCGTCGGCTACTCGGCCGACGCCCATCACATCGCGCAGCCTGACCCGGCCTGCACGGGGGCCAAGCTCGCCATCGGCCGGGTGCTGACCGACGCCGGCCTGTCCGCCGAGCAGGTCGTGCACGTCAACGCGCACGCCACCTCGACCCAGGCGGGCGACGTGGTCGAGGCGCAGGCGATAGCCGCGGTGCTCGGCCAGGCGGCCAGCGGGGTGGTGGTATCGGCGACCAAGTCGATGACTGGCCACCTGCTCGGCGGGGCCGGCGCGCTGGAGTCGGTGGCCGCGATCCTGGCCCTGCGGGACCGGGTCGCGCCGCCCACGATCAACCTGGAGGATCCCGACGACGACGCCGGGCTGCGGATCGCCGCCGAGCCCGTGGAACTGCGCTCGCGCAGCTCGGCCCCGATGGCCGTGCTCAATAACTCATTCGGATTCGGCGGCCACAACGTGGCACTTGCCTTCATCGCCGCCTGATCCGAGCCTGCGCGCCCGAACCCGAGGAGACTGACGTGACCATCCTGGGCAACCGGCTTCCTGTTACCCCGGTACCGATCGCGGACGCCGCCCCGCCAGCCGCCGCCAACGGGACGGCCCGGCCTGAAGCCGAGGCAAGCTCTCGCGATCCGCGGGCCCGGCTGGGATGCCTGTTTGACCCGGGCACGCTCAAGCTGCTGATCCCGCCAGACACCAGCGGCGTCCTGACCGGGACCGGCTGCATTGACGGCATGCCGGCGGTCGCGTTCGCCAGCGATCCGCGGGTCCAGGGCGGCGCGATGGGCAGCGCCGGATGCCAGGCCATCGTCGCCGCCTACGACCACGCCATCGACCACGGCGCCCCGGTGATCGGGCTCTGGCACTCGGGCGGCGCGCGGCTGCGCGAGGGCGTCGAGAGCCTGCATGCCGTGGGTACCGTGTTCGCCGCGATGACGCGGGCGTCCGGGGTGGTCCCGCAGATCTCGGTGGTGCTCGGCGCGGCCGCGGGCGGAGCCGCCTACGGCCCGGCCCTTACTGACCTGGTGATCCTCTCCGGCCGCGGCCGGATCTTCGTCACCGGCCCGGACGTGGTCCGCAGCGTGACCGGCGAGGACGTCGACTCCGAACGGCTCGGCGGTCCCGAGCCGCACAGCCGCCGCTCCGGTGTCGTGCACTTGGTGACCGAGTCGGACGCCGACGCGATCAGCCGGGCCAGGCAGCTCGCCCTGCTGCTGGGCAGGCCCGGGCCCGCCGACACCGCGCCGGCGATCCGCCACGATGACGACCTCGCGGCGCTGCTGCCCGAGTCGCCCCGCCGCGCCTACGACGTGCATCCGCTGATCAGCGGGCTGCTGGACGAGCCGGGCATCGAGCTGCATCCGCGCTGGGCGCCGAACGTGGTCACCACGCTGGGCCGGCTGGCTGGCCGGACGGTCGGGGTGATCGCTAACAACCCGCTCCGGCTGGGCGGCTGCCTGGACGCCACCGCGGCCGAGAAGGCTGCGAGGTTCGTGCGGATGTGCGATGCCTTCGGCGTGCCGCTGGTCGTGGTGGTCGATGTGCCCGGATACCTGCCCGGGGTCGGCCAGGAGTGGGACGGCGTGGTCCGCCGCGGCGCGAAGCTGCTGCACGCGTTCGCCGAGGCGACCGTGCCGCGGGTGACCCTGGTGACGCGCAAGGCCTATGGCGGTGCCTACATCGCGATGAACTCACGGGCCCTCGGCGCGACCCGGGTGCTGGCCTGGCCAGGTGCTGAGCTCGCCGTGATGGGCGCGGTGGCCGCCGTGCGGATCCTGCAGCGGCGCACCCTCGCCGACGTACCGGTGGAGCGCCGGCACGAGACCGAGGCCGAGCTCGCCGCCGAGCACGAGCGGGAGGCGGGCGGCCTGCCCCGCGCGATAGCGCTCGGCGTCGTCGACGAGATCGTCGAGCCCGCGGACACCAGGGCGGCGCTGGCCCGCGCGATCGCCGGGGCTCCGGCCCGCCGGGGCCAGCACGGCAACATCCCGCTCTGACCTGCGCCAGCCGCCGCGCGGCCAGCCCGGCCGCCCCTGGTCTGGCCCGGCCCGGGCGCCGGGCCAGACCGCCGACGGCCGTTCCCGGCCCGGCTTCAGGCCGAGAATGCCTCGCGAGCTGCAGCGGCTCCCGGCCTGGCCCGGTCCCAGTACCCGTAGGTACCCGCGTCGCGTAGCTCTCGGGCCGCCTGGGCGGCGGCGTCAAGCGCCGCGAAAGCGAAGGCTCCGCCTACCGAGATCCGGCGCACGCCGATCTCGGCCAGCTCCGCCACCGGCGGCGCTGCGGGCAGGGCCAGCACACTGACCGGCCTGTCCACCGCCCCGACCAGGTCGCGCAGCTCATCCGCCCTGGTCAGGCCGGGAGCGAACAGCACGTCCGCCCCCGCTTCCTGATAGCTCTGCAGCCTGGCGATGGTGTCAGCCAGATCGCGCTGGCCGTGCAGGTAGTTCTCGGCCCTGGCCGTCAGGACCAGCTGAGCCGGGCCGCCGTGAGCCACCTCGGCGGCTGCCGTCACCCGCTCGGCAGCGAGCCCTGGCTCGTAGATCGGGTCGTCGTCGCGCCCGCTGAAATCCTCGACCGAGCAGCCGGCCAGGCCGGTGTCCAGCGCTAGCCGGACCGTGGCCGCGACGCCGTCCGGCTCGTCGGCGAAGCAGTTCTCCAGATCGGCCGAGACCGGCAGGTCGGTCGCCCCGGCCAGCCAGGCGGCATGCGCAAGCGCCTCGTCCCTGGTGACCGCGCCGTCGAGCTTCCCGAGCGTGGCCGCGAAGCCGCTGCTCGTGGTGGCCAGGGCGGCAAATCCGAGCGAGGCGAACAGCCTCGCTGAGCCGCGGTCCCATGCGTTGGGCATGAGCAGCGGCACGCTGCCGTGGTGCAGCGCGAGAAACCGGGCGGCCTGCTGTGTCTGGGCGGTGGACATGACAGCGAATCTACCGATGATCTGGCCGGCACGCCGCCTGGCCCGCGCGATCCTGGATGTGCCGGGCTCAGGCCGGGGCTGGCATCCGGGCCGCCGCGTTCGCATAGGCGCTGAGCACCCGCTCCCAGAAGGCGGCCACGTCGATCTCGGTGGCCACCAGGGCATTGCGGACGCCGGCGGCGGCACTG
Source organism: uncultured Actinomycetota bacterium (assembly GCA_963775745.1). Lineage (GTDB taxonomy): Bacteria > Actinomycetota > Actinomycetes > Streptosporangiales > Streptosporangiaceae > DATBGO01. Next base: position 154,220 of record CAVZKE010000012.1, read on the forward strand.
AAGTCGGTCACCGTCATTCCCGACGTCCACCGTCCCTGGGCCTCCACCTCCACCCGGGCCGGCCGCAGGCCGATGAGCTGCGGAAAGGCCACTTGTGCGACCGCGCAGACATCATGAACCGCAGGCCCGTCGACCGCTGGCTGGCCCGCTGCGGACCCCCCGGCCTCAGGAGCACCGGCGCCCGGAGCACCAGCCTCAGGAGCACCGGCCTCAGGAACCCCGGCCGGTACTTCGCCGTCGTCGGCGCCGTACCGGGACAGCGCGGGCAGCAGCAGGTCGTCGGCGAGCGCACCGAGATCGCGCATCCGCTCCCGCACCGCCGCCGTCGCGCGGGCCTGCCGGGTCACGTCCAGGCCCACCATCGTCACGGTCCAGCCCGCGCCGAACACCATCGCCGCCGCCTCGGGATCAGCCGCGATATTGAACTCCGCGGCCGGTGTGGCATTGCCCCGGCCCGCCGACCCGCCCATGATCACGAAGTCCCTGACCCAGCCGGGCAGGCGCGGCTCCCGCCGCACGGCCAGGGCGATGTTGGTGAGCGGGCCGACCGCGATCAGGGTGATCTCACCGGGCGCCGCGCCGATCGTCTCGATCAGGTAGTCCACCGCGTGGCCGGCCGCTGGCCGGGAGGACGGCGCGGGCAGCACGGCACCACCGAGTCCCGAAGCACCGTGCACGTGATGAGCGTTCAGCCCCGGCCGCAGCAGCGGGCCCGGGCTGCCCGCCACCACCGGCACGTCCCTGATGCCAAGGAAGTCGGCCACCCGTAGCGCGTTCGCGGTCGTCAGGTCGAGCGGCACGTTGCCGGCCACGGTGGTCACGCCGCACAGCCGCAAGCCGGGGCAGCCGTGCGCGAACACCAGGGCCAGCGCGTCATCGATGCCGGGGTCGCAGTCAATGATGATCTTCCGCGCCGTCACCGCCGCTCCCGTCCCCTCTTGGCCGCCGGCACCCGACCCGCCGGGACACGCCCGAACCGGCCCGGCCGCTGCGCCCGGTGTGACCCGGCCAGGGCCCGGCCGCTGCCCCGGCACGCGCCAATCGAGCCCGGCCGCGGTCACATCGTCGCATACCACCGCCGCGCGGCGCGCGACCCGTTCAGGCGCCTACCGTGACCAGTCGCCCGCCATCGCCGGGAACTCTGCTGACCAGCCGAAATGACTCGTGTCGCCGACACAAACTCTGCTCACTCAACGTCACATCCTGTTACACTCTGCGATCGACATGAGATCAGCAATGACCAGCCGGCGCCGCTAGGCAGCTGCAACGAGAGAAGGGTTTGCCTACACCGGCCACGCGACCACTTTCCAGGTCCCGGTCGGTGTCACCGCCCTGACCGTCGTCGCTGACGGCGGCGCCGGGGCCAACGCCGTGAGCAGCTATATCCACGGCGGGGGCAACGGCGGGCTCGGCGGAGAATACAAGGCCACGCTGACCGGCGTCACGCCAGGATCGACGCCGAGCATCTTCCCGGGCGGTACCGCCAGCGGCACGACAGGCGGGGTCGGCGCGGGAGGCGGCGGCGGAAGCGGCGCCACTGACTTGCACGGTACCAGTGGTGGCGGCGGCGGTCAGAGCACCGTCTCGATCGCGCCCTTCTCGCTCGGCAACCTCCTCGTGGCGGCCGGTGGCGGGGGCGGCGGAGGCGCGGAGAACTTCGCCAGCATCCTGCCTGCTACCGGCGGGACGGGTGGCGGGAGCAGGCTTCTCGCCGTCGGCAGCAGCGGACCGGCGGCGCGGGCGGTGGCGGCTACTTCGGTGGCGGCGGCACGGTGGTATTCAAGGGCGGCCTGTTCACCATTCCGGGCTGTTCCGCCGTCACGCTGCACCACATCTTCGGAAGCTAGCGCGCGTTCTGCACCACCAGCACGCTCCCGGTCGGCCCGAACTTCATCACCGCCAGGTACAACGGTGACGCGCACTGGGCGGGCTCGTACAGCAACGAGGTGACTCAGCTCATGCTGAGGGCGCCGACGCACCTGACCCCCGAACATCGTCTTCAACGTCCTGCAGACCTTTACGGTCTCCGGCACGCTGACCAGTTTCGGCCACCCGGTCGCCGGCGATCAGCCGGTGGCGTGCAGCCACCGCACTGGCGCGCCCGCCGCCGCGTGCCGGAATGGCTCAAGCTCGTCATCCCAAGGCTGCCCGAGCAGCAGCGCGAGTTCCGCCGCCAGCGACCCGCCCAGGGCCGGATGGCGCGGGCCATGCATCTCGCGCAGCACGCCGATCCCGTTGTCACTGTCGCCTGCATCGCCGTCGGCCGCGGGCCGCCCCGAGCCGACGGGAGCGGCGGACGCCGCCAGCGTCATCGCGGCCCGCAGTCTGCCCTCGGGGACCAGGATGTCGCCACTGGCCGAGGTGACCGCCGAGAACGTGCCCAGCCCCGGCGTGTAGCTGTAGCGGACCGCATCACAACCCGGGCTGGCCTCCTCGGTTACCTCGAACCTGAGCAGGTTCCAGCCAGACAGCGCAGAGGTCAGCGAGCCCGACAGGCCGGGCCGCCCCTGCCAGTTCAGTTCGGCGCGGAGCGTCCCTGGCGATGCGGGCTGATCGACCCAGGGCAGGGTCACAGCCACGCCAAGAACCCCGGACACGGCCCATTCGACATGCGGGCTCAGCGCCGGGGGCGCGGAGTGGATCTGCAGCACGCCACGTACGGACACTTGACCTCCCAGCTAGCAGACGAGGTTCGTCTTCCCCAACGGCCTCGGTGCTCGCAGGTGGCCTGCCGCGGCGCGCCTTCGCCCAGCGCTCCGTCTCACATTGTGCCGCACCGACATCGCGGGCACCAGCACCCGGGCGGTTACCCGGTCCGTGTCCTGAACCGGTCTAGTGGCATCGCGCCCCTGGCATGATGTGATGAACCTGTGATCCCGCCAGCAGGGGCACCCGGGGCCGGACGCGGGCCGGCTGCGGGTGCGGCCGCCACGCCCGGTATCGGCGAGCGTGACATCGCCGCTTTGCTGTTCACCGCGGAGATGTACGGTGTCCAGCTCGACCACCTCGCTCGGGTGCTCGGCGTCAGCCAGGCCCGGGCCGCCACGATCGCCGCGGGCTGGCGGGGCCGCCGGTTAGCCGAGTCGGCCAGGCTCGGTCCCGGGGCCCCGTGGATCTGGCTGACCAGGACGGGACTGGGCCGCTGCGGTCTGGCCTACTCCGCCGTGCCGCCCGCGCTGGGGCGGCTCGCGCACATCCGGGCGGTGACCGCGGTCCGGCTCGCCCTGGAATCGGCCGCAGGCTTCGCCGCCGCGGGCGCGTACTGGCGCGGTGAGCGCCGGCTGCGGGCCCGGGCCGGCGGCCGGGTCGGGCTCCGCGAGCACTTTCCCGACGGCGAGGTGCACTGGCCCAGCGATGCGGCGGTCGCCTGGGCCGGCGAGTGCTGGGCCATCGAGGCCGAGCTCACCCGCAAGACGGTCAGCCGCACCGTCGCGATCATGCGCGACCTGCTCGCCCGCACCGGCGACTACGGCTGCCCGGCCGCCGACGCGCAGGTGCGCGGCCGGGCCGCCCGGCACGCACGCGTGCTGTACGTCTGTGCGCCGGCTGCGCTGTCGACGGTGAGCCGGGCGCGCGATGCGCTCGGCGGTGCCGCCGCCCGGATCGAGATCCGCAGCCTGCCGCCGGACGCCCTGCTGCCCTCGCCCGCCGGGCGGCATGGCGACCGGGCGGCGACGTGATCACCCGGTGGATGAGCCTGGTCGCGGTCCGCGCGGCCGCCCGGCTCGCGGCCCGGCTCATCAAGATCGCCGCCGCGGCGGCGCTGATCGTCGCGGCCGCGCCGGTGTCGATATGCGCGGCGGTCGGCGTCTGGGCCGCCTGGCTGGCGGGCTGGCCGCCGGCCCGGCTGTACCGGGCCGCGCTGTGGTGCGCGCCCATGGTCGCGGTCTGGCTCGTGGCCATCGCGATCACCCGGGGCTGGGCCGACGTGATGCAGGCGCCCTACCAGGCCTGGCGGGCCATGTGGCGCGACGGCGAAGCCGGTTCCTACCCGGCCGCAGCGGCCGTCATCGCCCCGGCCGCGATCCCGGCCGGGTTCGCGGTGGCCGGCCTGGCCTGGTCCTACCGGATCAGGTCCATGCAAGCCGGATCCGGCGGACTGTCGCCGGCCGCCGCCGTCGCGTTCGACCTCCGGCAATGGCGGCACCAGGCCCGGGCCGCGCGGGCCAGGATAGCCGCGCCCGGATCGGTGCCTTTGACCAGCCATAACGGGGATCTCGTGGCTGGTGCCGTGATTCGCGCAGTCGGTCATCCAGCGCGGCAGCTTGCCGCCCTCCCGTACCAGCGGATGCGGTCCCACCAGGTGGTGATCGGGACCACAGGGACCGGCAAGACCACCCTGCTGCTGCGGCTCTGGGCCGGCTTCGTGGCCAGCGCGCTGCAGCGCCATTGCGCGGGCACCGGCGCTCTCCCGCTGCTGGTCGTGCTGGACTGCAAGGGCGGCGCTGACGCGCGGCGGATCGCCGACCGGGCCCGCCGGGTGCTGCGGGCGGCCGGCGCCGCGGCCACCGCGATCTGGCCGGACGAGGCCAGCCTGTCGCTCTGGACGCTGCCGCCTGGCCAGCTGATCACCACGCTGGTGGACCTGATCGAGCACGGGACCGGCGGCGCCGCCTACTACGCCGACATCATGGAGGCGGTCGTCGGGCTGGCCGTGCAGGCACCTTCCGGGCCGCCGCAGGCCACCGCCGATTTCCTGGCTCGGCTTGATCCGGGCTGGCTGACCCTGGCCTACTCGGGCAGTGCGCACGACGACGCGCATGCGCTGATCCGCGCGGCCGGCCGGCAGATCGGCGACATCGCGCTGCGGTTCCGCACCCTGTTCCGCCGCCTGGGCAGCGGGCTGGACGGGCCGGGCCGTTTCGGGGACGCTGACGTCTGGTACTGCATCCTGGAGGGCACCGGCCAGGCCAGCGTGGCCGAGAGCCAGGCCCGGGCGCTGGTGGATCTGCTGGCCAGCTACGCGACGGCCGGGCCGGAGCCCGGCGGCGGCCGGGAGATCCTGCTGGCCGTCGACGAGTTCAGCGCGGTGTCCCGGCGGCTGCCCATCTGGCAGCTTTACGAACGCGCCCGCTCACTCGGCCTCGCCGTACAGGTATCCGCGCAGTCCTGGCCGGGCCTGGCCGCCGACGAGGACGAGCGGTACCGGATCGCCACGGCGGCCGACGGCGGCATCTGGCTGCTGCGCACACCGCATCCCGAGCCAGTGGCCGCGCTGGCGGGCAGTATGAAGGTCGTGGACACGACCCGGCGGCTGCTGGGCGTGCCGCTGTGGAGTCATCAGGGGACCTCCAGGATGCGGCTGGCACCGGTGGTCGACCCGGCCCTGATCCGGGCCCTCGATGTCGGCCAGGCCGCCTACATCTACCGCGGCGGCGCGACCTATGTCCAGGTCAAGCGCCTGGTCGCCGCGCCCGCCGCGCTGGGCAACCCCGCGGTGGCCGACGCGTCAGCCGGCGCGGCAGCCGGGACTGGCGCGACGGGCGAGCCGGCCGCACGCCGGACGGCCGGTCCAGCCACGCCGGCCCCGCCGGGCCTGGCGGCGCTGCTCGATGAGGCATTCGGGAAACAGGCCCCGCCATGACCGCCGCCGACCCGTTCGCGGTCCTGGGCCTGGCGGCTCGGGCGGACCTCACCGACGACGAGGTGCGCGCGGCGTGGCGCCGGATCGCCGCCGCCACGCACCCGGACCGGGCGGACGGGGGTGATCCGCAGCGCTTCGCGATGGCCGCCGCTGCCTATACGACGCTGCGGACCAGGTTCGGCCGCGGCGAGGCCCTCGCCGACCTTGCGGCGGCACCCGCCTCCGGCAGCCGGGCCAGCTGGCGGCTCCCCGTTCCGGCCCGGTTTTCCGGCCTCCGCCCGGGAAGCGCCCGGCGCTGGGCGGCCCGGGTCCGCGCAGGCCGTCCCGGGCGGCTGGCGCTGCGCGTCCTGGCCGCGGTGGCGGTCAGTGCCGCGGCCGTCGCGGTCGCCGGACCCCACCCGGCCGCGCCGGCCCTGGTCACCGGGGCAGCCACCTGGCTGGCCTGCACCGCCCGCCGCGACCTCGCCCCGCCCCGGTGACCCGCACGAGCAGGCCACCGGGTGAGGGGACCGCCCGGGGGCGGTCCCCTCAATGTGGTTTACCAGGGCCCGAGAGCCTAGCCGGTGGCTAGGACCGCGGGCACGGGTTGGTCACGATGTGCCGGAAGTCCTGGTAGGACTCGGTGGAGCCGCCGCCCGTCGTGGCGTAGGACTGCTCGACTGGCCGGTATTGCGTGGCGTAGTCCCGGCCCGTCGTGGGGCTGGTGAACTGGAACGGCGCCGGATGCTGGACTGACCGGCTTCATACCTACCTCCTCGTGGATGGAGCCGCGGGGTCCTTCTACCAAGGGCCTGGTGAACATCAGGCGACCCGGTACACCTCGTACTCGATCCGCTTCGGCCCGGCCAGCCGCCCGCGCGCGATGAACAGGCTCTGGGTGAGCCAGGCGTAGGCGTCGTCGCCCACCTCGAACTGGGGCACCATGTACATGTACTGGTCGCCGAACCCGGTCTGTTCGCCGGTCTCCAGGGCCCGGGAGAATCCCTCGTCGCCGCGGATCAGCGCGACGTCATAGCGCATCAGGATCAGCGTCCCGTCCTCGGCGAGGAACTGCGTTCGCTGGTCCTGGCGGCGGATGCCGCTGCTGTCGAGCCGGATCCAGTCGGTCCCCGGTATGGCCAGGCTGGCCGTGATCCGCGGTCCGATCAGCGTGGCCTCGGCGATCTTCCAGCACAACCGGGCCGGAGCGCCGACCGTAGGTCCCAGCGGCCCCTCGATCCGCTCCGCGAAGGTCATTTCATACTCGTGGTCAAGCATCGCTGATCGCCTCCTCGCGATCGGAGTCTATTTCTGCGGGGCTATCCGGCTCGGCCGCGCCTGAACCGGGGCGCTGGCCCCGGGCGGCGAGCAGCCGGGCCCGGCGCTCCGTTACAGGATGGCGATCGGGTTGACCGGCGAGCCGGTCCCGCCGGGCAGCCGGAGCGGGGCGATCACGCTCAGGAACGACCAGCGGCCGGCCGTCTCGCAGGCCGGCATCAGGTCCTCGAACTGCAGGTAATCGAGCATGTGCAAGCCGATCGCGTTGATGGCCAGCACGTGCACGGGGAACCCCACGCCCTCGACGAGGCTGGGCGCCGTGTCGCTGTTGCCGTCGCTGCCCAGCGCCGCCACCTGGCGCTCGGCCACGAATTCCACGGCCAGCGGATGCAGGCCCACGCGGGATCGCGCCACGTCCCACGGGCCGAGCTGGTCGCGCCGCGGGCGATGGCCGACCCGGACGAACAGCAGGTCGCCGGGACCGACCCGGACTTCGGCCGCCTGCTCGGCAGCGACCAGATCATCGGCGCTGACGTGATCGCCAGGCTCGAGCCACCGGACGCCGCGCACCCGCGGGATGTCCAGCAGCACCCCGCGGCCGACGATCCCGTCTCGCGCCTCGTCGATGGACAGCGCGCCGGCGCCCTGCGAGGTGACGGCACCGGGATTGACCCCGTTGTACAGCGCCCCGTCGTAGCTGACGTGACACAGCGCGTCGATGTGGCTGTCCACGTCGCCGTGCACGTTCATGGTCAGCTGGTCGGCGGCGAACGAGACCCCGGCCACCTCCGAAGGCTCGCCCGGCAGGTGCTTCATGTGGCGCGCGCCTGGCTCTGGATTGTCCGGCCCGCTGCCCGCCAGCGGGGCGGCCATCGTCACCGTCCGGCCCGCCTGAACCTGGCCGGCCGCGGCCGCCAGCCGGGCGGGGGTGATGTGGTTCAGCGCGCCCCGCCGATCATCATTTCCCCACTGAGCATGGCGGCGCAGCCGCTCGAAGAGAGCATGGAAGCTGGCCGCGGACATCTCGGAAGCTGGCACCTGTACCTCTCCTGCCTGTTCGCCGCCGGTTTCGCCGGCCGCCGCGCCGCGGCCCTCGGCTGGCGCCGGCAACCCCGCCTAGGCTAGTCTCGTGTGCATCATGATGCGCGGGCTGCTTCTTCGCGGCCGCGGCGAGGCCTGGTAACCAGCCGGTCGGCCCCTCGCCGCGGGCTGCTGGGCTGCGCCGACCGACCTCTTACCCGGTCAATCCCGTCAGGAGCAGCAGCATCATGAGCAACCCAGGTACTCAGCGCCCGTCCGGCATGCCCTGCCATCGCTACCAGCCGTTCCGCCCGGTGGACCTGCCCGACCGGCGGTGGCCCGCGCGCACGATCACGACGGCACCGCGATGGCTGTCGACCGACCTGCGGGATGGCAACCAGGCCCTTATCGACCCGATGAACCCGGCCCGCAAGCGCGCCATGTTCGATCTGCTGGTCCGGATGGGCTACCAGGAGATCGAGGTCGGCTTCCCGGCGGCCAGCCAGACCGAGTTCGACTTCATCCGCAGCCTGATCTCCTCCGGCGCGGTGCCCGACGATGTCCGCATCTCGGTGCTGACCCAGGCTCGCGAGGAGCTGATCGAGCGCACCGTCCAGTCGCTGGCCGGCGCCCGGCAGGCCACCGTGCACATGTACAACGCCGCCGCGCCGATCTTCCGGCGGGTGGTGTTCGGCTGGGACGGCGACGGGCGCGCCGAGTGCCGGGCCGTCGCGGTGGAAGGCACCCGGGCGGTCATGAAGTTCGCTGAGACCTGCCTGCCGGGCACCGACTTCGGCTACGAGTACTCGCCGGAGATCTTCATGGACACCGAGCTCGATTTCGCCCTGGAGATCTGCGAGGCGGTGATGGACGTCTGGCAGCCCGGCCCGGACCGGGAGATCGTGCTCAACCTGCCCTGCACGGTCGAGCGCTCCACGCCCAATGTCTACGCCGACCAGATCGAGTGGATGAGCCGGAACCTGAGCAGGCGCGAGCACATCGCCCTGTCGGTGCATACCCACAACGACCGGGGTACCGCGACCGCTGACGCGGAGCTGGCCGTGCTGGCCGGGGCGCAGCGGATCGAGGGGTGCCTGTTCGGCAACGGCGAGCGCTCGGGCAACGTCGACCTGGTGACGCTCGGGCTGAACCTCTACAGCCAGGGCATCGACCCGATGATCGACTTCAGCGACATCGACGAGATCCGCCGCACCGCCGAGTACTGCACCCGGATCGACGTGCACGAGCGCCATCCGTACGCGGGCGACCTGGTCTACACGTCGTTCTCCGGATCACACCAGGACGCGATCAAGAAGGGCTTTGATGACCTGGAGCGGCTCGCGGCGCAATCGGGCCGGGCGGTCAGTGAGCTGCCGTGGGCGATGCCGTACCTGCCGATCGACCCGCGGGACGTCGGCCGGTCGTATGAGGCCGTCATCCGCGTCAACTCGCAGTCCGGCAAGGGCGGCGTGGCCTACATCATGAAGACCGACCACCACCTGGACCTGCCGCGGCGCCTGCAGATCGAGTTCAGCCACGTGATCCAGCGGCACACCGAGGATGAGGGCGGCGAGGTGGACGCCGCGCAGATGTGGCAGATCTTCGCCGACGAGTACCTGGGAACGGGCGCGTTCGAGCTCGTCAAGTTCGGCTCGGAGAGCGAGGACGGCGTCGAGCGGATCACCACGACGGTCCGCGCCTTCGGCACCGAGCACACCCTGACTGGCACCGGGAACGGCCCGATCGCGGCGTTCTGCGCGGCGCTGTCCGGGGTTGACCTCGGGCTGGGCGGCGTGAACGTGCGGGTGCTCGACTACTCCGAGCACGCGCTCAGCGCCGGGCGGGACGCCGAGGCCGCCGCCTACCTGGAGATCGAGGTGGGCGACGCCGTGCTGTGGGGGGTAGGCATCAGCGAGTCAATCGTGCAGGCCTCGCTGCGCGGCGTCATCAGTGCGCTGAACCGGACGGCGCGGCGCCGGGCGGCCCGAAGCTGATGCCCGGCCGGCCAGGTCCGCCGGTCACAGGCCGAGGTACCGGCACAACAGCCGTTTCGCCTCACCGAGTACCACCAGGTCACCGCCAGCCTGGTCGCGGAAGGCGACACCGAGCAAGTAGTCGCCGACCTGGACAGCGATGAGGCATCGGGTGTCCAGCCCTGGTTCCGACCGGCCGTAGCGAGTCCTCAGCACATCCTCAAGCCGGGCGGCGATGTGGCGGTCATTGCGGTGCTGAGCCTCCTCGAGATCCGGGTTCCTGACCGCGTTGTAGAAGGCGGTGCGAAAACCCCGTTCTTGCCGGAAGAACCCAGCATAGGCATCGACAAGCTGCTCGACGAGGACACTGGGCTGAGCGGGAATCTCGCCCGCGGCCGCCCGGTCGAGGAGGCCGGCGAAGTCGTCCAGCCAGCTCAGCAGGAGGGCCCGGACGATGGCGTTCTTATCCGGGAAGAACCGGTACACGCTGCCGACCGAGACTCCCGCCCGGTCGGCGATCAGCCTGGTCCCCACCTCGTCGTAGGGAAGCTCGCCGAGCAATTCCGCGGTCGCCGCGAGTATGCGGCTGAGCTTGTCCCTGCTCCTGGGCTGCTGTGGCCGGCTTCGAGGCTCAGGGCCGCCCCGCCCTGTGACAGCGTGCATGCGGCCCCCTTGACGAAGACATTAACCTGAACTAGATTCCAGTTCATATTCTAGCAGTGCCATTCTTATCATCGGAGTGACCCGTGCTGCCACCGTGGCCCGCGGCCCTGAGCGGCAGGCTGGAGCAGGGTTTCTTCACCAGTGAGCTGCTGCGGCCGAACCCGCTGGGCGATCCGCATGAGCGGCCGCTGTGGGTATACCTGCCACCTGGCTACCAGGACCAGGCGCGCCTGTTTCCCTCCGTTTACCTGCTGCACGGCTATGGCGGAACCGTCGCCAGCTGGGGAGACCGGCCCGCCCACGGCCGCACCGTGCTGGAGCTGATCGACGAGGCGTTCGCGACCGGGCAGGCGTACCCGGCCGTGGTGGTCTGCGTCGACGGCTGGACACGATACGGCGGGAGCCAGTACGTCGACTCGACCGGCACCGGCCGATACCAGTCCTACCTGTGCGACGAGATCGTCGCCTACATCGATGACCGGTACCGCACGATCGCTGACCGCGATCATCGGGGTGTCATGGGCAAGTCTTCGGGGGGCTTCGGGGCGCTCGCCGCCTCGATGCTGCGGCCTGAGGTCTTCGGTGCCTGCGCCAGCCACGCCGGGGATGCCTTCTACGAGGTGCTCTACCAGCCGCACCTGCGGGAGATCGTGCGCGCCCTGCGTCCCTGGGACGGCGACATCGGGGCCTGGTGGACTGACTTCCAGGCCCGCTGTCCCGACGTGCTGCCTGGTGAGCGGCTACTCGAATACGTCCTGGGGGTGGCAGCCTGTTTCTCGCCTGACGCGGCGGGGGTCCCGGTACTTCCCGTCGATACCCGCACCGGCGACCTCATCCAGGACGTCTGGCGTCAGTGGCTCGCCTGGGATCCGGTACGCATGATCCCCCGGTACTCCGACGCCCTCCGGTCGATGCGCGCGGTATGGATCGACGCCGGGTCCGCGGATGAGTTCTTCCTCGATCTCGGTGCTCAGGCCCTGCATCGCGCGCTACGGACGCTGGGGATGACGGCTGGCGCCGTGCACTTCGACATCGTCCCGGGCGCCGACCATGAGACCATCGGGCACCGCCAGGTTCACTCCCTGTCCTGGCTGACCGCGAAGCTCTCCGGAGCCGGGCGATGAATCCTGAGCCGGGAGGCCGGCGCCCCGGCCGGGCAGGCCGCCATCTGGCGATCTGGCCGGGCTGCCGCCCATCCACGCCCTGTTCCTGGAGCGCTATGCCGGCGATGACGCGCTGCTGAAGCTGGCCGGCCTTCGCTTCAGGCAGGACGGCCTGGCGGCTGAGCTGTACGCCGACACACCGGACCAGCTCGACCGCGTGCTCCCGTACGTGCCGCCGCATCCGCGGCTCCCGACGGTCCACCTGAACCGCGGTCTCAACATGCTGCGCGGTGGCGACCGGGACCTGGTCGCGGAGTTCGGCAGGCGCTTCGCCGGGCGGCTGTCCGGCCTGGTGGTCCATGACCAGCCCGAGATGGGCGGGCAGACGGCGAACCTGGTGGCCGCGCTGCGGGACCTGGACCGCCGCCTGGCCCGCTGGCCCGGTGCGCCGTGGGTATTCCTCGAGTATGCGGCTCACCTGGAGCCCGGCTGGTTCGTCGAGGTCGCCGAACGGCTGCAGGGCACCGACCGGATCAGCTGCTGCCTGGACATAGGTCACATCGGGGTCAGGCAGGCAGGCGCCAGGTTCGCGCGCGAGCACCAGGAGCTGAGCCTGCATAGCCTGTCCCCCGCCGATGAACGCCTGCCTCGCCTGGTCACCGAGGTCCAGGACGCCGTGGTGGCCGCGCCGCAGGACATCATCGCCATGACGCGCTCGATCGGGCCGCTGGGCAAGAACGTGCACTTTCACCTGCACGACGGGCATCCCCTCATCGGTGGCCTGGCTGACCACTTCACCTTCCTGCGCAGGCTGCCGGTCCCGTTCAGCCACGCGGGCCGCCAGTCCCTGGCGATGATGTACGGCCCGGCCGGCCTCGCCGCGATCGTGGCCGCCGCGACGGATGCGATTGGCCGGGACCGCGTGTCCTTCACGCTCGAGATCCACCAGGTGGAAGGCCGCCTTCCGGTCGGCGATGCCGAAGGCCTGTTCGGGCACTGGCCGGACCTGACCAACGCCGAGCGCATGAATTACTGGCTCTCGGTGCTCGCCCAGAACGCCATGCTGGTCAAAGAGGCCATCCCGGGCTAGCTGGCCGCCCCCGAGGAGCCCGGCGACGGCCGTCGCCGCGCCCGGCCGGGCGCGGCGGGAAATAGCGCGCGATGGTGGTACCGCGCGGGAGCGTGCGAGAGTCTGGTCATAGCGGTGGGCCCGCCGGGTGCTGGCCGCCGGCGCACAATGTGGAGGCACCCATGGAAGCACCTCTGACGCCCCTGGACTTCGCCCGCCGGACCCGCAGCCTGCACGGCGGCAGGCTGGCGGTGGTCGACGATGACCTGCGCCTGTCCTACGAGCAGTTCTTCGACCGCTGCGACCGCTGGTCAGCGGCGCTGCAGGACCTCGGGGTGGCTCCCGGAGACCGGGTGGCCACCATCGCCCCGAACAGCCACTCGCAGCTGGAGTCCTTCTATTCGGTGCCGCAGATCGGGGCCGTCCTGGTGCCGATCAACTACCGGCTCACCGCGAAGGACTTCGTCTACATCGTGAACCACTCCGGCGCCACCGTGGTCTGCGCGGACCGGGACTACCTGGAGGCCCTGGACGCGGTCCGCGACCAGCTGCCGGACGTGCGGCATTTCGTGGCCCTCGAAGGCGGCGGTGACGGCTGGCTGGATTACGAGGCCGCGATCGCCACGGCGGACCCGGGCTTCGCCCGCCCGCAGATCGGCGAGCGGGACCTGATCACGATCAACTACACCAGCGGGACCACGGCGCGCCCGAAGGGCGTGATGATCACCCACCGGAACGCCGCGATCAACTCGATCGGCACGCTGCTGCACCTGCCGATCGCGGTGGGCGAGCCCTACCTGTGGACGCTGCCCATGTTCCACGCCAACGGCTGGACTTACACCTGGACGGTGACGGCGGCCGCCGGTACCCACATCTGCCTGCGCAAGATCGACGCGAGCACGGTGTTCGGGCTGATCCGCGACGAAGGCGTGCGCTGGCTGTGCGCGGCGCCCACGGTGCTGATCGCGCTGGCGAACGCGCCAGCCCACGCCCGGGGCGAGGTCCCGGCGGGCGTGCGCGTGGTCACCGCGGGCGCGGCGCCAGCGGCCGCCACGATCGAGCGGCTCGAAGGCGAGCTCGGCTGGGAGGTCACGCACGTCTACGGGCTCACCGAGACGTCGCCGTTCATCACCGTGTGCGCGCCGCTGCCCGAGCACCAGGACCTGGATCTGGCGGACCTGGCCATCGTGAAGGCGCGGCAGGGCGTCGAGCTGCTCACCTCGGGCGAACTGCGGGTCGTGGACCTGGACGGCCTCCAGGTCCCGGCCGACGGGCAGTCCCTCGGCGAGATCGTGGTGCGCGGCAACGCGGTCATGGACGGCTACTACCGCGACCCGGAGGCGACCCAGCACGCGATGGGTGACGGCTGGTTCCATAGCGGAGATGCCGCGGTCGTGCACCCCGACGGCTACGTGGAGATCCGTGACCGGCTGAAGGATGTGATCATCAGCGGCGGCGAGAACATCTCCTCGGTGGAAGTCGAGGGCACGCTGCTGCGGCACCCGGCGGTGCAGGAGGCCGCCATCGTCGGGCTGCCGCACGAGCGGTGGGGCGAGGCGCCGCAGGCCTTCATCGTGCTGCGCGAGGGCTCCAGCGCCACCGAAGCGGAGCTGATCACGTTCACCCGCGACCGGCTCGCCCATTTCAAGGCGCCGCACGGCGTGACGTTCGTTGACGAGCTGCCGAAGACCGCGACGGGCAAGATCCAGAAGTTCGTGCTGCGGGCGGGCGCGCCGAACCTCGCCCGGCAGTAGGCCGCGGGCGACGGGCGGCAAGCCGCGGGCGGCCCTGACGCGTGGATCACGTCAGGGCCGCCCGCGGCTGAGGCCGCCTCTGGACGAGGCGACCTCAGGGCGAGCCGTTAGGCGTCAGCGTGCCGGACAGGGCATGCTGCTGAGATTCCTGCGGAAGTCGTTGAACCGCTTGGTGATGGAGCCGAACGGGGCCGTCGGGTAGTTGATCACCCGCAGCGGTCCGTACTCGGCTTGCGCGCTTCCGCCGAACTTGTTGAGGGTTCCCGGAATGTAGGGCCCGCCTTCCTGCCACATGCACGACCCGCCGGCCAGCCGGGTGCTGTAGAAGGGATAGAAGACGGAGTTGGGCGGCGGGTTCACGCAGCCCGTGCCGGGACTCGGGTCACTCGGGTTGAGCAGATGCCGCTGACAGAAGACGTCGACCCGGAAGGCCGTGTCGTCTGACTCGTTACGCGAGGCATCCGACTCGAAGGACATCGAGGTGAAGTTGCGCTTCCCCCGACCTTCGGGCTGCTGAACAGGAATGAACTCGGGTTAAGCAGCCGGTCGGCGACGGGGTTGGCGATCGACCCGGGCCAGGTGAAGTTGTAGGACACGCCGTCGAAATCGCCGTCGATGTCGAGGCAGCCGCCGATCTTCACGTCCAGCGACGCGGATGCGGGCAGACAGAAGTCGTCATCGCCCGCAGGGTCGGGCCCGGCGTTGTCAGGGTTGTTCGTGTCGGCACCGAGGGGCTCCAGGCACGTGCTGTTCGGGTCCGTGCCGACCTTGGCGCAGTACTCGAAGTGCCCGATCTCATCAGAGAATGCGATGTTGTAGGTGTGGGCGGCGCTGACGTTACGGGTCAGCGGCGTGGAGGTGCTGAACTCCGGGTGGAAGTTGTACGGCGCCACCGTGCACGAGGTCGCGCTCGGGTCGAACACGACGTTGCCGAACCCGTTGGCCATGCTGGCCGTCATCGAGCCAGTGGTGTGCCGGGTGCGGTCATTGATCACCACGCGCAGCCCGTTGGCGGTGTCGAACATCCGGACCGAGATGGCATCCCCTGAGTTCATCAGGAAATCACGCGCCGGGTCGGGAACGAAGTGCTCGGGGTGCGCCGGGTTCGCTGGCGCCGTCGCCTGGCCGTTCTTGGTGATGAAGGCGAAGTTCACCGGCTCGGGGCCGACGCTGTTGAGGCACGAGGTGTTGTTGAACTGGCCGGTGTTGAGGTTTTGGGAGAAGGTGTCGATGTTGAGCGCGGCGCACCACTGCCTGGCCGTGCAGCCGATGCCGGCCGCCACGGAACCCAGCCCGGCGGGTAGAACTGCATCTCCTCATATGCCTGGCCCGGGCCGAGGCCGATGTAATGCGAGCTGCTCGGGTTCAGGTCCTCGTAGATGTTGGAGTCGCTGTCCGGCTTGCAGGGGATGGTCGGGTGGCCGGTGAGCGCCAGCCCGTCCGGGTTGGGTGTGCCCTGGTCGTCGCACATCACCATGCCGAGCCAGAAGGTCGGGTGCAGCTGGAAACTGTCCGTCCCGCCGCTGCCGTTTTGCCTGGGCCGGGTGGGCGGGTCCTTCGGCAGCACCATCTGGTAGCTGACGTTGTTGCCCGAACCCGGCTGGTTCGAGTAGAACAGGGTCGCAGGCTCGTCATGGCCGATGTAGCCCCAGATTTTCGCGCCGGCCTGCTTGGCCTTGTCGAACCCGGCGAGCTCATCCCAGTTGGTCGCCGGCTCGGTGCAGGTGATGCCGTTGGTGCCGCACCAGTGCTGCGGCCCGCCGATCTTCACCGTCGCGTTCGCCGGGGGCGTCGGCTTGGACACCGAGGCAGCCACCGACGTGCCGGCCTGGCTCGAGACCACTATTAATGGCGTCGCGATCATGACCGCAGAAAAGCCAACTCCCAGCAGTCGTCTCATCTGAATCCTCTCTGAAGACCTTGATCGGGGTACCCCGTTTATACGGCTGTGGTAGGGCGCACCGCAACGGTCATCGCTGAACTGGCCGGCCAGGTCATGGCCCCGGCGGGCTTCGAGACCGGTCGCCGCCCACTGAGATGGCGTTCTGCGCACAGACCGACTCGGAGAGTTAGGAATCCGTGTTCAGCTACGCTGCGGGCCCGGGATCCGGGCCGGTGGCGATGCGGCGGTCCGGGTCGCAGATCCAGCCGGACCAGGAGCCCACGTACAGGGCGGCCGGGATGCCCGCCAGGTTCAGGGCCAGCACCTCATGCGCCGCCGTCACGCCCGAGCCGCAGTAGGCGCCGACCGGCAGGCCCGGGCGAACGCCGAGCGCGGCGAACCGCTCCCGCAGCTGCGCGGGGCTCAGCAGCAGGCCGTCAGCGGTCACGTTGTCACTGGTCGGCGCGGACACCGCGGCCGGGATGTGGCCGGCCACCCGGTCAATGGGCTCGGTCTCGCCCCGGTACCTGGCCGCGGCCCGGGCGTCGAGCAGCGTACCGGCCCGGGCCATGGCGGCGGCTCCGGCGTGGTCAAGCACCGGCAGCTGGCCCGGCCGGGCGGTGAAGACCGGCTCGCCCGGGGCGGGCATCGCGGGCGAGCCGCCTGGCCCGGACGTGACCGGCCGGCCAGCCGCCCGCCAGGCGCGCAGCCCGCCGTCCAGCACCCGGACCGCATCGTGGCCGAAATAGCGCAGTGTCCACCAGGCCCGGGCGGCGATGGTCGAGTCGCCATCGTCATAGGCCACCACCAGGCGGCCCGGCCGCACTCCGGCCCGGCGCATCGCCGCCTCGAAGGCAGCCGGCTCGGGCAGCGGATGCCGCCTGCCGCGCCCGGCGGGCCGGCCAGGTCGGTGTCCAGGTCGATGAAGACAGCGCCCGGCAGGTGCCCGTCGAGGTAACTGTCCACGGCCGGCGGCCCGCCGAGCCGCCACCGGACATCGAGCACGACCGGCGGGCTGGGGCCCGCCAGCGCGGCGGCGAGCGATCTGACCTCGATCAACGGGCCGGCTGCGTCATCCATCCTGTGGATAACTCCCCAGTCCCTGTGCACGGAGCGGCCTGCCGCGCTCCAGTTCCCCGCCCCGGCTGTGGACAAACCAGCAGCCCCCCAGGGCGGCGGCCGGGTGCTCAGCGGCGGCCATATGCGGACGCCTCGGTCGGCCAGTGCGGGCCGGTCCCGTCGCCGTCCGGCCGCGGCCAGGTCAGCAGCGGCACGAGCTGATCCGCCGAGGTGATGGAGCCGTGCAGTCCGATCAGCGCGGATTCGCGCGGCTCGGCCTTGGTCGCCACCACGGCCCACGGCCCGGCCGGGGCCGCCACCACGTCGCCGATCCTGGGCGCGAGCGACGGCTGGACCTGGCCGAACCAGCCGTCGGCCATCGCCTCGTCCCTGGGCACGACCCAGGCGCGGGGGCCCAGGGTCTCCCGCCAGGCGGCGAGCACGTCGGCGGCAGCACCCGGCTCGGCGTAGACATGCCTGGCCCGCGGCTCGCCGCCCAGCATGGCCACGCCGGCCCGGAGCCCGGGCACCGTGTCGGCATCGATCCGGTCCTGCGGCGCGACGTCGACCATGCCGTGATCGGCCGTTATATACAGCGTGGTACCGGGCGGTAGCGCACCGGCCAGCTGCTCGGCCAGCTTGTCGACGTGCGCGAGGTGATACCGCCAGGCATCGGAACCGCAGCCGCAGGCATGCCCGGTGGCGTCCAGCTCGCCGTGATACACCATGACCAGCGCCCGGTCCTGGCGGCGCAGCGCGGCCGCGGCCACCGCGACGAGCGCGCCGAGGGTGTCGGCGGGACAGTACGCCGCACCGCGCATGGCCGCGGCCGACAACCCGGTGCGGGCCAGCGAGCCGTGCGCCACCCGGAAGGCGCCGATGCCAGCGGCCTCGGCCCGTTCGAAAATGGTGGAGCCGGGCTGCCAGGCGAGCGGATCGACGCGCTTGTCCCACTGCAGGGCGTTGAGCAGCCGGGCCTGGCCGGGCACGGCGACCTGATAGCCGAACAGGCCGTGCTGACCGGGTGGCCGCCCGGTGCCCAGCGAGGCCAGGCTGGTGGCCGTGGTCGCCGGGAAACCGGCCATCAGCGGCCGGCCCGAGACGGCGAGCTCGGACAGGAAGGGCGCCGCGGCCGGATGCTCGCGCAGCAGTTCCCAGCCCAGGCCGTCGACGACCAGCAGGCACACCCGGTCAGCCGGGGGCAGGCCGAGCGGATTGGGTTCGCCGCGCGCCCCCAGCGCGGCCAGGACCGAGGTGGTGAGATCAGACAGCGTGTTGTCGCCGTAGCGCGGCAGCGAAGGCCGCGATTGCGGCAGCTCTATCATCAACGTGGGCAGTCCTCCGCCGGGGCGATCGGTCGTCACTGCGGGCGGCTGGTGGCCTCCGACAGCGCCTGCGCGAAGGCAAGTACCTGCCGGACCGCGTCCTCGCCGTCAGCCGCCTCGCTTACTCGCATCGTGAGGTCGTCTGCGGTCATCGTGCCGGTGTATCCATGATCCGCTTCACAGCTCTCATCCCCGCAATGGGCAGGCTCAAGTTCGATATGGGAGAGCACGTTCCAGCCGATGGTCAGGACCACCTCGCTCGGCATCGTCACGCCGGGCACGTACGAGGCAGGGTCCGGGATGACGCGGGTCACCGCCACCGAGGAGATCTGCGCGAACCTGACCGCCTCGGTGCTGGTCTCGGCCTGCGGGCGGGCGTCCTCGTCGCTGGCATCGGCCGGATGCTCGTCGGTGTGCGAGTACACGAGCCTGGCCGGCGTGAGCGCCAGGACCGTCATGTGCCGCCGGACCTCCATACCGGGATCGAAGAGCGCGTCGTGGTGCACGACATAGGAGATAACGGGCTCCGGGCCCAGCGCTGACGACACCGCATCGAAGACCAGGCCGGGATAGTAGCCGCTTCGCTCGATCGCGGAGCGCATGCCGCCGACGGAGGCTCGGGTTTCCCTCATCCCCCATCCTGCACCGTCTGGCCCCCGTCACTCATCGGGTGGGGCACAGGTAGGCCTCCGCGCCTTCGGCAGCCACCCGGGTGAGGTGCAGCACCAGCTCGTCCCGCGGCTCCGGCAGATCGGCCGCGCCGGCGCCCGCCGCGGGCCGCGGCTTGCGGGGCGCGGGCGCGCCTGACCCGCCGCCGCGGCCCCGGTAGACGAGCAGGCCGTTGAGCGGATCGGGCACGGCGTCCAGCGCGGCCCGGACGGCGGCCAGGTTACGGAATCTCTCCCATTCGGCTTCGCCGGCGAAACAGACCTCGAAGACGACACCGTATTGGTGCTGGATCCAGGCCCATTCCGTGGCGCCGTGGGAGACTGCCGATTCGACGAGCGCCGAGCTGTGCGAATCTTGCCAGCGCGACGCGGTGAACTCGCCGTGAAATACCTCGATGGACCACCATTCGGCCATGACAACCACGATAAGCCCGCGGGCCGGCATATTACGCCGTTGCGGGCTGGTTAGCCGGCTGCCGCTCGCTGAGCAGGTAACGCAGCAGCACCGCGTCACCGATCTGGCCGACCTCGGCGAGCCTGACCCGGCGGCCCGGCGCGACCGGCACCGTTCCGAGCGCAAGACGCGGCGCCGCGGGATCGCCGACGAACTGCGGCGCGATCACCAGGTGCAGCTCATCGGCCAGCCCCGCGGCGAGGAACTCGGCCTGCACCAGGGCACCGCCCTCGACCATCAGCCGGGCGATGCCCCGGGCCGAAAGGTCAGCGAGCACGGCCGGCAGGCGCACCGGGTCCCCGGCGCTGATCACGGTGGCCACCGCGCTGAACCGCGCGCGCAGCTGGCCGGCCATCGGCCCAGGAACGTACACGAGCTTGCTGACCTCGCCCTGACCGGCCAGGTCCGCGGTGAAGAACCGCGCCGCGGGATCGAGCTCACCGCTGCCGGTCAGGGTCACCTTGACCGGGCTGGCCGGCCACCCGCGAGCCCGCCGGGCGGCCCGCCGCCGCTGCGAACGGACCAGCAGGGCCGGATCATCGCGGCGGATCGTCCCGGCCCCGACCAGGATCGCGTCGCAGCCGCTGCGCACCTCGTCGACCCGGTCGAGATCCGCTTCGTTCGACAGCAGCAGCCTGGTGCCGGTGGCGTCGTCGATATAACCGTCGATCGACATAGCGACCGATAGCAGCACGTACGGGCGTTCCGCCACCGTATTCCCGGCCTCCCCCGGCTGGCCTTCCAAGTCAGCAAACTACCTGACCAAAGTGGCCAGATTGCCCACCACGCGCCAACCATGCTTTCGCGCGCGGGCGCGGCTAGCCGATATCTGAGCTAATCTGCGCAAGGGGGAGGAGATCAGGATGGTGCCGCAGCCGGCGTTACTTGAACCGCTGCGCCGCTGGGATCCCGCGCAGATCGGTGGATACGCGCTGCTCGGCCGCCTGGGCGCGGGCTCGATGGGCCGGGTGTACCTGGGCCGGTCGGCCGCCGGGCGGCTGGTCGCGGTGAAGACGATCAAGATCGAGCTGGCCGATGAGCCGCACTTCCGAACCCGGTTCGCGCAGGAGGTGGCGGCGGCCCGCCGGGTCAGCGGCGCGTTCACGGCCCCGGTCGTGGCGGCCGATCCGGAGGCCGACCTGCCCTGGCTGGCCACCACGTACGTGGCGGCACCCTCGCTGAGCGCGCTGGTCCGCGCGTGCGGGCCGCTGCCCGCCGCGGCCGTCCGGTGGCTGGGGGCGGGCTGCGCCGAGGCGCTGGAATCGATCCACAGCGTGGGGCTGGTGCACCGGGACCTGAAGCCATCGAACGTGCTCGTCGCGCCGGACGGCCCGCGTGTCATTGACTTCGGGATCGCCCGGGCCGCGGAGCGGATCCAGCTGACGGTATCCCGCGGCGCGGTCGGCACCCCGGCCTACATGGCTCCCGAGCAGGCCAGGGACACCCGGCAGGCCTCGCTGGCCAGCGATGTCTTCTCGCTGGGCGCGACCATGCTCTACGCGGCCACCGGGCATGCCCCCTACCGGGGCGAGACCGTGATGGATGTCCTGGTCAAGCTGGCCACCGACCCGCCCGACCTCAGCGGCCTGCCCGTCGAGCTCGCCGATGTGGTCTGCGCGTGCCTGCAGCGGGATCCGCGCAGGCGCCCGACCTCGGCGGCGGTGCTGGCCCATCTGGCCCCGGGCAACGGCGATGGGCGGCAGATCGGCCCCGCCGCGCTGCCGAGGGCCGCGCTCGACGTCATCGCCGATTACCGCCGCGACCCGCGGCCCGGTACCGAGACGCCGGCGCAGGACAGCTTCGATGAGGTCACCTTCGGATCGCACCCCGCGGTCAGCATCCCCCGCCAGGCCTCGGGCCGCCGGGAGCCCGAGCCCTGGATGGCCGGCGCGGCAGGTTTCGGCCGGGCCGGGTACCGGCGGGCCAGCGCCCACCCAGGCGGTCAGCGGCGCTGATCATCACGGGCGCCGTGGCGGCGGCGATTCTGGTCGGCACGGGCGCCGTCGTCGGCGTCGTTATCGCGGACCGGCCCAGCGGCGGCGCCGCCGGCTCTGCCACGGGCCCGTCAGCGGGCCCCCTAGGCAACTTGGCCGCGCCGGATTCCGGCGACGCCGCCAGCGGCCTGGACACCAACGGCTCTCGCGCGCTGGCCCCCGGCGGCCTCTACCGCAGCCCGCCACCGCGGCTGGGTCCAGGGCCGGCCGCCCGCCGCCTCGTCAGCTGATCCAGCTCAATGTGGCCACCGGGACAAGTCAGACCCTGTTCAAGGTGTTCGGCTACGGATGGCCCCCCGGGCTGCCCCTGACCCTGAGCCTGACCCATCAGGGCGCCGTACCCAGGAGCCAGGTCATCTCCGCGGACCTGATGGGCAACTTCGACTACGAGATCAACCTGGATCACCGGGTCTTCGCTCATGGACTGCCCCCGGGGATCTATTACGTGACGGTCGCCGCGCCGCGAGCCCCGACGGCGACCGCATCCTTCATCGTGCGGCGCGGCTAGCCCGGCGCTGATCACCGGCAGCCCGGGGCGACCGGGCGGCCATCACGCCACCGGCGTCCACCACAGGTCCTCCTGCCGGGAGATCCAGGCCGGGTTGGCGAGGCGATCGAGGTCCTCGGGCGTCACGATGCCGTGCTCGATCAGCGCCCCCACCACCACCTCGTCGGAGAGCCTGATGTCGGCGCGGACCAGGCCGCGCTCGGCGATCTTCCGGCGCAGCACCTTGACGTGCTCGCCGACCCGCGCGGACAGCCGGTCCCGGTAGGCCGGATCACTGGTGAAGCAGTCGAGCTCGTGACGGGCCTCGGTCACCTCCAGCGCGGCCCGCGCGATCTCCGGGGTCCTGGGCAGCGGCGTGCCGCGAGCCGGGTCGATCAGCCACGGCCGGCACCACATCAGCGCCACCAGGAAGAGCTTGGTATTGGGGTCCAGGTAGAGCGGGAGCAGCGTGGCGTCTCCCTCGCCCCGGGCCCGGCCGCCGTTGCTGCCCTCCCCGGCGGGCTCGCGGTCGGGGCTGACCACCACCAGCCGCAAGGGCTGGCCCTCGTCCAGCATGGCGCGCGAGCCGATCAGGGCGCCGCCTTCCTGTACGAACCAGCCGCCGGTCGGCTCGCCCTGGCTCTCCAGCCGCGGCAGCCGGATCCGGTAGCCGTCACCTTCGGCGTACAGCGCGTGGGTCCGGCTGATGTTGGCCACCCAGGCCCCGCCGCCCACCGCGGTGATGACGCCCGCGCGCCTGGAAACCCCGCGGCCGCCTGATATCACCAGGTCCGTGCCTGGCCCCCGGCCGAAGACCAGCCTGCGCCCGTCCGGCAGGGAGATGACCTGCCCGGACGGCGTCGTGACGTGGGCAGTCGCCGACGGGGCGGAATCGAGGGTCATTGCCATCCTGTGCCGTACCTGGCCGCGGGGCCATTGAGCCTGGCAGGCAAGTCTAGGCCCGGGTGCGGGGCGAGTCATCCCCGAGTTCGGGGATGGCGGGCCGGGCCCGCCCAGGATTAGCTGTGCTCAGCAGGGGCGAGCCAGGACCGCGCAACCCCGGGGGGGCACCTCTGGGCGATCCTGCTCGCCCCCGCCCGCTGGCCGGCTCGGGATCCGCGCGCTGCTGCGCGGGGCCGGATTCAGCTCATGGCCAGCACCGCGGCCAGCCGGCGAGCGTACCGATCCGCCTCGTCGTCGTCGGCGTACCTGCCGCGTGGCCAGAAGAACCCGCGCAGCCCGTCGCCCCTGGTCCGCGGCACCACGTGCACGTGCAGGTGCGGGACGCTCTGGCTGACGACGTTATTGAGCCCGACGAAGCTGCCTTGCGAGCCGAGCGCCTCGGGCATGGCCGCGCTGAGCCGCCGGACCAGCCCGAACAGCGGGGCGATCAGCTCGCCGGGCAGCTGCGCCAGGGTCTGGTAATGCGCCCGCGGGATGACCAGGACATGCCCCTTGAAGAGCGGCCTGACGTCAAGAAAGGCCAGCATCAGCCGGTCGTCGGCCACCAGGTGCGCGGGCGCGGTCCCGGCCGCGATGCCGCAGAACAGGCAATCAGTCACCCGGGCACGGTAGCGTGCGGTGACGGGTCAGCCTCAGGCAGCGGCCTGATCAGCCCGCAGGGGGACGCCTGCCCGGCCACGCGCCGCTTACCCTTAATGCGTGTTCGCCATCTACGCCTGGCTGCGCCGCCATCCACGGTTCGTTGACGGGCTGCTGGCCTTGGTGCTCGTGGGGCTGGGGGGCGGCTCGCTGGGCCGGGAGCCGGTGCAATCGGTGCCGCTCACTTTGCTGCTGGTCGTCCCGGTCGTGTTCCGGCGCAGGTCTCCTGTGCTGGCCTTCGCGGTGGCGGCCACGGCGGGCGCGGCGCAGGTCCGGCTGGCCGCCAGCCCGTCGGGATCAGATCTGGCCATCGTCGTTCTCCTCTACACCCTCGCCGCTTACCGGCCACGCCGGGAGTCCGTCATCGGCCTGCTGGTATGCCTGCTCGGATCGGCCGTCGCCATCGCGACCTGGGGCGGGCTGACCAGGCCGGGCGTCAGCATGCCGGACCGGCTCTTCATGGGCGCGGTCATGTTCGGCGGGACCGCGGTGATCGCCTGGGTGCTCGGCGATTCGATGCGCTACCGGCGCGCCTACTACGTCGCGCTGGAAGAGCGGGCCGCCCGGCTGGAGGCGGAGCGCGACGCGCAAGCGAAGATCTCGGCGGCGGCCGAGCGGGCCAGGATCGCCCGCGAACTGCACGACGTGATCGCGCACAACGTCAGCGTCATGGTGGTCCAGGCGGATGGCGCGTCCTACGCGCTGAGCACCGACCCGGCGCGGACCCGCCAGGCGCTGGCGGCGATCTCCAGTACCGGCAGGCAGGCGCTGGCCGAGATGCGCCGCCTGCTCGGCGTGCTGCGCTCCGGTGACTCCGGCGCCGACCTGGCCCCGCAGCCCGGTCTTGACCAGGTCCGCGAGCTGCTGGAGCAGGCCCGGGCGGCCGGTCTTTCGGTCTGTCTGACCATGGAAGGAACGCCGCGCCCGCTCAGTGAGGGAGCCGAGCTGGCCGCCTACCGGGTGGTGCAGGAGTCGCTGACCAACACCCGCAAGCACGGCGGCCTGCTCGCGGCCGCGGCGGTCACCCTGCGCTACGAGCCCGACGGGCTGGTGGTGCAGGTCACCGACGACGGCCGGGGCGATCCGGGCCCGGGCGGCCCCGGTCAGAGCCTCGGGCTCGGCCTCACCGGGATGCGCGAGCGGATCGAGATGTATGGCGGCACGGTCCGCGCTGGCCCGCTGCCCGCGGGCGGCTATCAGGTAGAGGCCAGGCTGCCCACCGCTGAGCTGGGGAGCCCGGTGTGACGATCCGGATCATTCTCGTCGACGACCAGGAGCTGGTCCGGACCGGATTCCGGATGGTGCTCGATGCGCAGCCGGACATGACGGTGGTCGGCGAGGCATCCGACGGCCTGGCGGCCACCGAGCTGGCCCGGCGCCAGCCCGCCGACGTCGTGATCATGGACGCCCGGATGCCGAGGCTGGACGGCGTCGCCGCGACTCGGCAGATCAGGGCAGCCGGGGACCGCCCCCGGGTGCTCATGCTCACCACGTTCGACCTCGACGAGTACGCGTTCGCCGCGCTGAAGGCGGGGGCCAGCGGTTTCCTGCTCAAGGATGTCCCGCCGGAGGAGTTGCTGTTCGCGATCCGGGCGGTGCATTCCGGCGATGCCGTGGTCGCGCCGTCCACCACCCGGCGGCTCATCGATCAGTTCGCGCCGATGCTCCCGGCCGGCGCAGCGGCGGCGGCGCCCGGCCTGGCCGATCTCACCGACCGGGAGCGCGAGGTGCTGATCCTGGTCGCGCAGGGCTTGTCGAACTGTGAGATAGCGCAACGGCTGTTTGTCTCCGAGGCGACGGTGAAGACGCACGTCGGCCGGATCCTGGCCAAGCTCGGGCTGCGGGACCGGGTCCAGGCGGTGGTCTACGCCTACGAGAACGGCCTGGTCAGAGCGGGTGGTCAAGGCTGACCCCGGCGGCCTGGCCGGTACTGCGGCGGATCGGCGGCGCGCTTGTAGGACAATGGCGGCATGGCCGACGACGGCGAAGCGGAGGATGACGGCTGGCTGCTGCTCATCTACCGGGTGCCGTCCGAGCCGACCAGGCTCCGCTCCACGGTGTGGCGCAGGCTGAAGCGCCTAGGCGCCATCTACCTGCAGAACTCTGCGGCGGCGCTACCCGCGAGCGTCGGCGCCGAGCGCGCGCTGCGCAAGCTGCGGAGCGAGATCATCGGTATGTCGGGTACGGCGGTGCTGCTGTCCTGCTCCGTCCTGGCGGGCCAGGGTGACATCCTGGCCGCCTTCCAGGCGGCCCGCGATGACGAGTACGACGAGATCGTCGACAAGTGCCAGGATTTTCTGGCTCAGGTTCAGAAGGAGTACGTGGCCGATCACTTCACCTACGCCGAGCTCGAGGAGAACGAGGTCGACCTGATCAAGTTGCGCAACTGGCTGGCCAGGGTCCGCGACCGCGACGCCTTCGGCGCCTCCGGGCGGCAGCCCGCCGAGCAGGCCCTGGCCAGGTGCGAGCAGGAACTCGAAAGCTACGCGGCGCGGGTCTATGCCGAGGAGGCCGAAGGCCGCTGAGCCCGGAACGCCGCTGAGCCCGGCCGACGAGCCGCTCAGGGCTTGCTTCCCGCCCGCCACAGGCTGACGGGAAGCAGTACCACCAGGCACAGCGGGAGCAGCCACCAGGCGGGCAGGCCCGATCTGCTCAGCAGGTAGGTACCGGCCAGCCCCCCCGCCACCCCGGCCGCGACCAGCCAGTCGTCGCCGATCACGAAGTCGTACCAGAAGGCCAGGAACGCGCGCAGTCGCGTCGTCATGTCAGCCCGCCTCCTGGTCGGCCGCCACCACGATGGCTCGCTGCCCGCCGCGCGCCGTGCCGCGCAGCACCGCCACCATGATCAGCCCGAACGCCGCGATAGCGGGCGCGATGACCAGCAGTGACGCGTCTGAACCTGGCCAGTGCGCGCCGGCGCCCTCGGCGCCCCAGAAGGTGCCGAACGCGGTCAGCATGATCCCGACCACGAATTTCAGGGTATTTTCCGGTACCCGGGACAGCGGCGCACGGATGGCGAGCCCGGCGGTCGCCACCACGGCCACCGCGCACCCCGAGGCGAGCGCGGCCAGGCCGACGTGGCGGGCGTTGGTGCCGAACGTGAGGACGATGAACACCACCTCAAGGCCCTCCAGCAGGACGCCCTTGAAGGACAGCGTGAATCCGTACCAGTCGGGCACCAGGGCCGACCGGGAGCGTTCCCGCGACCCCGCGGCGGCCAGCTGGTCGGCGTAGATCTGGTCCTCGTCATGCAGCGACTTGTAGCCGCTGGCCCGCAGGATCGCCTTCCGTAGCCACTGGAGGCCGAAGACCAGCAGCAGGGCACCGACCACGAGCCGCAGGCCGCGCAACGGCACGGCGGAGACGGCCGGGCCGAGCACCGCGATCACGACAGCCAGCACCACGAGCGCGACCACCATGCCGGACGTCGCCGAGCGCCAGCCCCGTGCGGTGCCGGCCGCGAGCACGATGGTGGTGGCCTCGACGGCCTCGACGGCACAGGCCAGGAAGACCGCGATGAACAGTGCCCCGGTTCCCATGACCCTCCCTGGCGGTGCCTTCTGTTCATGGCGCACCCGCCCCGGCGCTGGCCGCGAGAACGCCCGACACCGAAACGCCACCGACAAGTTCACTGTAACAGCTGTCAGATTCAGCAAATGACCTTCGTTATTCCTAATACTTGACCGGCGTTTGAGCGGGTCGGGCCTGGCTGTGCCGCGCGAGGGCGGCCGGAGTACCCCCCTGGGGAGCGCCGGCGCCGCCCGGGGGCACCGCAGGGCCGAGCTGAACGAGGTGATCGGCCGGACCAGCGAGGCATTAGGCTCAGACCGTGACCGCGAAGCTTCTCACCAGCCAGCTACCGCCCCGTGCGGTGCAGGCTGACGCCATCATCATCGGAGTTACCCAGGGCCCTGATGGCCCGGTCCCGGCGCCAGGTGCCGAGGATATCGACGCGGCGCTGGGCGGCGGCCTGGCCGCGACCCTGACCGCGCTCGGCGCGACCGGCCGGGCTGAGGAACTGACCAAGATTCCCGCGGCCGACCGCGTCGCGGCGCCGTTGATCGCCGCCGTGGGCCTCGGCGCGGGCGGCCGCCACGGAGCCGGTTTCAGCAGCGAGGTGCTCCGGCGGGCAGCGGGCGCGGCCGTCCGGGCCCAGATCGGCACGGGGGCCCAGCCCGGCTCGCCGGGTGGCCGGATCGCGCTGGCGCTGCCGGCTCGCGACGAGGCCGAGGCCGAAGCGGTCACGATGGGCGCGCTGCTCGGCGGATACGTATTCAGCCGGTACCGCCACGGCGGCCAGCAGCCCCCGGCCGAGCTAACCGTGCTGGCCAGCGGGGACGACGCCGCCGCTGGAGTGGCGCGCGCTGAGGTGATCGCCGACGCGGTGGCGCTGGTCCGCGACCTGGTGAACACCAGCCCCGCCCACCTCTATCCAGCCAGCTTCGCCGCCGAGGCGCAACGGGTCGCCGCGGCGTCCGGCCTCGATGTCGAGGTGCTGGGCGAGCACGCGCTGGCCGAAGGCGGCTACGGCGGTATCGTCGGCGTCGGTCAGGGCTCGGTGCACCAGCCGCGGCTGGTGCGGCTTGCCTATGCGCACCCCGGCGCCACGAAGACGGTGGTGTACGCGGGCAAGGGCATCACCTTCGACTCGGGCGGCCTGTCCCTGAAGCCGCCCAAGGGGATGGAGGAGATGAAGTCCGACATGGGCGGCGCGGCGGCGGTGCTCGCCGCGCTGCAGGCCATCGCGGCGCTCGGCCCGGCGGTCAATGTCATCGGCTACCTCCCGCTGGCGGAGAACATGCCGGGCGGCACCGCGCAGCGCCCGTCGGACGTGATCACGATCTACGGCGGCAAGACGGTCGAGGTGCTGAATACCGACGCCGAGGGCCGTCTGATCCTGGCCGATGCGCTGGCCAGGTCGGCAGCTGACTCCCCCGACCTGCTGGTCGACGTGGCCACCCTGACCGGCGCCCAGGTCGTCGCCCTGGGCAAGCAGACCTACGGCGTAATGTCCAACGACGATGCGGTCCGTGACGCGATCGTGGCCGCGGCCGGACGGGCCGGCGAGGCGGCCTGGCCGATGCCGCTGCCCGAGGATCTCCGCCGGGGGCTGGACTCGACGGTGGCCGACCTGGCTAATGTGGCGCCCGAGTCCCAGGGCGGCATGCTAGTCGCCGGGCTCTTCCTGCGGGAATTCGTACCCGACGGGGTTCGTTGGGCACATCTGGACATCGCGGGCCCGGCGTATCACAGCGGTGAGCCGTATGGGTACACGCCGAAGGGCGGGACCGGCGCGGCGGTACGGACTCTTATTCAGGTGGCTATAGACGTCGCAGCCGGGCAGTTGTAGGCACGAGGCAGGAACGGGCACCAGGCCCCCGGGCCAGCAGGCGCTGGCCCGGCCCGGGCTGGCCGATCGGACAAGGAGCGGTTCAGTGGCTGACAGCGGCGGCTACGACATTGTCATTCTCGGCGGCGGCAGCGGCGGTTACGCCTGCGCGCTGCGGTCAGCCGAACTGGGCAACCGGGTCGCCCTCATCGAGCAGGGCAAGGTCGGCGGCACCTGCCTGCACCGGGGCTGTATCCCGACCAAGGCGCTGCTGCACGCCGCCGAGCTCGCCGACCAGGCCAGGGAGAGCGAGTCCTTCGGGATCCGGGCCAGCCTGGACGGCATCGACATGGACAGGGTTAACGCCTACAAGGACAAGGTGGTCACCAGGCTGTGGAAGGGCCTGGCCGGGCTGGTCAGCAGCAGGCACATCGATGTCATCGAGGGCGAGGGCCGGCTGGTATCGCCCACCGCAGTCCAGGTCGGTGACCGGCTGATCGAAGGCGCGCACGTGGTCCTGGCCAGCGGATCGCAGGCGCGCAGCCTGCCCGGCCTGGCGATCGACGGCCAGCGCGTCATCAGCAGCGATCATGCCCTGGAGCTGGACCGCGTGCCGGCCTCCGTGGTCATCCTGGGCGGCGGGGTGATCGGGGTCGAGTTCGCGAGCGTGTGGAGGTCGTTCGGGGCCGAGGTGACGATCGTCGAGATGCTCCCCCACCTGCTGCCGCCCGAGGAGGAATCAAGCTCGAAGCTGCTGGAGCGGGCGTTCAGGCGGCGCGGCATCGGCTACAAGCTCGGGGCCAAGTTCGAGAGCGTCAAGCAGACCGATTCCGGTGTGACCGTCACGCTCGAAGGCGGTACCACGATCGACGCCGAACTGCTCCTCGTCGCGGTGGGTCGCGGACCGGTGTCCGCGGGCCTGGGGTATGAGGAAGCAGGCGTGGCGATGGAGCGCGGCTACGTGATCGTGGATGAGTACCGCCAGACGAACGTGCCCACGATCTCGGCGGTGGGCGATCTCACGCCGGGGCCGCAACTGGCGCACGTGGGGTTCGCCGAGGGAATCCTGGTCGCCGAGCGGCTGGCCGGGCTGCCGGTCACCCCGATCGACTACGACGGCGTGCCGCGGGTGACCTACAGCAACCCGGAGGTCGCCTCGGTCGGCATCACGTCGGCCATCGCCGCTGAGCGCGGCATCGAGACGACTGAGTTCACCTATGACCTGGCCGGCAACGGCAAGAGCCAGATCCTGCAGACGCAGGGCGCGGCCAAGGTCATCGCGGTGGCGGGCGGCGGCCCGGTGCTCGGCGTTCACCTGGTGGGCGCCCGGGTCGGCGAGCTGATCGCCGAGGCGCAGCTGATCTACAACTGGGAGGCCGCGCCCGCCGAGGTCGCCCAGCTCATCCATCCGCATCCGACCCAGTCCGAGGCAATCGGCGAGGCGCACCTGGCCCTGGCGGGAAAGCCGCTGCACGTCCACGCGTGACCGGGCCCCGCCCTGCAGCAGGCCCGCGGTCCGTCACGGGTCAGCGTGAGCACAGCAAAGAAAAGAAGGAGTAACGGAGCATCATGTCGGTCTCGGTATCCATGCCACAGCTCGGCGAGAGCGTAACCGAGGGCACCGTAACGCGCTGGCTGAAGCGGGAGGGCGAGCGCGTCGAGGCCGACGAGCCGCTGCTCGAGGTTTCGACGGACAAGGTCGACACCGAGATCCCGTCGCCGGTATCAGGAATCCTGCGCGGGATCACCGTCGCTGAGGACGAGACGGTCGCGGTCGGCGCCGAACTCGCCGTCATCGACGACGACGGATCTGGCGGCGGGGCGGCAGGCGCATCGGGTGGCCAGGCCGCCGGGGCGGCAGCCGATGAGGCCACCGCGGCGCCCGCCGATGAGGCCACCGCGGCGCCGGCCACGGCGCCCGCCGGCCAGGACGCGGCATCGTCCGCTCCGCCATCGGCCGGGCCGGGGCCAGGTCAGGACGGGCAGAGCGCTGACGAGGCGGATGAGCAGCAGGCCTATCGGGAGCAGCCCTACCCGCAGCCAGCTGAGCAGCAGCCCTACCCGCAGCCGTCTTATCAGCAGCAGGCTGACCAGCAGTCCGATCAGCAGCAGTCCGATCAGCAGCAGTCCGATCAGCAGCAGTCCGATCAGCAGCAATCCGATCAGCAGCCCTACCAGCCGCCCTACGCACAGCAGCCCCCGGGCTACCCGCAGCCCTACCAGCCGCCCTACCCGCAGCAGCCCCCGGCTTACGAGCGTGAACCCGGGCTGCCTCGGCAGCAGGCACCCGCCGG
Organism: uncultured Actinomycetota bacterium; assembly: GCA_963775745.1. Classification (GTDB taxonomy): domain Bacteria; phylum Actinomycetota; class Actinomycetes; order Streptosporangiales; family Streptosporangiaceae; genus DATBGO01. Next base: position 185,737 of record CAVZKE010000012.1, read on the forward strand.
ATCGCCGCAGGCCTACCAGACGCCGCCCGCCTATCAGCCCGCCGGCGATCAGTCCGCCGCCAGCCAGCCGTCCGGCGGCCTGCAGGAGCAGGCCCAGGCCGGGTCAGCGGACTTCGATGCCCAGGGCGGTCCGGATGGCGGCGAGCAGGCCGGCGATACCTCGCCGTCCTTCGCCGGCCCCGAGGGCCCGTACGTGACCCCGCTGGTCCGCAAGCTCGCTTCTGAGCACGGGATCGACCTGGCCGCCGTGACCGGCACCGGCGTCGGCGGCCGGATCCGGAAGCAGGACGTCCTCGACGCGGCCAATGCGCGCCGCGGCCAGGCCGCCGGCTATGCCCAGCAGCCCGCCGCCCAGCACCCCGCCGCCCAGCAGCCCGTCGGCCCGCAGCGGCCCGCGGCCGGGCCATCGGCCGCTGGGCCACCGGCCGCACCCCAGGCTGCCGCGCCGCAGTTCGCCGCACCGCAGTTCGCGCCCGCCCCGGGACCTGCCGCGGCACCGCAGGCGGCGCCGGGCCGGCCGCCGGCCGCGGCCGGCCCCGACCAGCCCGAGTCCCGGCCCGGCATCGTGCCCTCGAGGCTGCGCGGTACGACCGAGAAGATGTCCCGCTCCCGCCAGGTCATCGCGCAGCGGATGGTCGAGTCGCTGCAGACCTCGGCGCAGCTCACCACGGTGGTCGAGGCGGATGTCACGGCGATCGCCAGGCTCAGGGAGCGCGCCAAGGCCGCCTTTGAGGCCAGAGAAGGCGTCAAGCTGTCGTTCCTGCCGTTCTTCGCGCTGGCCGCCGTCGAGGCGCTCAAGGAGCATCCCAAGCTCAACGCGGTCATCGACGCGGCCAGCGCGCAGGTGACTTATCACGACGCAGAGCATCTGGGGATCGCCGTCGACACCGAGCGCGGGCTGATGGTGCCGGTCATCCGCAAGGCCGGCGACCTGAACATCGCCGGTCTGGCCAGGAAGATCGCTGACCTCGCGAACCGCACCCGGGCCGGCCAGGTCAGCCCGGACGAGCTGTCCGGCGGCACCTTCACGCTCACCAACACCGGCAGCCGCGGCGCGCTGTTCGATACGCCGATCATCAACCAGCCCCAGGTCGCGATCCTGGGCACCGGGATCGTGGTGAAGCGGCCGGTGGTCGTGGAAGACCCGGCGCTGGGCGAGGTGATCACCGTCAGGTCGATGGTCTATCTGGCCCTGACCTACGATCACCGGCTGGTCGACGGGGCGGACGCCGCCCGGTTCCTGGCCACGATGAAGAGCCGTCTGGAGGAGGGCGCCTTCGAGACCGGCCTGGGCCTGTAGCCGGCGGGCCGCTGTCTGCGGGGAGGGCCGCCTGGCCCTGGGGAGGCGGGCCCCGGCCGGCCGGTTCCCGGGCATTACCGGCCGCCAGGGAACCCGGTCCCGGCGGGCCGGTTCCCGGGCGTCCTGGCCGTGGGCAGCCGGACTGGCCAGGCCGGGTGGCTGGCTGGGCGGCCCCCGTTCTAACCCTGTGTACTGCGTGCATGTGGCTCAGCACGCTGGGCAGGACTAGCCGGGCAGACCTTCGGTATCAGGAGGCGCCATGAGGATCGCAGTCACCGGATCGTCCGGGCTGATTGGTTCTGCCTTCGCCGGCGCCGTCCGCCAGGCGGGCGATGAGGTGATCCGGCTGGTCCGGCGCCCGGCCCGGGAGGCCGACGAGATCACCTGGGACCCGGCGGCCGATCGCGGCGGGCTCGACCTGGCCGCGCTGGAGGGCCTCGACGCCGTGCTCAACCTGGCCGGTGCTCCGGTCGCGGCCAGGCGCTGGACGCCGGCCCGCAAGGCCGAGCTCCGGGCCAGCCGGGTCCAGGCCACCGCCGGGCTGGTGGCCGCGCTCAACGCGGTGGATAAGCCGCCGGCCACGCTGTTGTCCGGGTCCGCTATCGGCTGGTACTCCGACACCGGCCGCCGCGAGGTGGACGAGTCAGCCCCGGCCGGTTCCGGATTCCTGGCCGAACTGGCCAGGGACTGGGAAGCGGCCGCAGACCCGGCTCGCGCGGCGGGCACTCGCGTCGTCACCTTGCGCACCGGAATCGTGCTGGCCCGCCAGGGCGGCATGCTGGCCAGGCTGGCCCCGCTGTTCCGGCTCGGCCTGGGCGCCAGGATCGGGCCGGGAACTCAGTACATCAGCTGGATCGCGCTGACCGATCACATCCGGGCCCTGCGGTACCTGCTCGGGAATCCGGCCATCGAAGGCCCGGTCAACCTCACGGCGCCGCACCCGGTGTCCAACAACGATTTCACCGCCGCGCTGGCCAGAACGCTCGGGCGCCCAGCGCTGTTGCGGGCGCCCGCACCGGTGCTCAAGGCCGCCCTGGGAGAGCTTTCCACCGAGCTACTCGCCAGCGCACGCGTCATCCCGCACGCCCTCGTCGCGGCCGGATTCTCCTTCGAGCATCCCCACATCGCCAGCGTGCTGGCCGCCGAACTCCGGCCTGACGGCCAGCCGGACCACCGGCCTGCGCTGACCCCGGACCGTGCTCAGCGTCCGCCCGCCTGGTCGGGCTCATGCCGCTGGTCGCCGCGGCCGTGCCGGGCCGGCTGGTACTCGCGGCCCGGCCGGGACTCGCAGCCCGGCCGGCGGTGCGCTGCGGGAGCAGGTCGCGCAGGCCGGCGTCGGAGCCCACGCCCAGCAGCGGTATCTGCCACACCGGTGGTATCGGCCCGGTATAGCCCGCCCGCCGGCTGACGGTCGCGATGGTCATCCGGAACAGGCGGCTGGCGGCGGCGATCGCCAGCAGCGCCAGCGGAAGCTCGACGATCACCGCCGACAGCAGGCTGACCTCGAAGCCCTTGGTGTGTGAGTCCAGGACCACATCGAACCAGGCGTCGCAGCACAGCAGGGTGGCCAGCACTACCAGGCAGATGATCAGGACCTGCCGGCGCCCCCAGGCGGCCCAGCCGGTGGCCGCGAACACCGCGAGCAGCACGATGTCAAAGCCCACCCAGGCGCCGCGCCAGCCGCCGGCCCGGTAGTAGTGCGGCAGGGTGGCCGCGAGCAGGCCCGTCCAGGCCGCCAGGGCCAGGCAGCAGGTCGCGATGAGGGCCAGCACGATCGTGCGCCGCCGCTCATACCGTGCGGTCCGGCCCTGACGCCGGTTGGCCAGGCCCGTCAGAGCCCGCCGGAGCCCGGCCAGTTCCTCGGCACTGATGCCCCGTAGCTGCACGTCATCGAACACCAGCCGTCACCTCCAGGTACGGTAACCAAGCTCGCATCCCAGTCCATACCCACCGCGGGGCGAGTTCGCGACGCGGGTTCACCTGGTGCCCGGGGACCGAGGCCAGGCGGCGCACGGGATCGGGGCGATTAGGCTGGTCTGGTGGACAGTCACCAAGATGCTGAGCTGATCTTCGTGCGGGCCGGATTCGGCGCTGCGGCGGTCCCGTACCAGCCGGCCTGGGAAGAGCAGCGGTCGCTGCACGAGCGACGGGTGAGCGGCGCGATCCCGGACTGCTGCCTGCTCCTGGAGCACCCGCCCGTCTATACCGCGGGTAAGCGGACCAGCCCGCTGGACCGGCCGGTCGGTGATCCCGGCGCGCCGGTGATCGAGGTGGACCGCGGCGGGAAGATCACCTGGCACGGCCCAGGCCAGCTGGTGGGATACCCGATCGTCCGGCTTGGCGAGCCGATCGACGTCATTGCTTACGTGCGGGCCATCGAGGAGGCGCTGATCAGGACCTGCGCCGAGTTCGGCGTCAAGGCCGGCCGGGTTGACGGGCGCAGCGGTGTCTGGGTGCGCACAGATCAGGCCGCGGGCCCGGCCAGTGACCGTAAGGTCGGCGCGATCGGCATCCGCATTGCCCGGGGCGTGACCATGCATGGCTTCGCGCTGAACTGTGACTGCGACCTGTCCTGGTACGACCGGATCGTGCCCTGCGGAATCCGTGACGCTACCGTCACCACCCTGTCCGCCGAGGCGGGCCGGCCGGTCAGCGTCGCCGACGCCCTCGAGGTGATCGAGCCCCATCTGGCCGAGGCCCTCGGTGCCCGGCGCTGGCGCACCAGCAGCGGCACCGGCGAGCTGCTGCCGCTCACCGCCGTCGGCAGCGCCGGCGCCTGAGCAGCGCCCCCTCAGACGCGGGGCGGTCCAGCCGAGGGGCCGGTCCAGCAGCGGGCCGGTCCAGCCGCGGGGGCGGTCCAGCCGCGCGCCGCCTCAGCCGCGGGCCGGCTGGTAGATGGCCGCCCCGGCCGCCCGCCCGGCTAGGGCCGCGCGCACCCGGGCCTCGATATGCGGCGGCAGGTAGCCCCCGAGGTCCGCAGCGTCGGTGAACCGGAAGTCGTCAAGCTCCTCGCGCTGCAGCACGATAGCGGAGCCACCGTCAAGCGTCCCGCCGTCGAACAAGAAGTGCATGATCGGCCGCTGCCCGGGGCCGAACGGCTGCGACCAGTCGATCGCCACCAGCGGGCCGGGCACCAGATTCAGGCCGATCTCCTCGGCGACCTCGCGGGCGCAGCCCGCGTGCGGCGGCTCGCCCTGCTCGCAGATGCCGCCTGGCACCGTCCAGTGGTCCCGGTAGTTCGGCTTGACCAGCAGCGGGCGCCCGGCCGGGTCGGTGATCAGCGCGCCGGCGGCCAGGACCACGCCGGGCAGTTGCGCGAACCAGAGGTCAGGCTCCAGGTAATCGCTGGTCGTCATCGCGCGCGGCCGCTCAGCCCGCGGCCCGCCGGGCCAGGTAGCCGCCCAGATCGGCGGCCGGCACCGCGGTCTGCTCGCCGCTGACCATGTCACGCACCGTGACGGTTCCGGCCTGGGCCTCAGCGTGGCCGTAGATCAGGCACCACCGCGCGCCTTGATCACTAGCCCACTTGAGCTGCCTGCCGAGCTTGGCGGACTGCCCGAGATAGACGCCGGCCCGCAGGCCCGCCGCCCGCGCCGCCGCCGCCCAGCCGGACGCCTGCTCGGCCAGAGCCTCGCTCATCACGGTGACCGCCACATCCAGGCGGCCCTGCCGCTCGCCACCCTCGTCGGGCAGCATCAGCAAGATCCGCTCGAGGCCCATCGCACCGCCGGTCGCGGGCACGTCCGGACCGCCCAGCTGCTCGATCAGGTGATCGTAGCGACCGCCGCCGGCCAGCGAGCCGGGCACCCCGGGCGCCGTGATTTCCCAGATCGGGCCGGTGTAGTAACTCAGCCCTCGCACCATGCGAGGCGAAAACCCGATCCGGTCGGCCGGAATCGCCTGCGTCACCAGGCCCAGCAGGCGGTCAACCTCCTCCAGGCCCGCCAGGCCGCGATCGCTCAGCTTGAGCGCCGCCCGGACCCGTTCCTCGGCGTCCTGGGCGGCCACCGTCAGCACCAGCTCGGCGGCGGGCTCAGCCGGCAGGCCCCGGCCCTCGAGCTCCGCTATGACGGCCTCCGGCGGCAGCTTGTCCAGCTTGTCCAAGGTGATCAGCACCCCAGGGCCCAGATCCTCGGCCACGCCGAACGCCTCAAGCAGCCCAGACAGCACCTGCCGGGAGTTGAGCTGGATGCGGAACTCGCTGATGCCCAGGGCAGCGATCACATCGTGGAACGCGGTGATGATCTCGGCGTCGGCCAGCAGCGAGCGCGCGCCGAGCGTGTCCACGTCGCACTGGACGAATTCGCGGTACCGGCCCTTGCCGGGCCGGTCGGCGCGCCAGACCGGCCCCATAGCGTAGCGCTTGTAGGGCGAGGGCAGCTGGCTTCCGTAGGCGGCCGCCACCCGGGCCAGCGGCACAGTCAGGTCATAACGCAGCGCCAGGTCAGCCTCGCCGGATGCCTCATGCTCGCCACGACGCAAGATCTTGAAGATCAGCTTGTCGCCATCGTCGCCGTACTTGCCGAGCAGCACCTCCAGTCGCTCGAAGGCCGGCGTCTGCAGCGGCTCGAACCCGTAGCTGGCAAAAACCGAGCGGACCACGGCGAACGCCCGCTCCCGTCTCTCGACCTCAGCGGCGAGAAAGTCACGAGTCCCCGACGGCGGGTCAAACTGGCTTGGCATGCGCCCCAGTTTCCCTGAACATGGCGCCTCGCGTCACATCGTTAGCTGGCCGGGGCATGTCCAGCGGATCGCCGCCCGTTCGCTGGCGGGCGGCGCCGGACGTACTCTGGAGCGGTGGTACTCGCTCCCGACGAACGTCGTCTCCTCCGGCTCGAGGTTCGCAACAGCCAGACGCCCATCGAGCGCAAGCCTGAATGGATCAAGACACGGCTGCGCACCGGGCCGGAATACACCCAGCTGAAGCAGCTGGTACGACGCGAAGGCCTGCACACCGTCTGCGAGGAAGCCGGGTGCCCCAACATCTTCGAGTGCTGGGAGGACCGCGAGGCGACCTTCCTCATCGGCGGTGACCAGTGCACCAGGCGCTGCGACTTCTGCCAGATCGCGACCGGCAAGCCCGACCCGCTCGACCGCGATGAGCCCCGGCGGGTCGCTGAGTCGGTGGCGGCCATGGGCCTGCGCTACGCGACCGTCACCGGAGTCGCTCGTGATGACCTGGCCGACGGGGGCGCGTGGCTCTACGGGCAGACCTGCGTCCAGATCCATCAGGCCGTCCCGGGCTGCGGGGTGGAGCTGCTGATCCCGGACTTCAACGCCGATCGCGAGCAGCTCGACGAGGTCTTCGCGGCCCGCCCCGAGGTGCTCGCGCACAACATCGAGACGGTGCCCAGGATCTTCCGGCGGATCAGGCCGGGATTCCGCTACCAGCGTTCCCTCGAGGTGCTCCGGCTGGCCCGGGACGCGGGGCTGGTCACCAAGTCCAACCTCATCCTGGGCCTGGGCGAGGAGCGGCACGAGGTCAGCGAGGCCCTGGCGGACCTGCGCGCGGCCGGCTGTGAGCTGCTGACCATCACCCAGTATCTGCGCCCGTCGCCGCGCCACCACCCGGTCGACCGCTGGGTGCCGCCCGCCGAGTTCGATGAGCTGGCCACCGAGGCCACCGAGTGCGGTTTCGCCGGCGTCATGGCGGGCCCGCTGGTCCGGTCGTCGTACCGGGCGGGCCGGCTGTACCGGCAGGCGATGGACCGGCGCGCCCTGAGCCAGTGAGCTGATGTCCCAACCGCCAGGGGGCATTCGCGTAGCGGACCCGGGACTCGTATCCTCACGTGCATGGTGAACAAGCCCGGAGCCCCCGCGGGCCGGAAGGCCGCAGCAGACGCTGACTCCCCCGGACGTATCAAGCAGATCCGCATGGTGGCCGGGATTGTCCACAAGGCCAACCCGAAGGCGCTGCCGATCGTGGCCCTCACCGGGGTCGGCATCATCGCACTGGCGGTGATCCTTGGCCAGGTCCTCGGGCTGGCGCCGTTCCTGATCCCGCTGGGCGTCCTGATCGGGCTGTCCGCCGCCATGATCCTTTTCGGCCGGTTCGCGCAATCAGCCCAGTACGCGGCCATCGCCGGGCAGCCGGGCGCGGCCGCCGCGATCTTGCAGAGCATGCGCGGCAACTGGACTGTCACGCCCGCGATATCGGCCAACCGGAACATGGATGTGGTGCACCGCACCGTCGGCAGGCCCGGCGTGATCCTGGTCGGCGAGGGGTCCCCGTCCCGGCTGCCGAGCATGCTGGCCGCGGAGAAGAAGCGGATCGCGCGGGTTGCCTTCGACGTCCCGATCTATGACATCCAGGTAGGCGACGAGACTGGGCAGGTGCCGATCCGCAAGCTCCAGCGGCACATCATGAAGCTGCCCCGCAACCTGAAGCCGGCCGCCGTCACGGACCTGAACTACCGCCTCAAGGCGCTGCCGCAGTCGCTGCAGATGCCCAAGGGCCCGCTGCCGAAGACCGGCCGGATGCCGAAGGCCCCGCGGCCGAAGTTCCGCTGATCGGCCCGTCCCTGCCGGCCGGCGCGGTCGGCGCGTCCGGATGCGTCCGGGGTGCGTCCGGTACGCGGCTGCGGGGCCCTCAGCCCGGTTCGCGCAGCCAGGTACCGATCAGATGGCTCTCGATCGAGTCGCAGCGCGCCGGGTGCCGCTCCAGCATCGCCGACACCTCGGCCCGGGTGAACCAGCTTGCCTCATCGAGTTCGGCGGGATCGACGCGGATCGCGGCGCTGACCTCGCGGGCCCGGAAGCCGATCATGAGCCCGGCCGGGAACGGCCAGGCCTGGGACGCCTGGTAGCTGACCTCGCCCAGCTCGACCCCTGTCTCCTCGGCGACCTCCCGGCGGACCGCGTCTTCCAGGCTCTCGCCGATCTCGACAAAGCCCGCCAGCGTGGCGAACGCCCCCGGCGCGGCACCGCGGTGCCGGGCCAGCAGGCAGCGGGACGGCGCGCCCGGCGCCTCAACGAGCGCGATCACGGCGGGCTCGATCCGCGGGAAAAGCAGCCGACCGCAGTCCGGACCGAGGCAGCGCCGCTGCGTTCCGCCCTGCCAGCTGACCGCCTGATGCCCGCAAGCGGCGCAGAACCGCTGGTCACGGTGCCAGCGCAAGATGCCAAGCGCATAGCCGAGGGTGGCCGCCTGCTGTGCGCCGAGCGCGGCGAACATGGCCCTGACGTCGACAGCGTCGGCCGCGCCGGTCAGCCGCAGGGCTTCGTCCCGGTCCAGGCCGGACAGGTCAACCGCGAAGACCCCGGCCCCGCCGTCCAGCCCGAGCAGAACGGGGTCCGCAGCGACCCCCAGGACGGCCGCCGTGCAGGGGCCCGGTCCCGCGGCGCTGGAGCCCGGTCCCGTAGCAGTGGGGCCCGATCCCGTAGCGCAAGGGCCCGGTCCCGCCGCCGCGGGACCGGGCAGCATCACCGGCTGGTGTCCCGCGCTCGCCGTGCCGCGAACCAGGCATTTTTCCCCCCAGAACGGGATCAGCCGCGCACTAGGGCCGCCCAGGACGGCCTCGACCCAGGCCGGATCTCCGCGCTGCGCAGCCGCCCGGTCCAGGGCCAGGCCGTTGTAGGCGAGCCGGGGCTCGCTCCGTTCAGCGGACACGCCGGCTGCCCTGATCCGCTTCCGAGCTCTCCGGGCGCTCCGACTGCTCCGCCTGCCCGGCGGGGTCGACCGGGCGCTCGAAGAATGTTTCCAGGACCACGACGGCCTCCGTGCCGGCCACGCCGTCGATCTTGAAGACCCGGCGCAGGGTGGCCTGCAGGGCCGCGGTGCTGGTTGTCCTGACCTTCAGCAGCAAGGCGGCAGTCCCGGCAATAACATGCGCCTCTTGCACCTCGGGGAGCGCAGCGAGCGCGTCCCGGGTGCTCTGATCACCCATCCAGGCGCTGGCCCGTACCATGACGAACGCCAGGACGCCGCGGCCCACGGCCACCGGGTCGACCTCGATCGTGGTGCGCCGGATCACCCCGCGCTCCCGGAGCTTGCGCACCCGCTCGTGCGCCGCGCCCGCCGACAGCCCGACCGCCCGGCCCAGGGCCGCATAGGGCTGTGAGGCGTCGCGCTGCAGCAACGCCAGTAGTTCTCGATCAAGCTCGTCCAACGAACGGTCCTAAACACGAGATGAGATATGGTGAAATCGCGTTCTAACCATATCTCATCTCGTCAACTGCGATACCAGCCAGGCCCGGGCCACCACGGTGATCGCGCCGCGCAGCGGGAACGCCGGGCCGCGGGGCCGTGACTCAGATCCGCAGGACGATCGTGTTGGCCGCCCGGTCGTGCAGGCCGCGCAGGTCGGCGTCGAAGATGACCGCGGGAATCACGACGAGCAGCAGGATGGTACGGACCAAGGACCAGACCAGCCCGACCGGCTTGCCGTCGAGCCGGACCACCCGGATTCCGAGCAGCCGCTTGCCGATGGTAAACCCGGTCAGCGCGGTCAGCAGCCAGACCTCGGCGCCGAAGATCACGATTGTCCAGTACTGGGAACGGAACGCGGCGACCGCGATGACCGTGCACAGCAGCCAGTCGATGACCAGCGCGCCCAGGCGCCTGCCGATTCCGGCCACCGAGCCGGCGCCGGTCTCCGGTAGCCGCAGTTGCTGACCTGGATACTCGCTGTCGTGCCCGGGCGAGCGCGCGCCAGACAGCCATGAGCCGGTCCACCGTCGGTCAGTCACGGAATAAAGGTATCCGGAGGCCAGCGCGCGAGCGACCGGGCACCAGGGCCGGAGCAAGTGGTGCCCGGCCGTCGTTGGCGGTCGCAGGCCGGTGCTGGCCGTGCGGGCGGCGTAACACGGGCGAAACATGGGGGACACGGGTCGGAAACCGCCGGCCGCTAGCCTCGCTAGCGCGTCGGCATGCGACGCCGGCCAGGTACCGGCAGCGTCAAAGGGAGGAGCTGGATGTTCACCAGCGGCGAGGAGATCCTGCGATTCATCGGAGACGAAGCGGTCCAGTTCGTCGATGTACGGTTCTGCGACCTGCCTGGAACGATGCAGCATTTCACGGTCCCCGTCGAGTCGTTTGACGAGAAGGTCTTCTCCGACGGGCTGATGTTCGACGGCTCATCGATCCGCGGCTTCCAGCAGATCCACGAGTCGGACATGCTGCTGCTGCCGGACCCGACGACCGCCGTGCTTGACCCGTTCCGGGCCCGCAAGACGCTGAACCTGACCTTCTTCGTCCATGACCCGCTCACCGGTGAGCCCTACACCAGGGACCCGCGCAATATCGCCCGCAAGGCCCAGGACTACCTGCGCGGCAGCGGCGTCGCCGACACCGCCTATTTCGGGCCCGAAGCCGAGTTCTACATCTTCGACTCCGCGCGCTTCGAGACCTCGGCGCAGGCCGGTTACTACTACATCGACTCGGTCGAAGGCGCATGGAACTCCGGCCTCGACGAACCGGGCGGGAACCTCGCCCACAAGCCGCGCTACAAGGGCGGCTACTTCCCCGTCCCGCCGACCGACCACTACGCGGACCTGCGCGCCGATATGGCCAGGGCCCTCATCGACTGCGGCATCACGGTCGAGATGCAGCACCACGAGGTCGGCACGGCCGGGCAGTCGGAGATCAACATCCGGTTCGGCGGCCTGCTGGAGACAGCCGACCACCTGATGCTCTACAAGTACGTGATCAAGAGCGTGGCCCGGGCAGCAGGCAAGACCGTGACGTTCATGCCCAAGCCGCTCTTCGGGGACAACGGCTCGGGAATGCACTGCCATCAGAGCCTGTGGAAGGACGGCTCGCCGCTGTTCTACGACGAGGTCGGCTACGCGGGGCTCTCCGACACCGCGCGGTACTACATCGGCGGGCTGCTCAAGCATGCCCCGTCGCTGCTGGCCTTCACCAACCCGACGGTGAACTCCTACCATCGGCTGGTGCCCGGCTTCGAGGCCCCGGTCAACCTGGTCTACTCACAGCGCAACAGGTCGGCCTGCGTCCGGGTGCCGATCACCGGCCCCAGCCCGAAGGCCAAGCGGATCGAGTTCCGGGTGCCCGACCCGTCCTGCAACCCGTACCTGGCCTTCTCCGCCATGCTGATGGCCGGCCTGGACGGCATCAAGAACAAGATCGAGCCGCCCGAGCCGGTCGACAAGGACCTGTACGAGCTTCCGCCCGACGAGGCCCGGTCGATCCCGCAGGTGCCCGGCTCGCTGGACAAGGTACTGGACACGCTCGAGGCGGATCACGAGTACCTGATCGAGGGCGGTGTCTTCACGCCGGACCTGATCCAGACCTGGCTGGACTACAAGCGGTCCACCGAGATCGACCCGATCAGGCTGCGCCCGCACCCGCACGAGTTCGAGCTCTACTTCGACTGCTAGCCATCCCACCCCACCTGACCTGCGGCGCAGTCACCGCGCGGCCCGCCTAGTCCGCAAGAATCGCCGGGCGCGCGGCGAGGACCGCGTCCACGGCCGCGCGGGTGGACTCGTCCCGGTCGGGCCACAGGTGCCCGTAGGTGTCGAGCGTGGTCTTCGCCGAGGCGTGCCGCAGCCGGGCCTGGACGGTCTTCACGTCGGCGCCCGAGGCGATCAGCAGCGACGCGAAATAGTGCCGCAGGTCGTGATACCGGAATCCGGCTGGCAGGCCGTCCACCTTGCCGCGGGCGGTGCGCATGGCGCGCTCCAGCGCCCACGTGGAGAGCTGCCCGCCGTCCGCGCCGGTCAGCAGAAAACCATCCGCATGCGGATCGTTTGCGTGCGGCCAGCGCTGCACGTGCGCCGCCAGCTCGAGCGCGAGCGACCGCGGGACGGGGATGGCCGTCCGGCTGATCTCGGTCTTCAGCGGCTCCGCCGGGTACTGCACGGCCGGCTGATCACGCCGCGCATGAAGTCCACGTCGGCGGCGCGCAGCCCGCACGCTTCGGCGCAGCGCAGCCCGGCGAACGCGCCCAGCAGGACCGCGGCGCGCAGCCGCGGCGGCATCACGTCATGCAGCGCCCACACCTGCCCCGTCGTCGCCACGTAGGCGCGCTGGCTGCCCGCGCCGGGCGAGGTGCGCCGCGAGCACGGCGACCGCGGCACGATCCCGTCGTGCACCGCGTCGGCCATGATCTGCGCCAGCCGTGAATGCAGCGCGTAGACGTAGCTGGCCGACAGTCCCTCATCCCGCAGCCGCGAGGTCCAGGACCGGACGTGCGACGGCCGGACCGCTGACAGCGGCATGGCCCCGAACTCGGCCCTGATCTGCGCGACGTGCACCCGGGCCTGCCGCACCGTGGACGCGCGGCGGGTCGCGTACCCGGCCAGCCACACATCGCACCACTCCCCCACCGTCGTGCGCGCGGTCTTCGGGTCGGTGTAGGTCCCGGTGATGACACTGGAGGCCGTCTCGTCCAGCCAGTTCTGCCCGTCGGTCTTCCGGGCGAAGTGCTTCGCGTGCTCCTTGCCCACCGCGTCGCGGTACCGGGCCCGCCACCGGCCGTCGGGCCGTTTCCTGATGCTGGCCATCAGGCACCGTCCTTGTCCCGGCTGGCGAACCAGCCCGGCGTCGCCTGGCGGATCTCGTCGTCATCGCGGGCCTTGGCGAACATGACCTGCTCGCGGACCTGTAGCCGGCCGGTGAGCAGCCGCTGCGGCAGCCCGTCGTCCACGGCGGGGAACTCGCTATCGGGAACCTCCGTCATGTACTCGCGGAGTTCGCCGACGTTCGGAAGGTTCGCCAGCAGCCCGAAGCCGCGGATCCATCGGCGCGCGGCCACTGCGGGCACCTCGGTCCCGGGAGTGACCGGGGTGGGCGCGTCGTCATCATCGGGCGGGACGAGCAGGTGAAGCGGGGGCGTGTTCAGCGCGCGGGCCAGGATCAGCAGCTCGTCCACCGTCACCGGCCGCGGCGGCCGCTCGGCCGGGTCGTTGCGCCGTCCCTCCAGCTTGTACAGCGCTTGCGCCGTCAGTCCCGGTGCGCCCAGTTCGGCGCACCGGGCGGCCAGCGCGGCGACCGTCATGCCGCGCTTGCCGCGCTTGCCGCGCTTGCCGCGGACTTCCCTGACCCTCGCGGCGACCACGTCACTCACTGTCCGTTCGCTAGCCATAGTGGCTAGTGTAGCTGCCCGTTTGACTAGCCACCACCCCTGCGGGAGACTGAATGCTTAGTGGTCGCCACGGCCACGGAACTTGCCACAGCGGCTAAGGACGGAATCGTGTTCCCACACCACGGCGAAAAGCACCTCACCCCCGAAGACCTCGCCGAGCGCGAGGGCGTGCCATTGCAGTCGGTCTACAGCTGGAACAAAACGGGGTGACGGGCCGCCTCGCATGCGAATCGGCAGGCACATCCGGTACCGGCTGACCGACGTCGAAGCGTGGGAGAAGTCGCGCACTATCGGCAGCGGCCGGACCGCATAGACGGCGAAGGGCGGCGCCCCGCACAGGAACGCCGCCCGCTACCCGCCGACTGTCCGCCGCTGAAACGGAAGTCTTGAGATGAGCGTAACGCAGCCCGCGAGCCGTGGCGCCGGCGACGACAACACCCCCCTAGCCGCGAAGCTCTGGCGCCTCCGCCGGCGCCACGGTTATTTCACCCGGGCCGAGCTAGGCGAGTCGCCGCCACGGCGTGACCCGGACGCGCCGTGGCCCGTCTACGACGTGATGACGCTCGGGCTGGTGCCCCATCCCCGCGAGACCTGCGCTAGCTGTAAGGCGGTCGGCCGATGACCGGCGCGGCCGAGTTCTGCCCGCGCTGCCAGGAGGCGGCAGGCTGGTGCGTCTGTCCTCCTGCTGATATTCCCGGCCCGGTCAGTGACAGCGGTGACAGCGCTGTGACACCCCGGCTTAGCGCCATTCCCGCAGGCCAGAGGCCGCGCGGTGACAGCGGTGACAGCAGTGACACACGTAAGAGGCCGCGCACCTCATGGACGGCCGCCGAGCTCATGGCCACCGACTTCCCCGAGCCGCGCTGGGCCGTTCCGGGCATCGTCGCCGAAGGCGTGACCGTGCTCGCCGGGGCGCCGAAAGTCGGCAAGTCCTGGCTCGGGCTCGGGCTCGTCGTCGCCACCGCGACCGGAGGCAAGGCGCTCGGCGCGATCGACGTCACGGCCGGGCCGGCCCTGTATCTCGCGCTGGAGGACACCGGCCGCAGGCTGAAGGACCGGCTCGGCAAGGTGCTCGGGCCGTCCCCGGCGCCGGACACGCTGACCCTCGCCACGCAGTGCCCGCCGCTGCCGTCCGGCGGCGCCGAGGTGATCAGCGGATGGCTGGCCCGCAACCTTGGTGCGCGCCTGGTCGTGATCGACGTGCTGGCCCGGGTCCGCGGCCCGTCCGGCCGCGACAGTGCTGCGTACGACGCCGACTACCGGGCCGTCACCCAGGCGAAGGCCGTCGCCGACCACCACGGTGTGCCGTTCGTGATCGTCCATCACACCCGCAAGGCCACCGCGGCGGACTTCCTCGATGAGGTGTCCGGCACCCAGGGGGTCGCCGGGGCCGCCGATTCGGTGCTCGTCCTTAAGCGAATGCGCGGCCGGGCCGACGCGATCCTGCGGGTAACGGGCAGGGACGTGGAAGAGGCCGACTTCGCGCTGACCTTCGCCGCGGACATCGGCGCCTGGCAGCTCTCGGACATCCCGGCCGATGAGGTGATGCTCGGCGACACCCGCGCCGCGATCCTGGCCTACGTCCGCGAGCACGAAGGCGCCCGGCCGAAGGAGATCGCCGACGGCACCGGGCTCGACTACGCGACCGTGCGGCAGACCGCGCGGCGCATGGCCGACGACGGCCAGCTCGAAACGGACGGCCGTGGGAGCTATCTGACTGTCACCGCTGTCACCGCTGTCACTTTCCCAGGTCAGGCCACTGATCGCGGTGTCACTGCCACTGTCACCGCTGTCACTGACCAGGACGGGCTGGAATGATCGGCCCGCACTCGGGCGCCTAGATCGTCAGCATCGGGCGACGCGGCAGGGTGTACTCCGCCAGCCCTGCTCGCGCGTCAGTTACTGGGAGGACATAGAACTATCGCCTCCGACGTTCACCAAGTTGCCATGCGGGCTATTCATACTGTGAGAACGGACGGAACCGGAGGAGGGCAATCATGAACCCGATCACCTCCGAGCCCGGCGTCGTCGAGCTGACCCGCGATGAGGGCCGCAAGATGCTCGACGAAAGGACCCGCCGGGAGCTTGGCATGACGTTGGAGGAGTTCGAGGCAGCCTACGATGCGGGCACCCTCGATCTCGACCGCTCGGATGTTATCGGCCTCGTCATGCTGCTGCCCTTTGCCCGGTAGAACCCGAGCCCAAGCCCGCGAAGCGTTCCTGACACCGCTGCGCCGCTCCCTCTCGTGCGCTACAGCCGCTCAGCTATTGGTGTCCGCGAGTAAGCGCGCGGGAGACGAGTCAGAAGCCCTTACGCTCTCCCAAGATCCGCTGCAACTCCGGTCAGACCATCTCGGCGACAGGGTTCAGCTCCGGTTACGTCACCAGTTCCGCCTCATCAGGGATGACGAGGAACCGCAGGCCAGCCGGTGGCACGTGAGCACGGTCGCCTACTTCTACCGGCTCGATGACAGCGCAGGGCACGAGATTGCCTCCTGGCACTGGCATCCGGGGACGCGGGTGAGCTATCCGCACGCGCACGTGGCAGGCGGAGCGCTCGGCAAGCTCGTGCATCTGCCGACAGGAAGGGTCAGCATCGAGTCGGTGCTCTATCTCCTGCTTACCGATCTGGGCGTCAAGCCGACCCGCGATCACGTGGATGACTTCGCTGAGGTGCTCGCCGCTGCCGAGCGGCCGTTCATAAAGCATCGCCGCTGGCACGCCCGTGGCCCCGGCGACGAGGGAACCTGAAGGTGAAACGATGCGTCGAGTGGTCATCGACAATTGCGCAGTGGACCCGTTCATCGACGTGCCGGGTGCGTACGAAGCCACCCGCCGGGCTATCGACTCCGGGAACTTGGAGATCCTCTACACCCGCGTCACCTTCGAGGAAGCGTCCGCGCACCCCGACCCGGAGCGGCGAAGGCTGAAGCTGCATGCCCTGACAACGTTGGGCAGGCAGGTCCCAACAGATGCGCTGATCTTGGGTATTTCCAAGCTCGGCGACGCCCGGCTGACTGACGATGCCGATGCGGCCACCGTCCGGGCGCTGCGCAGCAACAACGCCGTCAAGCGGCAGCACAGCATTGACGCCCTTGTCGGGATCACCGCGCACATCGAGGGGTGCGCTCTGCTAACCGAGGAGAAGCGGCGGCTTCGCCGCAGGGCCACAGACCAGGGCATCAAGGTGCTCAACTGCCAGGAGCTGTTCGCGGAGATTGGCTTCGTGACCTGAGGTAGGGGAAGGGTCCCGCACAGGCGATCATGACCGTCCTGACTCTGCTGAAATACAGCCAGAAGGCCGGGGAGGGGGTCACGACGTGATCATGGTGACTTGCGACGCCGCCCTGCCGCTTTGTGTGTGTCCGGCCGCAAACTAGGGCCCGGGATGGTCACCATCCCGGGAAACCGGCGCCGTAAGTAAATCCCGTGGCTAGGGCGGCGTGGTGGCCGGGCCTGCCGTGTCGTCACCCTGCCCCCCGGTGCGGCGCCGGATACTTGGACCATGGGTGCGTCGGCCTGGAAGGCGCCGCCGGGGTGGCGGAAGCTACGCGAGCAGGTGTTCGCGAGGTACGGGCGGTCGTGCTGGCGCTGTGGTGCCTACGCGACGACGGTCGATCACGTCATTCCGCGCGTGCTCGGCGGCGGCCATGGCCTGGACAACTTGCGTCCTGCCTGCTCGTTTCATAACTACAGCGCCGGGGCCAGCGTGGGCAACAGGCTGCGTCCGCCGCGGCGGCTGACTGCTGCTCAGCGCCAGGCGGTCGCGCTCAGGCGCAAGACTGGCGGGACGGCTAGCGCCCAGCCGTTGCGCACGTCACGGGACTGGTGAGGCCCTAGTACTACAGGGCCAGTTGGACCCAGCCGCGCGGGAAGGGCCAGGTCACGGCCATGATCGGCCGACGTCGGGTACGGCATCATCGCAGGTCGTGGATGGATGTGTCCCTGTAGTACTAGATCGCGCCAGGGGGAAGACGCGGGGACAGGGCGGCGTGGTGGCTGGCGGCGTTACGTGAGGAGGTGTGCCCCCCGTGGCTGATGACCCGCTGGCCGCGCTCGAGCTGGAGATGGCGGACGCGGCGGCCGGGGCGTTTGCGCGGTACCGGGTGGCGGCTGGCTGGCTGCGGTCGGCGGATGCTGAGCTGGACGCGCTGGACCGGCCGGTGTGGGGCGGTGTCGTGGACTCCTGGCATGCGGCTGTGGATGCGGTCGCCGATTCCGCTGAGGCCGTCGATGCGTTCCGGGCGTTCGGCTACTACACTGTGTAGTGGTCATGGCGGCCGGTGGCGCGTGTCCCCTGCGGGTGACTGGATGGCAGGCCAGGCGAGGTCAGGACAGGCAGCGCCCGGGTTTGCGGAGGTCAATCGGCTAGGTGCGCTGCTGCGCGCCCGTAAACCATCCAGGAACCGCCATGACACGCCTGTATCCGAATCAGCCCGGCGGCAAGTCACTTGCCGAGCTGACCGCTCTCGACCTGCCGGACCTGACTGCCCGCGAGGTGGCTTCGGTCATCACTGACACCCGGGCCCGGATGCTGGAGCTGCACCAGCATGAGGACGGCACCGTCCGCGACAAGTCCCCGGCCGAGCAGGCCGAATTTCGGCGAATAATGGAGCTGCACGACGCCGCGCAGGTGCATGAGCGGGTGGCGGACGCGATGCGCCGTCCACGGTCGCTGCTGCACAGCGGCGCGGCGCTCCGGGATGAGACCCGCGAGTCCGGCCGGTACGGCCGCGGCCCGGAGTTCATGCGGCAGGGCCGCTACGACCTGTGGTGCGACATGCACGACATCCATCGGATGAGCGACGATGACGTGCGGGACCGGGCGCTTTCCGCGCTGGAGGAACGCGGCGGGGACCTGGGCCTCAAGCCCGACCAGCTGGACCAGGCGGACCGGCTGCTCCGGTCGGTGCTATCCGCCGAGAACCTGAACTGCAACGGGTCCTACATCGCCCGCCGGGCGCTCATCACGGAGAGCCCCGCGTACCGGTCGGCGTTCCGCGAGGCGATGGTGAAGCGCTACCCGCATTTCACCGACCAGGAAGTCGAGGCGCTGCGGGCGCTGGAGGCCCTGGACGCCGCCGAGTTCCGGGCCATGTCGGAAGGGTCGACGACCGGTGGCGGGTTCGGTGTCCCGGTATTCATTGACCCCACCGTGATACTCACGTCGGGCGCGGGCGCGGCGCCCATCCTGGACGTGTGCCGGACCGAGAGAATCACGACTTCGCAGTGGAAGGGCGTCAGCGCGGCGTCGGTGAGCTGGTCGTGGGACGCTGAAGGCTCGGCGGTGTCCGACGATTCGCCGACGCTGGCGCAGCCCGCGGTCCCGGTCTACATGGGCCGCGGTTTCCTGCCCTACTCGATTGAGCTGGGCGAGGACTATCCGGGGTTCGCTGAGCAGATGGCCGCCATGCTGAGCCAGGGCGCCCTGGACCTGCTCGCGACATCGACGGTCACCGGCTCCGGCTCATCCCAGCCGACCGGGGTTGTCACGAAACTGGAGGCCACCGCGGCGTCGAAGGTGAAGGTCGCGACAGCGGGCGCCGTGGTCGCCGCCGACATCTTCAAGGTGTGGAACGCGGTCGCTGAACGGTTCCGCAGCCAGCCGTCGTCCGGCTGGGGCATGAGCGTTTCGATGGAATCCACCATCAGGTCGTTCTCCTCAGCGAACCAGTCCAGCGCCTATTTCACGGTGAACCTGGCCGACGAGGGCATCACGTACCTGAACGGGAAGAAGGTCACCCGGTCGGACTACTTCCCGGCCATCACCGGCGCGACGGCCACCCAGGCATTCTGCGTCGTCGGTGACTGGTCCTCATAGCTTGTCGCGATGAGGACTGGCATGAGCATTGAGCCCATCCCGTTTTTGTTTGACGTCACGACGGGCAGGCCCACAGGTTCTCGCGGGTTCTTCGCATATCTCCGGTCGGGGCACGACTGCATTAACCCGGCGGGCATGCGGGTCCTCGACCAGACGTAGAGACGTGGTGCGGGCGGGTTCGTCAGCCAGGCCCGGCCGCACCGCTAGGCGTGGCGCGGGGCGGCCGTTACTCCTCTGGCCCGCGCCGCTGGCGGGCTGTCCACCCGCAGCGAACGGCCACCCGGGAGGGTCCTGCTACCGGGTGGCCGTTCTGCTGCGGAAGAGTTGCTCTCAGCGCCGTGCTGGTGGTTTCCGCATCGCCGGGGGGATGGCTGGCTTGTCATCGATGGCCTGAACCAGCACCACGATGAACTTGACGATGACCACCACGAGCTTGAGCGCGAGCCATGCGAGGACGAACGGGAAAATCAGGAACCAGACGACCAGCCACCCGCCTAAGCCCATCGATACGTAGCCGTTGCCGACTCGCTGGCTTATCCGCATCACTCGCCTCCGTCATCCTGGGCAGGTTCCGCCCGCCCGATCAGCACGGCGAGCCGTTCTAAGGACGTGGCCGCGATCATGGTGGTCCCGCGCGTCGCGAGGTAGGTGTCATCTTCCTCGCGGCGCACCGTCCACAACGGGTGCTCGCGCTTGAACCGTGCGAGCGCGGCGGCGCGGCCGCGGCTCATGACGGCCCGGCCTGTTCGGCGACGTCCAGTTTGGCCATGAGTTCGGCGGCCGAGCGGCCGATGATGCACCTGATGTGCCTGCCGTCCTCGCTGCGGTGCACGGCTGACCACACTCCTAAGGTGTGCTCCAGCTCGATCTGCCAGCGGTCGCCGAACCGGGCCTGTAGCTCGCCGCTGTCGGTGCTGGCGGCCGGATCTTCATTGCGGGAGTCTTGTCCCATGGTGACGTGTCCTTCCGGGGACTCGTTGCCTAGGGCCCGGTTTGGTGTGGAAGCACCGGCCGGGCCCGCCTTATATGGGTCACGGCCAACGTATCCTCCAACGTTGACCTACGTCTACCAACGATGGTCAAGGATGACCGTCGTACCTGGTCAGCTAGCTTTGGCGTAATGGACGTGCCAGAGATCAACCCGCGGGGCGCCGAGCCGCCCTACCGGCAGATCGCGGCATGGTTGCGCGCCCGGATCGAGGCGGGCGAGTTCCGGCCCGGCGAGGACCCGCTCCCGTCGGAGAAGGATCTCATCGGCCTGTTCGGGGTAGCGCGGGACACTGCCCGCCGCGCGGTTCAGGTGCTCCGCGATGAGGGCCTGGTCGTGACCATCCCGCAGCGCGGCACCTACGTGGTCTAGTCCGCAGAAAGTCCGCAGCAGTCCGCAGAAAGTCCGCGCGAGAGCCACCCCCGGCCACCATTGACCACCGTCAATCACTAGGTAAATGGCCTGGTCAGAGCCGCAATGGGCACCATTGGCGCAGGTCCGCGCCGATGGCGCGCGAGTTCGAGCTCTACTTCGACGTCTGACGGTTGCCTAGCGCCTGACCTGGGAGCCCTGCTGCTCAGCCCGGTGTCACGGCTCCGCTGCCGGTGATGCTGGTCGTAACGTGCGGAGGGTTGCCGCTGTAGAGGACCGCGCCGCTGCCCGGCACCTTCGCGTCAAGGCTCTGGGTCGCCGTCACGAAGATCGTGCCTGAACCGCTGACGACCGCGTCGACGTTCCGGGCGACCAGACCGCTGAATTGCGCAGTGCCGGAGCCGTCGATCGAGACGTTGAGCCGGGTGACAGAACCGCTCGCGGCGATGTTACCGCTCCCGGGAAGGGTTACGGTCAGCTGCGACGCGGTGATGCCCGTCACCGTGATATTTCCGCTGCCGGTCAGGGCCAGCGCCGTCAGTGCTGGCACGCTGACCTCCACGTACATGGGGCTCCTGGCGGCGAAGCTGCCGACGTCCCCGATGATCAGCTTCCCGGCTCTTACCTGGGTCGTCACGTGACTGAGCAGGTTGGAGTCGGCGTGGACGACAACTGACTGCCGGGCGCCGGCCACGACCGTGACGTTGTTACTCCCGGCCAGGTCAATGCCGCTGAAATTCGCCAGTGCCCGGGTGGATGTGGCCGCGACGCCCGAGCCCTGCACTCCCGACGAACTCGATGAGCCCGGCAGGACGTCCCGCACCAGCAGCGCCACTCCGACGGCGGCCAGAATGAGCAGGGCGATGAAGGCACCCACCGGGAGCTTGCCTCGGCGCGGCGTCTGCCGGCCCTGGTCAGGTGCTGACACGACAGTCATAGCCCCTCCTTTCCGATGTGCGCACGCACACGGATCGAAGACGGACGGGCTTCCTGGCGTGCCGTGGTGCTCGTCTGGCCGGAGGTAGTCCTTCCAGAGCCACGGTCCCGCCGCGGCCTCCGCCATGACCAGAGTCCAACATCCCGGGCCGACTGGACGAAGGACCCACGCCCGTGTCTGGCCGAGCGCGCCCAGCTCACTCACCGGCCCTTTCCAGACAAAGATGTCCTCCTCGCCTGGACTCGTCGTTCCTTGAGAGATCTTCTCAGCTAATCCGGCCTTCCAACGTCAGGCGAAGAAGACCGGTCAGCAAGCGCATCTGCCTCTTCCCGGTTCGCTCGATTGGCCGCCTGGTTCGCTTCGGATGCTTGGGCAGTGCGGATGAGCAGGCAAATCACAATGCTGAATCCGACGACCGAGATCGCCAGTCCAGCGAGGCCGATCCAGTCGCCCGCCTTCAGCTTCATCGGCTCCTCAGCCGTGATCTTCGAGAAGGGCAGGGCAACGTTGACATTGTTCCTCGGCGCCACAACCTTGGGTGCCGAACGAGATCTTGGTGCCAGGGCGGTGCCCTTACCGTCGGCCATCTCACTACCTCCGATACAGTTCCCGGCTGGTCAGACCCTGCTGCCCCCATTGGCGCGCCACGAACGGCCGGTAGGCGGCCCAGCCACCCCATGGACCGACCCGGTCTCTGCCCGGCTCTTGATGCCCAGCAGCATCTTGCGCATCATCGCGAAATCGCCGAACTCGGCCAGGATCATCGTCAGCAGCCCTGCCATGTTGGGCCGGTATCTCTGCCGGAGCCGCGTCACCAGCCGAGTCCGGGCCGAGCCGACAGGGACAAGTGTCCATACCCAGGTCGAGTCCGGCTTGGCCCAGACCAGGCACGCGTCCGGTTCGGCATCCGCGACAAGGAATGACGTGGCCGGCGTTGGATGGCTTGCCATCGGCGCGGCGACCTCGCCAACGCCGGCCCGCTGCCACTGCGGCATGATCGCCGTGACGCTTGGGCGACCAAGATTGTCGAGCAGGTCATAGCTGTAGAAACCGGCGCGCCCATATCCGACCTGGACGAGCCAGGGCCACACGTCGCATGGCCGGGCCTCGATAGTGATGGCCCGAGTCGCGGTGAAGTGCGAGACCGGCACCAGGTCGTCCCCCGGCATGGCCGCGTGGGCCTCGGCCAGCGTGGCACCCCAGCGCAGGTGCCACCGGCGATACAGCGGCGAGGTCAGCAACAGCGGCAGCGCTGTGACGGCGTCGGCGAACTCGGCGAGTATGCGCCGGTCGCCGCTGACGATCAGGCCCAGCCCGGCGAGCCCGTAGACGACCTGCAGGGCGCTGAACTGCCTGACGACCGCCACCTCCACCACGATCCAGCCCACCAGGAGAACACCGGCCAAAGCGGCCGCGTCATGGTCCCGCGGGTGGCCTCGCCAGGCCAGGACGGCGACCATCGTAGCGGGCCCCGCGACCACGCACGCCAGCGCGATGCCGGCGGACACCGGACTGTGAAACGGCAATCGCGCTGTCATCGATGAGGTGAGCCGCAACCACCCGCCGATCAACCCCACCGCACCGCCGTACGCCGACATGGCCACGAACCCCGCCAGGGCCGTCAGCCAGGCGCGACGCGGTATTCGGCCTGCCCCCATGTCTTCATCGTCAGCCGCGCCGGATGCAACCGCCCAGAGCCGAACGGCCCGGCTGAAGCCGGCCGAAGGACCCGGAACAGCGACAGCGCGGCCCGCCTGAGGCAGCGGGCCAGCCCGCATTCGATCGTCCCGGCCCCAGTGCGAACTTCGACGGCCAAAGACCGGTAACCGGTACCTTTCGAGGCAGCGTGGCACATCCGCCCGGATGCGTCACGCTGTTTCGTCATGTCACCCCTCAAGCCAATAGGCAGCCGGGCTGTTGCCCAGGCAACTGATCCCATTAGCTACCTTTAGCGGGCGCCAGGCTGGATACTTAACCTACGCGCCGTCTATTGGCGGCTTCGGAGAGTTGCGATACGCTTCGCGGCGTTCTGGTGCAATTTGCCCGGACGCCTGATTACCGATCCGGGGCGGATCTGGACTCCTGAAGGCCCGCCGGTAGCGCGGTGAACCAGCAATGACGTCACTCTCGCTGGCGTGTGGCGGGAGCCGGGGAGGTATACATCGATGGAAGGTGCCTGTACGGCCTGCGGCGGACCACTCACCGCCGATGACCTGTTCTGCGGCGGTTGCGGCCAGTCCCGCGCGACGGCCACGGTGCCGCGCCAAGCCGAGACAGCCCAGGATGCAGCGCCTGCGCCGCCCCCTCCAGCCACGCCCCCGCCACCGCCTCGAGGCGCGCCCCCGCCTCCGGCCACGCCCCCGCAGGCGCCTCCGGCCACATCCGTGCCGCCTCGTTCGACCACGCCGCAGCGGCACTGGATGGGTACCGGCCGGGCCACACCGGTAACCGACGGCGAGCCGCCGCGCTACCAGGCCGCCAATCCCGCCGAGGCCGCGCTCGGGGATAGGGCGCCCAACGAGACCTATCAGGGTCTCCGGCTCACCTACGGGCCTCCCGAGGCGCCATTCGACCCGCTTGGCAATAACCGCCTGCTCGGCCAGTTCGCCATACAATTTGCCGTGTATGTGCTTTTCTATGCTATTGGTGCTTTTCTGGCCACCATGTTTTTCGGGCTGCTATCTCTCATCGGGATATTGAGCGCCAGTGCCGCCACGCGTCTCTTGGTGATCGGCAGCGTGATCTTCTGGATCGTGTATGCGTTTATGTACCTGCTGATCCCGGTTCCGACCTTGCTGTCGGAATGGAAGCTGTCGGTGGACGGCAAGGCGGCCGCCGCGCCGGTAACTTTCTCGCATATCGCCTGGGCGGCCCGGCAGCATGAGACGCCGCTCGATTCGATGAAGGTGCGCCGCCTCAGGCTCCCGGCCGGCGAGAGCCGCGACTACCTCGAACTCCGGCGCGGCCTGTTCACCGGCTTCATCTCGTGCTTCGCCTACGGGCAGGACCTGTACGTCGGCTGGACCTTCTACCTCCGCGTCTCGGTGCTGCGCTACGCGCTGATGAAGTTCGCCCGGATCTGGCAGGCGCTGATGCAACACGGCTCGGACCTCTATGTGACGCTGCGCTATGACTCAGCGCGAGCGATGCGCGAGGCGATGCACAGCGTGGCTCGCGAGGGAATTGACGTAGCGGTCGGGCAGCTCCGCCCGCAGGGACAGGGCATTATCGGGACCACGGTCGGCGTCGCGGTCTTCGAGCAAGAATAACGCCCCGGCCATGACCGCCCTGTTCACCACCGGGGCGCCGGCCCCGGCCCTGACGGTCCGCGGCGCACGGCCGGCGCTCCCCAGTGCTTACTTCGCCATCACCATCGACGCCGCCGTGAATCTGCTGGAGGCCCGCGAGTACCAGGGGCTGTCCCGAGCCGAACGGCTGGCCAAGGCGCTCAGCGAGCAACAGGGCTTCCTGAACGGGCTGGCCGATCCCGGCCTGCAGCTGGCCCTGGACCTCAGGATCATCGCCGACCAGCGGGCCACGGTGCCGCTATCGGTGGCCCTGATCGGCCGGACCTGGGGGTCCGAGGCGGCTGAGGTCGCCGCCCGCGCCGAGCGGCTGTGCGCCCAGCTGCACGCCTCGCTGCCCCGCCATGTGACCGGCACTCCGATAGCGGACGAGGCCACCATCCACGCCCTGCTCAGGCCACTGCCCGAGGGCCGGGTAGACTCGGCGGTGATCACCCGACATGAGCTGCTCGGCGCGCCATCCCGCCCCGATGCCCAGGTCCCTTATTACTTCTCGGCTGTCCCGTTCAACTGGGCTGACAACGACTGGTCGGCCGTGTACTCGGCGCTCGCGGCCAGCCCCACGCGCGTCGTCGTCTCCACCGCGGTACTGCCGGTGCAGCTGCCGGACTCGTTCAGCCAGAAGCTGCTCGGCCTGACCACCTTCTACGGGCGCCTGGCCCGGGAAGACCAGCAAAGCGGCGGATTGTATTTCACCGGCCGCAAGCTACCGCCGGACGCGTTTGCCGTTGAGGCCGAGCGTGTCTTCCGCGATTTCTCGCGCCGCCTCAGCCAGCGAGCCTTCGCCATGAGAATCCAGGTCGCGGCGGCGGACCGGCTGCCACCCGGCGTGGCGGACGCCATCGCGGCCGCGGTATCACCGCCGGACCCGGCGCAAGGCAGTTACCTGCAGCACGAGCGAGGCGCATCGGCATACGAGATCCGTCGGCCGGCCGATCCCGGCCAGCGTGAACTCGCCGAACAGAACCTCGCCACCGTGGACTTCGCGCTGCTACCGGGCCGCCCGGAGATATGGGGCCGGCCTGATCCGCCGGACCCGCAGCTCAAGTTGCTGAGCGTCATCGGTGACGCCCGCGACGCCTGCTGCGCGTTCCGGCTGCCCGTAGCGGTCGACGGGATCGTGCCCGGATTCCGGGTCCGGCGGGGACACTTCGGGCCAGCCGAGGCTGTCCAGCCCGACGGTCCCGCGGTCCGGATCGGCCACCTGTTTGGGTCAGACCGGCTGATCACGGTGCCCGTGCGCAGCCTCACCAAGCACGCGCTCATCGTCGGCAGCACGGGCAGCGGCAAGACGACTACGGCGATGGAGATTCTCCGGCAGCTCTGGCTCGACCACGGCATACCGTTCCTGGTCATCGAGCCGGTCAATGCTGACGCCGATGACTACCGGCGGCTGGCCGCCGAACCAGGCTTCGAAGCCCTGGAGATCTGCACCGTTGGCGATGAAGGCGGCCGGCCGCTGCGCTTCAACCCGTTCGAAGTGCCCCGGGGCGTCCTGGCCGGCGAGCACATGTCCAACCTGCTGGCCTGCTTCAAGGCCGCCTTCGGCCTGTGGGAGCCGCTGCCGTCCATTTACCAGGACGCGCTCAGCCTCACCTACCTGCGCGCCGGCTTTCTCGCCTCCGAGCGTCCCAGCGGCCCGCGGACCTGGCCGACCGCGGTGGAGTTCATGCGCGCGATGCGCGAGGTCACCGCCGATCTGGGCTACGCGGGCGAGGTGCGGGCCAATATCGAGGCCGCCTCGATCCGCCGCGCGCAGCAGCTGGTCCGCGGCATCACCGCGTCCACCTTCCTGACCAGCCGCCCAAATGACCTCGCCGGCCTGCTCGACCACCCGGTGATCCTCGAGCTCAAGTCGCTGGGATCCGGAGACGAGCAGGCGCTGATGATCGCGTTGCTGCTCAATGCCGTGACCGAGCATTACCAGGCGGTCCGCGGGGCGTCTGCGGACCTGATCCACGTCACGCTGGTCGAGGAGGCGCATCGCCTGCTGGCCAGATCCACCGGCCCGAAGGCGGCGGAGGATGCCCAGGCCAAGGAGAAGGCGGCCGAGGCGTTCGCCAACACCCTGGCCGAGAACCGCAAGTACGGCGAAGGGGTGATCATCGCCGAGCAGCTGCCCACCAAGCTCGTCCAGGACGCCGTCAAGAACACCAACCTCAAGATCATGCACCGGCTGACCGCCGAGGATGACCGCCGCTACCTGGGTGAGACGATGGGGTTCGACGAACCGCAGTTGCGTTTCGCCACCCGGCTGCAAACTGGCGAAGCGCTCGTCTACAGCGATGAGCTCGCCGAGGCGACGCACATCGCGGTGCGGCCGACATTGCCCCCGTCAGCGCCGGGCCCGGTTACCCAGATGCCGGTGCTGCCCTTCACCGAATGCCATCGGTGCCGGTCGCAATGCGCTTACCGGGGTGCGGGCCTGGCCATGGTGCGCGACCCGGTCGTCGTCGATCGCATCAGGGCCGCGGTTGCGGCGCTGGAGGTGACCGGCCTGTCCGCGACCGACACCGAGGACAGGTGGGCGGCTTTGCTCGGCCAGCTCCGGGCTCACATCACCTCCTTTCCCTCGCTGCCCACCGCAGAGCCGGACCTCAGCGACGCGGCGTACTGCCTGTTCCTGCACGCGCTCGCGGTCCGGACCATGCGGTTCGCGCCGGCCTGGCCGACCGCCGTGGCGACCCGCCTCGGCCTTCCCGAGCAATCCGTCAGCTGGGAGGTGCCGGCTTGAGCGAGTGGGCTGAGCGGGAGCTCGAGGATCTGGCTCACGCTGGTGCCGAGGCTGCGGCGGCCGCGATGACCGACGGCGCACCGGGTTCCGTGGCGGAGCTGGCCGCCCCGGCGCTCGCTGAGGCTGCGCTCGAAGTGCTGGCCCAAGAGGCGGGCGAGCTCGGCCGGCGGCTCCCGGCCCGGCGGAGGGCACAGCTCGCGGTGCCGGGGACGCACCGCCGGGTGCGCAGGGCCCGGCTCGCCGGTCCGGTGACGCGGACCTGATCGAAGCTGCGGTCAGCCGGGCAGAGCCCCGGGAGGCCGCCCGCGAGCCTGGCGAGTCCGGTCCCGCTGAACCGGGCCGCAGTCCGTTCGACGCCATCCCCGGGCTGCGGGATATCGACCGGCCCGGCCGCTGAACGGGAGGGACATGAGCTTCTGCAGAAAATGCGGGAGTCCGCGGAACGGGACAGCCAGGTACTGCACCAAATGTGGCGCCCCGTTCGCGGCCGGGTGAGCACAGGCGATGCCCCGGCTGCTGGCCGCGCCGTCGGACATGACCCATTCGGTGATCTATTCGAGCAGGGCAGCGGGCCAGGCGCCGGATCATCCGATGGTGCAGGGATGGCGGCCGCCGACCACGATTCCGGCACCGCCGGGCCATCCCAGGGCGTTCCGGCCGGGAATTACACCAAGCTGCTCGACACGAAGCTGCGGCAGCAGGAATCGGCTCAGAGCTTCCGCGCTGGCTACGGTTCGACGACCGACTCCGCCGCCACTCTTACCGCCGTTTCTCGGCCCGGCCCAGGATTGGTGAGCGCCGCCGTGACCTTCACCAGCCACCAGCTGCCCTCGGCGAGCCCGACCGGCACCTCGTGCACCGACTGGGCCATCGTCCTGTACCTGCGCCAGCAGTCGGGACGCTACCTGCTCGGCCCGGCGCCGTCCGGCTATCACGCCCAATACCAGGCGTGCTAGCGCGGCTCCCCGCCCCGGTGTCCTGAGGCCCGACGGCACCTGCCGATATGGCCGCAGCGGAGGTTAGCTGGGTCACAATGACATAGATAGGGTGTGGAGCAATCGGGCGGCGAGTGCTGGAGGCACGGTGAGCGGCGAGGTCCCTGCGTCACCCGAGAGCTCGCAGGCCGCACCGGGTGAATCTGCCCCGTCTCTGGACGTTCTGGCTGCGGTGCCCGGCCAGTTCGCGGTTGGCGCGCAGATCGCCGGCTACCGCCTGATGGAGCAGATCGGCCGGGGCGGCATGGCCGTCGTTTATCGTGCGATTGACCTGCGATTGGACCGGCCGGTGGCGCTGAAGATCCTGGCGCCTGAGCTGGCCAGGGACGAGGCGTTCCGTCATCGCTTTATCCGGGAATGCCGCGCCGCGGCCGCCGTCGATCATCCGTGCATCATTCCGGTGTTCGACGCGGGCGAGGCGAGCGGTGTCCTGTTCATCGCCATGCGCTATGTCAGCGGGCGCGACGTGCACACGCTCCTGGACCGGGAAGGACCGCTGCCGGCCGGGCGGGTGGTCAACATCATCGAGCAGGTGGCCGCCGCGCTCGACGCTGCCCATGCGCGCGGTCTGGTCCATCGTGACGTCAAGCCCGCCAACATGCTGCTCGACCCGGCCGCCACGAGCGGCCATCTTGATCATGTCTACCTGTCCGATTTCGGGCTCACCAAGCAGACCCAGCTGGCCTCCAGCCTGACCTCGACCGGCCAGTTTCTGGGTACGATGGACTACATCGCGCCGGAGCAGATCGAGGGCAGCAAGTTCGTCGACGGCCGCGCTGATCTTTACTCGCTCGCCTGTGCCGCATTCGAGATGCTCTCCGGCACCCCGCCGTTCCAGCGCGATCAGGGGGTGGCGGTCATCTGGGCGCAGATATCGGCGCCGCCGCCGCGGCTCACCGACCGCCGGCCGGATCTCCCGCCCGCCGTCGACCGGGTGCTAGCCAAGGCCATGGCCAAGGCTCCGGGTGACCGGTACCAGACCTGCCTGGAGTTTGCCGCCGCGCTCCGCGCCGCTAGCGAACAAGCGGCTGGCCCCGTCGCCGCCGAGGCCGGTCCGCACCGGCCAAGCACCCAGCCGGAGCAGGGTGCAGGCCTGGCCGACGCGGGCGGGGCCCCCTGGCCCGACCGCTCAGCCGCCCCGGCCTTCGCCGAAGAGCCGCCGACCCGGGCCCCGGACCCGTCTCCCGCCCGTTTCACCAGACCGGATCCGAGCTACCCGGCCAGGTACGCACCATCTGGCCGCCGGTACGCACCGGCCGACGAACCCCCCGCGCCGCAGGGGCAGCGTTACGGCCCGCCCGGCCCGTCCTACGCCCCGCCCGGCCCGTCTTACGCCCCGCCCGCACAGTCCTACGGGCCGCCCGGTCAGTCCGCTGGGCCGGCCAGTCAGCCGCGTGGTTACGGCCCGGGCCGCCGTCGGCGCTCCCGGACCGCCGTCATCCTGACCGGCCTGACGGTCCTGGTCCTGGCCACGGCGGCCATCGGAGTGCTGCGCAGCGGCGTATTCCGGTCGCCCCATGCTCCGCTGACAAGCGCCTCCTCGTCGCTGCG
The DNA here is from genome assembly GCA_963775745.1 of uncultured Actinomycetota bacterium. GTDB lineage: Bacteria > Actinomycetota > Actinomycetes > Streptosporangiales > Streptosporangiaceae > DATBGO01. The sequence continues at coordinate 215,787 of CAVZKE010000012.1, forward strand.
AACCGGCGGCTCGACCGGTTCTGTGGGCCCGACCGCGCCCGCCGCTCGTACTCCATCCGGAACCGTCAGGGCATACTTCGCCGCGTTGAATCGTCACGACTACGCCAGGGCCTGGCGCCTGGGGGGCAGCCACACTGGCAGCTCGTATACCAGCTACGTCAACGGTTACGACACCACCTCCCGGGACACCGTAGCTATCCTGTCGGTCTCCGGCTATGTGGTGACCGCACGGATCACGGCCCTGCAGACCGACGGCACGATCAAGACCTACCAGGGCACCTACACGGTCCAGAATGGCGTCATCACCCAGTTCAACGTGCAGCGAGTCGGGTAAGCCCACTCGGTGCCCGCTGTCCGCTCGGTGGTCCGATCATGGTGCCGGCCGCAGGAGACCAGCGCTGGGGCGCGTGACTCAGCCGTAGATCAGCCGTAGAAGAGCCGTTCCATCACGGCGCGGGCCCGCCGCGCGGAGCGCCGGTAGTCCTGGACCAGGTCCTGCGCGGCGTCGGGCGGGTAGCCGAGCAGCCGGGCCACCCCGCTCAGCTCCGGCTGCGACGTCGGCACCACGTCTGATGCGCGGCCGCGGACCAGCATCACCGCGTTCCTGATCCGGGCCGCGAGCTGCCAGGCGGATTCGAGTATCTGCGCATCGGGCGCGGTCACCAGGTTCGCGTCCCGGGCGGCCGTCAGCGCGGCCAGCGTGCGGGTGGTCCGCAGCGCGGGGATCGCATCCGCATGCCTGAGCTGTAGCAGCTGGACTACCCACTCCACGTCCGCGAGGCCGCCCGGGCCGAGCTTCAGCTGCAGGGCCGGTTCCACCCCCCGTGGCATCCGTTCGGCTTCCATCCGGGCTTTCAGCCTGCGCACTTCCCGCACGGCTGCCTCAGTGATGCCGCCCGCCGGATACCGGAATTCGTCGGCCGCCCCGATAAACGCAGCGCCGAGCGCCCGATCGCCGGCGACCGGCTCGGCACGCAGCAGGGCCTGCGCCTCCCAGGGCAGCGACCACCGCCGGTAGTAGGCCAGGTAGGAGGCCAGCGTGCGGACCAGCGGTCCCTGCCGGCCCTCCGGCCGCAGGTCCGCGTCCACGGGCAAGGCCGGATCGAGCCCGGGCCGGGACAGCATCCGGCGCAGTTCCTCGGCCACCACGTGCGCCGCGCGGGTCGCGCGCTCCTCATCGGCACCAGGCAGCGGATCGTGGACGAACATCACGTCGGCATCGCTCGCATAGCCCATCTCGTGCCCGCCGAACCTGCCCATGGCCAGGACCGCCAACCGGGTGGGCAGCGGTCCGGCGTCCTGTTCGACCTTCCTGATCGCGGCGTCCAGCGCGGCTCCGACGGTCACGGCCGCGACGGTGCTGAGCGCCTCGCCGGTCGCCTCAATACGGGAGATGCCCAGTACGTCGGCAGCTGCCGTACGCAGCAGTTCCCGGCGGCGCAGCGCGAGTGCCGCGGCCACGGCGCCGGCCGGATCATGATGCCTGCGCGTCGCGGCGGCCGCCTCCGCCTGCAGGGCCTGCGCCGACTGCGGCGCTAGCCGGGCGTCGTCGGCGAGCATGGCGACCGTGTCCGGGGCCCGCAGCAGCAAGCCTGCCGCATACCGGCTGGAAGCCAGCAGCCTGGCCATCCGCTGCGCCACCCTGGTGTCGTCCCGCAGCAGCCTCAGGTACCAGGGTGAGTCCCCCAGCGCCTCGCTGACCTGGCGAAATGCGAGAAGCCCGGCGTCGGGCTGGGCGGCGTCCGCGAACCAGCCGAGCATCACAGGCAGCAAGGTGCGCTGGATGGCGGTCTTACGGGAGACTCCTGCGGTCAGCGCGCCGATGTGCTGCAGCGCGCCGGCCGGGTCACGGTAACCGAGCGCTTCGAGCCGCGCCTGCGCGGCCTGCGGGGTCAGCCGGACATCCTCGCCCGGCAGTCGCGCGACCGCCTCAAGCAGCGGCCGGTAGAACAGCTTCTCGTGCAGCTCCCTGGCCTGGCTGGCGTGCTGCCGCCACTGCGCGGTCAGCTCGGCGGCCGGATCAGCGCGCGGTCCGGTCCCGCCCGCCAGGTGCATGGCCCGGCCGATCCGGCGCAGTACGGCCGGGTCCTCGGGCAGCGTGTGCGTCCGCCGCAGCTGGTAGAGCTGGAGCAGGTGCTCGACACCGCGCAGGAACCGGTAGGCGCTGGCCAGCCCCGCCGCGTCCTGCCTGCCCACGTAGCCGCCCGCGGCCAGCGCGGCCAGCGCCTCCAAGGTGGCCGGGACCCGCAGCGTTTCGTCGGTCCGGCCGTGCACCAGCTGGAGGAGCTGGACCGCGAACTCGATGTCACGCAGGCCGCCCGGGCCCAGCTTCAGCTCCCGGCCGGCCTGATCGGCGGGCAGGCTGTCCAGCACCCGCCGTCGCATCGCCTGCACGTCGGCGACGAAATGCTCGCGCTGGGCGGCCTGCCAGACCAGCGGCGCGAGCGCCTGCAGGTAGTCACGGCCAAGCTCGGCGTCTCCCGCCACCGGCCTGGCTTTCAGCAGCGCCTGGAATTCCCAGGTCTTGGCCCAGCGCTCGTAGTACGCACCATGGCTGGCCAGGGTCCGCACCAGCGGCCCGTCCCGGCCTTCGGGGCGCAGGTTCGCGTCGACCGGGAACAGCGGGCCCTCGGCCGCGGGCTGCGAGCAGACCCCGATCATCGCCACGGCCAGCTGGGTCGCGGCCCGCAGCGCGGCGTCCTCGCTCGCCCCGCTGGCCGGCGCCGCGACGAAGATCACATCGACGTCACTGGCGTAGTTCAGCTCCCGGCCGCCGCACTTGCCCATCGCGATCACCGCCAGCCGGCACCGGCTGGCCTCGCGCTCCAGCCTGGCCCGGGCGATGGCCAGGGCCGCTTCCAGAGCCGCGGCGGCCAGGTCAGCCAGCTCGGCCGCCGTCTGGCCCAGCGGCGTCACGCCGGTCAGGTCCCGGGCCGCCAGATGCAGCAGCCGCCCACGGTAGGCCACCCGCAGCGCCGTCACCGGGTCGCCCTGGCTGCCATCGGCACCGGCCGCCACCAGCAGTTCGGCCCGCAACTCACCGGGTGACGGCGGCCCGAGCGCCTCGGGCCCGGCCAGCGTCCGCCACAGGCCCGGATGCCTGACCAGGTGATCGCCCAGCGCGGCGCTGGTCCCGAGCACGGCGATCAGCCGGTCCCGCAGGCCGTGGTCGGCCCGCAGCGCCGCCTGCAGCGCGGCCTGGCCAGGCAGCCGGGCCAAGGTGGTGAGCGCGAGATCAGGATCGGCCGCCGCGGCGATCGCATCGACCAGCCCGGCGTCGGCACCGGCCACGTCGACCTGCAGGTCCTCGGTCAGCAAGCGCTCGGCTCGCGCGGTGTCAGCGAATCCCAGCGCCGCCAGCCTCCCAGCCAGCGTCGTCCCTCGCGGCATGCCCACCCCAGAACCGTAGCGAGGCCGGTGCGCCCGGGCACCACGGCCCGCACAACGCCCCGGCGCCGCAACGCCCGCCGCCTGCCGCCCGAAGGTCAGAGCACGTTCAGGTACCGGTCCAGCTCGAACTCGGTGACCTGGCGCCGGTAGTCCAGCCATTCCTCGCGCTTGTTGCGCAGGAAGAAGTCGAAGACATGCTCGCCGAGCGTTTCCGCGACCAGTTCACTGCGCTCCATGACGTTGCAGGCGTCGGACAGGCTCTGCGGCAGCGGATCGATACCGAGCGCCCGGCGCTCGGCGGAGGTCAGCGCCCAGACGTCATCTTCGGCACCGGGCGGCAGCTCATAGTCGGCCTCGATGCCCCGCAGGCCAGCCGACAGGATCACCGCGAAGGCCAGGTACGGGTTGCAGGCCGGGTCGATGGACCGGAACTCGATCCTGGTCGCGTTGCCCTTCTGCGGCTTGTACATCGGCACCCGGATCAGGGCCGACCGGTTGTTGTGGCCCCAGCAGACATAGGCCGGCGCCTCTCCCCCGGCGCCCGCGATCCGCTCCGTCCCGCCCCACAGCCGCTTGTAGGAGTTCACCCACTGGTTGCACACCGCGGTGATCTCGGCCGCGTGCCGCAGCAGCCCGGCGATGAACGCCCGGCCCAGCTTGGACAGCTGGAATTCGCCGCCGGACTCGTGGAAAACGTTCCGGTCGCCCTCGAACAGCGACATGTGGGTGTGCATCCCCGAGCCCGGGTACTCGGTGAACGGCTTGGGCATGAAGGTCGCGTAAACGCCCTGGTCCAGCGCGACTTCCTTCATCGCCAGCCGGAACGACATGATGTTGTCGGCGGTGCTGAGCGCGTCCGCGTAACGCAGGTCGATCTCCTGCTGCCCGGGCGCGCCCTCATGGTGGCTGAACTCGACCGAGATGCCCATCTGCTCGCACATCACGATCGCGTTGCGCCGGAAGTCGTGGGCGATGGTGTGCGGGGTGTGGTCGAAGTAGCCGCCCGCGTCGATCGGCTGCGGCTTGACGCCTGGCTCCGGCTTCTCCCGGAGCAGGAAGAACTCGATCTCGGGGTGGGTGTAGAAGCTGAAGCCGAGCGCCGAGGCCCGGGCCAGGGCGCGCTTGAGCACATGGCGCGGATCGGCGTAGGACGGCGTCCCGTCCGGCAGCAGGATGTCGCAGAACATCCGCCCGACCCCGGCCGCGTCGCCGCGCAGCGGCATGACCTGGAAGGTCGACGGATCCGGCTTGGCGATCATGTCTGCCTCGTAGACCCGCGCAAACCCCTCGATGGCGGACCCGTCGAACCCGATCCCCTCGGCGAAGGCACCCTCAAGCTCGGCCGGGGCGACCGCGACCGACTTGAGGTACCCGAGCACATCGGTGAACCACAACCGGACAAAACGGATGTCACGCTCCTCGAGCGTGCGCAGCACGAACTCTTCCTGCCTGTCCACCCCGACATTCTGCCCGCCGCGTGTTTCCGGCACGTTACGCGGCCCGGCTCGCTGCCGCGCCGGTGCTTGATCCTTAACGGGACCCCTAAGCTGGACACGTGCCCACCTTGCGGATCGCGCTCGCCCAGGTAAATGCCACCGTAGGAGACCTGGCCGGCAACGCTGACCAGATCGTGAGCTGGACCAGGCGCGCCGCTGATCAGGGGGCCAGCCTGGTGGTGTTCCCCGAGATGATGCTGACCGGTTACCCGGTCGAGGACCTGGCCCTGCGCTCATCGTTTGTCGAGGCGTCGGTGGCCACCTTGCACCAGACGGCGAGCCGGCTGGCCGCTGACGGCCTGGGCGGGATCGCCGTCGTGACCGGTTACCTGGACCGCCGGAGCGGGCTGGCGCCACGGGTCGGGCTGCCGGCCGGGGCGCCGCTGGATGCCGCGGCGCTGCTGCACGGCGGCCAGGTCGCCGTCACCTCGGCCAAGCACCACCTGCCCAATTACGGCGTCTTCGACGAGTACCGGATCTTCGTGCCGGGCGACAGCCTGCCGGTCTTCCGGCTGCCGCTGCCCGGCCAGGACCCGGTAGATGTAGCCATCGCGATCTGCGAGGACCTGTGGCAGGACGGCGGCCCGGTCACGGTGACCCGCGAGGCGGGCGCCGGGCTGCTGGTCGTGCCCAATGCCTCCCCGTACGAGCGGGGCAAGGACGACACCCGGCTCTACCTCTGCCAGCGGCGGGCCCGCGAGGCTGGCGCCGTACTCGCCTACGTCAACATGATGGGCGGCCAGGACGAGCTGGTCTTCGACGGCGATTCGATCATCGTGGACGCGTCCGGCGCTCTGCTGGCCCGCGGGCCGCAGTTCGCCGAGGCGCTCCTCGTCACCGAGCTCGCCCTGCCCGCCGCCGACCCGGCCGTCCCCGGCACCGGCGCGGTCCCGGTCGACGCTCGAGATGGCACCACGATCACGATCAAGCGCCTGACCCTGCCGCCGCTCCCGGTTCCCGTCCCGTTGTCCGCTGCCTCACCGTCCACCACCGCCTCACCACCCACCACCGCATCACCATCCACCTCCCTCTCACCACCCACCTCCCTCTCACCATCCACCGGGGCGAAAGACACCGAGCCCGGGCTGTGCTGGCCGCGGCTGCCCGAGCTCGCCGAGGTGTACGCGGCGCTGGTCACCGGAGTCCGGGACTACGTGCGCAAGAACGGTTTCGCCTCAGTCATCCTCGGCCTGTCCGGCGGGATCGACTCCGCGCTGACCGCCACCATCGCCGCCGACGCGATCGGGCCCGATCGCGTGCACGTGGTCCTGATGCCGAGCCGCTACTCATCTGTTCACTCGATCGGCGACGCGGAGGACCTGGTCAAGCGCCAGGGCCTGCACGCCAGGACCATCCCGGTCCAGCACATGGTCGACGCCTACCAGGCCGAGCTGAACCTGCGCGGCCTGGCCGAGGAGAACCTGCAATCCAGGATCCGCGGCGTGATCCTGATGGGGCTGTCCAACGCCGCGGGCCACCTGGTGCTGACCACCGGCAACAAGAGCGAGCTGGCCACCGGCTATTCGACGCTCTACGGCGACTCGGCCGGCGGTTATGCCCCGATCAAGGACGTGACCAAGACCCTGGTCTGGGCACTGGCCCGGTGGCGGAACGAGCAGGCAGGCGAGCGCGGCGAGGTGCAGCCGATCCCGGAGAACTCCATCACCAAGCCGCCCAGCGCCGAGCTGGCGCCCGGCCAGCTGGACAGCGACTCGCTCCCCGACTACGCGGTCCTTGATGCGCTCCTCGATGACTACGTGGAGAAGGACATGGGCGCCGCCGCGCTGGTGGCCGCCGGGCACGACCCGGTCCTGGTCGAGCGGGTGATCCAGCTGGTCGACCGGGCCGAGTACAAGCGGCGCCAGTACCCGCCCGGTCCGAAGATCAGCGCGAAGAACTTCGGCCGGGACCGCCGCCTGCCGATCACCAGCCGCTGGCGCGAGCCGCTCCAGTCTGCCGACGGCACCCAGCTGTCCTGAGCCGGTCTGGCCGGGCGGGCTGGCCGGGCAGCCGGCCGGGCGTGCTGGCCGGGCGGGCTGGCCGGGCAGCACGCCCGGCCGGGCCTGGCCCCGGCGGCGCCTGGCGGCTGGCTGGCCCTCCGCGCTAGGGCGGCAGTAGCATCCACTATGGGCACGCTGGCGCCGATGCCCCTGCTTCGCGGGCGTCAAGCGGAGATTGCCGCGCTGGGCGAGGCATTGAACCTGGTCGCATCCGGCCGGCCGGCGATCGTGCTGATCCAGGGTGAGGCCGGGATCGGCAAGACGCGGCTGCTCGCAGGCGTGCTCGAGGAAGCGCGACGCCGTGATATGGCGGTGGCGACGGGCCGGGCCGTGGAACTGGAGCGGAACCGTCCGTTCGGCCTGATGGCCGACGCGTTCGGGTGTGCCAGGTCAGCCCCGGACCCGCGGCGGGCGGCCATCGCCAGGCTGCTGGCCACTCAGGGCGGTGGTGACGGAAGGCCGATCACGGTGACCAGCGACCCGGGCCTGCAGTTTCGCGCGGTCGATGCCTTCACCGACCTGATGGAGGGACTCGCGCTGGCCTGGCCCCTGGTGATCGGCGTGGATGACCTTCAGTGGGCCGACCCGTCCAGCCTGCTGACCCTGGCGGCGATGAGCCGCCGGATGAGCTATCTGCCGGTGGCCCTCATCGGGTGCTTCCGGCCCTCCCCGCGCGTCGCTGACCTGGAACGGATGACCGCAGCGCTGGATGCGGCCGGAGCCAGCCTGCTCACCGTGCGCGGCCTCCATGAGGCGGCGGTGACCGGCCTGGTGGCGGATGCGGTCGCCGCGGTCCCTAGCCCGGGGCTGCTGGCCCAGATATCGGGGGCGGCGGGCAATCCGCTGTTCGTGACGGAGCTGCTGGCGGCGCTGCTCGACGAGGGCGCGATCACGACCGCTGACGGGCAGGCGGAGGTGGCGGAGCTCAGCCTGCCGCCAACGCTGCGGCTGACTATTCTGCGCCGGCTCAGCTTCCTGCCCGAGGACACCATGCAGGCGCTGCGGGCCGCGTCGATCCTGGGGTCTGGTTTCTCGCTCGGCGACCTGGCGTCGGTCACCGGACGCCCGGCTATGGACCTGTCGCCGGTGCTGGCCGAGGCGATCAGGGCCCAGGTCCTGGAAGATGACGGCGCGGTGCTGCGGTTCCGCCACGACCTGATCCGCGAGAGCATCTACGCTGATCTGCCCCCCAGCGTCCGGCAGGGGCTGCATCGCGAAGCCGGCCACCGGCTGGCGCAGGCGGGAGCGCCATCCCTGCAGATCGCCGAGCATCTATCCCGCGGAGCGGCCGCCGGGGATACCGAGGCCATCGGGTGGCTGACGAAGGCGGCCCGCGAGGCGGCGCCCCGGTCACCGGATGTCGCAGCGGATCTGCTGGAGCGGGCCATCGGGCTGATGGATCCGAGGAACCCGGGCCGCGACCAGATAATCGCCGAATACGCAGGCAGCCTGATGCTGTCCGGGCGGATCGCCGAGGCCCAGGCGGCCTGCAGGTCGCTGCTCGACCGGGACCATGACCGGTCCGTTGCTGGCGCAGTCCTGATCTGCCTCGGGCAGGCCCGGCTGACCCAGGGACAGGCGAGCGACGCGCTCCGCGACCTGGAGCTGGCGGCCAGCTCACCGGTCCTCGCTGGCCACGAGCAAATCGCCGCGCAGGCCTGGGCCAGCTACGCCCGGCTGGCGCTTGGGGACCTCGACGGTGCATCGAGGGTGGCGCAATCGGCCCGCTCGGCAGCGGTATCGGCCGGCGATCACCTGTCCGCCAGCATCTCGATGGCCTCGCTGGCCCTGGTCTGCGAATTCCGCGGTCAGCTCGATGACGCGCTCCAGCTCATCGACGAGGCGATCGGCCTGGCTGACCAGAGCCCGGGCCAGATGGGGCACCGCTATCCGCTGCACGCGATTTTGGGCTGGCTCCTGATCGAACTCGACCGTCCCCAGGACGCCAGGTCCGCGCTCAGCACCGGACGGCAGCTCAGCGAGGACCTCGGCGTCCGCTGGCCGCTGCCCACCTACCAAGTGTTCCTCGCCTTCGAGCGCTTCATCGCCGGAGACTGGGACGACGCCCTGACCGAGCTCGAGGTCGGCTTCGAGCTGGCCGAGGAGATCGGCGAGATATACAGCCGCGTGTATGCCCACGGCGTGCTCGCGCTGATCAGCTTTCATCGCAACGACCTCAGCCAGGCCGATGCGGCCGCCAGCGCCGCCGCCCGGGATCTCGCCGGCCGGAGCCCCGGTTACCGGATGACCCTGGCCGGCTGGCCCCGCGCCCTTATCCTGCAGGCGGGCGGCGACTCCGCGCTGGCCCTCGCCACCCTCGCTGACGCCTGGGACACCTGCGGCCGGCTGGGGCTCGTGCTCGAATACCCCGCTGTCGGAGCCGATCTGGTCAAGCTCGCGCTAGCGGCGGGTGACACAAGACGGGCCAGAGCCGCCTCGGCTGCGGTCACCGATGTGGCCTCAGCCAACGAGGTGCCCTGGATAACCGGCGCCGCGCTGCACTGCCAGGGGCTTGTGGTGGACGACGCTGAGCTCCTGCAGGCCGCCGTGGCGGCCTACGCGCGCGGGTCGCGTCCGCTTCAGCTGGCGCTGGCCTGCGAGGACGCGGGCGCGGCCGTGGCGCGGCAGGGGGACATGGAGCACGCGCGCCCGCTCTTCGATCAGGCCCTCGCGATCTACGAGCGGCTGAACGCTACCCGTGATCTGGCCCGCACCAGGGCGATGCTGCGTGCGGCGGGCATCAGGCGCGGCCGCCGGGGAACGCGTGATCGCCCGCAGGCGGGCTGGCCCAGTCTTACCCCGGCCGAGCAGGCCGTCGCCGCGCTGGTCGCCGAGGGGCTGTCCAATCCCCAGATCGGTCAGCGCCTATACGTGTCACGCCGGACCGTGCAGACGCATATTGCGCACGTCTTCGCCAAGCTCGACCTCACCTCCCGGGCCCATCTGGCGGCCGAGGTAACCAGGCAACGGGGCAGCCAGCAGGCGGTCGGCGCGAACCCGGTCGGCGCCTGAGCCCGGCCCTCGCCCCGTCAGCCAGGCGCTGGCCGGGCGGATCGCCGCGGCCCAGAGCCGTGACGCGGCGCCAGGCCGAGGCCGCGCCGCAGGCCGGCGAGCGGCCAGCTGAACACGCCCTCGCCCGTCTCCCGGCCCAGCCATGAGCGGCGACGGCACAGCGCTGTTGTTGCTCCATGAGGGCAATGGCGCAGAGCTGTCGCTCTTTGCGCGGTGGTGTGCCACCGCTGTGGTTCGCGAACCGCAGCGATGCGGCCACCGCCGTTGGTGTTCACGTGATGTGCCCGACGTATTGCACCGAGAAGCGCTTGTACCACAGTCGTCACTTAGGTCATAAGTGAGCGGTTAGCGATCACCTTGAATCAAGGTATTGATTGACCTGGTTGATCGCCGCGTGTGGTAGCGGGGTGGATGGTGTAGTTCCAGTTGCCGTGGAAGTGGTGGCGGTTGAGCCGGGTCTTCTCGAAGGACTTCATTTCACGGTCGGTGATCTTGATGCCGGTGGGGTAGGTGCCGGTGTCAAGCTCGGCGGTAATGGTCAGGCCGGTCTTGGTGGTGGTGGCTGCGATCGTGTTGATGATGACTTCGTGGCTCGTCAGTGGGCGTGCCCGCCAGTTCTTGGAGATGAAGCTGAACAGCCGGTGCTCGATTTTGTTCCATTTGGAGGTGCCGGGCGGCAGGTGGCATACGGTGACGGACAGGCCGGTCTCGTCAGCGAACCTGGCCAGTTCGGTCTTCCACAGCCGCAGCCTGCTGCCGTTGGACCCGCCGGAATCCGCGGTGAGCAGCAGCCGGGACGCGTGCGGGCAGGCAGGCTTGCCGACCCGGTTCCACCAGGTGCGCAGGGTGCCGACGGCGAATTGGGCGGTGTCAGCGTCGGTGCCGGCGCTGACCCAGCCGGTGTCGGCGGCGATGTCGTACACCCCGTACGGGATTGCCTTGCCGAGTTCCTTGTCGATGACGTCGTGCACGTTGACCTGCTCGGGGTTACCCGCCGGGCGCCACCCGGCGCCGCCGTCGGCGAAGGCACCCGCCTTCTCCTTCTTCCTGGTGTCCACGCTGACCGCCGGCTCCCCGGCGGCGATCTGCGCTGCCACCTGCTGGCTGATATAGGCGAACTGGGCATTGCGGTCGGGGTGCTGGCTGCCTTCCAGGACCCTGGCATTGCCCCGCAGCGAGTAACCGGCCCCGGTCAGCAGCCGGCGCACGGTGTCATCGCTGACCGGATGCCCGCGCCTGGTCAGCTCACCGGCCAGCGCTTCCAGTGACAGCGCCGTCCACCGCAGCGGCGACTCCGGATCACCCCGCGTCACCGGCTCCACCAAAGCGTCCAGCGCCGCCGGCAACCCCGGATCGACCTGCTCAGCCCGCTTGCGGCCCGCGCCGGGACGGCGCACCCGCCGCGCCGCCTGCCCCCCGCCGGACAGTTCCTTGATCCCGTCCGAGATCGTGTCCCGGGCGACCCTGGTCACCGACGCCACCAGCGCCACGCCCCCATACCCCAGCGACCGGGCCTCCGCCGCCAGCCACAACCTCCGCGACCGCTCATCCAGCGATCCCCGCAGGTCAAGCCACCGGCGTGTCAACGCCGACTCTAACCGCTCCCGCTCATCAGCGGCCATCGCGCGAAGCTTCACCACAATAGTAGATCACTCACGACCAGATGAAGATCTAATTTCTAGATAATCGGTTAGGAACTGACCGGGCGGATCGTCGCGGTGCCGGCCAGCGCCGCCGCGGTGGCCAGATCCGGGCAGCCCGCGGTACCGCCGACCGCCTGAGTAGACGCTGCGCCTGCCGCGCAGCCCAGGGCGGTCGCCCGGGTCAGGTCCAGTCCGCTCAGCAGGCCCGCGACCAGTCCGGCGTTGAAGCAGTCACCGGCGCCGGTGGTGTCGACCGGCTCCACCTCGGGCGGCCCGACCTGGTGCTGCCGGCCGCCGTCGCACGCACAACGCGCCGCGAGCGCCCAGCTTGACGACCAGCCTCGGCACAGCCGCAGTCAGTATCGGCACCGCTGCCGCCAGTGTGGCCTGGCCGCTGAGCCGCAGCGCCTCGGCCTCATTGGGCAGCAGCAGGTCGGTCTCGGCCAGCGACGCGCCCAGCCGGCCGTCGCCCCAGCGGCCGGACGGATCCCAGTTGGTGTCCAGTGACGTGCCGATGCCCCCCGCCCGGGCCGCCGCGAACAGGCCGGCGAGGCCGGGCCCGAGCGATCGCTCCACCAAGAAGTACGAGCTGACGTGCAGGTGCCGGGACCGCGCCAGCAGCGCCGCGGGCACGTCCTGCGGCGGTGAGCGTGGTGATGGCGCCGGTGGCGGTCAGGATGGCCCGGTCGCCGCCATCGGACAGGGCGACCGTCATGCCGGTCGGAGCGGCCGGGCCGCACCGACCACCGCCGCGACGTCCACGCCCTCGGCTGTCCAGCTGACCGAGCAGCAGCTGGCCGGCCGGGTCGTCGCCTACGGCGGCCACCAGCGCCACCCGCAGCCCGAGCCGGGCGGCGGCCACCGCGGTGATGGCGGCCGACCCGCCGATCACCAGCGACATGCTGGCCGACGATCTTCTCCTGCTGGCCGAACTGCGGCTGCACGTCGTCGCCGAGCACGAGCACATCGGGGTTGCAGTCACCGACCACGAGCAGGTCGATGTCGGGAAGGGGAGGGCCGGGGCCGGTCACGCCAGGATGACCTGCACGCCGGACTCGGTGAACCTGGCTGCGTCGTCGGCGCTGACACCGGTGTCAGTGACCAGCACATCCACCTCCGCGACGGCGCAGATCCGGGCGAACGCGCGGCGGCCCGACCTTGGAGCTGTCCGCGGCCACCACCACCTGGGCTGGCCCGGCCCGCCATCAGCCGGTTGATGCTGGCCTCGCCCTCGTGATGGGCGATGGCCCCGGCCACGGCGTCGATCCCGTCCACGCCCAGGATCGCGATGTCCAGCGTGACCTGCTCCAGCACGCCGGTGGCCAGCGGGCCGATCAGCTCGTAGGACTGCGGTCGGGCCACGCCGCCGGTTACCACGATCTTGATGTGCTGGCGGACCGCGAGCTCGGTGGCGATGTTGAGCGCGTTGGTGACCACGGTGACGGCGGGCGAGGCGGCACCGGAGGTCAGGTCGGCCCGGATGGCGAGCGCCCTGGCCACCTCGGTCGTGGTCGTCCCGCCGTTAAGGCCGGCCACCTGGCCGGGACGGACCAGCCCGGCAGCGGCCGCGCCGATCCGGTGCTTCTCCGACGGGTGCCGCTCGGTCTTGTAGCGCAGCGGCAGGTCGTAGGTGACGCCCTTGGCGACGGCGCCGCCCCGGATCCTGGTGAGCATCTGCTGCCTGGCCAGCTCGTCGAAGTCGCGCCGGATCGTGGCCGCCGAGACGCCCAGCGCCTTGGCCGCCCGCTCCACCTGCAGCTGGCCGTCGGCGGCCAGCAGCTCGAGCAGCTCATTCCAGCGGCGATACCGGCTCACCCGGGCCATCCCAGGCCCGCCCGGCGCCCGGCCGCCCCGAGCACTCCGAGCAGCCTGGTCACCTCGGCGGCGATGGCGTCCCGGCCCGCCGCGCAATACTGCCGCGGGTCAACGAGGGCCTGGTCGGCGGCCAGCCGCGCGCGGACCGCCGCCGTGTACACCTTGTTCAGCTGGGTGGCAATGTTGATCTTCGTCATGCCGGCGTTGATCGCGGCGGCCAGGGCCTGGTCCGGCACGCCCGACGAACCATGCAGCACCAGCGGGACCGGCACCGCCGCGTGAATCCGCGGCGATCAGCTCCAGATCCAGCACCGCGTCCCTGGTCAGCATGGCGTGCGAGCTGCCCACCGCCACCGCCAGCGCGTCCACCCCGGTCGCGGCGGCAAACGCGGCCGCTTCACCGGGCCTGGTCCTGGTCTGCGGGTCATGCGCGCCATTCTTCCCGCCGACCTCGCCGATCTCAGCCTCGACCCAGATGCCGCGCGCCTGGCACCAGCGGGCGATCTGTGCGGTGGCCTCGACGTTCGCGGCATACGGCAGCGTCGACGCGTCGAACATGACCGACCCGAAACCCAGCTCCGCAGCCTCCCGCACCAGGTCCGCGCTGGTCGCGTGGTCCAGGTGCACCGCGACGGGCACGGCGGCCGCGCGCGCGACCGCCAGCGCCGCCGCGCCGACCGGCCCCAGGGCCCCGTGGTAGGCGACGCAGTTGGCGCTGATGGCCAGCACGACCGGCGCGTCCGCGGCCTCGGCGCCGCCGATGATCGCCTCCGCGTGCTCGATGCCGACCAGATTGAACGCGCCGACGCCGCGCCCCGCCGCGCTGGCCTGGCCCGCGATCACGGCCATCTCGACGATCGGCATCAGCCGCGCCTCACCGGGGGCGATCCGCACGGCGCCCAGCAGTTCGCGGTAGTCGGCGGGCCGGAACTCACCGGCGGCAGGGGCGGCCGCCGCCGCGGTCCCGAGCGCCACCGCGTGCCGCAGCCGCTCCCGCCAGCAGCGGCCAAGGACCAGCCCGTGCGCCAGCCCGGCCAGAACGGCGTCGCCGGCGCCGGTCGGGTTACCCTGCGCCTCGCCGGGCGGCGTGGCATGCCAGGTCCGTCGCTCGTCACCGCCAGCAGCCCGGCCGCGCCCAGCGTCACCACGACCGACTGCGCGCCTGCGGCCATCAGCTCCCGGGCTGCCCCGATCACCGCGGCCCGGTCGAAGCCCGCCGGGGTCGACATCGGCCTGCCCATGCAGCGCTCCAGCTCGGCCAGGTTGGGCTTGACGATCGCCGGACGGCCGGGCGCGCCGCGGAGCAGCGCCTGGCCCTCGGCGTCGAGCAAGACCGGCACCGACACCGCGGCGGCCAGGCCGGTCAGCTCGGCGTAGCTGTCCGGCGCGAGCCCGGGCGGCAGGCTCCCGGACAGCACCACAGCCGCGCAGCCGGGCAGCGCCTCGACGTAGCAGGCCAGGAACCGCTGGTACTCCGCCGCCGACACCGCGGGCCCGGGCTCGTTGAACAGCGCGGTCCGGCCGCGCTGCTCGTCGACGACGGCGAAGGTCCGCCTGGTCTCGCCCGCGATGCCGGTGAGCGCGGCGGGTACCCCGGCCGCGCTGAGCCCGGACCGCACCGCCGCCCCGGTAACCCCGCCCGCCAGGCCGATAGCCAGCACCTCGGTGCCGAGCGCGTGCAAGGTGCGCGCCACGTTGAGGCCCTTGCCACCGGGCCGGGCCCGGACCGCGACCGGCCGGTTGACCCCGGACCAGTCGACCCGGGTGACGTGGTGGGTCACGTCCAGCGCCGGGTTGAGGGTGACGACCAGTATCACGGCCGCTCAGCCCGGTTTGGCCGGAGTGAGAATGACCGAGCGGCTCAGGTTCCGCGGCCGGTCGGGGTCCAGCCCGCGCTCTCGTGCGGCGGCCGCCGCGAGCCGCTGGACCAGGACCAGCTCGGCCAGCGGGTCACCGGCGGCCTGCCTGGCGACCCCGCCCGCGGCGGCAATCTCGTCGGTCAGCCCGGCCGGGGCCGGGCCGAGCAGCCAGACGACACTGCCCGGACCGGTCACCGCGATCGGGCCGTGCCGGAACTCCATCGCCGGGTAGGACTCGGTCCACAGGCCCGCCGCCTCCTTCAGCTTGAGCGCGGCCTCGCTGGCCAGCCCGCACGTCCAGCCGGTCCCGAGGAAGGTGAACTGGCCGGCGCCGGTCAGCGTCGCGGGCAGCGGGACCTCCAGCGCCCGCCGGGCCGCGGCCACGGCCGGGCCGATGTCCTCCCCCAGGTGCGCCCGCAGCAGGGCCAGCTCCGTGGTGGCGAACCTGGTCTGCACCACGGACTGCTCGTCGGCGAACTCCAGCGTGACGACCGCGCCGGCCGCCGCCGCGACCGGGCTGTCCGCCGCCGCGGTGATCGCCACCGTCGCCGCGGACCCGCCCACCCTGGCCAGCAGATCCAGGACCTCGGTCGTCGTCCCCGACCTGGACAAGACGAGCACCCGGTCATACCGCCGTCCGGCGGGCATCTCGGAGGCGGCGAACGCGTCGGTCTCGCCCTGCCCGGACGCCTCGCGCAGCGCCGCGTACGACTGCGCGATGAACCATGACGTCCCGCAGCCCGCCACCGCCACCCGCTCGCCAGCCGCCGGCAGCACGTCCGCCAGGTCGGCGGCCAGCCCGGCCGCCCGCAGCCAGCACTCCGGCTGGGACGCGATCTCCGCGTCGATGCTGCCGGTCCCTGCGGCTGTGTTGCTCTGTCCGCTCACCCTGCGCACCTCAACTCTCCCGGCTCCTTCCTGATACAGGTCGCCGCCCGCCGCGCCCTCATGCGCCAGCCAGCCCGGTCGTGGCCACCGACCTGACGAAGTACCGCTGCGCCACGAAGAAGATCACCAGCATCGGCGCCAGGCTCATGACGTTGCCCGCCATCAGCAGCGGCCACTCGGTCGCGTGCGCACCCTGGAAGGTGGCCAGCCCCAGCGGCAAGGTCATCTGGCTGTTCGAGTTGATGGCGATCAGCGGCCAGAGGAAGTTGTTCCACGAGTCGAGGAAGGTGAGCGCGGCCAGTGTGGCCAGGGCGGGCGCCGACAGCGGCAGCACGATGCGCCACAGGATGGTCAGCCGGCTCGCCCCGTCCACCCGCGCCGACTCCTCATACTCGATCGGCAGCGTGCGGAAGAACTGCCGCAGGAAGAAGATGCCGAAGGCGGTCGCCGCGTTGGGCAAGATGAGCGCCCCGATGTGATTGATCCCGACCGCCGCCAGCACGTTGGTCCCGAGCCACTTGGTGATGATGAACTGCGGGATCATCGTCACCTGGAAGGGCACCATCAGGGTGGCCATGATCACGGCGAACAGGACGCCCCGGCCCAGGAACTTAAAGCGCGCGAACGCGTAACCAGCCAGCGAGCACAGCACCAGGTTGGACAGCACGGTCAGCACGGCCACCACCGAGCTGTTGATGAAGAACCGCCCGAACGGCGCCTCCTTCAGCGCGTCCGGGTAGTTGGCCAGCCGGAGCTGGTGCGGGAGGAGAATCGGCGGGAAGTGCAGCGCCTCGGCCGATGTCTCCACTGACGTCACGATCAGCCACACGAACGGCAGGATCAGCACCAGGCAGGCGGGCAGCAGCACCAGGTGCCAGGGGCTGAACGGCAGGCGGCGCCGGCGCCGGCCCGGGCCAGCGCCGGCGCCCGGGCCGGTGCCTGGGTGGCCGCGCTCATCGCCGCGCTCATGACCGGTAGTACGTGAAGCGCCTGCCGACCCGGAACTGGATCGCGGTGATCACGATGATGACGAGGAACAGGAAGTAGGCGATGGCGGACGCGTAGCCGAAATTGAAGTTCTGGAAGGCCTGGTCGTAGAGGTAATAGACCAGGACGGTGGTGGCGTTGAGCGGACCGCCCTGGGTGCTCAGGTACACCTCGTCGAACAACTGCAGCGCGTTGATGGTCAGCCAGATGACCAGGAACAGCGATGCCGGGCTGAGCAGCGGCAGCGTGATCCGGCGGAACGTGGTCCAGCGGCCCGCACCGTCGGTGGCCGCCGCGTCGATGAGCTCGGCCGGGATGCCCTGCAGCGCGGCCAGGTAGATCACCACGGCGAAGCCGCTCCAGCCCCAGATCGTCATGATCACGATCACGTACAGCGCCTGCGACGGGGAGTTGAGGAACTGCTGCTGCGGGATGCCGACCAGGCTGAAGAAGTAGTTCACCAGGCCGTAGGAGGGGTCGAACAGCCAGATGAACACGATCGCTTCGCTGATCGTCGAGATCGCCATCGTCGCGTAGGCGGCGGTCCGGTACAGCGAGATGAACCGGATCTGGCGGTTCATCGCCACCGCCAGGAACAAGCCGACCAGCATCGTGCCCGGCACGAACAGGGCCGTGTACACCAAGGTGTGCCCGATGGCCTGGCTGATCACCGGGTCGTGCACCATCTCGCGGTAGTTGCGCAGGCCCACGTACGGGGTGTTCGGCGAGAGCAGGTTGTTCTGCTGGAAGGACATGATCGCCGACCAGACGATCGGCACCGCGCCGAACAGCAGGATGATCGCGGCCCCGGGGGTCACGAACGCCCACCCGGTGAAGTGCTCGGACCTGGCCAGCCGGCGCCGCGACGTCAGGGCCGCGCCCTGGCGCCGGCGCAGCGATGCTGACGGTGCGGCCACGCTACTGGCTGGGGTTCGCGAGAACCTGGTTGACCTGCGCAGCGGCGCTGGAAAGCGCGGCGGCCGGCTGGCTCTTGCCCAGCAGCACGGACACGATCATGGTGCCGAGGATCTGCGAGATCTTCGGGTACGTCGGGATCTGCGGCCGGGCCTGACGCACGTTGCCCAGGTTCGTGACGAAGGCGTCCACGCCGGGCAGCGCCTTGTTCATCTGCTGCGAGAACCCGGCCGAACTGGCCACCGAGGCCCGGATGGGCAGGTCGCCGGTGGCCAGCGAGAAGTACCTGGCCTGGGCGGGCGCGGTGAGCCACAGCAGGAACTTCTCTGCCGCCGCCACCCGGGCGGAGCCGTTGTTGAAGATCACCCAGTTGTCCGGGCCCGAAATGGTCTGGTGACCGCCGCTCGTGCCTGGATACGACGGCATGACCTGCACGCCGTACTGCACGTTCGGGAAGGTGGACAGGTCCCACGGGCCGGTGACCAGCATGCCGATCTTGCCGGAGTTGAAGAGGTTTCCGTACGCCGAGTCGGTCGGGTCCAGGTACATCGAATGGTTGGTCACGGCCATGGTGCGCAGGGTGTTCAGCGACTGCAGGCCGGCCGGTGAGTCAAAGGCGGCCTTGGAGTTGTCCGGGGTGAGCAGCTGACCGCCCGCCTCCCACAGCAGCGCCTCCCAGTGCCAGACGGTGTCCTCGGTGCCCGGCGTGACGTACGCGGTCCCGAACTGCTTCTTGCCCGGGTTGGTCAGGCGCTGCGCGTCGGCCGTGAATTGGGCCCAGGTCCAGCCGGGCCCGGGCGGCTGCAGGCCGGCCTGGGCGAACAGCGACTTGTTGTAGACGACGGCCAGGTTGTCCACGAGCGCTGGAATCCCGATGATCTTCCCGTTGACGGTGGCCACATCGCGCTCGCCCACCCAGAAGTCGTTCCAGTTCACGCTGGGCCGCTGTACCACGCCGGTCAGGTTGACCACCTGCGGGATCTGGGCCACGTTCGGCGCCCAGGAGCCGTACAGGTAGGCGATGTCCGGCAGGCTGCCGCCGCGCACCGCGGTCAGCACCTTCTGCAGCGAGTCGTCGTTGTTGACGAACAGGCTGGTCACGGTCTGGCCCGTCTGCTTCTTGTACTCGCTGAGCAGATGAGCGAACGCCTTGGCCTCGACCTGGGTGTAGCCCTCCCAGATCTGGATGGCGGTCCCGTTTGCGCCCGAGCCGCTGCTCCCGCTCCCGCTCCCGC
Organism: uncultured Actinomycetota bacterium; assembly: GCA_963775745.1. Lineage (GTDB taxonomy): Bacteria > Actinomycetota > Actinomycetes > Streptosporangiales > Streptosporangiaceae > DATBGO01. The sequence continues at coordinate 235,027 of CAVZKE010000012.1, forward strand.
TGCCGCAGGCGGCGAGGCCGAGCGCGACCAGCGAGCATGCCACTGCGGTCCTGAGCCAGTAACTTCTCATGCCGCCCTCTGTTTTCCGGGCCCGCGCCGGTGGCAGAACCGCACTCCGGCCGCCCGGCCTAGGCACCCGGCCTGACCCGGACCGGAAATACGATGACTCATGCGCGAATAGTGGATGTTTCAGACATCATTGCGCGCGGCTACCGGTCGGTGTCAAGCCCGTCCGCCGGAACTTTTCCGCACTGCGAACGCCGCCAAGTTCCGGCAAACCCATTTATAACGGATAACGAGCGCTGATCATCCGGCCCGGCCGAGGACTATCACGTCCGCAGCGCCGCCCCGCAGAGCTGCAATATTCTGCGCGCTCTTGCTCATAGGCATGCAAAATGCGACACTGTCGAGCTGTGATCAGGGTTGCATTCATCGGCGCCGGCAGCATCGAGTTCACCCGCAACGTCATCACCGACCTGTGCAGCTACCGCGAGTTCGACGGCGAGCTGCACCTGTCGCTGCACGATATCAGCGCCCCCCGGCTGGCGTTTGCCGAGCAGCTGGCCAGGCAGATCGTCGCGCAGACCGGGTCCGGCGCCGCCGTGACGGCATCGGCCGACCGCCGCACGGCGGTCAAGGACGCCGGGTACGTCATCAATGAGGTCCAGGTCGGCGGCTATGACGCCACCCGGGCGGACTTCGACATCCCGGCTCGCTACGGCGTCCGGCAGACCATCGCCGACACCCTCGGCATCGGCGGCATCTTCCGCGGCCTGCGCACGATCCCTGTGGTGACCGGGATCGCCCGCGACATGCTCGATCAGTGCCCGGACGCCTACCTGCTGAACTACTCCAACCCGATGGCCATGCTGCCGTGGGCGGTCTACCGAGGCACGGCGCTGCGCCGGGTGTTCGGGCTGTGCCACTCGGTCAGGGACACCCACGCGTTCCTGGCCGGGCTGGTCGGCCTGGACCCCGCCGAGGTGAGCTTCCGCACGGCCGGCTTCAACCACCAGGCCTTCGTGCTCAGCTTCGAGCGCCACGGCCGGTCCCTGTACCCCAGGCTGGCCGAGGTCATCGACGGCTCGCCGCAGCTGCAGCGCCGGGTCCGGGTCGAGCTGTACCGCAGGTTCGGCTACTTCCCGACCGAGTCCAGCGAGCACTCCGCCGAGTACGTGCCCTGGTTCATGCGCCGCGACGCCGAGATCGAGCGGTTCCGGATCTTCGTCGGCGACTACCTGGCCCGGTCGGAAGAAAATCTCCGCGAGCTCGAGTCGCTGCAGGATCAGCTGGCGGCGGGCACGCCGCTCGAGCTCGAGCCGACCGACGAGCTGGCCTCGCAGTTCATCCACTCGGTGGAAACCGGCACCGAACGGGAGCTGTATGTCAATGTCCGTAACAACGGGCTGATCACCAACCTGCCCGGCGAGTGCTGCGTTGAGGTCCCGTGCACGATCGGTGCGGGCGGCCCCAAGCCCCAGGCGATCGGCGCCCTGCCGGTGCAGCTGGCCGCGCTCAACCGGACCTTCCTCAACGTCGTCGAGCTGACCGTCACCGCCGCCCTGGAAGGCCGCAGGGACCACGTCTACCAGGCCGCCCTGCTCGACCCGAACACCGCGGCCACCCTGACCACGTCGCAGGTGATAGCCATGTGCGACGACCTGCTCGAAGCTCACCGGCCGCTGCTGCCGCCCGCGCTCGCCGGATAAGGCGGCCCGCCGCAGCACGCCCGCACCACGAAAGAGGCGCCATGACAGCGAGGCAGGCACCAGGTTCGCAGGCACCGGGATGGTGGGCCGCTCGCGGGGGTGAGCACGGTGGACGCCAGGTGCCGCGGCTCGCGGTCACGGGCACTCTGACCGTCTTGCTGGCCGCGGGCCTGGCGGCCGGGCCGGGCATCGTGACAGGTGCCGCGACGGCGCGGCCGGCCGCAACGGCCAGCGGGACGGCGCCGGCCCTCACGGCAGCCCGCGCCAGCAGGACGGCGCCAAACCTGGGGGCGGCCCGCGCCAGCAGGACGGCGCCGATTGCCCCGCCCCGTCACCGGGGCGCGCTGCGGGTGACCGGGCAGCTGCGGGACGGCGGGACGGTGACGGCGGCCGGGCTGTCCTGGCGCGCGCCGCGGCTGCCCCGGGGCGACCGGCTGCTGAGCTTCGAGGTCGGGTACTACTGGCGGTCGTGCCCGGCATCCGGGCCGTGCCGGACGGCGGCCGACACCACGGCGACGCCGTTCGCGGCCCGCTCCTACATCGTCGGCCATGCCGACACCGGCCGGCGGCTGAAGCTCACCGAGACGGCGACCGAGGTGGTCGAGACCGATCCGGCCACGTTCTCGTTCACGGTCATCCGGGCCTCGGTGAGCGCCACGACCAGCCATACGGCGGGCGGCTACCGCCCGGGCCGCCGGCCGCGGACCGAGTTCGTGAACGGGACGCCCGAGCGCCGCACCGCGTCGCGGGAAGAGTACTTCCTCCTCGACCCGCCGCACTACAACAGCGGCGACGGCCGGCCCGCGCAGCGGTACCGGATCGATCACCGGCCCTGGCGGGTGCTGCCGGCCAGCCGGTTGCTCTACACCGGCCCGCTCGGCGTGGGCCGGCACCTGGTCACGGTCCGGACCGCCAACCGGGCCAGCGCGACCGAGGCGACGTTCGGCTGGCGTGTCGTCCCGATGCCCGCGCCCGCGCCCTGCCGGGCGTCACGCGGCAGCTGCTGGTACCCGCCGCACCTGGCCGCCAACCACCGCCCGATGCGCTGGGACTGGCAGATCGGCCGGGTCACGCCGCTGCAGCGCACCGGCACGCGAGCGGTCGATATCTACGACATCGACGGCTTCCTCACCACCACGGCGCAGGTGCACGCGATCCACACCAGCTGGCCGGCGAGCACGCTGCCGCATCCCCGGGCGGTCTGCTATCTCGACCTGGCCTGGGAGGACTACCGGCCCGACGCCAGCCCCGCGCCGCGCGGCCGCTACTTCCCGGCCGCCGCCCTCGGCGACATCTACTACGGCTACCCGGAGGAGCGCTGGGTCGACTTCCGCCAGCTGGACGCGCTGAAGCCGATGCTCGACGCGCGGATCGCGATGTGCGCGCGCAAGGGCTTCGACGCGGTCGAGCTCGACGACATCGACAGCTTCGACCCGCCGTCGACCACCGGTTTCCATCTCACCCCGGGCGACGCGCAGAACCTGCTCGCCTACGCCTTCAACCAGATCCACCGCGACGGCCTGACCGGCCTGTGGAAGAACTCCCCCCTGCTGAGCTGGTGGGGACGGCGGTACGCGGACGGGGCGGTGGTGGAGGAGTGCTACGTCGGCCAGGCCTGCTTCGCGTCGCAGCTGCGCGGCAGCAAGCAGTACGGGATCACCTGCACCGTGCTGGCTGGCCGCACGCCATGCGGCTGGGACGACTTCAGCACCGACATCACGGCGAGCCAGCCCACCGGCAAATGGGTCGGTGAGGCCGAATACGACGCGGACCACTTCGTCTGCAATCCGGGTCAGCGCTGCCGCCGGGCCCGGCTGTTCAGCACGTTCTGCCGGGTCGTGTACGCGCCGCCGTCCGGGTTCGCCGCCGTCAAGTTCGACGTGGACCTGGACGGGAAGCTCTTCTACCCGTGCCCGCGGGGCCGGTGAGCCGGGCCTGGCCGCAGAACCCGGGCTAAAGCTCGACGCTGGTGCCCGGCTCGAGGCGGCTGAAGGTGCCGCCGGACGGCCCGGTGGCCAGGGTCATGAGGTTCCGCATCAGCCCGAGCCCGTTTTCGTTCAGTAGCCCGTCGTGGATCGCGTAGCCGCGCCGCGGGTCGACCGCCCGCCCGTAGTCGATCATCTCGGACACCTTGAGCCACGGCGCGTTGCCGGGCAGCAACAGGGTCGGCACCGGCTCCTCGGGCACCGTGAGCGCGTCGCCCGGGTGGAAGACCTCGCCGTCGATCATGAAACCGATGTTCTCGATGACCGGGATGTCCGGGTGGATCTCCGCGTGCTTGCGGCCATGGACGTGCACGTCGAATCCGGCCGCGCGGAACACGTCGCCGTGGGCCATGGCGTGTACCCGGCCGCCAAAGTCCGCATACGCGCGGGCTACCGTGGCGTTGGTCCACAGCTCGAGGGCGGGATTACCGGTCATCGCGGTCCTGAGGACCTCGTCGTCCACGTGGTCGGCGTGCTCGTGGGTGATCAGGACCGCGTCCGCGACGGCCAGCGCATCCGGCCTGCTGAACACGCCAGGATCGATCACCAGCGCCGCGCCGTTCTTCTCCAGGCGGACACACGCGTGCCTGAGCTTGGTCAGTCGCATCGTCACTCCCCATGCCCCTAGTCCGGTGCCGCTGGCCTTCCGCACCGTGCGCTGCTGACGATACCGAGCGCGGCCCGCGCCGCGGTTAGCGCGACGCCAGGCCGCGGAGCAGTTCGTCGACCACGCGCCGGGCGTAGCCGTCCTCGATCGGCTGCAGCCCGAACCTGCTGCGGATCAGCACGGCGCCGCTCAGCATGAACATCGCCGCCTCGATGTCGGTTCCCTCGCGCAGCTCGCCGGTGCCCACGCCGCGCCGCAGCACCGACCGGATGACCTCGCGGCGGGGCTCGACGACCGTCTCGTTGTAGCGGGCGATCAGGCGCGGGTATTTCGCGCCCTCGCCGTGCAGCAGCGCGAACTGCCTGGCCCGCCTGGGATCGGCGGATTCCCGGCCCATCGCTTCGAGCAGCGCGATCAGGTCGCTGCGCACCGACTTGCCCTTCGGCCGCGGCAACGGGACCCGCAGCGCCGCCAGCGCGTCCAGGAGCAGCTCCTCCTTGCCCGGCCAGCGCCGGTAGATGGTGGCCTTGCCGACACCCGCCCGGGCGGCCACCTTCTCGATGCACAGTCCTTCCGGCCCCGACTCGGCGAACAGGCTCAGCGCGGCGTCGATGATCGCCCGGTCGGCGTCCTCGCTGCGCGGCCGCCCGGGCCGTCGCCGCCCGGCCGCCAGCTGCGCGTCGCCGGCCACTTCGGGCGGGCTGATCGCCGTGGCGCTACCTGGCCGCGTCATGGGCCTCGTCCTCGGTGCCCCCGACGGTAACGGGTACCGGTACCGGCGCGCCAGGATGAGCAGCCCCGTCCGCGTCCGTGCCGCGCGCCGCCGGGCGGCCTGGCATCCAGGCCCAGATCGCGCCAGCGCCGAGCACCGCGATGATCACCGAGATCAGCGCGGTCACGTGCATGGCGTGCACGAACGCGGCGTTGGCCGCGGTCAGCAGGCCATGCCCGGCCGGCCCCAGCTGCTGGGCGATGGCCTGGGTCTGCGCGATCGACGCGGTGGCGGCGCTGCGGGCCGCCGGAGACAGCGCGGCCAGCTGCGGGGCGAGCTGGCCGCGGTAGGCCTGGGCCAGCACCGAGCCGAGCACCGCCACGCCGAGCGCGACAGCCACCTGCCTGGAGGTGTTGGTGATCGCGGACCCGGCGCCGCTGCGGCTCCTGGGTACCACCGACATCACCGCCTCGGTCGCGGGCGGCATGACGCTGCCCATCCCGGCGCCCTGGATGAAGAAGATCACCTCGAGCGCCCAGATCGGGGTGGTCGTGCCCAGGAAGTGATAGCCGGTCAGCGCGGCGGCCACGATCAGCACGCCGGTGGCGCAGACCACCTTCGGCCCGAACCGCTGGACCAGCCCCGCGCTCCTGGTCGAGGCGATCAGCTGGCCGGCCGCCAGCGGAATGGTCAGCAGGCCGGCCTGGAGCGGACTGAATCCGCGTACGTTCTGCAGGTAGAAGCTGATGAAGAAATAGACCCCGGCCATCGCGAAGAAGACCAGCGCGATCGCGGCGGCGGCGGACGACAGCCGCGGGTCGCGGAACAGCCGCACGTCCAGGGACGGATCGGGGATCCGGCTCTCGTACCACCCGAACCCGGCCAGCACGGCCAGCCCGGCCGCGATCGGTACCAGCACGTCACCGCGCAGCCAGGAGCCGGTGTCACCGCCCTGGATGATCCCGTACACCACCAGGACCAGGCCGGCGATCGACATGAGCACCCCGAGATAGTCGATCTTGCCGGGATTGGGGCTCTTCGACTCCGGGACGATGAGCAGGATCGCGGCCACGCCGACGGCGGTCAGCGGCACGTTGATCAGGAAGACCGAGCCCCACCAGAAATGGTCGAGCAGCAGCCCGCCCGCGATCGGCCCCACGGCGATCGCCACGCCCACGGCCGCGGCCCAGATGCCGATGGCCCGGGCGCGCTCCCGCGGGTCGAAGACGTTGGTGATGATGGACAGCGTCTGCGGCATGACCGCCGCGCCGCCCAGGCCCATCGCCGCCCTGGCCAGAATCAGCTGCTCGGGTGAGCGCGCATACGACGAGACCAGCGACGCGATGCCGAACATCGCCATGCCGATCGTCAGCATCCGCTTGCGGCCGATCCGGTCGCCGATGACGCCGAAGGTGAACAGCAGCCCCGCGAACACCAGGGTGTAGGAGTTGATCGCCCACTCGAGCTGGCTCTGGCTCGCGCCCAGGCCGCCCCGGGGCTTCGGCTCGGAGATCGTCTTGAGGGCGATGTTCAGCACGGTGTTGTCGAGGACGATCGCGGCCAGGCTGATGATCAGGACGCTGAGGATGAGCCATCTGCGCCGCTGGATGGTCTGCGGATCCATGGAGCCCTTCGTAGGTGCCGGGAAGCTCAAGGTGCCGGAAGGTCAAGGTGCCGGAAGGTCAGCCGGGCCGGGCCGGGGTCGGCCGGGCATGCTGCCGGGAAGGCCGCGGCCGCCGCCGGCGTTGTAACCGGGGCCCGCCGTAAAAGTGACCGCCGGACGATGATTTATAACGATACGATACATCATCGTATCATAATCAGAGGGGCGGGCACCAGCAGGCAGCATGACACGCCGGCTACCCCCGGCCGGGTTGCGCGTGTCATCATCGAAATGTCCGGGGACGCCGCAGGAGCGCCTCGAGACGTGGAGGCCCGTTATGAATGCTCAGCATGATGCCCAGGCACCGGCCGCGACCATCGCGCGGACCACGCCCACCCAGCCGGCCAAGACCACCGACCCGGCCACTACCATCGCGCGGACCACGCCCGCCGAGCCGGCCGCCGCGCCGGCCCCGCCCGGGCCGGCCGCGTCCAGCGCGCCGGCCCCGGCTCCGGAGCCGCTGTACGGCGGCCGCGGCACCCGCCGCGTCACGGTCCGCGACATCGCGGCGGCCAAGGAGCGCGGCGAGAAATGGCCGATGCTCACCGCCTACGACGCGCTGACCGCGCGGGTCTTCGACGACGCCGGGATCCCGGTGCTGCTGGTCGGCGACTCGGCCGCGATGGTCGTCTACGGCTATGACACGACCATCCCGGTGACCGTCGATGACCTGATCCCGCTCACCGCGGCGGTGGTGCGCGGCACCAGCAGGGCCCTGGTCGTCGCCGACCTGCCGTTCGGCTCCTACCAGGGCTCGGCGGAGGCGGCGCTGGAGGCAGCGACCAGGTTCCTGAAGGAAGCCGGCGCGCACGCGGTCAAGCTGGAGGGCGGCTATCGCGTGGTCAGGCAGGTGGAGGACCTGGTGGCGGCCGGCATCCCGGTCATGGCCCATCTCGGGCTGACCCCGCAGTCGGTCAACGCGTTCGGCGGCTACCGGGTCCAGGGCCGCGGCGAGGACGGCGAGCGGCTGCTGCACGACGCCAAGGCGCTGCAGGCGGCCGGCGCGTTCTCGGTCGTGCTCGAGGCGGTGCCTGCCGAGCTCGCGGCCCGGGTCACGGCCACGTTGTCGATCCCGACCATCGGGATCGGCGCCGGCCCGGCCTGCGACGCGCAGGTGCTGGTCTGGCAGGACATGGCCGGGCTCAGCCCGCGGACCGCGAAGTTCGTCAAGCGGTATGCGGATGTCGGCGGCGTGCTCACCGGCGCCGCGCAGTCGTTCGCCGCCGACGTGGTAGCGGGCCGCTTCCCGACCGCCGAGTATTCCTACCGCTGACCGCAAGGTCTGGTGCCCGGACCGTGATCCGGTAGGAAAAAGGCCCGGGGCGACCCGAGGTTTACGTGTTAACGCTGATGGCCCGTTCCGCAAGCCGCCCGGGCGGCCCTTGGACCGCCCGAGCGGATTTGGACCGCCCGGGTGGCCCTAGACGTCGGTGATGCGCAGGCCGGCATGCGCCTTGTAGCGCCGGTTGATCGACACCAGGTTGGCGGTTAGCGCTTCAATCTGCGCGCAGTTGCGGAGCCGGCCCGCGTAGATCCCGCGGGCCCCCAAGATCCGCGCGGCCAGCGCCTGGACCAGGTCGGTCGCCTGCCGGTCGTCGCCGAGCACCAGGATATCCAGGTCAATCTCGCCGGCCGCCGGATCGAGCAGGAGGACCGCGGATACGTGGTGGAAGGCACCGACCACGGTGCTGCCCGGGAGCAGCTGCGCGGCCTGCTCGGCGGCGCTGCCTTCCCGGACGCGGATCGGGTAGGCGCCGCGGGAGTCGAAGGCCAGCGGGTTCACGCAGTCAATCAGGATCTTGCCGTCGAGCGCGCCCGCCAGCTGGGACAGCAAGTCCCGGTGACCCTCCCAGGGCATGGCGGCGATCACCACATCACTGCCCAGGGCGGCGTCTTCGTTGGATGCGCCGATGACCTGCGGCGGGGAGCCGATGGTGGCCGCGGCGGCCGTGGCCCGGGCCGCGTCACGGGAGCCGATGATCACCCGGTTGCCAGCCAGCGCGAGTCGGCGGGCCAGGCCGCGGCCCTGGTCCCCGGTACCGCCCAGGATGCCCACGACCAGGCCGGCGGCCTGGGCGGCCGGATCGGCCGCCGCCCCGGCCTGGTCCTGGGGGGTAGCGGGCGGAGCGGGCGTTGCGTGGTCGGCTGCCATGCCGACGATCCTGCCAGACGGCCGCCCGGCCCGATGATCGGTGGTCTGGGCTGCCTCTTCCGGCGTCGGCCGACAGTAGCCAGGCTGTCACTATCTCGCTGCGCGGGCCTGCCGGGTCGGGCACCATGGGAAGGTGAACGCCGATCAGGTGGCTGCCCTGCGGGAGCTGCTTGGGCCGAGCCGGTGGCTGGAGCGGACCAGGTCCTTCGCGCGCGCTGCGCGGGTCCGCCCGGACTCCCGGCGGCCTGCTGGTGGTGGGCACGCCTGATGACGAGCCCTGGCATCTGGCCGCGCACCTGGACCAGGAGAGCCGCCTGGCCGGCCTCCCGGGGCTGACGCCCACTCTGGTCAGGTGGTCACCGCCGCCCGGTGCTCCACCGCACCTCAGCGTGGGGCTGACCCGCCTGGAATCAGCCGGGCGCGGCGAAACCCTCTTTGTGGTCAGCGCGCAGGCAGCTCCGGTCCCGCTGCTGGAGCGCGTGCACGACGCCCGGCGGCTCGGCGCTACCATCCTCGCCCTCGACCAGGACGACCCGCAGCTAGACGAGCTGGCCCACGAAGCCCTGGCCATCTCCCCCGAGCTGGCGCCATTCTCGTTCGACGCCGCCCAGCACCTGGTCAGCATGGCCGCCGGGGATGAGCCGCAGCGGGCGACGGCCAGCCTGCGGGGCAGGCTGGCCCGGCTGCTTGACGCGGTGAGCGGCACGCCGTACGGCTAGCGTGCGGCCCGGCACCAGGCTCTCCCCCGGCCGGCCAGGAGTCAGGAGTCCAGGCTCAGCACCATGGTGGGGCGCTCGATCACGTGGTCCTCGCGGAGCGGGCGGACCGCTGTGCCGATCGCGAAGAATTCGGTGGTGTGCGAGCCCCACGTGTGGCTGTGCTGGCGGAGCTGAACGCCAACGATGCCCTCGGCGTGCAGTTCCTCGGCTTCGGCCTGCATCCGGCTCATGGCCAGCTCGCGCGCGTCGTACAGGGCCTGGGTGAACTGCTCGAGCTCGACGTTGCGCCCGATGTTGCCCAGCTTTCCGCCCAGCTTCTGGTGCGCGATGTGGTACACACAGGAGCCCATCACCATGCCCAGCGGGGCGTAGCCCGCCCGGATCAGCGTCCAGAAATCCTGGCCGGACAGGTCCGAGGTGAACGGCAGCTTCTTGTTGTTGCGCCAGTCCCTGACTCCGCCGCCACCGGCGCCTTCCTCGGCGTGCACGGCCGTCCCGACCGCGATGAACTCGGCGATGTCACTGCCGAATTCCTTCATCTCGACGTCGAGCCGCACGCCGACGATCCCGTCCGCACCCAGCTCCTGGGCTTCGGCTTCCATCCGGCTCATCGCCAGCTCGCGCGCGTGATACATGGCCTGGGACAGGACATCGAGTTCCTGGTTCTTGCCCCACCGCCCGATCTGCAGCCCGACATGGTAGATCGAGCTGCCCAGCACCAGGCCTAGCGGGCGGAAACCGGCCTCCCGCACCAGCAGGAACTCGTTGACTGACAGGTCCGACGTGAAGATAGCGCCGGGACGTCCGGGCCGCAGCTCCGCCAGGCGCCGCATGGCGTCCTGCGGTACTCCCTGCAGCCCGAGATCGGTGCTCGTCTGGTCAGTCATTGCGCTCCCTGGCTGCCGTGCTTGCCGTGGCTTGGTCTGGGGCCCCGGCTGGTCCGGGGCCGGGCGAGCACCGGGCCCGGCGGGTCCGGCGAGCGGCTGCGGCGGTCATCAGCGCCCCAGCCGCACCCGGGCCGCCTGACGGCGCTGCGGGTCCAGTGAGAGGATGGCGAGGCTCGATCCCGGCCGCGGCCGCCCGGAGCTGGTGAACTGCGCCGTGGCCGTGCCGATGATGGTGACCTCCACGATGTGGTCCTTCCGGTGCTCCTGCATGGTGCACTCGCGCTCGCGGATCCTGGTATCGATGCTGGTCACCACGACCCCGTCCGCGCCGAGCCTGGCCACGTCCTTCTCCAGCTGGATCCGGGCGTCGTGCCGGGCCTGGTGGACAAGATCGGTATAACCGCTGACCTCGGTGCTGCCCGATCCCCAGCTGGTCTGGGTGACGGTCAGCCAGTCGTCGTGCCTGGCTCCGACCGAGATCCCGAGCACCAGGCCTGCCGCGCCCAGCCCGCCCTGATGAGCTTGGCGAAGTCCTGGCCGGACAGATCGGAGGTGAACGGCTGCCTGAGCGCAGCGGCGCCCGGCGCGCGCACGGCGGTGCCGATGGCCTTGAACTCAAGGCCGCCCGCGGGGAACGCGCCGATCGTGAGGGAGACGCCGACGATGCCGTGCCCGCCGAGTTCCGCGCATTCCGCCGACATCCGCCCGATCGCACGGCGGCGGGCCTCGTAGAGCGTCTGGACCATGGGAGCGAACGAGCCCATCCCGCCCGATCCCGACACTGAGGTCACGCTGCGGTATGGGGCGGCGTACCCGCCGTATCCGGCCCAGGCCCCCGGGCAGTTGAATCCGCCGGTGTAGCCGATGTTGTAGACGGCGGCGCCGAGCACCTGGCCGACGGGCTCGAAGCCGACGCTGCGGATCGCGGTGAACTCATCGGCCGACAGCGCCGACCCCCAGGTTCCGCTGCGGCGGATCTCGGCCAGCCGGGACTCAGCCGCCGCTGGCAGCCAGCTGCCAGGCCGTTGCTCAGTCACCGGCACGCCCCTTTCGGCCCCAAAGGACCGCTCCGGCCCACGATACCGGGCCGCCCGGCACCCGCGCCCGCCCAGCCCGTCGGCGGCCCGCCCGCCGGTGACCGGGCGAGCGACCGCTCCGGGGAGCTAGTCGCCGTCGCTGGCGTCCCACTCCTCGTTCCGCCGCCGCGCGATCTCCAGGGCCTGGGCAGCCTCCTCCCTGGTCGCGTACGGGCCGAGCCGGTCCTTGGCCCGGCAGCCGGCATCGTGCTCGACAGTGTGGTGCTTCAGGCAGAACCACCAGCGACGCTCACCTTCCATGGCAACTAGACTCCCAGATCATGGCGACCATGCTCCAGCCCGGCCGGGTGTCTCCCCTGCGGCAGGTGCCCGCGACGATCGCGGCTCCCGAGTATGTAGGCAAGAAGTACCCGAGGGTCGGCGAACCGGACGTGAAGGATGCCGAGACGATCGAGCGGATGCGGATCGCCGGGCGCATCGCCGCCCTAGCGCTGGCTGAGGTCGGCCGGCACGTTGCGCCCGGTGTGACCACGGATGAGCTCGACCGGGTGGGCCATGAGTTCCTGTGTGACCATGGCGCCTACCCGAGCACCCTCGGCTACCGCGGATATCCCAAGTCCCTGTGCACCTCGCTCAACGAGGTGATCTGCCACGGCATCCCCGACGACACGGTGATCGCCGACGGCGACATCGTCAACGTGGACATCACGGCCTACATCGGCGGCGTGCACGGCGACACGAATGCCACCTTCCTGGCCGGCACGGTCGACGAGGACTCCAGGCTGCTGGTCGAGCGGACCGCAGAAGCGATGATGCGCGGCATCCGCACGGTGGCTCCCGGCCGTCCGCTGAACGCGATCGGCCGGGTCATCGAGTCGTATGCGCGCCGGTTCGGCTACGGGGTGGTCCGCGATTTCACCGGACACGGCATCGGAACGACCTTTCACTCGGGCCTGATCGTCCCGCATTTCGATGACCCGGACGTGACAGTGATCATGGAGCCGGGCATGACCTTCACTATCGAGCCGATGCTGACCCTGGGCACGATCGCCTACGACATCTGGCCGGACGGCTGGACCGCCGTGACCAGGGACCGCAAGCGCACCGCCCAGTTCGAGCACACCCTGGCGGTCACCGCGGACGGCTACGAGATCTTGACCCTGCCGTAGCGTCGCGCCGGGTTCAGATCAGGTCGCCGCGCAGAACGCTCGCAGCACCGGGACGAGGGCCTCAGGGGCGACGCCGTGGTCGGCACCGGGAAATGTCTCCCGCCGGGCGTCCGGGAGCAGGTCGGCCAGCGCCCGCGCCGAGTGGTGCTGCCAGGCCTCGCTCTTCTCTCCGTCCGGACGGTCTGCTCCATCCAGTACTCCAGCGCTTCGCTGCGGCGCCCCGAAGCCACCAGGCCGGCCAGCCGGGCCCCGAAGCCAGCCGGGATGGGCGGGCGGCTGTCGTCGATGATGTACGGCGGCTCATGGCGGGCGAGCCTGCCGACGGGCAGTCCGTCCGCGGCGGCCCGCAGGGCCAGGCCGGCACCCGACGAATGGCCGAAGACGCAGGCCGGCCCGGCGGTGGCGCTGACCACCGCGGCGAGGTCCTCGATCTCGCGGCCGATCGCGTAGGGCGCGGTATCCCCGCTCGCCCCGCGGCCGCGGCGATCATAGGCCACGGCGCTGAAGTACGGAGTCAGCCCCTGGGCCAGCGGCCTGAGGGCCAGCCGGCCGGCAAACGCACCGCTGATCAGGATGAGGCCGCCGGAACTCACCGGTCCTGGGCTACTGATCGTCACCTGAGCTGCCGCGCAGGTCACGGAGGTTCCGGGCGGCTACGTTGGTGTCCAGGACGTCGATGACCGGCCGCGGGCCTGCGCGCCTGCGGCGGCGTCTGGACCGGGACCTGCGGATCAGGCCGGTGGCGATGAGGGCCATGCCGATGATGACCGGACCGCCGACCAGCAAACCCACGAACAGCCGGTCGGCCAGGTTGTCCGCGATCGCGTTATTGGCGTCGCCAGGGTCGAGGAAGACGCTCACCGACTTGCTGGAGCGGTATCCGGGCATGTCGAGCGAGTAGTTCTGGCCGTGCCACCGGTAGAAGACGATGCCGCCCTGTTCGGTGCCGACGACGCGATGCCCCGTCCACAGCAGGATCTCCGGTGTCTGCACCTCGAGCACCGTTACCAGCGCAGCGAGCACGAACAGCGCGATAGCCGGACCGGCGAACAGGCCCAGGCCGTCGAACCAGTTACCGATGCGGGTGCGCATGGCACCAGCATGGCCCCTGTCCGGGCCGCAGACAAAGCCGCGACGGCGGGGCGGCATCCCGCCGGGCTGCGGTGCTCAGCCCGGCAGCAGCACTTCCTGAGCGGGTTCCTCGCTGGCCGCGGTCCCGGCCTGCTGATCCGCAGGGACCAGGGGCGGCTCGGGTGCAGCGACGGGGCGAGCTGACACCCGGGCGCTGGGCAGCCAGCGGAGCCAGCGCGGCAGGTACCAGCTGCGCTCGCCCAGCGCGATCATGGCGGCCGGCAGCAGGATGCCGCGGACCACGGTCGCGTCGATCAGGATGGCGGAGGCCAGGCCGACGCCCAGCATTTTCAGATCGATCATGGACAGCGTGCCGAAGACCGAGAACACTGCCGCCATGACCACCGCCGCGCTGGTGACCACCCCCGCGGTGCGGGCGATCCCGCCGATGACGGCTTCCGGATTGCTCGCGCCGCCCTTCCTCAGCTCGTGGATCCGGCTCAGCACGAAGACGTGATAGTCCATGCTGAGCCCGAACAGCAGCACGAACATGAATAGCGGTATCCACGGGATGATCCCGCCGTAGGAGGAAAAGCCGAGCAGTCCCTGCAGGTGCCCGTCCTGGAAGATGAAGGTGACGATGCCGCAGGCCGCCGCCACCGACAGGAAGTTGAGCGCGACCGAGATCAGCGGCAGGACGATGCTGCCGAAGGCGACCAGCAGCACGCCGACCGCCAGCAGCGTGACCGCCAGCAGCACGATCGGCGTCCGCTGGTGCAAGATCGCCTTGAAGTCGTAGCTGGACGCCGTATCCCCGGTCACCGCGTAACTGGTCCGGCCCACCCGGCCGATGGTGGCGGGCAGGACCTTGGTGCGCAGGTCGGTCAGCGCCGCGTTGGACGCCGGGTCGGTGCCGTTGCCGGCCAGCGGCACCTGCAGGATCAGCGCCCGGCCGCCGGCCGCGGTGACCGCGGTGATCGGCCCCTGGATCGGGTTGCCCGGCTTGGCCATGGACTGCAGCGCCGCTACCGACCGCTGCATGGCCGGCCCGGACAGCCCGGCTCCCGACACCACGACCTCGGCGGGCGCCGGGCGGCTGGGGAAATCGTGCTGTATCTCGTCGAGGGCATGCACGGTCGGCAGGCTCGAGGGCAGGTCGACCCACGGGTTGCCGAGCCGCATCCCGAACGCGGGCATGGCCAGCGCGAGCATCGCGAGGACGGCGATCCCGCCCCAGAGCAATGGCTTCCTGACCACCCGCACGACCAGCGCGGTCCACATCCGGGATGGTTCGGCGGCCATCCGGTTCCGGCCGACCAGCGGAATCCGGCCGCGGTCCGCCCAGGGTCCGAGCCAGGCGAGCATGGCGGGCAGCGCGGTCAGCGAGCCGAGAACGGCCACGCCGATGACCATGATGGTACCGAAGGAGATCCCGGTGAACACGTCAATGCCGGTCAGGAACAGGCCGGCCAGGGCAATCATCACGGTCAGGCCGGAAACGACCACCGCCCGCCCCGAGGTGGCGGCGGCGATCTGGATCGCCTGCAGCGGCGTTCGGCCCGCAGCGCGCTCTTCGCGTTCCCTGCGCAGGTAGAAGAGCGAATAGTCGACTCCGACCGCCATGCCGATGACCAGCACGATCTCGGAGGTGCCCGCGTCCACCGGCAGCCAGTGCCCGGGCACCGCCAGCAGCCAGACCGTGGCCGCGACCGCGCTCCCGGCCAGCAAGACCGGGATGGCGGCCGCGATCAGCGCGCCGAAGACCACCAGGAGCAAGATCAGGGTGATCGGCACCGAGGTCAGCTCGGCGCGCCTGAAGTCCTGGGCGAGCATGGCGTTCCCGGCCCGGTCGGTGCTCGCGCCACCGGCCTCCTGCACCGTCACGTTGCGGTAATGCGACTGGACCCTGGCCACCGCGGTCAGGTCGGCGACCACCGTGGACTCGGCTTCGGCGTGCGGGCCTGGCACCTTGAAGGTGACCAGGGCCGACCGGCCATTCGCGGAGATCAGCGACCGGCCGCCCGGCCCGAACGGCCAGCGGATGTCCATCGCGGCGCGAGGCAGGCGCTGCAATTCGGCGACGACGTCCCTGATTGCGTGGCGGATCTGCGGATCGTCGGCCACCGTCCGGCCCAGCGCCCCGATGAGCACGCTCTCCACGGGCGCGCTGGTCACGTCCAGCCGGTGCAGAACCTGTTCGGCCTGCCCGGCCTGGCCCGGATCGTACTGCTGGACGCTGGCGCCGCTGACGAACTGACCGGAGATGAACGCGGCCAGCAGGAAGCCGAGCCAGCCGAGGATGGCCGCCCGGCGATGCCGGGCGCTCCAGCCCGCGATGCGCTCCACGACGGGCGGGCGGCCGCGGAAGCCGGGCGGCCCGCCGCCCGGGCCCGGCTGGCGGTGGCCGGGCGGCTGTTCGCCGAGACGGACCCGGCGGCCAGATTCAGGCGAGTCGCCTGCGGGGCCGGCTGGGAAGGGTGGAGCTGGAGCTGGAGCTAGAGCTGCGGAACGGGAGGGCTGAGGCATCGGCGCCTATCTCGCTGGGGGCGGGCAGGGTCCACCGCGCCTGCCGGCCGGGCCGGAAGGCGCGAGGCTGCCTCCAGACGCAGCGTACCGGCAAACCTGACGCTCGTGTCACCTGTTCTGCGCAACCCGGCCTGGCGCAGGCTATCCGGTCCGGGCCGCGAAACCGGCCAGGTAGTGCTCCTTGAGCGCCTCGCGCAGCCGTTCACTATCGCCGCTCAGCACCGCGTCAAGAAGGTCACGATGCCGCTGGGCGGATTCGGAAAGGCCGATTCCCTGACGCTCTATCTCCGACCGCATGAGCGCGCCCATCTGGCTGTTCAGCATGGACCACAGTTGCTTCAGCCGGCCCCGGCCCGAAACGTCGACCAGCAGCTCGTGAAACCGGGTGTCCCAATCAACCAGCATGTCCATGTCCTCGGCCTGCGCGGCCCTTTCCATCCGCTCAATGGCCGCCTGCAGCGCGCTGGTCAATTCGGCGCTGCTGTGCCGCCATCCTGCGCTCAGGCTGGCGTCCTCGAGCACGTAGCGCGCATAGCAGACGTCTTCAGCGTCCTCGACCGACATCCTGGTCACGACGCTGTATCGGCGCGGCACGATGGCGATCAGGCCCTCGGCCTGCAGGTTGCGCAGGGCATCGCGGATGGTTCCGCGGCTGACCCCGAATTCGGCCGCCAGATTCGCCTCGACGAGCCGGGTCCCCGCGGGAATCTCGTTATTCAGGATGCGATGCCGGAGCGCCCGTCCGACCGCTTCAGGAAGAGAAACGTGCTCAAGCATCGCGCCAGCCTCCTTTGACCAGCAGTGCTAACTATTGTCCGTCACTGTAGCTTTAGCATTCCTACGGTCAAGCCGGGATGATTGGCCTGGTCGCTGTGCGGTCGCGGCACTCGGGCGGGGCCGGTCAGGACCGGTGCCCGGCGCGGTCCATACCAGGCGGCGGGCATGATCTGTGGGCCACCGCGCCGACCGTGACCAAGTCCGGGCGGTAGGTCATGCTGAACCGGACGTCGAGGCCGGTGATCGCGGCCAATGCTGGCCCGGTACTATCCGGTCGGCGGCAGGCCGCGAGAATCCTGGCGGTCTGCCCATGGTCGTCGCTACTCGACCTGACCGGAGGATCCTGGCATGACCGGACACCGGCCCGCCCGGTGGGGCATCATCGGCACCGCCCACATCGCCCGCAGCGCGTTCCTGCCGGCCCTGCGGCAGGCCGGCGGCGGCGCCGTCGCGGTGGCCGGCCGGGACGCCGCGCGGACCATGCAGTACGCGCGCGAGCACGGGATCGACCGCGCCGTCCACGGCTACCAGCGCCTGATCGACGACCCGGACATCGACGCCCTCTACATCGCGCTGCCCAACTCGCTGCACGCCGAGTGGACGATCCGCGCTCTGCGGGCCTGGCCGGTGCTGTGCGAGAAGCCGCTGTGCGGCACCCTGGCGCAGACCGAGCAAGTGCTCGAGGTCGCGCGGCAGACCGGCACGCCGCTCTGGGAAGCGTTCGTCTTCCTGTTCCACGGCCAGTTCGAGCGGGTGGCGGCCCTGGTCGCCGAGGGCGCCATCGGTGAACTGCAGGAGATACAGTCCAGCTTCCACTTCAACGTGAGCACGCCCGACGACATCAGGTTCTCCGCCGACCTGAACGGCGGGGCGTTGAACGATGTCGGGTGCTACCCCGTCCGGCTGGCCCGGTCACTGTTCGGCGCGGACCACGAGAGCGCCTGGGCGACCGCCGAATGGGGCGGCCAGGGTGTCGACGTGGACTGCTGGGGCACCCTGGGCTTCCCGGGCGGCCGGCGGCTGCTGCTATCCGCCGGGCTGCACCGGAACTACGACACGTTTACCAGGCTGCTGGGCACCTCGGGCCATATCCACATCACCAACCCGTTCCATCCCGGCGCCAGCGACCACTACGAGGTGCACGTAGCAGGAAGCCAGGCCGGCGTGATCCCGGCCGCCGCCGAGCCATCGTTCACCGCCGCGATCCGGCACATCAATGCGGTCCTCGCGGGCGAGGCCGAGCCGCGGCTGCTGGCCGTGGACACCTCGCTCTCGCTGGCCCGCGCCTTGCACGACCTGGCCGAATCGGCCGCGAGCTGACCGGCACGGGGATCGGCACGGGGATCGGGGCCGACCCGGTCCGGCCCGCGGGACGAAGCGCCCCTGTCCGGCGTGATCACGTGAAATCCGGCGCCTGAACCATGATCCCGGAGGATTCGGCGCCGCCGAGCGCGCGGATCCTTCGGCGATCACCGGCCGGGGTGCGAAGCTGGGGTGCGAAGCCGGGGTGCGGAGCCGGCGGCTCGGGCCGACCCAGCAGAATGGGGCGCCATGGGAGAGCTGATCCTGATCCGGCACGGCCAGACCGAGTGGAGCGCGGAAGGCAAGCACACCGGGCGTACCGACGTGCAGCTGACCGCCAACGGCGAGGCCGAGGCTGCCGCGCTGGCCCCGGCACTGGCCAGGTGCCAGATCCGGGCCGCGTTCGCCAGCCCGGCCACCCGGGCCAGGCGCACCGCCGAGCTGGCCGGGCTCTCCGGCGCCGAGCTAGACCCCGATCTCCAGGAATGGGACTACGGCGGCTACGACGGGATGACCACCGCCCAGATCAGGGTGCAGCGCCCGGGCTGGTACCTGTGGCGGGACGGCGTCATCCCGGGGATGCGGCCCACCCCGGCGAAACCCTGGATCAGGTCGGCGCCCGCGCCGACGCCGTGCTGGCCAGGGTCAGGCCGCTGCTGGCCCACGGCAACGTCGCGCTGGTGGCCCACAGTCACGTGTTGCGCGTGCTGACCGCCCGCTGGCTGCGGCTCGAGCCGGTCGGCGGCCGCCTGCTCCGGATGGAGACCGGCACACTGTCGGTGCTCGGCACCGAGCACGACGAGCCGGTCCTACGGTCGCTGAACGAGCCGCCCTGCCCCTAACGGTTCAGCAGCTAGCGGTTCAGGACCTGACGGTTCAGCAGCCAACGGTTCAGCAGCTAAGGCCCGGCGCCTATCGGGCCAGCAGCAGCCGCTGTCTGGTGCTGGCGGCCAGGCAGATCGCCAGGCCGAGCACGCCCACGTCCCGCATGGTCAGATCCGACAGGCCACCGGTAACAGCGAGGGAGATCACGATCTCCAGCATGAGCAGCGCGGCCGCCACGCTGGCCGTGCGGTGCGCCACCCCGGCGACGATCGCGACGGCGAGCAGCAGCAGCAACCAGCCGTGGGCCAGCACCAGCAGCACCGCGGTCGAGGAGGTCGCGGAGACGACGGGCACGTAACCGGTCCACAGCGATGGCTGCACCAGCTCGTGACAGCCGAACCAGGCCAGCACCAGGCCGAGCAGCAGCCGCGCCGCTGTCGGCCCCCAGTCCGCCACCAGCCGCTGCCCGGCCGTGGCCCAGCCGGTCACCAGCGACTGCCGCCGCCCGGCGGCCTCCTGCACCCGCCCGCCCTGCTCCTGCACCCGCCCGCCCTGCTCCTGCACCCGCCCGCTCTGCTCCTGCACCCGCCCGCTCTGCTCCTGCACCCGCCCGGCCCGCTCCTGCCCCCGCCCGGCGGTCCGCTGGCCTGGTCGCCGCGGTTGTGCGGGCCCCCGTTCCGCGTCGCTGGTCTTGGTCATTGAATGATCCGGCCCTGGCTGTCGGTGACCGCCAGCCCATCGTCGCCGAGGTTGTAGTCGCTGTTGCCGGAGTCATCACCCATCGACGCCTCGATGACGTAGACGCGGGCGCCGCCCGGATAGAAATGCGCAGCCGGGCGTGGCTGACCGACCACGCCGGCCACCACGGACAGGCCCGAGCCGGTGCGGTGCGCAGAGATGGACAGCCCGGTCAGCGCCGCCTGGGCCGCCACGCTCGGAGTGCCGGGCCAGATCTCGAACGCGTACTGGGCGAAAGACTCCGAGCTCAGCAGCGGGCCCGGTGCGGCGGACGGCGACGCGCCAGGGCCGGCCGCGTTCGCCGAGGCCGGCGAACCGGCCGGGGCGCTGGCGCTGGCCGAGGGGCTGTGCTCCGCCGTGGACCCGGGCGCCGTGGACCCGGGCGCCGTGGACCCGGGCGCCGTGGACCCGGGTGCCGTGGAGTGCTGGCGGACGGGAGCCGAGGCGGCGGCCCGGGCCGGACTCCCGGAGCTGGCCAGTGAGCCCGGGGGCACTCCGGCCCCGCGCCCGGACCAGCCATGTGCGGCCAGCAAGGCCCCGGCGACCGCCGCGACTGCGAGCAACACCAGGCCCCTCGGGCCGACCGGCTCACCGCCGATGTGCATCCAGCTCACGACCTTACCGAGGAGACCTGCTCAGGCCCGCATCGTAACCGGCCGAACCTGACGGCCACGTGACAGCCGGACCGCTACTCCGGCCTGGTCTCGTCTTCTATCCAGCCCAGAAAGGCGGGCGAGCCGGCCACGATGGGCGTCGCGACTATCTCGGGCTCGTCGTAGCTGTGCTGCAGCGAGAGGTACTCAGCCAGCGCCTCATACCGGTCGGCCGGCAGCTTGAGCAGCAGCAGCCATTCCTCGGCCCGCTCGATGCCGTCTTCCCACCAGTAGGTGCTGGCGATCGGCCCGGCGACCTGCGCGCAGGCCGCGAGCCTGGCCGCGACCGCGCCGTGGCCGAGCTCGATCGCCTCGGCCCGCGAGTCGGTGGTGGTCTGCACCTGAAGATAGCGGGCCTGATCGCCGGCCTCGCCCTGACTCGCCATGGCTCCCGATCGTACGCTGCGCTTGGCGTTTCCGCCCGGCGTAGCCTGGCCCTGGCCGAGGAGTCATGATGAACGGTCCGTTCTGTATCGTCGTTAACCCTGCCGCCGGACAGGGCCGCTCGCTGCAGGTGCTGCCGGTGGTCACTGCCGCGCTCGACGCGGCGGGCGCGGCCTATCACGTCAGCGAGTCCTCCAGCCTGGATGACGCCAGGGAGATCGCGACCAAGGCCGCCCAGTCCGGCCAGGTGGTGGTCGCCCTGGGCGGTGACGGCACGGTGGGCGCGCTGGCGGGCGCCGTGGCCGCCGCGCACGGGCGGTACGGGATCATCCCGGCCGGGCGCGGCGACGACCTCGCGCGGGTGCTGGACATCCCATCCGAGCCGGCCGCGGCCGTCGCGGTGCTGCTGCACGGGCAGCCGCGCATGGTGGACCTGATCGGCGTCGGCGTGCCCGGTCAACCGGAGAGCACGGTCATGGGCAGTGTCTACCTGGGCATCCCGTCGATCGCAGGCGAGATCGCCAACCAGACCAAGCGGCTGCCCGGGATGCTGGTGTACCCGGTGGCCGCGCTGCGGGCGCTGGCCGGATGGACCCCGGCGACGTTCCGGGCCGAGATCGGCGGCGGTTCGGGCGACGAGCCGGTCCGGCAATTCCCCGGATACGCCATCGTGGTGGCGAACGCGGCCTACTTCGGCGCCGGAATGCAGGTCGCCCCGCCGGCCCGGATCGATGACGGCATACTGGACATCGTGATCATGCGGGATGGCCCGCGGCTCGCCTTCCTGCGCGCCCTGGCCAAGATCAGGAGCGGCTCGCACCTGTCGCTGCCCCAGATCAGCTTGGAGCAGGGCACGGAGGTCGTGCTGAGCATCGACCGGGACATGCCGGCCGCCGCCGACGGCGAGACGCTGCGCTGCGCCGCTCCGCTGCCAGCCGGGTCGCAGCTGCGGATCCGCGCGCTGCCCGGTGCCCTGACCGTGCTGACGCCTCGCTGATCCCCGCCCCGCGCCAGCGTGCGGCGCGTCCAAGATCCCCCTGTGCGGTCACACCAGAATGCTAGAGGGCCGCCGTCGGACCGCCCCGGCTCGCTAGCCGGAGCCCGGTGCCGGGTCGTAGTAGGGGGCGTACTGCCAGACGCCCCGGGTGACCAGCTCCGCGTCGCTCAGCGCGCCGAACCTGCCGGGCGCCAGGGCCGCCAGCCCGGCGGGCCCGGCCGGGCCGCCGGGCGGTCCGGTCCCGGTGATCGAGGCGGCCAGCGCCTCGCCGATGGCCAGCGACGAGGAGAATCCCGACCCGTTACAGCCGCTGGCCACCCAGAGCCCGGGGACGTCAGGTACGGGGCCCGCCACGAACCGCCCGTCCGGGCTCATCGTGAACAGCCCGCCGCGCAGCTGCGCCACCCCGGCGTCGCACGCCAGCGGGACCTGGCTGGCCACCTGCGCGGCCAGCCGCCCAGCGCGCCCAGATCCAGCGGCACGTCATCGGTGCTGAAGGCGGCCGGCCGCGCCCGCGGATCGACCGGCAGCGGGTCGGCCTCGAACCCGCCGACCATCAGGCCGCCGCGCGCCGGCCGCAGGTAGACGGCCGCGTCCACCACCCTGGTGATCGGGTCTGCCGGGTCGACGTCGGCGGACGGCTCGGTGACCAGCAGCTGATGCCGCACCGGCGCGACCGGCACCCGGGCGCCGGCCAGCTCAGCCACCTGCCGGGTCCAGGCGCCCGCGGCGTCAACGGCAATTTTCGTAACGATGAACCTGGCCGCGGTCACCGGCGCGGGCCACCTCCAGCGGCACCCCGGCCCAGTCGGCGAAGCTGATCACCGGTCAGCTCGCGATGAGGCGCCGGTCGGCGGGATCGCCGAGCAGTTCGTGCGACACCTTGTCCAGCATCGCGACCAGATCAGCGTGCTGCTGCGGTGACCAGCCGGCCAGCATCCGTTCCAGCCCCGCCCTTCTGGCCTCGAACAGCCGGTCCGCAGCCACCTGACCGGGCCCGGTGAGCACCAGCAGGCCGTCGCGGCGCTGCACCATGCCCTCGGCGACCAGCCGGTCGACGTAGGACTTGCCGTAGTCCACGCTGACCCGGGCCTCGCGGGCCAGCTCGGCCCCGGGCAGCGGCCCGCACTTGGCCAGCCGGGTGAGCACCCAGCAGCTCCCGGCGGGCAGGCCCAGGCCGGTGATCTGGGCCAGCCGCTCGTAGCCGCGGCGGCGCAGATCGCCGTCGGCCAGCCGGAGCAGCGCCCGCTCGACCTCCTCCACCGACGACCGCTGCGCCGAGCCCGCGCCCAGGCCCTCGCCGAGGTCGGAGGCTCCGGCGGTGGCCCGCAGCGGCACCTCGCGCAGGAACCAGGACCACACGAACGCCGCCGCGGCCACCGGCACCGCCACCAGGAAGACCCGGTCGATGGCCTGCGTGTAGGCGTGCAGCACCCCCGCCCGCAGCAGCGGCGGCAGCTTGTCGATCTGGGCCCGGCTGGCACCCGATCCAGCCGCGAAGCCGGCCGGCACCGACGCGCCGTGCAGCGCCGCGGCCAGCTCGGAGGTGCAGCCGGCTCGCGAAGACCGAGCCGAAGATGGCCACCCCGAACGAGCCGCCGATCGACCGGAAGAACGTGGCACCGGAGGTCGCGGCACCGAGATCGGCGTAGTCGGCGGAGTTCTGCACGGCGATGACCAGTACCTGCAGGATCAGCCCGAGACCGCAGCCCAGGACGAACAAGCGCGCGTCCAGCTGCAGGGTCGGGGTGGTGCCGGTCAGCCGGGACAGCAGGTACAGCGCGATGGTCACCACCGCGGTGCCGATGATCGGGTAGATCCGGTACCGGCCCAGCCGGGAGATAAGCTGGCCGCTGGCCACCGAGGTGAGCAGCAGGCCGAGCACCATGGGCAGCAGGTAGACGCCCGAGATGGTCGGCGAAACGCCCCGCACCACCTGCAGGTACAGCGGCAGGAAGGCCAGCGAGCCGAACATCGCGAAACCGGCCGCGAAGCCGACCCCCGAGCTCACCCGGAACACCGGGTTGCGGAACAGCCGCCGCGGCAGCACCGGCTCGGCCGCCCGCCCGGCCGATATCCACCATGCCACGGCGAGCAGGACCGCGAGCACCCCCAGACCGATGATCACCCCCGAGGCCCACGGGTAGGTGGTCCCGCCCCACGAGGTGAGCAGGACCACCGCGGTCGCCGAGCCGGCCAGCAGCAGCGTCCCGAGGTAGTCGATCTTGTGCGATTCCCTGGCCGCCCGGCTGGGCAGTACGACCGCGATGACCGCCAGCGCGACGACCCCGATCGGCAGGTTGATGTAGAACACCCAGCGCCAGCTCAGCGTGTCGGTGAAGAACCCGCCCAGCAGCGGCCCGGCCACGCTGGCCACGCCGAAGACGGCGCCGAACGCGCCCTGGTACTTGCCCCGCTCGCGGGCCGGCACCACATCGGCCACGATCGCCTGGGCCAGCACCATCAGGCCGCCGCCGCCCAGCCCCTGCAGCGCGCGGAACGCGATCAGCTCGATCATGTTCTGGGCCAGGCCGCACAGCGCCGAGCCGATCAGGAAGACCACGATCGCGGCCTGGAACAGGCCCTTGCGGCCGTACTGGTCGCCGAGCTTGCCCCACAGCGGCGTCGAGGCCGTGGTGGCCAACAGGTAGGCGGTCACCACCCAGGACAGGTGGCTGAGGCCACCGAGATCGCTGACGATGGTGGGCAGCGCGGTGGCGACGATGGTCTGGTCGAGGGCGGCGAGCAGGATGGCGAGCATCAGCGCCGAGTAGATGATCAGCAGGCCGCCGCGGGGCTGGACGGCTGCCTCTGCGGTCTGGGATTCAGCCGCCATGCAGGTAATTTACCCCGGCCGGCCGGTATCCTCCCGTAGCCGGACCCCCGACATGCGCCTGGTCTGAGCCTCGCTGAGCCCCGACATGCGCCTGGTCCGGGCCTCGCTGGATCCGGCCTCCGCCCAAGAGTGGGCCCGGCCGCGCCGGACGTCCTGCTCTCAGCGCGGCCGGGCGCCTAACATGACGGCTTCCCGCCTGAGGCGGGAGGCCGTCACGATCCTTCAGGCCCGGGTTCAGCTCCGGTCAGTACCCGTATCCGCCCCCGGAACTGGAGCTGGACGGGCTGGGCGAGCTCTGCTTGGCCGCCGTGAGCTTGGCCCCGGACGGGGTCATGGCCCACCATAGGCCGCCGGAGATGTTGAGGCCGTTACCGCCGTCTTGCCCGGCCGCCGTGTCGCCCTTGTAGGTGTAGAGCGGGTGGCCGTTGTAGGTCGCCTGGGTGGTGCCGTCCGCCCGGGTGATCGTGCCCCACTTGCCGGGCAGCGACGCGCTGGCCGCGGCACTCGGCGTCCCGGTCACCGGCGGCCAGTACACCGAGCACGCGGCGTCGCAGTTCGACTTGGTCGGCGTGTCGATCGCGAACCAGTAGATCGTCCGCCCCTGGGCGGTGGTGAGCACCGTCCCGCCGGACGTGCTCGCCGTCATGATCCCGGTGGCACTGTTCGCGGAACCGGACGAGGTCGCCGGGCTTGAGGCGGCGGCACCCGATGACGGGTTGGCCGCGCTCCCGGAGCCTGTCGCCGCGCTGCTCCCGCACGCGGCAAGGAAGACCACAGCGGCGGCGGCGCCGGACGCCGCCCACCATCGAGTACGCATCGCATATTCTCCATTCGCTCTTCGTGCATAACTTGCTACACATCTAACTTGCTACACATCTGTTCACGGAGCTGCGGCCGGTTTCGTTCAGCCGAATTCATTCGGCCGGGGTTCGGCTGGCATTCAGGCGGAGTTCAGCTAGCGATGCGCTGGCACAGCCAGGCCAGGGACAGCGGATA
This sequence comes from uncultured Actinomycetota bacterium, assembly GCA_963775745.1. Taxonomy (GTDB): domain Bacteria; phylum Actinomycetota; class Actinomycetes; order Streptosporangiales; family Streptosporangiaceae; genus DATBGO01. The sequence goes on from CAVZKE010000012.1 coordinate 260,772, forward strand.
CCGGTAGTCGATCGCAGAGTGGGTGGCGTCGAAGAGCTCGAACCTGACCACGTCGGGACCTACCCCGATATCGTGCAGGGCCGCACGGAACGCTGCCGCGCCCAGGTCGAGGTAGAAATCGTCCCGATTGCCCGCATCGATCCAGATGGCCCGCAGTGACTGGAGCGCGCTAGCGTACCTGGGCACCATCCGGACCGGATCCCAGTCCAGCCAGCGCTGCCACACCTCGGGCCGCAGGACCCCGGTGTGCGGGTCAAAGGGAAGCTCCACGCTGCCGTCCTCGCGGGCCGAGAAGCAGGCCGCCACGCCCAGCAGCATCAGCAGATGCTCGTCGGCCTCCTTGGTGAACGAGACCCGGGACGAGAAGTCCTCCCACCACCGCCAGATGTCGCCGTCATAGTCCCGCAGCAGCCGCACGCACTTCGGGAAGTCGGTGATGTAGCCGTACTCATAGAGCGCGTCCCCGGCGTGCGTGGCCAGCGCGCCGAACAGGTCCGGCCGGAGCATCGGGGTGATCATCGCGCCGAACCCGCCGCTGGACTTGCCCATGATCGCCCGGTGGGCAGGCTGGGCGCGGGTCCGGTAGTGCCCGTCCACCCAGGGCACGATCTCGTCGCACAGATACGAGTGGTAGCGGCCGGTGCCCGGCGAGTCGACGAACTGGCTGCCCCCGTACCTGGTCCACGCGTCCACGTAGACCACGATCGCCGGCGGCGCGTCACCGCGGGCGAACATCGCGTCGGCGGTCTCGGGGAACGGCTGCCGGAACGGATTGCGGTTGCGCCACATGGCCAGGTGGCCGGTGTACCCCTGGATCACGTAGACGGCCGGATAGCGCCGGTCGTCCACGCTGTCGTAGCCGGGCGGCAGGTAGACCCACAGCGGCCGCTCATACGGATCGCCGAGCGGGTTGCCCCGCAGCAGCTCGCTGGTGATCATGTGCTCTTCGAACTGTCCGGCCAGCTCGGCGGACCAGGGCAGCATGGAACCTCCTCCTTCATGCGGACCCCCGCCCCACACGATCTCACAAGGCATCCTTAACGGGGATCACCAGCCAGTGCCGCGCGCCCCCGCCGGTGCCGTCGCCCGCCCCCCGCCACCGCCGTGGCCTGCTGCTCGGCAGCCTGGTCAGCTCCTCAGCCGCCCAGCTCCTCACTTTGACCAGCTCCTCAGCCAGCCAGCTCCCCACTTGGCCACCTCCTCAGCCGGCCAGCGGGTTGGCCACCCGGGCCAGGAACAGCGGCTCCCCCGTTCGGGTATCGGTCACCAGCAGCACGTAGGGGCGGTTGAACGCAACCTCGAGCTGGGCCGCGCCCGGCAATATGCCCACCGCGGTCGCGGCGCTGGCCACGGTGCCCTTCTCGCCGACCCGGAGGGTCGCCGCGTGCTGCACGAAGGCGATACAGCAGGCCTGCGGGGAAAGCGCGGAGAAGTCGGCCGACGAGGTGAACGCCACGCCCATGCCGAGCCCGCTCAGCAGGCTGTTCATCCGGAGCTTGGAGCTGAGGCTGACCTTCGGCAGCTCGATGGCGGTCTGCCTGGTGTGGCCGGCCAGGCCGGCCGCGATCGCGCTCAGCGTAGCGGCGCTGAGAGCCGGGCAGCCTGCTGCACCCGAGTCCGGCAGCAACGCCTCCATGGCCAGCCCGGCCGCCCCGGTAGGGGATCCGGACGGCGGTCCAGCCGCCTGCCCTCGCCATCGGGAAGCCATCGCCTCTCATGAACTTCGCGGTCACCGTCCGGCCAGCTGCCGTCGTGAACCGCTCCGGGGTGGTCTCGCCGGCGTCGAACGGAATGGCCCAGGCCGCGTGCAGGTACAGCGCGTCGGTGAGCACCCAGCCAACGCCGCCCAGCGACCCCGGCGCGAGCAGGTGCGCGATCTGGCCGCGGGTGGCGGCCGCGATGGCACTGTTGATCTCGCCCCGCGCCTTCTCCGGCTGCCTGAGCAGCGGTACCCGGGCCACCCCGGCACCGTAGGCCGTGGCGACCGCGTTCAGGTAGCTGCGCAGGGTCACCAGCGACGGATCGGCCCACACCTGATCGCTGTCGGCCAGCGTTACCCCCGGGCCGTCCAGCCCGCGCAGCGCCGCGGACCGCGCCTGCAGCCCGGCTGGCAGCTGCTGACCCGCCGCGGGCAGGTGCAGGACGCTGGCCATGGCCCGGGCCGTGCCACCGCCCGCGCCCAGGTAGGCCAGGCCGAGGCCGGTGGCCAGGCTGGCCGGCGAGAACACCACATTCGCTTGTGGCTGTGCCTGGCACCAGGCGCGGAGCACGTCCAGGCCGAACACGGCGTCGGCCGCCCCGTAGGGACGCGGATCCGCGGCGGGCTCCCGGGCGGCCACCCCCCGGCTGACGATCGGGCCGGACGCCTTCGGCGCGGGCGGCTTGGCGCTGCCGCAGCCCGTCGCGGCCAGCGCCACCGCCACCGCCATGATCCCGGTCAAGACCCGCAGTGCGTTCCTCATACCGATCAGACGGGCCAGCTTCGGCCACGGTTGCACCAGCCGGCCGCTACTTCATCCCGATCTGCTACTTCATCCCGATCCGCGCCGCTGCCAGGGCCAGCGGCCGGTTACCTTCATGACATGAGGCAGTTCTCCGCCGGCCAGGAGACCGGCTACCGGCCGCCTCCCGGCCGCGATCCCGTGGAACAGCACTTTCTCACCGCAGTCCGGCAGCTGCGCGCCAGTCACGGCGGCCACGGCCGCCACGCTTCGCCCGGCCAGCCCGCACCCAGCCAGCCCGCACCCAGCCAGCCCGCACCCAGCCAGCCCGCACCCAGCCAGCCCGCACCCAGCCAGCCCGCACCCAGCCAGCCCGCACCCAGCCAGCCCGCACCCAGCCAGCCCGCACCCAGCCAGCCCGCACCCAGCCAGCCCGCACCCAGCCAGCCCGCACCCAGCCAGCCGGCCTCCGGACCCCCGCTCAACGGCTCCGCACCCGCCGGACCCCCGGCCGACCGCCTCGCACCCGCCGGGCTCCCGCTCCACGGCTCAGCCCTCAGCGCAGCGCTCTGCCTGCAGCTGTTCGATGCTCAGCTCGCCAGCCGCCACCTCGACCTGGCCGCCCGGTGGCTGCGCGCGCGGGGGGCGGGTTACTACACGATCGGCTCAGCGGGCCACGAGGGCAACGCGGGCGTGGCCGCGGCCCTGCGGCTGACCGACCCGGCGCTGCTGCATTACCGCTCCGGCGCTTTCTACCTGACCCGGGCCGGCCAGGCCAGCCCGCCAGCCGATGGCATCCGCCATGTGCTGCTCGGCCTGGTGGCAGCGGCCGCCGAACCGATCGCGGGCGGCAGGCACAAGGTGTTCGGCCACCCGGCCCTGAACGTCATCCCGCAGACCTCCACCATCGCCTCGCACCTGCCGCGCGCGGTCGGCCTGGCCTTTGCGCTGACCCGCGCGGCCAAGCTGGGACTGGCCACGCCGTGGCCGCAGGACGCCATCGTGGCCTGCAGTTTCGGGGACGCGTCGGTCAACCACTCGACCGCCGCCGGGGCGCTCAACACGGCCGCGTACTGCGCCTACCAGGGCCTGCCGTTGCCGCTGCTGCTGATCTGCGAGGACAACGGCCTGGGCATCAGCGTACGGACGCCGCCCGGCTGGGTTCCGACCGCGCAGTCCGGCCGGCCCGGCATCAAGTACTTCCACACGGACGGCGCTGACCTCGCGCAGGTCTACGACACCGCGCTGGCCGCAGCGGCCTGGGTCCGGGATCGTCGCAGGCCCGCCTTCCTGCACCTGTCGGTGGTCAGGCTGGGCGGCCATGCCGGCTCCGACGTCGAGTCCGCTTACCGGGATCCCGCCGAGCTGGTCGCCGACCTGGGCCGGGACCCGCTGCTCGGCACCGCCCGGCTGCTGGTGTCGGCCGGGGTACTCAGCCCCAACGACGTGCTGGACCGGTATGAGGCATCGCGGGACCGGGTGCTGGCCCTGGCGGCCGAGATCGCGGGTGCGCCGCGACTGGCGCACGCCGACCGGGTGATGGCCCCGCTCGCGCCGCGGACGCCTGACGCGGTGGCCGCCACCGCGGCGCAGGCCGCGATCGGGACCCGGCGGCACCGTGCGTTCGGCGGCCGGCTGCCCGAGGATGAGGGCCCGCTCAGCCTGGCCCAGACGATCAACCGGACGCTGGCCGACGCCCTGGTCGCGCATCCGCAGCTGCTGGTGTTCGGCGAGGACGTGGCCCGCAAGGGCGGCGTCTACGGTGTCACCAAGGGGCTGGCCGCCCGGTTCGGCGCCGGGCGGGTCTTCGACACGCTCCTCGACGAGCAGGCCATCCTCGGCCTGGCCCTGGGCGCCGGCCTGGCCGACCTGCTGCCGGTGCCGGAGATCCAGTATCTTGCCTATCTGCACAACGCAGCCGACCAGATCCGCGGCGAGGCCGCCACCCTGTCGTTTTTCTCCTCCGGCCAGTACCGGAACCCGATGGTGGTCCGGGTCGCCGGGCTTGCCTACCAGGAGGGCTTCGGCGGTCACTTCCACAACGACAACGCGGTGGCGGCGCTGCGGGATATTCCCGGCCTGGTGATCGCCTGCCCGGCCCGGCCTGACGACGCCGCGCCGATGCTCCGCACCTGCCTGGCGGCCGCGCAGGAAGATGGGAGCATCTGCGTCTTCCTCGAGCCGATCGCGCTCTATCACCAGCGGGACGCACAGGCGCCCGGGGACAGCGGCTGGCTGGCGCCGTATCAGCCGCCCGCCCGCTGGGCAGACGCGCACATCGCCATCGGCCGGGCCCGGGTCTACGGAGATGGCACCGACCTGACCATCGTGACGTTCGGGAACGGGCTGCTGATGAGCTTGCGGGCGGCGGGCCGCCTCGCCGGCGACGGCATCTCCTGCCGGGTCGTGGACCTGCGCTGGATCGCTCCGCTGCCGGTGGCCGACATCAGGCGGGAGGGCGCGGCGACCGGGCGAGTCCTGGTCGCCGATGAGACCCGGCGCACCGGAGGCGTCGCCGAGGGTGTCATCAGTGCCCTGACCGACGCCGGGTTCGCGGGCCGTATCGCCCGGGTGACCAGCGAGGACAGCTTCATACCGCTGGGTGACGCCGCCGCCGCCGTGCTGCTCTCCCAGCAGGCGATCGAGGCCGCCGCCCGAGACCTGCTGCGCTAGCGCCCCGCTCGCCCCGGGACGTCCATGATCACGTAAGATTTGCGCGCTGGGCGGCATCTTTTCTTACCGGATCATGCTGTGGGCGCCGGATAGGGCGGCTCCGGAGCCGTAGCCCGTCAGATATCGAAGAAGACCGTCTCGCGGCCGCCCTGCAGCCTGATGTCGAACCGGAACTGGCCGGCCGGGCCGCCGGGCTCGGCCGTCGCAAGGAGAGTGGCCGCGCGGCCCGGGTCAATGGCGGTCAGCACCGGATCAGCGGCGTTGGCCGTCGTCTCGTCGGCGAAGTAGATCCTGGTCACCACCCGGTCCAGCAGACCGCGTGCGAAGACGGAGACGTCGAGATGCGGCGACTCGGTCCCGCCGCCCGGGCCCGGCAGCGCGCCAGGCCGGAGCGTGACGATCCGGTACCGGCCCGCCTCGTCGGTCGGGCACCGGCCGAACCCGCGGAAGCCCGGGGCGGCCGCACTGACCGGTGGCCCGCCGCGCGGATCGTCCGGGTGCGCGAACCGCCCGTCCGGGTCGGCCTGCCAGGTCTCGATCAGCGCATCGGGCACCGGTTCGCCAGCCCCGTCCAGGACCCGGCCGCGGATCGTGATGGCCCCCGGCGTGCCGTCGGGCACCACATACGGGCCGTCGGGCCACGGTAGCCCGATGGCCAGGAACGGGCCCACGGTCTGCGACGGGGTCAGCGGCAGCGTCACCGGTGCACCTCCGGCCGCGGTGCTTCGAATACGGTCGCCTCGGGACCGCGCAGCACGATGTCCCAGACATAGCCAAGCGCCCAGTCCGGCTGGGTCACCTCCAGGTCGAACCGGCAGATGAGCCGCTCCCGCCCCTTCGGGTCCGGCACCGAGTTGAAGATCGGGTCCTGGGCGAACAGCGGATCGGCAGGAAAGTACATCTGGGTGACCAGCCGCTGCGTGAAGGCCCGGCCGAGCAGCGAGAAGTGGATATGCGCCGGGCGCCAGGCGTTGAGATGGTTCCGCCACGGATAAGCGCCGGGCTTGATCGTGATGAACCGGTACCGGCCCGCTGCGTCGGTCAGGCAGCGGCCCGTGCCGCCGAAGTTCACATCCAGCGGCGCGTCGTGGTCATCGACCCGGTGGGCGTACCGCCCGGCCGCGTTGGCCTGCCAGATCTCGATCATGGTGTCCGGCACCGGCCGGCCGCCGGAGTCCAGCACCCGGCCGGTGACGATGATCCGCTCACCGATCGGCTCGCCGCCGTGCCCGGTGGTGAGATCGGCGTCGGCAGCGGTCACGCGCTCCGCGCCCAGCAGCGGGCCGGTGATCTCGGTCAGCCGCTGGGGCAGCGGCACCGGAGGCCGCTTGGGCGCCCGCAGCACCGACGACCGATAGCCGGGTGAATCCAGCGGCGGGTGCACCCCGGTGACCCGCTGGTAGGACGGGACGGCAAAGGTCGCGCCGGCCGGCATGTCGGTGGTCATCGGACTGCTCCTTCGGTGGCTGGCATGGTGGCCAGGAGGCTGCGCAGGGCGCGAAGTTCGGCGGCCGAGGGCGGCACGACCGCGCTCAGGCTCGCCGAGACCTGAAGGTCCCAGCCGGTTTTCTCCTTGACATCCTTAACGGATACTCCGGGGTATACGCCGGTTAGCACCAGTTCGGATGTCGCCGGGTCGGGCTCAAGAACCCCCAGATCCGTAATGATCTTCAGCGGGCCTGCGCCGGTCAGCCCCAGCCGCTGCCTGCTGCCCGGACCGTCACCGAACCCGACCGAAGTGACGAAGTCGACCCGGTCCACGAACGTCCGCCGGGTCTGCCGGACGATCACGATGACCTCGCGGCAGGACGCGGCGATCTCCGGCGCGCCGCCCGCCCCCGGCAACCTGACCTTCGGCGCGGCGTAGTCGGCTCCGATGACCGTGGTGTTGATGTTGCCGAACCTGTCGATCTGCCCGGCGCCCAGGAAGCCGATGTCGATCCGGCCGGGCTGCAGCCAGTAATTGAAGATCTCCGGCACGCTGACCACTGTGTCGGCGGTCTCAGCGAGCATCCCGTCACCGATGGACAGCGGAAGCGCCGACGGCTTTGCGCCTATCGTGCCGGACTCGTAGATCAGCACCAGGTGCGGAGCGTGGGTCGCGCGGGCCAGGTTGGCGGCCTCGCTGGGCAACCCGATCCCGACGAAGCACGTCATCCCGTCGGCGAGCAGGCGAGCCGCCGTCGCCGTCATGATCTCGTCCCCCGAGTAGCCGGGCGCCGCCGCGCTGTCGCCCGTCATGACCTGCCGTCCGGGCGCGCGGTCGCGGCCTTCGGCCGGCCGGCCGCATACACGTGCTCGGCCAGCCACTGGCTGAAGCGCTCCCGGTCCCTGCTGATCGCGTCCCACCCGACATAGAAGTCGTTGTCCCTGGTCGTGTAGCCGAGCGCGTAGGACGGGTGCGCGCCACCGGGCGCCAGCGCCACGTAACTGACTGCCCAGGAGGGCAGCACGACGGCACCGGGCCGCGGATCAAGGTCAGCCACGATCTCCTCCACGGTGACCACCGACCGCCGGGCCGCGAGCACGGCTTCCTTCTGGACCCCGGTGATTCCCCAGAACTGGACATTGCCCGCGCGATCCGAACGCTGCGCGTGGATCACCGCCACATCGGGCCGCAGGGCCGCCACCGCCGTGAGGGTCTCGCCGGTGAACGGGCAGTTGATCTCGGTGATGTTGGGGGTCTGCGCGGTCAGCCCCGTGCCCCGGTAGCCGCGCAGCACGGCGAACGGCAGGCCGGAAGCGCCGGCCACGTAGCGGTTGGCCATCCCGGCGTGGCTGTGCTCTTCGATGTCGAGCGGGGCAGGCCAGGAGTGCTCGACAGCGTCCCTGAACCGGTGCAGCGATCCGACCCCCGGGTTGCCGCCCCAGGAGAACACCAGCTTGCGGGCGCAGCCGGCCCCGATCAGCTGGTCATAGATGACATCTGGCGTCATCCGGATCAGCGTCAGCTCACGCCGCCGCTGACGGATCACCTCGTGTCCGGCCGCGTGCGGGATCAGGTGGGTGAAACCCTCCATCGCGACGCTGTCGCGATCGTGCACGGCCGTGCCGATGGCGTCAGCCAGCGTCACTATCTGCGCCATAGATCACCCACGTCCTGCGCCCTGCCTCACCGGCCGCCCCGCGAGGTTACCGAAACGATATCGACTAATGGCCGCTAAGTGCACACATGTACGAATTACGACACACCCTCGGCACCCTCGGCGCCGTCGGCCGGACCAGCGCCCGGCTCCGCTGCCTGCTGCCCCGGCGCTGCCTGCTGCCCCGGCGCCGCCTGCTGGCCCGGGGCCGCCTGCTGCTCCAGAACCGCCTGGGCGATCGCGAAAGCGCGGTTGGCGGCCGGCACGCCTGCGTAGACCGCGACCTGCAGTAGCACTTCCTGGATCTGCGCCGGGGTCAGGCCATTACGCAGCGCGGCCCGCACGTGCATCGCGAGCTCCTCGTCCTGCCGGAGCGCCGCCAGCGCGCTCAGCGTGATCATGCTGCGTTCGGCCCTGGTCAGCCCGGCCGGCCCCAGATCTCGCCCCACGCATACCGGGTGATGAGATCCTGGAACGGGCCGGTGAACCCGGTCGTGCCCGCCACCGCCCGGTCGACATGCGCATCCCCGAGGACCTCCCGGCGGACCCGCATCCCCTGCTCGGCCATCTCCTGCTCGGTCCGGCCCACCTGGGTCACCTGGGTACCTGCCTTCCGTCGTTACCGGCCGCCGGTTCGTCGCGGGCCGCGTGCTGCCGGTGCGCGGCGAGTGCGTCGGCGATGAAGCGCCGGGATGCGCCAAGGTAGCCGTCCGGATCGAGGGCCTCGTCGAGCTGTTGCGGGCTGATGACGGCATCGAGGGCCCGTCCTGTGCCCTCGGCGGCCCGCCGGGCCAGCTGGGGCGACTCGACCAGGGCCGCGCGCAGCGGCAGCCCCGCGGCCGCCGCCGCCGCGCTCGCCTGCGCCACCGCCTCGTGCGCGGCCATCGGGCCGAGCACCGGGGCCAGCATGGCCGCCACCCGCGCCGCCATCGGGAAGCCGCCCGCCGCGTCGAGGTTGGCCCGCATCCGGTCGGCGTCGACTCGCAGCCCGGGCAGCATTTCGGCGGTCCAGCGTGCCGCGGAGCCAGTCACCGCGAGCAGGTCGGCGAACGGTTCCCACTCCGAATGCCAGGCGCCCGCGGCCCGCTGGAGCTCCTGCTCGCCGGCCGTGGCCAGGGTGGCCAGCAGCCCCGGCGCGCGCCGCGTGCAGCCAAGAATGACGACCGAAGCTACCGGATTCCGCTTGTGCGGCATCGCCGAGGACCCGCCGCGCCGTACCTCGCCGGACCGGTCGTCCTGGCCAGGTCCCTCGGTCACCTCGGCCACCTCTGACTGGGCGAGCAGCGTGACGTCCCTGGCCACCTTGCCCAGCGCGGCGCACGCGCCCGCCAGCGCGCTGGCCAGTTCGATGATCCGGAGCCGGTCGGTGTGCCAGGGCAGCACCGGGCAGGCCAGCCCGAGTTCGGTGGCCAGCAGCCCTACCACCTCCGGACCCGCCTCTCCCAGCGGCGCCAGCGTGCCTGCCGCGCCGCCGAACTGCACGGCCAGCCGGCCAGCCCGGACCCGGCGCAGCCAGTTGCTGGCCTCATCGATCGCGGTCAGCCAGCCCGCCGCGACCAGGCCGAAGGTCACCGGGACCGCCTGCTGCAGCAACGTCCTGCCGATCATCACGGTGCCCGCCTGCGACTCGGCCAGCTCCGCGGCCGCCGCGGCCGCGGCGGCCAGATCGGCCAGTACGCCATCGACGGCCTGCCGCGCCACCAGCATGGCCGCCGTATCCAGGATGTCCTGGCTGGTCGCGCCGTGATGTACCGTGCTGGCGGCCTGGCCGGGCAGCATCGAGGTGAGGTCCCGCACCAGGGCGGGCACCGGATTCCCGGCGCGGGCCGCCTGGCGGCCCAGGTCCGCGAGGTCGAAACGATCCGCCCGCGCGACCGCCGTGACCATGGCGCCGGTGCCCGGATCGGCGAGCCCGGCCCGCTCCAGGGCGCGGGCCAGCGCCGCCTCGGTGTCGAGCATGGCCTGCAGCCACGCGCGGTCTCCGACGTCGACCGCACCGTGCCCGAACAGGCCGCCGAACAGGCCGTTGTTCCCGAAGCTGCTCACGCTCCCCGATCCTGTCACGCCAGGCCTGACCCGATTGGCCCCCGGCCAGCCCGAGCGGGCGGTGCGGGCCGACGGCCTACTCCCCGCGCTGGCCGGTCAACCATGACAGATACTGAAATCACCGCTTCTGCCGCGCAAATACGTCATAGCGATCCTGCCCGAAGCCAATCGCGCCGTCCGCCCCCTGCTGCGTTTCCCGCCAGCCGAGGAGGAGCGTCATGTCGGATGATAGCGACAGGCGTAACGGCTGCCCGGGGGATAGCACACCCGCGGCCCGTGCTCTCGGGCGCCGCCGCTCGCGGGCCGGTATTCCGCGGCCGTCGGCCGCTCGGCGCCTGGGTGCCGCCCTGGGCTTGATGGCGGCGAAGCCGCTGGTCGGCGGCAGCCACGACTAAGCCCAGGCGGTGCGGGTCTCGACCAGGATTTGCGATGGGTACGCCGGCCCGATTCATATGATCGCGCTGGCCGGCAATTGGGGCGGACGGTAACGCGGGCGGCCAGCAAGATCGGGCTCGCCCGGCGCCGCGGGTCAGCGGCGATCCATGCCGACGTAGTTCTCCGCCAGGGAGGTCGACGCCGCGTCTGAGCTGCACACGTATTCGAGGTAGGACCGCTGCAGCCGGCGATCGTAGGCGTCGCTGGAGTCGAAGGTGTGCAGCAAGGTGGTCATCCACCAGGAGAAATGCTGGACTCGCCAGACCCGGCGCAGGCAGGCCGCCGAGTAGCTGTCCAGCAGGCCCTCGTCGCCGTCGGCGTACCAGGCACCGAGTGCCTCGCCCAGCAGTGCGACATCGAAGGCGGCCAGGTTGAGCCCCTTGGCGCCGGTCGGCGGCACGATGTGCGCCGCGTCACCGGCCAGGAACAGCCGGCCGAACTGCATCGGCTCGGCGACGAAGCTGCGCATCGGGGTGATGCTCTTCTCCAGCACCGGCCCGGTGGCCAGGCTCCAGCCGGGCACGGTCTCCAGCCTGGCCCGCAGTTCCGCCCAGATCCGCTCGTCCGGCCACGCGCCGATCTGCTCGTCCGGGGCGACTTGCAGGTAGAAGCGGCTGATGCCAGGGCGATGCGCATGCTGTGCAGCGCGAATCCCCGCTCGTTGCTGGCGTAGATCAGCTCGTCCGACGACGGCGCCACCTCGGCCAGGACCGCCAGCCAGCCGAATGGGTACTCCCGGTCGAAGAAGCTGAGTACGCCCGCCGGTATCGCGCCGCGGCACACACCGTGGAAGCCATCACATCCGGCGATGAAGTCCGCACTGCAGGGTCGGCCGCCGCGACTGGCTGATGAACGACACCTCGGGGTGCATGGTGTCGACACCCGCCAGGACCACGTCGCTGACCTCGAAGAGGATCTGGCCGTCCGCCTCGAGCCGCGCCGCGATCAGGTCCTTGACCACCTCCTGCTGGCCGTAAATGGTGATCGCGCGGCCCGGCAGGAGCCGGTCGAAAGCGATCCGGTGGCCCTGCCCGCCGAACCTGCAGCTCGATGCCGTGATGCACCATACCCTCGCGCAGCACGCGCTCGCCCACGCCGCAGCGTGACCAGCGTGTCCACCGTTCCCTGCTCGAGGACGCCGGCCCGGACCCGGTGCTCGATGTACTCCCGGCTGCGGGTCTCAAGGACGACCGAAGAGATGCCCCGCAGGTGCAGCAGATGGGACAGCAGCAGCCCGGCCGGCCCGGCTCCGACGATCGCAACCTGAGTATGCACTCACGGCTCCTTCCGCCACGGCCGCGGCGGCGGGGGGACCGTGACCGATTCAGAGAATAGGCCGACCGCCTTACCGAATGCGCATCGGGCTCATTGGGCGGTCCTGGCTCCGGCTCTGATCATCAGGCCGACCGCCAGCCCGGCGACAAACCCGAACACGTGGGCCAGGTAGGCCACCGAGCCGGCGCCTGGGGCCGCGTACGCCGGCCGAGTAGGCCCACTGCAGCACGAACCACAGGCCGAGCACGAGCCAGGCCGGGATCCGCACCGGGATGAAGAACAGGAAAGGCACCAGGCTCCAGACCCTGGCCCGCGGATAGAGCGCCAGGTAAGCGCCGAGGACTCCGGCGATCGCCCCGGATGCGCCGATCAGCGGCTGCGCGGAGCTGGCATTGGCGAAGGCGAATCCGTAGGCCGCGACGTAGCCACAGGCCAGGTAGAACAGCAGGTAGCGCAGCCGCCCGAGGCGGTCCTCGACGTTGTTGCCGAAGACCAGCAGGAAGAGCATGTTGCCGAGCAGGTGCAGCCAGCCCGCATGCAAGAACATGGCGTAGAGCACCGACAGGAACGGGATCTTGCTATAGCCGGGCGGTGCGACCACGCAGCCGACACCGCCTTGGCCGATGCCGATCTGGCCGGTCGGCACGATCAGTAGCGGCTGGTTATGGGCCAGTTCACGGGGGATCGCGGCGTAGCGATCGTAGAATGCGGCCTGCCGGCACAGCGCGGCCTGCCCGGGTGTGGTGGCCACCGTGCCCGAGGCCACCGGCGTGAGCAGCAGCACGATGACGTTGATCGCGACCAGCGCGTACGTCACCCACGGCGTCCGGCGCAGCGGGTTGATGTCGTGCACCGGGATGACCACGCATCAATCGTGCCGGAACGTCCGCCACGATGCGGCGCTTCCGGGCCGGCGGCCCGGTCCAGAGCAACGGGTTCCCCCGCGCACAACTCGGCCAGTCGGGTCGCCTCCTCGTCCGGCACGGCGAGCCTATGAGGGGTCGCCGCGAGCTTCGGCCGACCGGGCCCGGGCCAGGATCTGGGCAATGACGGGGCCTTTGGCGTCGGCGTAGTAGTTCATGTCCGGCCAGGACCGGGCGGCCAGATCCCGCTTGACGCGCTCGTACCTGATGCGGTCCTCGACATGGGCCCGCAGCCAGTCCCGCAACAGCAGGTAATCGGCGACCTCGCCATCGCCGGCCGACCACAGGTGCACGTGCACGTCGCGGGCCGGCGTGCGGAACATCCGGTGCCCGGCCTCGCGCACCCGCAACTCGTAGCCCGCCTGCTCCAGGGCCGCCCGGAAGGAGTTCTCGTCGTTGGCGTCATCCACCTCGACCAGGACATCGACGATCGGCTTGGCGGCCAGGCCCGGGACGGCCGTCGAGCCGATGTGCTCGACCCGCCGGGCTAACGGCCCGAGGGCGGAAACGATCCGGGCCCGCTGCGCCGCGAAGCGCTCCGGCCAGGCCGGGTCGTAGTCGACGACCCGGATCGTGACCGGCTCGCGGCCGCCGATGAGCACGGTGTCGAGTTCGCCGTCACGATGCGCGCCTTCGGTACTCATCCGCCAAGTATCCCGGCCGCGCCGGTCGCCCGCGATGCCGCCAGCGGCCCGCGGCCGCCGCCGACGGCCGCGGCGCGCATGCTGACCTGCCCGTCCGCCGTGCCGCGGGGCGTGCTAGGTCTATTGTCTCGGTATGGACCTGCACGCATCATCTGCCGGCGGCCCCGCGCTCGCCCAGGAACGCCGCCTTGTTACCGAGATCCCCGGGCCCGCCTCGCGGGAGTTGCTTGACCGGCGCCAGCGCAGCGTCTCCCGCGGGCTCAGCCACGTGCTGCCGGTCTTCGTGACGGCCGCAGGCGGCGGCGTGGTGATCGACGCGGACGGCAACTCGCTGATCGACTTCGGCTCCGGAATCGCCGTGACGTCGGTGGGCAACAGCGCCGAACTGGTCGTGCAGCGGGTCACCGAGCAGGTCGCGATGTTCACGCACACCTGCTTCATGGTCGCCCCGTATGAGGGTTACGTGACGGTCTGCGAGGAGCTCAACCGGGTTACCCCGGGTGATCACGACAAGAAGTCAGCGCTGTTCAACTCCGGCGCTGAGGCCGTTGAGAATGCGGTCAAGATCGCCAGGCATGCGACCGGCCGGTCCGCGGTGGTGGTCTTCGATCACGCTTACCACGGCCGGACCAACCTGACCATGGCGATGACCGCCAAGAACATGCCCTACAAGCAGGGATTCGGGCCGTTTGCCTCGGATGTCTACCGGGTGCCGATGGCCTACCCCATGCGCTGGCCGGGCGGCCCGGCCCGGTGCGCCGCCGAGGCCCTGGACGTGGTGACCGGGCTGATGCACACGCAGGTCGGCGAGCAGAACATCGCGGCGGTGGTGATCGAGCCGATCCAGGGCGAGGGCGGGTTCATCGTGCCGCCCGACGGGTTCTTGCCCGGGCTGGCCGCGTACTGCCAGGAGCACGGGATCGTGCTAGTCGCCGACGAGATCCAGTCCGGGTTCTGCCGGTCCGGCGACTGGTTCGCCTGTGATCACGAAGGCGTCGTCCCGGACCTGGTGACCACGGCCAAGGGCATCGCGGGCGGGCTGCCGCTGGCCGGGGTGACCGGCCGGGCCGAGATGATGGACGCCGTGCATCCCGGCGGGATCGGCGGGACCTACGGGGGCAACCCGGTGGCGTGCGCGGCGGCGCTGGGCGCGATCGAGACCATGCGCAAGGAAGACCTGCCCGCCGCGGCGCGCCGGATCGGCGACATCATGCTGCCCAGGCTGCGCGAACTGGCCGAGAACTACCCGGTGATCGGCGATGTGCGCGGCCGCGGCGCGATGCTGGCCGTCGAACTGGTCCAGCCCGGCACCCTGGTGCCGGACGCTGCTGCGGCGGCCCAGGTGGCCAGGTCCTGCCACGCGGCCGGACTCGTCGTGCTCACCTGCGGGACCTACGGCAACGTGCTGCGTTTCCTGCCGCCGCTGGTGGTCGGCGAGCAGCTACTGACCGAAGGGCTGTCGATCCTGGCCGACGCGTTCGCCGCCCTGTAGCGCCAGCCGCCTCATGGGCAGGTAGGGTCCGAGCGCCCCGCGGCACCGGATTCTTGCCGGATCCTGGTCTGGGCAACCTGGGCGCCGAATTGCCCATTGACCGCCGTTAGCAGCGATGTTACTGGTTAGTAAATCCCGGTATTTGGTGCTGTACCACACAAGGAGAGCGCCTGTGCTACGTGCCATTTCCCGACATCGTTTTACTATCGCGGCCATAGCGGCGGGCACCGCGGCCCTGCCGGCCCTGGCCATCGCGGCACCAGCAGCCGCCCAGAGCTCCGTCAACTACGTCGCGCTCGGTGACTCCTACTCCTCGGGGGTGGGCGCCGGAAGCTATGACAGCTCCAGCGGATCCTGCGACCGCAGCGCCAGCGCGTACTCGGTCCGGTGGGCGAACGCCAACAGCCCGGCGTCGTATGTGTCGGTGGCCTGCTCGGGCGCGACCACCAGCACCGTCATCAGCAGTCAGCTGTCGGCGCTCAGCGACAGCACGACGCTGGTCTCGATCACGGTCGGCGGGAACGACGTCGGTTTCACCAACGTCATGGAGACCTGCGTCATCTTCTCCACCAGCACCTGCGTCAGCGCGATTGACACCGCCGAGAGCCAGATGACCGCCGATCTGCCCGGCGAGATGAACAAGGTGCTGGCCGCGATCGCCGCCAGCGCCCCGAACGCGCGGGTCGTGGTGCTCGACTACCCGCGCCTGTATGACCTGGCCAAGTCCGCATCGTGCCTCGGCCTGAGCACCACCGACCGCACCGATCTCAACCAGGCGGCTGACCAGCTCGACGGCCAGATCCAGGCCGCGGCGGCGCGCTACCACGATGTCTTTGCCGATGTCCGCGCCCAGTTCGCCGGCCACCAGATCTGCGACTCCGGTAGCTGGCTGCACTCGGTCGACTGGCTCGACCTAGGCGTGTCCTATCACCCGACGGCGGCTGGTCAATCCGGCGGCTATTACCCGGTGTTCAGCCAGTACGCCGGCTAGCTGCCCCGCGCCCGCCGCCCGCCGCCCGCCGCGGCCGACGGCCGGCCGGGCTAACTGTTGACAGGGAATCCCAGGTTGACGCCCCCGTGGCTGGGGTCGAGCCAGCGGGACGTGACGGCCTTGCCCCTGGTGTAGAAATGCACGCCCTCGGTGCCGTGCACATGCGTATCACCGAACAATGACGACTTCCAGCCGCCGAACGAGTAGAACGCCATCGGCACCGGGATCGGCACGTTGACGCCGACCATCCCGACCTCGACCTCGTGGGTGAAGCGGCGGGCCGCGCCCCCGTCGTTGGTGAAGATCGCTGTGCCGTTGCCGTACGGGTTCCCGCTGACCAGCTCGACCGCCTCGGCGTAGCCGGGCGCCCGGACCACCGAGAGCACCGGCCCGAAGATCTCATCGGCGTAGCAGCTCATCTGCGTGGTGACCCGGTCGAGCACGCTCGGCCCCAGCCAGAACCCGTCCGCCGAGCCGCCGCTCACCGGGTGCTGGCGGCCGTCGACGGCCAGCACCGCGCCCTGGGCCACCCCGGTGTCGAGATAGGAGGCGACCTTGTCCCGGTGCACGCCGGTGACCAGCGGCCCCATCTCGGATCGCTCGTCGTCGCCGGGGCCGACCCGCAGCCGCACCACCCGCTCGGCGATCTTGGCCACCAGCTCGTCGCCGACCGGGTCGACGGCGACCACGACCGAGATGGCCATGCACCGCTCCCCCGCCGAACCAAAGCCCGCCGATACCGCCGCGTCGGCCGCCAGGTCGAGATCGGCGTCGGGGAGCACCACCATATGGTTCTTGGCCCCGCCCAGAGCCTGGACGCGCTTGCCCGCTGATGTTCCGGTTTCGTAGATATAACGGGCGATGGGCGTCGATCCGACGAAGCTCACGGCCCGGACGCCGGGGTGCGTCAGCAGGGCGTCCACTGCGTCCTTGCCGCCCTGCACCACGTTGAACACCCCATCAGGAAGCCCGGCCTCCGCTAGCAGCTCGGCCAGCAGCAGCGACGCCGATGGATCCTTCTCCGACGGCTTGAGCACGAACGAGTTGCCGCAGCCGATGGCGATGGGGAACATCCACATCGGCACCATGGCCGGGAAGTTGAACGGGGTGATGCCTGCTACCACGCCGAGCGGCTGGCGGATCGAGTAGGCGTCGACACCCGAGGAGACATTCTCGGAGAAGCCGCCCTTGAGCAAATGCGGAAGACCACAGGCGAACTCGACGACCTCCAGCCCGCGGGCCACCTCCCCGGCCGCGTCGGAGGCAACCTTGCCGTGCTCGGCGCTGACCAGCGCGGCCAGCTCGCCGGCCCACGAGCGGACCAGCTCACGGAACGCGAACAGCACCGCGGCCCGTTTGGTCAGGGATGTTTCCCGCCAGGACGGGAAAGCGGCCGCGGCCGCCTCGACCGCGGCGCCGACCTCGGCCGCGGACGCGAAGTCCACGGTCCCGGTGACCTGGCCGGTCGCCGGGTTGTAGACGTCGCCGCGATTCGCAGGCTCACCGCCCGCCCACGGCTTGCCGCCGATCCAGTGCGAGATGTGCTTCATAGCTGGCCTCCTGCGCTCCGTGCCTCGCCACCCGCTCCATGCCTAGCCTGCCCCGCCCGTCTGCCCCTCGCTCCCCACCCACCGCCCACAACCAGCCTCTCCCCCCGTCCCGCGACGCGCCTCTCCCCTCCCCAACCCCTTCTCCCTCCCCACACTCCCACCCCGCCCCCGCACCCTTGCAAACCCTCGCTTTTCATGATCATGGTTATTCGGGTCCTGACCCCACTAATTCACCATGATCATGAAAAGCGGCGGGGTGCGGTGGGGGCGACGGGGCCGGGGGTGGGAGAGGCGGGGGTGGTGGGGGTGGTGGGGCGGAGGGGGACGCTGATGTGGGGATAGATGGGGTGATCAGGGCAGCGACGGGAGCGAGGGCGGTCATGACGATGGGGAGGCTGCTTCCCGGTCGACCGCCTGCAGGGCCTCGATCAGCAGGGTGAGGCCCTCCTTCGCCTCGGCCTCGCTGAGGGTCAGCGGCGGCGCCATCCGCAGCGAGTGCCCGTACAGGCCGCCCTTGCCGATCAGCAGCCCGCGCTCCCTGGCCACCTCCAGGGCCCGGGTGGCCAGGGCCGGGGCGGGCGCGCCGGTCGCCGGGTCCACCAGGTCGACGCCGAACATCAGGCCCTTGCCGCGGACCTCGCCGACGGTGGCCAGCGATCCGGCGGCCGCCCGCAGGCCGTCGATGATCAGGGCGCCGAGGGCCGCCGCGTTGGCCTGCAGGTCATGGGAGAGCAGGTAGTCGAGGGTCGCGTTGGCGGCCGCCGTGGACAGCGGGTTGCCGCCGAAGGTGGAGATGCCGGAGCCGGTCAGCCCGTCCATCAGGTCACCGCGGGCCACCACCCCGCCGATCGCGAAGCCGTTGCCGAGGCCTTTGGCGAAGGTCATCATGTCCGGCACCATGCCGTGCGCGTCGATGCCCCAAAAGTGCTCGCCGGTGCGGCCCCAGCCGGTCTGCACCTCGTCGGAAATGAACAGGATGCCGTGGTCATCGAGGATTTCCTGGTAGGCGGCGAACAACCCGTCCGGGGGCATGGCGAATCCGCCGACGCCCTGGATTGGCTCGGTGATCAGGCAGGCCACATCGCCCGCGGTGGCGGTGGCCAGCACGTGCCGCAGGTCCGCCGCGCAGGCATCGATGTAGTCGGCGTCCGACAGCCCGGCGAACGCGGGGAGCTGCCGGTCAGTGCCGTGCAGGTAATGCACGCTGTACGGGGTGAGCTGCGAGCTCTTCCAGGCACCGTTGCCGGTGATCGCCATCACGCCGAACGACCGGCCGTGGTAGCTGTTGCGCATGGCCAGGACCTGGTTGGACCGCCGGGCCGCCGTGGCCAGCAGCAGCGCGGTCTCGTTCGCCTCGGTGCCGGAGTTGGTGAAGAACACCTTGGCGTCGGGGATGCCCGACAGCCGCGCGATCTTCTCGGCCAGCTCCACCTGGCTGCGGATCAGGTACAGCGTGGAGGTGTGCACCACGCCGGTGGACAGCTGCCGTTCGACCGCCTCCCGCACCTCGGGCAGGTCGTAGCCGAGCATATTGGTGAGGATGCCGCAGAAGAAGTCGAGGTAGCTGCGGCCCGATGCGTCGGTGACCCGGCTGCCCTTGCCGCTGACCAGCTCGAGGGGCTCGTCATAGTACAGAGCGACCCAGCTCGGGAGGACCGCCCGGTGGCGCGCGATGAGATCCGTCATGGTGCCTAGTCTGCCGTACGACCACACCACGGCGGCATGGGCCTGGTATGACCTGGTTGGCGGCGTCGCAGACCGGACGCCCGCGCAATCCCCGCAGGCCGGCCGGTCAGCTCAGGGCCGGGATGATCTCGGCGCCGTAGGCGGCCATCGTCTGCTCCGGCTGGTCATGCATGAGATACACGGCGAACTGGTCTGCCCCGATCTCGGCGAGTTCGCTGAGCCGGTCAAGGTGGGCGGCCACCGGGCCGGTGAGGCAGAACCGGTCCACGATGTCATCGGGCACGAACTCGGTATGCGGATTGCCCGGCCGGCCATGGTGGGCGTAGTCATAATCCTGCCGTCCGGCGACATAGTCGGTCAGCGCCTTCGGCACCGGCCCGTCGGTGCCGTACCTGTGCACCAGTTCCGCGACATGGTTGCCCACCATGCCGCCGAACCAGCGCAGCTGATCCCGCTGGTGGGCCAGTTCGGTGCCGACGTAAGCGGGCGCGGCGACGCAGATGGTCACCGCGTCCGGCGACCGGCCCGCGTCCTTGGCGGCGTCCCGGACCGCGCCGATGGTCCAGCGGGCGATGTCCGGATCGGCCGTCTGCAGGATGAACCCGTCAGCCTGCTGGCCGACCAGCCGCAGCGCCTTCGGCCCGTAGGCGGCCATCCAGATCTCCAGTTGGCCGTCCCGCACCCACGGGATCTGGATCGCGGTGCCGTGCAGGGTCGCCTCCCGGCCCTCGGCCAGGTCCTTGATCACCCGCATCGCCTCGGACAGCGTGGCCAGCGAGGCGGGCCGCTGCCCGATGGCCCGCCGGGCGGAGTCACCGCGCCCGATGCCGCATACGGTCCGGTTCCCGAACATGTCGTTGAGCGTGGCGAACAGCGAGGCGGTGACCGACCAGTCCCGGGTGAGCGGGTTGGTCACCATCGGGCCGACGATCAGCGCCGAGGTTTCCGCGAGGATCGCCGAGTAGATGACAAACGGCTCCTGCCAGAGCACGTGCGAGTCGAATGTCCAGCCATACCGGAAGCCGAGGCTCTCGGCCTGGCGCATCGTCGCGACGACGCCGCTGGCCGGAGGATCAGTCTGCAGGACCAAGCCGAATTCCATCTGCCGCCGCCTCTCGGTTCAGGTACGGGTCAGTTCAGGTACGGGTCAGTTCAGGTACTGGCACAGCTCCCGCTTCAGGAAGCGGCCGTGGCCGGGCACGCCGTAGTACTGGCCCGCGTCGATCACGACCCGGCCGCGCGACAGCACCGTGTCCACTTTCCCGGTGACCTCGATGCCCTCGTACGCCGAGTAGTCCACGTTCATATGGTGCGTGGCGGCCGAGAGCACCTGCCGGGCCCGCGGATCGTAGATGACGATGTCGGCATCGGATCCAGGCTGGATCGTGCCCTTGCGCGGGTAGAGCCCAAACATCCGGGCCCGCGTGGTGGATACGACCTCAACCCAGCGAGTCAGCGAGAGCTCCCCGGCGGCCACGCCCTGGTGCAGCAGGTCAACCCGGTGCTCCACGCTGGGGATGCCGTTCGGGATCTTGGAGAAGTCGCCCCGTCCCAGTTCCTTCTGCTCCACGAAGCAGAACGGGCAGTGGTCGGTCGAGACTATCGCCAGGTCGTTGGTGCGCAGCCCGCGCCACAGCGAGCCCTGGTGCTCCTTAGGCCGCAGCGGCGGCGATGCCACGAACTTGGCCCCCTCGAACCCCGGCCTGGCCAGGTCGTCGAGCGACAAGTACAGGTACTGGGGGCAGGTCTCGGCGAACACGTTCTGGCCGGTGTCACGCGCCGCGGTGATGGCATCGAGCGCCTGCGCCGCGGTCAGGTGCACCACATACAGCGGACAGCCGGTCACCTTGGCCAGGGCGATCGCCCGTGCGGTGGCCTCCCCCTCCAGTTCGGCCGGCCGGGTCAGGCCGTGCTGGACGGGCTCGGTCCGGCCGGCCGCCAGCGCCTGGGTGACCAGTTCATCGATCGCGATGCCGTTCTCCGCGTGCATCATCACCGTGGCGCCGTTGCGCGAGGCCGCCTGCATGGCCCGCAGGATCTCGCCGTCGGTCGAGTACAGCACGCCCGGATACGCCATGAACAGCTTGAAGCTGGTCACCCCCAGATCCAGGCAGGTGTCCATCTCCTTCAGCGTCGTGTCGTTAACGTCGGACACGATCATGTGCATGCCGTAGTCGATGGCGCACTGACCGTTGGCCTTGCCCTGCCAGGTGTCTAGGGCGGCCAGCAGCGATTTGCCCTTGGACTGGACCGCGAAGTCGATGATGGTCGTGGTGCCGCCCCAGGCCGCGGCGCGGGTCCCGGTCTCGAACGTGTCGCTGGACAGGGTGCCGCCGAAGGGCATCTCCATGTGCGTGTGCGCGTCGATCCCGCCGGGCAGCACGTACTTCCCAGTCGCGTCGATCACGCGGTCGGCCGCCGACGCCCAGGAGGCGGCCAGTTCGGTGCCGGGCGCGGCCAGCCCGGTTATCCGCTCGTCCTCGGCCAGCACTTCCATGGCGGTGGCGCCGGTGGCGGCGACCACCGTCCCGCCGCTGATCAGGATTCGCATCAGTGCCTCCGGGTTATGGCTGGGTCAGCGGCCCGTAGGCGTCGGGGCGCCGGTCCCGGTAGAACGCCCACAAGTCACGTACCTCGCGAAGCTGGTCCATGTCCAGGTCGCGGACCAGGATCTCTTCCTCGGTGTCGGACGCCGCGTCACCGATCAGCTGGCCGCGCGGGTCGGCGAAGTAGGTCTGTCCGTAGAAATCGTTGTCGCCGAGCGGCTCCACGCCGACCCGGTTGATCGTGCCGACGAAGTACTCGTTGGCGACGGCGGCCGAGGTCTGCTCCAGCCGCCACAGGTACTGCGACAGGCCGCGGCTGGTGGCGGACGGGTTGAACACGATGCGCGCCCCGGCCAGCCCGAGGGCCCGCCAGCCCTCAGGGAAGTGCCGGTCATAACAGATGTAGACCCCGATCCGGCCGACCGCCGTGTCGAAGACCGGGTAGCCGAGATTGCCCGGGCGGAAGTAAAACTTCTCCCAGAAGCCCTTGACCTGCGGGAGATGGGTCTTGCGGTACTTGCCGAGGTAACTGCCGTCCGCGTCGATGACCGCGGCGGTGTTGTAGTAGAGGCCGGGCTGCTCTTCCTCGTACATGGGCAGGATCAGCACCACGCCATGCTGGCTGGCTACCTCGCGCATCCGCTCGGTGGTCGGGCCGTCCGGTATTGCCTCGGTATAGGAGAAGTAGTCGGGATCCTGGACTTGGCAGAAGTACGGGCCGTAGAACAGCTCCTGCAGGCAGACGACCTGAGCACCCGCGGATGCGGCCACGCCGATGGCGTCTACCGCGCCCGCGATCATGGATTCCTTGTCGCCAGTCCAGCGCTGCTGAACCAGGCCGGCCTTGATGATCTCTGACACGCTTCCTCCTCATCCTCCGACGGCGCCGTAGTCAAGTCCGTTGTGCACCGGTATCAAGCCTCCCGCCGGGAACAAACCCTGCCCCGGGGGCAGAGTACGCCCCGCGCACGGCCAGCACGCCACCGACCACCGTGGCGCTACGGTGCTCAGGTCCGGCCGGGTCTGACGGCAAGCATTCTGTCCACTCGCTGACCCGCCGCCGGGCGGCCGTACCGGGACAGCGGGACCTTTGACGGCGCTCACCTGGTGCCGGTCCAGCGGTACCGGCAGGTCGCCGCGCTACTGGAGAATCAGCCCGGGCCGTGAGCGCCCCGCCGACGCCCGGCCAGCCAGGCGGGCAGGTCAGCGATCGACTCGAGCACGTGGTCGGGCGTCCCGGAGGCGGCCTGGTGCGTGCGCGGCAGGTACTTGCCGGTCTTGACCAGCACACCGGTGATCCCGGCGCGCTGGGCGGCCAGCACGTCGGACTCGATGTCGTCACCGACCATCAGCGCCGCGGCCTGCGGGGCCCCGGCCGCGGCCAGCGCAGTGGCGAAGAACGCGGCCGCGGGCTTGCCGGTGATCTCCGCCGGTGCGCCGGCCGCCTGCTCGAGACCGGCTAGGAACGCGCCGGTGTCGAGCCGCAGCCCGTCGTCGGTACGCCAGTACAGGTTGCGGTGCATGGCGACCAGCCCGGCCCCGCCCATCAGGTGCGCGAAGGCCTGATTCAGCGCGGCGTAGCTGAACTCAGGGCCCGCCCCGCCGAGAATCACCACATCTGCGGGGCCCGTGCCCGGCTCCTGGCCGCGCCGGCTCGTGGCCGCTGCCCGGCTCCTGGCCGGCGATCAGCCGGACACCAGCCAGGTCGGGCGTGATGTCGCCGCTGTTCAGCAGGAAGCAGCGCGCGCCCGGATGGTGCTCGGTGAGGTAGGCGGCGGTGACGACCGGCGCGGTCAGGATGTCCGGCGCGGTGACCGGGAAGCGCCTGCGCCAGCGTGGCGGCGATCGCGGCCCGGGTCCGTGAGGTGGTGTTGGTCAGCAGCTTCACGGCCAGGCCCGCCTCCCGCAGCCAGGTCACCGCCTCGACGGCCCCGGGCAGCGGCCGCCACGAAACGGTGAGCACCCCGTCAATGTCGATGAGAACCGCGGTGATCTCCGTCATGCCACGACGGTAGCTAACCCCGCGTCGGCCGCCACGACGTACAGTGCCTCGGGTGATCTACAAGCTGCTCAGGGCCGCCGAGTGGTCGGTCGCGGTGACCGAGGGTTCCTATCCGGGCTCCGCGGTCGACCGGCGCGACGGTTTCGTGCATTTGTCGGCCGCCGGGCAGGTCGTGCAGACCGCGGCGATCCATTTCAGCGGCCAGGCCGGGCTCGTGCTGCTGACCGTCGATCCGGATCTGCTGGGCGGCGAGCTGCGCTGGGAGATCTCCCGCGGCGGCGCCCGCTTCCCGCACCTGTACGGGGACCTGCCGGTGACCGCCGTCGTCGCGGCCGACCCGCTGCCCGATGACGTGCCGGTCGCGGCGGCGGTCGCCGCCCTGCTGGCCTGAGCAGCTTCAGGCCGGGATGAGCTCGGTAGCCTGCCGCAGCGCGTCGCCGGGCGCTTCCTGGTCCGGGAGGACGCCGGTTCCGTCCCAGTTACCGCCGGTGCGAGGGTCGATGGGCGCCTGGGTGGGGATGAAGACCGAGAAGCCGTCGCCGACGGCGAAAAACTCACCGGGGTTGGCGGCACCAGCGCTGCGCGTCCCCACGATGGTCGCCCGTCGCAGGCTCTGCAGCGTGTAGGCGCAGCACTCGGCGGCCGATGCTGTCCGGTCGTTGATCAGCACGTACAGCGGCGCGTCGAGGTGGTCATCGACGGCCGGAGTCCACGTTTGCTCCCGAGCCCCGGCCCGGTCGATGAAGCTGACCAGGTGCCGGCCCGTCCGGGAGCAGGTGGCCGAGCAGGTAGTTCGCCCCCGAGCCCCAGCCACCGGGAGTGTCCCGCAGGTCAAGGATGACTGCGTCGCTGTTGGCGCTGAAACCGACGGCCGCCGCGGTCGCGGCCCGGGCCCGGGCCGCCGCCTGGCTGTCGCCATCGGTGTCGCAGAAGAACGTGACATCGAGGTACGCGACGTTCCGATCGAGGATGCTGACCTGGCGGAAGCCGTAGTTGCGGCGCCGGTTCGCCACGGCTTCCGGTTCCTCCCAGGCCAGGACCTCGGCCGGGTTAGCCTGCCACCGGACGGTGAAGTGGCCGTCCTGGCGGCGCAGCAGCACGGTCAGTTCGGCCGCGAGCGCCGCGCGGTCGCCCCCCGCGTATCGCGGGCGATCGTCGCGCAGTGTCCCGGCCGCGCGGCGGGCGGCATCAGCGAAGACGTAGTGCCGTTCGATGTGGCTGGCCACCGCCTCGATGACGCGGTCCTGGCCGGTGCGGCCGAGCGGGTTAGCCATGGGGGTCCCTTCCTTCGGTTACGGGCGCCCTGGTCAGGAAGGCGTGGCGGTCGAGTGCCTCGATCGCCGCCCGGATGACGTCGTTCAGAGCCAGCCCGAGTTCGGCGTCGAGCGCGGCAGCGGCCTGGTCGGCCCGGCGCCACTGCGCCTGCACGGCCGGCAGGATCTGGCGGCCATAAGGGCTGAGCCTGACCCGGCGCTCGCGGCCATCGCGACTCGAGGTGTCGATCACCAGGCCGGCCCGCCTCATCTGCGCGACGGTCTGGCTGGCCGCCGAGTGGGTGGTGCCCGTAGCGCTGGCCACATCGCGGACCGACAGCGGCTCGCTGGCCAGCAGGGCGCGCGCCGCCGGCGTGAAGGCGGCCCGGAAGTCCAGGCCAGCGTCGGCATAGGCGCGGTCCACCTCGCCATCGAGCAGGCCGATGAGCCTGCGCAGGCTGGTACCGAGAGTCTGTTCGGTCGTCACGAGAAGCAACTATAACAGCACTGTCATATATGTAACAGCGCTTATACAGGCGGGGCTACTCGCCCAGGCTGCTCATGACGTGCTTGACCCGCGTGTAATCGTCGAACCCGTAGCCGGACAGGTCCTTGCCGTAGCCCGAGTGCTTGAAGCCGCCATGCGGCATCTCGGAGATGAACGGGACATGCGTGTTGATCCACACCACGCCGAAGTCCAGCCGCCGGGCCATCCGCATGGCGCGGCCGTGATCGGCGGTCCAGACGCTGGCGGCCAGGCCGTACTTCACCCCGTTCGCCCAGCTCAGCGCCTGCTCCTCGGAGCTGAATCGCTGCACCGTGATGACCGGCCCGAAGATCTCGTCCTGGATCATCTCGTCCTGCTGTTCCAGGCCCGCCACCACGGTCGGGGCGTAACAGTAGCCGCGCTCCCCCACCCGGTGGCCGCCGGTCAGCACCTCGGCGTGCTCCGGCGTCCGGCTCAGGAAGCCCTCCACCCGGGCCAGCTGCGCCGGGTTGTTCAGCGGGCCGTAGTCAGCGTCCGGCTGGTCGAGACCGCCGGTCGTGACCCCGCGGGCCGCCTCGACCAGCGCGTCGGTCAGGTCAGCGGCGATACCCGGCCCGGCCAGCACCCGGGTCGCGGCGGTGCAGTCCTGCCCGGCGTTGTAGTAGCCGGCGTCGGCGATCTGCGCCGCGGCCGTTCCCGGATCGGCGTCGTCGAAAACGATGACCGGCGCCTTGCCGCCCAACTCCAGGTGGACCCGCTTCAGGCCGGCCGCAGCCGCCTGCGCCACCTCGATCCCGGCCCGGACCGAGCCGGTGATCGACACCATCTGCGGTATCTCGTGCGCGACCAGAGCCCGGCCGGTATCCCGGTCACCGCAGATCACGTTCAGGACCCCGGGCGGCAGGAACTCGGCGGCGATCTCGGCCAGCAGCAGCGTCGAAACTGGCGTGGTGTCCGACGGCTTCAGGACGACCGTGTTGCCGGCCGCGATCGCCGGGGCGAACTTCCATACGGCCATCATCATCGGGTAGTTCCAGGGGGTGACCTGCGCGCACACCCCGACCGGCTCACGGCGGATCACCGAGGTGTAGCCGCGCAGGTACTCCCCGGCCGACTTGCCCTCCAGCAGGCGGGCCGCACCGGCGAAGAACCTGAGTTCGTCGGCCAGCGGCGGGACCTCGTCAGTCCTGGTCATGGCGACCGGCTTGCCGGTATTGCGCGATTCGGCCGCGACCAGGTCCGCCGCGCGCGCCTCGATCGCGGTGGCGAACCTGAGCAGCGCCAGGCTGCGCTCGGCCGGCGTCGCGTCTCGCCAGCCCGGCTGGGCCGCGGCGGCGGCCCGCAACGCGGCATCCACGTCGGCCGGCCCGGACACCGGCGCCCGCGCATAGGCCGCACCGGTGCTCGGGTCCACGACGTCACTGGTCCGGCCGTCCCGGGCCGACACGTAGTCGCCGTTCACGAAGTTGCGCAGCGGCTCCTGCGGAAGGGCCTGACGGGTTGCCGTTGCTGTCAACGAGGGCCTCCGGGTGTTCGAATGTGTTGGCTTTAGCTGGGTGCGGCCGATTCGTCCTAGGTCCGGGTCAGAGCTTCGACCTTGGCAGATAAACTGGTCTCGTACAAGTGAATCAGTTGCGCAGTTAGCTCGGATCGACGGAATCGGTTGACAGTTGCCCCTTGCGTGGCACGATTTGCCTGGCGAAGGAGGCAGATGGCCGGCACGCCAGGAACGACAGGTCCCGCAGCCGGACGGTCGCGCCGCAGCGGCAGCGCCAGTGGGCACGATCCCGAGATCAGACGGGCCGGCAGCGGCAGGCGGGAGATCGTCCGGACGGGACTCGATCACATCTCCAAGCAGATAGTTGAGCAGCTGCAGCAGGACGGCCGACGGTCATACGCGGCCATCGGCAAGGCGATCGGCCTATCCGAGGCGGCGGTACGGCAGCGCGTCCAGCGGCTCCTGGACTGCGGGGCGATGCAGATCGTCGCCGTGACCGACCCGATGACCGTTGGCTTTCGCCGGCAGACGATGATCGGTATCAGGTGCAGCGATGACCTCGAGCAGGTGGCCGATCAGCTGGCCGACCTGGACGAGATCGACTACGTGGTGATCACGGCCGGCTCGTTCGACGTGCTGATCGAGGTCGTCTGCGAGGACGACGAGCAGCTGCTGGAGATCCTGAGCAGAGTGCGCAGCATCCCGAGCGTGACGACGACGGAGACCTTTGTGTACCTGAAGCTTCGCAAGCAGACCTACAGCTGGGGGACCAGATGACCACGGACAACATCGACACCGCAGCACTGCAGGCCGCGGCCAAGCGCAATCTGTGGCTGCATTTCACCCGCATGTCCTCGTACGCTGACGCCGACATCCCGGTCATCGTGCGGGGCCACGGCCAGTACGTATACGACCAGCACGGCAAGCGGTACCTGGACGGATTGTCGGGGTTGTTCGTCAGCCAGATCGGTCATGGCCGTAAGGAGGTGGCCGAGGCGGCCGCCGTGCAGGGCAGCGAGCTGGCCTACTTCCCGCTCTGGTCGTATGCGAACCTGCGCGCCATCGAGCTGGCCGAGCGGCTGGCCGACCTGGCGCCCGGCGACCTGAACCGGGTGTTCTTCACCACCGGCGGCTCGGATGCGGTCGAGTCGGCCTGGAAGCTGGCCAAGCAGTACTACAAGGCGCTCGGCGAGCCAAGCCGTTACAAGGTGCTCAGCCGGGATATCGCCTATCACGGCACCTCGATGGGCGCCCTGGCGATCACCGGGCTGGCCGATATCAAGATTCCGTTCGAGCCACTGCCGCCCGGCGGGGTCCGGGTACCGAACACCAACTTCTACCGGGCCCCGGAGTTCGTCGCCGATGATCTGGAGGCCTTCGGGACGTGGGCGGCGGACGAGATCGAGCGGGCCATCCTGCGAGAAGGGCCGTCCTCGGTCGCCGCGGTATTCCTCGAGCCGTTGCAGAACTCCGGTGGCTGCTTCCCGCCGCCGCCCGGTTATTTCGCCCGGGTCAGGGAGATCTGTGACCGGTATGGCGTGCTGCTCGTCTCCGACGAGGTGATCTGCGCGTTCGGCAGGCTGGGTTACTACTACGGCTGCGAGCGCTACGGCTACCAGCCGGACATCGTCACCTTCGCCAAGGGCGTCACGTCCGGCTACTCACCGCTCGGCGGCATGATTGTCGCCGACCATCTGATGGAGCCATTCTCCGCGGGGCAGAGCACCTTCCTGCACGGGGTGACGTTCGCCGGGCACCCGGTCTCCTGCGCGGTCGCGCTGGCCAACCTCGACGTCTTCGAGAAGGAGGACCTGCTCGGCAACGTCCGGGCCAACGAGGGCGCGTTCCGGGCCACCCTGGAGAAGCTGCACGATCTGCCCATCGTCGGCGACGTCCGGGGCGATGGCTACTTCTACGGGATCGAGTTGGTCAAGGACAAGGCCACCAGGGAGACCTTCAACGACGAGGAGTCCGAGCGGCTGCTGCGCGGGTTCCTGTCGCAGGCGCTGTTCGACGCGGGCCTGATCTGCCGGGCCGACGACCGCGGCGACCCGGTGATCCAGCTCGCTCCGCCGCTCACCTGCACCCAGGAACATTTCGACCTCATGGAACAGATCCTGCGCAGCGCGCTCACGGAAGCCTGGTCGAGGCTCTGACCTGGGCTGCTGGCTGATCGGCGGGGCCCGGCGTAGACGTTATCAACTCGTTATCTGAAAGTTGCTGTCCGGCCCGGTGCTCGTGGGTCTTAGGGGTGAAGACGTGCGGGCGACGGAGCAGGCGCCGCACGTGAGACGCCTCATCCGGAGGACCTGATGTCGAACAGCAGCACAGACTGGGCCAACCTGGACAGCGCCTACGAACGGATCGTCGGCACCGCGATCCCGCTCGACCTGGCTTCGTTCGCGGGCCCGGTCGCGGAGCCAGCGTCGGCGCCAGGCCGGGCCAGCGAGGCCGCACCGGCCAGTGAGCTGGGGCCAGCCAGCGAAGCCGGATACGCCAGCGAGCCAGCACCAGCCCGCGAGCCCGGGCCAGCCAGCGGGTTAGAGCGGGCCAGCGCGCCAGAACAGGCCAGCGGCTCCTCCCGCCGCCCGCCCGCGGCCGCCATCGCCGGACCTCGGTCGCGGCGGCCGCGGCGGCCACGGCGGTCGCAGTGGCCGTCGCCTGCGCGCTGACCATACCGGCCGGCGCGTCCGCCACGCCGGCCGCGGCCGCCTCCTGGAAGATCATCAAGCAGGTGCCGGGCGGGGGCGGCCCCGTGATGAGCGCGACCACCGCCACCAACCGGTCCAATGCGTGGGCGTTCGAGGCTTTTCTGGCCAGCTCGGCCAGGCCAGCGGCGTGGCACCGGTCCGGCTCGACGTGGTCCACGGTCTCATTCCCCGGCCGCGCCGGTGAGCAGGTAACTGCGGCCGGATCGTCATCGGCCGACAACGTCTGGGCGATCGCCGTGGCCGGGAGCAGATCCCGGGCGCTGCGCTGGAACGGCGGCACCTGGGCATCGACTGGCTCGCTGCGGACCGACGCCGACAACGTGACCGTCATCAGCCGCAGCGACGTGTGGGTCTTGGGCGCGGCGGGTGTTCCTTCGCACCCAGGCTCCTGGCATTACAACGGGCACATCTGGTCCCGGGTCACCTCCGGGCACGGGCTCACCTCGGGCAGTGCCCTGGGGCACCGCAGCGTGTGGGCCGTGGGCGGCACGAGCGTGGCGCACTGGAACGGCCACACCTGGTCACGGACCTCGGTGGCGAGCCTGCTGCCCGCTAACACGGCCCTGAGCCACTCCACCTTGGTCGGCATCTACGCCAGGTCGCCGAGGAACATCTGGGCCGTCGGCACCGGCGGCCGCCAGGATGAAGGCGGCCCCACCGTGCTCCTGCACTACAACGGACACGCCTGGAGTCAGGTGGCCACGGTGAACTCCGGCAACCCGGCGCAGGTCGTCCCAGACGGCAGCGGCGGCCTGTGGATCCCGGTGCCGTCCGTCGACGGGATACCGTTCCGGATGCTGCGCTATTCGCACGGCCACCTGCTGACGGCCGCCCTGCCGGTCAGCGCGCGCAAGCTCAATGTGCTGGCCGTCGCCGCCATCCCGCCCACCGCTGAGACCCTCGGGCGGGCTTCACGCACCGGCGCGACAATCTCGGCCTCGGTGACGTCGCCGTGATCCTGGAAAACCAGCGCTGACCGCCGGGAGCGCCTGAGTACCAGGTCGCCGCCACAGGGCGAGGCCCTGCCCGCGAGATCACCGCGGGCAGGGCCTCAGACTGATGTCGACCGCCCGGTAATCGCGGGCCCGCAGAGAAAAGGCCCGCAGAGAACTCGTGTTTCCGAGTTTCTTGGTGAGGTGACCGAGCGTCGGGTTGCGGCAGGAGTGGCTGGTGCGGCGGGACGGCCGGTGAGGGCCTGATTTGCCGGTAGTTACCTGATGGGGCAGCATCGGCGGTGCGTTGTACACAGCCGATGACCGGAGTGTCCGCCGATGCTGCCGCCTGCGAGCCTACTCATGCCTGTGACCTGGCGGGACCTGCTGGAGGAGCTGGCGCCGGTGTTCGCCCGCCGGTCCGCGCACCGGCTGTTCGTGGCGCTGGCGTGCGGGATGATCCTGGCGGATCGCAGCACGGTGGCGGGGATGGCCGCCGCGGCGGGGATGGCGGGCCGGTGGCGGCGGGCGTGCTGGTTCTTCTCCGGAGCCGCCTGGGACACCGGTGAGCTGGGCCTGGCGGTGGCCCGGCTGATCGTGAAGTACCTGGCAGCCAGCGGCGGGCCTGTGGTCGTGGCGTGCGACGGGACGTTCTTTAAGCGGTGGGGCCGTAAGGTCTTCCCGGCCCGGTGGGCTTACGACGGGTCCGCGCAGGGCGGGAAGAAGGTCGCGTTCGGGAACACGTGGGTGGTCGCCGCGATCGTGGTGCGGCTGCCGTTCTGCTCCTCCCCGGTGGCGCTGCCGGTGCTGTTCCGGCTGTGGCGCGGCAAGGGCACCGCCTCCCCGGTGGACCTGGCCGCTGAGATGCTGGGGAAACTGGCCATGGCGTTCCCTGGCCGCACGCTCCACGGGGTCGGTGATGCCGCATTCCACGGAGAGTCCCTGATCGTGGAAGGGACCACCGGGACGACGCGGCTGCCGGCGAACGCGGTGCTGTACGGGCCGAAGCCGCCCCGCACCGGCAAGCGGGGCCGACCCCGGGTCACAGGGGCCCGGCTGGGCACCTGCGCGCAGATCGCGCAGGCCGCGGACTGGCAGGACGCGGTCATCCATGCCTACGGGCAGGACACCGCAGTGCAGGTCGCCGCCGCCGGCGCGCTGTGGCACGGCAGTTTCAAGACCGCCCCCGGCCGCGTCGTGCTGGTCGGGGACCCCGGCTCCGGCAAGGACTACGACCTGGGGCTGTTCACCCTCGACACCGAAGCTGATCCCGCCGCCATCGCCGAACGCTACTCCTGGCGGTGGCCCATCGAGCCGTCCAACGCGACCGGAAAGCAGATCCTGGGCGTCGGGGACGCCTGCAACCGGGTGGAGAAGGCCGTCGAGCGCACCGTCCCGTTCGGGTTCCTGGTGCAGTCCCTGCTGATCACCTGGTATGCCCGCGGCGCCTATGACCCCGCCGACATCGACCGCAGGCGCCGACTATGCCCGTGGTACCGCAGCAAGACCGAGCCATCGCCCGCCGACATGCTCGCCAGGTTGCGCCGCGAGTTCCTCAAAGCCCGATTTTCCGCTATCCGCCCAGGCCAGCCCGACCCAGATCAAATCGACCTGGATGCCTGGACCTGTGCCACCACCGCCGCCTAACTCGGAAACACGAGAGAGAAAAGGCCGCAGAGAAAAGGCCGCAGAGAAGGGGCCCCGCAGACGAGGGGCCAACGAGGGGCCCGCAGACGAGGGGCCCGCAGACGAGGGCCCGCAGACCTGGCGGCCCGCCGAGGGCCGTAGTCCTCGGAGCCCGAAGACACGGCAGGGGCCAGGGCCCGCCCGCCGCCCGATCGCGCCGGTGCAGTGCCTCAGGCCGGGCGCACGGCCACGAGCTGCCGAGCTGCCGAAACGGCGTCCGCCACCGGGACCCGTTCCTTCACGCCGCTGGCCCGGCTGGTGATCTCGACGACGCCCTCGGCGAGGTCGCGGCTGCCGACGCTGATCCGGTACGGAATCCCGGTCAGCTCCGCATCGCGGTACTTGACCCCGGGCCGCTCGTCGCGGTCATCGAACAGCACGTCGACCCCGGCCGCGAGCAGCCCGCCGTAGAGCGTCTCGGCCGCGGACCTGGCCTCAGCGTCCCGGGCGGTCAGCAGGATGACAGTCACTTCGGCGGGCGCGACCTGCACGGGCCAGGTCAGGCCCGCCTCGTCGTGGTGGACTTCGGCGATCGCCGCCATGGCCCGCTCCACGCCGATGCCGTAGCAGCCCATGATCGGCGTGATGGCCCTGCCGTCGGGGCCGAGTACCGAGACCCCGAGGGCGGTGGTGTACTTGCGGCCCAGCTTGAAGATGTGCCCCACCTCGATGGCCTGGATCAGCTCCAGCGGCGTGCCGCAGCGCGGACAGCGCTCACCCGCGCTGACCTCGCGCAGGTCGGCCCACTGGCCCACGGTGATGTCCCTGGCCATGTCCACCCCGGTCAGGTGCACGTCGTCGATGTTGGCGCCGGTGGTCATGTTGGTCCGGCCCTGCAGGGCCAGGTCGGCGATGACCGGCAGGCCGGTGACCCCGACCGCGCCGAGGCTGCCCGGCGACGCGCCGAGCGCCGCGCGGATCTCATCGGCCTGGGCGACCCTGATGTCCCCGGAACCGACCGCGTCGGCCAGCTTCTGGTCGGCCAGCGGATGATCGCCGCGTAGCAGCACCAGAGTTAGCTGACCGTCGATCACCTGGACGAGCGTCTTGATCTGCCGATCCGCCGGGATGTCGTATTGCTTGGCCAGATCGTCGATGGTGCGCACGTCCGGGGTGGGCAGCCGCTCCGGCGCAGCCGGGCCGGGCTCGTCGGTGACCGGCTCCAGCGCCGACGTGGCCTTCTCCAGGTTGGCCGCGTATCCGCAATAGCCGCAGCGCGCGATGAGGTCCTCGCCGGCCTCCGACGGGCAGGCGAACTCGATCGAATCGCTGCCGCCCATGGTGCCGCTGGATGCTTCCACCGCGATCGCCGGTATCCCCAGCCGGGCGAAGATCCGCTCGTATGCCTCGCGGTGCCTCTCGAAGGAGGCATCCAGGCCTGCCTCGTCCAGGTCGAAGCTGTAGGAGTCCTTCATGGTGAATTCGCGCACCCGGATCAGACCGCTCTTGGGCCGTGGCTCGTCGCGGAACTTGATCTGCAACTGGTACCAGAATTGCGGCAGCTCACGGTAAGAGGCCAGCTCGAGCGCCAGCGTCGTGAAGACCTCCTCATGGGTCATGCCGAGGACGACGTCCGCGCCCTTGCGGTCCTTGAGGCGGAACATCTCCTCCCCCATGACCGCCAGCCGCCCGCTCTTCTCCCAGATCTGGGCCGGCTGCATCGACGGGAGCAGGAACTCCTGGCCGCCGATCCGGTTCATCTCTTCCCTGATAATCGCCATGACCTTGGCCCGGACCCGGACCCCGAGCGGCAGCAGGCTGTAGTGACCGGCCATGAGCTGGCGGATGAACCCGGCCCGGAGCAGCAGCCGGTGGCTGGCCGCGTCCGCGTCAGCCGGGTCCTCGCGCAGGGTGGGGATGTGTAGCTGTGACCAGCGCATGACTGGAGGCCCTCTGCTTTACCGGAACGGGATTTGCGGAAGAACGAAGTCTATGGCCTCGGCCCGGCCCCAGTAGCCGGTTACCGCACCGTAGCGCCGGACAGCGTCTCGACGGTGCGCCCGACCTGTGCGCCTGAGCTGTGCCCCTGACCTGTGCCCCTGACCTGTGCCCCTGACCTGTGCGCCTGAGCTGTGCCCCCCTCCGGCATAGCCCGGGCTGGTGCGCCGGGTCGGATCCCTGGCCGGTCCCGTCCCCCTCAAGCTGATGGCGCGCTTGCTCAACCGACCTGAGGTACGGGGACCTACCTGACGATACGCGCGCTCGCCTGAAACAGAGCTCTCCTAACTTGATGTAATCACACCGATGCTTACAGTCATATTGGTCTAGGGTGGCCGTGACCCCGCCCAGGCGGCCCCGGGCCGACCGGGCCGCCCATGAGGTTGGCCGCCCGCAGTGCGGCCCTGCCTCTGCCGAGTGCCCGAAGACGTGCCCGAAGGAGCCATGCCCCAATGAACCGCTTAACCCGCACGGCCCGCCTTAACCAGCCTCCGCCCGCGGCTTCTCGGCGAGGCGGCGGCGGTCCTGGTCCTGACGCTCGCGCTCGGCGCCTGCTCGAGTTTGGGCTCCGCCACGGGGACCGGGGCGAGCCCGTCGTCCGGAAGTACGGCCAGACGTCGACAGCCGTGCTGCCGGGCCAGGGCGGGACCTTTCACGGCAAGGTTGAGGTGACCGGGGCCGTGCGGCTCGTCACGGCTTTCACCGCGAAAAACCCCTACGCAAAGCAGCTGTGCCGAGGCGGCGAGTAAGGGTGACACCGCGGACGGCACATTCGCGGTACCTTCCGGCCAGACCGCCAAAAGCCCGCAGATAGTGATAAGGCTTGCCCATTTTCATGGTGCCGATACTTATCCGCCCACTGTCATGCAAGCCGACACATCGGATTCCATCTCGCTGAAGTCCGGCGGTCAGTCAAATCAGTACGTGCTGACCAGTCATCCGGCGAAAGCCGTCCCGGGCCAGACGAGGGGCAAGGAAGTGCTCTTCCTGCACAAGGACGGCTCGGGTGAGCTGGCCTTCTCCGAGGCACACCGGCTGGGCCAGAAGTCCAGCCCCGCCATCGCCGGCCTGATCAGCTGGACCTGCACCAAATAGCCCCATGGGTCCATGATCATGGTTATCTAGTGGGGTCCGGACCCACCAGATAACCATGATCATGGAAGAACGAGTTACGGGCGCGGCTGAGTTTTGGGCGGAGCTGATCAGGGCACGGATCAGGCATGCGGACGGACAGGTCGGCTCGCCGACGGCCTGGACGCCCCGCCGGAGATACCCTCCGCCGAGCATGCCATCGCGCTGCGGGAACAGGCACCTGAGCTGTACGACCTGTGGCTGAAGATCGCCCAGGAGAGGCCGCTACCGAGAACTACGTCGACCGGGCGCCCTACGAGATACCCGAGCGCCTGGCGGCCAGCGGCAGGCCGCGGGCGCTGGGCGCGCTGATCATCGTGTTGTCGTTCTGCGGATACCTGGCCTGGCTGGGGGGACCAGGACCCTACATCGGCGGCCTGATCGCCGTCCTCGACCTGGGCGCGATGTTCGGCATGTTCTTCGGGCTGCGGCCGGAGGGGCTGCCGGACACCAAGCGGGCCGACCGGAAGCGGCTGTTACCACCTCACGTGCTACAAGTCTTTGACGTCGGCGGCGATTGATGTAGATTGCTGGCCTGGCTACAGCGTCGCACGGAGGTCTCGCGTGACACCCGACGAAGGCACGCCGCCGGCCGCCCGCCGGCGTCAGCGACGGCCGCCCATGACCACTGGCCTGGGCGTGGCGGCACCGGCCCTGTCCCGCCGGCGTGAGGTGGGCGAGGCCAGCTCGCGGTCGCTGCTGATGACCCTGCTGGGCGAGTTCGTGCTGCCCCGCGACGGGACGGTGTGGACCTCGGTCCTGATCCGCGCCCTGGCCATGTTCGCGGTCGAGGAGAAGTCGGCGCGCCAGGCGCTGGCCCGCGTCGCGGCCGAGGGCTGGCTGACGGCCCACCGGCAAGGCAGGCGGGTGCGCTGGGAGCTGACCGCGGCCGGGCGCGGACTGCTGACCGACGGCGCCGGGCGGATCTATTCATTCGGCCGTGACCAGCGCGGCTGGGATCACACCTGGCTGGTCCTGCTGGTCACGGTGCCCGAAGTCAAGCGGGACCTCAGGCACCGGCTGCGCACCAGGCTCTCCTGGGCCGGGTTCGGTTCCCCGTCGCCAGGCGTGTGGGTCTCGCCCGAGACCGCCCGCGAGCGCGAGGCCAGGCAGATCCTCGACGAACTCGGCCTGACCGCAGGCGCGATGTCGTTCGTGGCCGGCTACGGCTCGATCGGCTCGCCCGGGTCGATGGCCGCGCAGGCCTGGGACCTGGCCGCGGTGGCCGCTCGTTATGACGCGTTTATCGCCGAGTTCAGCGGCCTGGCGCCGCCGACCGCGGCGCAGACGC
This sequence comes from uncultured Actinomycetota bacterium, assembly GCA_963775745.1. Lineage (GTDB taxonomy): Bacteria > Actinomycetota > Actinomycetes > Streptosporangiales > Streptosporangiaceae > DATBGO01. The sequence continues at coordinate 297,486 of CAVZKE010000012.1, forward strand.
TGATGGCCGCGACCAGGCTGGTGCACGAGTGGCGCAGGTTCCCGTTCCTGGATCCGCAGCTCCCGGCCGAGCTGTTGCCGGCCCGCTGGAGCGGGACCGAGGCGGCCCGGCTGTTCCACGCCAGGCACGGCGAATGGGCACCGCAGGCGCAGCAGTACTGGGCCGCGCTGACCGCCGGAGAGAATACCTGACTTTCTACATAATGCCGAACCTTGCGTAGATTGCTGTAGCACGTCAGTATGGAAGCATCCAGGCTAGCGCCCCGATAACCGGCCGCCGAGGAGCCTGCCCATGACCATCACCGGCCCGAACACCGCAGCCACCAGCGCCGCGACCGAAACCGCGGCGGGCGCAGAGCCCGGCCGCCGGCGCGGCAGCGCCGTCACCGGCCGGCCCGGAGGTCTCGTTCGACACCGAGCCGAGCCGCTACCGGCACTGGAAGCTGGCTATCGACGGCCCGGTCGCCACGCTGACGCTCGATGTCGACGAGGACGCCGGGATCGTGCCCGGCTACGAGCTGAAGATGAACAGCTACGACCTCGGCGTCGACATCGAGCTGTACGACGCCATGCAGCGGCTGCGGTTCGAGCACCCGGCGGTCAAGGCGGTCGTGATGACCAGCGGCAAGGACCGGATGTTCTGCGCCGGAGCCAACATCAAGATGCTGGCGCAGGCCTCGCACGCCTGGAAGGTGAACTTCTGCAAGTTCACCAACGAGACGCGTAACGGCATCGAGGACGCGACCGCCTGCTCCGGCCAGACCTACATCGCGGCGCTGAACGGCACCGCGGCGGGCGGCGGCTACGAGCTCGCGCTGGCCTGCGACCAGATCGTCCTGGTCGATGACGGCTCCTCGGTGGTGGCCCTGCCCGAGGTGCCGCTGCTCGGGGTGCTGCCCGGGACCGGCGGCCTGACCCGGCTGGTGGACAAGCGGGGCGTGCGCAGGGATCGGGCCGACGTGTTCGCGACCACCGCCGAGGGCATCCGCGGCGACAAGGCCGCCGCCTGGGGGCTGGTCGACGAGACCGTGAAGGCCAGGGACTTCGCGGCCGCCGTGGACCACCGGGCGCAGGCGGCCGCGGCCGCCTCAGGCCGGCCAGCGGACGGCGACGGTATCGCGCTTACCCCGCTGAACCGGGTCACCGATGGTGACGTGACCCGCTACGACCATCTCCGTATCGAAGCGGACCGGCCGGCGGGCACGGCCACGCTGGTCATCGGCGGGCCCTGACCAGGTGCCGTCCTCGCTGGCCGAGCTGCATGACCAGGGCGCCGCTTCCTGGGCGCTGGCGGTCGTGCGGGAACTCGACGACGCGATCTTGCGGCTGCGGATCAATGAGCCCAGCCTGGGCACCTGGCTGCTGAAGAGCGAAGGCGACCCGGCCAAGGTCGGCGCGGCCAGCGCCCTGCTGCTGGCCAGCTCGGATGACTGGCTGGTCAATGAGATCATCCAGTACTGGAAGCGGACCCTGCGGCGCCTGGACACCACGTCGAGGAGCCTGATCGCGCTGATCGAGCCGGGTAGCTGCTTCGCGGGCCCGCTGCTCGAGGTGGCACTGGCCGCTGACCGGCAGTACATGCTGGACGGCGTGTTCGAGGCGGCCGATGACTGGCCGCCGACGGCCGCCCGGCCGGGCCCGCGGTCATCGGGCTGGATGACTTCAACGCCGGCCTGCTGCCGATGAGCAACGGCCTGAGCAGGCTGGCGGTCCGGTTCCTGCGCAGCGAAGCTGATCTGGCGGCGGCCACCGCGGCGGCCGGGCAGGATCTGAGCGCGGCCGATGCGGTCCGGCTGGGCCTGGTCACCGAGACCCCGGACGCGCTGGACTGGGCGGACGAGGTCCGGCTGCTCATCGAGGAGCGGGCCAGCTTCTCGCCGGACGCCCTGACCGGCATGGAAGCCAACTTCAGGTTCGCCGGCCCGGAAACATCCGAAACGAAGATCTTCGGCAGGCTCTCGGCCTGGCAGAACTGGGTGTTCCAGCGCCCGAACGCCGCCGGGCCCCAGGGGGCGCTGTCCCGCTACGGCACCGGGCAGCGGGCGGACTACGACTTCAGGAGGGTCTGAGATGACTGCTGCCGCAGGTAGCAACGCGACCGCCGCGGAGCGGCGAGCGGACCGGCGCCAGTGACGAACTGGTCGGCGCCGCGCCCGCCCCGAGCGGCCCGGTCAGCGTCATCGACTACAGCGAGCGCATCCCGAACAACGTCGGCCTGGCCACCGATCGCAGGCTGCAGCGCGCGCTGGAGTCCTGGCAGCCGAAGTTCCTCGACTGGTGGACCATGCTCGGGCCCTCGGTTCCGACCAGGGACGTCTACCTGCGCACCGCGACCGCGGTGGGCCGGGACGGCTGGGCGAACTTCGCCCGGGTGCCGATGGAGCAGTACCGGTGGGGCATCTTCCTGTCCGAGCGCGACCCGGACCGGCGTATCGGCTTCGGCCGCCACCTGGGTGAGCCAGCCTGGCAGGAGGTACCCGGCGAGTACCGCAGCGACCTGCGCAGGCTGCTGGTCATCCAGGGCGACACCGAGCCTGCCTCGGTCGAGCAGCAGCGCCACCTCGGCGCCACCGCGCCGAGCCTGTACGACATGCGCAACCTGTTCCAGGTCAATGTCGAGGAGGGCCGTCACCTGTGGGCGATGGTCTACCTGCTGCACGCCTACTTCGGCCGGGACGGGCGCGAGGAGGCCGAGCAACTGCTCGGGCGGCATTCCGGTGACCTCGACAGCCCGCGGATCCTCGGGCGCGTTCAACGAGGAGACCACCGACTGGCTGTCCTTCTTCATGTTCACCTTCTTCACCGACCGGGACGGCAAGTACCAGCTCGGCACGCTGAAGGAGAGCGGCTTCGACCCGCTCGCCAGGACCTGTGAGTTCATGCTCAGGGAAGAGGCCCACCACATGTTCGTGGGCACCACCGGCGTGCAGCGCGACGGTCGAGCGGACCGCGAGCCTGCTGGCCGCGCACGGCACCGATGATCTTTGGCCATACGGCGGCATTCCGCTGAGCGTGATCCAGAAGTACCTCAACTTCCAGTTCTCCGTCTCGCTCGACCTGTTCGGGTCGGAGACGTCGTCCAACGTCGCCAGCTATTTCACCGCGGGACTCAAGGGCAGGTGGATGGAGACCCGGCGCCACGATGATCATCTCCTGGCCGACGCGACCATGACCGTCCCGGTGGTCGGCGATGGCGGCATCAGCACTCGCTCGGTGCCGATGCTGACCGCGCTCAACCTCGACCTGCGCAACGAGTACACCGCCGATTGCGAGCGCGGGGTGCGGCGCTGGAACCGGGAGCTGGAACAGGCCGGTCTCCCGCAGCGCCTGGTCCTCCCCCATGAGGGCTTCAATCGCAAGGTCGGCGTGTTCGCCGGGCACCACATCAGCCCGGCGGGCGAACTGCTCGACGAGCAGGCCTGGGCGCGGACAGGCTGCACGACTGGCTGCCGACGCCGGACGACCGCGCCGCGGTCGCCGAGCTGATGCGGCCGCACTACGAGCCGGGCGAGTTCGCCAGCTGGATCGCCCCGCCCGGCGTCGGCATCAACGACCTGCCGGTCGAGTACGACTACGTGCGGTTCTGAAGATGCTCGACGGCCAGCTGTTCGTCGATGCGCACACGCACGTGTCCAGGATGCCGACCTCGCCGGACTGGATTTCCTGGGCGGAGACCTTCGGCGGCGGCATCCCCCGGGAGCTGTTCGACGCCGACGGGGCGGCGGTGCCCGAGCTGATCGACGAGCACTTCGCCCGGCAGGGCGTCGACCACGTGCTGCTGTTCGCCGAGTACAGCCCGAAAGTGGCCGAGCTGCAGCCGATCGAGGACGTGCTCCCGCTGGTCGAGTTCAACCCGGTGCGGTTCCGCCCGGTGGCCAACATCAATCCGCACCTGCACTACCCGGTGGCCAGGGAACTGGCCCGGCAGGTCGGGCTGGGCGCGGTCGCGCTGAAGGTGCACCCGGTGCACGGCGGCTTCGAGGCTCGCGACCGGATGCTCTACCCGGCCTACTCCTGGGCGGAAGAGCGCGGCCTGCCGCTGATCGTGCACTGCGGGACGTCCATCTTCGCCGGGTCGTCGAACAGCTACGCCGATCCGGCGCTGCTCGCGGACGTCTTCAGGGACTTCCCCGCGCTGACCGTGGTGCTGGCGCACGGCGGCCGGGGCTGGTGGTATGACCAGGCGGCCTTCCTCGCACTGTCCAATCCGAACATCTGGATCGACGTATCCGGCCTGCCCCCGCAACGGCTGCCTGACTACTACGGGCGGTCGCTGCGGCGGCTGGGCAGCAGGCTGGTGTTCGGCACCGACTGGCCGGGCGTGCCCGGCGTCGAGCGCAACGCCCGCGCCCTGGAGAAGGTCCTGCTGGAAGCCGGCTGCACAGCCGACCAGGTGGCGGCCGCCTGGGGCGGCAACGCGGCGCGCATCTTCGGCCTCATGACGACCTAGCGCTCGCGCCGCCGCACTCCGTAGTGGCGGCGCTCGGCCTCCGCGGTCACCTCGTCGAGCTCGGCGGCGGAGAGGATTCTCGGCGACCCGGTATGAGCGGGCCAGCCGGTAGACCCGGGCCAGCCATTCCAGCAGCAACGCCCGCTCGTAGGCTTCGGCCAGCGTCCCCCCGTACGTGACCGCGCCATGGTTCTGCAGAATCGCCGCCTGCCTGCCGTTCAGAGCCATCGTCGCGGCGCTGGCGAGACCGGCCGAACCGAACCTGGTGTACGGCGCGACCCGTACCGGACCGCCGAGACCGGTGATGGCGTAGTGAATGGCAGGTAGCTCGTCGCAGGTCGATGACAGTGCGACCACTTCCGGCGAGTGCGTGTGCATCACCGCCGCGGCGCCGGTCGCCGCATAGACGGCCAGGTGCATCGGCGTCTCGGACGAGGGCACCTCGACTGCCTCGAGTTCCGCGCCCGCGAGCGTGATGCACGCAGATGTCGGCCGGCTCCATCTCGCGGTAGCTGACGCCCGATGGCGTGATGGCGACCACGTCGCCGATCCGCACGCTGATATTGCCTGCGGCGCCGATGGCCAGCCCGTCATCGAGCAACCTGGCGCTGTAGCTGACCAGCTGCTCGCGGGCGACGCGCAGCGAGGCAGCATCGCCGGCATCCATGAGCCAGGATGTTAGCGCGGGCCCGGATCGGCGCGGACCGGCGGCAGCCGTCGGCAGGCCGGACGCCGTCCGCGCCTCGCTGCGCCGGACGGCCAGCCGGCCGGCCACTTCCGCTATTATCTTGATGCCAAGATAGATTCTCCACGGGGGGCCCGCGTTGATTCATCACGTGCTGCTGGCCTGCCCGGCCGGCAGCGAATCAGCCCTCCGCGAGTTCTATGGCGGGGTGCTCGGCCTTACTGAGATCGCCAAGCCACCCGCGCTGGCCAGACGGGGCGGGTGCTGGTTCCGTGGCTACCGCATCGAACTGCACCTGGGCGTCGAGAAGGACTTCCGGCCGGCCCGCAAGGCCCATCCCGGGCTGCTGGTCACCGATATCGACGCCTGGGCGAGACGGCTGCGCGGCGCCGGGTACCCGGTGCTGTTCGACGACGAGTTCCCCGGGATGCGCCGCTTCTACAGCGAGGACCCGCACGGCAACCGCCTGGAGTTCCTGCAGCCCATCGACCCGGGCTGAATCGCACAGCCCGGGGCTGAACCGCACGCCCCGGGCCCGGGCCGGAGAACCACGTGGCCAGGCAGGCCGACGACGCTCGCCTGCCGCGGCGGGCTAGCGTGACAGGTGTGCCTGACCGTGACGAGCGCGCCCTGTCCTTCGGGGCGATCGCCGATGATTACGACCGGTTGCGGCCCGAGCCACCGGAAGCCGCGGTGGACTGGCTGCTGCCCGCGCAGTGCCAGGTCGCGATCGACGTGGGCGCGGGCACCGGCCTGCTGACCCGGGCGCTGGCCCGCAAGGTCGCGCGGGTCATCGCGGTCGAGCCCGACGAGCGGATGGCAGCGGTGCTGCGGGCCCGCACGCCGGGCGTCCGCGTTCTGTCCGGCAGCGGCGAAAAGATCCCGGTGCCCGACGCGAGCGCCGATGGCGTGTTCGTGTCATCGGCGTGGCACTGGATGGATCCCGGGCGCGCCGCCGGTGAGATCGGGCGGGTGCTGCGGGACGGCGGCCGTTTCGGGGTGATCTGGACCAGCCTGGACCGCCAGGCCGATTGGCTGCTAGAGCTGCGCCGGCCGGCCCGGCTGCCGCCTGTTGAGGCTGAGGCCGGCCAGGCGGCCCAGAGCGCGCCGGTCACCATGAGGTCAGGCTGCCTGAGGCGGCGCCGTTCGGCCATTTCGCCACCACGTCGCTCATGTTCACCCGGACCATGGCGATCAGCGACGTGGTAGACCTGCTGGCCACCTACAGCATCATCATCACCGCCAGCCCCGCCGACCGGGCCGCTGGACTGGCCCGCGCCCGGGCCGCGCTGCACGAGCGATTCCCCGGAGCCGACGAGATCGAGATACCGATGCGCGCCAGATGCTGGCGTGCGGACCGGCTCCCCGGGCGTTGACCGGCTTGCTGATCTCGTTCTAGCTTGACCTCAATGAGCCACTCCATTGCTGATCAGCCCGCCCCGGACCAGCTACAGGGAACGGAGATGCAGCCCGGCTGGGTCGCGGACGCGCGGGCCAGGTTCAGCTCGCTGGCTGGTGACTTCGTCTTCCTCGACGCGCCCGGCGGGACGCAGACTCCCGATCAGGTCGCGACCGCGGTCGCCCGGGTCTACCGCGAGGCGAGCGGCAACCTGGGCGCTCCGTACGCCACCAGCCGGCGGCTCGAGGCGCTGGTGGACGACGCCCGCGCGGCCTGCGCCCGGTTTCTCGGCTGCTTTCCTGAGGAGATCATCTTCGGGGCGAGCATGACCACGCTCAACTACATGCTCAGCCGGACCCTCGGCCGCGAACTGCGGCCCGGGGACGAGATCGTGGTCACCAGGCTCGACCACGACGCGAACGTGGCGCCGTGGCTCGACCTGGCCCGCGACCTCAGCGTCGTGGTCCGGCTGGCCGACGTGCACGCCGACACCACCTTGAACCTGGCCGACCTGGAGCGCCTGCTCGGACCGAGAACCCGGGTGGTGGCGTTCCCCTGGGCGTCGAACGCGGTGGGCACGATCGTCGATGCCCGCGCGGTCTGCGACCTGGCCCACCAGGCCGGCGCCCTGGCCTGGGTCGACGCGGTCCAGTACGCGCCGCATGAGCCGATCGACGTGCACGCGATCGATGCCGATGTCCTGCTCTGCTCGGCCTACAAGTTCTGCGGGCCGCATCTGGGCATCGCCTACGGCCGCCGGGAGCTGCTCGAATCGTGGCAGCCTTACAAGGTAAGGCCCGCGCCCATGGCGCCGGTCGGCCGGCGCTTCGAGACCGGCACCCTGCCGTACGAGCTGCTGGGCGGCTTGCTGGCCGCCTTCAGCTACCTGGACAGCCTGGGCGGCGCGGCTGAGGTCACTAGGTGGGAACGGCAGCTCGGCGGGCGGCTCCTGGCCGGCCTGCCGCCCAGCGCCAGGCTGTACGGGCGGCCCGCGATGGCCGGCCGGGTTCCGACCTTCCTGCTCAACTTTCCCGGAATTTCCTCAGTAACGGTGAGTACCGAGCTGGCCGGGCTCGGGTTCGGGATCTGGAGCGGCGGCAGCTACTACGCCCCCGGCCTGCATGACAGGATCGCGTGGGGCGAAGCCCTGCGGATCGGCCTGGCGCACTACAACACCCTGGACGAGATCGACCGGTTCAACGAGGCGCTGGCGCGGGTGGTGACGGCGCCCGAGTCGGCGCTGACCCGGTCCCCGGACGGGCCGCAGTGAATTCCGGGGCGCTCGTCCATGCCGACGAGGTGCCCGCCGAACCCAGCGCGCCGGGCACGTCGACGCGGAACCTGCTGGCCACCGGGTCGGCAGGCCCGCAGCTGGCCCGGCGGCTTGTGGAGGTGTGGCCCGGTTCGGATTTCCTTGGCACCGCCGGGCCCGGCGGCGAGCTGTGGTTCGTGATCGCGGGAGCTGGCGGGCTCGACGTCCCGGGTCAGCCTGGACGGCCGGACCAGCCTGGACGGCCGGACCAGCCTGGACGGCCGGGTCAGCCTGGGCCGCCGGGCCAGCCTGGGCCGCCGGGCCAGCCTGGACGGCCGGTCATCGCCGACCAGGCGCTGTGGATACCGCCGGGCGCCCGGTATCAGCTGCGCGCGGACGGCCAGGCGCAGCTGCACATCGACGCCGTCACGCTGCCCGAGGCCGCCGCCGCACCGGCCGTCGGCGCCGGGTCAGGAACCGGCTCAGTACTCGCTTGCAACCTGGCCGACTGCGAGGTCGAGACGACCGGTGATCGCCGGTTCCGGGTGCTGTTCGGTCCTGGTCGGGGGTGCGAGGTAGCCACCCAGTTCGTCGGCGAGATCCCGGCTGGCCGGGCGCCCGAGCACAGCCACCCCTACGACGAGCTGGTACTGGTGCTCTCCGGCGAGGGCGTGCTGCACACCAGCCTCGGCGACCACGCGATCCGCCCGGGCAGCTGCGCGCACCTGCCGCCCAGGCAGCTGCACTGCCTGGAGAACACCGGCCCGGCGATACTGCGCGTGCTGGGCGTCTTTCATCCGGCCGATAGCCCAGCGGCCAAGACCAGCCCGGATTGAGCCTGCGCGGCGGGCCGCGGTCAGGTGCGGTGGCGGCCGGGCCACGACCTGATGGGCTCGCTGCGCAGGCCGCCCCGGTTCAGGGCGGTGCTCCAGCACCTCGCGGACAGCACCGGGCACACCGCCTACCTGGCCTGCATCTCGGCTGGCCGGCTGGTGATCGTCGACCTGGCCGAAGGAGCCCGGTCGCCGTGGCTGGAGGATCTCCAGCCGGGACTGGAGGCCGCCGCGCACGCCACCGCCGTGGGCAAGGCGCAGCTGACGGCGCTGCCCGGCCGTGGCCGGGCGAGCCTGCTCGCCGGGCTCCAGGCCGCGGCGGCTGACCTGAGCGCCAGCACTCGTCCGGCGGCTCAGTTCTGCAGCGGCATCAGCTCGGCGGCGAATGAGTCCAGGAACTGATCGAGAGCATCGCCGGGTCCCGCAGGCCGGATCACGAACTTGCTCAGGCCCGCCTCGATGAACTCCTCGATCAGCGCCCTGGCCGCGGGCCAGCTGGCGGCCGCGAGAGTCGCCGGCTCGACGTCCGGGCGGCGTTGCCTGATCACCTCGACCAGTCCTGGCGGCAGGCCGTCGGGGCCGACGGCCAGGCTGATCCCGAAGTGATCGGCTTCCACCTCACGGCCGGCTTCGGCGGCCGCCGCCTGGATGGCCCGGCGCCCCTCGCGAGCCTGCGCCGGGGTGATGAAGCTGGCCAGCCAGCCGTCGCCAAGCCGGCCCACCCGGCGCAGCGCACCCGGTGCGCTGCCGCCCAGCCAGATGTCGAGCGGCCGGGCGGGAAGCGGCCCCACGCTGGCGTTTTCGATCGTGAAGAACTCGCCGGAGAACGAGACCATCTCCTGGCGCAGCAGCAGCCGCAGCAATGCCAGCGACTCGTCGAACACCGCGGCCCGACGGCCGGGCGGCACCGGGAATAGCGGGACCTCGCCCGGCCGGGCCGGCTTCAGGCCGAATACCGGCAGCACCCGGCCGGGCGCCAGCCCGGCCAGTGTGGCCAGCTGCTTGGCCACCAGCACCGGATGCCGTCCCGGCAGCACCGCGACCCCGGTGCCGACCTTCAGCCGCGCCGTCCGGGCCAGCGCGTAGGTCATCCCGATGAACGGCTCCACCAGCGGCCCGAACACCATTTCCGGTAGCCATAGCGAATCGATGCCGCTCGCTTCGAGGCGGTCAACGGCGGCGCCGAAACCCGCTGGGCTGCCGTTCGCAGCGCCGAGCGCAATGCCGATTCGTACCTTCAGTCCGCCATCCGACGCTCCGCCATCCGACGCTCCGCCATCCGACGCTCCGCCATCCGACGCTCCGCCATCCGACGCTCCGCCATCCGACAGTCCGCCATCCGACATTTCGCCATCCGACATTTCGCTATCCGACATTCCTCCATCCGATCACGCCGGCGAACCGCGCGGTCGTGCCGGGTTGGCCGAGCCTGACTGAGTCGAGTACTCTGAATCGAGTACTTGACGCGGAGGAGGTAGTGGCCATGCCCAGTCGTAACCGGGCGAATCCGCTGGCCCTGGCCGTCCTGATCTGCCTGCTCGAGCGGCCCATGCATCCGTACGAGGTCGCGACCACGCTGCGGCAGCGGAACAAGCACGAGAGCATCCGGCTCAACTACGGCTCGCTGTACTCGGTGGTCGAATCGCTCGAACGACGCGGGCTGATCACTGCGCAGCAGACCGCCCGGGCTGGCCGCCTGCCCGAGCGCACCGTTTACCGGCTCACCGAGGCGGGGCAGATCGAGCTGTATGACTGGCTGACCGAGATGGTCTCCACGCCGGTCAACGAATACCCGTCGTTCGAGGCCGCACTGTCATTCCTGCCCGCGCTGCCGCCCGACGACGCCGCGGCGCTCCTGCAGGAGCGGGCGGCCCGCCTGGAGATCGAGCTGGCGCAGGCCTACGCGACCCGCGAGTCGGTCAGCAAGCAGGGCGTGCCCCGGCTGTTCTGGGTCGAAGCCGAGTTCCGCAACCTGCAGCGGGAAGCCGAGCTCAGCTATGTGCGCAAGCTCGCCCGCGAGATCTCCTCGGGCGCGCTCGACGGAGTGCAGCGGTGGCGCGAGGTCCACGAACGCGGCGACGAGCCTGCCTGGCTGCCGCAGATTGGCCAGGACCGGGCCGGCGACGAGTCAGCCGATTCGGATGAGTGAGCTGGAGAGCATGCATGGATAACGTCATCACCACTCGTGACCTGCGCAAGAGCTTCCCGGCCCAGGGCGGCCTGGTCGAGGCGGTACGCGGTGTGAGCATCGACGTCGGGCGCGGGGAGATCTTCGGGTTCCTCGGCCCGAACGGCGCCGGCAAGACCACCACCTTGCGCATGCTGACCACGCTGCTGCCGATCGACGCGGGCAGCGCCACCGTGGCCGGGCTCGATGTGGTCCGCCAGCCCGGCGCGGTCCGGTCCCGGATCGGTTATGTCAGCCAGCTGGGCGGCGCCGACGAGCTGGCCACCGGCCGGGAGAACCTGATCCTGCAGGGACGGCTCTACCGCGGCAGCCTGGCTCAGGTGCGGCAGCGGGCCGAGGAGGTCGCCGGGCTGCTCGGTCTCACGGAGTTCGCCGACCGGCGGGTGACCACGTATTCGGGCGGCCAGCGCAGGCGGCTCGACGTGGCACTGGGCATCGTCCACCAGCCCGAGGTGCTGTTCCTGGATGAGCCGAGCAGCGGGCTGGACCCGCAGAACCGGGCCGACCTCTGGGACCACGTGCGAGCACTCCGCGAGCAGGGCACCACGGTCTTGCTGACCACGCACTACCTGGAGGAGGCCGACGCGCTCTGCGACCGGCTGATGATCATCGACCATGGCCTGATCGTCGCCGAAGGCCGCCGCGGGACCTGAAGAAGCAGGTCGCCGGCGACTCGGTCGTGCTGAGCGTGCGAGATGGCACCCCGGCCGCTGACCACGGTGTGGCGGCTCTGCGGCAGGAGCCTTACGTGCGGCACCTGGACGCCCACAGCGACCAGCTCAGGCTCTATGTCGAGGACGGCGGGACCGCGCTGCCGCACCTGCTCCGGCTGCTCGACGCGGAACGGATCGAGATCAGGTCCGTCAGCCTGTCGGAGCCGACTCTCGATGATGTCTTCCTGCGCCAGACCGGGCGGTCGCTGCGGGACGCGGGCGACGACGAAAGTAATGGCCGTGGCGCTGACCACGGCCAGTCGACGGAGGTGGTCGCATGAGAACGGCAACCGACACCGGCCTGCTGTTCCGCCGGTACCTGACCCAGCTGCTGCGCAACCCGGTGTGGCTGGTGGTGGGCTTCTCGACGCCGATCCTCTATCTGGCGCTGTTCGCGCCGCTGCTGAAGAACCTGCCCGGAGTGCAGGCCGTCCCGGGCCGGAACGTCCTGGATCTGTTCCTGCCCGGGATCTTGGCCCTGCTCGCCTTCGCCAGCGGCATCGGTCCCGGCTTCAACACCATCTTCGAACTGCGGTCCGGGGTCATCGAGCGGTTCCGGGTCACCCCGGCCAGCCGGTTCGCGATCCTCATCGGCCCGATCCTGGCCACCATGGTGATGATGTTCGTCTTCGACGCGGTGGTGGTCGCGGTCGGCGTCGGCTTCGGCTTTCAGCTGCACCTGCCTGGCCTGCTCGTGCTGGCTGTGCTGCTCGCGCTGCTCATGATCGTGATGGCCGCGTTCTCGATCGCGACCGCCCTGACCGTCAAGGACATCAGCAGCTTCGCGGCGATCACCAACGGCATCAACCTGCCCGTGCTGCTGCTGGCCGGCGTCTTGCTGCCGATCTCGCTCGGGCCGCTGTGGATGCGCGTCATCGCGCATGTCAACCCGCTCTACTACCTGGTCGAGGCGTCCCGGATGCTGACCGCTGGGACCTTCGCCGGCCCGGCGGTGTGGCAGGCGTTCGCCGTGCTGGTGCCGTTGTGCGCGGTGACCCTCGCCTGGGCGACCCGGGTGTTCCGCCGTGCAGTCGCCTGAGCGCCACGCACCCCGTGACGGGCCCTCCGGCCCGTCACGCCCGGGCCGGCGCCGCCAGGCGCGCGGTACCGAACCAGGCCGACAGAGCCCGCTCGAGCTGAGCCAGCCCGCCGCCGTCGGCGGCCCAGGCGACGTAGGTGCTGCCCGGTGCCACCTACCGCCGCCGCCTGCTGTGGCGCTACTCCGTCATCTGGACGAAACCAGCGGGCCGCGCTCGACGGTAGACGATGGGTCCGGCCCGCCGGGCAGGGCGTCGCCCGATCAGGAGGCGCTGGCCTGCTGGCCGTGGCCAGGCACCTGTTCCAGGGCCGCCAGGAAGGTCGCCGCCCAGTGGTTCACGTCATGTTCGCGCACCCGACGGCGCATGGAGCGCATCCGCCGCCGCGCCTCCCTGGGGGATATGGTCGCCGCGCGCACGATCGCGTCCTTCAGTCCGTCTATGTCATGCGGGTTGACGATGAACGCGGCGCCGAGCTCGTCAGAGGCACCGGTGAACTCGCTCAGCACCAGGGCGCCGGTCTCGTCGTACCGGCAGGCGACGTACTCCTTGGCCACCAGGTTCATCCCGTCCCGCAGCGGGGTCACCAGCATCACGTCGGCCGCGAGGTAGAGCGCCGCCATCTCCTCACGCGGATAGGACTGGTGCAGGTAGTGCACGGGCGGGCTGCCCACCTCGCCATGCTCGCCGTTGATCCGGCCCACCGTCACCTCGACCTCGTCGCGCAGCCGACGGTAGTGCTCGACGCGTTCCCGGCTGGGGCTGGCCACCTGGACCAGAACCGCGCCGGGCAGGCCGAGCCGCCCGTCATTGAGCACCTCACCGTAGGCGGTCAGGCGATGCAGGATGCCCTTGGTGTAGTCGAGCCGGTCAATGCCCAGCAGAATGACGTCGGGCTTGCCGAGCGCTTCGCGGAGCTCCTGAGCCCGCGCCCGGACGTCCTCGCGCCGGGCGATCTGCTCGAAGGCCGCCGAGTCGATCGAGATCGGGAAGGCCGCGGCCCGGACCTCGCGCCAGCTGCCCTGCTCGTCTGCCGCCGGCCTGCTGCGCCAGGGGCCGACCAGGCCCTGCTCCCGTCGCCGGGCGCGAAATCCGGCACCCGGACGAGTGAGCCGTGCGTGCTCAGCCCGGCGCTCCGCCGGCAGGCCCGCAGGAAGTTCGTAGCGTCGCTGTGCCGCTGGAATCCCAGCAAGTCCGCGCCGAGCAGGCCCTGGACGATCTGCCTGCGCCAGGGCAGCTGGGCGAAGATCTCGTAACCGGGGAACGGGATATGGGTGAAATGCCCGATGCGCACATCGCTGCGCATCTCCCTGAGCATCGCGGGAACCAGTTGCAACTGGTAATCGTGGACCCAGACGGTCGCGCCCTGCGCCGCCTGGTCGGCGACCGCGCGCGCGTAACGCCGGTTGACCCTGACGTACCCGTCCCACCACGGACGGCGGAACTCCGGCTGCGCGATGACGTCGTGATAGAGCGGCCACAGCGTCGCGTTACAGAAACCCTCGTAGTAGTCCCGGACCTCATCGGCGGACAGCCCCACGCTGACCAGGTGCATGCCATCGGCGTCGAACGGCTCGAGCGGCTCGCCGGGCGCCCCTGACCAGCCGACCCACGCGCCGCCTGCCTGCTGCATCACCGGCTCGAGGGCCGTGACCAGACCGCCAGGACTGGGCCGCCACTCCGGCTGGCCGTCGGGTCCATCGACCCGGTCGACGGGCAGCCGGCTGGCGGCCACGACGAATGCGTGCTCGCCGGCCGGCGCCGGATCGTCCGGCAGATCCTCGAGCGGATCGGCTGCGGGCCCGCGGCCGGACGGCTGCGCCCGCCCTTCCGCTGGGACAGCAGTTTCCTTCATGGGCGGCACCGGCCAACCCTATCTGGTGCCGGCCGCCGGGCCGCAGCGCGGCGCGGAAGGGACAAAGGACCGGTGATGGCATGCCGATTGGCCCTTTCCCGCCTGGGACCCCGGAATATCGGATATGGGACAGGGTCGCCGAACACGCGTGAACAGGAGCTGAGCGCCGAAGAAGCGTCCCGATGCGCCCCATCGCTTCCCCGTCGAGGAACAGGCATAGCCGTCAACTACCCAGCGACCCGGCGCGTGACGCCGGCCAGCGTCCACCAACGATGTCGGCGCGTGACGCGGCCAACATCCAGAGGGGTGAATGAATGACGGACACGACGCGCAGGCGGCTCCTCCAATACGGGCTGGGCGCGGGCGCCGCGCTGGCCATGCCGGCGGCGGCCCGGCGCCGCCTGGCTGCCGCGGTACCCCGCGGCCTAACCGCCGCCCCGTTCGCCAGCGGCAGGCTCAGGAAGTTCCGCGAGCCGCTGCCACTGCCCGGGTCCGGGATCGTGGTCGCGGCGCCGAGCGGAGCCAACCGGTACTCGTTCACCCAGCGCCAGATCAGCCGGCGGCTCCATCCCGACCTGCCACCGACCCCGCTGTGGGCCTATGACGATGGCTCCGGCCTGGCCAGCCAGGCCAGCTCGTTCGGGATGGCGCTGGTCGCGCAGAGCGGGACCCCGATCGACGTCAGTTACACCAATCACCTGCCGGAGCGCTACCCCGACTGGATCCCCGTCGACACCCGGCTGACCCCGCTCGGCAACCAGGTGCGGGTGATGACGCACTTGCATGGCGGTTTCGTCGCCGCCGACAGTGACGGCAACCCGGTAGTCACGCCGGACGGCTTCGGCCGCGGTGAGACCCAGCACGTCCACTACGGCAACGAGCACCATCAGATGCCCGCCTCGCTGCGCTGGTTCCATGATCACGGGATGGGCACCACCAGGCTGGACGTGTTCGCCGGCCTGGCGGCGGCGTACCTGATCCGGGACGCCCACGACACCGGGTCCGAGCCCAACCCGATCGGGGTGCCGGGCGGCGCCTACGAGATACCGCTGGTCATCCAGGATCGCCTGTTCAGCCCGGACGGGAAATTCCGGTACCCGCGCAGCGACATTCCCGGCGTCACCTGGATCGGCGAGTACTTCGGCGACCACATGCTGGTCAACGGCAAGGTGTGGCCGTACCTGGACGTCGAACCGCGGATGTACAGGTTCCGGGTGCTGAACGGCTGCAACGCGCGGATCATGAGCCTGACCTTCGGCGGCCTGCCGATGTGGCAGATCGGCTCCGAGGGCGGCCTGTTCGACGGGCCGGTACCGGTCCGTGAGCTGGTCCTGTCCTCAGCCGAACGGGCCGACGTGCTGATCGACTTCCGCGGGCTGGAGGGCCGGACGCTGGAGCTTCGGAACCGCACGCCCGCGGCGCCCGTCTCGACGCCGGCTCCCCCGCTGCCGGACGTGATGCAGATCCGGGTCGGCACCTCGGTCACCCACCGGGGCCCGCGGAAGATCCCGCCGAGCCTGCCCGGCCGGCGGGCTGACCTGCATCATCCGCGCCGGACCCGGTACATCACGCTCAACGAGATCGCCCCGGAGACGGCCGGGTGGTACCTGAACCTGAGCGGCCTGCATTTCGGGCAGCCGGTGACCGAGACGCCGCGGGCCGGGACCGTGGAGGACTGGGTCTACGTCAACATGACCGGCGATACCCATCCGATGCACGTCCACCTGGTCACCTTCCAGGTGGTCGGCCGGACTCCGTTCGACGCCGGCGCCTATCAGGAGGCCTACGGCGGCCCGGCCGGGGTAGGCGGCGGAATCAGCCCGGAGCCGTTCGCGACCGGGCCGATGCAGCCGCCCGCCCCCGAGGAGCGCGGATTCAAGGACACGGTCAAGGCGAACCCAGGCACCTTCACCACCATCCGGGCCAGGTTCGACCTGCCGAAGGGAGTTACCGGCCCGCAGCGCTACGTGCACCACTGCCACATCGTCGAGCATGAGGACAACGACATGATGCGGCCGTTCACCGTCACCCCGTGAGGCCGGACCGGGCGCCGTTGGCATACTGGCCGGTGTGCTCGGCTACGACAGGATAGGTACTACCTATGCCGTGACCAGGCGCCCCGATCCCCGGATCGGGGCGCTGATCAGGGCGGCCCTGTCAGGCGCCCGCTCAGTGATCAACATCGGCGCGATGGCGCTGCTCACCGTTCATCACCGGACTGACCTGCAGGCGGGTATCGCCGAATTGCGCCGCATCGCGCGGCACCGGATCGTGATCCTGACCTGGGATCAGCAGGTATGCCGGAAATTCTGGCTGCTGAGTGAGTACCTGCCCGAAGCCGCCGCGTTCGATGACGCCCGGACCGTGCCGGTCGACCGCCTCGCCGACCTGCTCGGCGGCGCCCGCATCGAACCGGTACTCATCCCGCATGACTGCACAGACGGGTTCGCAACGGCCTTCTGGCGCCGGCCTGCCGCCTACCTCGATCCCGTCGTCCGGGGGGGTATGTCGATCCTGGCCCAGCCCGGCGATGACGTCCTGCGGGCCGGCCTGGACCGGCTGGCCGCTGACCTTGTCTCCGGTGCGTGGCACCGGCGCCACCACGATCTGCTGAACCGCGCCGACTTTGACGGCGGATACCGGCTCCTGACTGCTGAGCTTGAAGCCCCGGAGGCGAAAGGCGGTGCGAGGTGAAAGCGGTGACCTTCACCGGAGCCGGCGGCAACGAGGTCGTCAGGCTGGCGGAACGCGAGGACCCGGAGCCGGCCGCCCACGAGATCCGGGTCGCGGCCCGTTATGTCGGGGTCAACTGGGCCGACCTCGCGCAGCGGGTGGGCAGCTACCCGGCGCCGCCAGGATCACCGCAGGACATTCCCGGGCTTGAAGTCGCCGGGGTGGTGACGCGGTGGGCACCGATGTCCAGGCGTGGCAGGCGGGCGACCGGGTATTCGGCGTCGTGGGCGGCGGCGGCCTCGCCGACCGGGTGTGCGTGCACGAGCGGCACGTGGCCGCGATCCCGGCCAGCCTGAGCGAGGAACTCGCCGCCGCGGTGCCCGAGGCCTACATCACCGCCCACGATGCCATTTTCAGCCGGGCTGGGCTCAGCCTCGGCGAGGTATTGCTCGTTAACGGGGCCAACGGGGCGGTCGGTTCGGCAGCGGTCCAGCTCGGGCTGGTGGCCGGGGCCCGGGTGGTGGCTAACGTCAGGACGCCGGAGACGGCCCGGGCGCATGCCGAAGCGGGCGCGCTGGTGGTGACCCCGGATACGGCCGCCGATCAGCTGGCCGAGCTGGGCGGGGCCGACGTGGTGCTCGAGCTCGTCGGGGCGCCCAACCTGGACCTCGATTTCGGTGTCCTGGCCCTGCGAGGGCCGGATCGTGATCGTCGGCACGCACCGGCGGCGAGGAAGCCAGCATCTCGCTACGCCGCCTGATGACCAAGCGGGCCAGCCTGTACGGCACGATGCTGCGGGCCAGGCCACTGGAGGAGAAGGCCGCGGCCGTGCAGGCGTTCGCCCGCTCGGTGGTCCCCGTGCTGGCGGCGGGCCGGGCGCTACCGAAGATCGACCGCGTCTTCCCGGCCGCCGAGGTCACCGCCGCCTTCGACTATCTCGCCCAGCCGGGAAAGTCAGGAAAGATCCTGCTCGACTTCTCGGCATAGTCAGCGGGTTGCCGCGCCGGGGCGGGACCGCCGGGCGGCCGGCCCGGCGGCGACCGTAGCCCGGCTGGCCGTTACGCCCCGGCGGCCCAATCCGGACCGCCGAGCGCGGCTTGCTTGCTTGCTAGCTGGCGAAGCGCGGCGCCTCAGCGGCGATGGTGGTGTCCTCGCCGTGCCCGGTGTGCACGACCGTCTCCGGCGGCAGCGTCATCAGGACGCCCTCGATCGACTGGATGATCGTGGGATAGTCCGAGTAGGACCGGCCGGTGGCGCCTGGCCCGCCGTTGAACAGCGTGTCCCCGGCGAAGACCGTGTCCAGCGCCGGTGCGTACAGGCACACGCTGCCCGGCGAATGCCCGGGCGTGTGCAGCACCCGCAGCGGGGTGGTCGCGATCTCGATGACCTCCTCGTGGCCGAGGTCACCGTCGGGCGGCAGATCGGGATAGATCATGTCCCACAGCACCCGGTCGGCCGGGTGGAGCAGGACCGGCGCACCCGTCCGGCGGCTGACCTGCGGTGCGGCGTTGATGTGGTCGTTGTGCCCATGGGTGCAGACGACCGCCGAAAGCCTGCGGCCGCCGACGGCCGCTACGATCGCCTCGGCGTCGTGCGCGGCGTCAATGACGATCACCTCGCGATCGTCGCCGACCAGCCACACGTTGTTGTCAACCGCGAAGTCCTGGCCATCCAGGGAGAACGTCCCCGAGGTGACGATCTTCTCGATGCGCGCGGTCATCGTGGCGTCACCGCCGTCCTGCGCCCATCGCGGCGATGCATCTGGCGTGCCTCCTCGGTCGCCCCTCCCTACTTCTTCGGGCGGTAGCGGAGCCTTTTGCGCGCCATCTCGGTCTTGCCGCTGCGCTCGTTGTCGGCGGCGAGCTTCTCGGCCTGCTGCAGGTCCGCCTGGCCGATCAGGGAGTTGGCGAGCAGGAACTCGGGCAGTTCTCGCTGGTGCCGCTGCTCGTTCCAGATCCGGCGCTGAAGCTCCTTCTTGTAATCGGAGACCGCGCCTTCGCCGCTCAGGTCCAGCGCGATGGCGACTTCCGTCATCGGCACGGCCTGCGGGGCGACCGCGCCGGCAATGTAGTCCTGGTAGAGGTAGGCAATCGCCAGGCGAGCGGTGACGTTGCGGTCGAAGAAGGCCCGGGCCTTGGCCACCGCGTCCGGCAGCGGCGGGCTGGCCTGGCCCGGCGCGGCCGGGCCGCCGAGCCGGAATCCCTCCTGGGTGCGGGGCTGGCCGGCCTGCAGCGGCACAGTCGGCTGACCGCGACCTGGGGACGGGACATCGACGCACAACGGCAGGGCCCAGTTCCCGATGCTGACCAGCCAGGCCCCGGCCTCAAGCCGGACCGGCACGGTCTCGTACCGGTCCGGGGCCATCGGCAGCACATGCGTGGCGGCCGTCTCCACCTTTTCGTGCTGCGCGGCCAGCCCGGCCTGGTAAGGCGCCAGGTAGACCCGGTGGGTGGTGTCGCGGCTGAACAGCTCCCACCGGTGGTGCACGTACCGAAGGCCCGGACAGCGCGGCGGGCGGTGCAGCGTGGTGTCCCGCCCGGCGCTCAGCAGCTCCCGGTCCAGCCAGGTGATCTCATCGGGGCGGCAGGGCAGCCACTCGCCGCGCGCGGCGGACCAGATTACGAGCTGAGCCATCGGAACTTACCCGCTGCCCCCGAGCCTGGCGCGTCATCGGCACTCTTCAGTCCTGCGATGCCTGCGACGATAACATCCGCCCGGCGGCGGACCTCGGCGTGGCCCGCCGGGCTGCGGCGACCTCAGTCGCGCCCAGCTGTTCGTTCGAGCGTCAGCGTGGCCCGTTTGGCTGCCGGACCCGGTCCCGGCTGATTTCCACCCTGGACGCCAGCGCGCCGGGGTGCGTTCCCCAGCCGATTGAGTCGCCGTCGCGGAGCGCATGCCTACCGGTCAGCGCAGTTCCGTTCAGCGTGACGCCGTTGAGCCCCAGATTGGTGACGTGCCACCGGCCGTCGGCGAAGGTGAACTCGGCGTGCACCCGGGAGACGGTGGGTTCTTCAGGAAGCCGTAGTTCCGCCTCCATGCTGCGTCCCGCCCGCGCTCCGGACGTCCGCGTCTCGCTCACCTGGCCGTTGGTCAGCAGCCGCAGCAGCGGAACCTGGGCCTGCGCGGCGACCGTGACAAACTCCGAGACGACCGTCCGGGCCGCGGCCGGATCCACGTAGGCCCCGCCGTCGCGAGCATGGGCAGGCACGCTGTCGGCAGGCTGCGGCGGAGCCGGCCGGATCACGGGCGTTCCCCCATCCGGGCGGGCGGCTGGCCCAGCGGCATCGCGCCATCCGGGCGGCGCGGCTGGCCCGGCGGCATCGCGCCATCCGGCCGGTGCGGCTGGCTCGCTGACATCGCGCCAGGGGACGGGACCGGCTGGGTTGCTGACCTCCCGCCATCCGGCATAGCCGGCTGGCTCGCTGACATCGCGCCACGGGACCGAAGGGGGCGGCTCGCTGACGCCCGGCCGCGGCCGGGCGTCCAGCCACTGCATCCAGGGATGATCACGATTGATGCCGAGGCTCCGCATCGCCACCACGATGATGGCAACCGCTACGGCCAGCAACATCAGCAAGATGGTGCCCGCGACCACCGAGCCGGCACCGTAGGAGAGGATCACCCACAGGGCGGCAATTGCGGCCACGACCGCCCAGCGCTTCCGGCTCCGCGGCTGCTGCGGAGCACGGGGCGGGCGCTGCATCACATTGCTCCGGTTAGCCAATCGCGACACCATCCTCGATCAGTCCGCCGACCTCGTCGCCAGATCTGGGCACGCCTGTCGAGCCTGGGCATGCCTGTCGAGAATGCTGCGCCGGATGCCACCTGGTCAACGGATCTGGCGGTCTTCCCAGGAATCTGGAAAACAGCTCCGGCCGCGCCGGGCGGTCGCGGCGCTCGGGAGTAGCGCCAGCGGGAGTCGCGGTCACCGGCTGCGCCGCGGCACCCTACCCGGCGATGCGGTCGGCGACGGCGAGCATCTGGCTTCCCACCGGCTGAAGGTCAACCTTGGCCGCCAGCAGACCGGTTGACACCCGCTCGACCACCCCCCATTCCCAGATGGCCGTGGCATCGAGGCCGCAGCGACCGGCCAGCCACCGCGCCCGAACGCGCGCTCGCTGGCGCGCGTCGCCCGCAAGGAGTTCTTCAGGATCCTCGCGCATGAGAATGCCCAGGTCGTATTCGGCTTCGGCAAGCAGGCCATCGGGATCAACCAGCTTGAAAGCCGCCGTTCGCCTCTAGCGCGTTCCATTGGTGCACGTCGCCGTGGACCAGGACGGCATGCTCGTCGTCGTGGGCCTTGATGCGACGTTCCGCGCAAGCGAGCGCGTGGCCGATCGTGCGCTCGGTCCCCGGGCGCCCGAGCTCCTCCCAGGTCGCCGCGATGAAATCGGCCAGCCAGCGGCCTTTCTCCGCACCGGTCGGCAGGCCGCAATCCGGGGCGGGACGCCACAGACGTTCCGCGGCTGAGCAGAGGATCTCGTGCCGTTGCCCGACGGGGAGCGCGAGCTCATACAAGCGAGCGACCGAGCCGTTCGAGGAGCAGCGCCCCCCGCGCCGGATCCGCGCGCAGCAGTCGCACGCAGCCTTCGCCGTTGGCCAGGCGCAAGACAGTGATCTCGTTCTTGGCCACCCCGCCGGCCCGCGGGACGATCAGCTTCAGCACGGCGGGTTCGCCGTTGCCGAGCGCGGCCTCGGCGACGAAGGCTTCCGTCGAATCCGCATAGGGGCGGCCGACGGTGATCGACCACTCGCGCTCAAGGGCGGCAATGAGATCAGGAAGGTCGCGCAGCCATGGCGCGGCATCCACCGCGAGCGCCTTGTTGCGCACCACCGGCGGGATACCGATCACGATGCGCCCGCGAGTGTCGGCAGATTCATTCGCTCATCATCGCCGATACCCGGTCAGCGGAAGTCGCGGCTGCGGGCGGCGGCCACCACCCGCAGCCGCCGCAGGCGGGTGGCGAGCAGGCTGACCGCCCCGTCGAGCCGCTCCACCCGGCCGTACACGACCAGTGCGTTCGCGTCCATGGCCAGCTTGCGGTGGCGCTCCCACACCTGCGGCGGGCAGATCACGTTCGCCATCCCGGTCTCGTCCTCCAGGCTCAGGAACACCACCCCGCGCGCCGTCCCTGGCTGCTGCCGGTGCGTGACCAGCCCGGCCACCGCCACCGAGGCCCCGGGCCTGGCCGTCTTCAGCGCGTCGGTTCCGAGCACTCCGGCGTCGGCGAGCAGCTTCCTGATGTGCTCGACCGGGTGGGTGCCGTAGGTGCCGGTCGCCCACAGGTCGGCGAAGGTCTCCTCGGCCGCCGTCATGGCCGGCAGCGGCGGGGCGGTCAGGCCCGGGGTGGTGCCGGGCAGCTGCCCGGACCTGATGGTGGCGGCCGCGCCCGCCGCCCACAGTGCCTCCCGCCGACCCACCCCGAAGCAGCCGAACGCGCCCGCCGTGGCCAGCGCCTCCAGCGCCGGGGCCGGGAGCCTGGTCCGGCGGGCGAAGTCCTCCAGATCCCGGTACGGCCGGCCGGCCGGGATGGTGGCGGCTGCGTCGGCGCCCAGGTTGCGCACGTCGGACAGGCCGAGCCTGATGACCGGCTGGCCAGCTACCGGCTGACCGCCGCTAGGCGGATCAGCGCCTGGGCGGCCAGCGCCTGGCCGGCCGGGACCCGGCTGGCCAGCACCCGGCTGGCCAGCACGGCCGGCGGGACCGGCTGGGCGGGAACTGTCCGGCGACCTCACCGGCCGGCCAGCGCCGGGGCGGGACCGGCTGAGGGACATTCGTTAAGAAGGCTGTTGGTTGGGTTTTGCGGGCTTTCCAGGCTGGCGAGAACGTCACTGGCGTTGACGTCGACGCCGCGCACCTGCACTCCGTGCCTGCGCACGTCGCTGATCAGGCTGGCCGGCGAGTAGAAGCCCATCGGCTGGGCGCGCAGCAGGGCGGCGGTGAACGCGGCCGGGTAGTAGCACTTCAGCCAGGCGCTCGCGTAAACGAGGTAGGCGAAGCTGATCGCGTGCGACTCGGGGAATCCGTAGCTGGAGAAGGCGAGGATCTTGGTGTAGATGTCCTCGGCGACGTTCTGCGGGATGTCCCGCGCGGCCATCCCGTCCAGCAGCCGCGCGCGGAGTTCCTCGATCCGCTCCGGGGCGCGCTTGGAGCTCATCGCCTGCCGGAGCTTGTCCGCCTCGGTGGGGCTGAACCCGGCGCAGTCGATCGCGATCTGCATCATCTGCTCCTGGAACAGCGGCACGCCAAGGGTCTTGTCCAGCGCGCGGCGCATGGACTCGTGCGGCAGGTCAGCCACCTCGTCGCCGTGACGGCGGCGCATGTAGGGATGGACCGAGCCGCCCTGGATCGGGCCCGGCCTGATCAGCGCGACCTCGATCACCAGGTCGTAGAACTTCGCCGGGCGCAGCCGCGGCAGCGTCGCCATCTGGGCGCGCGACTCGACCTGGAACACCCCGACGGTGTCCGCCTCCTGCAGCATGGCGTAGACGCCCGGGTCCTCCTGCGGGATCGAGTGCAGGCTCCAGCGCTGGCCGTGGTAGGCCGCCACCAGCTCGAAACAGTCCCGCAGCGCCGTCAGCATGCCCAGGCCGAGCAGGTCGAACTTGACCAGGCCGGCGTAGGCGCAGTCGTCCTTGTCCCATTGCAGCACCGTCCGGCCGGGCATCCGGGCCCACTCCACCGGGCACACCTCCCCCACCGGCCGGTCGCAGATCACCATCCCGCCGGAGTGAATGCCCAGGTGACGCGGGAGCCGCTGCATCCGCCCGGCGAGCTCGACGACGGCCTCGGGGACCTCCGCGTCGGGCGGGAGCGGCTGGCCCGGCCCGTACTGCCGCGGCCCGACCTGGCGTGACCAGGCGTTCTGCTGCTCCGGCTGGTAGCCGAGCGCCCGCCCGGCGTCGCGCAGCGCCATCCGCGGCCGGTAGGAGATCACATTGGCGACCTGCGCGGCCTTGTCCCGGCCGTAGGTGTTGTAGACGTACTGGATCGCCTCCTCGCGGCGCTGGTGCTCGATGTCCAGGTCGATATCGGGAGGGCCGTCACGGCCGGCCGACAGGAAGCGCTCGAAGAGCAGCCCGTGCCGGACCGGGTCCACGCTGGTGATCCCGAGCGCGTAGCAGACGGCTGAGTTGGCCGCGGATCCCCGGCCCTGGCACAGGATCCCGGACTCCTCGCAGAACCGCACGATGTCGTGCACGATCAGGAAGTAGCCGGGGAACCCGAGGTCCTCGATGACTTTCAGCTCGCGGGCTATCTGGTCGTAGGCCCCCGGTTCCCATTCCGCCTCCGGCGGCCCGTAGCGCTCCGGGGCCTTTCTCGCGACCAGCTCGCAGAGCCAGGAGGCCTCGGAGTGGCGACCGGGAACCGGGAAGTCCGGCAGCTCCGGGGCAATGACATGGAAATCGAACGCGCATTCGGCGGCCAGCGCCACGGTCCGCTCGAGCACTCCGGGGTAGGCCGCGCAGGCGCCCGGCCATCTCGGCGCCGGACCGGATGTAGGCGCCCCCGGATGCCGCCAGCCAGCCATCCATCTCCGTCAGGCTGCGGCGGGCCCTGATCGCCGCCAGGGCCTGGGCCAGCCTGGCGTCGGGCGGGGCGGCGTAGTGCACGTTTCCGGTAGCGATCACGCCGACTCCGGCGCTGCGGGCCAGCTCGAAGAGGGCATCGTTGCGCTCATCGTCGGCTGGCTGGTCATGACTGGTCAGCTCGACCATGACGTTCTGGCTGCCGAACATTTCGATCAGAGAGCGAAGCTCAGCCGCCGCGGCCGCGGGCGGCATCCGGCGCCAGCGCCCCCGGGCTGCCCACGGCACCGGGCCGATCCGCTCCGGCCCGCCGGCTCCCGACCACCGCCGGCAATCGGCCAGTCACCCCGGAGGCCGGTGCGGCTAGCGCAGCGGGGACAGCGCCCTTGCGGCAGCCGGTGAGAACCACCCAGTGGCCGTCATGCGCCTCGGCGAGCGCCGCCTCGTCGTAGCGGGGTCGGCCCTTCTCTTTGCCGGCGAGCTGCGCCTCGCTGATCACCCGGCACAGCCGCCGGTACCCTTCCGCGTCGCGGGCCAGCACCAGCAGGTGCCGGCCGACTGGGTCAGGAATCCCGTTCTGGCCGCCGGGCAGGTCCAGGCTGAGCTCGGCGCCGAAGACCGTGCCGAGCTGAATACCGGTCTGGCTGCGCAGCCTGGCGGCCGCCTGAGCGAATTGCGGGACCCCGTACATCCCGTCGTGGTCGGTTATGGCCAGCGCGGTCAGGCCGCGCGCGGCCGCCTCGGCGACCAGATCGGCGGGGCTCGAGGCGCCGTCGAGGAAGCTGTAGGACGAGTGGCAGTGCAACTCGGCCCAGGCTGGTCCTGGCGGTGGCGGGCACGCCGTCGACTGCCTGCTCGTCGTTGGCCACCGGTCACCGTTGGTCGCCCGGCTGCCGTTGGCCGTCGGCAGCGGGGTCACCGGCCGTGGCCGGCGGCTTCCGGTTCGCCGGTCTTGTTGCCCCAGGAGAGGCGCCGCTCAAACTCCCGCCACGGCACTGGCGGGTTATCCCAGCCCATGGCTTGCTCCTCCGTCCAGGTCAAGCTGCTCGTTCATGACCGGTGCGCTCCTAGCTCAGGATCTCCGGGTCGGCAGTCCCGCGGCTCGGCTGCTCCGGGCCGCGGCTCCCGGGTCGGGTCTCCCGGGTCGGGTCCGGTCCTCCCGGGTCGGGCTCCCGGACTCCTCCCGGCTCTGGCGTGATTGGTTCTTGGCCGAGGTGGTCTAGATGGGGTGGGTGTCGGGGGTGGTGAGGTAGGTGCGGCCGGTGGGGGTGGTCCAGTGGAAGGTGCCGGGGGTGGGCTGGGTGACGTGCCAGCCGGGGGTGGTGTTTGAGGATGTGGTCGTGGCGGCAGAAGCCGCCGAGGTTGCAGCGGCAGGTCGGGCCGCCGTCTGCGTAGGGGCGGGTGTGGTCGAGGTCGCTGCGCCAGGCGGGCTGGCGGCAGGGCGGGAACCGGCAGGTGAGGTCGCGGGCGGTGATGTATTCGGTCAGGCGGGGCGGGGGCCGGTAGCTGGGGGTGGCGGTGGTGTGGGCGCAGCCGCCGGCGGCGGTGTCGGCGGCGGCCTGGGCGGCGGCGTGTGCGGCGGCGGTGGCGGCGGCGCGCAGCGCGCGGCCGAGGATCCCGGTGTCGCTGGGCTGGGGTGGGCGGGGTGGCGGCCAGGATGTCCTGAGGGATGGTGAGAGTGACCCGGCCGACCAGCCCGGTCCAGGAGGCGGCCCGGGCTGACCGCGGCTGGCTGCCGGGCCGCCGGCCGGCGCGGGCGGTGCCAGGTTCTGCGCGGGCGGTCGTCGCGGGCTCGCGTGCTGGGGCGGTCCGGGTTCGGGTGCGGGGGATGCGGGTGATGGCGAGGGCTTGCCCGGCTGGGTTGGTGAGGATGATCCGCCAGTCGGTGCCGGGGTCGGTGGCGGCGTGGGCGGCGAGCTGGCAGGCCTGGGCGGGGGTGATGGGGCCCAGGCGGCCGAGGTGGCCGGGCTGGCGGGACAGGCCGGCCAGGGTGGTCCAGGGCAGGGCCAGGTCCAGCAGCCCGGGCGGCGGCCGCCCGCCCCGCCCGGCGGGGCCTGGCGGGCCGGCGTGGGCGGGCTCGTTGTCCTGGGCCGGGGGCTGGGGCGGGGCGGGGAGGCGGGCGGGCAGCGGCGGCCAGTCCGGGAGCGGGGCCTGTCCGGCGCGCCAGTCCCCAGGCCAGTCGTCATCGGGGTCATATCCGGGGCCCGGATCCGGGCCGGCATCGGCGGGCCGTCGGGGGGAAGGTCAGCGGGCGGGCTGTCGGGCGGCGGTATCTCCTCGGCGGGCGGGTCCTCCCGGGCAGGCCCGCCGCCGGGGGGTCCGCTGCCGCGGGGCGGGCCGTCCCGGGCGCGGTCTGCGGGGCGCGGGCCTGGTCCTGGCCGGGGCGGCGGGCTGTCCGCCGGGGCCCGCCGCGCCGGGCGGCGGGGTGCCGTCGTCGGGGCGGGGCGTTGTCGTGGGGCGGGGGGTCGTCGGGGGGCGGGTTGTCGGGGGGCGGGGTCGTCGGGGGCGGGCTGTCGGGGGGCGCGCCGTCGGCGGGCGGGATCAGCGGCAGGGTGCCGCACAGCAGGCCGAGGTAAGATCTGGGCGCGTCAGCAAGTCGATGCTGCCGCCAGCGCCGGCATGCTTTGGCGCGCGGGCCATGGCGCTGCATCCGGGCCATCGCCGCGGCGGCGCGGATCCCGGGCAGCTGGTACCCGGCCAGCGTCGCGGTGTCTCCTCGTCCGGGTACAGGCAGACCTTCGCCCGGGCCTCTGATTGCTTGCGGCGCCGCTCGGCGCCGTCGGGGTCGGCGGCGATCACCGCGCGGCGCAGTGCCACCCGCAGCGCGGCATTGGTCAGCTCCGGAGCGCGGGGCAGGATCTGCTCCTCGACCGTGCGGGCGTTCTCGTCGGACAGCAGGCTGGTGGCCTCGGCGATCAGCCGCGCCCGGGGCAGGTCAATCACCCCGGCGGCCAGCGCCGCGCCAGTCGCGGCCAGCCGCCACGTCAAGGTGACGGCCAGGTCCAGCCACCAGTCCGCGTTATACCCCGACATCACCAGGCGCCAGCGACACCTCCGCGGCGGCCTCATCCGGGATCCGGCCCGGGCGGCCGTCGGCGGCCACGGTGATTTTCGGGTCCCGGGCCGCGGACCGCGACGCGATCTGCGCGACCGCCGCCAGTTCCCCGGCCTGCGCCCACGACGCCAGCCGCCGCCACGACGCCGCGACCCCGGCCAGCGCGCCATCCTCCAGCTCTGCGGCGTCCGCGGTGGCCAGCCACCCGGCCAGGCCCGGCCCGGCCGGCAGGCACTCCGCCACCCGTCCCGCCGCTACCCCCGGCGGCACCTCCCGCACCTCAGCCGCCAGCAGTGCATCCAGCACCGCATCTTGATCCACCGGCCCGCGCACGCAGCACCGCCGCAGCGGCACCCCGCGGACCGCCAGGCGTCGCCTGCAGCAGTGCCGAGGTAGCGGTACCGGCGGACTGCCCGGGGCGAGCTGCCCGGGGCGGGCTGAGGTGCTTGCGGTGAGGCAGGCGGTCTCCGGGGCGGAGGTATTTGAGCGACGCCGGAGTGTGACGGCTATGCCGCCGACGGAAGGCCGGCGGGGCGGCCGGTTCCACGGGGCCGGCTCGTTCAGCGCAGCCATCAGCGTTTCGAAATCCAGCTCCCACGACCACGACAGACCCTGCGGGGCAGCCCCGCCCACAGGCATTGAGACTGCTCCGTCCAGAGGCAAGGAGGCGGCTCCGTCGGTGCCTGGCTGGTCTTTCCCTGGCTGGTCTTGCGTCCTGGCTGGTCTTTCCCTGGCTGGGGGTTGCGGGGCCGGTCGTGGTCTAGCTGGTCGCGCTCTGGCATCGGATCACCTCCTCAGCGAGGCTGTCTTATGGTGTCCGGCTTGTGTGTGTTTGTTTTGGTGTCCGGTCTTCGACCATCCTAGCGAACGGTACCGACAAAACACCGAGAGATCGAACAGAAATTCGTTAAATCTCACTCTGTTTGCTTCGGAGCTTTAACACTGGCCTGGGTGGCAGCTGGATCAGTCGTAGCTAGCCGCAATGAGCCAGCGGCCTTCCTGCACGACCGCTAGCCATGCGTTCCCGTCTTCGGTGACTAGCTGGAATCTGGCGCACCTGCAGGCGCTGGCTGGGTCCCACCAGCGTTCGGAAACCGGCCAGGGCCCTGCCCACGAGGTGACGGCGAGCCACGGTCCGCCGTCGGCCGACAGCCGGGCCGGAGGTGCGGAAACCAGCGCTCGCCCGGTGACGGTCACGGGCTTCTCGTGCTCGTCGGTGATGACCGCGGGCCGCGGCACCGGGTATACCGTGGCCGGCGCCGGGGCGGGGATCTGTGCTGGCCAGGGCCGATCCGCGGGAAACAGCGGGTCTTGGGCGTCGCCGAATGGCACCAGCGTCACCTGCTCGGCCGGACCGCGGCCGCCGGCCAGCATCGGCCGAGTCACCGCGCCGTGCCCGAGCATGGCCTGGACCCGAACGGCGGCGCGCGCTACCCGGTCGCTGATGAAGGCATCGCCCCAAAGGCCCAGCTGGTGGCCCTCGTCCCTGACGAGCTGATCCGGGATCAGCCGGAGCAGCGTTATGCCGCCCACCTGGATTCCCTCGTCGTCGGGTTCCCGCCTCCGGCCAGGACCCGTGCCCGGCTGAGACGGGCCGGGAGGAGAGGGGTCATCCCGGCCGGAACCATCCTGATCCGCCTGCCAGCCAGCCAGCTGCCAGCGCACCCGCTCGGCTACCGCAAGCGCCGAGAGCAGCCCGTCATGCCGCCACAGCCGGGTGATCTCCTTCCCGTCCGCGCAGACCGCCTGGATCTGCACTCGTACGCAGGCCAGGCCGCGCGTGGCCAGACCGGCGTGCAGCTGTTCGGCCAGCGTCTTGGCCGCGAAAATCACCGGCTCGGCCTGCTCAGCCGGCGGGTCGAAATCAAGCTGAACAGAAAGGTCGGCTGAGGGTGGCCGGAGCGCCAGCGGGCGCGGATCGGCGCCGCGGGCCAGCCGGTGCGCGAGTGCTCCTGGCGCGCCGAATCTGCTGCCCGCTTCGGCGGCTGGCAGCGCAGCGAACTCCCCCAGGGTCCAGATGCCCAGCCGAGGCAGCAGGTCCGCGAGCTCCGGGCTGCCCAGCACGCTGACCGGATGCGGGGCCAGGAACGCCGGCGTACGGCCAGCCGCCACCACCAGGCCAGCCGGCCCGGCCTGAGCGGCGAGCTGCGCGGCGAACAGGCCGTCGGCCACGCCCACCCGGCAGCGGAACCCGCGGCTGAGCACCGCCTCGGTGATCTTTCTCGCGAGTGTTTCCTCACCGCCGAAATACCGGGCCGGGCCGCGGGCGCTGAGCGCGCAGGCACCAGGACGCAGCACCTCGACCTGGGGACAGAATTCCTCCACTACGGTCACAACCTGCTCGAAGGCCCGCGCGTCTGGTCCCGCGCCCGGCACAGCTGGCGCAGTGGACACGGTTGAAGCGTCCGACACGGCCGGAGCGCCGGGCACGGCCGGGGCGCCGGAGACGGCCGGGACGCTGGAGACAGCTAGGACGCCGGAGACGGCTGGCGCGCCTGATCTGGCTGAGGTGTCCGGCGGCCAATCCGGGCAGCTCACCACCAGCACCCGGCGCGGCCCGCCCCTAGCCGCCTTCACCCGGAGCTCGCCAGCGCCGTGCCAGCCAGCCCCGTGCCAGCCAGCCCCGTGCCAGCCAGCCCCGTGCCAGCCAGCCCCGTGCCAGCCAGCCCCGTGCCAGCCAGCCCCGTGCCAGCCAGCCCCGTGCACAGCCAGCCCCGTGCCAGCCAGCCCCGTGCCAGCCAGGCCCCGTGCCAGCCAACGCTGTGACTGTCCCGCGCTCACTCCGGCCGCCCCCGGACTCATCATCAGCGAGGGCTACCGAACCGTCCGGGCCCGGCAACCACAGCCACCGGTCTCGCGGCCGCGCGGCCGCGCCCCGGCCGTCCGCCACCACCCGGACCAGACGGGCGCGCAGCCGCCCGTGGCCAGTCCCGATCCCGGCCCACTCCTGGTCGACGATGTGCAGCCGGGCTTGCGCGCCGTCCCACTCCCCCGCCACGACCAGGACGCTGCCGCGCCGGCGGATGACAGCCTCGAGCTTGCGCCGCACCTGCGCGGGTGGCCGGGCAGGCGGCTGGAGCAGCACCAGCTCGCAACCGTCCAGCAGCGAGACCACCACCTGCGGCCAGTTCTGGCCCGGTTCCGCGATCAACAGCATCCGGCCCGGATCCAGCCCCACGTCGGCAGCCGCCCGCACCCCGAGCTGCGGCACCCCCGCTATTGCGCACCATGCCCCGGCCGTCGATGCCCCCGCGGCCAGCGCAAGGCATAGCAGGCTCCACCTCCCCGTCGCCACCACCGAGCCGCGCAGCAGTCCGCCTGCGGGCAGCAGCTCCCGCAGGGCGTCCAGGACCGGCAGGACGCTGTCGCCCGGCGCCGCATCGTCATCCCGCCGCCCGGAAGATGCCGTCCTGACCTGCGCCAACTCTGCCCCCATGAGGCCATCATCGAACAGAAGTTCGACTCACGTCAACCTGGCGGCCCATGTCGGCCGCCGCGCCGCAACGGTCGTTATGGCTCCCTCGGCAGGTTCGGCGGGCGGCCGGGCCCACTCGATGCTGAGGCAGGCTCACCGGTGGCCGGGGCAGGCTCACCGGTGGCCGGGGCAGGCTTACGGTGGCCGGGGCAGGCTCACCGGTGGCCCGGGGCAGGCTCACCGGTGGCCCGGGGCAGGCTCACCGGTGGCCGGGGCAGGCTTACCGGTTGCCGGCAGGCTCACCTGGCGCTGACGGCCCGGAATTGGCGATGCGCATCGTGCCGCAGTCGGGAAAGTGCATCGTGCGGGGCCGCCGCGGCGCTGCTGGCCGGCGGGCTGGCGCTGCGGCTCCGCGACGCGTGACCAGCAGGCGCCACGACCGGGCGGTTACCGCCGAGCTGACCTGGAATCAGAGGTGATCACAGGATCTCGATCAGATTGACACTGCCTGCGGCGAAGGAGTACAGGTTACGGTTTATGGGCCCCGGGACGAGAGCACGTCAGCGACGGCGCGCGTGGCTGGCAGGCCGGATCGCCGTCCTGGTGGTGATCGTCGTAGCCGGGGGCTTCGCGGTCGTGCACTACTCAAGCTGGGGCGCGGCGCTCGCGGGTACCGGCCATGACCCGTCGGCGACCCGCACGCAGCGGGCTGGCGCCATCGCGGCCCGGCGTTCCGCAGCCGCGGCGCTCGCGCAGCCGGGCGGCCGGGCCAGCCAGCGGGCTGTCCGGGACCCCGGCGGGCGGCAGCACCGCCCGCTCGGCCAAGTCCGCGTCGTCGCGATCCGGTGCACCGGCTCCCCTGCCCACCGCATCCCCCGCCGTGGTGGCACCGCTGGTCTTCCGCACCCTCCCGCCCGGGGCGAAACTGCCCTCGGGAGCGCAGTGCGCCCGGTGGGTGCTGGCCAGGCCCAGCCACGAGAACAAGGGCGCGAACCACGGCTACAACCAGGTCACCGGCCAGCATGTCGGAGCCGGGTTCTTCCCGGCCGGCGACAGCCCGCAGGCCGGCCAGCTGCTCGCGCCGCGCATTGACGGCGATTTCACCGGCACGACCAGCGAGATCCTGCGCTGGGCGGCCTGCAAATGGGGCATCAGCCAGAACATCGTCTTCGCCCAGGCGGCGGTGGAAAGCTGGTGGCAGCAAGACACCAAGGGCGACTGGGGCAGCGACGGCAGCGCCTGCCCGCCTGGTCACGGTCTCGGTCAGGACGGCAAGCCAGGCCTGTGCCCGCAGAGCTACGGCATCCTGCAGAACAGGTACCCCTACGAGAAGGCCAGCTGGCCCGGGATCGGCGCCTCCACCGCGATGAACGCCGACACCGCCTACGCCATCTGGAGATCCTGCTACGACGGTTACGAGGTCTGGCTCAACAACGTGCCCCGAGGCGAGCAGTACCACGCGGGCGACGTGTGGGGCTGCGTCGGCCGCTGGTTCGCCGGACGGTGGCACACTCAGCCCGCACAGCAGTACATCAACCAGGTCAAGCAGTACATGAGCGAGCGAATCTGGCTTAAGCCCGCCTTCCAGCAGCCCTGACCGGCCCGGGTTACGACGCCGCTCCCTAGCCTGGGCTTATGCGCCGACCGGGCCCGCGGGCGATCTTCAAGACCTATGCCGTCGCGTGGACCTTCCTCATCGTCTTCGTCCTCGCCGAGCTGGTCTATGCGATCCTGCCGGTCCACGACCAGACGGCGCTGGCCAGCTGGGCCAGCACCAGCGTACATAACCTCCAGCACCACCCGGTCGGCTCGCTGCTCAGCTCGGCGTTCATCCCGCAAGAGTCCGCCAGCGCCTGGCCGTTACTGATCGCGCTGAGCATGTTCGGCGCCAACCGGGCGCTCGGCAACTGGCGGACGGCGCTGGTCTGCGGGGCCGGTCAGGTGGTCGGCACGCTGGTCAGCGAGGGCATCGTCGGCTACCAGGTGAATCACGGGCAGCTGCCTGCCGCCGACCGCTACCTGGTCGATATCGGGCCCTCCTACGTGGTGGTGTCCGCCATCGTCATCGCCCTGCTGCTCGGTTCCTGGCCGCTCGCGCCGCCGCCGCCGTCGACCTCGTGCTGCTGGTCGCGGTGGGTGACATCTTCGGCGGCCTCAGCCAGCTGAACGTCGCCGCGGTGGGCCACGTCACCGCGATGGTGGTCGCGGCGGCCGGCACCGGCCTCCTGGCCTGGCCACGGCGGCGGGCCGCGCGCCGCCAGCCAGCCCCGGCCGATCAGTTATGGCAGGCCGGCTGGGGAACGGCCGCTGGGCGCCGGTCCTCGCGGACCGGCCGGCGGCTCCGCCAGGCGGCCCAGCCGCGTCCGGCCGCGTACCAGCAGGCGCCCAACGATCCCACGAAGAACCCGACGGGCCAGTTGGTCCGCAGCGACAACGCGATCGCCGCCCACACCGTGACCAGCGCGAACACCACGGACAGGACCATGGCCAACTGCGGCCTGCTGGTGACCGACCGGGCCGCGGCGGGCGGCCCGATCATCAGGCTGAAGATCAGCAGGGCCCCCACCACCGGCAGCGTCATGCTGGTGGCCAGCGCCACCACCACCAGGAAGCCCAGCTCGATCCGGTAGCTGGACGCGCCGCGCGCCTCGGCGAGTTCCGGCATCACGGAGGTCAGCAGGAGCGGCCGGTACATGACGATGATCGCCGCCACCGACACCGCGCCGAGCACGGCGACCGGGAGCACCTCGGCCGAGCCGACGCCGAACAGCTCACCGAACAGCAGCGCGTAGATCTCCGGCGCATACTGGCTGCTCATGCTGAGGAACAGCGCGCCGAGCCCCAGCATCACCACCAGGGCCAGGGCGGTCGCCACGTCACGCCGCGCCCGGCGGCCCAGCCAGCCGATGGTCAGGGCGCCGATCAGCGCGAAGACGCCCACCCCGAGCAGCGTGCTGATACCCAGCAGGCTCGCCCCGGCGGCGCCCGCGAACGCGCCCTGCGGCACCGCGTCGGCCACGAACGCCGAGCCGCGCAGCACGATGAAGAACCCGACCACCCCGGCCACCAGGGCGGCGATGGTCGCGACCGTCCAGGTATTGAGCAGGTAACTGGCGAACATCACGCTCGCCTCGCGCGCAGGGCCGATGGCGCCTGCGCGATCAGGTAAAAGGCAAAAACCAGGGTCACAACGAAGAAGCTCACCGGCCAGCCTTGCCGGGCCGACGGCCAGTAGAAGCTGTCATAAGCGAGCACGATGCCCAGCCAGGTGGCGGCCAGGCCGATGATCCCCGCCCAGATCATGGCCAGGCCGGGCTTGTTCGTCAGGCGCAGCGCCGTCGCGGCCGGCCCGACCAGCAGCGCTGTGCTGAGAATGGCCCCGATCGTCAGCGCGGACAGCGCCACCGCCAGCGCGATCGCCACCAGGCACAGCGCGCCGGCCAGCCGCACCGGCACGCCGCGCACGAAGGCCAGCTCGGGACTGACCGAGCTGAGCAGCAACGGCCGGTACAGCGTCGCCACGATGCTGAGGGCGGCCAGGCTGAGCAGCGCCACGACCGGGATGATCGAGCTGCTGATGGTGAAGATGGAACCGAACAGGATCGTGATCGTGGCCCCGGTCGTCGAGGTGCGCGTCGCGTCCCAGTAGAGGAATAGGGCCGCCAAGCCCAGGCCCGCGCCGCGCACGATGCCGGTCGCCAGGTCGCGTCCCTGCGGCCGCTGGACGCCGATCAGGTCCATCACCGCCGCGGCGAGCACGCTGATGCCCACGAAACCCCACAGCGGGCTGATCCCGACCAGGAACGAACCTGACCCGCCGGTCACGCTAATGTCCGCCAGCGCGTGGCCGGCGTAGGACTGCCCGCGGAGCACCGCGAAGGTGCCGACCAGGCCGGACACGATGGCGACCACGCCGCCGGTGACCAGCGCGACCTGAACCGGCCCGCTGCCGAAAAAGCCGGGCGCGAAAATCAGCCGCAGCAGCTGGTTCACGAGCGATCACCCACCAGCAGGGCGGCCAGCATCACTGTGACTGATGCGCGCGGCTTCGTCGCCGCTGTGATTGATGCGCGCGGCTTCGTCGCCGCTGTGACCGATGCGCGCGGCTTCGTCGCCGCTGTGGCCGATGCGCGCGGCGCGGTCGTCGCTCGCCTGGCTGGCGTGCGCGGCGTCATGCTGATCAACCGCGATGTCCGGGCCGTTTCCGCGCCCCGCCACGACCAGGATGCGGTCATGGACGTGGACGACGTCGACATGCTCCCCGTACAGCTCACTGAGCACCTCGGGCCGCACGACCTCGCTGGTGGTGCCGCTCGCGGCCCGGCCGCCGGCCAGGTAGACGATCCGGTCCATCACCGGAAGCAGCGGGTTCATCTCGTGGGCCGAGATCAGCACGGCGATCCGCTGCCGCTGGGCAATGCCGGACAGCAGCGCGATGACCTCCTGCTCGCTGCGGATGTCCAGGTTGGCCAGCGGTTCGTCCAGCAGCAGCAGCCGGGGACGGCTGATCAGGGCGTGCGCGATCAGGACCCGCTGCTGCTCGCCGCCGGACAGGTTGCCGACCCGGGCATCGGCGAAGCACCGGGCGTCGACGGCATCCAGCATCTCCTCGACCAGCTGGCGCCGTTTCCTGGACGGAAGCGGGATTCCGAGCCGGTTACCGTCCAGGCCGAGGCCGACCAGGTCGCGGGCCCGCAGCGGCATGTCGGGATCGAGCAGGATCCGTTGCGGCACGTAGCCGATCAGCTGGCTGCCGCGGGCCCGCGGCCGACCGGCGATCCGGACCGTGCCCACCGCCGGAGCCTGCAATCCGAGAATGACCCGCAACAGCGTGGTCTTGCCCGCGCCGTTGGAGCCGATCAGGCCCACGAACTCGCCCGCCTGGATGGTGAACCGGACGTCGTGCAGCACTTCACGGCCCGCTAGCCGCACGCACAGCCCGTCGACGGCGAGCGTCTCGTCCCGCTCGGTGGCCGTGGCCTGCTCAGTCATCGCCTGATCCGTCCGCATCGCGTCATCACAGTCTGGCCGTGGAGGTCCGGTCGGCCACGGCCCGTCGCAGCGCCTGGACCTCGGCGAGCATCCAGGACTGATAGTCGTAGCCGGGGGCGGGCATGGTCTCGTAGACCCCGACCACCGGGATGTCGTTCTGCCTGGCCTGGGCCAGGAACGACTCCGTCAGTGAGTTGGTCACCTGCTGGTTGTACAACAAGGCCGTCACCTGGTGATCGGCGAGCAGCCTGCGCTGCAGCGTCACGTACTGCGGCGATGGATCTACCCCGTTCATGATGTCGGCCTGGAACCCGAACGGCGTGCGGTCATTCGCTCCGAGGGCCTGCAGAAGGTAGTCACCGACCGGTTCGGTGACGGCCACCGGGGTGCCGGGAAACGCCGCCCGGAAGCTGGCGATGGCCCGGCGCCAGGGATCCAGGGACGCCTCGAACCTGCGCGCGTTGGCCTTGAAGTAGGCGGCGTGCCGGGGCTGCAGCGCGGACAGGTCGCTGGCCAGTGCGTTCGCCACGGCCGGCATGGTGGCCGGGGAGTACCACAGGTGCGGGTTGGGCGTGGTGTCGGGCAGTCCGAGCAGCCGCTGGACGTCGATCACCTTGCGCGCCGGGCTGGGTGCGGCCGCCTCGATCTTGTTCATGTAGGTGTCGTAACCGAGGCCGTTCTGCACGACGACCTGAGCGCGGGCGATGTCCTGCGCCACGGTGGGGCTCGCCTCGAAGCTGTGCGGGTCCGTGCTGGGGTTGCTCTCGATCGCGGTGACGCTGACGTACTTGCCGCCGATCTGGCTGATCACGTTGGCGTAGGTGCTCTCCGCGCCGACCGCTGCGATGGTTCCGCTGAGGGCTGCGTCGGCGCTGGGCACCGCTGACGCCGAACAGGCCGCCAGGGCCAGCAGGGCGAGGGCCGCCAGCACCGCGGCGGGGGCCAGCCCGGCGGCGGGGGCCAGCCCGGCGGCGGGGGCCAGCCCGGCGGCGGGGGCCAGCCCGGCGGCGAGGGCCTTGCGACGGCGTGGCATAGCTGCGAAGTCCATCCTGTGAGGTGTCATCGCCAGGCCCTTGAGCCAGGCCGTGGCCCTTGACGATAATGAAAACGATAACCAATGCACGGTACGACGGTCAAATACCGGCCGCCCGTGGCCGCGCCGGCCGCCCGTGGCCGCGCGGGCCAGCCCATGGCCCGCACGCCGACCGTGACGCCCGAACCCGCCGATATCCGTCAACCCCGTGACCGGGTGTACCTTTTTCGGTGAGGCAAACCCACGGGGGAAACCGTCGGGGCGGTTGGGGTCTCCTGCCGGGCGGTCCGCAGTCTGCGGCGGCTCGCGTATGCAATGCCGATGGCCCGTCGCCATCGTCGTGGCGCTCGACAGGTCTGCGGAGGCGCCACGCGGTATCGCGTAGGGGGCACGGGCCTATCGCGCCAGGTTTCGTCGCCCACGGCAAATCAGTTCCGAGAGCGAGCACACCGCCGTGGCCAGCATCAGGGGAGAACTCAGGCCAGCACGGCCGATACCGTCGGCCCTTCCGGCCGCGTCCAGCCGCCGCGTACCTGTCCTGCGCTGGTCGGCCATGGCCGGAATCGGCGTCTCGACCGTCGTCATCATCGTCGTGTCGGCCGCCCGGCACAGCTGGGCGGTCCCGGCGATGCCCGAACCCGCCACCGGCCCGCCGTGGATCCTCGGCTTCAGCCTGTCGCCGCCCGTCGTGACGCTCGCCCTGTGGGCCGCGGGACTGCTGGCCGGCGGGGGCGTGATAGCCGGCCTGGCTGCGGTGGGCCAAGGCGCCAGGTTCCCGCTTTGGCTGCTGATCGCAGGCGCGGCAGCGGCCGTGGTCGCGCTGACCGTCTTGCCGCCCACCGGATCCACCGACACACTCGACTACGCCTCCTACGGGCGGATGGTGGTGCTCGGCCACACCCCGTACGTGATGACGCCTGATCAGCTGCGCCTGCTGCACGACCCGATCGGGCTGGCCGCGCCGCGCACCTGGGGCAAGCACGTCTCCGTCTACGGCCCGCTGGCGAGCGTCCAGGAGTGGACCGCGGCCAGGCTCGGCGGTACCTCGGTGGCGCGGATCGTTTTCTGGCTGAAGCTATGGAACGCCGTCGCCTTCGGCGCGGTGGCGCTCGGCCTGGACCGGATACTGCGCTTCGATCTGGCCCGCCGGACCCGGGCTCATCTGCTCTGGACCGCCAACCCGCTGCTGCTCTGGAACCTGATCGCGGGCGGGCACCTGGACGGCCTGGCGGCCGCGGTCGGCTTCGGGGGGCTGGCCCTGTTCAGCTCCCCGCGCCCCGGACGCAGTCCCGGTACGTTCCGGGCCATGGCGGCCGGGCTGCTGATCGGGATGGCCGCCGATCTCAAGATCTCGTTCGCGTTGTTCGGCGTGGGGCTGATCTGGGCATCCAGGCGATCGCCCGGTACCGCCCTGACCGGGGCGGCCAGCGCGCTGGCGGTGATCGTGCCCAGCTACATCTGGTTCGGGCCGCCGGCCGTGGCGGCGCTGCTGGCCCGCAGCACCCAGGGCAGCGCGGACACGTTCTACCGGCTGTTCTCCTGGCCGCCGGGTGACGGGGAGCCGATCATGCTGCTCGCCGTACCCGCCCTGGTGGCGATCGCGGTGGCGATGCTGGGGCGGCTGCCTGACGAGGTCTCCTGGCTGCCCGCCGTCCAGCCCGCGCTGGCCATCAGCCTCGCCTGGCTGTTCATCGGGCCCTATCAGCTGCCCTGGTACGACGCCATGGTCATCTGCCTGCTGGCGGTGTATCCCGCGTCCCGGCTCGACTGGCTGGTAGTCGGGCGCCTGTGCGCCGGGACCATTGCCCTCATGCCCGGCAACCAGGACTGGCCCCCGCCCGCCTGGCTGACCAGCATCACCCAGGCGCTGGTCGGTTACGTGGGGCCCGGGATCATGCTGGCCGCGGCGGCCGGGCTGGTCTGGCTGTGCCTGGCCCGGGCCTGGCCGATAGCGACCACCGCGAGCAGTGCCAGCAGCGCCACCCCGGTCAGTACGTAAAGATTCCCCGCCAGCAGCTGTATCCCGTGCCAGTGATACTCGGCATACCAGGGCCGGTCGCCGAGCCGGAAGTAGGTACCGGGGTTGGTATTGGGCGGCGCCCAGATCAGCCCCAGGGAGAACCCGCCGAGATCGCCCGGGCTGCCCCACAGGCGGCCCGGCCAGGCGCCGAAGATTACCGCGATGGCGGCGGCCAGGCCGAGCGCGGCCCAGCCCGCGGCCCGCCGGGACGCCCGGACCCCGTAATGGGCCGCGACCGCTATCCCGGGCACGATCCAGACCCAGTGATGATCCCAGCTGATCGGCGACACGAGCAGTCCGGTCAGCGCGCAGGCCAGCGCGCCGAGCATCCGGTGGCCGTACCGGTCGAGCAGCGCGGCGCAGCCCAGGCCAGCGACCGTGGTCACCGCCGCGATGACCAGCCACGCCGGCGCCGCGGCGGCCACGCTGCCCGCGAACCTGGTGATGATCGCCCGCAGCGACTGGTTGCCCTCCCAGGCGACAAAGCCGGTGCGGCCGCCCTGCAGGAACAGCCCGTGCCACCACCACCGGACCGAGTCACCAGGCAGCACCGCGAAGCCCGCCAGGATGGTCGCGGCGAACGTCCCGGCCGCGACCGCCGCCTGCCGGAATCTGCGGGTCAGCACCAGGTACGGAATGAAGATCAGCGGCACCAGCTTGATCCCGGCCGCGAGCCCGATACCGGCCCCTTTCCACCACCGGCGGTCTGGCTGGCCCAGATCCCACAGCACCAGCGCGAGCAGCACGAGCTCGATCTGGCCGAGGAACAGCGTCCGCTGCACCGGCTCGGTCCAGAACACCACCGCCGCGACCAGCAACGTCGCGCCCGCGCGGACCGCCGCGGTGCGGTAGCCGAGGCTGCCGAAGGTCGCCCAGAGGGCGATGAGCAGGGCCATGATGTTGACCGCCACCCAGAGCCGCTCCATGACTGGCCAGGCCGGTACCGACACGATCATAAAGACCAGGGCCGCGAACGGCGGGTAGGTGAACTTCAGCGTGTAGCGGAGCGGCCAGCTGTAGAGCGGGGACGTCGACCGCGGGTTGTACCATGGCGCGATATGCCGGACACTGCTGCCGCCTTCGCGATAGACGCGCAGATCCACCGGCGCCGTCAACCAGTTATGCGGATGTGTCGCAATGAGGGCGACATAAATGGCGATGGTGATGGCGAAAGCTATCAGGCCAGCGATCAGGAGCCGGCCTTTCTTTCCGCCCGGCCCGGCCCGCAACGGGCGCGACTGCGCAGGTACCGACCGCTGGGCGGCGGTCATGCCGTCCCGCATGCCCGTTGCCTCCTGACCACTCATGCACGATAACTGCCGCGGTTTGGCGACTCCTGCTTTGGATACCCGCCAGTACCTGTTCGCGCCTGATTCTGGCCCAATTGCTGGTAATTTCCTGGCCTGCGTTTTACTGAGGCCTGCACTCGGGGGATGGTATTCGCCCGGTCGGCCTAACGCCGGGCAGGTCCACATGACGCTAGCCGAGTACGGCGTCGCGTATCGCGCGCAGGTCCGGTTCGGAGGTCACGCCGCCCACCAGCAGCGTGGTGACCGGGCTCCGTCGCCACAGGTCGAGCCGTTCGCGGATCCGGCCGACCGGGCCGAGCAGGCACACCGCGTCGGCCAGCTCATCGGGTACCGCGTCGATGGCCTCGTCCCTGCGGCCGTCCAGGAACAGTTCCTGCACCTTATGGCCAGCCTCGTGGTAACCCATCCGGCTTACCACGTTGAGATGGAAATTCCGGTTCCGCGCGCCCATCCCGCCGATGTAAAAGCCCAGCATCTGCTTGGCGGCCCGCAGCGCGGCCGGCAGGTCATCGGTGATGATGACGTTCACGGTCGCGGCGACGTCGAAGCCAGGCCGGGCTCCGGCCAGCGCGTCGCCGTACACCTGGCCGATCCGCTGCGGATCGGTGAACAGCGACAGCCAGCCGTCGGCGATCTCGGCGGCCAGCGCCA
Organism: uncultured Actinomycetota bacterium; assembly: GCA_963775745.1. GTDB lineage: Bacteria > Actinomycetota > Actinomycetes > Streptosporangiales > Streptosporangiaceae > DATBGO01. The sequence goes on from CAVZKE010000012.1 coordinate 338,576, forward strand.
CGTTCCGCGGCCCCTCCGCGCCCAGGTACACCGGGATGTCGGCGCGCAGCGCGGGGATGTTGAGCATGAGAGGCTTGCCGAGCCCGGTCCCCGGGCGGTACGGAAGCGGAAAGTAAGGTCCGGCGTTGCGAGCCGGCCGCTGCCTGCGCCACATCACCCGGAGCAGCTCAACGTACTCGCGGGTGCGAGCCAGCGGCGGTGCGAACGGTACCCCGTACCATCCCTCCACGACCTGCGGACCCGACACGCCCAGGCCGAGCAGCAGCCGGCCGCAGGACAGGTGGTCGAGGGTCACGGCGGCCATGGCGGTGGCGGCCGGGGTCCGGGCGCTGATCTGGAGCACCGCGGTACCCAGCTTGATCCGGCTGGTCCGGGCGCCGTACCAGGTCAGCGGGGTCAGCGCGTCGGAGCCCCAGGACTCCGCGGTCCATACCGACTCATACCCAAGGCGTTCGGCCGCGAGAACCAGCGGCGTGGCGTCAGCGGGCGTGGCCCAGTAGCCCAGGCTCAGGCCCAGCCGCAGGTTATCCGTCACGCGCGCCGTGACCCGTACCCGAGGCGTTGGCGCCGGGTCATGATCGGGGTTTCCGCGCGGAACTGAATACCTGGGTGTACTCCTCGACGGCGCGGATCACGCAGTTCGCGGCGGTTACCGTTTCGACCCGGACGAGCGCCGCGGCGCTGCGGCTAGCCACCAGGGCAGCTGGGTCCCGCCACACGGTCTCGCTGATCAGATGGCCCGAGCCGGGGTCAGCGAACAACAGCGCGCTGTGGAAGCCGGCGGTTTCCGCCAGCAGCGGGACGGCGGTGTCCCCGAACATCTCGATCGCATCCTGCACCGCCGCGGGCTCGACAGCCATCCGCGTCAGCCGTACCCCTTCCCCGCCGCGCAGCGGCGCCTCCCGCTCGAACACAGGTATCTGGTAGCTCTCAACCGTGACCGTGGCCCTGGCCAGCCGGATTATCTCGCTGCGCGCGGGCGCCAGCGCTGACTCGCTGTGTACGAGCGCGTAGTCCGACGCCCAGAACGATTCGAGTATCGCGGCGCCGAGCTCCGGGTTGGCCAGTAGCGACATCCCCAGGCTTTCCGGCAGGCGCTCCACCGCCGGGCGGACTTCGCCTTCGATGTACTTGGTGGCATCACCCAGCAGGACCGGATCCACGGTGATCAGATTGAGCCGGACCTGCAACACAGTGCCCCCTACGGTTCTCGGCGGTTCCGGGACGCCGCCCGGCGGCCTGCGTCGCGGTCACCAGCAAGTGCTTCGTCAACGCTGTCAACCCGCCGAGGGGGTGTCAAGCCGCTGGGCCGGGCCGGTCCACCGCCTTCGGACGGGCCGGTCAGCCGTCTTCGGCCGGTCCGGTCAGCCGTCTTCGCGGCCGGGCCCGCCCCGGCCCGCTGCGTCGATGGCGAGTTCCTGGTAGATGTCCTGCGCATGCTGAACCTGCCGGACCGAGACGGACTCATCCGGAGTGTGTGCGTCGGCGGGAAAGCCTGGCCCCAGCCCGATCGTGGGCATACCCCGGACCCCGGCGGACTCGGAGCCGTTGGTGCAGAAGTCATAGAAACCCAGCCGCGAGGTGCCGGTGACCCGTTCGCTGGCCTGGCGGGCGGCCCTGGCCAGCCAGTGCGCCGGATCGGTCCGCCAGGCCGGCAGCCAGCGCGGGGCGTCCACGGTGGCGCCGGTGTACGCCGCCAGCTGACCCGCGCAGACGCTGACCTCGAAGGCGGCGTCGTCGACGGCGGCCAGCGCCCCGGCCATGGCACCGACCACAGCCTCGCGGATCTCGCCGACCAGGGTGCGGCGGTCGAACCGGATCCGTACCCCGGACGGGATCAGGGATACCGAAGGCCACGGGTCGGAGATGACATCGGTCGGCACCAGGATGGCGGGCCCGAGATCAGGATCGGCAGGCAGCGCCAGCCGATCCAGCGCGGCCAGGCCGGATGCTGCCAGCCCGATCGGGTTCTTGCCCCGGGCGGGGTAAGCGGCATGCGCCGGGCGGCCGGTGACCGTGACGATCAGCTCGGCCCGGCCCCGCTGGCCGACCTGCACGGCCAGATCGGACGCCTCGCAGATCACTACGGCCTCCGGGCGAATGTCGTCGAGCACCCGGGCCAGCGCTACCCCCTCAATCATCTCCTCCATGACGGTGGCCGATACCGCCACCGGGCGCCGCAGCCGCACGGCGGCCGCGGCGGCGGCCACCCCGGCGATCGCCGCGGCCAGGCCGGCCTTCATGTCCGTCGCCCCCCGCCCGTAGAGCCTGCCGTCCCGGACGACAGGACGGAACGGATCCACGGTCCACGCACCGACGGCGGGCACGACGTCCATATGACCGTCGAAGAGCAGGGCCGGCGCTCCGGTGTCCGGTCCGGCCACGCCGACCACCGAGCCGAGCGGGTCACGGAAGACTCACGGTATCCGGCCAGCGTCATCGCCCGCTCGACCTCGTCGGCGACGTTCGCTTCGGCGCCGGACAGGCCGGGCATGCTGATGAGCCGCCCGGCGAGCTCGACCGCGTCGAGTGGGCCGGTCATGGCGGACATTTTGCCACCGATGCTCGTCGCGGGTAGCTAGCTACGGCCCGGACCCTTTCGCCACCTGACCCGGCGGGCACCCGATCATAGACGCAGGACCAGCGCCCGTGCCCATCGTCAGCGCTGCGACCGCTGACCGAGTTCTCGCCCGGAGGACACCCGTGATGAATGCTCCCATCGACCTTCGCTCGGACACCGTCAGCAAACCCTCCGAGGCCATGCGCCGCGCCATGGCCCGGGCGGAGGTCGGTGATGACTGGTATGGCGACGATCCCACGGTGAATCAGTTGCAGGACCGCGCCGCCGAGCTGGCCGGTAAAGACGCCGCGGCCTACCTGCCGACCGGGACCATGTGCAATCAGGTCGCGATGCACGCCTTCGCCCGGTCTGGCCACCTGGTGGTCTGCGAGGCCGGCGCGCACATGGGCGGCACCGAGGCGACCTCGGCCGCCGTCCTGTCCGGCATCGCTTTCCGCAGGCTCCAAGCCCCCGCTCGCGGGCTGCTCACCGTCGGCCAGGTCGCGCAGGCGCTGGAACCCGACCTTTACGACGTCAGCATCGTTGATCTCGTCACCATCGAGAACACCCACCAGCTGGGCGGCGGCTCGGTGCTGCCGGTCGCTGACCTCCGGGCGATCGCTGCCGCCTGCGCGGCCCGCGACGTGCCCCTGTACCTGGACGGGGCGCGCATATTCAACGCCTGCGCCGTGACCGGCGCGACCGTCGCCGACTTCGCGGCCGAGGCGAACGCGATGATGTTCTGCCTGTCCAAAGGGCTGGGTGCGCCGGTTGGCTCGGTTATAGCCGGTGACGCCGAGCTCATCAGGGAGGTCCGCAGGCTCAAGATCCTCTTCGGCGGCGCCTGGCGGCAGGCCGGCATCATGGCCGCCGCCGGCCTGATCGCCCTCCAGGAGGGACCCACGCGGCTGCACGAAGACCACGCGAATGCCCGCCGGCTGGCCGAGGGCATCGCTGACCTGCTGCCCGGATCTGTCGACCCGGCCAGCGTGGAGACCAATATCGTCTTCGTGGAGGTGGCCGGGACCGGTCGCGACGTCCGGGAATGGGTGGACCGGCTGGCGGCCGAGGGCGTGCTGGTCACCGCGGTCGGCGGCCGGATCCGGATGCTCACCCATGTCGACATCGCGGCTGCCGATATCGAGGCCGCGCTGGGCGCCTGGCGCCGCGCGGCCCTGGATCGTTGACCGGGGATTCGGCGCTGGCCACGGTGTTGTGCTGCGACACGCCGTAGGGGTCCGTGACCTGTAAGTGAAGAGTGTCCGGGATCCTGTGTGATGAGGGGCGGCGGTGGAGCCGGGTTTGCTGTCGGCTATCCGGCGTCGTCCGCCGGCGGGACGGCCGGGAAGCCGAACCCGGTGACCAGTTCGGGGTCGCCGAATGAGGTAATGCGCGAGATGCCCTCGGCGGTCACCGTGAGTACTACGATGCCGTATGGCAGGTAGGTGCCGTCGCTGCCGCGGTAGTAGGCGGCGACGGCCGGGCTGGCCGTTGGCGCTGGCCGGCAGCATCCGCCAGTGGCCCGGCGAGCCCAGCACATGGGTGGCCATGTAGGGCATGCAGAACTTGATGCCGGCGTACCAGGTGCGCAGTGGCGGCGCTTCCAGCGTGGCGTCCTTGCGCGACAGTCGCTCCAGCGCCGCGGCGTCAGCGTTCTGGAACGCGGCAATGTACCGGTTGAGCAGCTCGCGGTGTTCCGGCTCGGTCAGCTCGGGGACGTGATCCGCGGTCGGAGCCACCTCGCCGAGGCGGGCACGGGCGCGCTGCAGCGCGCTCTTGACGGCGGCCACCGACATGCTGAGAAGCCCGGCGACCTCGGCGGCCGGCCACGCCAGCACGTCGCGCAGGATCAGCACGGCGCGCTGGCGTGAAGGCAGGTGCTGCAGGCTGGCGATCAGGGCGAGCCGGACGCTGTCGCGCGTGGCGGCGATCGCGGCCGGGTCGTCCGCGTCCGGGCTGATCATCGTGTCAGGGACGGGCTGCAGCCACGCGACGGCGGGATCCGCCGGGCCCGGCGGGGCGGACGGGTCATCGGACGGCGCGCCCAGCCCGGAGGGCAGTACTCGCCGGCTGTGGTGCTGCAGGGCGGTCGGGCACGTGTTGGTGGCGATGCGGTAGAGCCATGTTCGTTCTGACGATCGTGCCTCGAACGAGCCGAACGAGCGCCATGCGCGCAGATACGTCTCCTGCACCGCATCCTCGGCGTCGGCCAGCGAGCCGAGCATGCGGTAGCAGTGCGCCAGCAGCTCGGGCCGGTAGCGCTCGGTGCGGCCGATGAACTCGTCGCTGGGCGACGCGGTCCCGACCGCGCTCGGCATCCCGCGCCCTCCCGTGTCGCCGGAACATGGAACCTACCTGATCGAACGCGAGCCCGTGAACCGCCGCAGTGTGGCACGGGCAGCCGCCGCCGCTCAGCCGTGGCACAGCGGGGCCCTACGGCCCGATTCCTTTTCCGGACGCGCCGGGTCTGTCTTGGTGACGGCGCCAGGCGGCCCGTCGGTACCGAAGGAGGAGGATCATCATGCGCAAGCTGAGCGTGTCGACCCTGGTAACCCTGGACGGCGTCATCCAGGACCCGGGCGGGTTCGGTGAGACCGCCCACGGCGGCTGGGGGAACCCGTACTTCACCGCAGACGCGCAGCAGAACGCGCTGGAGCACCTGCAGGCAGCCGACTACTTCCTGATCGGGCGGGTCACCTACCAGCTGCTCCGCAACACGTGGGCAGACATCAAGGGCGGCGCGTACCTGGACCGGATGAACCAGATCCGCAAGCTGGTGGCGTCGACCACGCTGACCGGGCCGCTGCCGTGGAACGCGACAGTCATCAACGGCGACGTGGCAGCCGAGATCGCCCGGCTCAAGCGACAGCCGGGCGGGGACATCGAGGTGTACGGCAGCGCCACGCTGGTGCAGACCCTGATCCGGCACAACCTGATCGATGAGTACCGGGTCGCGGTGCACCCGATCGTGCTCGGCGGCGGGACGCAACTGTTCCCCCAGGGCGGCGTGCCCGCCACCTTGCGGCTGACAGGTACCCGCACGCTGGACTCAGGCGTGGTCAGCCTGACCTACGTGCCGACGGGCCAGGATTGACCGGCAAGTGCTCGGCCCAGGGATCATCGACCCGGGGATTCGCCGCTGGCCAGGCTGTGGTGCCGCGACACAAGCAGGGGTCCGTGACTTGCAAGTGAGGAGTGTCCAGGATCGGCGTGCTCACACACGTCCGGACCCTGGAGCCCGTCATGTTCGCCGACCTGGACACCCTCCTGACCGCACTGTACGTGGAACTGACCGACCAGATCATCCCCTCCCGCGGGTTCACCGGTCCGGTCCGGGCCAGCCGCCGGAGGTGACCGACGCCGAGCTGGTGTGCATCGCGGTAGCGCAGGTCCTGCTGCGCTACGACAGAGCGGCACTGGCTGCGGCGGCGCCGAAGCTGATCGGGCACCTGTTCCCGCGGCTGCTGCGGCAAAGCGAGTACAACACCGGCTGAAGGCGGCCGCGCCGCTGATGGAAGCCGCGCTGCGCTGGCTGGCCGATGCCACGCCAGCGACCGCGGAGCTGCTGCGGCTGATGGACGCCACCCCGGTCCCGTGCGGCCAGTCCGTGATCACCGCCCGCCGCTCTGACCTTTTCGGATGGGCCGGGTACGGGTACTGCCCCAGCCATTCCCGCTGGTACTGGGGCAGCAAGCTGCTGCTGATGTGTACCTGCGACGGGACGGTGACGGGGTTCGGCCTGGCCAACCCGAAGCTGTCCGGGGAACGCGACCAGGCCCGGCAGATGCTGGAGGACAAGCCGGCCAACCGCCCGGCACCAGGCACCGCTGTGGTCACCGACAAGGGCCTGGCCGGCGAGGAGACCGAGGCGTTCTTCGCCAGCGACGACCCGGGCCTGGCCCTGATCCGCCCGGCCCGCAAGGACGAGACGACCCCGCGCCCGTTCCCGAACTGGCTGCGGCAGCGGGTCGAGGCCATCATCTGGACGCTGAAGAACCAGCTCGGCCTCGAGCGTCACGGCGGGCGCGTCCCGGCCGGCCTGTGGGCACGCATCGTGCAGCGGCTCCTTGCTCTCAACGCTGCGATCTGGCACAACTGGCTCATCGGCGCGCCTGTAAAGCGCTCCCTGATCGCCTACGACCACGTAAGCCCATGACCTCAACAGAAACCCCGGTCAACGATCTAGCGGCCGGGGCCATCGCCGGATAGCTCGTCAGCCGGTTCGCCCGCCGGACTCAACCAGGGTGCCCGGCCCGGTCCGGCCGACTGACCGTCACCGGGCCGGCGGTGTCGGCCCGCGGGTGGCCCGCGCCGCGGCTGCTGCCGTGCAGCAGCACGTGGGCGACCAGCGGCGGATCGTCGGTCATCGGGACATGCCCGCAGCCGGGCAGCGGCAGCAGCCGGGCCTGCGGCAGGCGGGCCTTGGCCATCAGGATCTGCCGGGGCCGCAGCAACCGGTCGCGCGTTCCCCAGGCGATGGTGACCGGGACATCGTCCGGCAGCTGGCTGGTGAACGGGGTCAGCTGGGTCAGGACCGCATCCAGAGCGTCGTTGGCGGCCAGGAACGCCGCCATGTCGCCCAGCGCCTGATCCGCCGTCAGCTGGGACGGGCGGCTGACCACGGCGCCGTGACTGACGGCCCGGCCCACGGTGGTACGGGACAGGGCGGGCGCGGCCCGCTGGAGACGGCTCGCGGCCACCTGCATGGCCCTGAAGATCGCTCGCGGGTAGCGGGCCTCACGGTCGTCGCGCCAGAACCCGGCCGGTGACAGGGCGGTGACCGATGCCGCCCGCCCGGCTATCGCGGCCTGCAAGGCCAGCCTGCCGCCCAGCGAATTGCCCGCCAGGTGCGGGCGCTCAAGTCCCAGCCCATCGAGCAGCGCGATGACCTCGCCGAGCATCTCCTCCAGCACCGGCCCGGTGGCCCGCAGCGGCGGCGACTGGCCGTGCCCGGGCAGGTCGACGATGATCACATCCCGGTGCGGCGTCAGCCGGTCAAGGACCGCTCCCCAGGCCTGCCGGCGATGCCCCACGCCGTGCAGCAGGACCAGCGGCGGACCCGACCCAGCGCGCTCGAAGGCCAGCGCCATAGAAAGCCCCCTACTCACCGGTAACCAGCAATCCTACCGCAACCGCGGACCAGGGCTCGGTCGCCGGCCGGTGCCGGATAGGGCCCGTATACGGCGATCTTCGCCAATTCAGGGCTCGCGGGTGACCTCGGCGGGATCCTTGTCGTCGCGCAGGCCCTGGTAGGAGGCGGCGCGCAGCCGCCCTTCGGCGGTCCAGCTGGCGAACCTCACCTCGGCGACGAGCAGCGGCGCTACCCAGACCGCGGTCCGGGCGTGCTCGCGCGGCACCAGGCTCGCGAACGGCGAGCGGCCCTGGCGCAGCGGCGCGAGCCGGCGGCCGAGCAGGGCCAGGGCGGGCTGGGTGAACCCGGTGCCCACGTGCCCGGCGAACTCCAGCCCGGCCGGGCCCTGCACGCCGACCAGCAGCGAGCCGATCTGCCCGGCCCGCCCGCCGGCGCCGGGCTGCCAGCCGCCGATCACCACCTCCTGCCGCCGGACGTTCTTGACCTTCACCCAGGCCGGTGACCGCCCGCCCGGCTCGTACCGGGAATCCAGCCGCTTGACCACGATCCCTTCCAGGCCCTGCTGGCGGGACACGGCCAGCAGATCCGCGCTGTCCGGCCCGGGGAACGCGGGCGGGGTCTGCCAGTGACGGCCCTGCAGGCCTAGCTCCTCCAGCCGCGCGCGGCGCTGCCGGTACGGCGCGTCCAGCTGCGGCTCGCCGTCCAGGCTCAGCAGATCGAAGGCCAGGAAGCTCACCGGCACCTCACGGGCCAGCTGGGCGGCCCGGGCCGGTGAGGTGACGTGCATCCGCGGCGCCAGCGCCTCGAAGCTCGGCCACGTCCCGCCACCGAACGCCACGATCTCCCCGTCCAGCACGGCCGGCCGGCCGACCGCGCCGGCCAGGCCCTGCAGCTCCGGGTAGGCGCCGCTCATGTCCCGGCCGGTGCGGGACACCAGCCGTACCCGGCCCCCGTCCACGTGCGCCAGAGCCCGGACCCCGTCCCACTTCATCTCCGCCGCCCAGCTACCCCCCGCTGACGGCAGCTCGCCGGCGATCGCCAGCATCGGCCGCAGCACTTCCCCTGGTCCGGCTGGCCCGCTGCTGCTCACCAGGTAGAGGTACCCGGGTGCGTGGCCGGTCAGACGACGGCCCAGCCACCGATGCGACCTGGCCCGAACGCTGATGGCCGCGGCGGCGGGCCGGGCCAGCGGCGGATCACGGCCTCGGGCACCGTGTTCATCGCCTGCCGCGCTAGGGAGGTACCGTCGGCTTTGCCGCGATGCTGTATCAGGATGGGCATTGTCTGCTCTGTACTTGTGACACCTCACTCGCCGGGGGTGAGGCGACACCCGGAAAGTTGGGAATGGTAGATGGCTGGCTGGAGCGAGCTGTACAGCGACATCGACAGTCTGGCGATGCTGAGGGTCGTCCCGAACGCCGACGGGCGGCTGGAGGTGTTCGGGGTCAACGCCCAGGGCCACATCTGGCACACCTGGCAGACCGCGCCGAACAACGGGTGGGTCGGCGGCTGGGCCGAGCTGTACACCGACAACGACAGCCTCACGATGCTGGACGTCGCGCGCAACGCCGACGGGCGGCTGGAGGTGTTCGGGGTCAACGCCCAGGGCCACATCTGGCACACCTGGCAGACCGCGCCGAACAACGGGTGGGTCGGCGGCTGGGCCGAGCTGTACACCGACATCGACAGTCTGGCGATGCTGAGGGTCGTCCCGAACGCCGACGGGCGGCTGGAGGTCTTCGGAGTCAACGCCCAGGGCCACATCTGGCACACCTGGCAGACCGCGCCGAACAACGGGTGGGTCGGCGGCTGGGCCGAGCTGTACACCGACAACGACAGCCTCACGATGCTGGACGTCGCGCGCAACGCCGACGGGCGGCTGGAGGTGTTCGGGGTCAACGCCCAGGGCCACATCTGGCACACCTGGCAGACCGCGCCGAACAACGGGTGGGTCGGCGGCTGGGCCGAGCTGTACACCGACATCGACAGCCTCACGACGCTGAGGGTCGTCCCGAACGCCGACGGGCGGCTGGAGGTCTTCGGAGTCAACGCCCAGGGCCACATCTGGCACACCTGGCAGACCGCGCCGAACAACGGGTGGGTCGGCAGCTGGGCCGAGCTGTACACCGACAACGACAGCCTCACGATGCTGGACGTCGCACGCAACGCCGACGGGCGGCTGGAGGTCTTCGGGGTCAACGCCCAGGGCCACATCTGGCACACCTGGCAGACCGCGCCGAACAACGGGTGGGCCGGCGGCTGGGCCGAGCTGTACACCGACAGCGACAGCCTGGTCAGCCTGAACGCGGCAGCCAACGCCGACGGGCGGCTGGAGGTCTTCGGAGTCAACGCCCAGGGCCACATCTGGCACACCTGGCAGACCGCGCCGAACAACGGATGGATCGGGAACTCTCATTACCTGCACCTGGCCGAGCAGTACCAGGTGGAAAGCGAGTGGTGCTGGTCGGCGACCACAGTCAGCATCACCCGCTACTACGACTCCACCGCCACCTGGACCCAGTGTTCACTGGTGAACCAGGCGTTCGGCCAGACGACCTGCTGCCAGAACGGGAGCAGCGCCGCGTGTAACCAGCCGTGGTTTCCGGACCAGGCGCTCACCATTACCGGACATCTCGCTTCGACAGCGAACGGCAAGCCGTCGTTCCAGACGATCATGAGCGAGATCGGCCAGGGCCGCCCGGTCTCGATCGCGATCTACTGGAACGGTGGCGGCGGTCACAACCCGGCGGTCGATGGATACGCTGACGATCCCGTGGCGCCCACCATCGATCTTCAGGATCCCATTTACGGCCCGTCGACCCAGGATTTCAACTCGTTCCCGTCCAGCTACCAGGGCGGCGCGAGCTGGGGCGAGTCCTACTTCACGAAGTAATCCGGAGGATAAGACCATGCCACTTCGATTTGCTGCCGAGCCGGCGAACGGGACCGCTCTTGTCCGCGGCGGGCTGGACAGGCTCTCCACCCGGACCAGCCCGCTGTCGGGACGCAGCGTCGACTTCGACGCACTGCAGATAGCCGAGCCGCACGCCGTTTACGATCTGCGTGCCGATGCCGTCGCCCAGGGCGGAGGCCTGGATTCCGCGGTGTTTTCCGGCTTCCGCTACCTCGTCGCGAGTGGGGACGCCACCGTCGCCGCCGCGGAGGTCCAGGTGGACGACACGGGGAACGCGACATTGCTGGCGAATCTCAACTACGGGCCGTTCGTGGAAGCCACTGCGCAGGCCCTGCCGCGAGTCGCTACGCTCGCGCCGGTCAGCGCGCAGTCATACGAAGTACGTGTACTGCGGTTCGCCGCTATCGGCCTCATGTCGCTGTGGCTGAAGCCCGATTCCGGCGGAGCCGACATCATCTATCCCCTTGCTCCCGCCCCCGCCGACCTGCAAGCCGACCAGCCCTATTCCAGTGACGATTTCATCCAGGCCGTTCGTCCGCTCGCGCAAAAGCGTTCAGCCGACACCGGGCGGAACAAGGTTCCCTAGGTGCTCACCGCCTGGTGAACACCGCGTGGATGGTGAGGGTGTTGTTCCTCGACACCAGGCCCATCAGGTTCCAGGTGAGCCCGAAGTCGGCCTGGTTGATGTCGACCTCCGCGTCGAGCCAGACTTCGCCGTCCCCGAAGACCGCGGCCGTGCCGCCGAACGTCAGCGGCCGGGCGCGGTCACGAACGCTGAGAGCGACGCCGCCCGGTCATAGTCGCGCATCATCGCCGCGTCGGTGAACTCGCCGCGCAGCGCCTCGATCTCGAAGCGGTCAGCGATGGCCTGGAAGTCGCTCATCGGTTTCTCCTTGTCACATCGAGCAGGTCACGGCGGCCCGGTCATGAGGTCGCTGAGCTTTCCTGTTCGCTGGATGGTGTGTTTCTCATCGGTACGACGACATGACCCGGTGGAATGTGAGGCGGCGCGTCAGCGTCACAGTCCGATGTGCTGGTCCGAAAATAGGACGTTAGCCGGGCAGGCGGCAGCACCCGGTAGCGCGTCAGCGCCACCGGGTTCGTGAGCGGCCGACGGCGGGTCAGGCGGTGGCGGCCAGCAGTTCGCCGGTGTCGGGATTGATGGCCTGGATGGTGACCTTGTAACCCAGGCGCTCGAGGCTCTTGACGTGGTTGCGGGCCTGGCGGCGGGTATGCATGCGCTGTTCGTAGTAGTCGGCGCCGGGGTCGTGGTAACGGGCTTCGGGGTCAGACAGCAGGGCGTGGACGGCGGTGAGCATGGAGTTGCCGGTGGCGACCAGGACCTTCTTTTTGGGCATTCGCCGGGCCAGCCGCCGGTATCTCGCGCCGAGGAAGGTCTGGGTACGGGCGGTGCTGATGGCGGCTTCGCCGAGCGCGGCGCCGAGGTAGGGGTTGCCGCGGCCGGTGGCGTTGCTGCCCTTGCGCTTGCCGGCCGACTGCCTGACCTGGGGGGACCATTTCGCCCAGGAGACCAGGTGGGCGGCGGTGGGGAAGACCGTCATGTCCGCGCCGATCTCGGCGATGATGTCCTGCGCGCAGATGGCGCCGATGCCGGGCACCTCGTCGAGTTGCGCGATCTGACGCAGCCAGGGCTCGGCGAGTTGCTCGATGGTGGCGGTGAGCGCGTCGATCTGGGTGGTGTAGTAGTCGATGGCGGCCAGCATCATCGCCAGCACGGCGGCGTGCTGGCCGGTAAAGAACGAGCAGTCCAGCGCCTCTTCCAGGCGGCGGATCTTGCCGCGCATGGTGCCGCGGGCCAGCTGGGCCAGTGCTTTCGGGTCGCGCTGCCCGGCGGCGATCGCGTCCAGCATGTCCCGGCCCGAGACGCCGTGGATGTCGGAGATCACGCTGGACAGCTTCAGGTGCCCGTCTTCGAGCAGTTTCTCCACCCGCTCCTTCTCGGCGGTGCGGGCCTGGGTGAGGTGCCGGCGGTAGCGGGTGTGGGTGCGGAGCCGGCGGATCGGCTCGGGCGGCACGAAGCTGGAACAGATCATGCCCCGCTCGGTGATCTTCGCCAGCCAGATCGAGTCGGCCCGGTCCGTCTTGGGCCTGCCCGGCAGCGCCTTGACCTGCGCGGCGTTGTACAGCTGGCAGTTGAACCCACGGGATTCGAGCACGAAGAACACCGGTTTCCAGTAGTCGCCGGTGGCCTCCATGCCCGCCGTGGTCACGCCCCAGCTGCGCAGCCAGTCGGCCAGCGATTCCAGCTCGCGGCGAGTGGTGGCGAAGGTCCGGGTCTCCTGCTGGCGGCGACCCGGCGTGGTGTCGCTGGGCACCCGGATGGTGACCTCGACCTCGGCCTTGGCGATGTCCAGGCCAGCGACCCGCTGCACGAACAGCGGCTCGTCTTGCACGTCTTGCATCGGTGGCTCCTACGATGAGATGCGGTGGTTGTGGTCGCGGTCGTCCGCAGGAGCCAGGGGCGAGTGGGAAATCTGGTCCGCGGGCTCGAAGCACCATTGAGCGGCCCTGAAGGTTGGCTCCCGGCGTCAGACTGTCTTACGGGGTCGGGCCCGCCAAGGAAGGACGACGTCAGCGGACGACCGCGGCCACAGCTTCCCAGACCACCCGCGCCCGCATATGAACATCGGCCGGCAACAGGCCGCCGCGCATGAGCGCGGCAGCGCCCGGCGCAGCCGGGCTCCCGGGCAACGGCGGGTCAGCTGCGCAAATTTTCACGCATCGCGGCGTCACCCCCGGGCACGATGACTGTCTTGTCGAACTGGTGGGCAGCTGCGACCAAGGGAGCCGACGGCACCGTGATCACCCCATCCGGGCCAGACGCTGCTGATTCAGGCCGGGGCCGGCCCGTGTGCCTGGCTGACCACGGTCGCCAGCCGCATCTGCCTGGACCTGCTCCGCTCGGCCGGGCCTGGCGGGAGCGCTACGTGGGCGAATAGCTCCCCGAGCCGCTGCCCGAACGGGCGGAGTGGATCAGCGGGCGGCCGGGCGGCCTTCGGTTAATGATCCATGGTGATCTCCCTTGCCGCACTTTCTGGTTGACTCGTTGGCCGCAAGCCGCCAACTGGCCCACTCGATGGCCACGAAATTGGACCTTCCGGGTAGCCCGGCCGGAACCTACGGTCTGAAATACAACCGACCGAGGTCCCGGGAGGCACCACGATGACGAACATGAACGAACCACAAGATCCGCACCAGCCCGGAAGGGACGACAGCCCGGGCGATATCCCAGCCGGGCGGCCGCCGGCGCTTTCCCGCCTGGATGCCCTGCTCGGGAGCTGGGAGATGGAGGTTTCCTTCGAGGCCGGTTATTTCGGCCCGGGCAGTCCCCCCGTCGCCGACCGTGGCGGCCACACCACGTTCCACTGGCTTGACGGGGAGTTCTTCCTGATCCAGCGCTTCACGGTCGACAATCCCGCCGCCCCCAATGGCATCGCGATCATCGGCATGAGTGACGTGGCAGAGACCTTCTCCCAGCACTACTACGACTCACGCGGAGTCGTCCGCATCTACCAGATGAGCCTGAACGATGGCATCTGGAAGCTGTGGCGAGAGGCCCCCGGCTTCTGGCAGCGCTACTCGGGAGTGCTTGCCGACGACGGCAAGACGATTAAGGGCGCCTGGGAGGGATCGGCAGATGGGTCGCACTGGAAGCACGACTTCGACCTGAACTATATCAAGATCAATTAGCCCAGCGGGGGTCGTGGGACGAGCCGAGGCAGATAAGAGAACTCGTCTCGCGGTGTCCGCGTGGGCCTCGGTCAGGTGCCGACGTAGGCCGCGAGGTGCTCGCCGGTGAGGGTGGAGCGGGCGGCGACGAGGTCGGCGGGCGGGCCCTCGAAGACGATCCGGCCGCCGTCGTGGCCGGCGCCAGGGCCGAGGTCGATGATCCAGTCGGCGTGGGCCATGACCGCCTGGTGGTGCTCGATGACGATGACCGACTTGCCGGAGTCGACAAGCCGGTCGAGCAGGCCGAGCAACTGCTCGATGTCGGCGAGGTGGAGGCCGCTGGTCGGCTCGTCGAGGACGTAAACATCGCCCTTGTCGGCCATGCGGGTGGCCAGCTTGAGCCGCTGCCGCTCGCCGCCGGACAGCGTGGTGAGCGGCTGGCCGAGGCTGAGGTAGCCGAGCCCGACATCGGCGAGCCGGCCGAGGATGGCATGCGCGGCTGGCGTGCGCGCCTCGCCGGCGCCGAAGAACTCCCCGGCCTCGATCACCGGCATCGCGAGCACCTCGCTGATGTCACGGCCGCCGAGGCGGTACTCCAGCACCGATGCGCCGAACCGCTTCCCCTCGCAGTCCTCGCAGATCGAGGAGACGCCGGCCATCATAGCCAGGTCGGTGTAGATCACCCCAGCGCCGTTGCACGTGGGGCAGGCGCCCTCGGAGTTGGCGCTGAACAGGGCGGGTTTCACACCGTTAGCCTTCGCGAACGCCTTGCGGATCGGGTCGAGCAGTCCGGTGTAGGTCGCCGGGTTGCTGCGCCGCGAGCCCTTGATCGCTGCCTGGTCGACCGACACCACCCCGTCCCGGCCCGACACCGAGCCGTGGATCAGTGAACTCTTACCCGACCCGGCCACGCCGGTCACCACCACCAGCACGCCGAGCGGTATGTCGACATCGACGTTCTGCAGGTTGTGGACGCTGGCGCCGCGCACGTCCAGCACTCCTGACGATGTCCGCACCGACGGCTTCAGTGCGGCGCGGTCGTCCAGGTGCCGCCCGGTGAGCGTATCGCTGGCCCGCAGCCCCTCGACGGTGCCCTCGAACACCACCTCGCCACCTTCGGTGCCGGCGCCCGGGCCGAGGTCGACGACGTGCTCGGCGATCGCAATCGCCTCCGGCTTGTGCTCCACCACCAGCACGGTGTTGCCCTTGTCGCGCAGCTGCAGCAGCAGGCCGTTCATCCGCTGGATGTCGTGGGGGTGCATCCCGATCGTCGGCTCGTCGAAGACATAAGTGACGTCGGTGAGCGAGGACCCGAGGTGACGGATCATCTTGGTGCGCTGCGCCTCGCCGCCCGACAGCGTGCCCGACGAGCGGTCAAGGCTGAGGTAGCCGAGCCCGATCTCGACGAACGAGTCGAGCGTCTGCTGCAGCGACGCCAGCAGCGGCCCGACGGACGGTTCGTTCAGACCCCGCACCCATTCACCGAGGTCGCTGATCTGCATCGCGCAGGCGTGGGCGATGTTGATCCCCTTGATCTTCGAGGACCGGGCCGCCTCGCTGAGCCGGGTGCCACCGCAGTCGGGGCAGGCGGTGAACGTCACCGCCCGCTCCACGAAGGCGCGGACGTGCGGCTGCAGCGCGTCGACGTCCTTGGACAGGAACGACTTCTGGATTCTCGGGATCAGGCCCTCGTACGTCAGGTTGACGTTGTCGACCTTGATCCTGGTCGGCTCCTTGTGGAGCAAGTCGTGAAGCTCGGACTTGGTGTACTTACGGATCGGCTTGTCCGGGTCGAAGAAGCCGCAGCCGCTGAAGATGCGGCCGTACCAGCCGTCCATACTGAAGCCGGGGATCTTAAGCGCACCCTCGCTGAGCGACTTGCTGTCGTCGTATAGCGCAGACAGGTCGAAATCGGTGACCGAGCCCCGGCCCTCGCAGCGCGGGCACATGCCGCCGGTGCGGGTGAAGGTCGCCCGCACGGTCTTGCGATCACCGCGCTCGACCGTGATCGCACCGCTCGCCCGGACCGAGGGAACGTTGAAGGAGAACGCGCTGGGCGAGCCGATGTGCGGCTGCCCGAGTCGGCTGAACAGGATGCGCAGCATCGCGTGAGCGTCAGTGGCGGTGCCAACCGTGGAGCGGGCGTCGCCACCCATCCGCTCCTGGTCGACGATGATCGCCGTGGTCAGCCCGTCGAGTACGTCGACCTCGGGCCGCGCCAGCGTCGGCATGAAGCCCTGCACGAAGGTGCTGTACGTCTCGTTGATCAGCCGCTGCGACTCCGCGGCGATCGTGCCGAACACCAGCGAGCTCTTGCCCGAGCCGGAGACGCCGGTGAACACCGTCAGCCGGCGCTTCGGGATCTCGACGCTGAGGTCCTTGAGGTTGTTCACGCGCGCGCCGTGCACGCGGATCAGATCGTGGCTGTCACCAACGTGCGGCGCAGGCGATCGCGTGTCCGTCCTCGTGGCTTTGTTCATCGTGTCTCCATCTGTTAGGCGGGGCCCGCCCGAGGTGGCGCGACGCCCGGCCGGGGCGTCAGACCAACCAGCGGCCGTCGCGCATCAGCTCGCGGTCGGGCAGTTCGTTCACCTCGCGCCAAGCCTGGATGCGGCGCGGGGAGATGCGGAACCAGCGGTACGGCGTGGCCAGCGCCCGCGGGTCGAAGCCGGTGCGCGCGACGAACCGGTCACCCCGCTCCCGCGGCAGCGCGTCAATCTCGAGGACCTCGACTTCGCCCTCGATCGTGGACACGTCGCGGGTGTGGCCCAGCCCCAGCCGAACGGCCCGGGTGGCGGCCAGGTTCCGGCCGGTGGGGCTGTCCGTGGGCGTGGCCATCAGCAGCGCCTGGCCGTCCCAGTCGAAGGACAGCGGTACCAGATACGGCGCACCGTCCGCCGAGGCACTGGCCACCCAGACATCGATGTCGTGGGTGAGCCGATGCTCGGTGTCGCGGCGACGCTGAGCGCGGGGACGAGGGTCGGCACTCATCGGTCCTGAAGCAGCCCGAGGACGTTGCCATCGGGGTCGGTGACGGTGGCCACCAGGCGGCCGCCACCGACGTCGCGCACGGGCTCCTTCACGGTGGCACCGGCGGCGGTCACCTCGGCCAGCTTCGCCTCGATGTCCGGCACGTGCCAGTAGGCCACCGGCGAGGTCATGCCCTGCGGTCCGCCGCCCGGCACCAGCCCGATGTGCTGGCCCTCGGCCTCGAAGCCGACGTAGTAGGACGCGTCGGTCTGCGGCGGGACGCCGAGCAGGGCGGCGTACACCGCCTTGGCCTTCGCCAGGTCGGACACGGGATGCAGCACGGTCTTGATGCCCTGGGTGGAAGAGCCGGTCATGGGTCACTCCTGAAGTCGTGGGTCACATCGACCCGGTGGTGTACCTGGTCGAGCACTAAGGACGAGCGGGAAGCCTGCCGAGGGTGTCGCGACATAAGGCCAGGAAGGCGTCCGGGACGTCAGGCGGGAGGAAAATCGAGTGAGTCGTGATGTCCATGGCGGTCACGCTAGCCGCGGCTCGTGACCGGCGCTTCTCGATTCCTGATCGGTCTGGCCACCTGCGCATCTTATCCAGTCGCGTCGGGCCGGCCGTCGCTGGTGCCGACCTCCTGCAGCCTGCTCAGCAGGTACCGACGCTCCACCTAGAACGGCGCGCACGTGGCGGCGGGAGTGTACAGCAGCATCAGCGCCACGCCACCCGGCCCTCCAGCGGAGGGCCGGGTGACAGCAAGTGAAGATCAGCCGCAGGCGGTCGATCGCGCGGTGGCCGGCTCCTCGCGGAAGGCCGCGTCGAGCGAACGCTGAACGGCTGGCGTGGTCATTCGCTATAGAACGGGCGGACCTCGATCGCGTGGTACCGCGCGATCGGATGGGTGGCCGCGAGCTGAATCGCCTGCTGGCGATCAGCGCAGCTGACGACGTCGATACCGGCGATGAACTCCTTGGTCTCGATGAACGGTCCGTCACTGAGCTGCGTCTTTCCGTCACGGACGCGCAGCGTCGTGGCCGTTTCCGGGCCGCCCAGCGCGTTCCCCAGGACGTAGAGGCCGCGCGCCTCCACATCCTGCCGCCAGGCGTCGTACTCCCGCATCACCGCCTCGTCGTCCGGCGGCGGCTCCGGCGTTCCGCCCATCCACGTGGTCAGCAGGTACGGGGTACCCGCCAGTCGTCCCCCCGCCCGAACGCCGACGTCCCCGCACCCAGCCGCACCCCGTCCCTGAACGGCCGGATCTCGAACGGGTGGAACCGGGATACCGGGCTCGTGGCCGCCACTTCGATCGCCTCGTCCAGGTCGGCACACTCGAGCAGGTCGAAGCCCGCCACGAACTCCTTGGTCTCCATGAACGGGCCGTCGGTCACCAGCACCTCGCCGTCGCGCACGCGCACCGTCGCCGCCGTCTCCGGGAAGTCCAGCTCCCGGCCGAGCAGCCGGACGCCGCGGCCGTCCATCTCCTCGATCCAGGCTGGGAGCTCGCGCTGCATGATCGCCAGGGCCTCCGGCACCGCCGCGCCCTCGGTGCCGATGAACGCCACGTACTTCATCTCAGCCTCGCTTCCCGTAGACGTAACGGATGATCGCCTGTTCGCGCGCCGCCTGCCCGCGCTGGTTGATCTGCCGGTGGGTGTGCTTCATGTCGCCGCCTTTCAGGCCGGGGTTTAGCGCTTACAACCAGACAACGAACGGGAACCGCCCAGATGGACACCTGCGAATTGTCCACCCGGGCGCTCGTTGGCGCCTGGCTCTGGCCGCCCCGCCATGACGGCGTCAGCTCATCCAAAGGCTGGCCCGCGCCTGCTTCGCACAGCGATACTTGCCTTGTGGACCCGTTTGAGCGACGGCGCCTGGTGGAGAGCCGGCTCGTCCCGCGCGCGGAGACACGCGCCGATATTCTGGCCCAGGCCGTCGCGGAGCGTGCGATCGACCTTGTGGTTTCCGCGCTGGATGTGAATGCGCTGCTGGACCAGGTCGATCTGAACGCCGTGCTGGACCGGATCGACCTGAACCGCCTGCTCGAGCGGGTGGACCTGAATGACCTCCTCCAGCACGTCGACGTCGAGGCGCTGGTCAAGCAGACGGACCTCGGCGCCGTCATCGCCAGATCCTCCAGCGGGGTCGCGAGCGATGTGCTCGACGTGGTCCGCAGCCAGACCGTCGGGCTTGACGAGTTCATCGCCCGCTGGATCGGGCGGCTGCGCCGCCGCCCCTACACCGGCCCGCCCGGCCCGCCTGACCGGTCGCGGGCCGAGGCAGGACCATGACAGAGCGCGGGGGCGATGCCGCGCCCTCCGGGCCCCCGGTCATCATCCGGGAGAGCCTGCAAGGAAGGTACTCGGGTTTCGCGTCACGTTTTACCGCCTTCGCCGTGGACGTGGGGGTCAGTCTCGGCGTGTTCATGCTCGCCCTGGCCGCCGTCTCGTTCGCGGCGAGGGTGCTGACCGGCACGGACATCTCCTGGAACAGGGGCGACCTGTGGGTGATCCTCGCGTATGCGGTCTGGGGGTTCATCTACTTCGCCTATTCCTGGGCCGCGAGCGGCAGGACCGCCGGGATGGCGCTGTTCGGCGTGCGGGTGGTGCGAGACGATGGCACCGATGCAAGCGGGCGCCGGGCGGTCGTGCGCACGCTGGCCCTCCCGTTGAGCTTCCTGCTGCTGGGGCTGGGGTTCGTGGGCATCCTCCTGGGCGAGCGACGCCGGGCCCTGCACGACGTCATCGCCGGGACAGCGGTCATCTACTCGTGGGACGCGCGGGCGGCGCGGCTCCGGTACCTGTCCCGGGACTGATCCTGCAGCCCGTTCGTGCCGCCGGGGCGGCTGCCCAGGTTCAGTCTGCTTTCTCGATCGGGACCCGGGTGCCTTGCGACCTGGCCTCCCGCATCGGGACACTGACCTCCAGGACTCCCTTGTCGTAGCGGGCAGCAACGTCGCTGGCGTCCACCCTCGCGGGGAGCCTGACCGACCGGCTGAACGAGCCGTAACGGAACTCTGAGCGATACGGGCCGCTGTCTTCCTGGCGGCGCTCGGCGCGGATCGTCAGTATCCTGCCGTCGACGGTGACCTCGATGTCCTTTTCCGGGTCCAATCCGGGCAGCTCGGCCCGGATCACGTACCCATCGTCCTGGATCGCTTCCTCGACTCGGAACGCCTGGGGCACCAGAAACGGCGGCGGCCCCGTCCACGGCGACTCCAGCCAGTCAGCCAGATCCGGGAACATAGCGCGGAATCTCGCAGGTGCCTGGGGGCGCGGCAGCTTAGCCATAGTGTCCTCCCACTCCACTTGTGGCTACGTTATCTGATGTCGTTCAGCGGGCCGCGCAGATCGTTCCGGCCGCGCCAATTCCGCCCGCGCCATCCGCTTGGCTGGTTGCGCGGAACCTGCGGGTCACGTTCTCCAGTTTGCCCGACCGGCTGGGTGTTTCACACCGATGAGGTGATGTGCGGGCATGATGCCCGCGCGCACGCTGGCAGTGAGCGATAAGAACAGCCTGATCCCGGGCCGACGGCAGGGTGCCTGCTGGGTGCAGCCGTGCTGGTCGGCTTGGGGCCCGTTCCCGGTGTTCACCGGGGGCGGTCAGAACAAGAGATGCGAGATGGCGAAGCCCGAGGCGGTATTCATCTATATCGGCACCTATCCCAGCGAGACGGTGGCGCGAGCCGCCGGCCGCGGAAGGTGCGCTGGGGCAGGAACCGCCCGGGTAGTCCTTCCAGGGGCAGCGGGCCGAAGAACATCTCCGCCGTGCTTGCGTCCCGCGGCGGTAACGTCGTACCGCTTCGGGGTCGTCGTTCGGCACCGTGCCATAAATCCTTGCGTGGCGGACTCATTCTGGCCCCCGCCTACGGCAGGCCCGCGTGCGGAACCTCGACAGTCGTTGTCAACAACGCAGCCTCGCGCGCAGCTGACCGCGCCTCCTCGTAGAAGTCGGGCGCGACGCATGCGATGAGCGTCCGCCCGTCCTCGCCGCCGAGTCCGCACGCGAACGCGCTCAGCCCCCCGGGCATCCCGACTTCATCGACGATCTGGCCGCCGGGGGCGACGCGGCACACCGCTGCGCCCAGCGCGTTCGCCGCCCATACGTACCCCTCAGCGTCCAGCGCGCAGCCGTCGGGAGCGAAACTGACCGCAGAAAGCATCGTCTCTGTGTCGGCTGGTTCGGGCGCCGCCTGGACCTGCGCCCACACGTGCCGGTCGGTCAGCGAGCCGTCAGGCTGGATCTTGAAGGCCGTGAGGCGGGCGGCGAACGTCTCGGCGACGATCAGCGTGCCATCGTCGGTGATCACCGATCCGTTGGGGAACCACATGTCCCGCGCCACGATCGTGGCGGCACCGTCGGGGTCGAAGCGCACAAGGCTGGCTGGCGCCGGCTGGCCGCCGCCCATGAGGTCGAAGCCGAAGTCTCCTGCGTACGCACGGCCTTGGCGGTCGACGACCATATCATTGAGATGACCAGTGGTCAGCTTGGCCACGTCGGCATGAACCGCGACGCTGCCGTCAGGAGCCCGTCGCAGCACGCGCCGGTCCTTCATGGAGATGACGAGCAGGTCGCCGTCGGGCAGCCAGCCCAGCCCCGACGGCTGGGCCTCGACCTCCATCACCTGCCCCTCGCGTCCATCGCGGTCGTAGGTGAAGACTGCGCGGCGGTAGAAGTCCGAAACCCACCACCGGCCGTCGTGCCAACGCGGGCACTCGAAGTAGCTGCCACCCTCGAACAGCGGTGTCAGGGTTCGCGCGCGGGCCATGTTCGGTCCCTTCAGGCCGCAGCAGCCGCCTTCGCGGTTGTCAGGCCGCAGCAGCCGCCTTCGCGGTTGCCATGAATACCTCGAGCTCCCGACGGATGTCGGGCCCGCAGGGCTGATAGACGAGCTCGGTCACGCCGACGTCAGCGAGATCGCCAAGCCGCGCGCGGAGCTCATCGGCGGTTCCGCTGAGCGTCGCCTGCTCGAGCATGGCGTACCCGCCCGCGTCCCACGCTGCCTGGTCGGCCTCGTTGAGGCCGACGCAGTGCTGATCATGGACGGTCAGGTGACGCTCCACGGGCGGCGTCTGGTCAATCACCGCCTGCCACTCCGCCCCGCCCGGCAGCTCCGACAGCGGCATATTGAGCTCGTAGGCACCGTGGTAGGCAAGCGCGAGCCCGGGTCCTCCCGCCGCGTGCACCCGTCTGGACTGGAGATCCTCGCCGTCGTCCAGAACGGTCCCCCAGAAGAGGTAGGACACACGCGAGAACTCCCTGGCGAACTGAGGGATCGAAGAGGTCACGAACAGGCCATCGCCCAGCTCGCGCGCCACCGCGCGCCCTTTCGGTCCCAGCGCGGCGACGATGATAGGCACCTCGACCGGGCGCGCGGCGGCGTGGCCAGGCGGATGGAGCATGCGCATCCGAGCGCCCTCCCACTCGATCGTCTCGCCGCGCAGCAACCCGCGGTAGGCGCGGATGTAGGCGTCCATGTACGACCAGGGAATAGCGCGATAGCCCATCGCTCGGCGTCCGGTAAAGCCCGTGCCGAAGGCGACGGCGACGCGGTTGGGCGCCAGCGCCGCAAGCGCGGCGGTGGCCGCCGCGTTGACCATCGGGTGGCGCAGCGTGGGAACCAGGACGCCCGGGCCGAGGCCGATGCGCTCAGTTCGCTCCGCCGCCAGCGCGAGCGTCATCCACACATCCGGGCTTTGCTGCGGCGTGTCGTACAGCCAGGCGCGCCCGTACCCCAGCTGCTCAGCGAGCGCGACGTGCTCAGGCGAGTCGAGCGCCGTCGGAAATGCGCAGGAGATCTCCATCGGCGCCCCTCGTCCTCACTGCTACGCAGCCCGCTCAGGCCCCCTGCCAAGTATTGTTCCACACCAACACAAGCCAGCGATCACTGCCAAACGGGTCGATCCCGCCGGTGGGGCGCCCAGAACCGGATAATCTGCGCGCGCGCACGACAGTGATCGGACATGTCGGCCCAGCGCGCTACGCGCTTGGGTGCTGTGAACTGACTATGGCGGTACGCGGGGCTGTGACCTGGCGTGACTGTCATGGCCGATCTACCGTGGGGCTCACATCGTCTTGCTGGGGCCTCGGCTGGCCCAGCTTGCGGGGTCTCAGCCCGAGTCCCCGGAGGTACCTGATGCCCACCACAACCACATCCGCTGCCCTCGTCCCGGTGACGCCGGTGTTCACCAACACCGAGCGGCTGGCGTTAGCCGGGTTCCTGGCCTGCCCGGTAAGCGTGCAGTTGCTACGTGTCAGCAGGTGGTCTAGACCTTGTCGACGACGTGCGTGGGCTGGGCTTCGGCGGGCCAGGTCAGTCATGCAGTCGCAGCAGTTCGGTGGCATCTGCGCAATGCCGAGCGCGGTTCGTGGTCAGCCGCACCACGACGAACGTCCCTGGCCGTGCGTCGCCGAGTTCACCGCCGTCGGTTCATGGCCGGGGTGTCGTCTTGCCGCGTCGCCGACGCCATCTCTGGCGGCGCTGCCTTTTCTCGGTCGGATGCATCACGTGGATTGTGCCCATGTCGCAGGTGGCGCTGAGCCGCACGACGGGAAAACCCGGAATTGGCGGCTCGAGGGAGGCATTGACCGGGCCGCTCCTGCCCACCGGCCGGACCTCGAGGCCGCGGGGAACGATGACGGTGATAGCCCCCATGTGGGTGTGGACGACAATCTCGACGTCCCAGGCATCGAACTCGGCTTGGCTCAAATCAATCGTCACAGAGCCCATACCTGTGTCGATCTTGGTGAGGCGGCTCACCTGCCAGCGGCCCTCGAGGCGAACCTCGCCCATCGAGGTAGAGATCTCGAGCGGCTCTTGACGCTGCCGCGCGGGCGGAGTGAATTCGACGGGGGGCGGTAGGCTGCGAACCACCGAGGCGAAGTCAGCCTGGGTATGGACCCCGAGCAACGCATCAAGAGCTTTTTGAAAGCGGTCGAGATCCACCTTGCCGCTGGCCAAGAGCCCCTGCAGGAAATCGATCCCGCGTTGCTGGAGGTCCTCAGAGATCGGGGGTTCGGTCTCGGCTGGGAGCCCGTCCTCGTTCACGCCAGCAGACTATCGCTGGATGCTCGTACTGGCATAAGAGCAGGGCCTGCGTCCGGTCCCGGGGCGCACCTGCAATTCGCCATAGCGTGAACGCGATCTCACTACGATCCGCGCAATTGCTACCGGAGCCCCTGTCCCACTGCCCGCATCAGCGCCGAGCTACCGCTTGCGCTGATCGAAGAGACCGACCAAGCGGGGGGCAACCTCTCCCGCAGTCGCTACCTGCAGATGGTCATCAACGCGGCAATGACGGCGGAGCCGAGGCGGTCCTCGGAATGGTGCTCCTCGGCGACCACCATCCGCGCGGCCGGTAGCGCAGGCCGCCACCGTGAGGGTGCCGCCGGGGCGTGCCATAAGCGGCCAATCTGGGCCGCCCGCGCCACGCGATCACAACGGCTATCGGCCACCCCGAGTCGGCAGGGCAATCCTGCAAGTCGGAGCGCCAGGCGTCGCTCACTTTCCGTCACGGAAACGGTCCGAGCTTGGCAGGCCTCATCCGTGCTCCCGGCCCCATGCCGGGAGCAGGCAGACGCGTGCAACCGGCAGCGGAGGGTCAGCCTACGCGCAGGAGCTCGTCGCCGAAGTCGGCCATGAGGCTCAGGCGGCCGCCGAGGGCCTCGACGTAGCGGTCGAGCACGTCCCTGGTGGAGACCCGGCCTTTCTCGATCTGGCTGATCCGGCTCTTCCCGACGCCCATACGGGCCGCGACCTGGGCCTGGGTCATGCCCCGGCGGCGTCGGATCTCCGCCAGCCGCCAGCCGCGCGCCTCGGCGAGCATCTGCTCCTTGCCCGCCTCGAATTCGTCCTGCCCAACCCGCTCGATGTGCTCACCGCGGATGTCGGACCACTTGGTGAAGGTCATCAGCCGCCCCGTTCCTCTTCCTCGGCTCGCTGTTTCAGGTAGATCTCCAGCAGCTGCTCGGCCCTGGGGATCGCCTGGCGGTACCACTGCTTCCAGTTGCCGGGCCTTATCTCCGGCGACCAGCAGGATCGCTGATCGCCACGGGTCGAAGGCGAATAAGATTCGCAGCTCACTGCGGCCCGTCGATGCTGGCCGCAGTTCCTTGAGATTCTGGATGGCCGAGTGCTCGATGTGATCGACCATAGGCCGCCCCAGGGCCGGGCCGCGGTCGGCGAGGATGTCGATCGCCTGCACGACCAGCAGGTGCGAGCGGTCGTCAAGGGCGTCGATCCAGTCGCGTACCTCGTCGGTGAGCTATATCTCCCACTCATCCATCGGCCCCGCCAGCCCTTCTGCACGCCACAGCTCCTCAAGTTTAGCATCTTGTAAACAACTGGGACTGCCTGCGGGCTGCACTCGCCGGAACCCGCGCCGGCCAATCGCGACGCAGTGGAACCACGGAATCGAGGGAGTCGATCGTGAGATCTCAGGGCAGTGTCTATACCTGGTGCAGGTGCCGTGACCAGCGGAGCGGGCGGCGGTTAGGCAGCAGGTGCCCTCGCCGCGGGCAGCCGGGCCACGGCAGCTGGTATTTCAGCCTGGAAGCACCCGCCGGCAGCGACGGGCGGCGCCGCCGGATCCGCCGTGGCGGCTTCCCCGACCAGGCAGCGGCCCGGGCAGCGCTGGACCGGCTGATGATGCCGCCGCCCGGCAGCCCGGCAGATCACCTGATGACGGTCGGGCAGTGGCTACGGCACTGGCTGGTGTCGCGGAACGCGCCGAGGTTCTCCACGCTGCGCAGCTATGCCTCGCATATCCGCCTGTACCTCGATCCCTGCCTGGGCCAGATCCTGCTGGCTGACCTGCGGACCGCGCACGTGCAGGCGATGCTCACCGCGATCGCGCGTCGGCGCGCCGCGGCAGGCTGCCCCCAGCCCGCCGACCCCGCCCCGTGGCCTGGACCACCGCCCGGGTTCAGGACTGGGAGCAAACCGGGAACCGCCCGCCTGTCGCCGCCTGGCAGCCCGCGCACACCGCCCGGTTCCTCAACTCCATCCAGAAAGACCGGCTGCATGCCGCCTATCACCTGATCGCGCTGCGGGCTGCGCCGCAGCGAGGCCGCCAGGCTGCGCTGGCGCGACGTCGACCTCGACGGCGCAACCGCCGTGATCTGCCAGCCGCTGCAGCAATACGACGGGCACCTGTCCCGCTGCCCGCCCAAGACAGCCAGCAGCCAACGCGTGATCGCCCTTGACCGCACCACCGTCACCGTGCCCAGCAGGCCGAACGCACCGCGATGGGAGACGGCTACCGCGACAACAGATACGTGTTCACCGGCCTCAACGGTGACCCGATGGCGCCCGACCGGCTGACCCGCCACTTCAGGCAGCTGTCCGACGAAGCCGGGCTCCCGCCCGTCCGGCTGCACGACCTGCGCCACGGCGCCGCCACCCTGGCCCAAGGGCGCGGAGTTGCATCAGATGCATTTTCCCCGGAAGGCGTGGGGACGGCGCCATAGAGGATCCAGGAGCGTTGCTCGCCGACGGCCGCCTGAACGCTTTGCGAGGAACCGCAGGTCAACGCGGTCCTGTTAGGACCAGATTGCAGCAGACGCCGCGATGTTGCTCCTACTTCTGTGGCGTCGCGTGACCGTTTGATGCATCTGAAGCCACAGCGGAAACCGACAACGAGGACAAGGCGATGCCTTCTACATGTGGCTCGCAGCCCAGCCACCTCCACGCCCTGGCCAGTCAGGTAGCGGGCCAGCCCGGCCCCGTAGCTGCCAGTGCCCTCCACGCCGACCTTGACCAGCTCGCCGAACGAGCTCATCCAGGCCAGCGCCGCACGGTAGCCCGGCCCCGGTCGCCGGGAACGACTCGGTGCCCAGCACGCGGGCCGCCTGGTCGGCCACGGCTGCGACGTGCACCTCGGCGTGGGCGTCCACACCCCCGGTGACCAGCCGGCCCTCGTCTGCGATTCTGGGCATGTCGTCTCCTTCCCCGGGAAATCAGCAGCGGGGAAGGGGATGGCACCGCCAGCCGGGACGGGCGGACAGAGCACTTCTGGGACACAAAGGTCAGGCTCCTATAAGGTCACGGTTCGTCCCGGCCTGGCGGGCTGCGCGTCCTCCCGCCGGCCCCGGCCGGCGATTCGAATACAAGACACGCCCGCGCGGTCAGCTCATGCCAAGGCCAGACCGGGGCCGGCGGCAGGACCCGCTTAGCCTCCCCGAGTTCGGCTGTGGATCACCAGAGGACAAACCTGAGGATATCCACGACCACAACCTCACCCAGATCCATCTTGATTGAAGTGCTCATGGCCGCATAGGGCGCGCCAAGTCCGGGACGATCTAGCCGCCGGATACCTCGGCGCTCGCGGCATCGACATGCATCTCGGCCAGCCGACGGCGACCTTAAGCAGGCCAGCCACCCCCCGCTAGGGGTCTGTCAAGTCTTCGGTGTAACTGATCTTGTGGGTTCTAGTTCCGTCCTGCGGACAGGCGCCCGTCAAAGGTGATGTCGAAGGCGTTGAGGGCGGCCTTCCACCGGTTGGTCCAGCGCTTGCGGCCCCGGCCGGTGGGGTCCAGGCTCATGATCGCCAGATAGAGGCACTTGAGCGCGGCCTGCTCGGTGGGGAAATGCCCGCGGGCGTTCACGGCCCGCCGTAGCCTGGCATTGATGGATTCGATGGCGTTGGTGGTGCAGATGACAGTCCTTATTTCCCGGTCGAAGGCCAGGAATGGCACGAATTCCGCCCACGCGTTCTCCCAGAGCCGTATGATGGCCGGGTAGCGTTTCTCCCACTTACCGGAGAACTCGGCGAACCGGTCAAGGGCTTCCGCCTCGGACGCCGCGGTGTAGACGGGCTTGAGGTCTTTCGCGATCTGCGCCCAGTCGCGCTTTGAGGCGTACTTGAACGAATTCCGCAGGAGATGAACAATGCATGTTTGCACGATTGTCTTCTCCCACACGGCGCTGACGGCGTCGGGCAGGCCTTTCAGCCCGTCGCAGACCAGCATGCACACATCCCGGACACCGCGGTTCTTTATTTCCGGCAAGACCCGCAGCCAGTGAGGCTTATTCACGCCATCCGGTAGAAGTGCAGCCCAACAACGGCTGAGATGGTGGTGTCAAAGGTGTCGATCGGGCGACGGTAATCGGTGTGCATAATCCTCCAGGTCTTGAAGTTCGCGATGACCTGCTCGATCATGTATCGAATCTTGTTTACCTGAGTGCTGAATTCCTTCTCCCAGTCCAGAAGATCCCGGCATTCCGGCTTCCTGATGGGCGTGACCATCCCCTTGCCGATGTATCCTTTATCACCCATCTGGCTTCCTTCGGGAAACCCGACGAGCACTGATGATTCGTCGATGCAATGCGCGTCGTGGCGGCTTCCGTCGACCGGGTCGGATATCCATGCGAGCTCTCCGTAAAGATTGCATGCAACCTGGACGTTCTTACCTGTGGTTTTTCGCTTGCCTGAATACAGCTCCCGGTGCCCGCGCCACGACCAGCAGGGAAGCAGCGTGCCGTCGTAGATGTACTGGGTGTCCGGGTCGAGGTCTTCCGCCGTGGGCACGAACGGGGCAAGCGCGATCGCTAGCCGGGAAGTTATCCGCGAATTAGCTCGGCTAATGGTCGGCTGGGAAGTCTTGTATGTCTCTGCGAGTTCCTGCTGAACGTGGTTTCTCCGCATGTAGGTGAGCGCTATAACCACTGACTTGTAAAGACCGAGAGACGGCGGCCACGGATCCATGTCACAGTCCTCCTCATTTGCATATACCAGTGCGCACAGGTCGATGATCTCGTCTTTGGTGAATCCGGTGGTATGATACATGCGCGGCCTGTTTCTGTGGGACTGAGTGCGGTAACCCAATCCTTTCGAGAAGCAGGCCGCCTTTCACGTAGGCGCGCCGCTAATCGGAAATTTGTCACAAGCCTGGCGTCCCCGCCTGAATAACCCTCAGTACTTCGCCCCTTCCCCGCCGCCGTGCTCCCCGGCCCACAGGCCCAGCACGTCACGCTCGCCGTCCACGGTGACACCCAGGACCAGGTAGATAGGCCGGTTCGCGACCTGGCCCTCCCGGATCTTCACGTTAACCGCATCGATGAAAAGCACGGCGTAGACGGCTTGGTTTCTACCGGTGGTTGCGAATCCTGAGCGTGAGGGGTTCGCATGCCGAGGTATGCGTGGAACAAGATGCCGGCCGGGGTCAAGGGCCGTTACTTCGAGCTGATCAGAACGGGATTGTCGGGGTCTCAGGCCGCGGGGCGGGTCGGCGTGTCGCTCAGCTGCGGGTCGCTGTGGTTCATCGACGCTGGCAGCGTGAGCTTCATCGAGACGCCTGTCAGCCCGAGGTATCTGAGCCAGGACGACCGGATCGAGATCGCTGACGGGCTAGCCTGCGGTGAGCCCGTCAAGGTGATCGCTGCGCGGATCGGGAAGAGTTACCAGTCCGTCTACCGGGAGCTCGCCAGGAACCGCAAGCCAGACGGCCGCTATCAGCCCTGGTATGCGCACAGCCAGGCCTACGTGCGGCGCAGGCGGCCTAAGCACCGCAGGTTTGACTGCGATGCGCAGCTGCGCGAGGTCGTGGCCGGCAAGCTGGGCAAGCGCTGGTCACCGGCCCAGATCAGCCGCTGGCTGCGGCGCCGCTACCCGCGGCGGGCTGCCTGGCATGTGTGCGCCGAGACCATCTACGAAGGCATCTACCGCGGCCTCATCATCCCCGCCGGGCCAGCGAGCCTGCGCACCGGCCGCACCTACCGGCACCACCGCGGTCGGGGCCGGTCCCGCGAGGGAGCGCTCCGGCAGTCCACGAACATGAGGTCGATCCGCGAGCGGCCGCTGGCCGCCGGATCACGGCGCCAGGCCGGGCACTGGGAAGGCGACCTCATCGTCGGCGCCGCGCAGCGATCCGCGATCGCCACGCTGGTCGAACGCAAGACCAGGCACACCGTGCTGGTGAAGCTGCCCGGCGATCACTCGGCCCAGTCCGTCGGCGACGCCCTGATCGGCGCGTTCGCTGCCGTGCCGCCGCAGCTGCGCCGGACGCTGACCTGGGACCAGGGCAACGAGATGTTCCAGCACGAGCGCATCGAGCAGGCCACCGGCCTGAAGATCTACTTCGCCGGCCCGCACTCGCCCTGGCAGCGCGGCAGCAACGAGAACACCAACGGCCTTCTGCGCCAGTACTTCCCCAAGGGAACCGACCTCGGGATATGGACCGCTCAACACCTCGCCCAGGTCGCCGCCGAACTCAACGACCGGCCGCGCATCTGCCTCAACGACAAGACCCCCCGCCAGCTCATGCGACGATGGGACCGCCAGCAGGCAACGGAATGATTCGCGACGTTCGCTAGAAACCGCCCGGCATCGAGAGGCCGGTTCTGCCATTCTGCCATGCCCTCCATCACCCGGTCGGTGATCGCAGTGATCGTCTGCTTCGAGACCTCCGCGCCGTACACCCCGGCCAGGTGCGCGCAGATCTCCCCATGCGTCAGCCCCTTCGCCGACAGGGAAATCACCAGCTCATCCACACCGGTCAGCCGCCGCTGCCTCTTGGCGACGATTTTCGGCTCGAAACTGGAATCCCGGTCCCGCGGCACCGAGAACTCCACCGGGCCGGCCTTGGTGAGCACGGTCTTCGCGCGGTGGCCATTGCGGGAATTACCGCCATCACGACCCGCCGGGTCATGCTTTCCATAACCGAGATGATCGTCCAGCTCGCCTTTCAGCGCGCCCTCCACGACCATCTTGGTCAGCTTACCGAGCAGCCCGCCCTCCCCGGTCAGCTGCAGCCCGCCGGTGCGGGCTCGCTCGGTAAGCTCCCGGAGCAGCTGCTCATCGGCCGCCGACAGCTCCGGGCCGTCCTGGTCCTGGCTGGTCATCACGTCAGTCACTGGTGTCTCCTCTGCCTCTGGAGTTACACCGTTGAAATTACAGTCTTCCCGCCAGGTCGGCGGCCGGCGGCTCGGGACCACACCAGTCGCGCAGCCGCTTACGGACGCATCGCAGAGTGCTACTGCTCGCTGCCCGGCGGGCGGAGCGTGGATCTACTCCGCGGGGTGGAGCCGGTGGGTGAGGGCGGTGTGGCGGCGGCCTGCTCCGGGGGTGCGGACCGCCTGGGCCAGGGCGCGGCGGGATCCGGCGAGGATGATGAGCTTCCTGGCGCGGGTGACGCCGGTGTAGAGCAAGTTGCGCCGCAGCATCATCCAGGACGAGGCGGTGAGAGGAATGACCACAGCGGGGTACTCGCTGCCCTGGGAGCGGTGGATAGTGACGGCGTAGGCGTGGGCGAGCTCATCGAGCTCGGCGAAGTCGTAGTCCACCTGCTCGTCCTCGTCGGTCAGCACGGTCAGGGTCTGCTCTTCCAAGGACAGGCCGGTGACGACCCCGACCGTGCCGTTGAAGATACCCGCCTTGCCTTTGTCATAGTTGTTGCGGAGCTGGGTGACCTTGTCCCCGACGCGGAACACCCGCCCGCCGTACCGCTTCTCCGGCGTCTGGTCGCGTGAGGGGGTGAGCGCTTCTTGCAGCAGGGTGTTGAGGTTGCCCGCTCCGGCGGGGCCGCGGTGCATCGGGGTCAGCACCTGGACATCGCGGACCGGGTCGAGCCCGAATCTGGCGGGGATGCGGCGGGCGGTGATGTCCACGACGAGTCTGGCGGTCTCCTCTGCCGGGTGCAGTCCGGAGTCTTCGGGCGGCTCGCACGCGAACCAGTAGAAGTCGCCGAAGCCGGTGAGCTGCGGGGGCTGGCCGTGGTTGATGCGGTGGGCGTTGACGACGATGCCGGACTGCCGGGCCTGGCGGAAGATCTGGGTGAGGCGCACTCGCGGGATGATGCCGGCGGCGAGCAGGTCCCGCAGGACTTCGCCGGCGCCGACCGAGGGGAGCTGGTCAACGTCGCCGACCAGCAGCAGGTGCGCTCCGGCCGGGATGGCCTTGACCAGCTTGTTGGCCAGGATCACGTCCATCATCGAGGACTCGTCCACTACGACCAGATCGGCGTCCAGGGGGTTGTCGCGGTCGTATCTGGGGTCGCCGCCGGGCTGCAGCTCCAGCAACCGGTGCACGGTGCAGGCCTCGTGGCCAGTCAGCTCGGCCAGCCGTTTGGCGGCCCGGCCGGTGGGCGCGACCAGCACCACGGTGGCGTTCTTGGCCGTGGCGAGCTCGACGATGGAACGGACGGTGAAGCTCTTCCCGCAGCCGGGGCCGCCGGTCAGCACGGCCACCTTCTGCGTGAGGGCGAGTTTGGCCGCCTCCTGCTGCTCGGGGGCCAGGTCCTGCCCGGTCCGGGCGTGCAGCCATCGCAGCGCCTTGCCCCAGTCCACGGCCGCGAATGCCGGCAGCCGCTCCTGCCGGGAGTTCAGCAGGGCCAGCAGCCCGGTCGCCAGGGACTGCTCGGCCCGGTGGAAGGCCACCAGGTAGACCGCCGGGAGCAGATCGCCGCCCTCACCGGGTACCAGTTCGCGGACGACGCCCTCGGCGGCGACGAGCTCGTCCAGGCACGGGCCGATCAGTTCCCGGTCCACCTCGAGGATCTTGGTGGCATCGGTGATCAGGTTGGGTTGCGGGAGGTAGCAGTGTCCGTTGTCGGCGGCCTGCGACAGGGTGTACTGCAGCCCTGCCCTGATCCGTTCCGGGCTGTCGTGCGGGATCCCGACGGCCTGGGCGATGGTGTCGGCGGTCTTGAACCCGATGCCCCACACCTCTGACGCCAGCCGGTACGGCTCGTTCTTCACGATCGTGATGGAGGCCTCGGCGTACTTCTTGTAGATCCGCACTGCCAGGGAGGTGGACACCCCGACGCCGGACAGGAATACCATCACTTCCTTGATCGCCTTCTGTTCCTCCCACGCGCCGGCGATCTTCCTGGTCCGTTTCGGTCCCAGGCCGTGCACCTCGATCAGCCGGCCGGGCTCGTCTTCGATGACGGCCAGGATGCCGGTACCGAAATGTGCCACCATCCGTTCGGCCATCACCGGGCCGATCCCCTTGATCAACCCCGAACCCAGGTAGCGGCGGATGCCCTGGATCGTGGCCGGCAGCACGGTGGTATAGGAGTGCACCTCGAACTGCCTGCCGTACCTGGGGTGGGAGCCCCAGCGCCCGGTCAGCCGCAGGCTTTCCCCGACCTGGGCGCCCAGCAGCGGCCCCACCACCGTCAGCAGATCCGGGCCGGTCCGCTCGGTGGCCACCCGGGCGATGGTGTAGCCGGTGTCCTCGTTGACGTAGGTGATCCGTTCCAGGACCGCCTCCAGCACCGACAGCCTCGGCGGCACATCAGGCGAAGGGGACTGACCGGTCACGGCGACCATTCTGCCGGGCATCCCTAGCCGCGGCGCGCCGCGCACCAGGCGGCCCAGGACTTGCCGCAGCCCGGGCATGGCAAGACCGGTCGCGCCGGGGGGCCACGTTCTGTGCGGCAGCTGTCCTGACGATCCGGATGGGCTTGAGCGGGTATGGCCCTGGGTGCAGTATGGGTTGGGCTGACGCTGGTAGCGCCATCGGCAATCGCCGCGCCGGGAACGACCCTACGTGCAAATTTCCAGAAGGTGGCCTGCGAGTTTCCGCTCGCTGCCCGGGCGGTTCCATTTCCCGGATTCAGGCTGCTTTGATCATCAAGGTCTGGAAAGGAGGCCGCGATGCAGCAAACCCGCTGGCACACGAAAGTGGGCCTGCTCGCCGTTAGCGCCGTTGCCGTTGGCCTGGTAGCTGGCTTCGTCGTGGGCCTGAACTCGGCGGTGGGCGCGAGCGCCGGAGGCCAAATGCGTGCGGCGGCGGGCGGCATCCCGCCGTGGCTACGCCCGGGTCGACCCGCGGAACCCCGCGCATTCACGGCAGGTTTTCCTGGGACAGCCGCTGAGCGACAACGCACCCATCTTCCCGGGCGACCCCAAGGTCAAGTGGCAGCTGTGGAACTGCGTCAACGCCCATCCCAGCGTGCCCCGCTGCCGCCAGGGATCGGGCTACACACTCGAGCAGATCCAGTCGCTGGGCACCCACACCGGCACGCATATCTCTGCACCGTGCCACTTCCACGAGAACAAGCCGTGCCTCGACCGCCTGCCCGAGAAATTCTTCGGCCTGCGCCCGCTGATAATGATCAACGTCAAGCCGCTGATCCTGGCCCGCCACGGCAATGGCGACTTCTTCATCACCGCCAGCTACATCCAGAACTGGCTGCACCGCACCCGGTGCGCAGCGATCCCGCGGAACTCCTACGTGGTGCTCTACACTGGGCTATCCAGCTTCTACCACCTAGGTAACCGGCGAGTGCCCGGCCGGTACAACGACTACTACGATGACGTCCCCGGCTTCAGCGCCACCTCCACCAGGTGGCTATGGCAGCACGGTGCCATAGGCGTCGGCGCGGACACCTTCGGCCCGGACGCCACCATGGATCAGCACTTCGGCTCCACCACCGAGATCACCGCCCTCGGCGGCATCACGCTGGAGAACATGGGCCCGCCCCTGGCCGGCATGCGCCCCTGCGGCGACTGGATCGAGCTCAACGGCCCGCGGCTGACCAGCACCCCGCACGATCAACTCGGCGGCAGGCTCGACTTCTCCGGTGCCTGGATGGGGATGGACGGCTGGACTCTCCGCAGAACCTCATAACCAGCCAAGGACCACTCATCCGCTCATGCGGAAAGCGGCCGCAGCATCTCCCTGGCAGCAGGTCGCCACCGCGACGGGGCTCTTCACTGTGCCGCCGGACCACCGCCGATGTGGCTCCCCTCCTCGACCTGGCTGACGCCGCTCGGAATCATGAGCAGCCGGGTCAGAATGCCGCTAGCTGTTCGCGTGTCAGCCCGGACAGGCCCATGTTGTCCATGGTGCGGGCGCGCTCGGCGGCGAAGTCCTCACCGGCCACGATGGAGGCGATGTGGATCACGGCGTCCATGGTGGGGGTCGGCACCGACAGGTGCCGGGCCAGGTCGGTGAGGAACACCATCGAGTAGCCTACGTCTTCGGTCAGGTAGCGGTGGTGCAGCTCGTTCTGCGCCTTGATGCCGCGGAAGCCCGGTGCGGTGGAGTAACCGGTGGAGTAGCTGGGCTCGGTCATGTAGCCCTGTCGCACCCCGAGATCCGGCTCGGCGAGGATTGCGACTGCGAGGGCCCGCGCGATGGCGAGCCGCTCGTCATCGACCGCCTTCATCAAGCGGCCGACCGCCTCGGTGACCCCCTCCTCGTAGAACATGAAGTCGCCGCCCGTGCGCTCGATGAGCGCGGCGTTGAGCAGAGTGATGGCAGGGTGGATGACCGGGTTGCCGTTCTGCAGCGTGGTCTGGAAGATCCCCGCGGCTTCCTCGGTGTTGCGGTACACCTGGCGGAGGACCTCCAGGAGCCGGGGCGTGTTGCTGCGCGGGGCGGCAGCAGCCGACAGGCCGGTGTCGAGCCGGTGGAAGATCCGCACACTGGCGTGCAGCGACGCCCGCGAGGCGTACGGCAGCGTGCTGGTCTCGCCTACGACGATGCTCTCGTCATAGGGGTCCACCCCCGCGGCGTGCTTGAAAGCGAGGCTGCCGACGCACGAGCTGGGGCAGACCACGACGGTCATCCCGGGGTGCAGGTGACCGCGGGTGTCGGCGCCGAACGGCTCGGTGGCGTAGGCGGGGCCGACGACGAAGACAACCTCCACGCCCTCCAGCGCCTCGGCGATGTCGCAGGTGACCGTCTCCAGGGCGACGAACCCCTCGAGCAGGCCCTCGGCCTGGATGCCGCCGCGTTCGCGGACCGGCGCCAGATGGTGGTCGTGAATGCGTTGTGCGTACAGGCAGACCCGGTGTCCCTGGCTCGCCCACTCGTAGGCGACCGCCAGCCCTCCACCGCCCGCCCCCAGCACCGCGACGTTCATGAGACTGACTCCATTCGCCCAAGCGTCTGCGGCATCATCGACGGCCACCTTCTCACGAACGGGTGCGCCGCACTCGAGCCACTCCGGCGGAAAGAGCCGCCCGGATCCTGCACCGCGGTCCTCGCCCAGCCGTGACGCCCGGATGGCGGCGCGAGCATGGCGGCCACGCCACCTACCACCTTAAGGCTGCCGGAGTGACGTGCGAGACCCGCCGCGGGTGTTGACCTCCTCCACGGGTCACCATACGCACATGCCGCGATCACGCGGCCATGCGCTCTTGCCGCGGGCAGCGCTCAGATCGGGCCTCGCCGAGCAGCAACAGCAGCAGCAGCGGCGGCGGCGGCGGCGGCGGCGGCATGACGTCGTCCAGATACCACCTGCGCATCGAGAGCACGGTCCACGCCGGCGCCGGTCCGGCAACCAGCAGCGGGCGCTGCAGCCGGGACCGCAAGGTGAATCCTGGCGACAACAGCGCCAGCCCGGCCGGAAGCGTCGCCGTCTTCAGTACGTGGCCATCCTGGGCCTCACCCGCTTTGACGGACATCCAACATCAGGGGTTCGCCCCGGTAAGGATGTCCGATCATGGAGAGCATGGGGAAGAAGCCCCGGCGGCGCCGCTCGTTCACTGCTGAGCTCAAGGCCGAGATGGTTGAGCTGCGCCAGCGCGGGGATCGGTCTCGGCCAGGTCGCCAAGGACTTCGATCTGACCGAGACGGTGGTGCGGGAGTGGGTCGAGCAGGCCGAACGTGATGCGGGCACCCGGCAGGACGGCGGCTTGACCAGCACTGAGCGGCAGGAACTATCCGAGCTAACGACGTTACGTTGACCCAGTACACCTTCGTGGACGGCGACGAGGCCGAACGCCACTGGCGAATAGAGCCCCGGCACCGGTCTGCGTCACGCCTTCAGGTGCTCGCCGAAGAAGGCGGCGATGCGGCGGCGGGCGTCTTGTGCGGACGGCTCGTGATAGCGGGTCCCGGAAATCTTCGCCAAAAAGATCAGCAGCGGTGTCGCGTCCGCGGGATCGGGGTCGTTGATGAACCCGTGCCCCGCGGCCGGATACACCTTGACATCATGGTCCACGCCCAGCGCGGTGAGAGCTTGCTCCAGCCGCGGCGCGGCGCTGCGCCCCATCGGCGAGCGGTCCCTGCCCCCGTAGCTGCCGACGATGGGGCAGGTACCAGCCAGGGCCTGCCCGGCGTTCTTCGGGCAGCCGCCGTAGTTCACACTCGAGGCCGAGTAACCATGGCCGGGGGCCAGTGCCACCGCATAAGCCCCGCCCATGCAAAAGCCGATCACGCCGATCTTGCCCGTGCACTGGTCATGGCGCGACAGCCAGGCCCGCACGCTGTCGATGTCATCGAACGTCCGCCCGCAGCCCGCCGCCAGCTCGCGCATGATGGTCCACAGGCAGCGCAACCGGCTCCCCCAGTAGTACAGGTCGGGCGCTGCGGCCAGGTATCCTTCGCCCGCCAGCCAGTCAGCCTGGTTCCGCAGATCATGGCTCATCCCAGCGAAATCGTGAATGACCACCACGCCCGGCCAGGGGCCCGCCGCCGAGGGAACCGCCACATACACCGGCATCTGCCCAGACGGAGTGCGGATCAACTCATCGGTCATCACGGCCCCCCCAGCGGGCACACCGGGCACGGTCACAATTGCTGCCCGCGCCCACCCTAGCGGCAACCAGTAACCGGCCCGGTTGTGTGCAGACTGCGGGATGATCCAGCCCGCAGCAGTTAGAAGGTTCTTGATGCGGCCCGCTATTAGACCTGGCCCGCTCCGGCTGGCGCGCGCGATGATGGGCAATGGCGGCACCGCCGCAACCGTGGTTGGCGTGCTGCCCGGCCCCCGTGGCAACAGGACGTGATTCGCAGGAGGCCGAACCCCCGCAGTGGCCGGCCCGGGACCCGGTCGCGTGAGCACCGCCCGCGCCAGGACACCTCTATAGACCCCACCCGAGGAGAGGCAGCAATGGCAGTAATCAGGTTCGAGCCCTTCAGAGACCCCTTCGAGCGGCTGTTGTCGATGGCCGCGACCGGGACGCGCGCCCCGCTCGCCATGCCCATGGACGTCTACCGCGGCGAGGATGGCAGCTACCACGTCGAGGCCGACCTGCCCGGCGTGGACCCGCAAAGCGTTGAGGTGACCGTCGAGCACAGCACTTTGACCATCCAGGCCGAACGCACCCCGCACTACGGCGAGAGCGACCAGGTCATTGTCGTCGAGCGGCCCCAAGGGTCGTTCACCCGGCAACTCTCCCTCGGCGAGGGCGTGGACACCGAGCACCTCACCGCCGGCTACACCGACGGTGTTCTGCACGTGACCATCCCCGCCTCGCCCAAGGCCCAGCCTCGCCGGATCGAGGTCACTCATGCGCCCGGCGGCAGCCGCACTATCTCAGGGAGCACAGCCGAGCAGGCTGAGGCCCCGGGCGGCAGCTGAACATCGGCCCGATCAGGCCGGCGCGGGCCGCCTCGGCACCCGGGCCGGTGGCTCACCTTAGGTGATCGATCTCGACATGCAGAGGGCGCGCATCCCCGCCGATCCGCGCGCCGTGCCTCCCCGCGAGGCGGTCACGGTCAGTGATCCTGCCTTCGCAACCACGACGCGCGCATCGCCGCCGTTATGGTCGGCGATCTTGTAGCTGATGTGGCCTCGCAGGCTGCGCACGAAGGAACATTCTGTGGCGGTGATGGACCCCGCCGAGGTCTTCTCCGGTGAGGGGTGTATGAGCCGGCCTTCTGTCTGCGGGCCTGCGTCCGGGTTCGGTGGCTAACGTACCGCCGCAACCGGGTCGTTCGTCCCTGGCACTGAGACCGCTCACTGGGGCGCGATGAAGCTAGCTGAGTCGGCTCTTGTGGGAGCGCTCGTGGCCGCAGCGAGGATGAGCGCGCCTGATGACGAGCTCCGGCCGTGACGGGCGCCGAGGGAGGCGGCTGGGGAGACAATCGAGAAGCTGATCCGCCAAGGGGAAAGAGATGATCCTGATCACCGGCGCAACCGGCATGTTCGGAAGCCGCGTCCTCCGAGAGACCCTGGCCCGCCAGGCCGAGGTCCGGGCGCTGGTGCATTCGCCCGCTAATGCCGAACAGGTACGAGCAGGTGGTGCGGACGTCGTGGTCGGTGACCTCGACGAGCCGGAAACGCTGGCCTCTGTCTTCACGGGAGTCGACACCGCGTTCATCGTCTCGCCAATGGATGAGCGCATCGCGATCCGCGAGGCAAACGCGCTGCAGGCGGCGCAGGAGGCCGGTGTCCGGCGGATCGTCAAGCTGTACGGCGCGGTCCGCCATCACGGAGACCCACTCGATGCCCTGCACCTCGCGAGCATCGAAGCGATCCGCGAGT
Organism: uncultured Actinomycetota bacterium; assembly: GCA_963775745.1. Taxonomy (GTDB): domain Bacteria; phylum Actinomycetota; class Actinomycetes; order Streptosporangiales; family Streptosporangiaceae; genus DATBGO01. Next base: position 377,969 of record CAVZKE010000012.1, read on the forward strand.
CGGGATTGAGCTGGGCCCTGGTGTCGCCGAATTCGGTGATGGATACCAGCATGCTCAATCAAGCCGAATGGATCAAATCCCGTGCTTGCCTGGTCGGGTGCGCCGGAGAGGGTCGCGTCGGGCTGGTGGCAGCCGACGATGTCGCGCGCGCCGCCGCCATCGTGTTGACCGAGCGCGACGAGCACGGAGCCAACTACGAGCTGACGGGGCCGGAAGCTCTGAGCATGGCTGAGATGGCCGCCGTCTTGAGCGAGGTGCTGGGGCGCACGATCACCTACCAGGACATACCGGAGGCCGAGGGCCGCAAGTTCGCGGTCGAACAAGTCGGCATACCCGAGGACCAGGTCGACGTCCAGGTGATGCTGCATTTCGCCGCGTGGAAGCGCGGCGACGCCGCTCTCGTCACCGACACCTACCGCGAGCTCACCGGTCAGACGCCGACGAGCCTGAAGGAATGGGTCGCGGCCCACCAGGACGCATTCGCGCCGGCCGGCGGCGGCGGCGCCGAGGGCTAGGCGCAGGCGGCGAAGGGACTTGTCCGGCCAGCCGGGGACCGGCGGCGGGCCGCCCGGCATGAGCTGCCGGCCAGGCCTGAACGGGAACTGCTGATCTGCAGCCTGAACCACGGCAAGCATCCTGCCGGGAACTGCCGGGGCACCGGGGCCAGTGCCGAATCGTTACCGATGACGTTCCTTAACCGGAGCAGCTTGCCCACCCTGAGCGCCGCACCGCCGATCTGCTCGGCTGACCCGCCCGGTCACGACTGCGATCGGTGCCGTGCCGAAAGATCATTATGCACGTCGACTGAGTTCGGTCATAGCCGCAGCAGCTGGTGGCAGCTGCGCGATACCGGGCAGTGCGCATGGTGCAGTATCGGCATCAGCTTCCGGCCATGGGCGGGGCGTGCCCAGCCGGCGGCCCGCGCCGTCCCGCTGGCGGAAGATAATAGTTCAATGCAAATCCGGATCGAGGGCATCGACCTGCCGGGTCGATCGTGCGGTCCGAGCAATGATGTTCCAGGCGGCTACCGCAACATTCACGTGGGAATCCAGCGCCGCGGCAAGCGGGACGAGCTGCTCGGCCTGACCCCGGGCGACGCGCCTACCGCGACGTGGGCATTCGAGTGCCAGCTCTGCGCGGAGGCGGATCCGAACGGCATCGCCTCGGACATTAAAGGCCCCTACATTCAAGGGCCGTCAGGCGGCCGTTTCATCTACCTGAACTGGGTCACCATCGACGAGCCGGCCCGGCCACGCTCTTCCGCCGGGCCAAACTGTGGCTAGACGGCGTGCCGCCAGCGGTCCTCGGCGAGGCTGCCAGGACCGGCCTGCTCGTCGGTCGGGTTGGCCTGACCGACCCGAAGGGCAATCCGACCTGCTCCGCCGGCCGGCCGCCGACAATCGAATGGTCAGCTGGCACCGCCTGACCTGTCAGGCACGGCCCCTCCTGGCAGCCACGGTTCAGCCGTTAACCTGGCGGCCGGACGTTTGTTGTCGGCCTATTTATCTGGGCATGGATCGGTGATCAACGGCAACGCTCTTTCGTGACGGGCTACCCCTGGCCGACTGCCCGGCTTTGACGACCACGAAGACATCAGAGGCCGTATGCGGGAACTATCCCTTTGAGTGACCACGGCTAACGGCGCCAGACGTTCACCAGCAGACACACCAATCCTGCCGATCCGGACCTAACCGCACTGCTCGCCACCTCACCTTGCCTGCCTGAAACCGCGCCAGCGCGGGTTGGTGACACGCAGGCGTGGCGCACCTCGGGAGAACAGGGCATCAGATGGTTCAGCCTGCGCAAGCGTTTCACTGAAACCAGCGCCGCTCTTGCTCCACTCCGTCGCACATAGTAGAACGAAACGATGGGAAGACAGGCAGCCGTCGTGCTTTACGTGCTCGCGCTGGTAGCCGTCGTGGTCGGCGTGGACGTCCTGTTCTTCAGGCACCAGCTCTGGGAGCGGCTGATAGTAAACGTCGGAATTGTCCTGGTGTTCGCGGCGTTCGGTTTGAGGTTCCTGAAGCGTCCATGAGCGCAGCCGCGGCAATGCGGCTCACCTAGCTCCACGGCGAACCTGAATCAACGCTCGCCGGGCCAGCGCACGCCCGCGACAGCACGGAGGTGCCGGTACTCCCATGACCTGATCAGACGCCTCATAACGGTGACAGATCGCGAGGGAGTGGTGCTGTCATCTGGTGCGCGCATCGGGATGCCTCCTGCCGTCGGCTGCCCGGTCACATATCTAAATGATATGGGTGGATCGTCAAGAGCGGCACTCGCCGTCAGGCTCGGCGCAGAGGGATCGAGGCACTATCCCGCCCCGTCACAACGCGTAACCGTGATAGCCGCCACCGGGCAGTCGTTGATGCCGCGACCGCGCACGTTACGGTGACCGCCGACCTGGATTCAGTCAGGGCGGCGAACGTAGTGGCAGCGCTCATCAAGCGTTGCCGAGCCGTGCTCACGGAGCGCTGCCGCTACCCCGGCCAGCAGCAGGGCCGGCGCTGGCCTTCCTCGAGCTCCTCTTGGGTCCGGCGGATGCGGCGTTCTCGGGTCATCTCCTGCTTGGCATCGTCGACCCAGCAGATGAACGCGTTGCGGGCCAGAGGCGTGATGTCCTTCCAGGCATCGAGCGCCGCGGTGTTGGCGATCAGCGCCTTGCGCAGGTCTGCGGGCAGCTTGTGCACCACCCCGCCAGGCACTCGCTGGCTGCTCACACGACCACGGTGGCCGAAACCGAGGCAACGGCGACGCGCGCAGATCAGGTGGATCTGTCGCGCAACGATGTCCCGCGGGCGCCTGAGAGATGCTCGGCCGGGCCGATGATAGAGCGGCTCTCTGGCGCTTAGTGGCACTCGTCTTCCATGCTCATGTGCGATCGACGCGATCAAGAGCCGGGCACGCATAAGGGACGTTTCGGATTACAGAAACCGGGCGAGAAAGTGGCGTTTAGCTTACTTACCGCCCAGCGCGGTTCACCCGCCTTAACGACCCAAGCCCGACATTCTCATTACGCAAGACGAGAAGGGTGATGTCGTCATCTAGCCCTGGTGCGCGGCGTCGCCGCATTCCAGTGACGGCGGCAGTTGTGGCACTGGGAGCTCAGCCGGCTGTTCCCGCCGGTGGCTGTCCAGGTCCACGGTGTTGCGTTTCAGGGCGTTGCGGCGCTGCAGTTCGGCCCAGTACACGGGATCGAGGTAGATGGCTGGATTCCACCACGACATCGTCAGGTCCCCGGGCTGGCCCAGGTACAAGCCGGCGTCCATGAACGATCTGAGCGGCAAGCCGCACAAGGGGTTAACCGGCTTGCCTGGCCCGCTGGACATGGCGGCGCCAGCCATGAACCGTCCCGCGTCGAATGCCCCGAGCCAGGTGCCGGCGGCAGGGATGACCGTGTTCCGGGAGTACCGGGAGAGGCTTCTGGCCAGCCCGCCGGGGTTCTCCGGCCAGGTAGGTGACAATGTCGACGATCGTGTAGGTGCGCTCGCCGGTCTGCTGCTTCACTATCGAGACGATGTTGTCGGGGGTGGAGTGAAGAAGGTGCTCGGCGCCGTAGCAGAGCAGCGCGCGGCGCCCCTTGTCCAGCACCTGTGTTTTCACCACCGATGCCGCGTGCGTATCGCGCTGTGCCAGGAAGACGAGAGGCTCTCCACGATTTGTGATCTTTGACCAGTCGATAGGAGGGTCGCCCAGCAGCACCCGGATCTGCCTGCGGGGAGGCATCGTCCAGTTGGCGGCCCGCACCGTGCGGAAGAACTGCTCGTAGACCGGCTGGTCCCAGGTACCGGCGGGAGACTGCGTGGTGTTCTGCCAGGCCGGGCGCAGGTCAGCGTTGCCGATCGGCTGGCCGGCGATGAAGCGGTCCATCATGGGCTGGTAGAGCGCATTGCCGAACTCCACCACGATGTCATCGACCACCCCGGGCAGTCGCGGATCGGACAGCAGCATGTCGAGTACGTCATGGTGGTCTTGCAGGCCGTGCGCCTCCCCGAGGCCGACGAGCCGCCGGGTCTTGAAAGCTTCCAGGACCGTATCGATCACGTCGCGGCTGGCCGCTGCCTGGCCGCCGCGGTCCGCGCCGGCAGTTGTCGCACCGGGCCCGGAGCAGGCTGCGAGCCCAGCGGCAGAAGCCGCTGCCAGCCCGGCGGCAGATGCATTCAGGAACCTGCGCCGGGTCAAGGCGGCCATCTCGTCCGCGCTCATTGTGATGACCTCGTTACATGGTCCAGAGGGCCTGGGTGGGGTCGAGGCGGGCAGCGCGAAGCGCGGGGAGCAGCCCGGCGAGCGCGCCGATGAGCAGGGCGGCGACCAGCCCGCCGCCCCAGGCCTCGGCCGGGATGACGATGGCCCAGCCCTTGGCGCGGGCGTAGATGCCGGTGGCGATGGCGCCGATGATAACGCCGGCGGCGCCGCCGAGGAGGGCGAGCAGGATGGCCTCGGACAGGAACTGGGTGCGGATGTTGCCACGGGTCGCGCCGAGGGCGCGGCGCAGGCCGATCTCGGAGCGGCGCTCGAGCACGGAGATGACCATGGTGTTGGCGACGCCGACGGCGCCGACCAGCAGGGCGACGGCGCCGAGGCCGAGGAACAGGGTGTCGAACGCGCCCTGGGCATCGGCCTGGGCGGTGAGCGCGGCCGAGGGCTGGGAGACGTTGACCTCGCTGGGATTCTCCGGGTTGGCCTGCGCCGCAAGGAGCCTGTCGACGGCGGTGACCTGGCTGTCCTGGGTGCGCAGATAGATGGTGGAGGGATGGCCGTCCAGGCCAAGGTATTTCTCGGCGGCGGGGAAGCCGACCAGCACCGAGGAGTCGGTCTCGGGAGCGAGGGCGGCGGGCTTGAGGATGCCGGTGATGTAGAACCACATGCTGCCGACCCAGCTGCGCTCGCCGGGCCAGATCCGGTCGATGCCCATCCGCTGCGCGGCGGCCGCGCCGAGCACGGCGACGGGCTGCTGCGCGGTGGCGGCGTTGAGGTAGGAGCCCTGCGCGACCGATGTGCCGACCGCTTTCGGCAGTCCCAGGCTGGCCGCGTCCACGGTGAGCGCATTGGTATCGATGGTGGGGATCAGCGGGCTGCGGAAGGCGTTAGCGCTGGTGGCCCCGGTGTCCTGGACCTGGGTCACGCCGGGCAGCCGGGCGATCATGCCGGGGGCAGTGAGGGGAAGCTCGGCGGTGCCGCCGCCGAAAGTCTGCCCGTTCTGCACGGTGAGCAGGTTGGTGCCGAGCGCCTTGATCTCGGCGAGCAGCCCGGCCTGCGAGGACGCGGACAGGCCCAGCACGGCGACGATCGCGGCCGCGCCGATCGCGATGCCGAGGGCGGACGGGGCGGCCCGTCGTTTCCTGGTGCGCAGGCCCACGGCGGCCAGCCGGGCCAGGTCAGCGGGGCGCAGCCGGGTCGGCGCCGGGCCGGCCGGGGCGCTCATGGCTGTTGCCCGGCTGCGGTGTCGGTGGTGATCCGCCCGTCGAGCATGCCGATCTGGCGGGGCAGCCGGGCGGCGATGGCGAGGTCGTGGGTGACCACGATGATGGTGGCCCCCTCGGCGTTGAGTTCTTCGAGCAGGTCGAGGAGAGCCTGGCCGGTAGCCGAGTCGAGGTTGCCGGTGGGCTCGTCGGCCAGCACGATGGCCGGCCGACCAGCGCGCGGGCGATCGCGACCCGCTGCCGCTCGCCGCCTGACAGCCGGGTCGGCCGGGCGGCCAGCTTGCCGACCAGCCCGACCCGCGCCAGCGCGTCCCGCGCCTGGTCGCGGCGCTCGGCCAGGCTGACGCCGGCGTACAACAGCGCGTCGGCCACGTTGTCCAGGGCGGTGGCGTGCTCGGCCAGGAAGAACTGCTGGAACACGAACCCGATCAAGGCGGCGCACAGCGCCGAGACCTCGCGGTCCGAAATCGCGGCGACGTCCAGGCCCGTGACCCGGACGATCCCGGCCGAGGGCCGGTCCAGGGTGCCCATCAGGTGCAGCAGCGTCGACTTCCCCGACCCTGACGGCCCGGCGATCGCGATCAGTTCCCCGGCGGCCACGGCGAAGCTCACCCCGGCCAGCGCGGTCACCGGCGGCGAGCCGGGATAGACCTTCGTCGCCCCCTCCAGCTCCAGCACCAGGCCCGGTCCGCCGCCCGGCCCCGGCCGGTAGCCGGCCGCCCAGGCTGCCATGCTCGTGCCCGCGCTCATATCGCGGGCACCACCACGTGCTGCCCGGCTGTCAGGCCGGTGCTGGTGACCTGGACCAGGCCGGCCGCGTCGTCGAACAGCCCGGGCGTCACCGGGACCAGGTGATGGCCGCCCGGGCCCCTGACCTCGACGGCGTACCCGCCACTGGACCGGGCCAGCAGCACGTCCACCGGTACGACCAGGACATTGCTCACGCTGCCGGTGGTGATCGCGACCTCGACCGGGGCCTGGTCCAGGCCCCCGGCCGCCTTCGGGTCAGTCAGCGCCACCCGCACGGTGACCGTGGCCGAGCTGCCCGACCCGCTGGCAACGGAGCCGACCGAGGACACCCACCCCGGCGTGGCCGCCCCGTCCGGCAGGGTGATCGTCACCTGGTCGCCGGCCTTGACCTCGGCTTGCTGGTCGGCGGGCAGGTTAACGGTGATGACCGGGGCCGTCGTGGTCGCGGTGAAGACCGGCCCGCCCGCCGCTGATCCCAGCGACGCGCTCACCGTGGCCACCCGCAACGCGGCGGGCTCGAACACCGCCTGCCCTAGCGGCAGGCTCCCGGTCACCGGCAGGCCCAGGTGGGCCTGCAGCAGTTCGAGCGCGTAGGCGGTCTCGGCGCTGAAGTAGTCCCAGCCGGACACCGGGCCCAGCTCCGCGCTGGTCGCGTATCGCATCCGCACCAGGTCACGATTCAGCTGATGCACGTCCTGGCCGGTCAGCCCCTCGGACAGGGTCCGCCACGCCGGGACCGTCCCGTACAGCAGGAACACCGGGACGGCGTTATCGGTCCGGTACAGCACCCCGCCCTCGCCGATCACCCGGCCCGCCGCCGGCAGCCAGGTGATCGTGCCCTGGCCCTGTCCGATCACGCTGTAGGAGCCGGCGTAGCCGAGCGTGGCGCCCACCTCGGTCTGCGACGAGAGCGACTGCCGTGTCACCATCGCCGTCGAGGTCGGATACGGATTACTGCCGCCGACATGACCTGAGCCGCTGAACGCGCCGGACACTCCCGCCGCGACTACCCCGGCGGCTACCAGCACGATCACAACCCCGGCTGCCAGCAAGCGCCGCCGCCCAGCCCGGTGCGCGCTTCCGGCTTCGTCCGGTGCTATCACTGCCTCAGCCCGCCGGCCAGGAACCTGGCCCGGCGAAACAGTGCTGCTCACGATCCACCGTCCTTATGCGCAAACGGATTCAGCGGCCGGCAGGCCTGCTGCGCGGACAGGAACTGCGGCGAGCTAAGCCCGCTGCGAGTCGTTCCCGTGCGGCGCGGCCGGCAGGCACCGGTGACCCCGGCCACTCGCAGCCCAGCAGCCACCATCACGGTCGCCACCCGGCCGCGCCCGTCCAGCCCAGTACGACGGCCTCGGCGGCCGTTGCCGCGCCCCGTCGGCAACTTGCCTGGCCGGGAGACTGTGCCGCTCATCACGACCGCCCAGCGAGGAGCTTCTGGCAGGCCTGTTGCGCGGCCTGAGTCGGGGCGAGCCGGGACTAACGCCGGCAGGCGGGTTGAAAGTCACGTTGCCGCCGTTCACGACAGGGTCCGGGAAGGCCGGAATCCCGTGCGAGCGGATGCACGCGAGGTATTTCAGGGCCTGGCTAGTGACCTGCCGCTGCTGCGCCACAGTCAGCGGAGCGCTCTTCGGGAGCAGGGGCTGGCAGGCCTTGTTAGCCGACGTCAGCACGGAGCCCCCGGTGGTGCCAGGATTCCCGTGGAGGCTGAAGCCACCATTGCTATTGGGGTCGGGCCAGCCCGGCTCGCCGTGCCCGCGCATGCACTGCGAGAAGGCCAGCGCCTTCTGGTAGGTGCTCGACCCGGCCGCAGCAGGCGAGCCGCCGCCACCGCATGCCGCTACCAGCACAGCGATGCCCCCCACGGCGGCGGCCAGCACGCCTGTCTGCCGCCGCCGCACCCGCCTGCCGCGACCGCCGCTGGTGTCGCCGTTCACGTCGCTGTCCTTACGGTTCGGTGGATGCTGTGTCCTCTGCCGGGGTTTGCAACCGTCATGATGGCGGCGGGACCTGCCGGAAGTCGGCCGGTACCGGCATGCTCAGCTGGGCCAGGTTGGCTGGGGTCGGGGGCAGCCAGCGGAAGTCGGTCTGGGTTCGCTGCCGCCCCTCGGTGACCATGCGCACCGGCAGGTACGTGGCCGGGTTCACCCACAGCGCAACGCGGTTGTCGCGCTCGGTGAGCTTGATGGCGCTGATCCCGTCCACCCGCTCCACGCCGTCGGTCGTGTACCCGCCGCAGCGCAGCTCGTGGCGGATGTAGGCTGCCCAGCCGCCAGGACCGATCTGCACGCCGACGCTGCACTCGGGCGGCGCCGCCGCCGCCGGGGGCGCCGCAGTCGTGGCGCGCCACCAGGTGGCGTCCCGGTAATTCACGACCACTACGGTCGTCGCGCCGCCCCCCGCGGCGATGGTGGTGCTCTCGCCGAGCACGCGCTGCCCGGCGGGGGTGAAGGTGGCAAGCCTGCCGGTGCCGTGGTACGACCAGCTCGTCATGGAGCTGGCGCTCAGCTGCGAATGGACACCGGGCCCGCTCTGAAAGTTGCCTGCCACGGGCTCGACACTGCTGCCAGGCTGCAGCACCGTCCGGGCATACCCGACAAAGTTGCCCTGGCCCGACGAGGCCAGGGCCCGTCCAGCGCGGGAGATCACGTAGGCGGTCTCCTTGGCCTGCCGCGCGCTCGCGGCGCCCGGGGGCCTGGCAGCCGGCGAACCCGGCACCACGACCGCCAGCACAGCTCCCACCGCAGCGGCCACGGCCACTCCGGAAGCCCACCCCAGCCGGTGCCGGCCCGGTGCCCGCCTGCGTCGGCGCCCGGCCGGTACCTCCTCGGACCCGGCGGCGGCGATCGCCGACCGCGCCCGGGCCCAGGCGTCAGTGGACGGCCCGGGAATCTCGTCGCGGAACCCCCGTAGCAACTCAATCTCGTCAGCCACGGTCCAGCCTCCCGGGCGCCGGGTCTATCCCCGGCCCATCGAACGTCCACAGGTCGAAGTCGAAGTCACCGAGTTGCTCGCGCAAAGACGCCCGCGCCCGCCACAGCCGGGAACGCACGGTGCCCGGCGCAATCTGCAGCGCCGCAGCGATTTCCTCATGGCTCAGCCCGGCCCAGGCATGCAGCAGCAGCACATCCCTCTGATCACCGGTCAGCTGACCCAGAGCCGCGGCAAGCCGCGGCGCGAGCAACGCGGCAGTGACGCGCTGATCGACCGCATCCCAGCTATCGGACAGATCGACCTCGGGCGCCAGCCGGGCATCGAGCGCGAGCAGGTGCTGCTCAGCGCGCCAGTGGCCGCGCACCAGATTGACCGCGATCCCATACAGCCAGGAACGCAGTGACCCCCGCCCGGGCTCGAAGCAGGCACGCCGGCGGTACGCCGTCGCGAACGTCTCAGCCGCCAGGTCCTCGGCGATGGCCGTACCGACGCGCCGGGCGACGAACCTGTAAACCGGCGGAAAGTGCTCCTGAAAGGCGGCCTCGAAATCCCCAGGGTCGACAATGCGCCCATCGACCGCCGTCGGCCGCTCGCGCTTCATACCTATGTATTGTCTCGCCGGCCGGACCCGTTCCCTGGGCGCGAACATGGGCAACCAGCTGCGCCCGCGGCGGCGCTCCCGCCGGCGCCACAGTTTCCTCCAGGACCGGCCGGACGGTGGGCAAGCTCACCAGACCCTGGCGCAGCCAGGCTGGGCCAAGCCAGAACTGGGTGTTCTGGGGCCGAATTGTCCGAGAAGAACCGGCTCCAGGCCCGCGCCCGGAATCGGCAGGAGGCGCTAACCGCACTGCGCCAACGCTCAGTGAATGCTCACGCTCCGTGGCAATTACCGTCTCGTCTTGACGGTCATCACAGGTCAGATCTCGACGCCACCCACGACGTGATCGGATCGTGCGAGGGCGGCGGCAGTCGGAAGGCTGTCACCCGCCAGCGATGTTCACCGGGCGGTCGCTGCCGGTGAGAGATTGCGGACCTGTTCTGTGCAGAGCGCGTGACGCCGTGCTTGCATGGGGGACGACGCCCGGCGTCTGGGCATTCTTCGAGGCCTGATCACCGGAAACTCCGGCATCGGCCGCCCCGTCAGCATCGAGATCAAAGCAACCGCGTTGACGATCTTCGCCAGAAGTTACGGGGTATATTCGAGCTCTGACGCCGACACGCACACCGAGCCGCCGTTATCTCAGCGGCCGCCCGATCGTCGGCATGGCTGTCTCCCTGTCACGCCAATGGGGATGTTCGGGGCGCCCGGGAAGCCGTGGCGTGTGCGGTCAAGGGGTGCGGGACTGTCGGCCGGGTGGGATTACCGTGGCGCTGCGGTACATCCTTACGCCGTTCTGGCAGGCGCAGAGTCGGCCACCGCTGACCACTGTGCGGCGCTCGCCCCGGTGGTGTCCCGCAGTTGCAATACTGAGCCAGGACATAACTTGGGAGATCTGCCGTGCCAGATATGGAACGGGCGCTGTCCGGGAAGGGCCACGCGGTGGGTGGCCGACTCTGCGGCGAGGTGGGGTCATGACTGCCGCGGCTGGCCGGCCGGCCGTTACTGGGTCGCTGCGGAGGGTGCTGGTGCCGCTGGCTCTGGCTCAGTTCATCTGCAGTTTCGCGGGCTCGAACATGAACGTCATGATCAATGACATCAAGGACGACCTGCACACCACGGTCCAGGGCGTGCAAGTGTGTATCACCTTGTTCTTGCTGGTGATGGCCGCGCTCATGATCCCGTGCGGCAAGCTGACCGACCGCTGGGGCCGCAAGCGGTGCTTCACGATCGGGCTGGCGGTCTATGGGATCGGCGCCGTGCTCAGCGCCCTCTCACCCGGGCTCGGCGTGCTGATTTTGGGCAACTCGATCTTTGAGGGAGTCGGCACCGCGCTGCTGATCCCGCCGGTCTACATCCTCACCACCATTATGTTCCGCGATATGAAGTCCCGGGCGTGGGCGTTCGGGGTGATCAGCGGCATGGGCGGAATCGGCGCCGCCACCGGGCCCTTGATCGGAGGCGCGATCACCACCGCGATCACCTGGCGGGCCGCGTTCATCTTCCAAGCCCTCATCATCGTGATCATCATGCTGCTCGCCCGCGGCATCACCGATCCACTGCCCGCCGATCCCACCCGCCCCTTCGACATCGTCGGGGCGGTCCTGTCCGCCGCGGGCCTGGTCGTCCTGGTCGGAGGGATCATGGCAGCCGACAGCAATCTTGCGCTGATGGCGGTCCTGCTTGTGGTCGGGGCGCTTATCCTGGCCGGGTTCTTCGCCTGGATCCGCAGCCGCGAACACGCCGGGAAGGAAGCCCTGCTGTCGACCAGCCTGTTCCGCAACCGCACCTCCAACCTGGCCCTGGTCACCCAGAACGTGCAATGGGCGGTACTGCTGGGTACGTCGTTTGTCGTGTCCGCCTACCTCCAGGTGGTACGGCACTACAACGCCATCCAGACCGGCGTGATCTTCACCGCCGCCACCGTCGGCATCTTGCTGTCCTCGCTGGCCGCTGGCCGCCTGGCCAAACGGTTCCAGCAGCGAACGCTGATCCTGGCCGGTTTTGTGACCACCATCGCCGGGATCATCGTGCTGCTGGTTATGGTGAAGGGCCACCCCGGCGCCTGGTACTTCGCCCCCGGGCTGTTCCTCATCGGCGTGGGCGTCGGCGTCATGCTCACCCCGTCGGTCAACGTCGTGCAATCCGCCTTCCCGGAAAACCTCCAAGGAGAAATCTCCGGGCTATCGCGCAGCGTCTCCAACCTCGGGTCCTCACTCGGCACCGCGATCGCGGGCACCATCCTGGTCGCCGGTCTCGCCGACCCCAAACGGTCCTACGGGGCCGCCATGATCGTGCTGGCGTTCATCGGCCTGATCGGCCTGTGGGCAACCGTCTTGCTCCCGAGGGCCGAACCCGCACCCCGAATCGGTGCGCCCAGCCCGGCCGCCGAACACCCCACCTGAGCGAACCGTATCCGCTGCCAGGTCGGACGGCGCGGGAAGGCTCATCCCGCCGCGCCCGGCGGGGGATCTAGTGGCAGGCGGTAGCACCAGCAGGTGCAATCGACACCTGCTGGTCCTCGGGGACTGAAACGAGGCGTTAACCGGGCCCTTACGGGCAGGCCGTCGTCGTCCCAGCGGCGCCGGTATTGGTCGGGAATGTCGCCCCAGCACCAGTACGGCAGCGGCGTGTCTGGCGGGATCCCCAGGACCTTGACCGGGTCGATCCGCCGCGCGCCGGCGGTGCACAGGTGGGCCCGGTCGTCGCCGAGGTCGAACACGTAGGCGAACTGCGCTCCCGGGAGAAGCCGCGAAAGCTTCACTTGCCGATAGTCCTCGGTGACCTCTCCCTCGATCTCCCAGTCCGGGTCCGGATCGCGCAAGCGCCTGCCGTCGGTGAGGGTGAACTCCTGCAGGTGCGAGCGGTCCCAGCGGGCGAACGCGCGTCGTCAATTGCGTCGGCGAGCTGTTTGAAGGTGTGGCTGCGCACGGCCGCGAAGATCCGTTCTCGCCGCAGCCAGTACTGCTCGCCGTGGCCCTCGATCAGGTCGACCCGGATCGACAACCAGGTCCGCGCCACTTCACACCTCCGGTGCGGTCAAACTCTGCCAGGCTGTGTCCGAGGTCGTCCGCGTCCGCTGTTAGCATCCGCGGCGGCCACATCAAATCTGGCCAGGAACTAGGAGGGGGTTCCCCTATGGCCGAGTCGACCTGCCCGCTGTGTTCCAGGACGTGTTTCAGGCGGTCGGTGTCATGAAACCAGTTAGCCACCCGAAGTTCATTTGCCTCTTTACCGGGCATTCGGCTCATGGTGCACAATGGCTGCATGGCGATCTGTCATGGAGTCGCCGGGCACGATAACGATACCGCTTTCCTCCGGGCGCAGCCTGTCCGCATGATCGACGGCCATGTTGATGGCGGCTACACGGGCCAGTATGAGGTCATCTGCCCGGTCTGCGGCGACGACCCGAACCTGAGCTATGACCAGGTGCCGCCTGACCTTCAGAGGCTTCGCGGGCCGAGTGAGTCGCTGATGGGCGGGCTCGCGGCGTTCCATCGGCACGTCGGGCTCGCGGACGCCGCGCCAGCGGATGAGGCAGTGACGTAATTGGGCGCTTGCTGCTACCGCCGGTGCTCGCCAAGGCGGATCTGCCGGAGAGGTCCCTCCGCGGGCTGCGCTGTGCCCGCCAGATGGCGCCCGGCTGGCTAGGCTCCGCCCGTGCAGGAAGATGACGAGGTCAGCGCGTGCGCGGTGCGACCCGGGAGAAGCGGCGCCGGGATCCGTCACGCGTTCTGGCGCTGACCGATGGGGTGTTCGCCATCATCATCACACTGCTCGTGCTCGATATTCACGTGCCGGAACTCAGCCCGCACGAGACCCTCCAGTCCGCCATTTCCGACGTGCGGCCCAGCTTCGTCAGCTTCGTGATCGCCTTCATCGTGGCGGCGATGCAGTGGACCGGCCACCGGGACCTGTTCACGCTGATCAGGTACACCGACCGCGGCATCATCTGGCTCAATTTGCTGACCCTGTTCGCGGTGTGCCTGCTGCCGTTCGGCTCGGCGCTGCTCAGCCGCTATTACGAGGACCCGCTCGCGCTGCGCCTGTTCGGCCTGATCTTGATGGCCACGTCCGTCACCCGGACCGCCATCTGGGCCTATGCGACGCAGAGGCCATCCCTGGTGCACGAGCCCCTGGACCGGGCGTCGATCCGGTCGGGCTGGCGCTGTCCGTCTTTCCCTTGCTGGTTTACATCGCCGCGTTCGCGATCGCCGCGGTCTCGCCGCGGGCCAGCCTGGCCGTCTACGCCTCGGCGCCCGTCCTGTACTTCATCACGATCACGCTGCTGCGATGGCTGGCTCCGCGCGGGTCGGCCGAACGTCAGTTCACCTAGCCAAGGGGATCTTGCGTTCCGCTTGGACGGGCGAGATGGCCGCACGTGCCCGGGACTGACTGCAGCGGCCAGATGATAGCGAGCTCCGGGATGCCCGTTGTCGAATTGCACACGGTGAGACGCAAGTCGGGTCGGCCGGCCCCGGGCTATGCCGATCGATAGCATCACCTTGAGTGACGAGGAAGCCCGGGAGAATGCCCGCCGAGCCGCCGATATCTTAAGTCGCCGTTGGGCTGTCCACGATGTAGCTGACGCGGGGTATTTGTCAGGTATTCGACGCGCCCTAGATGCGTTATCTTAAGCGGTGTCCGCGACGTAACCGATGTGGCGTCACCTACGTGACCTGCGCTAATCCCCTTCTCGATGCCGTTCTTTGGTTTTGCTCCCCGCGCAGGACCCTCGTCTGCGACATGTCCGCGACGCAAAACCGCCCTCCCACCTGGGCTTCTTCCAAGCGGACTTAAGATAACTGTCAACGGCATCTGAAAACTGACCGGGCGGATTCAATCGGTGTGCGCAAGAAGCTCAGCGAGCTTCTCAGATGGTTTCATGAATCCCAGCGTCTTGCGCGGCCGGTTGTTCAGGGTGGCCGCGATGCGGGCTAGATCGTCGGCGGAGTGCACTGACAGGTCGGTGCCTTTGGGCAGGTACTGGCGCAGCAGCCCGTTGGTGTTCTCGTTCGAGCCGCGCTGCCAGGGCGCGTGGGGATCGCAGAAGTAGACCGGGATGCCGGTGGCGATGGTGAAGTCGGCGTGATAGGACATTTCCTTGCCCTGGTCCCAGGTGATAGTGCGGGCCAGCTCGGCAGGCAGCGCGCTGATCGCCTTTCGCATCGCCTGCTCGACCAGGTGCGCGTCGCGGCCGTGCGGCAGGTGCAGCAGCAGCACGAAGCGAGTGGTCCGCTCCACCAGCGTGCCGACGGCTGACTTGCAGCCCTTGCCGATGATCAGGTCGCCTTCCCAGTGGCCGGGCACGGCCCGGTCGGCGGCCTCGGCCGGGCGCTCGCTGATCATCACCATGTCCTTGATGCGCCCGGTGTTATCACCGTGGCCGTGGGGACGGCGCTTGGCCCGCCCGGTGCGCAGGCAGCGGGCCAGCTCCCGGCGCAGCTCACCGCGGCCCTGCACGAACAGGGCCTGGTAAATCGTCTCGTAGCTCACCCACATCATGGGATCGCCTGGATACTCGATCCGCAACCGGCGGGAGATCTGCACCGGCGACCACCACTGCTCCAGCCACCCGGTGACCTGGGCGGCCAGGCGGGGGCAGGCTAGCTTCGGGGTCTTGGGCCGCCGGGCCTGCTGCCGGGCACGCTGATGAGCCCGCCACGCCCGGTACTCTTCCCGCCCCCCGTTGGCGGCCACCTCCCGTGACACCGTCGAGACCGCTTTCTCCAGCCGGGCAGCGATCGCAGTGAACGACTGCCCGGCATGCAGGGCGATGCTGATCTCCTCCCGGTCGGCCAGGGTCAGCCGCCCTGGGCCGGGCACCCACCCGTCCTGGGGGACCGGCCGCCGCGGCGCTTGCCGGGCAATGATCCGGACCAGCTCATGCGAACAGCCCACCTGCGGGCCGATCTCCCGCAACGACAGGCCCCTGGCCTTCAGCCGCAGCGCCAGCTGCCGCTGCTCTGCCGTCAGATGTGGGGGCATCCCGCAACCTCCTCAGCTCATCGAGAATCTTCTCGACTCGCCGAGGCATTGCGCTGACCAGTTGAATCCGCCCCCTCTGGCGGCTCCTGAATTTTGACCCCTCGATGGGTTGGTTGGTTACTTTGCGTTGTTCTGGTCTGGGTTAGTCGGGGTCGTAGGGTTCACGGGTGTCGCGTACCCGGGGAGCGGGGGCTGTAGCGCAGTTCGGCCTGTTCGGGGCTGGTGCCCAGGGCGGTGGCGATGTCGGCCCAGCTGGCGTGGTTCTTGCGGGCGTCCGCCGCGAGTTCGGGGATCATGCGTTCGGCCTGGTCGATGAGGCTAGCGAGCAGGGTGATCGCGGTGAGCGGGTCGCCGGGCCACCGGCCGCGGCGGCCGGCGAGCTCGCGGAGGGCGTTCTCGACCAGGTCCCAGGTGTCGTTGCCGCTGTGCGGCCGGACCGGGGGGATAAGGTCTGTCATGGGTTTTCTCCGTGGTCGTGACCGGCGGGGATGCGACCCAGGTTGCGGTTTTTGAGCCGGTAGCTGTCGCCTTTGAGGCTGATGACTTCGGCGTGGTGGACGAGGCGAAAGCGCGTGGGTTCGCGGAATCCTGATCGTGCAGGGCGGGGAACCCGCGCATGAATCGGGGCCGGTCGGCCTGCGGTGAGCCAGGTTCCGCCAAAGATGTGAGGTCTTATCGCGGCAGCGTGGGCCGGCGTTCGGGGTGGGCGGCCTGGATGTAGGTCATGGCGGTCTTGGCGCTGATGCCGAACACGCGCATGAGGTGGACGGGGTCGGCGGTGTGACTGGCTTCATCGAGGATCCGGTCCCGGCGCAGCTTGCCCGGGCTAAGCCCGAGCCGCGCGAAGATGGCTTCCATCACCGTGTGAGCGGCTGGCGGGCGCGTTTCATCGTCGGCGGTCACTCTGGTGACCAGCAGGTGGGGGTTGGCGCTGCGGGGCCAGCGACGGTGTCGTTCACGCATCCATTCGATAGCCAGGGTGTGGGTGAGTTCGTCAAGGTAGACGGTGCGGTGCTGGCCGTCCGCGCGCCGGGTGATCAGCCGCCCGGCGGGCAGGTCGAGATCGGCCAGCAGCAGGCCGGCTGTTTCCTGCTTGCCGAGGGCGTGGATGGCGATCAGGGCGACGACGAGCCTGGCCATCGGGCCGTCGGCGCGGTCGACGAGGCCGTGAAGCTGGTCAGCGAGGATCGGGATGGGCAGGCGTTTGATCGCGGGGAGGGAGATCCCGCGGCTGGGATCACGGAAGATGATCCGTTCTTGTTTGAGAGCCCGGAACAGGCTGTGCAGGGCCGACAGCAGATTCCGGGCCGTGACGGGCGTCTGATCATCGAGTGCTGCCTGGATGTCGTCGCGGGTGATCTCACGCAGGCTGGTGACGCGGCCGGCCCAGCTGGCCAGGACCGGGGATAGGCAGTTGAGGTAAGAGCGGATCGTGGCGAACGGGAACTGCGGATGCGGGCGGCGTCCCTCGCCCCGCAGGACCTGCACCCAGCGTCCTACTTCACCGGCGATGCCATCGGGAAAGGCTGCGATGCGCCGGTGAACTGCACGTTCGACGGCGTCGCCCTGGCAGCTGGGGTCGGGGGTGACCATGTCTTTGGCGGCCAGGAACTGAAGTACCCGGCGGATGGTCGTGCTGCGGCGGCCGGCGAGCGCCCGGATGTCGGCCTCGCGGATGGGAGCGTCCGCGCCGATCCAGGCCAGCAGGATCCGCAGCGTCCTGGCCCCTGAGTTCCGGCTGGCGTCATGCCAGCCCCGCGTGCGGGCGTGCTGGTGGAACTCTTCGAGCAGGGCCATGGCGCCCGGAGTGAGCGCGGGCAGCCGGTCCAGCTCGCCGACGGTCAGGCAGGCCCAGTCGCGGCGTGTCTCGAGCAGCGTGCCCTGTGCCGGATCGACCAGGTGCGGGGAGACGTGCTGGCTGCCGGGCCGGCCGGCAAGCCAGTGCCAGCGTTGGGGCGTCACGATGGCGTCGCGGAGGGTTTGCTCACTCGCTGAGCCGGGATCCTTGCGCTGCGCGGGCAGCAGCAGCGGGGCGGCCTTCGGCGCGCGAACTCCGGGAAGGATGAAGGCGAGCTGGACGGGCCGCCCGGGCCTGCGGTCGAACATCCACAGCGGGTCGCCGGAGCGCAGGTTCTGCGAGCATGCCCGGCAGAGCCCGTCGCCGCTGATGTGGTTGAGGTGCCCGCAGCGAAGACAGGGCTGCCGGCCGGGGAACGCCCGCCGCCATTTGGCGCACGCTGAGCAGGTCGTGTATTGCCGCAGCTCACCCCAGCCCATGCAGCCGCGACACTGCCCGACGGGCCAGTTCCTCGTCGCCGACGGCACGGGCTAGTTCGGCGGCAGCGACCGCCTGGCGCCGCCTCGCCGGGGCACCGGCCGCGTTGCCTGGCCGCCGTTGCCCACTGCCTGGCGTCCCTGCTCGTGCTCGTCACCAGAGGCCGGGAGCGGCTCTGCTTCCAGCAGGTCGGCGATGCCGCAGCCGAGCGCGGCGCAGATCTTGTCCAGGTCGTCCAGCCGGACCGAGATCGGCTTGCCGCTCCAGAGTGCGGCGACCTTGCTGAGCGACGGGGTGAACCCGGTTTCCTCGAAGGCTTTGAGCAGGTCACTGGGCCGCCAGATGTCACGCCGGGCTGCGGCCCAGCGCAGGTTCCATTTCACCGCAGGTTCCCCTTGTCCATCGTCAGTCGCTGCACTGCCCGGCCGGCGGCGGCCAGGCTGGCCTTCTCCGGGTCGGCATGGGCGGTGGCGAGATAGGAGACTGTGGTTGTCGGCCGGTCATGGCCGAGCAGCTTCTGCACCTCCCATAGCGACATCCCGCGCTCGTAGTTATGCGTCGCCGCAGCGTGCCTGAGCAGGTGCGGGTGCAGTTCCTGGACCGGCCCGGACAGGAACCTCCTCCCGGCGGCCTTCAGTGCGTGCCGGAACGTCGACGGCGTCACCGCGATGCCCGGAGCCTCGACGTTCAGCGCGGACACCGCCGACGGGATCCGCTCGGACGGGAACAACGGGGCGTGCGGGTCGCCGGGGTCGCCGGCGAAGCCGCCGCGGACCTCCTCCATCCACCACCACAGCAAGGCCCTGCCCTCATCGAACAGGTAAGCCTGCCGCTGCCGAGGTCCTGAACCGCGGGCGCCCTTGCCGTTGACCAGGAACCGGCCCCACTGTCCCGACTCCCAGTGGACGTCGCCGATCCTCACCCCGCACAGCTCGGCGGCCCGGACAGCGGATATATAGGTGACCTTGGCCATCACGTAGTCACGGCGGGCGATCAGCGGCTTGCGGGCCTGGTCCAGCGATTCCCGCCAGCGGGCGAAGAACTCCCGCATCGCCCGCTGCGAGGGCGGTACTCGCAGCCCGAAATCGCCGCGGTGCCGGGGACGGTTGAACGGGTCGACTGGTGACTCGATTGCCAGCCCGTAACGGCGGGCGACCTCACCGGCATACCGCTGCTCGAGGAACGCGAAATAGCTGTCGATCAGCGTCATCTTGCGCCGCACCGTCGACCGGGCGCGCTTGCCTGCCCCGGCAAAGTACTTGTCGACATGCCGCGGCGTGAGCCGCCACGGGGCGACGCCGTAGTGCTGGCAGACCTCGAGGATCGGCTTGGTCAGGCCGTCCAGCGTGGCCGGCGCCAGGCCCGCAGCGTCACGGGCCCACTGGTACTCGGCGATCGTATCGAGGAAGAAGCTTTCCTCATCGCCGTCGCTGACGGCGGCGTCCTTGCGCCGCTGCAGCGAAAGTACCTCGGCCAGGCCGGGATCCAGGGCGGGCTCGTCGGCGGGATCTTCGCGGCCGGGAAGGAGCGGCTGAACCAGCGACAGAAGAGGACTCCCGGAATCAGCCATGAAGCTGCACATTACACGAGTATCACCAGGATTCCCGGTAGCACTCGCGGAATCCGGTAGTGATCCGATCAGCCGCTGAGGCAGCATCTGACCTGCCGGGATGCGATAACGCGGGCAGAAGCGGCACCTGGGAACCCGTGCGTACTCCTGTTGTCGATCATCGCGGCGGCGACCACGTCGTCGCCGAACACCTCGCCCCAGCGGCCGAACGGCTTGTTGCTGGTCACCATGAGCGAGGCGCGCTCATACCGGGCCGAGACCAGCTGGAAGAACAGGTTCGCGGCTTCTGGCTCGAACGGGATGTATCCCACCTCGTCAATGATCAGCAGCGGGAAGCGGCCCAGGCGGAGCAGTTCGGCCTGGAGCAGGCCGGCGTGGTGGGCGTCGGCGAGCCGGGCGACCCATTCGGCGGCGGTGGCGAACAGGACCCGGTGCCCGGCCTGGCAGGCGCGGATGCCCAGCCCGATCGACAGCATCGTCTTGCCCGTCCCGGGCGGTCCCAGGAACACCACGTTCTCGCGGGCGGTCACGAAATCCAGGGTGCCCAGGTGGGCGATGGTCTCCCGCTTGAGAGACCGCTGGTAGTCATAGTCGAAGTCTTCCAGCGCCTTCCTCGCGGGGAACCGGGCGGCGCGGATGCGTCCCTCGCCGCCGTGGGACTCGCGGGCCGACACCTCCCGCTGCAGGCACGCGGCCAGGAACTCCTCGTGAGTCCAGCTTTCGGTCCGGGCGCGTCCGGCCAGCCGCGGCACCGCGTCACGCAGCGTGGGGGCTTTCAGCGCCCGGGCCAGGAACGCGAGCTCGGCGGTCACGTCCCGGCCGGGCGCGGTCTTGGTGCTGGTCACGCCGCCTCCCCGGGGTCGTCGTCGAGATCGGTGACCCATCGCCAGCCCGGCGGCGGCTGCTGCCCGGCGGCGATGACGGCGCGCTGCCCGCCAGGCCCGGTTGCCAGCGTCCCGCCGGGGACGGCCCGCACGGCCAGCGCGGTCGTCACCTCGATCACGGTGCCGCCGGCCCGCCCGGCGGTTTCCAGCCACGCGGCCGGACGCTCCCCGGCGATGTCGCACTGCCGGTACCGTCTCGCGCCGGCCAGCTCGCCGAGCGCGGCGACCAGCGCGGCACGCCGCGCCGCGCCGCCCGCCATGCTGGTGACCAGGATCCGGGACCGGCCCGGGTCACAGGTGACGGCCAGCCCGTCCGCGGCGGCCTGCTCGATCAGCGCGGCGGTATCCAGCAGCACGGCGGCCATCGCGGCCGCCTCGCCGCTGACCACGGGGATGCTCATCTCAGGCCACCCCCTGCCCGGTGATCTGGTCATAGACCGACAGGTCCCGCTGCTCGACCTCGTCCCCGCGCGGCACCGGGACCGCCGCCAGCCGCCGCGCCGACCGCAGCGCCTTCGCCGCCCGCAGGTGCGCCGGGTCGGTCAGGGTCTGGTGCTTCGCCCAGCACCGCTCATGCTCAGCCACGACCCGCCCGTCACAGCTGACCCGGACCCGGGCCAGGTCCGCCCTCACCTCGATCCGGCGGCCGATCACCGCCGGGTCGACGGAGTAGTCGTTGCCGTCCAGCCGCACGTAATAGTCCCGGGGCAGCCGCGCGGTCTTGTGCCACCCGGTCACCGGCGGCACCGGCGGCAGCGTGATCATCGCGGCCCGGTCCGCGCCGATCCGGTCCGACGGCCGGCACTCCAGCCGCCGGTGCCACCGCGTGTTCGCCTTCGCGATCCACGCGCCCAGCTGGGCGTTGAAATCAGCCGGGGAGGAGAACTCGCGGCCGGGCAGGAACGACCGCTCCAGGTAATCATGGAACCGCTCGACCAGCCCTTTCGCTTCCGGGTCAGCCGGCTGGCACACATACACCCTGGTCGCGAGGGTGCCGCGGAACGCCCGGCACTCAGCGGTCAGCCGGTCCGGGTGCTTGCCGACCGCGCCCTCGCCGTCCCACACCAGCAGCCGCGGCACCGCGCCCAGCCCCTGAATCAGCTGCCACCAGCCCGCATAAAGGTCCTCGGCGTTCCGGGACGGGATCAGCACCGCGCCCGCGTGCCGTGAATACCCCGATACCAGCGTCAGCACTGGCAGCTGCTTCGCCGTCCGGACCTGCCCGAAGCCGACCGGCAGCGTGATGTCGGGGAACCAGAAATCATCCTGGGCCAGCTCCCCGGCCGCATACGACGTGCGCGACGCCGGATCCGGCGGCAGGTACGCAGGCCGCAGCTCCGCGACCCTGGTGCGCAGCGTCCGGTCCGGATACGGCCACCCGATCCGCTCCCCGATCACGCTGGCCGGCATCGTCGGGTACGCCATCAGCAGCTCCCGGACCCGCGGCTCGAACCCGTCCGCCACCGACCCCTTCGGCTCCCGCTCGTACTTCGGCGGGGCATCGGACCGCAGCGCCGCCCGCGCAGTGTTCCGCGACACGTTCTTGATCCGCGCGATCTGCTTGATCGCCAAGCCCTCCGCGCGATGGAGCCGCCTGATCTCTGCCCAGTCTTCCACTTCGATCACCTGCTTCCTCCCTGACCCGGTTCGGGTCAGGATTTCGGGAAGAAGGGTCAAATTTCGGTTGCCACGCAGGGGTCAGTATTCAGCTTCCGCCGACAATAACCGCCGTTCGGAGCGGCCAGGACTGTCTCGGCGGTCACCAGGTGAGCCGCGCAGATCCAGGCTGTTCTGTAGGCCTACACCTGGCTTGGGCGTCCACAGGCGTCGACGCGGACGGGCTCAGTCAGGTCTGACTGCTGCCCGTCTCGAGCCATCGGTAAAGACAGGTGCTGCGGAGGACCCTTCCGCCTGGCGCTGCAGAAGGAGCCCCCAGACGTCGTCCGGTGTCCCGTATAGGGCACCCATGCGGGAATCCTCACCGGGCAGGTCTTACGGGACGGCCTCTCGCGGGCATCCCCTCCGACCTGAGGTGTTCCCGCTTGTGGTTCCGCTTCCGGGATCTCAGTGCGGCGTCGGCAATGGCCGTACGATCGCTTGGACCGCTTACGACGATGAGTTTTCGTCTCGCGATCGGTCACTAGCTGTGGCAGAGCAGTCTGCAGAAGGAAGGAGAGCCCGATGTCAAGCTCAATGGTGAACTTCATCGCGATCATCGTCCGTCGCTCTGGTGCGATGAGCTTGAAGCCATGCTGATCTACTCGATGAGCGTCTCGGTGGACGGCTTTATCGCTGACCGCGCCGGCGCGTTCGGGTGGACGGTCCCTAACGAGGAGCAGTTTCGTTTCCACATCGCGCAGACACGCGAGCTCGGCGGCTATCTGTGCGGCCGCAGGCTTTACGAGACCATGCTGCCGTGGGAGACGGATCCGTCGATGCGCGACAACGAGCTCGGGGCCGCGTTCGCCGACGTCTGGTGCGCTATCCCGAAGGTCGTCTTCAGCCGCACGCTCGACAGCGTTCAGGGCAACGCCCGGCTCGCCGGGGCGTCGGTGGCCGAGGAGGCCGCTGCGGCGCTCGACGCGACCGACAAGGGCGTCTCGATCGGCGGCGCCGGCCTGGCCGCGGCAGCGATCGAGCTCGGCCTCGTCGACGAGCTGCGCATGTTCCGCAATCCGGTCGTCGTCGGTGGCGGCACGCCCTTCCTGCCGCCGGTCACCGAAGACGTTCGGCTAGACCTGGTCGAGACCAGGACGTTCGGCTCGCGCGTGATCTACGAGCGCTACGGGCGCGCCCGCGATGAGTCGGACTGACACCGCCGTCCGAGTCATCAGCGCCTCGCCGGACCGGGTATTCGCCGCGCTGACCGACTCCGACGCGCTTGCCGTGTGGCTACCGCCCGACGGATGACCGGCCGGTTCGAGCACTTCGATGCGCGTCCCGGCGGGTCCTACCGACTGGTCCTGGCGTACGCGGACGCGTCGGCCGCGCGGGAAGTCCGCCGTCGACTCCGCCGTGGTCGACGCCATGGGAGGTCACCCCGTCGACGCCCGATCACGCGTCAACATCAGGGCCGGCGATGTGCCCGACGGGATCAACGCTGCAGATCACGCGGCGGGATTGTCGTCCTCGCTGGACAATCTCGCCGCTTCCGTTGAACGCTGAGCGCAGGCTTCCTCGCAGCACGGTGCTCGTCGCTACGGCGACCATCCGTGTCGTCGCGACGGAGGGTCAGATCTATGGTCGCCAACTGCAGCAAGCAGGCGACTACACGGGCCCGCATAGGGATCCCGTAGCGGGACGGTCGCGTCCCATGATCGCGAAGGGAGAAACCGCGGCGGTGCCGGCCAGGAAGCTAGATCACTTTGTGTGATCGGCCCTGGTCCGCGGCCAGGGTACAAGTAACCGCCGTTATGTACGGATTCTGGTTGTAAGTCCGCCGTTTTTGTCACCACACATAACTGGTGCTTATGAGCGGGGGCACGGCTACAACCAGACGATGGTCGGAGGCGCGGGCCGCAGTTGCAGACGGCTAAACCTTGACGTCCTTCGTCGCGAGGCGGGCGTTGCTTTTCCTCTGTCCCTCGTACTTGGTCCGGCTCCGCCAGGGTTGGGGTCCAGCCATATCCTCGACCGCGAGGAACGGCGAGACCGCGACCGCCGCGGGCGTCAGCCCGGAGAAGGCCACGACGTCTCGATGGAGGTGGGACTGGTCGGCGTAGCCGCTCTCGGCCGCCACCAGGGCGGGGCTGTGACCAGCGGCGAGACGGTGAGCCGCGTGGTCGAAACGGACGAGTTGGGCGGCGCGCTTGGGGGTGAGGCCGACCTGGGACCGGAACCGGGACCACAGGCGCTTGCGGCTCCACCCGGTCTCGGCCGCGAGCCGCTCGACCCGCACCCGTCCCCGGCTGGCCACCATCTGCGCCCAGCAGAAGGCGACTTCCGGGTCGATCATCCGCCGTGGGTCGTGACGTCGAGTCAGCGCGGCCTCAGCGATCGCGAACCGCTCGTCCCACGACCCGGCCGTGCGCAGTTGCTCCTGGGCCCGGACGGCGTCTCGCCCCCAGAGGTCGTCGAGGGCGACCAGCGTCCCGCCGAGCTCCGAAGAGGCACCCAAGACCGCGTGCGCGACCGCAGGCGACAGCCGTACTTGGAGGCACTCGAAGCTTCCGGCCAGCCCCCGCCCTCGAGCGCCCCTCGGCGCGAGCCCGGCGACGACGCGCTCTCGCTGCTGCTGACCACTGTCGTCCTCGACGACGAGTTGCTCGTCGCCGAGGTCGAAGACCACCATGACGGACGGGTGCGGGACCAGTCCGATATCGACGAGGTCATTTTCTGGGTCGCTGAACCCGGCCATGGCGACCCCGGCCAGCCGGCCCGGCCGTGACGGGACCGCAATATCCCACGAAGGCGCACCGGCGCGGACCGGATCGGCGGGTCGCACAATCGCCATCTTACGAGCCGCATCCGAACGGTGGCACTGACGCGACATTCCGCTATTAGCGCTCCTTGACGGCATGCAGCAGCGTGACGCTCAGCCACGGGCCTCCGTACCAGTACCCGGGTCCGAGTCCGCGCAGCGTGCCCTGGCCGATGTGCGCGGCATACTTCCTGGTCATGGGCCAGATGTCGGCGACGAGCAGCTGCCCGCCCGGGCGCAGCACCCGCATGGCCTCGTCCACCGCGCGGTAGCGCCCCTCGGGCGAGGGGATGTTATGAATCGCCATCGCGCTCGTGACGACGTCGAACGAGCTGTCCGCGAACGGCAAGGCGGTCATGTCGGCCGTGTGCACTTCTACCCGGTCGGCGACCCCGGCCGCGGCGGCGTTGGCGAGCGTGGCGTCGGGACGGTTGCCGCTCTGGTCCCCGGACCACAGGTCCGCGCCGACGGCGTGTCCCGTCGGCAGCCGCCTGGCCGCCGCGATCAGCACCGCGCCGCGGCCGCAGCCCAGGTCCAGCAGCTGCTCGTTACCCTTCAGGCCTGCCTGCTCCAGCACCCGCTCCCAGATGCGCAGCTTGCCGCGCAGTGTGGTGTGCAGGTAAACGCCGGTGTGGGCGAGCAGCACCGTCCCCGCGGTCGCCATCGCGATCCGTCCAGGCCGCCACCGGGCGGCGGCCAGGCAGCAGGCCACCCCGGCTGCGCCGAGAACCGCCGGCAAGGGCGGCCCGTCAACGCCGTACGGCGGCCACTGAATGTGCGGTGGCGGGGAGTCATTCCGGTCCTTGGACATGCCCGCAGTGTTACAGGCGCAACTGCCCGGCATCTTGGACAAATGTTCCCCTCGTGACCAGTGCCACCGGCCTTGCGCGGGCCACATGCCGGCCGCCGGGTAGTCTTGGACAGGTATTCGGGGGCGGCCCACGCGCCACGCCCGGCCCAGATCCGCCAGGTGCCGGTGCCGGGGGCTTAACAACGCCGGTTCCTCGCGTACTCCGCTTGCCACGCTCACCAGACCTTGGTCGTTGATCTGTCTACCGGAGACCTCACCCACGATCACACCGATATGCCAGGCCAACCCGACATCCAGGACTTCTTAAGACAGGGCCTACAACCGACGTACCGGACGCGCGACGACGCTGAGCCTGGTGCCCGGTCATGTGCCGTCAGGCGGCGAAAGCGAGGGGGCTGTCGGTCGCGCTGCCAGGCAGCTGCGACGAAGTCCGACAGCAGTTTGCCGGTCGTTTGCAGCGCAGCATCAAGAACTGCCCGGCTCGTCCAAGCCCCTGGCGATGACGCACTTGCCGATCAGCGTCGGCTGGCCCACACCTCGCGCTCGGCGCCGTCGGGGTCGTCCGCGACGGTGATCCTCTCGTCATCAGCGCAGTGGACCGGCCGGCAGTGCTGTACCGGGGCCAGCCCGGATCGCCGTCGGCAACGAAGCGGACCCAGGCGCCGTGGCCTGCGTCGGCGACAACCTGTGGTGGAGCGTCCCCGATGAGGGCGTGGCTGCACTCGTCGCCGAGGAGGTCGAACACGTACGGGATCTCGACCCCGTGGGCGGCGCCGAGGCGGCCGCGAAGCTCGCCGACTCGTGGTCGAAGCGGTACATCCAGGTGTCGGCCTCGCCGGCCTCAAGGCGTGCCTCGGTGACCCGGATCGCCGGAACTCGGATGAGGCAGTCGGTGAGCACGGCAGCGAGCAGATCCCCGTTGCTCGCTCCCGGTCGGGCGGCCCGGTACCGCTCGATCGTCCCCTCTGGCGCGCCGCAGGCGCCGGCGACTGCGGTGAGGGCGGGCTCGTCGACCAATTCGATCATGCCAGTCGGGACGAGGCCAATCCGGGCGTCGTCCCGGTTCGACCCGGCCAGGAGACGCACGCCGCCGCCGCGCCCCTCGCAACGCGCCGAGCGGGTGCTCCGGCAGCGTGTCGCCGTCGACGACCGGGGCGAACG
>CAVZKE010000013.1:0-421796 GCA_963775745.1 uncultured Actinomycetota bacterium
GGGACCGCGCCGGACAGCGCGACCGGGTCGCGGGCGTCCGCGGTGACGACCTCGTCGGTCAGGCCGGTCCGGCCGTCGGCGGCCCGGGCGGCGGTCAGCAGCTCGGCCTCGGCCGGGTCGGGGACGACGCCGATGATGTGGCCAGCGCCCGCGTGCCGGGCCGCGGCGGCCGACAGGCTGCCGCTCTTGCCCGGCGGCGCCCAGGATCGCGACGACCGGCCCGCGGCTCGCCCGGCCGCCGCCATCGGCGCTCGCGATCCGGCCCGCCGTCGGGCTGCTCCGGCTCGTCGGGGCGCGGTCGGCGAGCCTGCGGGCCGCCTGCGCCACCACCCGGCCGGTCAGCGCGGGCGCGCCGCAGACGTCCAGCACCGCCAGCGCGAGCGGAGCGGGCAGGTCGTCCGGGATCTGCGCGGCGATCGAGCGGCCGAACAAGATCGCGTGCCCGTCGCACGGCACCTGCTCGGACCGGCCGTCCCAGGCGGCCAGGCCGTCGGTGAGCTCGAGCGGGGTGAGGCTGAGCGAGACGAGGGTGGCGATGACGTCGCCTGGCTTCAGCCCCAGCGGGGATTGCGGCCCGACCTCGGCCACCACGCCGGTCAGCATCCCGCCGGAACCCGTCACCGGGTTCTGCATCTTGCCGCGGCTGCTGACGATGTCCAGTACCGCCGACTTCATCGCGGCGGGATCGCCGCCGGTCGCCTCGCGGAGCTGCCGGAAGGAAGCCGCGTCCAGGTTGAGCCGCTGGACGCGGACCCGCACCTCATCGGGCCAGATCTGCGGGCTCGGGTCCAGGCGCCAGGCCGCCTGCGGCAGCACTCCGGCTGGCTCGAGCACGCGGTGCAGGCCAAGCGGCGACCCGGCGGCGCGGGCGGGCAGGCTACGAATGCTCATCGTGGTCGGTTCACCGTTCTACTGGAACGATTCGGTAGAATTTCCTGTGCTGTACTATACAGTCCGGAGCTTCTTGCGTAACCTGCCGACATCGCTGGCTATTGTTGCGCTGACCCAGGCTAGCTGTGAGGGGCAGGTGTCACCATGATCAACCAGCCGTACGTGTACCGCCATAACGAGCTCGCCGAGCCGGACTGGCGGCGGCTGCCCGGCTGGGCGGACGTCACCGATCAGGAGTGGGAGTCGGCGCAGTGGCAGCGCTCGCACTGCGTCAAGAACCTCCGCCAGCTGCGCCAGGTGATGGGACCTGGCCTCAGTGACGGCCTTCTACGCCGACGCCGAACGTGACCAGGCCGAGCGGGCCACCATGTCGATGCTGGTGCCGCCGCAGATGATCAACACCATGGTGCCTGCGGCCAGCCCGGCTGAGCCGGGCTTCACCGAGGCGTTCTACGCCGACCCGGTGCGCCGCTACATGATTCCGGTCTTCAGCGACCGCCGCACCGACTGGCCCTCGCACCCCGAGGCGTCCAGGGACTCGCTGCACGAGGCCGAGATGTGGGCGGTGGAGGGCCTGACCCACCGCTACCCGACCAAGGTGCTCGCCGAGGTGCTGCCCACCTGCCCGCAATACTGCGGTCACTGCACCCGGATGGACCTGGTCGGCAACCCGACGCCGCTGATCGACAAGCACAAGTTCGGCCTGGCCCGCGAGGACCGGCTGGGCGCCATGATCGCCTACCTGCGGGCCACGCCGGGCGTCCGCGACGTCGTGGTCTCCGGCGGCGACGTCGCCAACTTGCCGTGGCCGCGGCTGGAGGCTTTCGTGTCCGACCTGCTGGAGGTGGACAGCATCAGGGACATCCGGCTGGCCACCAAGGCCCTGATGGGGCTGCCGCAGTACTGGCTGACCGACCAGGTGCGGGCCGGCATGGAGCGGCTGGCCACCACCGCCCGCCGCCGCGATGTGACCATCGCCATCCACACGCACGTCAACGCCGCGCAGTCGGTCACCCCGCTGGTGGCCCGGGCGGCCAAGGCGATGCTGGACACGGGCATCAGGGACGTCCGTAACCAGGGCGTGCTGCTGCGCGGCACCAACGACTCCGCGCAGGCGCTGCTCGACCTGTGCTTCGTGCTGCTCGACGACGCGAAGATCACGCCCTACTACTTCTACATGTGCGACATGATCCCCAACAGCGAGCACTGGCGGCTGACCCTCGCCGAGGCCCAGGACCTGCAGCATCAGATCATGGGCTACCTGCCCGGCTTCGCCACCCCGCGGCTGCTGTGCGACGTGCCCTACGTGGGCAAGCGCTGGGTGCACCAGGTGGCCAGGTACGACACCGAGCGGGGCATCTCCTACTGGACCAAGAACTACCGCACCGGCGTGGAGGCGGAAGACCCGCTGGCCATGGTCCGGGAGTACCGGTACTACGACCCGATCTACATGCTGCCCGCCAAGGGCCAGCAGTGGTGGCGCGCGCAGCAGGTCCGT
Organism: uncultured Actinomycetota bacterium; assembly: GCA_963775745.1. GTDB lineage: Bacteria > Actinomycetota > Actinomycetes > Streptosporangiales > Streptosporangiaceae > DATBGO01. The sequence continues at coordinate 2,390 of CAVZKE010000013.1, forward strand.
GAGCCGGAGCCAGGCTGGCGCCGTGCCTGCCTAGCGGCCGGGCCGGGCCCGGCTTACCGGTCAGGCCCGCTGGCCGCGCTCGCCACCGGGTCGTCATCGGGAAGCTGCGCCGGATCTGGCTTGCGCAGCTGCAGGACGGCGAACCAGGCCAGGCCGCCCACGGCGAGCACGGTGGCGACGAAGAAGTTCAGCCGCAGGCCGAGGAAGTGCTCGGAGGAGTCGATCCGCAGCGTCTCCTCGAACATCCGGAACGCCGAGTAACCCGCCACGTAGAGCGCGAACAGCCCCGGCGGCCGGATCCGCCGGTGATGGCCGAGCCACACCAGCGCGGCCGCCAGGGCGAGGTCGAAGATCAGCTCGTACAGGAACGTCGGCTGGAAGGTCGGATAACCGGCATACCCGGCGGGGCGGTACTGCCGGTCGATCGCCAGCCCCCAGGGCAGGCTGGTCGGCTTGCCGAACAGCTCCTGGTTGAAGTAGTTCCCGATCCGGCCGACGGCCTGGGCGACCAGCAGGGCCGGGGCCACCGCGTCAGCGAACACCGGCACATTCGCGCGGGCCCGGTGCACTCGCCAGATCGCCCGCCGCGGCGCCCGCCGCGATGCCGCCCCAGATGCCCAGGCCGCCCGACCAGACCGCGAAGATCCCCCACCAGTGATGCGGGATGTCGGCGGGCGTGGTGATGTCGAAGTAGATCCGGCCGCCGATGATCCCGGCCGGCACCGCCCAGGTCGCCACGTCAGTGACCAGGGCGGGGTTCCCGCCCGCGGCCCGCCAGCGCCGCCGGGTGATCACGATCGCCAGGGTGATCCCGACCACGTACATCAGCCCGTAGAAATGCACGAACGTCGGGCCGATATGGAATCCGCTCACCGGCGGGCTCGGGATGTGCAGGGCCATGGGACCGAGCGTAAACCAAGGGGGGCGCCGCCGTACCGCGCCGGCCCGGCCTGGTTCCGGGCCGCGGCCCGCGACGGCAGCGCGGCTAGGGCGGCGTGCAGGGCGGCGGCAGCCAGGATCACGGCCAGGCGTAGACGGCGCGGAATCCGGCGCCGGACCAGAGCGCGACACCGGTGCCCAGGGCGCCGAGCACGGCGCCGAGGCTGAACCCGGCGTGCAGTCCGGTCATCGCCCGGACCTCATAAAGACGCACGTAGTCGGAGCCGACCGCATTGGCGCCGAGATCGATAAAGCTGACCGACAGGCCGTACAGGACAACTGCTGCGACAAGTCCGGCTCAGCGAATGGACGCGGGCGAGCCAGGTGAAGGCCGCCGCAGTGCTCGGCGAAGCCGGTGAACAAGACCGGGCGCCTGCCCAGCCGGTCAGCGAGGTGGCCGCCGGCCAGGAGCGTGACGACCCCGCTGCCGAGGCGGCCGTGACCGCGGTGCCCAGCGATTGCGGATCGAGCCGCAGGGCGGTGGCGAGGCTGGCGAGCTGGACCGCCCAGACCCCCACGTGAAACCTGCCTGTGTATCGGTCCGCGCACACCGGCACCCCAGCTACCGCGGATCGCTACGATGTCCCGCTATGGCGGCATTGTTCAACCGGATCATCCCGATCCTCTTCGTCAGCGATCTCGAGGCTGAACGGGATTTCTACCTCCGCCTGGGTTTCCACGTCACCTACGAGGGCCCGGAATACCCCGACTTCATCGCGCTCGGCCACGGGCCGGTCGAGTTCGGCGTCGAGCGCCGCGCCGGTTTCGCCACGGACCGCCCTGACCAGGTGCTGGCCTGGCAGTTCGGGGTGCGCGACATCGAGCAGGCCAAGCAGCGTGCTGAAGGAGGCGGGCGGTGCCCTTCACCGAGCAGCTGATGACGCCCAGCGAGGACTGGCAGTACCGGCTGCTGCATGCCCGCACGCCCAATGGCTACCACCTGCTCCTGGAGGAGGGCAGCGAGTAAGGCGGCGGCGATGGCCGGGCGACATGGTCAGCTGCCGATGGCCGATTGGCCTGGCGGCGCGGCAGCGGCTGGGTGAGAATGGCTTCCTGCCCGGCCGGGGCGGCGCAGCGCTGAGCCGGCCGGGGCGCCGCCAGGAAGATCGGGGGCCGATGCCCACGTCAACCGACCCGGTATATCTCCGGGTGCTTGAGGATCTGCGCAGCAGGATCCAGGACGGCGTGCTGGGCCCGGGGGCCCGGGTGCCCTCCCGCAACGCGATCATCGCCAGGTACGGTGTCGGCGAGACCGCGGCCAAGCACGCACTGCAGGTCCTGGCGACCGAGGGCCTGATCGAGGCCCGGGCCGGGTCCGGGTCCTATGTCCGCAAGGTGCCCGCCGCCTGCTACTTAGATCATGACCGGCTGCACTCCCCCGGCTCGCCGTTCGGCCTCGGTGAGCCCGGTCCAGGCGGCCGCTGGGGGCGCACCGGCCGGGCGGCGGCTGGCCTGGGAGTGCCAGAGCGAGCTGACCCGTCCGCCGGTGCACATCGCCCGGCGGCTCGGCCTTGATCCGGCCGCTGACCTGGTCATGAGCACCAGGTATCTGCTCAGTGCGGACGGGGCGCCATCCAGCTGGCGACCAGCTACGAGCCGGAACGGCTGACCGGCCAGACGCCGGTGGCCCAGCCGGAGCAGGGCCCGCTGGCCGGCCGGGCGGTGGTCGAGCGGATGGCGTCGATCGGCATGGCGGTGGATCAGGTCACCGAGGAGCTATCCGTGCGCCCGTCGCTGCGCGCCGAGGCGACCGCGCTGCGTATCCCGGCTGGCGCACCGGTGCTGCTGGTCGAGCGCCTGCACCTGGCCGGGGAGCTGGCCGTGGAGGCGGGCGAGATCGTCATCGCCGCCGAGCGGTTCCGGCTCAGGTACCGGTTCGGCGTGACCAGCCTCGGCTGTGGATCAGCGGAGGCCGTGTCCGGCCAGCCCGGCGACGTCGCGCAGATCCATCTGCTGATCCGCGAGCTGGCCGACTACGAGCGGTCCCTGGTCAGGTCACCGCGACCGAGGCTGACCTGGCCCGGGCGCTGTTCGGCCCGGCGCCCGCGGTCTTCGCGCACGTCGCCGAGCACGACGGCGGCGTGGCCGGGTTCGCGCTGTGGTTCGTCAACTACTCGACCTGGGTCGGCGGCCACGGCATCTACCTGGAGGATCTGTACGTCACCCCGGCCGTGCGCGGGCTTGGCTACGGCCGGGCGCTGCTGGCCGAGCTGGCCAGGATCTGCGTCGAGCGCGGCTACCGCCGGCTGGAGTGGTGGGTGCTGGACTGGAATTCCGCCGCGATCGGCTTCTACACCGCGCTGGGCGCGGTCGCCATGGACGAGTGGACGGTACACCGGCTGGCCGGCCCGGCGCTGCGCGCGCTGGCGGCCCGGCCCGGCGAGCAGCCGGGCCGGCCAGCGGTCAGTAGCCGGCGGTCAGCAGGCGGCTTGCGGTCAGTAGGCGACCAGCGAGCGGGCCGCCGCCACCACCGCCGCCACGCTGGGGATGACCCGCTCCTCCAGCGCGTCAGCGAACGGCAGCGGGACGCAGGCAGCGGCCACCCGGCGGACCGGCGCGTCGAGCAGCTCGAAGCCCTCATCAGCGACGATCGAGGCGATCGTGCCGCCCCAGCCGCCCTGGTACGGGTTCTCCTCGACGATCAGCAGCCGCGAGGTCCGGCCGACCGACTCCAGAACGCGTCCGCATGTCCAGCGGCACCAGGCAGCGCAGAGTCGATGACCTCGGCGGCGACGCCGTCGGCGGCCAGCTGGTCGGCGGCGGCCAGCGCCAGCGGCACCGTGGCGGCCAGCGCGACGAATGGTGATGTCGGTGCCCGCGCGCGCGACCGCGGCCTGGCCCAGCTCCACCAGGTGGCCGTCGGCCGGCGCCGGGCCCTTGCTGGCGAACAGCCCCTTGTGCTCGAAGAAGACGACCGGGTCATCGCTGCGGACCGCGGCGGCCAGCAAGCCGATCACGTCGGCCGGGGTGGACGGGGCGGCGATCTTCAGGCCGGGGATGGCCAGCGCCCAGTTCTCCACCGCCTGGGAGTGCTGGGCGCCGAAGCCGAGGCCGCCGCCGTTCGCGGTCCGGACCACCAGCGGAACCGTGACCTGGCCGCCGGTCATGTACCGCATCTTGGGAATCTCGTTGGCCAGGTAGTCCCAGCAGCAGGCGAAGAAGTCGGAGAACATGATCTCGGCGACCGGGCGCATGCCGGTCATCGCGGCCCCCATGGCCATGCCCAGGATGGCCTGCTCGGAGATGGGCGTGTCCCAGATCCGGCGGGCGCCGAACTCATCGAGCAGGCCCGCCGTGGTCTTGAACACGCCCCCGGCGGCGCCGATGTCCTCACCGAGGCAGACCACCGCCGGGTCGCGGCGCAGTTCGGCGGCCAGGCCGATGGCGACCGCCTCCCGGTAGCTGATCAGGTCCGCCATGACGAGCCTCCATCTGCCCAGACATCGGTCAGCGCATCGCCGGGATCGGGCGGCGGCGCGGCTTTCGCGGTGGCGACCGCCTCCTCGACCAGGCGCGCGGCCCGCTGGCTCGCCGCGGCCACCGACTCCGGTGGCACGCCGAGCTCCGCGAGCCGGGCGGCCGCCAGCTCGAGCGGGTCCCGGCCGAGCCAGTGCTCGACCTCGGCGGCGGGCCGGTAGCTGGCCGGGTCGGTGCGGCTGTGGCCGAAATGCCGGTAGGTCTGCGCCTCGAGCACGGTCGGGCCGCCGCCCGACCTGGCCCGGTCCGCGGCCCGGCCCACCACCCCGGCCACGGCCACCACGTCGTTGCCGTCGACGATCTCGGCGGGCAGCCCGTAGGCCGGCGCCCGGTCGGCGGCCGGGTTGGCCACCGGGGTCACCTGGCCGATCGGCGTGTACTCCATGTACAGGTTGTTCTCGCAGATGAACAGCACCGGCAGCGCCCAGACGGCGGCCAGGTTGAGCGCCTCGTGGAACGCGCCGATGTTAGTCGCGCCGTCACCGAAGAAGGCGACAGCGACCTGGCCGGTGCCGCGCAGCTTGGCCGACCACGCGGCGCCGGCCGCGATCGGCAGGTGCGCGCCGACGATCGCGTAGGAGCCGAGCATCCCGGCCGACGCCTTGGTCAGGTGCATCGAGCCGCCCTTGGCGTGGCACAGGCCGGTGCCCTTGCTCATCAGCTCGGCCAGGCACTCGGCCGGCGAGGCGCCGCGGGCCAGCGCGTGGTGGTGGCCACGGTAGGTGGCGAACACGTAGTCGCCGGGGGCCAGCGCGGCGCTCGCGCCCACCGCCACCGCCTCCTGGCCGGCGGCCAGGTGGGTCGTCCCCTTGACCAGCCCGGCCAGGAACAGGTCGTGCGCCGCCTGCTCGGTCGCGCGGATCACCGCCATCTGCTCGTAGAGGGCGAGCAGCTGGTCCGCGCCGATGCCCTCGCCTGCGCCGCCGGAGGCCGTCACTGGCCACCGCCAGCGGGCTCCGCGGTGTAGCCGGCGGTCGGCCGGTCCGGGCGGCGCTCACCGCGCCCGGCGGCGGTGTTCAGCTGCGACTGGCTTTCTCGCAGCGTGTCCAGCGCGCCGCCGGCGGTCCAGTACTTGCGCCCGGCCACCAGCAGCTCCTCGGCCGGGAACTTGGTGATGACCTCGCAGCCGTCCGCGGTAACCACCACCTCCTCTTCGATCCGGGCCGCCGACCAGCCGTCGCTGGCCGGCCAGTAGGTCTCCAGCGCGAACACCATGCCCTCCTCGAGCGGCTCCGGATGGTCCAGCGACACCAGCCGGCTGAAGATCGGCTTCTCCCAGATCGACAGGCCTACCCCGTGGCCGTACTGAAGCGCGAACGCCGCCGTCTCGTCGGGGAAGCCGAACTCGGTGCGCGGCCGGCCACAGCGAGACGATGTCGGCAGTGGTGGCGCCCGGCCGGACCAGGGCGATCGCGGCGTCCATGTACTCCCGGCAGCGGACGTAGGCATCGCGCTGGGCCCGCGACGCGCTGCCGACCGCGAAGGTGCGGTAGTAGCAGGTCCGGTAGCCGAGATGGCTGTGCAGGATGTCGAAGAAAGCCGGATCGCCGGGCCGGATCAGCCGGTCGGAGTACACGTGCGGATGCGGCGAGCAGCGCTCGCCGGAAATCGCGTTGACGCCCTCGACGTACTCGCTGCCCAGGTCATACAGCACCTTGCTGACTAGCCCGACGCACTCGTTCTCCCGCACGCCGGGCCGCAGGAACCCGTAAAGCTCCTGGTAGGCGGCGTCCACCATCGCGCAGGCCTGGCTCAGCAGCGAGATCTCGTCGCGGGTCTTGGTCCGCCGCGCCTCCAGGAACACCTGCTGGCCGTCAACGGTCTGGACACCGGCCGCCCGCAGCGCGGCCAGCACCGGCATCTCGGCCATGTCGATGCCGAGCGGCTCGCCGGCCAGGCCGTGCTCCCGCAGCTCGGCCAGCACCTGGCGGGCCACCTCCTCGGCGATGCCCGCGCCGGGATGGAACGCGCCGCGCAGCGTGGAGATACCGGCCCGGGCGCCGGTCTGCGCCGCGCCGTCCGCGGTGTGGTCCAGCCACGGGTTGTATAGCTGATGGTGGCGGGCGGCCGACCCGAAGTCCCAGACCACCGGCTCGCCGCCGCGGGGCAGCAGGGCGAAGCGGATCAGCTTGTCCATCGCCCAGGTCCCGATGTGGGTCGCGGTCATGTACCTGATGTTGGCGAAGTCGAAGGCCAGTAGCGCGCCCAGCTCGGACCGCTCGAGCTGGGCTTTCAGCCTGGCCAGCCGGTCCGCCCGGAGCCTGGGCAGATCAACGCGCTGCTCCCAGTCCACCGCGTTCGGCCCGTAGGTGTGAATCGCCATCGCAGGTCACCTCACTCACAGCCAGAAGCATCAAGATTCTTAACGGGAATCGGGGCTGACTCCGCCCGCTGACGGCGGGCCAGCGTCGTCAGCGATGGACAGCAGCCGCCGGGCGTTGCCGCCCAGGATCAGCTGCTCGCCCGCGGCCAGGCCGAGGTTGGTGATGGCGGCGGCCGGATGCTCGGTACCCATGTCGAACGGCCGGTCGGAGCCCAGCAGCACGTGATCGGCTCCGGCGTATCCGACCAGATCGGCCAGCAGCGCCTGATCATGGGTGACGGAGTCGTAGTAGAACCGGTGCAGGGCCGCGTCGGGTCCCTCCGCTGAGCGGGCCCGGGCCTCCGGACGGACCGCGAAGGCGCGGCGCAGCCTGCCGCGCAGCGCGTGCAGTCCGCCGCCGCCGTGGGCCAGCAGGATCTTCAGCCGCGGGAAGCGCTCCATGATCCCGGCGGTGGCCAGCTGGGCCGCCGTGATCGCGGTCTCCAGCGGGTTGCCCACCGAGTTCCACAGGTAGTAGGACGCCAGCGCGGGCAGCCGGAACCCGGTCGTGGTCGGATGCACGAAGATCAGCGCGCCGGTATCGGCCGCCGCCTCCCAGAACGGCAGGAACCGGTCCGCACCCAGGTAGTCGCCGGCCACGCTGGCCGGGACCTCGGCGCCGCACAGGCCCGGCATGCTCATCAGCTCGGCCAGCTCCCTGGCCGCCGTCGGCCCGTCCTGCAGCGGCACCGCGCCCAGCGCGCTCACCCGGCCCCCGGCGGTGGCCCCGGCCAGCGCCTCGTTCTGCACGCGGCAGACCCGGACGGCCTCGTTGAGGCCGGCCTCCACCGGGACCAGCATGATCCACGGTGACAGCACCAGGTGATCCACGCCGTCGGCGGCGGCCTCCGCGCGCATCGCGTCGACATCGCTGAACTCCGCGACCACCGAGTGCAGGAGGCGGCCGCGGAAGCTGATCACCCGGCGGCCGCCCTCGGTGCGCAGCCCAGGCCGCCACTGCTCGGGCACGGCCCCGGTCAGCATCACCGGGGGGACGAAGTGGCAGTGCGCGTCGACGATCACCTGGCATTCCCCGGATGGCCGCCGAGGTAGAGGGCCGCGATCTCGGGATGGCCCAGCACCTCGGCGCCGGTCCCGGTCAGCCGGACCCGGCCGTTCTCCATGACCACGCCGTGACTGGCCAGCAGCAGGCCCGCGCGCGCGTTCTGCTCGACGAGCAGCACCGTCTTGCCGTCGGCGTTCATCATCGCGACCGCGCCGAAGACCGTGCGCAGCACCTTCGGCGCCAGGCCCATCGAGGGCTCGTCCAGGATGATCAGCGAGGGGTCGAGCATCAGGCAGCGGGCGAACTCGACCAGTCGCTGCTGGCCGCCGGACAGGCTGCCCGCCTTGCGCGGCCCCCACGCGGCGACGTCGGGGAACATCTCGTGCACGGTGGCGCGCCTGCGGGCCAGCAGGGCCCGGTCGGCGAGGGCGTAACCGCCGAGGTCGATGTTCTCCCGGACCGTCATCTCCGGGAACAGGCTGTGGTTCTGCGGGACGTGCACGATTCCCAGGTCGAGGACCTGCCGGGGGCTCTTGCCGCCGAGCGGCTGCCCGCGCAGCGTGATGCTGCCGCGCCGCGGCCGCAGCAACCCGCTGATCACCGCGAGCAGGGTGGACTTGCCCGCCCCGTTCGGCCCGACCACGCAGGTGATCCCGCCGTCCGGGACCCGCAGGGTCATCTCGTGCAGCACGTCGCCGCCGCCGTAGCCGGCCACCAGCCGGTCCACCACGAGCGCGTCAGCCGCCGTCATCATCATCCTCCGTGAGGCCAAGGTAGGCGTCCAGCACCCGCGGGTCATCCCGGATGACCCCGGGCGGCCCGGCGGCGACCACGGTGCCGTAGTCCAGCACCGCGATCTGGCTGCACAGGCCCATCACGAAGTCCATGTTGTGTTCCACGATGAGGAAAGTCGTTCCCGCGGCGTTCAGCGCCCTGATCCGCGCCTCGATGTGGTGGATCAGGGACGGGTTCACTCCCCCGGTGGGCTCGTCGAGTAGCACTACCGCCGGGTCCGCGACCAGCACGTAGGCCAGTTCGAGCAGCTTGCGCTGGCCGTAGGAGAGGGTGTCGGCCACCTCGCGCGCGTGGCCAGCGATCCCGACGAAGTCCAGCAGGTCCATCGCCCGCCGCCGGTCCGCGGCGCCGCCGGCCCTGGCCAGCGGGTTGCGGGCCCGGTGGCCGCCGCGGTGCTGCGTGGCGACCAGCATGTTCTCCATCACCGTGAGCCTGGGGAAGATCCTGGTCAGCTGGAAGGTCCGGCCGATGCCCAGCGCGAAGACGCGCTGCGGCGGCGTGTTGGTGATCTGTTGGTCGTCGAGGTAGACGTGGCCGGAGTCCAGCCGCTCGTACCCGGTGATCACGTTGAACAGGGTGGTCTTGCCCGAGCCGTTCGGTCCGATCAGGCCCGTGATGCTGCCCGGGGCGACCTCGACCGAGGCGCCGTCGAGCGCCTGAACGCCGCCGAAGGCCCGCCGCACCTGATCGGCCCGCAGCATCGCCGTCACTGCGGGCGCTCCGGGCCCCGGGCTGGCGCGGGCGGCGGGGACGGCGCCGTTGCGCCTGCCGCATCGCCCGCCGCCGGAGTGCCCGCCGCGGCGCCCGCCGCCGGGGTGCCCGCCGCGGCGCCCGCCGCCGGGGTGCCCGCCGCGGCGCCCGCCACCGGGGTGCCCGCCGCGCGCCCGGCTGCGGAGCCGCGCGGCCGCCGGTAGCGGCCTGCCGGTCCGCCCCGGCGGCGGGCCTGCCACCCGGCCAGGTACTGCGCCGCGGTCGGTATCACCCCGCGCGGCAGGAGCAGGATCACGGCCAGGAACAGCGCCCCCAGCAGGATCTCGCTGAGGTAATCGTTGGTGACCGTGGTGGTGAGGTACTGCTGGGCCGACTCGATGATCAGCGCGCCGAGCACCGGGCCGGCGACCGTGCCCACGCCGCCGAGGAAGGCCATCAGCACGACCGAGATGTCGAACAACGGGTCGAAGGCGAACTGCGGCAGCGCCTCCCCGATGAAGTAGAACCACAGTCCCCCGAGCACCCCGGTGATCAGCCCGGAGATCACGAAGGCCGACAGCTTGACCCGCCTGGTCGCGACGCCCAGGCCAGCGGCCCGGTCCTCGTCGTCGCGGATGGCCCGCAGCTGCAGGCCGAACCGTGATCCCCTGATCAGCCAGGACAACGCGGTAGTCGCCACGGCGATGGCCAGCGCCAGGTAGTAGAACGGGTTGTTGTAGGTCGCCGGCTGCCAGTTCAGGACGGGGGCGATGATCCCGGTCGAGCCGGCCGTGAAGCTGAAGTTGAAGGCCATCAGCTGGAAGATAAAGAAGACGGCGATGGTGATCACGACGAACGTGTGCCGCCGGACCCGCAGCGCCAGCAGCCCGAACGGGATGGCGGTCGCGGCGGCTACCGCGCCGGCCAGCGGTAGCAGCCAGAACACGGCGTCCCCGGTCAGCTGCCAGTCCCGGGCGGCGACCGCGACCGTGTAGGCCCCGGTGCCGAAGAACACCGCATGTCCGAGCGAGAGGTAGCCGGAGTACCCGGAGAAGATGTTCCAGGCGCTGGCCGCCCCCACGAAAATCATCGTGTCCACGGCGATCGTGGTGACCAGGCCGTTGGTGAACACCAGCGGGAAAACGGCCAGCGCGGCCACGGCGGCCAGGATCCCGGCCACCCGCCACGCGGCGGCCGGCCAGGCTGCCGCCGCGCGCGTGCTCGCCGCCGGCGTCATTGGGCCCGTGCCGCCTGCCGCCCGAACAGCCCGGCGGGCCGGAAGGTGAGCACGATAACCAGGGCCGCGTAGAACACCGCGACGGCCCAGTTCGGATACCAGATGTCGACCAGCGACTGCAACGTCATCATGAAGACGGCGGCCGCCAGCGCGCCGCCGATGCTGCCGAGCCCGCCAAGGATGATGATGGCCAGCAGCCGGGAAATCAGGTCGTAGCCGCTGTTGGGGTTGAAACCGCCGCTGGTCGCGCCGTAGGCCATCCCGCCCGCCGCGGTCACGGCGACCCCGATCCCGAACGTCAGGGCCGCCACCCGGTTCACATTGATCCCGATTAGTCTGGCCGCGGTCTGGTTCTGCATGGTGGCCCGGACGCTGCTGCCGAACCTGGTCCGGTAGAGCAGCAGGTACAGGGCCACCACCAGGGCCACGGCCAGGACGAACCCGTACAGGTAGATGTAGGGCAGGTAGAACCAGCCGACGTGGATCTCGGCCGTGACGTATGAGGCGTTCAGCGACACGGTGCCGGGCCCGAAGATCCCGTACAGCACCCCCTCGATGATGATCGCCACCGCGTAGCAGGCCAGCAGCGACATCGAGGTGCGTTCCCGGCCGCGCAGCGGGCGGATGAAGGCGACATGGATGGCCACGCCGACGACGAACATCACCGGCACGGTGATCAGCAGGCCCGCGAACAGGTCGATGTGCAGGTGCACGGAAAGCACGTAGCTGAGATACGCGCCGAGCACCACCATGATGCCCTGGGCGATGTTGATGATGTCGAGCACGCCGAAGATCAGCGTGAGCCCGACGGCCATCAGCGCGTAGACGCCGCCGATCAGGATGCCGTCCACGATGGCCTCGATGACCTGGCGCGTCATGTCAGCTCCGTGCCGCTTCGTGGGCCGGCGGCCTCAGCTGGCCCAGTGCGGCTTGGGGTAGATGATCTTGACGGACCCGGCCGCACTCACCGGCAGGACTTGTACGAACTTACCGTTCTGCCACTGGAAGATGAACGCGGTCGCCACCGGTTCTCGCCGAGCGAGTTGAACCGGACCGGGCCCTGCACGCTCTGCAGCGTGACGCCGCTGTGCAGGTAGCTGATGATCGTGGAGTTGTCCACGCTCTTGTTGTGGGTGACCGCCTGGTCCACCACCTGGCCGACCGAATAGGCCTCAGCGACGTCGGCGTTGATGTCCGATGCGCTGCCGCCGTACTTGGCGATGTAGGCCTGACCATGGCCTGGCTGAGCGGATTGGCCGACCCCGGATACCAGGCGTTGGGCACCATCACGCCGTTGGCGTTGGCCGTGCCGACCGCCTTCGTGAAGGCCGCGCCCTGGTCGGGGCCGGCCGCCGCGATGAAGATCTTCGGGTTGTAGTGCGCCTGCTCGAAAGCGGTCATGAAGGCCGACACGGTCGGCACGTCGACCGAGCCGAGCACCACCATCTGCGCGCCACTGGCCGCGACGTCGTCGGCGGGCGCCTTGTAGGCCGAGACCTCCTCAGGGAACACTTGGAGTAGACGGTCTTGACCCCGGCGGCTGCAGCTTGCTCTGGGTGAGCTGGACCTGTGGCATCGCGAACGGGTCGTTGGCCATCGGGTAGGCCGCGGTGGTCGGCCGCTGGCTGGCCGGCAGCGACGCGATCCAGGCGCTGAACGGGTCGAGCTCGTTGGCGACCGGAAGGCTCACGTCGAACACGTTGCTCAGCTTCTGCGCGAACACCGCCCCGCGCCGCCCGCGCCCTCCACGAACGCGAACCCGTACCGGTGGGCGGTGGCCGCGGCCGGCGCGGTGAGCAGCGACGAGAACGGCCCGAAGGTCAGGTCGACCTTGTCGACGGTGATCAGCTTCTGATAGTTGGTGACCACCTGGGTGGGCGAGCTGTTGTCGTTGAGCACGTCCAGCTTGACCTGCCTGCCGAGAATCCCGCCGTGGCGTTGACCTCGCTGACCCAGAGGCTGTAGCCCTTCTGGAAGGCCTGGCCGTCGGCGGAGAAGTCGCCGGTCAGCGAGAGCGAGGCGCCGATCACGATGGGCGGCTTGGCGGCGCCGGAGGCGCTGGGGGAACTGGATGATGTCGCCGCTACTGCAGCCGGCGGCCAGGGCGACGCTGATCGCCGCGGCCGCGCTGGCCGACAAGAACCGGGCGCGCTGAGGTGTCATCCCCGGTCCTCCTTCCGAGGTTATGAATCATTCGGTTGATGTTCGGTCCCCCCGGTGCGGCTGGCCGGTTCGAGCCCGTCCGGCACATCCGCGTTCTCACTGGCGAGCTCCAGGCCGGCCGAGCGGGCCTGCAGCCGCAGCAGCGCGGCGAAATCTTCGTCGCCGTATCCGTGGCCGACCAGGCTCTGCACCAGCTGATGCACGAGCGAGGCGACCGGCATCGGGACCTCGTGCTCCCTGGCCGCCGCCAGCCCGAGGTCGAAGTCCTTGCGCAGCAGGACCGCGGTGAAGGTGGCCTCGAAGTCGAGATTCACCAGCGCCGGCGTCTTGTACCTGGTGAAGGTCGAGCCCATGACGCTGTCGTTGAGGCAGGCGAGGAAGGCCTCCCGGCTGACGCCGCTCTTCTGGGCCAGGACGGTCACCTCGGCCAGGGATTGGATGACGACGCCGAGAAACAGGTTGTGACACAGCTTGACCGTCCTGGCCAGCTCGTCCTCGCCCACGTAGGTCGTGCCGGCGCCGAGCAGGTCGAGGTAGGCTCGCGCGTCGTCGAATGCGGACCGCGGGCCGGACACCGCCAGCGTCAGCCGTCCCGCGCTGGCCACCTTGGGGTTACCCATGACCGGGGCGGCCAGCAGCGCGGTGCCCCGGTCACGCAGCCGCTCGCGTACCTGGCCGGAGGCCTGCGCCGAGATGGTGGAGCAGTCCACCACGACCGCGGGCGCGGCACCGCCTGACATCAGGCCGCCCGGACCGAGCAGCGCGCTGATCAGGTCCTCGGACGTGCCGACGGTCACGAAGACGATATCGGTACCGGCCAGGTCGGCGGCGCTGTCGACGATCTTGGCTCCGGCGCCGGCCAGCGGAGCGGCCTTGGCTTTCGTGCGGTTATAGACCGAGACGTCACAGCCCGCCGCCAGCAGCCGGCGGACGAGCGCCGAGCCCATCCGGCCTGTCCCCAGCCAGCCGAGCCGACGATCGGCGCCCCGGTCGGTCATCGCCGCATTCACCTACAATCGTTTGCGGATTGAGCGTGGCCCCTGCGCGGCCGGGTTGTCAACGGAATCGGTCAAGCCGTTACCTGTTCCCGGCCCGGGTGCGGCGGACCGCCGGCGCGGTGCGGGAGACGCGGCTGGTTCCGTTAATCCCGGCCCGTTGCCGTTCTTACATCTGCAATCGTGTGCAAGACTGCCTCATGGCAGATCACCGGGTCATGGCTGCCGTTGAGCACTGGGCACCGCGCTTCATCGCGAACGGCGTGGATCCCGGTGACTTTGTCAAGGTCACCGCGGCCATCCCGGACTGGGACGGCTGGTGCGCCGGATGGTGCCGCGGCGCTGGCATCCACGAGGAACTGGGCTGGGAGGCGCTGGCCGATGGCCGGGGCCTGTCCGCCGGGACGCACCTGGCCCAGGCGGCCCTCTACTACCACTTCGCGAAGTTCCTGTTCGTTCAGGACATGGAGCAGCTGCGGAGCGCGCACGCGGCGGCGGTCCGCTGCCTGGACGGCGCGCTGCCCTACCTGGACCCGCCGGGCGAGCGGATCGAGATTCCGTTTGACGGCACCGTGCTGGCCGGGATCCTGCGCCGCCCGCCCGGGCCCGGGCCGCATCCGGTGGTGATCCTGATCGCCGGGCTGGACTCGGCCAAGGAAGAGTTCCGCAGCACCGAGGAGCTGTTCCTGCGGCGCGGCCTGGCCACCCTCGCCGTCGACGGCCCCGGCCAGGGCGAGGCCGAGTACGACCTCGCGATGCGGCCGGACTGGGAAGTCCCCGGCGCCGCGATCATCGACGCGGTCAGCGTGCTGCCCGGGATCGACCCGGCCCGGACCGGGATCTGGGGCGTCAGCCTCGGCGGTTACTACGCGGCCCGGCTGGCCAGCGCCGACGCCCGGGTCCGGGCCTGCATCGCGCTGTCGGGGCCGTACAGCTTCGGCGACAACTGGTACCGGCTGCCGCAGCTCAGCCGGGACGTGTTCGGCGTCAGGTCGAAGGCCGCCACCGAGAAGGAGGCCAGGCGGGCGGCGGACGAGTACACCCTGGCCGGGCGGGCGGGCCGGATCATGGCCCCGATCCTGATCGTCGCGGGCCAGCAGGACAACATCGTCGGCTGGCAGGGCAGCCGCCGGCTGGCCGACGAGGCCGTCGGCGCGGCCCGGCTGCTGCTGCTTGAGGAGGGCAATCACGGCTGCGCCAACGTGCCCTACCTGCACCGTCCCTACAGCGCCGACTGGATGGCGCGGAAGCTGGCTGCCGATCTTCAGGACGGCGCGGGCGCCGCGGTGGAGCCGCGGGCGATGAACTCGGGCGCCAGGTAGAGCACCTTGACCGGGCCGCCCGGCTGGCCGATCCGCTCCAGCAGCAGCTCCGCCGCCTCCGTGCCCACCTGGTAATGCGGGAACCGCACCGTGGTCAGCGGCGGCCGCAGCCGGTCGTTGAACGGCATGTCGTTGAAGCCCACCACCGACATGTCGCCCGGGCAGCTCAGCCCGGCGTCGTCGAGCGCCGCGTAGCAGCCCAGGGCCAGCATGTCGTTGGCCGCGGCCACCGCGGTGCAGCCGGCCGCGGATTCCAGCAGCGCGCGGCAGCAGCGCCTGCCCTCCTCGACCGAGTAGGCCCTGGCGAAGACGACCAGGTCGTCGGCGACCGGCAGGCCGTAGGCCGTCATCGCGGCCATGAATCCCCGGTACCTGCTCAGCCCGGTCGAGGTGTCCTGCGGCCCGGCGATGTGCGCGATCCTGCGGTGCCCGATGCTGGCCAGGTGGGCGACCGCCATCCGGATGCCGCGCTCGTTGTCGACCGACACCGAGGGGAAGCTGTAGTCCTCGGCCAGCCGGTTGACCAGCACGACGGGCAGCTCGGCGCGGGCCACCTCGGTCAGCAGCGTGCTGCGCAGGTGCGCGGTGGCCAGCACGAAGCCGTCCACCTGCCGGGCTCGCAGCTGCTCGAACACCACCCGCTCCCGGTCGTCGTCGGAGTCGGTGTTGCCGATCAGCGCTACATAACCCGCGGCGGCCAGCCGGTCCTCCAGGCCCCGGACGATCGGCGGGAACAGCGGGTTGTTCAGGTCGGGGATCAGCACGCCGACGATGTGCGAGCGCCTGGTCCGCAGCGACCGCGGCCACCGGGTTGGGCGTGTAGCCGAGGGCGGCGGCCGCCGCCAGCACCCGGCGGGCGGTTTCCTCGCTGACCAGGAGCCTGGTCTCGGGGTTGAGCGCACGCGAGGCGGTGGCCGGGTGCACGCCCGCCCGGGCGGCCACATCCTTGAGCGTCACTGGCGGGTCAGGCATCGGCGGTCATGCTCCGTCCGCTTCGCGCGCCGGGCAGCTTGCCGCCCGCTCGCGGCGAGATGGCCTGCGGCTGTCCAATCCGCATGGAGTACGCCGGCTCGTGGACGATGAGTTCATGCGCATCACCGCAGTGGCCTCCACCGACAAGTTCGCGGGCACGACGGCCCGGCCGTTCCAGCTCATCCAGGTCACGCTGGCGGATGCGGAGCCGGACGCCGGGCCGGGACGAGGGCCGGGACCCGGGCCGGTGCTGGTCCGGATCGAGGGACCGGGCGTGCGCACCCCGCGAGCCGGCGGCCGCCACCGGCGCGGGTGGCGAGCTGCGCGCCGAGGTCGGGGTCCAGATCGCCGCCCCGTACACCACCGGCAGCCCGCGGCAGGTCACGGTGATCGCGGAGAGCGGCAGCGGGCTGCGGGCCCAGCAGGCGGCCAGCATCACCGTCGCGCAGACCGGCTGGACGATGTGGATGGTCAGCCACTTCCACTATGACCCGGTCTGGTGGAGCACCCAGGGCCAGTTCACGCAGGCGCGGATCTTCCTGCCCGACGCCGACGGCCGCCTGCCGGACGTGCGGACCGCCTTCGAGCTGGTCCGGCTGCACCTGGCGGCGGCCAGGCAGGATCCCGACTACAAGTTCGTGCTGGCCGAGATCGACTACCTGAAGCCGCATTTCGACGCGCACCCCGAAGACCGCGAGGATCTGCTCGCGTTCATCAAGGCGGGCCGGATCGAGATCGTGGGCGGCAGCTACAACGAACCGAACACCAACCTGACCTGCGCCGAGTCGACGATCCGCAATGCCGTCCACGGGCTTGGCTACCAGCGGGAGATGCTCGGCGCCGATCCGTCCGCGGCCTGGATGCTGGACGCGTTCGGCCACGATCCGGGCTTCCCCGGCCTGATGGCCGCGGCCGGGCTGACCGAATCGGCCTGGGCCCGCGGCCCGTTCCACCAGTGGGGGCCGAACCAGACCGTCGGCGACAACCAGCGGATGCAGTTCGCCGCCGAGTTCGAGTGGCTGTCACCGGACGGGACCGGGCTGCTGACCAGCTACATGGCCAACCACTACGGCGCGGGCTGGGCCACCCACCAGGCGGCCAGCCTGGCGGCTGCGGAAGAGGCCGCCTATCAGCAGTTCCGCGAGCTGTCGCCGGTGGCGGCCACCCGCAACGTGCTGCTGCCGGTCGGCGCTGATCACGTGATCCCGTCCCGCTGGGCCACCGCGATCCACCGGGACTGGAACGCCCGCTACGTCTGGCCCCGGTTCGTGACCGCCGTGCCGTCGAATTCTTCGCCGCGGTGCGCAAGGACGCGGCGGAGCGGGACGTCTGGATAACGCCGCAGACCAGGGACATGAACCCGGTCTACCCGGGCAAGGATGTCTCCTACATCGACACCAAGCAGGCGCAGCGCGCGGCCGAGATCGCGGTGCAGGACGGCGAGCGGCTGGCCACGCTGGCCTGGCTGACCGGGGCCGATTACCCGGCCGAGTCGCTGGACCTGGCCTGGCGGCTGCTGGTGTTCGGCGCCCACCACGACGCGATCACCGGCACCGAGGGCGACCAGGTCTACCTGGACCTGCTGGCCGGCTGGCGGGACGCCTACGAGCGCGGCGACGCCGCCCGGCGGGCGGCGGCGGCTACCTGGCGGCGCGGGCGGACACCAGCGGCCCGGCGGACCCTGCAGGCCAGGCCGACGGCCAGCCGGTGGTCGTCTTCAACACGCTGTCCTTCGCCCGGTCGGCCCTGGTCAGCGTGACCCTGCAGGCCACCGGGCCCGGCGCGGCCTGGGTGGAGCTGCGCGATGAGGCCGGGTCCGTGCTGCCGTGCCTGGCCGAGGGCGCCACCCGGCGCGCCGACGGCACGCTGGCCGGCGTGACCCTGACCTTCCGTGCGGCCGACGTGCCCGCGCTCGGTTACCGGACCTACTGGGCGCACCAGGCCGCCGGGCCAGCCGCGGCGCCGGCCGCCGGGTCCGCCGCCGGCTGGGCCGCCATGCCCGGCACCAGCATCGAGAACCAGGCGTTCCTGATCACCGCCGACCCGGCGCGCGGCGGCACGCTGGCCCAGCTCACCGACAAGCGGGCCGGCCGCGAGCTGCTGGCCGGACCCGGCAACGAACTGGTGCTGCAGGAGGAATACGCCCAGCACCCGCGCTGGGGCGAGGGCCCGTGGCTGATCTCGACCCAGGGGCCGGGCACCGGATCGGCGGCCGGGCCCGCGGTGCTGCGCGCCGAGCGCTGCCCGATCGGCTCGCGCCTGGTCGCCGAGTTCGGCCTCGGCGAGCTGCGGGTGCGGCAGGAAACGCTGCTCTGGGACGGCAGCGACCGGGTGGAGTTCCGCACGCATGTGGACGGCTCGATCGGCCAGGACCGGCTGCTGCGCGCCGCCTTCCCGGCCGCGGTAGCCGGCGGCCTGCCGGTCTACCAGGCCGCCACGGCCGTCATCGGCCGGCCGCCCGGATCCGCTGACACCGACGTCGGGCAGCACGCCTTCACCCTGGACAACCCGGCCCACGAGTGGTTCGGCGTGGGATCGACCGCGCGCGTCGCGCTCACCCCGGCGGCGGGCGGTACCGCGATGCTCGCGATCGGGGTCGCTGAGGTAGTAGCACCAGCGAGTCCTGACGGGCTCCGCGAGCCGGTCAGGGAACTGGTCGTCGCTCTCGCCCGGGCCGGGGTCACGGCGACCTGCTCGATGGCGGACGGGCCCCGCTACGGCTCGATCGACGTGGACTCCAACCTGCCTGACTTCAGGATCGCGCTGGGCGGCCCGGCGCAGAACCCGTTCACCAGCCAACTGCTCGCCGCGGCCAGCCCGGCCGTCGCCGCCGAACTGCAGGACCAGCTGGCCGCCGCGGGCCGCGCCCGGGTCTGGGTGCCCGCTGCCCAGAGCCGGGCGGCGGCCTTCGCCCCCGGAGCCGACCTGCGCGGGCCTCGGGACCTGCCGGTGCTCATCGTGGCCGCTGACGACCTGGCCGCCGCGATCGAGGAGGTCGCCGCGGACCTGGCCGATGCGGTCATCGAGGTGCCCGGCGCCCCGGACGGGCCCGGTCCCGAACCAGCGCTGGCCGATTACAGCGTCGCCCTGCTCAACCGGGGGACCCCGGGCAGCCTGGTCACCCCGGACGGGGTGCTGTACATGTCGCTGATGCGCGCGTGCAGCGCCTGGCCGTGCGGTGTCTGGATCGACGGGGACAAGCGCACGGTCCCCGACGGCAGCAGTTTCGCCTGGCAGCACTGGAGCCACACCTTCGAGTACGCGCTGGCTGCCGGTCCGGGCGACTGGCGCGCGGCCGGGTTCGGCCTGGCCGGGCAGGACTACAGCACCGCCCTGCTGGCCGTGCTCGCCGGCCGGCACGGTGGGCAGCTCCCGGCTGCCGCCAGCCTGGCCGGGGCGGCGCCCGCCACCGCGCAGATCTCGGCGCTGAAGCCGCGCGGTAACCCGCTGGCCCCCGGACGGCCGCCGCGGCCCGCCGACGGGATCACCGTCCGGCTGCGCGACGTCTCCGGCTCGCCGGTGCCGGTCCGCGCGCAGGTCAGGCTGCGCGGCGGAGTGACCGCGGCAGCCCGGACGGACCTGTGCGAGCAGCTGGACGGCCCGGCCGTGCCGGTCAGCGACGGCGCCGCGGAGCCGGACCTGCCGCCATCGGGCCTGGTCACGCTGGTGCTGCAGACCGCTCCCCCGCCGGTCCCTGACACATTGACAGCCCCAGAAGCACCACTGGCCACCGAAGGCCAGCTGACCTCACTGACGCTACTAGGCCCTGAGACACCGCTGACCCCAATGACTCCATTGGCTTCAGAAGCACCACTGACCTCGCTGACATCAGAAGTATTTCCTGCCACGGCAGCATCGCCGGTCCGGCCCGCTGTCGGAGCACCAGGCACAACGGAGCCGCCCGTTTCCCCGCCGCCGGTCTTCGCCCGGTACTGGCTGCACGGTCAGGGACCCGCTCCGGCCGGGAACCTCCCGGTCGCCGTGCACCTTACCCCGGCCCGAACCGCGCTTGACCAGGCCGGGCCGGCCGCTCCGGTGCGGCTGACGGTGGCGGGCGGGAGCGCCCCGGCGGCGGGCCCGGTGCGGCTGGCGGTACCGGCCGGGCTCACGGTGGACCCGCCCGGCCCGGCCCGTTACGACCTGCCGGCCCGCGGCCAGGCCGGCTGGGATCTGGCGGTCCGGGCGCGGCCCGGGACCCGCCCGGGCCGCTACTACCTCGCCGCCCAGATCGGCGACCCGGCCGGGCGGGTGGTCGAGGACGCCGTGCTGGTCACCGTCGGCTTGCCGCCCGCGCCCGCCGTTGACCTGCCCCTCGACCAGCTGATCCCGCTCTATGTGGCCGATCAGCAGGCCAGCGCGGCGGAGGTCGTGGTCCAGCCGTCCGTCCGCGAGCTGGTGGTGCCGCCCGCTGGCGAGGCGCTGCTGGAGGTGACGGTGACCAACGCGACCGCCGGGCAGATCCGCGGCCAGGCCCAGCTGCTGTCGCCGTTCGGCAGCTGGGACTGCGTGCGGCCGTGGCTGTGCGGATTTGTCGCCGAACCTGGCCGCCCGCTGCGGCTGGGCTTCACCGTCCTGGTGCCGGCCGCGGCGCGGCCCGGCCAGCACTGGTGGGCGCTGGTCAAGGTGATGTACTTCGGCCAGCTCCGCTACACCGAGCCGATAGCGATCACGATCCCCCGCCATTCCCCGTGAGTCCATGATCGTGGCTGTCTGGTGGGGCTATCGCCCCACCAAACAACCATGATCATGGAACGACGGCCTGGGACCGCCTGATGATGCCGTTGGTCGCCATCGGAGGCGCACGGATGAGACACTAGAGCAGACCGGCGAACCACCCGAAGGCCCATGACCACTGAGATTGTGATCAGCCGTGGCAACCTCCCAGCGGAACCGAACAGCTTTGTCGGCCGTGAACGGGACCTGGAGGAACTTGCCCTGCTGCTGAATGCTGTCCGGGCATTGACCCTGTGCGGGCCGGGCGGGATCGGCAAGACACGGCTGGCCCTGCGGCTGGCGCAGGAGATGGTGCCCAGCTTTCCCGACGGTACCTGGCTGATCGAGCTCGCTGATACCACCGATCCCGGCCTGCTGCCCGGCCGGATCGCCTCGGCGCTCGGGATCCGCGAGGAGCCGGACAGCCCGCTGACCGAGACGCTGGTCGAGGCGCTGCGGCCGCGCCAGCTGCTGCTCGTGCTGGATACCTGCGAGCACATCGTCGACGCCTGCGCGGCGCTGGTCCAGCAGCTGCTGGCGGGCTGCGGCCAGCTTCGCCTGATCGCCACGAGCCGTGAGCCGCTGCGGGTCCGTGGTGAGACGGTCTGGCGGGTGCCGCCGCTGGCGGTGCCCGCGGCGGCGGGCCTGTCGGTCAGCCAGCTGGCTGAGCACGAGGCGATGCGGCTGTTCGCGGAGCGAGCGACGGCGGCCAGCCCCGGATTCACGCTGTCCGCCGGCAACGCCGATGCCGTGGCGCGGCTCTGCCAGATGCTGGACGGGATGCCACTGGCGATCGAGCTGGCCGCGGCCCGGGTCCGCGCACTGTCCATCGAGCAGATCGTGGTCCGGGTGGCGGACAGGTTCCGGCTGCTGGCCACGGGCGACCGGACTGCCCCGCTGCGCCAGCAGACCCTGCGGGCCGCCGTCGACTGGAGCTACGAACTGCTGACCGAGCCCGAGCAGATCCTGCTATGCCGGCTGTCGGTGTTCGCCGGCTGGAACCTGGAGATGGCCGAGGAGGTCTGCGCCGACGAGGCGATCCCGGCCGGCCAGGTGCTCGACCTGCTGGCCGCGCTCATTGACAAGTCTCTGGTCACGCTGGACACCGAATTTGACGGGGACGCGCGCTACCGGATGCTGGACACCATCAAGGAGTACGCGGCGGGCCGGCTGGCCAGTTCCGGCGAAGGTCCGGCCATCCGGCAGCGGCACAGTGCCTACATGCTGCGGCTGCTCGACGCCACCGTGGCCAGGGCGTTCGTGCGAGGCGATCCGCCGTGGCCGGAGCGGGTCGCCATGTACCGCCGGATCACCATGGAGCGGCCGAATTACCGCGCGGCCCTGGCCGCCTGCCAGGATCGCGGCGATGCGCAGGAGGGCCTGCGGCTGTGCTGCGCGCTGCGCAGCCAGTGGATCGCCGACGGCACCGTCACCGAGGGCAGCGGCTGGTTCGACCTGTTCCTCGGCATGGCGGGTGAGGTCGAGCCGATCGTCCGGGCCCGGGCCCTGATGCTCCGGGCCGAGCTGGCCTTCGAGCAGCAGGACTATACCGGGGCTGGTGAGTGCGCCCGGGCGGGCCTGGAGCTGTGCCGGGCGGCGGGCGGTAACCAGACGGCCGGCGGCCTGCGGATGCTCGCACTGGTCAGCCTCCGGGCGGGCCGACCCGAGGAGGCGCTGGCCAGTGCGGACGCGGCGATCGAGGCGGCCCGGGCGGCGGCGGACGACTGGGAAGAGGGCATCACGCTCAGCACCCGGGCCGCCGTCCTGGCCCGCCAGGGCCAGCTGGCCGAGGCCCAGCGCACCTTCGAGGCGGCCCTGGAGGTGCTGGCCGACAACAACGGCTGGGGACTGGCGCAGACCTGGTATGGCCTGGGCAGCCTGGCCAGGGCGCGCGGCGACTATGCCGCGGCGGTCGGCCATTTTTCCAGCGCGCTGGCCAGGTACCGGCAGATCGGCGCGCGACCGGAGATCGCCCGCTGCCTGGCCGGCCTGACCTGGGTGGCGATCGCCGAGCACGACCTCGGCCTGGCCGCGACCAGCCTGACCGAGTGCCTGCAGCTCAGCCTGGCCACCGGCCAGCGGCTGGCGATAGCGCGCGGCATCCAGGCCGCGGCCGTCCTGGCCGCCCTGCGTGACCAGCCCGCCCGGACGGCCAGGCTGGAGGGGGCCGCCTCCGCCCTGCTCGCGGCCCTGGGCCATGCGCCGTCCGCATCCGCGCGGGCCCGCTCTGACCAGCTGCTCGAGGCCGCCCGCCGTCGGCTGGGCGAAGCCACGGTCGGCCGGCTGCGCGCCGAGGGCGGCGCGATGGCCGCGGATCAGGCCGTCCGCTGGGCGATCGGCGCCGATGACATCAGTCTCGACGGCCAGCCCGGCGCCGCCAGCGCGGCCGCCCCGTCGGCCGCCGAGCCTGCTGGACCTGGGACCGGCCAGGCTGATCAGCGCCCGGGGCCTGAGGGCCAGCTGCCACCCCCGCCCCGCGGGCCCGCGCACCAGCCGGGGGGTGAGTCCGCGCACCAGCCGGGCGGCGCACAGCAGCCAGGCGGCGAGCCCGCGTACCAGCCAGGCGGCGGACCCGCGTACCAGCCAGGCGGCGGACCCGCGCACCAGCCAGGCGGCGAGCCCGCGTACCAGCCAGGCGGCGCGCCGCAGCCGGGCGGCCGGCCAGCGCACCGGGTCGGGCTTCGGGCCGGTAACGGCAGCGCGTCCGGGCCGCCGGAGCGTGCGCCTTCCTGGCCGGCGCGCCCGGGTCACGGCGGCGACCAGGCCGCCGGAGTGCCCGGCCCGGCGCCGAGCTGGGCGCTACAGCCGGGGTCGTCCGTGCTGACCGCGCGGGAACGGGAGATAGCGGTGCTGATCGCCCGCGGCCTGTCCAACCGCGGCATCGCCGACGAGCTGGTGATCAGCCCGGCGACCGCCGCCCGCCATGTGGCGAACATCTTCACCAAGCTCGGCCTGCGTTCCCGGGCCCGGGTCGCCGCCTGGGTGATCGAGGAGCAGCAGCGCGGACCGAGCTGACCGCCGCCGACGTACATATCCCGGCTGCGACTAATGCACATCGCAATGGTTCGTTCGGCGCATGTGCGCGCGCAGCCTGTTGCCTAGCGTCCTGGTAAGCGCGATGTGCCGCCCTATGCGGTTCCGGCCACCAGGAGGGGGATGGCCGGCCTCGCCGGGGAGACCGTCGCGAGCGGGCCCGGGCCAGCGTGCCCGGGCCCGCCCCGCCCCACCCGGAGCCCGGCGCCGCGGGCCGGGCTCCGCGGGCCGCCTACATATCCCCGGGCGCACTACATATCCGACTACATACTCCTGACGATGCGCCCGGGCCCGCCGCATCCCTAACGTCTGCTGTGACGGGAGCCCGGACGGGCCGGACGGGGGGACGAAGCCCAGAGGGGGCCAGACGGGAGGTAACCAGCCGATGGCGGTCCCGGATTGCCCAACCGGCAAGGTGACGACGGTCACGCACCGCTTGCTGGGGATGGCGCGAGCTCGCGCCGATCACCGGGCCCTGGTGGGCGGCGGGGCAGGGACTAGCTACAGCTACCGCGAGCTCGCGGCCACGGTGCGGGCGGCCGCGGCCGGGCTGGCCTGCCGGGGGCTGCAGCCCCGGGACGTGGTGGGCATCTACGCACCCGACGCGGCGTGCCACACGCTCGCGACGCACGCCATCCGCGCCGCGGGCGGCATCCCGTCCCCGATCGGCACCGGACTCACCGTGACCGAGATCGCCGGCCAGCTCGCCGACTGCGGAGCTCGGATGATGCTCACCGGGCCGCCGCTGGCGTCGGCCGCCCAGGCCGCAGCCGACCGGTCCTGGGTCCGTCAGGTCATTTCGTTCGGCGAGGCGGCGGGCGCGACCATGTTCGACGCGCTGCTGGGCACCGGCGCTGCGCGGCCGGCCGAGGCCAGACCGCACGACGTGGCGCTGCTGCCGTACGCGCGAACCCCGCACGGCACGCTGGAGCCGGCCCCGGTCACCCATCATGAGCTGGCCGGCCAGCTGGGCTCGCTGGCCGTCGAGGCCGGCATCTGCGGGCACGACGTCGTGCTGGTCGCGCCGCCGGCCGGCGACGGCCGTTCCTACACCGCGCTGCTCGATCACGCGCTCAGCAACGGCGCGACGATCGTCGCCGTCCGCCCCGAGGAGATCGCCGCCGCGGCCAGTGCCTATCAGGGCACCATGGCCATCGTGCCCTGCGGTCAATCGGTCGGCGCCCACGACCGGTTGCGCGTCCTGGCGGTCGCCTCGTAAGGCTGAGGATCGCGCGGTGGCAGGGCTCAGATGGCCGGCGGGCGGTTCTCGAACGGGGTACTGAGCACGATGGTGGTGCGGGTGGACACGTTGGCCGCCGCCCGGATTTCCTGCAGTAGGTCCTCAAGCGCGGCCGGCGAGGCCACCCGGACCTTGAGGATGTAGTTCTCATCGCCTGCGACGCTGTGACAGGCCTCGATCGCGGCCAGGTGCTCGAGCCGCTCCGGAGCGTCGTCCGCGGCGGCCGCGTCGAACGGCTTGATGGAGATGAACGCGGTGAGCGGCAGCCCGGCATGCCCGGGGTCGATGAGGGCGGCATATCCGGTGATCACGCCGCGCTCCTCGAGCCGTCGCACCCGCTGCTGGGCGGCCGACACCGAAAGCCCGGTCAGCCTGGCCAGCTCGGTGAAGCTCATCCGGCCGTCCCGGGCGAGCAGTGAGATGATCTTGCGGTTGATCTCCTCCATGGGGTCACCGTACCGGGGAAGCATCGTTGCGCTGCTGTATAACAGTCTGATATCGGTCTTTACGCTCGGATAACAGGGCCGTCGCCGCGCATGATTGCGGCCACCGTGGCGGATACGCTCGCGCCAGGGAAGGCGCGAGATAGCCGCGCCGGCGGCCAGCAAAGGCGGCAGCAATGGGCCAGATCGTCCTCGACCAGGTCAGCAAGGTCTACCCGGGCGGAGTGAAGGGGGTCGACGAGCTGAGCCTGGATATCTCCGACGGCGAGTTCATGGTGCTGGTCGGGCCGTCCGGGTGCGGCAAGTCGACGGCGCTGCGGTCGATCGCCGGCCTCGAGGAGATCACATCGGGCACCATCTCGATCGGCGACCGGGTCGTCAACGACCTGCCGCCCAAAGACCGCGACATCGCCATGGTCTTCCAGAATTACGCGCTCTATCCGCACATGACGGTCGAGCAGAACCTGGCCTTCGGGCTGCAGCAGCGCAAGACGCCCAAGGACGAGATCCGGCGGCGGGTCACCGAGGTGGCCAAGATGCTGGGCCTGGACGAGTACCTCAAGCGCAAGCCGGCCGCGCTGTCCGGCGGCCAGCGGCAGCGGGTGGCGATGGGCCGCGCCATCGTCCGCGAGCCCCAGGCGTTCTTGATGGACGAGCCGCTGTCGAACCTGGACGCCAAGCTCCGCGTGTCGATGCGCGCCTCGCTATCGCAGCTGCACGAGCGGCTCGGCGTCACCACCATCTACGTCACCCATGACCAGGTCGAGGCGATGACCCTCGGGCAGCGGGTCTGCGTGCATGGAGGGCGGCAAGCTGCAGCAGGTGGACAGCCCGCAGGAGCTGTACGACGCGCCGGCAACCTGTTCGTCGCGGGCTTCATCGGCTCGCCGGCGATGAATTTCGCCACCGTGAAACTCGAGCGGGACGGAAGCCCCGCCGTGGCCTTCGCCGGCTACCGTCTCCCGGTTCCTCCGGCGGGCTTGGAGGCTCGGCCGGGCCTGGACCACTTCTTCGGCCGCGAGGTGATCCTCGGCATCCGCCCGTCCGATTTCGAGGACGCCAGGCTGGCCGATTCCAGCTGGGCCACGATGCCGGTGCAGGCCGACGTGACCGAGGAACTCGGCAGCGAGATCCACGTCATCTTCACGATCGACGCGCCGATCGTGACGCACTCGAGCCTCAGCAAGGCGATCTCTGAGGAGGGCGAGGACGCGGCCATCCCGCTGTCCCGCGGCAAGTCGCAGTGGGTGGCCCGGACGTCAGCGCGCAGCCACGTCCGCACCGGCCAGAAGCTCGACCTGGCCGTTGACACCGGGCGGATGCATTTCTTCGACCAGGACACCGGACTCGCGATCGGTCACCAGGTCGGCCCCCAGGAGCCCTAGCGACCAAGGCTAGGCGGTTCCGGACCGCCTGTGGCACCGGCCCTGGGCCGACTGCCGCAGTACGAGCTGCGGGACATCGAGAACTGCGCGGGCGCTCTCGCCCGCCATTGCCCGTGCGCAAGGATGTTGACATACCGTCAGGGGCATAGTCGTCGGCGTGGCGCCGGAGCCCCATGGCTGGCCGGTACCCCGACGCGGTGGGATGATCCGCGGAGTCGGGCCGTCGCCCGCCGCCCGGCCACGCCCGATCCGCCGGAGGGAAACCGTCGTGACCGTCACCGCAGCCTGGTCGTCCGAGTCCGCGCCCGAGCCTGAGGTCCGTACGGCGGCCGGGGTGCTGCGCGGCAGCCGGGAGGCCGGGCTGGCGGCCTTCCGCGGCGTCCCGTACGCCGAGCCGCCGGTCGGTGCGCTCCGATTCGCCGCACCGCGGCCGGTGCGCGGCTGGGCGGGGGTGCGGGCGGCGGTCTCGTACGGCCCGCCGCCTCCGCAGGCCGGCCCGTTCGGGATGGACGGGCTCGCGCCGGAGACGGCGGGCGACGACTGGCTTTCGGTCAACGTCTGGTCGCCCGATCCGGCCCCGGGGGCCGGCCTGCCGGTGCTGGTGTGGATCCCCGGCGGCGGCTACGTGATCGGCACCTCCAGCCTTCCGGAGTTCGACGGCGGCCGGCTGGCCGCCGGCGGCGTCGTCGTGGTGACGCTCAACTACCGGCTGGGGGTGGAGGGTTTCGCGCAGATCGACGGCGCCCCCGCCAACCGGGGCCTGCTCGACCAGGTCGCCGCGCTGCAGTGGGTGCGCGACAACATCCGGGCCTTCGGCGGCGACCCGGACCGGGTGACGGTCTCCGGCCAGTCGGCGGGTGGTGGATCGGTCGCCGCGCTGCTGGCCATGCCGCGGGCGGCCGGGCTCTTCCGCCGGGCCGTCGCACAGAGCGTGCCGGGGACGTTCTTCTCGCCGGAGCTTGCCGCCGACATCGCCGCCGCCTGCGCCGCCGAACTGGGGGTGCGGCCCACGGCGGCCGAGCTGTCCGCCGTGGCCCCCTCCCGGCTGCCCGCCGCGGGCGACGCCGTCTCCGCGAAGATCGGCCGGTGGAAGGACCGTTGGGGCCCGATCACCCACCGGCCGATCCCGTTCGCACCCGTCGTCGACGGCGACGTCCTGCCGGCCACCCCCTGGCAGGCGCTGGCCAACGGGGCCGGCCGGAACGTCGACCTGCTCGTCGGCCACGTCCGCGACGAGCACCGGCTGTTCAGCCTGATCGACGGCGTGCTGGGCCAGGTGACCGAGGAACAGGCCGAGACCGCGCTGCGCACCCTCGCCCCCGGCCCGGACGGCGCCCGCCGCTACCGCGAGGCCTTCCCGGCCGCCGGCCCGAGGAGCTGTACGAACTGGTCAACGCCGACTGGCTGTTCCGCATGCCGACGCTCCACCTCGCCCAGGCGCACGCGGCCTCCGGCGGCCGGACCCACCTCTACGAGCTGACCTGGCCCGCCCCGGTCATGGGCGGCGCCCTCGGCGCCTGCCACGGCCTCGACGTACCGCTCGTCTTCGGCAACCTGGGCAGCGGCCAGCCCGCCCTGCTGATCGGCGAGACCCCCTCCGCGGAGGCGGAGGCGCTGTCCGCACGGATCCGCGCCGCGTGGGCGGCGTTCGCCGCCGACGGCAACCCCGGCTGGCCCGCGTACGACGCCGAGCAGCGGCTCGTCCAGCTCCTCGACGCCCGCCCGGCCGTCACCGCCTACCCGGAGGAGGCCTCCCGGCTGCTGTGGCAGCGGCACACCTTCCCGGCACTCCCGCTGATCGACCGGTAGCTGTCCGAATGCCAGGCCTGGGCCGCCCCGGTTACCCCTTCACCGCCCCTGCGGTCAGCCCGGACACCACGGACCGGCGGAAGATGAACACCAGGATGCCGATCGGCACGACCGCCACCACGCTGGCCGCGAAGATGATCCCGTAGGGAACGATGAACTGGCCGCCGAACAGGGCGACGCCGACCGGGATCGTGCGGTAACTGTTCTCGCTGTTGAAAGTGAGCGCCATCAGGAACTCGGTCCAGCACGCGGTGAAGGTGAAGATCCCGGCGGTGAACAACCCGGGCCAGGCCTGCGGCAGGATGACCGACCAGAGGGTGCGGACCGGCGAGGCGCCATCGATGCGGGCGCTCTCCTCCATCTCGTGCGGGATGGCCAGGAAATAGTTCCGCAGGATCCAGATGGCGAACGGCAGGAAGAACGCTGTGTACGGCAGGATGAGCGCCTGGTAGCTGTCCAGCCAGCCGAGGTTACGCAGCAGCAGGTACAGCGGTGACACCACGGCGATCTCCGGGAACACGGAGATCATCAGCAGGATGACCAGGGTGGTGAACTTCCCGCGCATGGGCAGCCGCCCCAGCGCGTACCCGGCCAGCGTGCCCAGGACGAGCACCAGCGCGGTCGCCACCACCGCGACGATCACCGAGTTCACGATGTAGCGCGCGAAGGTGTACTGGCTGAAGGCCGCGCTGAAGTTGGCAGTACTGACCGGATGCGGGAAGTACTGCGGTGGCGATGCGCCCACATTGGCCGGAGTCTTGAAGGCCGTGGCGATCATCCAGTAGAGGGGGATGATGATGAACAGGAAGACCAGGAACGTGGCGGCGTTGACGCCGTTGAAGACCCGCCGCCAGCCGGTGCGCGTGCGGTTACGCATCAGGCATCCCTCCCGACCTGGGCGCGGAAGACCCGCAGGAACAGCAGGCAGCCGATCAGCACCAGGAGGGCGGTGCTGGTCGCGACCGCGGCTCCCGGGCCGAAGTCGATGTCCTGGAACATGGTGTTATAGCCCAGGATGGCCAGCGACGTCGTGCTGTGTCCCGGCCCGCCGCCGGTCAGCACGAACGGCAGGTCGAACAGGCCGAACGCCTGCAGCACCCGGAACAGCACGGCCAGCGCGATGGTCGGGCGCAGCAGCGGGAAGGTGATCCGCCAGAACGTCGTCCAGCCGGTTGACCCATCCACCTCGGCCGCTTCGTAGAGGTCCTGCGGCAGCATGACCAGCCCGGCCAGCACGATGATCGCGACGAACGGCGTGGTCTTCCAGATGTCGGCCACCATCAGCGCGGCAATCGCGGGCACCGGTGTCCCCAGGATCACGGGTGAGCCGAGCCCGAGGGAGTGCAGGATCTCATCGAGCACCCCGTAGGTCGGATTGTAGATGTAGGCCCACAGCTGGGCATTGATCACGGTGATCATCGACCACGGGATGAGCAGCAGCGCCATCATCCAGCCCCGCCCCACGGTGAGCCGTTCCAGCACCAGCGCGATCACCGTGCCGAGCGTCACCTCGATGGCCACGGTAATCAGCGTGTAGATGACGGTGAAGAACAGTGCGTAGCGCCACAGGGAGCTGTGCACCAGGACTGAGTAGTTGTGGCCGGTGAAGCCGTTCAGGCTGAAGCCGCTGCCGGTGACGTTCACGTTGCTCAGGCTCAACACGACCGAGAAGACGATCGGGAAGATCGTGACGGCGGCGATCAGGATCAGGGCCGGCGCCGAGAATCCCCAGCCGAGCCTGGCCAGCTGGCGCCGGAAGACATCCTCCTGGTTGCGGCGCTCCGGGGCAGGCTGGCTGACGCCGGTCGTCGTCGTAGTGGTTGTCATCTCGCTCCTTCCCCCGGACGGCGTCGCCGCGCCGTCCGCTCCGGGCCCGGTTCCGGCCGGGCTCAGCGCCCGGCCGGAACCGCAGGCCGGCTAGAGGCCCGAACTCGACACGGCGCTCGTGATCGCGGCGGACGCTGCCGACAGCCCGCTGCTGACCGACGTCGACCCGGCCAGGACCGAGTTCACGTTCTGGTAGATCGCCTGGCTCACCTTGGCGTACTGCGGCGTCTGCGCCGGGCGGGGGATGAGCCTGGTGTGCGGCACCGTGGCCAGCACCGGGTTCACCTTGACGACCGCCGGCGAGGCCCGCACCGCCGTGACGGTCGGGATCTCAGAGAACTGCGTGGCGAGGATGGTCTGCGCGGTCTGGCCGGTCATCCACTTGATGAAGGTGAGGTCAGCCGCGACGTTCTTGCTGTGCGGGTTGATGTACAGGTTCCAGCCGCCGATGTTCGACGTGCCCGGGTAGGTGTTGCCCGCGAAGGTCGGCAGCGGGGACACGCCCACCTTGCCGACGATCTTTGACGGCGACGCAGCCGTGTTCGCGTAGCTGTAGCCGTAGTCCCAGTTCCGCAGGAACGCAGCTTGCCCGTTGGCGAACGTCGACATGGCCTGCGGTTCCTGGAAGGTGGTGACGGCCGCCGGGGACGCACCCGACGTGATCAGGGACCGCATGAAGGTGAGGGCCTTGTTCCCGGCCGCCGAATTCAGCGTCGACCCGGTCAGGGCCGCGTTCAGGACCGAGCCACCGGCTGAGCCAAGATACTCCATGAAGTTACAGGTCAGCCCCTCGTACGAGGCGCCCTGCCAGACGAAGCCGTACTTGACCAGGCCCTTGTTCTTGAGCAGGACGGCATCGCTCTCCAGCTGCTGCCAGGTCTTGGGTACCGCCAGGTGCTCCTTCGCGAGCAGGTCCTTCCGGTAGTAGAGGAACCCCTGGTCCTCGAAGAACGGCGCGCCATAGACCTGGCCCTTGTAGGTGGCGCCCTGGACCAGTCCCGGCGCGAACGTGTTCCAGTAGCTGCTCGGCAGGTACTTCGACAGCGGATCCGCGAGCTGGTGGGCACCGAACTCAGCTGGCCAGATCACGTCACCCATGAAGACATCCGGGCTGGCCGAGCCGCCGGAAATCGTGGTGACCAGGCTGGCCCGGTTGGTGTCGGTGTCGGTGGGCGCCGACTGCAGGGTCACGTGGATCTTCGGATATGCCTGCTCGAAGTGCTGGATCAGCACCGTCCGGGGGTCAGGGGTCGAGGTCGTGATGGGGCTCGCCCACCAGGTGATCGAGCCGCTGGTTGCTGAGCCCGATGGCGCGCTGCTTGAGCCACCGCCCGACGAGCTGGTGCCGCTGCTACCGCACGCGGCGAGGGTAAGCGCAGATGTTGCCACCAGCGCGGTGAGCAGCAATCTGCGTCGTCCCCGCTTCATGGCCGGCACTACGGTCATGGTGCCTTCCCTTCTCCTTGTCACTTCATCTACAGAACCCGGGCCAGAGACAGCCGGGACCCGGAGCCAGCCGGCCCGGGCTGCACCGGGCCCGCCCGGCCTGCCGTCCCGCGACCGCGGGCGGCCGTGGTGCTGCCCCGGACGATCAGCTCGAGGGGCAGCACCTCGCGCAGCGGCCGGACTGCCCCGCCGCGCAGCAGTTGGCACAGCCGCAGCGCGCCCCGGGTCCCGCTCTCCCGCAGCCGCTGCCGGACCGTGGATAGGCTCCATTGCGCGGCCGCCTCGATGTCGTCGAACCCGATCACGGACAGGTCACCCGGCACCCGGAGCCCGGCCGCGTCCGCCGCGGTCAGGACCCCGATCGCCTGGGTGTCGGAGGCGGCGAAGATGGCCGTCGGCCGGTCCGCTTCGGCCAGCAGCGCGGCAGCCATCTCGGCCGCAGGCGCAGACCCGTGCGGGCCCCGGCGGACCAGCGCCGGATCAAACGGCAGGCCGGCGTCGGTGATCGCCTGCCGATAGCCACGGAGGCGGTCGGAGCTTGAGCAGAACCCGAGACCGCCGCGGTGATCGCCGATGAAGCCGATCCGGCGATTTCCCAGGGCCAGCAGGTGGCAGGTCGCCATCATGCCGCCGCGCGCGTCGTCCACGACCGTGTGCGGCATGCCGCGGGCCGCGACGTCAACCCCGACCACCGGCACGTCGGCCTCGGCCAGCTCGGCGAGCTGCCCCGCCGCCAGCCGCAGCGATATCACCACCAGGCCGGCCGCGCGGTGACCCGCCGCGAACATCCGCACCTGCCGGTCACGCTGGGCAGGCGTCTCCACGTTGCAGACGATGGTGTCGTAGCCCTCGGCGTCGAGTACCTCGATGACCCCGGCCAGCCGCGCCACCACCGACGGCCTGGTCAGGAACGGGACCATGATCGCCACGCTGGCAGGCGCGCCCCTGGACAGGCCGGCGGCCAGCCTGCTGGGCCGGTACCTGGTGGCCTCGATCGCCTCGAGCACGCGCCGCCGGGTGTTGTCGCGGACGTGCGGACTGCGATTGAGGACGCGGGATACGGTGCCCACGCCGACACCGGCATGCGCTGCCACGTCCGCAATGCGAACTCTCCTGGAGGCCGCCATCATGGCTGCGCCGCTCCTCACTGAGGCAACCGCCGCGATCGTCCCGTTCTGGAACCGATTCCAGAATGGTCCCCCACAGTTCACCGGGTCAATATCGGATGTTTCGCGGACAAGGCTAGCGGTACCACCTGACTCGTGAGCCAAGGGGGGCAACTCAGGCCCCTCGCATCACGGCCCTCCCGATAACCAGCCGCTGAATCTGGTTAGTGCCTTCCACGATCTGCAGGGCCTTGGCCTCGCGCAGGTACCGCTCGGCCGGGAAGTCCTCGACGTACCCGTAGCCGCCGAGCACCTGGACGGCGTCGGTGGTGACCCGCATGGCCGCGTCGCTGGCAAACAGCTTGGCCATCGCGGCCTGCGGGCCGTAGGGCAGGCCGGCGTCCTTGCGGCGGGCCCCGGACAGGTACAGGGCGCGGGCCGCGGCCACCGCGGTGGCCATGTCGGCCAGCAGGAACGAGATGCCCTGGAAGTCGCCGATCCGCTGGCCGAACTGGCGCCGCTGGCCCGCAAAGGCCACCGCGGCCGACAGCGCCGCCTGGGCCAGCCCGGTCGCGCAGGCCGCGATGCCGAGCCGCCCGGCGTCCAGCGCCGCCAGCGCGAGACCGAAGCCGTTGCCCTCGCCGCCGATCAGGTTCGCCGCGGGTACCCGGGCATCCTCGAAGATGACCTGCGCGGTGACCGATGCCCGCATGCCCATCTTGTGCTCCGCGGGCGCCGCTTGCACCCCGGGCGTCTGCGCCGGCACATGCAGGCAGCTGATGCCCCGGGCGCGATCACTGCTCGCGGGATCGCCCGAGGTGCGGGCGAACACGGTGTAGAAGTCCGCCTGGCCGGCGTGCGAGATCCACGCCTTGACCCCGTTAAGAATGAAATCCGGGCCATCCGCCTGCGCCATGGTGCGCAACGCGGCCGCATCTGAACCGCTGGCTGGCTCGGACAGACAGTAGGCGCCGAGCTGGTCGCCGCCGAGCATGCCGGGCAGCCAGCGTTCCTGCTGCTCCGGCGTGCCCGCCGTGACCAGCGGGTGGCAGGTAAGCGTGTGCACGCTGAGCCCGAGCCCGACGGCCAGCCAGGCCCCCGCGAGTTCCTCGACGACCTGCAGGTATGTCTCGAAGGGCTGACCGCCGCCGCCAAAGCGTTCGGGGTAGGGCAGGCTCGAGCAGGCCGGCCGCGCCGAGCATCCGGAAGGCATCGCGCGGGAACTTGCCGTCGCGCTCCGCCGCGGCCGCCGCGGGCCGCAGCTCGGCCTCGGCGAGCTCGCGGCCAGCTCGAACAGTGCCTTGGTCTCGCTGTCGCGGTACTCTCGCTCGGCCAGGCTCACAGGCTCACCGCGACCAGCTCGCGGGGGGCGTTGTTGAGCCGTTCGCAGCCCTGCTCGGTGCAGACCACGATGTCCTCGATCCTGGCCCCGTGCGGTCCCGGGTAGATGCCTGGCTCGATCGAGAAGGCGTTGCCCGGCTCCAGCGGCTCGGCGTTGCCCGCGACGATGTACGGGTGCTCGTGGGACTCCAGGCCGATGCCGTGGCCGGTGCGGTGCATGAAGTACTCGCCGTAGCCGGCCGCGGCGATCGGCTCGCGGGCGGCCGCGTCCACCGCCTCGGCGCTGACCCCGGGCCGGACGGCGGCGCAGGCCGCCTCCTGCGCGTCCTTGAGCACCTGGTAGTAGCGGGCGAAGGCAGGCGGCGGCGCGCCGATCACGTAGGTCCTGGTGCAGTCCGAGCAGTATCCGCTCGGCATCGTCCCGCCGATGTCCACGACCACGGGTCGCCGTCGCTGATGATCCGGTCCGAGGCCTCGTGATGCGGGCTCGCGCCGTTCGGGCCGGAGGCGACGATCGTGAAGTCGACCCGGGCGTGGCCCTCGGCGATAATCGCCTCCGCGATGTCCGCGGCCACCTCCAGCTCGGTCCGGCCCGGCCGGAGCCAGTCCGGCACCCTGGCGTGCACCCGGTCGATCGCCGCGCCCGCCGCGCGCAGCGCCGCCACCTCGGCGGGTGCTCTTGCGGGTCCGCAGCGGGCGCAGGGCCGGGCTGGCCAGCGCCTGCCGCGCGCCGGGCAGCGCATCGCGCAGCCGCAGCGACCATCATGGCCCACATCCGGTCCGCGAGCCCGACCGTGCTCGACGGCGCCGAGCCGCCGGGCCAGCAGCGCGTACGGGTCGTCGGTCTCGTCCCAGGCAACGATCTCGAGCCCGCAGCGCCGGCCGGCGAGGCCTGGGCGGCCGGCAGCTCGAGCCGCGGCACCACGAGGAACGGCGGGCGCTCGATCGGCCGGGACGGCCAGGCAGGTCAGCCGTTCGAGCTGCTGCGCGTCGTAGCCAATGACGTACCGCAGATCTGGACCCGGGCGTGAGCAGCAGGGCGCCGAAAGGCCGGCCTCCCTGGCCGCGGCGGCGGCCTTTCCAGCCGGTCCGCCGGGTATAGCGGAGTCCGGCGCGATGCCGTCATGTCCCATCGCGGCCTCCGTGCTCGTTGACTGCGCTCGCGCTCTTCGCTGTCCTGCGCATCATCTCATCCGCGGGAATCGCGTCCGCATCTAGACAGCGAGCCCGGCAATGCCTCACGCTAGGTGCACGACGCCTACCAGATGTGAAACAAGATGACTTCTGAGACTGTCGAGATTCCGCCAGCCGCCCGGGCACCGCCGTGCCGTCACGTTCTCCCGGCGCGCGCAGGTCGGCCGCCCGGTCGGGGCCGGTCCCGGCCCGGTCGGCCCGGTTCCCGGCCCCGTCCGGCCCGGCCCGGCTGCCTGGTCGCGGGCGGAGGCCAGGCTCGCCGCCGAGCTTGCGCAGGAGCGGCATGTCGCGCTCGAGCTGCAGCGGGCGATCCTGCCGCTGCACGACGGGCCGTTCGAGCTGCCCGGGCTGCGGGCCGTCGGTCAGGTACCTGCCCGCCTCGCGCGGCCAGCCGGGTGGGCGGCGACTGGTACATCACCGCGGAGATGCCCGCCGGCCAGGTCCTGGTCGCGATCGGCGACGTCGCCGGGCACGGCCTGGCCGCGGCGGCCGGAATGGCCAGGCTGCGCGGCGCGCTGGCCGGCCTGGCCATCACCGGCGCCCCGCCGGACCGCCTGGTCGGCTGGCTCAACGACCTGGTCCGGCACGTCGCGCCCGAGCACACCGCCTCGGTGGTGGCGGGCTATTTCGATCCCGGCCGCCGGGTGCTGACCTGGGCGCAGGCCGGCCATCCGCCGCCGATGCTGATCCGCGGCGCCTGGGCGCGACCGCTCGACCCGCCCGACGGCATCCTGCTCGGCGCCGGAACGGGCAGTACGGTACCGCGACCCTGACAGCTGCGCGCCCGGCGACCTGCTGCTGCTCTACAGCGACGGGCTGATCGAGCGGCGGGACTGGTCCTGGACGATGGCCTGGCCGCGCTGGCCTGCGCGGCGCCGCGGAGCAGCCGACCCCGAGCGGGTGATCGCCGCGGCGTGCTGGGCGCCTGGCTCGACCGACGCGGAAGACGACACCTGCCTGGTGGCCCTGCAGGTCCAGTAGCCCAGGCCGCAGCTCAATCCGTAGCTCAGTAGCCCAGTCCGTAGCTCAGTCCGGCCGGGCGGCGAGCGCCGCGCACATCCGGCCGAGCGACGAGCCGAGATCCCACCTGGCGTCAAGCTCGGCGAGCCGGGCCGGATCGGCCGGGCGTGACCGGCAGCCGCCCGTTGACCGGCGGCAGCGGGGTATCGGTGGCTACCCGCACCACCGGCAGCGCCGCTTCCAGGTAGTCGCGGGCGGCCGCGAGCTTCGCTCTGCTGCCCATCGGGAAGCCGCCGTGACCTGTGTCCAGTGCCGCGAGCATCGCCTCGACGGTGCCGAAGACCCGGACCAAGCGCGGCCGCGGTCTTCTCCCCCACCCCCGGCACGCCCGGCAGCCCATCGCTCGGGTCGCCGCGCAGCACCGCGAAAGCGGCGTAGGCACCGGCCGGGGATCTGGTACCTGGCGGTGACCGCCGCCTCGTCCACGATCTCGAGCTTGGCCAGGCCCCGCGCGGTATAGATCACCCGGACCTGGCGGTCGTCATCGACGAGCTGGAAGAGGTCCCGGTCTCCGGTTACGACCTCGACCGGGCCGTCCTGGCGTGGCGGCCAGCGTCCCGATGACGTCGTCAGCCTCGTAGCCCGGTACGCCCGCCATGGTCACGCCGGCGGCCGCGAGGACCTGCTCGATCATCGGTATCTGAGCGTCAGGCTGTCCGGGGCCTGCTCGGTGCCGTCCGGGTTGGCCCGGTGCGCCTTGTAGGACGGGATCGCAGCGACCCGGAAGGCGGGCCGCCAGTCGGCGTCCATGCAGGCGATCAGCCGGGCCGGATGGCGGGCCCGGATCAGCCTGGCGATCATGTCAAGCAGCCCGCGCACGGCGTTGACCGGCGTGCCGTCCGGCGCCGTCATTTCTCTCTGGGATGCCGTAGAACGCGCGGTAGTAGAGCGAGGCAGCGTCCAGTAGCATCAGCGGGCCCACCCCGCCATCTTGCCAGGCCCAGGCCTGCTCCGGGACCGCGGCACGTTATCCCGGCCGAGCGTGGTGCGCTGCGCTGCGGGATAATCGGCACCGATGTTCCGGATCCGGCGCGGCCGGCGCAGGGGCGCGCGCAGCGGGGCGGCCGGCGCGAGGATCCCGGCTCGGCGGACCAAGCGGCGGACGCCCTGAGCGGCGCCGCGGCGGAGGCCCTGGCCGCCGTGCTGCTCATCGTGGTGCTGGTCAGCGCGGCCAGCCCCCGCTGGTGGCTGCCCGAACCGGTGGCGGCGGTGGCGGCGGCGGCCATCTTGATGCTGACCGGCGTGCTGCCCGTGGCGCAGGCCAGGACCGCCGCCAGGCTGCTGCCGGTACTGGGCTTCCTGGCCGCGATCCTGGTGCTCGGCGCGCTGTGTGAGCGGGCAGGCCTGTTCGAGGCAGCGGGCGCCCGGCTCGCGACGGCCAGCCGCGGCAGTCCGCTGCGGCTGCTGGCCGGGGTGTTCGGCCTGGCCTCGGCGACGACTGCGGTGCTCAGTCTGGACACTACGGTCGTGCTGCTGACCCCGGTGGTGCACGAGACGGCGGGCCGCCTGCGGGTCCCGCCGAAACCGCATGTCTATGCGTGCACGCACCTGGCCAATTCGGCATCGCTGCTGCTGCCCGTATCCAACCTCACCAACCTGCTGGCCTTCTCGGTCAGCGGGCTCACGCTGACCAGGTTCACCGCGCTGATGGGGCTGCCCTGGGTGGTTGCCATTACCGTCGAGTACGCCGGGTTCCGGCTGTTCTTCGCCGCAGATCTGTCCGGCCCGTCCGCCGGCGCCCGGTCCGGGCCGACCGCGGAACGTGACCTCGCTCAGCCGGAGATCTCGTGGTTCGCCCTGGTGGCCGTAGCCGCCACGCTGGCCGGTTTCGTGCTGACCTCGTTCGCCGGGCTGAATCCCGCCTGGGCAGCGCTGGTCGGCGTGTGCGTACTCGGCTCACGGGAGCTGTGGCGTCGCCAGGTAACCGCGGCGGACCTGATCCGGGCGGCGAGCTGGCCGTTCCTGCTCTTCGTGCTCGGGCTCGGCCTGGTCGTGCAGGGCGTCACCGTGCATGGACTCGGCACGGTCATCGGCCAGCTCATCCCCGGCGGCTCATCGCTGCTGGTACTGCTGGCGATCGCCGGCGTGGCGGCCGTGCTCGCCAACGCGGTCAACAACCTGCCCGCAGTGTTGATCCTGCTGTCGGTCCTCACCGCGCGGGGCCCAGCCTCATCCTCCGGGCCACTGCTCGCGGTGCTGATCGGCGTGAACATAGGCCCCAACCTCACCTACCCGGGCTCGCTGGCCAACCTGCTGTGGCGCCGCCTGCTCGCGGCCCGTGATCACGCCACCGATCTCGCCGAATTCACCAAGCTGGGGCTGCTGACCGTACCGGCGGCGGTGGCCTTGGCCACGGTGGCCTTGTGGGCCGGGTTGCGACCGTGAGCCGCGCGCGATGCCCGGGTGACGATGCCCGGTCGGTGCTGGCCACCGCATCTGATCATGGCACTGCTGATCATGACACTGCGCCGCGGTCCGCGGGCTCGGCAGTTCCCGTCAGCCGCCGATGGGTGCGCGATGGCGCCGACGGGGGCAGCGTGGCGAGGATGCCAGCGACCGTGACCCCGGCCAGGCTGTCTTGCCACGCCTCGTGTGCTTCGGCCATTTTCTTGGCGAGGATGCAGGTGCGGCGGCAGTCCTCCGGAGGAAACGCTCCCCGTCCCTGTTGGCGGATCTCGCGGCACTCATAAGGCGGGGACGTGCCGTCGACGGCCTCGACGATCTGCAGGAGGGTGATCTCGGCGGCGGGCCGCGCGAGCCGGAATCCTCCCCGCGGGCCCGTGGTTGCGGACAGCAGGCCGACTCTGACCAGCGCTTTGAGCTGTTTGGCGAGATAAGCCGCCGGGAGATCGTAGTACCGCGCGAGCTGTATCGCCGACGCACTGGTTCCCGGATCGAGCTGGGCCAGCGTCGTGACGCAGTGCAGAACCCATTCGGTGCTCACCGGCAGCTTCACGCCCCCGAGTCTATCGCGGATATAGTGGATATGTTTAGTCCGTAATATTGCTGTGCGATAGCAAGAGAACAGGAGAGATCATCATGCGGATCGCAGTGGCCGGCGCGACCGGGAACATCGGGACCCTGACCGTGGCCGCCCTCGAACGGGATCGGCACGACGTGGTGCGCATCAGCCGCTCGCTCGGCGTGGACCTGTCCACCGGTGCCGGGTTCGACGAGGTCCTGGCGGGTGTCGAGGCGGTCATCGACGTCACCAATAGCCCGGCGGCCGGTCTGGCCGAGACAGTGGCGTACTTCGGCAAAGCCACGCGAAACCTGCTCGCCGCGGAGAAGCGGGCCGGGGTCCGTCATCATGTGCTGCTCTCGATCGCCGGGGTCGGGCGCATCGACGGCAACGCCCACTACGCGGGCAAGCGGGAACAGGAGCGCCTCGTGAGTGCGGGACCGGTGCCCTGGACGATCGTCCCAGCCACACAGTTCCATGACTTCGCCGCGATGGTGGCCGGCTGGAGCGAGCAGGACGGTATCGCGAAGATCGCGCCGCTGCTCGTGCAGCCGATCGCGCCTGCGGACGTGGCCGATATCCTCGCCGAGATCGCGGCGGGCGAGCCGCGGGGGCGTTACGTCGATGTCGCCGGGCCCGAACCGCAGGATCTGGTGGACATGGCCCGGCGCACCAACGAAGCGCGCAGCCACGCGGTGAAGCTCATGCCGACGTGGTCGGCAGTGTTCGGCCCGGAGATGGCCGGTAACGTGCTGCTGCCCGGCGAGGGTGCCCGCACCGCGCCGACCACCTTCGACGAGTGGCTCGCTCATCAGCCAGGCCGGTAGCCAGCGGCGCACGCCTAGCCGGGGAGGGTGACTAGGCGGCACGAGGTCAGGTATCCCGCAGGGTCGGTGATGATGGGGTGCCACCGGAATACGGCAGAAACGGGCCGTGGGCCTGATGACCGGTCGTTAGGATCTCGGTGTTCGCGCCAGTTGATGACGGTTTCCGGGGGGTCCTTGGCCAGGTCATGGCCCCCACTCCGACCTCGCCGCCGTCGGCGCCGATCAGCGTGGACAGGATCTGGACCGTGGTGGTCTTACCGGCCCCGTTGAGGCCGAGCAGGGAGAAGATCGTTTCCTCGGCGACGTGCAGATCGATGCCGTCGAGCACGACCTTGTCTCCGTACGACTTGCGCAGCCCGTTCGCCGCCACGGCCAGGTTCGTCATGATGGGTGCTCCTTTGAGGCTGCGGGTCAGAGGCTGCGGGCGGCGATGTCGCCGTGGGAGGTGGTGGCGTGGATGTCGAGCTCGGCAGTGCCATCGTTCTTGAGGGCGTTGGTGATGCGGCCGTAGCCGGTGCCGGCGTCCAGGGAGGCCGAGACGCCGGCGGCGGCGCTGACCGAGATGTCGCCGGACTGGGTGCGCAGCACGACGGTGCCGCGCACGGCTTCGGCGATGCGGATGTCGCCTCTCAGGGTGCTGATCTCTGCGGGGCCGCCCAGCCGGCCGACCTCGACGTCGCCGTCGGTCGCGGTGAGGCGGACGCTCGCGGCCTCGTCGATCTTGATCTGGCGGTACGCGCCGTCGAAGGCGACGTCGCCGAGCCGTCCCACGGTCCGGAATTCGGCGCTGGCCGCCTTGGCCCCGATGCGGGATCCGGCGGGCAGCTTGACCGTCACCTCGATGGATCCAGACGGGCCGAGGTACTGGTTCTTCGCCGCCGGGGCCTCGATCCGCAAGACGCCGTCGGCGTAGTCGACCGTGGTCTGCTCGGCCGCCTTCACATCCCGGCCCTTGGAGGCGTTCGCGGCCACGACCTCGACCGTGGTGTCGGCCCGGTCGGCGGCGATGAACCGCACGCGTCCGGCGGGGATGTCCAAAGCGGCGGTGATCGGGGCGGGGGTGTCGAACTTGTGCATCGTGTGCTCCCTGTGGTCTGCGCTGTCTACCGTTTCGAACACCAGAAACGCTACGTTGCCTTCAAGGAGACTGCAACTAGATCTTTGCTCATAGTCTGCATTTATGCACGTAGAAGCCGGGAAATCGTTGCGATGGTATTGAAGGATAACGCAACAAGCGTCGCCGGTTCGTTGCAACCGATTGGGAGTGAACGCTAGAGTGGAGGCATCACAGCAACACGAAGGAGATCGCGATGCCCGGAGGCAGGCTCACCCAGCAGGACCGCCAGCAGATCGCGGCGGGGCTGGCCGAAAGCCTCGCCTACGCCGAGATCGCCCGACGCCTGGACCGCCCCACCTCCACGATCACACGTGAGGTGATGCGCAACGGCGGCCCCACCGGCTACCGCGCCGACCTGGCCCACCGCGCCACCGAACGCCGCACGCGCCGGCGCCGGAAGGCCTCCTCCCGAGGGCCGGAGTCAGTCCCCCAGCCATACGGACGCGACCCCGAGGCCGTGCGCGAATACCAGGAGACGTTCACCACCGTCCTCATGCAATCCGGCCTGTCCAACAAGATGATGGCCCGGGTGCTGGGCTGCCTCCACACCACCGACTCCGGCAGCCTCACCGCATCCGAACTCGCCTCGCGCCTCCAGGTCAGCCCAGCCTCCATCTCCAAAGCGATCACATTCCTCGAAAGCCTGGACCTCGTCCGCCGAGAACGCGACGAACGCCGCCGCGAGCGCTACGTCGTCGACGACGACCTGTGGTACCAGTCGATGATCCGCAGCGCCCGGGACAACGCCCAACTCTCCGAGACCGCACGCCAAGGCGTCGCCATCCTCGGCCCCGGCACCCCCGCCGCCACTCGCCTCGAAAACGTCGCCCGCTTCCTCGACTTCGTCACCGAAAGTCTCACCCGCGCCGCGGAACAGGCCCGCGAAGTCCTCTACACCAACACCGAAGCGACCTCGGGCAGCACTGCCAAGCCAAGTTCAGATCACCGATAGACAACTGTTTCGATGGTCACAGCCATGGAACGAAGCCGCTGTGTTCTCGGGGAAACTCAGTGGTTTGCTCGACGCGGACGCAGCCCACGATGATCAAGTCTTTCCAACAGGTACACGTTTCCGAACGCCGATCCGTGCGCCGCAACAAGGGGGACCGCCGCATGGCCGGACGCGTCATCGCCTACTGCCGAGTCTCGATCCGGGACCAGAACCCGCAACTACAGCTCGACG
Organism: uncultured Actinomycetota bacterium; assembly: GCA_963775745.1. Classification (GTDB taxonomy): domain Bacteria; phylum Actinomycetota; class Actinomycetes; order Streptosporangiales; family Streptosporangiaceae; genus DATBGO01. The sequence goes on from CAVZKE010000013.1 coordinate 44,994, forward strand.
CGCTCAACGCCACGGCTACGACTTGTTGTTCGAGGAGAAGATCTCCAGCCGATTGCGCGGCGACCGCCCGCAGTTCGCCGCCGCCCTCGCCGAGCTGGAGGCCGGCGACACCCTGCTGTTCTGGAAATCGGATCGGTGGGGCCGCACCGCTGCGCACGTGCTGACCGTCGTCATCGAGCTGCGCGACCGCGACGTGAAGGTCATCAGCCTGACCGAGAACTTCGACCTGGACACCAAGGAAGGCCGATTCATGTTCGCGGTCCTGGCCGCAGCCGCCGAATACGAGCTGGAACTGCGCGCCGAACGTCAAGGCGACGGGATCGCCGCCGCCAAACGCCGCCAGGCCGACGGACAGATGCTGCCCGGCAAGGAGAAGATGGGTCGCCCCCCCGCGTCCTGGGCCCGCCGAACTCGACCTGCTCCGCGACATCGTCGACCGCGGAACCTCGGTCGCCGAAGCCGCCCGGCAGTTGAAGATCTCCCGGTTCCACCGCCTACGCGGCACTCGCAGAACGCTGACCAGCCATTACCTCAGCCCGCGGCCCGTTTCTGCCGTATTCCGGTGGCACCCCATGATGACCTTCCGATCCGCGTCGCCCGGGAAGATCAGCTCAGAGCCGGGGGGGTGTCCTCCACGATAGGTCTTTCAGCCGGGCTTCCTGGCGCTCGGTCGGAGCGGCCGGGTCTCATCGCCAACGCTCCTGGCGCTCGGTCGGAGCTGCCGACTCTCTCCGTCGAATTGCGGAGGATCTTTTCTCAAGTTTGCGGCCTGCGTCAGATCTGCCCCGGAAATTGTCGGTGGGGACCGGTAGGGTCGAACACAACAGCGAAACCGGTCCTTGTCCTGGAGGAGGCCAGCAGGTTATGTGTCTACCCGGCCAGCCTTCCGCCGCGCCTGCCGCGGCTGTGACCGTTGCGGCGGCGGCGGCGGCGATGGCGCAGGCCGGGCTGGCCGCGCTGGCGAGCGTGGACGCGGCCGGGCTGACCGCCGCGGAGCAGGCCGATTGCCTGCGGGCGCTGGAGCGGGCCGAGGCGATGCACACCGCGGCGCGGGCCAGGGTGCTGGCGGCGTTCCAGGCGGGCTGCGGGTTCCAGGATGACGGGCACGGGTCGGCGAAGACGTGGCTGGCGTGGCAGACCCGCACCACCAGGGCCGCGGCCGGGGCCGCGCTGGCCTGGATGCGCAGGCTGGCCGCGCATCCGGCGGTGGCGGGCGCGCTGGCGGCCGGGGACATCTCGCCGTCGTGGGCGCGGCAGGTGTGCGCGTGGACCGACCTGCTGCCGGCGGGGTGCCGGGCGGACGCGGACGCGATCTTGCTGGCCGCGGCGGCGGGCGGCGCGGGCCTGGCCGGCCTGGCGCAGCTGGCCGAGGAGATGCGGCGGCGGACCGCGCGGCCCGATACCGACGGGGATGACGGGTTCACCGGCCGCGGGGTGCGGCTGGATGTGACGTTCGGGCAGGCCGGGAAGCTGGAGGGGGACCTGACCCCGCAGTGCACCGCCGCCTTGTCGGCGGTGCTGGACGCGCTGGGCAAGCGGGCCGGGCCCGAGGACCTGCGGTCCCCGCGGCAGCGCCGCCACGACGCCCTGGAGGAGGCGTGCCGGCGGCTGCTCGCCGCCGGGTGCGTGCCGGCCCGGGCCGGGCAGCCCGCCCAGATCCAGCTGCACATGACGCTGGATCAGCTGCGCGGCCGCGACCCCGGCGGGGCGGCGGCCTGGGCGCGGCGGGGCCGCCCGCCGCGCCCGGCGCCGACTGCGACGCCGCGATCGTCCCGGTCGTCACCGGCCACCTCAACCACCAGCTCCTCAACGACCTCGCCGCCGCCCTCCTGCGCAACCGCCCCGGCCAGCCCGGCCAGCCCCGGCCAGCCCGGCCAGGCCGACACATCCGGCACATCCGGGCAGCCCGGAACCGCGGGCCTGCCCGGCGCCTTCCGCACCCGCCCCGGCGGCCAGCCCGGAACCGGCCAGCCCGGAACCGGCGGGCCCGGCGCGGGCGGCGCGGGCGGGCCGCGGAACCCGGCGGGCGAACCCGCGGCCGGGCGGCGGCTGCGCGCCGAGCGGGCCGCCCGGCGGCTGATCGTGGCCCGCGCCGTCGACCTGCTGTCGGGGCCCGGCGGGCTGGCCGCCTACCTGCGGACCCGGCTCCCGGACGACCTGGTCGCGTCGGTCGGCCTGCCGCTGGACATCGGCGCGGTCACCGACACCATCCCGGTCCACCTGCGACGGGCGGTCACCGTCCGGGACCGGCACTGCCGGTTCCCGGGCTGCCCCCAGCCCGCCGCCGCCTGCCAGCCCCACCACCTCATCCCCCGCGCCCACGGCGGCCCCGCCAGCCTGGCCAACCTGCTCAACCTGTGCAGCTTCCACCACCTGATCGCGGTCCACCGCTGGGGCTGGGCCATCACTCTGAACCCCGACGGCACCACCACCGCCACCAGCCCCTACGGCCGCACCCTGCACTCCCACAGCCCCCCAGCCACCGCCGCCTAACGCGGCGGGCCGCGCAACCGGGCGCCCGGCAGACAGCGGACACTCCCTGAACGAGACAACGGATGTTCCGCGATCAAGGCAACAGGCGCTCCCCGACCAAGGCGACAGATGTTCCGCGACCAAGGCAGCGGACGCTCCCCGGCCAGGCAGCCGGCAGTTAACCCACCGACGAATACGCCACGACTCCGCGGCGCAACGCATCGATGGCGGCCCGGGCGGTCCGCGCGACCGGGACCGGCCCGGCGGCGCCGGCGATCTGATCCAGCAAGTCGATCAGCTGCTTGACGGCCCGGACGAAGTCGCCAGGGGTGAGATCCGGCGACAGCAGCTTCTCCAGCCGCTGGCCCCGCGCCCAGGCGTGTGCCGTCCACGCGAAACCCAGATCCGGCTCGCGTAGGAACGATAGCTCATGCTCCTTCTCGGCCCCGTCGAGCTCACCCCAGACCCGCATCATCGCCGCGATGACCTCCCGGCTCCGTCCCGGTGGGAGCCGGGCCGGAGCGGCATCGTCAGGCTTGCGCGATTCGAACGTCAGCGCCGATACACAAGCCGCGAGCTCCGCGGGCGCGAGGCCGTCCCACAGGCCCCGGCGGAGGGCTTCAGCGGCCAGCAGGTCGAGTTCGGTGTAGAGGCCCGCGAGCCGCCTGCCCTCAGCGGTCACCGTGTCACCGTGCAGGTAACCCAGCTGTTCAAGCAGCGCGCAGACGCGGTCGAAGGTCCGGGCGATGACATGCGACCGCCCCGCGACCCGGCGCGTCCAGCGCCTCCGCCTCGCGCTCCAGCCGCAGCTGCTTCTCGGCCTGCCTGGCGTGCTGCTCACGGTCCGGGCAGCCGTGGCAGGGATGCCGCCGCAGGCGGCGGCGCAGGCTCGCGATCTCCTCGTCCTCGGCAGCCGTGCCGCCGCCGCGCGGCAGCTTGCCCAGGTCACGCCCGGCGAGCTTGTTGCGCATGGTGGCGGCCAGGTCCCTGCGGTGCTTGGCCGAGCGAACACTGAACCAGCTGGGTATCCGGATCCGGTCAATGGGCGTCACCGGCACCGGGAAGTCCGTCACCGATAGCCGCTTCACATGATGACTGGCCGTCAGGACCAGCGGCAGCGGCAGGTCGTTGCCGTTCATGCCGTGATCGAGGACCACGGCGACGCCCGCCCGGCGGCCGCTGGGGACCCGGATGATGTCGCCGCGCCGTAGCTGTTCAAGCGAGCGCAGCGCATCGGCCCGTCTGGCCGCCGCCCGCTGCCGCGACTGGTCGGCCTCTAGCTGGGACAGCTGCCGGCGCAGCGCCACGTACTCGGCGAAGTCGCCCAGCTCGCAGCGGGCGGTGGCCTCGTCGATCGCCTGCCGGGCGCGCCGCGCCTGCCGGGCGATGCCGACCACCGCACGGTCGGCCTGGAACTGGGCGAACGACGATTCGAGCAGCGCCGCCGCGCGCTGCCGCCCGGCCCATCCGACCAGGTTGACCGCCATGTTGTAGGACGGCCGGAAACTCGACGACAGCGGGTAGGTGCGGGTCCCAGCCAGTCCGGCCACCGCGACCGGGTCAAGCCCGGGCTGCCAGAGCACCACCGCGTGCCCTTCGACGTCGATGCCGCGCCGTCCCGCCCGGCCGGTCAGCTGGGTGTACTCCCCCGGCGTCAGGTCAGCGTGGGTTTCCCCGTTCCATTTGTCCAGCCGCTCGATGACCACGGTCCTGGCGGGCATATTGATGCCCAGCGCTAGGGTCTCGGTAGCGAACACCGCGCGCACCAGCCCGGCCGCGAATAGTTCCTCCACGACCTCCTTGAACGTCGGCAGCATGCCCGCGTGGTGCGCGGCGATCCCCCGCTGCAGGCCGGCCAGCCAGTCCCGGTAGCCCAGGACGTCAAGGTCGTCATGGGGAATGTCGCCGGTGCGCTCCTCCACCAGGGCGGTGATCTCGTCGGCCTCATCGACGGTGGTCAGCCGCAGCCCGGCGGTCAGGCACTGCAGCACCGCAGCGTCACAGCCGGCCCGGCTGAAGATGAACGTGATCGCGGGCAGCAGGCCCGCGGCGTCCAGCCGGCTGATCACCTGCGGCCGGCTGGCGACCTTGAACCCGGCCGCGGCGCCCGCCGCGCTCTGGCCGTCCTGGCCGCGGCGAGCGCCGGCCGGGTACCTTGCGCTGCGCCGACGCGTCTCGCTGGGCGATCCTGGCTAGTTCCGAATTGACGACCGGGCGGCGCTGCTCCGGCCCGGAGCCATTACCGCTCCTGGCGCTGGTGAACAGGTCGTAAATCCGGGATCCGACCATCATGTGCTGCCAGAGCGGGACCGGACGCTGGTCATCGACGATCACCGTGGTACCGCCGCGGACCTGAGCCAGCCAGTCGCCGAATTCCTCGGCGTTGCTGACCGTAGCGGACAGTGCCACCAGCCGCACTGACTCCGGCAGGTGGATGATCACTTCTTCCCACACCGCGCCACGGAACCGGTCCGCGAGGTAGTGCACCTCATCAAGGACCACGTAGGCCAGCCCGGTCAGGGTCGGGGAGCCCGCGTACAGCATGTTCCGCAGTACCTCGGTGGTCATGACCACGATCGGCGCTTCGCCATTGATGCTGTTGTCCCCGGTGAGCAGGCCTACCTTGGCGGCCGAGTACCTGCGCACCAGGTCGTTGTACTTCTGGTTCGACAGCGCCTTGATCGGCGTGGTGTAGAAGCATTTCCGGCCCTCGGCGAGCGCCAGGTGCACGGCGAACTCGCCGACCACCGTCTTGCCCGAGCCGGTCGGCGCGGCCAGAAGAACGCCGTGACCTGCGTTAAGGGCCCGGCATGCGTGCAGCTGGAAGTCGTCAAAGGTGAAGTCATACAGCTGCTGAAAGGCGGTTAGCTCGGGTCCGTCCCGCGATATGCGGCTGCGGGCCGCGGCATAACGTTCTGCGGGGCTGGCCGGACTAGCCGGGGTGCTCATGTGATCAAGAGTAGGCGGCGCGCGCACCGTCTCGTGCAGCACGGCCGCCGGGCCGCTCATCGTCAGCCGGGGCGCTCAGCCGGGGCGCTCAGCCGGGCAGCAGCTCAGGCCGGCCGCCGGGCCGTGGGCGATCCTAGCCTGGGTGGCCCGTCCTGCCGATATCGACGCCGTCGCGGGAGCCCGGGCCAAGGTCGAGCGGCGACATTTCGTCCGGCGACAGCCCGGCGTACGGGGACGGCTGGCGGGCCCGGCGGCGGTCGTTGGCCCAGGCGAATATCTCGGCCAGCTCGACGAGTATCACGCACGGCACCGCGAGCAGCAGCATCGTGATGGGGTCCGGGCTGGGCGTGGCGATGGCCGCGAAGGCGAACACGCCGAAGATGATCAGCCGCCGGGACTTGGCGAAGCGCTCGTGCGTCAGGATACCGGCCAGGTTGAGCAGCACCACGACCAGCGGCAACTCGAACGCAAGCCCGAAAATGAACAGCATCGCGGTCGCGTAGCTCAGGTAGGTGTTGATCGTGATCAGCGGTATGACGTGGTTCGGCACCAGGCCGAGCAGGAATCGCAGGCCCTTGGTCATCGCGAAGTAGGCGAGCACTCCGCCGAACCCGAACAGCGGCACCGCGGCCGCGACGAAGAAGTAGGCCCAGCGACGTTCCCGCGCGTACAGGCCAGGCGCGATGAAGGCCCAGAACTGGTAGAGCCAGATCGGCGACGAGATGATCACGCCCACGATGAACGCCAGCTTCAGCCGCAGGAAGAAGGCGTCGAAGATCCCGGTCACGTACAGGGCGCAGGAGTGGCCGGCGGCCGCGTAGGGCTGATTGGCAAAGTGGATCTTGCAGTAAGGAGCCTGGATGAAATGCCAGACATGAGGGTAGATAAGCCAGCCGATGATCATGCCAGCGGCCAGCCCGATCGCTATCTTGAAGATCCGGTTGCGCAGCTCGCGGATGTGCTCCATGAGCGGCATCCGCGCCTCGGGGTTGGGCGCCTTCCGGCCGCCCCGACGTAGCCGGGACCCGCGGCCGCGGGGGGGACCGGGCGCCGCGGATCCAGCGGGGTCGGCCGACGTCCTCACGACTGGTTCAGAACGGCTGCTGGCCCGGCTGAGCCTCCGACAGCGGCGCGCCGGTCACGGTCGTCCTATCTGCGGCCGGCTGGCGCTGCAGCTCCTGAAGCTGCCGTTGCAGGTCCTGGATCTGCTGCTGGGTCGCGTCCGGTTGAGCGGCCGGCTGGGCCGCCGACGGGGCCGGGGGCTGCGCGGCCTGCTGGGCCGGGGCCGGGAAAGCGGTGGTCGCCGGCTGTGCGGGCAGGGCCTCCTTGTGGCTGTCCTCGTCGGTGTGCAGGCCCTTGGTCTCGGACTTGAAGATGCGCATGGCCTGGCCGAGCGACCGGGCCGAATCGGGCAGCTTGCGAGCCCCGAACAGCAGCACGAACACCACGAGCAGGATGATGATGTGCCAGGGAGCAAATGCATCGCCCATATCTGTCCCCATTCAGCGGGAGAAAGCGTCCGGCAGCACTACGGATACCTGTAGCGGGAAGTCTACACGGCTGACCTTCCCGGCCTAGCCGTCAGTCGTACTGGGCCAGCGCGGCGGCAGCGTCCTGCCGCACCTGCAGCGGCCAGGCCCGGCGGGGCGATGACCCGGCCGTCCTCGCCGAGCCGCAGCGCCAGCCGCCGGACCCAGCGGGTGTCCGGGGTGCGCAGGCTGACCCGCAGCCTGCCGTCGCCGAGCTCGGTGACGGACTGGCACGGGTAGTACTCGGCGACCCAGCGGCCCAGCGGCGACAGCTCCAGCACCACCTCGACATCATCGGGCGACGGCCGGAACAGGCGGCCCTGGTCCACGTCCACCGACTGGGCATCCGGCGGCACCGCGGCGGGCAGGTCGAGCACGGTCAGGGCCAGGACCCGGTCCAGCCGGAACAGCCGGACGGCCTCGGCTCGCAGGCACCAGGCTTCCAGGTAGGTCCGGCCCTCCACGACCAGCAGCCGCATCGGGTCCACGTCCCGCTCGGTGGCCTCATCCCGGCCCGGGACGTAATACGACAAATGCAGCCGCCGCCCGCGCTGGACGGCGTCCCGGAGCCGGGCCAGCATGCGGCCCGCACCCCGGTCGTCGACCTGCACGGCCACCTGGGCGCTGGCCGCGCCGGCCGCACCCGCCGCGATCTCCAGCTTGGCGATCGTCCGGCTGAGCGCCGAACGGTCCAGCGACGGCACCTCGGCGAGCATCCGCAGTGCCACCAGCAGCGCGCTCGCCTCGTCCACGCCCAGCCGCAGCGGCCGGTCGATGGATTCAGCCTGGCTGACCTCGATCTCGCCGCCCTCGTAGGACAAGTCGATCGGGCAGTACGGGTCGGGCGAGCGGAGCTCGACGCACCACAGCAGGTTCAGGTCGTCGACCAGCTGCTGCTCGGTGATCCCGAACGCGGCCGCCGTGTCGGCCAGCCCGACCACCTTCCTGCTGACGACGTAGGGCACCAGCGCGAGCAGCCGCTGCAGCCGGTCGGTGGCGGTGGCCGGATGCGGGCCGGCGCCCGGTGATGCAGCCGCCTTCACGCCAGGGCTCCCTTCAGCCGCCCGATAACCGCCTCGCGCAAGTCAGCTGGCTCGATGGCGACCACGTCCGGCCCGAACGAGGCGAGGTGGTCACCGAACCAGCCCAGGTCGGAGAAGGTCACCTCGATCAGGTCCCAGCCTGGATACCGCGGATCCGGCCGCTGCCCGGTGGCATTCTGGCGGAGCCCGAACCCGGCCCCGGCCCGGACCCGCAGCACCGCGGTACGCCGCACGTCGGGCTGGATATCCCAGGCCCGGACGGTCTCCCTGACGTCGGTCCCGGGCGGCACCTCGACCGCGCCAGGCGGCCCGCTGAAGCTGACCGGTCCCTCGATCCGGCTCAACCGGAACACCCGCACCTCGCCCCGGTCGGTGTCGTGGCCCGCCACGTACCAGCGGCCGTGCCGGTTGACCACGCCCCACGGTTCGAGGTGGCGCTGCTGTGCCGCGCTGCGGCCCGCCGCCCGGTAGCCGAAACTGACCGGGCGCCGGTCCCGGACCGCCCGCCAGAGCGAGCCGAAGGCCGGTTCACCGGTCTGCAGCCGGGGCTCGATGCCCGGCTGCGTGGTCTCTTCCGCGTCGATGCCGGCCGCGCGCAGCTTGAGCAGCGCCCCGGCCGCCGCGCCGGCCAGTTCGGCCCGCCGCCAGACCCGCGCCGCCAGGCCCAGGATGGCCGCCTCGTCGGGCTCGAGCCTGATCTCAGGCAGACCGTAGGCCTGACGCGGGATCCGGTAGCCGGGCTCCTCGTCCAGCGGCGAGTTGGTCCCGGTCTCCAGCGGGATGCCCAGCTCGCGCAGCTCGTCCTTGTCCCGCTCGAACATGCGCTTGAACGCGTCAAACGACTCCGGATAGCCGGGGACCGCCGCCCTGATCTGGCTGGCGGTCAGGTACCGCCGCGCCGACAGCAGGCATACCACGAGGCTGAGCAGCCGCTCGGTCTTCCGCCTGGACATCGCCATCCCTTTCCCCGCACCGACGCTACCCTGCCGGAGTGATCAGATGGCGAAGTGGCGTGGTTTCCGGGTTGCGGCGGCAGTGGCCGGGCGCGATCGAGGTCGAGGCGGTGGTCGACGGTGCGCCGGTGCTGGCCCTGGCCTACCCCGAGCTGACCGGGCGGCCGCAGCCAGGCGACCGGGTGCTGCTCAATACCAGCGCGCTCGATCTGGGCCTGGGCACCGGCGGATATGCGCTGGTGATCGCGGTCCCGGACCGGCTGCCGCCGGATCCGGACGGCCCCGGCCACCTGGTCAAGGCGCGCTACACCCCGCTGCAGACGTGTGTGCTCGGCGCTGACGAGCAGGGCTCGGCGCATCACGATGTGCTCGCCGAGGCCGACGATCTCGGCGGGATGCCCGTGGTGGTGGCCGACCTGCATTCGGCTCTCCCGGCGGTGCTGGCGGCCTTTTATTCGGAACGGATGCCGGGCGCCGGTCCCGCGGCCGCCGGCGCCGGTGCCGCCGGGGCGGCACCGGCACGCGGGGCGGGATCGCTGCCGCGGGTGGTGTACGTGATGCTGGACGGCGGCGCGCTGCCCGCCTGGTTCTCCAGGACCAGCGCCGCGCTCCGCGAGATCGGCTGGCTGACCGCTGCCGTGACCGTGGGCCAGGCGTTCGGCGGCGACCTTGAGGCGGTCACGCTGCACAGCGGCCTGCTCGCGGCCCGGCACGTGCTGGGCGCGGAAATCGCGGTCGTTTCGCAGGGTCCCGGCAATCTCGGCACCGGTACCAGGTGGGGCTTTTCCGGGGTCGCCTCGGGTGAGGCGGTCAACGCGGCGGCGGTGCTGCACGGCAGGCCGGTGGCCTCGCTGCGGATCAGCGAGGCGGATCCGCGCGAGCGGCACCGCGGCGTCTCGCACCACAGCCTGACCGCGTACGGCCAGGTGGCCCTGGCCCGCGCCGACGTCGTGCTGCCCGACCTGCCCGGTGACTTCGGCGCGCGGCTACGGGCGGCGGCGGCGCCGCTGGCGCAGCGGCACAACCTGGTATCGGTCAGTGTCGCCGGGCTGCATGAGGTGCTAACGGCCTGCCCGGTGCCGCTGTCCACCATGGGCCGCAGTCTGGAGCAGGATCTGGCCTACTTCCTGGCCGCGGCGGCGGCCGGACGGCACGCGGCGGCGCTGGTCAGCCCTGGCTGAGCAGCGTGGCCGCCCGGAGCGGCTCAACCGCCACCGGAGCCCGCGGGGCCCTGCGGCCCGGCGCGGGTGCTGAGCCACCCCCGACCGCAGCACGCCGATCTGATCGGCGATGCTGTCCGGGGAGGTGGCGCATGGCTGAGTTCCGCTACGACCTGGAGCGCTCCGCGGTCCGCGTGGTGCTGGCCGATGCCAGCCAGCGGATCCTGCTGTTTCATGCCCGGACACCGGACTCCGGCGACTGGTGGGAGCTGCCGGGCGGCGGTATCGAAACCGGGGAGTCCTATCTGGACGCCGCGGTCCGGGAGATCAGGGAGGAGACCGGCCTGAGCCTGGACCCGCTGCAGGTCGGCCCGCCGGACTGGCGGCGGGACACGACCTGGTCCTCCCGCGGCGTGCGCAGGCTCCAGCATGAGGTGGTGGTGCTGGCCAGGATCGCGGCGCAGCGGCCGGATGTCATCGACGGCGGCCGCACCGTGACGGAGCTTGAGGATTACGTCGGTTCCCGATGGTGGGAGGTTGACGAGATCATGTCCAGTACCGAGCGGTTCTACCCCAGCCGCCTCCCGTGGCTGCTGCCCGCCTTCCTGGCGGGCCAGGTCATCAACGAGCCATTCGAGCGGTGGAACTGAACGGGCCGGCCTGAGCTGGCTGCGGGCCACCAGCTGGCCGACGCGCTCACCGACGGGCGCAGCTCAGGCGCGGGCCGGTCAGCTGACGGCGGCGGCCAGCCGGGCGAGCTGGTCGCGGCTGATGTCGGCTGACGAAAACGAGACCAGCGTCTGGTCGGGCTGGTCGGCGACCAGCAGCACGGTGTGCTGGAACGTCACCACGCCCAGGGCCGGATGCTGCAGCCGCTTGGTGCCGCCCGCGACCGGCAGCACGTCGTGCCGCGGCCACCAGCGCCGGACCTCGGGGCTGGCCTGATGCAGCCGGTCCAGCAGACCTTCAGCGCCGTGACCCTGCGGGTCAACGGCGAGGCCCGCCACCTTGTCCTGGACAACCGGACTACTCTCCTGGACGCGCTCCGCGAGACCATCGGCCTGACCGGTACCAAGAAGGGCTGTGACCACGGCCAGTGCGGTGCCTGCACGGTCCTGGTCGACGGCCGCCGGGCGAACAGCTGCCTGCTGCTCGCCGTCACGGCGACCGACACCGAGATCACCACGATCGAGGGCCTCGCGGGCCCCGGAGGCGACCTGCACCCGCTGCAGCGATTCTTCATCGATCATGACGCGCTGCAGTGCGGGTACTGCACGCCCGGTCAGATCTGCTCGGCCGCCGGCCTGCTCGGCGAGGTCGGCGCGGGCTGGCCGAGCGCGGTCACCTGGACCTGAGCGGCCGCCCGGTGCTTGATCCGGCTGAGGTGCGCGAGCGGATGAGCGGCAACCTGTGCCGCTGCGGGGCCTACGTCAACATCGTCGCGGCCATCCTGGCCGCCGCGGCTGACCAGGGCCCGGGCCGGTGAGGCCGGTCCGGTATCTGCGGGCACCCGATCCAGCCGCGGCCGTCGCGGCGGTGGCGGCCGCCGACGGCGCTGTCTTCCTGGCGGGCGGGACCAATCTCGTCGACCTCATGAAGCTCGGCGTCGAAGCGCCCGGGCTGCTCGTCGACGTGAGCAGGCTGCCGCTGACCGCGATCGAGCCAACCGAACGCGGCGGACTGTCGATCGGTGCGGCGGTGCGTAACAGCGACTTGGCCGGTGATCGGCGGGTCCGCACCCAGTACCCGGTGCTGGCGCAGGCCCTGCTCGCGGGCGCCTCCGGGCAGTTGCGGAATGTGGCCACGGTGGGCGGCAACCTGCTGCAGCGCACCCGGTGCCTGTACTTCCAGGACATCACCAAGCCCTGCCACAAGCGGGTCAGCGGTTCGGGCTGTCCGGCCCGGGCGGGCCAGCACCGCAACCTGGCCATCCTGGGCGGATCTGAGCACTGCATCGCCACTCGTGTTTCCGGGTTATGCGGCGGGGGTGTCGCAGGTCCAGGCGTAGTCCTCGATTTGATCGTGTGGGCTGTGGCCTGGCCGTATGGCCGAAAATCGGGCCTTGAGGAACTCGCGGCGGAGCTTGGCGAGCATGTCGGTGACCGCGGGTTCCTGCTTGGCGCGGTACCACGGGCAGAGCAGGCGCCGCAGGGCGGGTCGGCGGGGCCGTAGCCGAAACGGGCATACCAGACGATCAGCAGCGACTGGGCCAGGAAGCCGAGCGGGACGGTGCGCTCGACGGCGGCCTCCAGCCGGGTGCAGGCCTGCCCGGCGCCGTGGATCTGCTTGCCGGTGGCGCTGGATGGCTCGATCGGCCACCGCCAGGAGTACCGCTCGATGACGGCGGCGGGGGTGGCCGCCAGGTCGAGGGTGAACAAGGCCAGGTCGTAGGGCTGGCGGGAGTCAGGTGCCCGGACGAGGGCGAGCTGGCCGGGGGTGTCTTTGAAGCTGCCGTGCCACAGCGCGCCGGTCACCACGGCGGCGTGCATCGTGCGGGTCTTGCCGTACACCCCTACGGTGACGGCCTGCCAGGCGGCGCCGGCGGCGATCTGGGCGGGGGTGCCCGGCCGGGCGCCTTTCTTGCGCGGCCGGCCGCGCTGGCCGGTCGGGGCCGGGCCTGGGGCCGTAGAGGACCGACTTGGCGGGCAGCCGGGTCGTCCGGGTGCTGTTGCCGCAGATCAGCGCCTGGCCGTGGAAGGCGGCATCGCCCGCCCCGTGGATGACCCGGCCGGGGAACGCCGCGGTCAGCGTGGTGAGCATCTGGGCGGCCAGCTCGACCTGGGAGGCGGTGCCGTTGCCGCGCCAGAGCCGGAACAGCACCGGCAGCGCCACCGGGCAGGAGCACGCCGGCAGCTTGACCACGATCGCGGCGATCACCCAGGTGTTCCCGAACGCGATCTTCTTCCCGCCCTGGGCCGACCCGTCATACGCCCACCGGGCCTGCGCCACTTTCTTGCCCCACCGCTTGAAGAACGTCCCGTCCACCGCGACGGTGACCGGCCCGCCGCCGGGGCACAGGTATTTCACGATCAGGCGGGCCACCGCCACGCCCAGGTCATCGGTGTCCCACGCCGCGCGGGAGAAGAACCAGCACGCCCGCCGGAACCGCGCGGCCATCCCGGCCGCCGCGGCCATCGCCACCACCGTGCGCCCGCTGGCCAGGATCATCCCGCACGCCAGCGCGATGAACAGGGCGTGCGCGGAGCGGCGCCGGAACGCCGGCGCCAGCTCCTCCAGCAGGTGCCGCCCGGTCGCCGGCACGGCGAGCCCCAGGCCACCGGCGTCCCGGCCGGCCCGGCGCCCGCGCCCGCGGGACCGCCGTCCTCCCGCACGCCATTACCGTCAGGGCGGGACGGGACGCGGCACATCGTGGCAGACTGGCCAGCCAGGGAAGCCCCATCGAGTCAGATGATCTTAACCAGTCACCGGTCCTGCGGGGCTTCCTTGCTGCTGTCCCGGTGCCACGCCCCTGGCTACCGGATCGTGATCAACTATCACCATCTGCGGTCAGCCCGCCACGCAAGGCCATGAAAGGTCAGATGGCGGGCACCTGTCGCGCCTCACGATCACGAACTTCCAGCGCCTGGCCAGCACCGCTGATGCTGCCCACCTGAACGATCAAGAGCAACCGACGCCAGCCGGGCGTCCACGGGCCTGCCGCGTACTGGCCCGGCCCGCCAGGCGATCAAGAACCCCATCACCCACCTGCCGGAGAAACTCGGAAACACGAGTCGCCACCCACCCCTCCGATATGGCCGTCGCGATGACCATGCTCGATGCGGTGGTCCACGTCCAGGGACCCGACGGGCCACGCACGGTCGAGATCACCGAGCTCTACCGGCTCCCCGGGGCCGAGCCGGGCCGCGACACCACCCTGGGCCGGGCCGACCTGATCACAGGCGTGGAGCTGCCGCCGCCCGGGCCTGGCCCGCGCTCGGCCTACCGGAAGGTCCGTGACCGGGCCTCGTTTGCGTTCGGCGTGGCCTCGGTCGCGGCGGCCCTGGAGCTGGCCGACGGGGTGATCCGGGACGTCCGGCTGGCGCTGGGTGCCGTCGCGCCGGTCCCCTGGCGCGCCCGCCGGGCCGAGCAGCAGCTGCGTGGCCAGCCCGCTACCGAGCAGAGCTTCCTGGCCGCCGCTGACCTCGAGCTGGCGGCGGCCGCGCCGCTGCGCGACAACGGGTTCAAGGTGCCGCTGATGCGCAATCTCATCGCCCGGGTGCTGTCCGAGCTGGCCGGGGGTGCGTCATGAGCAGGATCGACGCGCCGGACAAGGTCACCGGACGGGCCCGCTACTCCTTCGAGCACCAGCCCGCGGGGGCCGCCTACGCCTGGCCGGTCCAGTCGGTGATCGCCCGGGGCTCGATCCGCTCCATCGACGCCGGCGCAGCCCTGGCCCTGCCCGGCGTGCTGGCCGTGATCACGCCAGACAACGCGCCGCGGCTGGCCGGTGGCGACGACCGCGAGCTGGCTGTGCTCCAGTCCCGCGAGGTCGCCTACCGCGGCCAGTTCGTCGCGGCCGCCGTGGCTAGCACGCTCGAGACGGCCATCCAGGCCGCCGACGCGGTGCGGATCGAGTACACGGCGGACGGCCACGACGTGACGCTGACCCCGCATCATCCCCGGCTCTACCGGCCCGACCACGTCAATCCCCGGTATCAGACCGATACCGCGCTCGGCGACGTCGAGCGGGCGCTGCGCGCCGCGGAGGTGGTCGTCGATGCGACGTACCGGACGCCGGCCGAGCACAACAACCCGATGGAGCCGCACGCCACCGTCGCCTCCTGGGAGGGAGATCAGCTGACGCTGTTCGACTCCAACCAGGGGCCGTCCAGGGTGGCCAGGGTGATCGCCGGGGTATTCGGCCTGCGCCCCGACCAGGTCCGCGTGATCACCGAGCATGTGGGCGGCGGCTTTGGCGGCAAGGGCCAGCCCCGCCCCAGCGTGGTCCTGGCCGCGCTGGCCGCGCGGGTGGTGCGCCGGCCGGTGAAGCTGGCGGTTACCCGGCGGCAGATGTTCGCCGTCGTCGGCCACCGGACGCCGACCATCCAGCGGGTCAGGCTGGCCGCCCGGCCCGACGGGCAGCTCACCGCCATCGCTCACGACGTCATCGAGCAGAGCTCGACGCTGAAGGAATTCGCCGAGCAGACGGCGGTCGCGACCCGGCACATGTACGCGGCGGCCAACCGCAGCACCAGCCACCGGCTGGTCAGGCTCGACGTACCGACTCCCTCGTGGATGCGCGCTCCGGGGGAATGCCCGGGCATGTTCGCCCTGGAATCGGCCATGGACGAGCTCGCGCTGGCCTGCGGGGTCGATCCGGTAGAGCTGCGGATCAGGAACGAGCCCGCCGCCGATCCGGAAACCGGCCGGCCGTTCTCCAGCCGCAACCTCGTGGCCTGCCTGCGCGAGGGAGCGGCCCGGTTCGGCTGGGCGGACCGGGACCCGGCGCCCGGCGTCCGGCGGGACGGGCGCTGGCTGACCGGAACCGGCATGGCGGCCTCGACCTATCCGGCGCTGGCGCTGGAGTCACAGGCCCGGGCCGAGGTCGACGGCGCAGGCCGCTATCGGGTGTCGATCGCGGCCGTTGACATCGGGACCGGTGCGCGTACCGCGCTACGGTCGATCGCCGCCGACGCGCTGGGCGCGCCGGCCGGTGCGGTCACCATGCGGATCGGGGACAGCTCGCTGCCCGAGGCGATGGTCGCGGGCGGTTCGATGGGCACCGCCTCGTGGAGCTGGGCGGTCGTGGGGGCCTGCCGCAGCCTGCGGGAGCAGATCCGCGCCCGCGACGGGTCCATTCCCGCCGCCGGGCTCACCGCCAGCTTCAGCACCGCGGCCGACATCGACGCGCTGCCTGATCACGCCCGGTACTCGTTCGGCGCGCAGTTCGCCGAGGTCAGGGTGGACGCCGACACCGGGGAGGTGCGCGTGCCGCGGCTGCTCGGCGTCTTCGCGGCCGGGCGCATCGTCGCCCCCCAGCTGGCCTCTTCCCAGTTCATCGGCGGGATGACGATGGGACTGTCCATGGCGCTGCATGAGGAGAGCACGATGGACCCCGAGTTCGGCGACTATCCCAACCATGATCTGGCCAGCTACCACATCGCGACCAACGCCGACGTGGCGGAGATCACGGCGAGCTGGATCAATGAGGACGAGCCGGAACTTGGCCCGGCCCGGGCCAAGGGCATCGGCGAGGTCGGCATCGTCGGCACCGCCGCGGCGATCGCGAACGCTGTCCATCACGCCACCGGGATCCGGGTGCGCGACCTGCCGATCCGCCTCGACAAACTGCTCCGCTGAGGCGGACCGGCTACGCCGCCGCGCCGCCGACCGCGCCGAGAATGTCGACCACGAAGACCAGGGTGTCGGTCCCCTTGATCCCGGCCGAGGAGTTACCGGCCTTGCCGTAGCCGTCGGCCGGCGGGATCACCAGCAGCACCCGGCTGCCGACCGGCACGCCGACCAGCCCCTTGTCCCAGCCCGGGATGATCTGGGCGGGCGTCGCGCCGAGCTGGAAGCCGAACGGCGCACCGTGGGTCCAGGACGAGTCGAAGACCTTGCCGGTCCGCTACAGTACGCCAACGTACTGGGTGACGACCTCCTGGCCCTTCTGGACCGGCGGCCCGCTGCCCTTGATCAGGGTCTTGACCACCAGCTTGGCCGGGGGCTTGGTACTGGGGATCTTGACGGTGGGCGCGCTGCCGGCGGCGGCCGAGACGGTCGGCAGGCCGTGGCCGCCGTTGGACACCTGCGTGCCGGACGCGGACGCCGTCGCGGAGAAGGCCTTGATCATGTCGACGACGAACACCAGGGTGTCCTTGGCGGTCACGCCGACCTGGGAGTTCCCGGTGCTGCCGTAGGCGTACTTGGGCGGCAGCACGGCGAGCACCCGGCTGCCCATCTTCTTGCCCCGCAGCGCGGTCTCCAGCCCGGGCAGCAAGGTACCCGCCAGCACCTGCGGCGCGGACTTATAGGTGCTGAGCGCGAGCTTGTGCGTGGCGCCGCTCCAGATGTAGACGACATAGTTGCCGACAAATGCGTCAGACTTACCGAGCGCGGGCCCGCTGCCCTGGATTTCCGTTTTGACGGCCAGATTGGTGCCGGCGTTCTTGGCCGGGATGGTGACGGCGGGCTGCTGGCCGAATGAGCCGGAGACCGAGACTGCTGTGTTGGGGCTGGCTGCGGCGGACGAGGATGACGATGATGAACCACAACCGGCCAGGGCCGCAGTAGCAATCAACGGAACAAAAAGCGCAGCGGCGATGCGTCGCATAAGAAAGACCTCAGATGTCGGGATCATGAGCCTGCCCAGCCTACCCGCTCATGCTCGGTTACATGCCGGCGATGAGCTTCTCCACCCGCTCGTCTACGGAGCGGAACGGGTCCTTGCACAGCACGGTCCGCTGGGCCTGATCGTTGAGCTTCAGGTGGACCCAGTCGACCGTGAAATCCCGCCGGCGCTCCTGGGCACGGCGGATGAATTCACCCCGCAGCCGGGCCCTGGTGGTCTGCGGCGGCACCGATTTCGCCTCGAAGATATCGATGTCCCTGCAGACCCGCTGCACCGCGCCCCGGCGCTGCAGCAGGTAGTAGAGGCCCGCGGCCGCGGTGCACATCGTGGTAGGCGAGATCGAGCTGAGCCACCCGCGGTGAGGACAGTGGCAGGTCATGCTTGGCCCGGTACCGCTCGATCAGCTGGTACTTGGTCACCCAGTCGATCTCCCGCGCCACCAGGTCCAGGTCGCCGGTCTGCACGGCGTTCAGCGCCCGCTCCCATAGCTGCAGGACCCGGCTCGGTGATCGCATCGGGTCCCTTGCGGTCGGTGAAGTCCTTGGCCTTGGACAGGTACTCGTGCTGGATGTCCAGGGCGCTGACCTCGCGCCCGTTGGCCAGCCGTACCTTCCGCCTGCCGGTCATGTCATGGCTGACATCCCGGATCGCCCGGATCGGGTTCTCCAGCGTGAGGTCACGCATCACGGTGCCCGCCTCGACCATCCGCAGCACGAGGTCGGTCGCGCCGACCTTGAGCAGGGTGGTCGTCTCGCTCATGTTGGAGTCCCCGACGATCACGTGCAGCCTGCGGAACCGCTCCGCGTCGGCGTGCGGCTCGTCCCGGGTGTTGATGATCGGCCTGGACCTGGTGGTGGCCGACGACACGCCCTCCCAGATGTGCTCGGCGCGCTGGCTCACGCAGTACACCGCCCCGCGCGGGGTCTGCAGGACCTTCCCGGCGCCGCAGATGATCTGGCGGGTGACCAGGAACGGGATCAGGATGTCGGCCAGCCTGCCGAACTCGCCGTGCCTGCCCACCAGGTAGTTCTCATGGCAGCCGTAGGAGTTGCCGGCCGAGTCGGTGTTGTTCTTGAACAGGTAGATGTCCCCGGCGATGCCTTCCTCCCGCAGCCGCCGGTCCGCGTCGACCAGCAGCCCCTCCAGGATCCGCTCCCCGGCCTTGTCGTGCACGACCAGGTCGATCAGGCTGTCGCATTCCGGGGTCGCGTACTCGGGGTGGCTGCCCACATCCAGGTAGAGCCGGGCGCCGTTGCGCAGGAACACGTTGCTGCTGCGGCCCCAGGACACCACCCGGCGGAACAGGTACCTGGCCACCTCATCCGGCGACAGCCGCCGCTGGCCGCGGAACGTGCAGGTGACCCCGTACTCGTTCTCCAGCCCGAATATCCGTCTGTCCATGTGCGTCCGGCTACCAGTCCACGGCGATGTACTTGGTCTCGGTGAATTCCAGCAGCCCGTCGTGCGCGCCTTCGCGGCCGAGCCCGGACTGCTTCACGCCGCCGAAGGGCGCGGCTGGATCGGATACCACGCCGCGGTTGATGCCCACCATCCCTGATTCGAGCGCCTCGGCGACCCGCAGCGCCCGCCGCAGGTCCCTGCTGTACAGGTAGGCGACCAGGCCGTATTCGGTGCTGTTGGCCAGCGTGACCGCTTCGTCGGTGTCGCTGAACCGAACGATGGGCGCTACCGGCCCGAAGATCTCCTCGGCCAGGATGCCGGCGTCCCTGGGCACCTGATCGAGCACCGTGGGCAGGTAGAAGTAGCCCCGCCGGTCCGGCGCGCGGCCGCCGGTCCGGACCCGCGCGCCATCACTGGCCGCATCCGCCACCAGCTTGCCGACCTTGGACCTGGTGTCCTCATTGACCAGCGGGCCGAGATCGGTGCCCTCGTCGAGGCCAGGACCGACCGCGAGCGCGCTCAGCCGGGCCGCCAGGGCGGCGGTGAACTCGTCCGCTACTGCCTCGTGCACGAAGAACCTGTTCGCCGCGGTGCACGCCTCGCCGCCGTTACGCATCTTGGCGATGAACGCACCGTCGACGGCGGCCTCGACGTCGGCATCGTCGAAGACCAGGAACGGCGCGTTGCCGCCCAGCTCCATCGAGCAGTTGGTCACCGTCTCGGCCGCGGTACGCAGCAGCACCCGGCCGACCTCGGTGGAGCCGGTAAAGGACAGCTTGCGGACCCGCGGATCGGCCAGCATGGCCGAGACCACCGGCCCCGGCGTGGCGGTCGTCACCACATTCACCACGCCATCGGGCACGCCCGCCTCGGTCAGCAGCGCCGCGATCGCGAGCGCGGACAGCGGGGTTTCCTTCGCGGGCTTGAGCACCACGGTGCAGCCGGCGGCCAGGGCCGGCCCGATCTTGCGGGTCGCCATCGCGGCCGGGAAGTTCCACGGGGTGACCAGCACGCTGACGCCGACCGGCTGGCGGCTGACCATGATCCGGTTGGCGCCGGACGGCGCGGTCATCAGCGAGCCCTCGATCCGGACCGCTTCCTCTGCGTACCAGCGGAAGAATTCGGCCGCATAAGTGATCTCGCCGCGCGCATCCCGCAGCGCCTTGCCGTTCTCGATCACCATCAGCCTGGCCAGCGCCTCGGCCCGGTCGGTCATCAGCTGGTAGGCGCGGCGCAGGCACTCACCGCGCTGCCGGGGCGGCGTGGCGGCCCAGGCGGGCAGCGCGTCGTGCGCGGCGGCCACGGCGTCCAGCGCGTCCTGCGGGCTGGCTCCGGCCACCTCGGCGATCGCTTCCTCGGTGGCCGGGTCGATGACCGGGATCGCCCGGCGCTGCCGGCCCCCCACTCCCCGCCGATCAGCAGCTGCGTCGGCGGCGTCGATTCCGGTGCTGGCCCGCAGGTCGCTCGTCACTTCCCCTCCTCGGGGCGGCCGCCTTCCTCAGGCGACCGCTGCCTCACCGGCCCCGGCATTCTTGGCGGCCTTGCCGCCCGTGGCCGCCTTGCCGGCCCCGGCTGACTTGGCCGCCGGTCCGGCGCCGGCCCGGCCGCCGGGCGCCGGCGTGGCCGGCTCGGTCCTGGCCTCGGCGAGCAGCGCCTCCAGGCGCGCCCCGGTCAGCCGCCGGAACCTGCGGTGCGCCCGGGTGCGGTCGAGCACCGCCACCTCGAGCTGGGCGGCGGTGATCTCCCTGCGCTCGCCATTGGCCTGGCCGGCCAGTGCGGCGATCGCGACGCCCAGCGCGCCAGCCAGCGTCATGCCCTCGGCGAACCGTTCCTTGACCGCGGTCGCCACCTGATCGGCATGGCCGCCCATCACGACGAAACCATGCTCGTCGGCCACCGAGCCATCGAAGGTGATCCGGTAGATCTGATCCCGGTCCGGCGTCTCCCCTACCTCGGCGACGACGATCTCCACCTCGAATGGCTTGTTGCTCTCGGTGAAAATGGTGCCCAGCAGCTGGGCGTACCAGTTGGCCAGCCCGCGGGCGGTGACATCCTGGCGGTCGTACTGGAACCCGGTCATGTCGGCGTAGCGGACCCCGGCCTTGCGCAGGTTCTCGAATTCGTTGTACCTGCCGACCGCCGCGAAAGCGATCCGGTCGTAGATCTCGCTGAACTTGTTCAGGGCGCGGGACGGGTTCGGCGCGACGAACAGGATTCCGCCGTCATACTCGATCACGACGCCACTGCGGCCACGCGTGATCGCCTTGCTTGCGTAGTCCGCCTTGTCCTTCATCGCCTGTTCAGGCGAGACGTAGAACGGCATCGACACCGGCGGCGTTCCCTTACTCGTGAGGTGGGCTAAAGGTGGGCTGGTCAGGGCTGGTGCAGGGGCGCGGGCGGCCCGTCTGGCGAGCGCATCCGGCTGTCGATCACGGTCTGGGCGTACGCTCCCGCCTCGGCGTCGGTCAGCCGCTGGTAGCCGTCCGCGGTGACCGTGGCCACGATGGGGTAGATACGCCTGGTCACGTCGGGGCCGCCGGTGGCCGAGTCGTCATCCGCGGCGTCATACAGGGCCTGCATGCAGGCCAGGATCGCGTCCGGCAGCGGACATGCCGTCGCGGTAGAGCTTCTTCAGCGAGCCGCGGGCGAAGATCGAGCCGGAGCCGATCCCGTAGAACCTGTGCTCCTCGTACCGGCCGCCGGCCACGTCGTAACTGAAGATCCGGCCGGGCCGGACTCCTCGTCGTAGCCGGCGAACAGCGGGACGACGACCAGGCCCTGCATGGCGCCGCCCAGGTTGGCTCTTGACCAGGCTGGCCAGCCGGTTGGCCTTGCCCTCCATGGACAGCGTGCGGCCCTCGAGCTTCTCGTAGTGCTCGAGCTCGACCTGGAAGAGCCTGACCAGGTCGATGCCGATGCCCGCGACCCCGGCGATCCCGATGCAGGAGTAGTCGTCGCTGCGGAACACCTTCTCGATGTCGCGCTGCGAGATCATGTTCCCGGCGGTGGCCCGGCGGTCACCCGCCATGACCACGCCGCCGTCACAGGCGGCCGCCACGATCGTGGTGCCGTGCGGCAGGTCACGCGCCACAGCCCGCCCCCGGCGGAGCCTGCCGCCGCTGCGGGCAGCAGGTCGGGCGCGGACGAGGTGAGGAAGTCAGCGAACGACGAGGTCCCCGGGCTCAGGTACGGCCCGGGGAGCCGCGGTCCGTAGGAATCAGGGCCCACTGGGATCCTTCCGCTAGTGCGCATCGCGTACCTGACCGACCCTACTGCGACGGCTGCCGCGGCGGGACCGGCGGGCGGCCGGTTATTGGCCGCCCTTCTGCACGTACGAGCGGACGAATTCCTCGGCGTTCTCCTCGAGCACCTCATCGATCTCGTCGAGGATCGCGTCTACGTCGTCAGTGAGCTTTTCCTGGCGCTCCTTGACGTCCTCACCGGTCTGTGTCGAGCTTTCCTGCTCCTCCTCGGTGCGCCGGGGAGCCTGGCGCTGACCGCCGGTGTCCTTTGTCGTCATGCGTACCTCCGTGATCCGCGGTGGTGGCCCGCAGCCTCCTCAACGCTATCCTCGCCAGCGCGCGGCCCGCCCAATCCTGCAAACCGGCCCCGGTATGGCGAGCCTATGCGTTCGGGTCATGCCTTCGGCCCGTACGCTCGGCCCCGTGTGCCCGGCCCGGGCGCCGGTGCCCGGGCTCAGTCCTGGCCGGTAAGCGCCGCGACGAGCTCGCCGGCGGTCTCGCACCGGTCCAGCAGGTCGCCCACGTGGGCCCGGGTGCCGCGCAGCGGCTCCAGCGTGGGCACCCGCTGCAGCGACTCGCGGCCGGGAATGTCGAAGATCACCGAGTCCCACGACGCCGCGGCGACCGCCTCCGGGTACTGGCGCAGGCACCGGCCCCTGAAGTAGGCCCTGGTGTCCTCCGGCGGGTACTCCACCGCCCGGCTGACCGCCGCCTCACTCACCAGGCGGGTCATCCGGCCCCGGGCCGCCAGCCGGTTGTACAGGCCGCGATCGGGCCGGACGTCGGAGTACTGCAGGTCGACCAGCTGCAGCCGCGGGTGGCCCCAGCCGAGCCCGTCCCGGGCCCGGTAGCCGTCGAGCAGCTCGAGCTTGGCCACCCAGTCCAGTTCCCTGGCGGCCAGCATCGGATCTTCGGCGAGCCTGGTCAGCACCGATTCCCAGCGGTCCAGCA
Source organism: uncultured Actinomycetota bacterium (assembly GCA_963775745.1). Taxonomy (GTDB): domain Bacteria; phylum Actinomycetota; class Actinomycetes; order Streptosporangiales; family Streptosporangiaceae; genus DATBGO01. The sequence goes on from CAVZKE010000013.1 coordinate 67,985, forward strand.
CATCGGCCGTGGCGGCGTCCACGTCGGCGCCGAACTTGTCCTCGGTGTACTTCCTGGCCAGCTCCAGGTACTCCATCTGCAGCTGGATGGCGGTCATCCGCCGGCCGTCCCGCAGCGCCACCAGGTGCCTGCAGCTCGGATCGTGCGAAACCGCCCGCAGCTCGGCGACGGGGGCCTCCAGCGTCAGGTCGGTGGCCAGGAACCGGTCCTCGATCATGGCCAGCACCAGGGCGGTCGTGCCCAGCTTGAGGTAGGTGGAGATCTCGCTCATATTCGCGTCGCCGATGATGACGTGCAGCCGGCGGTACTTCTCCGGGTCGGCGTGCGGTTCGTCCCTGGTGTTGATGATGGGCCGCTTGAGCGTGGTCTCGAGGCCCACCTCGACCTCGAAGAAGTCGGCCCGCTGGCTGATCTGGAAGCCCTCGTCCCGGCCGTCGGCGCCCCGGCCCACCCGGCCCGCCCCGCAGATCACCTGCCTGGACACGAAGAACGGGGTCAGGTGCCTGACGATGTCGGCGAACGGCGTGGCCCGGTTCATCAGGTAGTTCTCGTGGCAGCCGTAGGAAGCGCCCTTATTGTCGGTGTTGTTCTTGTAGAGCTGGATCGTCGCGCCGCCCGGCATGGCGCTGGCCCGGGCAGCGGCCTCGGCCATCACCCGCTCGCCCGCCTTGTCCCAGATGACCGCGGACAGCGGATCGGAGCACTCGGGTGCCGAGTACTCGGGGTGGGCATGGTCCACGTAGAGCCGGGCGCCGTTGGTCAGGATGACGTTGGCCAGGCCGAGGTCCTCATCGGTGAGCTGCGTGGAGTCGGCCGCGTCCCGGGTGAGGTCGAACCCGCGGGCGTCGCGGAGCGGGTTCTCCTCCTCGAAGTCCCAGCGCGCCCGGCGCACCCGCGCCGAGGACGCCGCCTGGTAGGCGTTGACCACCTGAGAGGACGTGACCATCGCATTCGCGCCCGGCTGACCAGGCACGGCAATGCCGTACTCGGTCTCGATGCCCATCACCCGCCGCACGCTCATGCCTGAAAGCCTAGTGCCGGGTAGCCGGACGCGGACCAGCACGGCCGCGCCGTGCCGGTCCGCGAGGCCGCACGCTACAGGTACTGGCCAGTGTTGGCCACGGTATCGATGGACCGGCCCGCCTCGGTGCCGTGCTTGCCCGAGACCAGCGTCCTGATGTAGACGATCCGCTCGCCCTTCTTTCCGGAGATGCGGGCCCAGTCGTCTGGGTTGGTGGTGTTCGGCAGGTCCTCGTTCTCGCTGAACTCGTCGACGCACGCGGTCAGCAGGTGCGCGACGCGCAGGCCCTTCTGGCCGGTCTCGAGGAATTCCTTGATGGCCATCTTCTTCGCCCGGTCCACGATGTTCTGGATCATCGCGCCGGAGTTGAAGTCCTTGAAGTACAGGACCTCCTTGTCTCCGTTGGCGTAGGTGACCTCGAGGAACCTGTTCTCCTCGGTCTCGGAGTACATCCGCTCGACGACCCGCTGGATCATCTCGTCCACGGTCGACCCGGGCGAGCCACCGTGCTCGGCCAGGTCGTCCGGGTGCAGCGGCAGGCTGGTGACCACGTACTTGGTGAAGATGTCCCGGGCCGCCTCGGCGTCCGGCCGCTCGATCTTGATCTTGACGTCGAGCCGACCGGGCCGCAGGATGGCCGGGTCGATCATGTCCTCCCGGTTCGAGGCGCCGATCACGATCACGTTCTCCAGGCCCTCGACGCCGTCGATCTCGCTGAGCAGCTGCGGCACGATCGTGTTCTCGACGTCGCTGGACACGCCGGATCCGCGGGTGCGGAAGATCGAGTCCATCTCGTCGAAGAAGACGATGACCGGCATCCCCTCGCTGGCCTTTTCCCTGGCCCGCTGGAAGACCAGCCTGATGTGCCGTTCGGTCTCGCCGACGTACTTGTTCAGCAGCTCGGGGCCCTTGATGTTCAGGAAGAAGCTCTTGCCTTCCTTGGCCCGGCCAGGCGCCCCGGGCTGGCTGGCCCTCGGCTCCGGCTCGCCGCTCTCGGCGGCCAGCTGCGCGGTCCGCGCCGCCACCTGCTTGGCGAGCGAGTTGGCCACCGCCTTGGCGATGAGCGTCTTGCCGCAGCCAGGCGGCCCGTAGAGCAGCACGCCCTTGGGCGGCCGCAGCTGGTGCTCCTTGAACAGGTCGGCGTGCAGATAGGGCAGCTCGATCGCGTCCCTGATCTGCTCGATCTGCGGCGCGAGGCCGCCGATCTCCGAATAGGTGATGTCGGGCACTTCCTCCAGGATGAGTTCCTCGACCTCAGCCTTGGGGATCCGCTCGTAGACATAACCGGAACGCGGCTCGAGCAGCAGCGAGTCACCGGCCCGCAGCACGCCGCCCAGCAGCGGCTCGGCCAGCCTGGCCACGCGCTCTTCGTCGGCATGGGAGATCACCAGGGCCCGGTCGCCGCCGTCGAGGATCTCCTTGAGCATGACGACCTCGCCGATCGTCTCGTAGCCCTGGGCGATCACGACGTTGAGCGCCTCGTTCAGCACGACTTCCTGGCCGGGCTTCAGGTCATCGAGCTCGATGGCCGGGCTGACGCTGACGCGCATCTTCCGGCCGCCGGTGAAGACATCCGCGGCGCCGTCCTCCGCGGCCGACAGGAAGATGCCGAAGCCAGACGGCGGCTGGGCGAGCCGGTCCACCTCCTCCTTGAGCGCCACGATCTGGTCGCGCGCTTCGCGGAGTGTCGCGGCGAGCCGCTCATTCTGCCCAGTCACGCGTCGCGAGGCTCGCCTCAGTCTCCCGGAGCCGCTCTTCGAGCAGCCTGGACTGCCGCGGCGAGTCCGCGAGCCTGCGGCGCAAGGCCGCGACCTCCTCCTCGAGGAAGGAGATCTGCGTGGTCAGGACCTTGACCTCGTCGTCATACCGGCCGGCGCGTGCGCCGTCGTCACGAGAGGCCACGCCCCTCACCCCCTCCCGAGATCCGACTTCACCTAGACCCTACCTATCCAGGACCCTTCCGTAACCTTACGGCAGGACCTGACACAGCTTTCTGGAGTTACGATCCGGGAACGGTCAGGCCGCGTTACGGCCGCGTTACGGCTGCCCGGGCCGCTCGGCCGCCGGATACTCCGCGGCCCCCGGCTGGCGACTCGGCCTCGGCCGGGCTGGCCGCCTGGCCGGGCCTTCGGCGCCCCGCGGCCTTCGGCGGCCGCTGGCTGCCGTCTGGCCGGCGGCCGCCGAGGCGCCCGTGGACGGCCGGCGGCGGCGCAGCGGCGGCGTGACCCCCTCGGCCAGCCTGCGCGCGGTCACCAGGAACCCGGTATGGCCGATCATGTGGTGCTCCGGGCGCACCGCGAGCCCGTCGACATGCCAGCCCCGCTGCAGGGTCTCCCAGGCGGCAGGCTCAGCGAAGCTGCCCTGGCCGCGCAGCGCCTCCACGGTCCGCGACAGCTGAGTCGTGGTGGCGACGTAACAGCAGACCAGGCCGCCCGGAATGAGCGCGGCCGCAGTGGTATCGGCGTACTCCCACGGCGCGAGCATGTCGAGGATGACCCGGTCGTAGCCACCGTCACGGCCCCGTGGGGCTGGCCGGCCGGCGGATTCGGCCGGGCCAGCGGCCGCATCCAGGGGCCGGTCCGGCGGATCGCTGGGCACGGCGGGCAGGTCGCCCACGATCAGCCGCCAGGCCGGGTGCGGGCCGCCGAAATACTGCTCGACGTTGCGCCGCGCGATGTCAGCGAAGTCCGCCCGCCGCTCGTAGGACACCACCAGGCCCGATTCCCCGACCGCGCGCAGCAGCCAGCACGACAGGGCGCCCGAGCCCGCTCCGGCCTCCAGCACCCGCGCTCCGGTGAAGATGTCCGCCTGCGCCAGGATCTGGCCGGCGTCCTTCGGATAGACCACCGCCGCTCCGCGGGCCATGGACAGCGTGTAGTCCGACAGCAGCGGCCGCAGGGCCACGTAGGGGGTACCGCCGGAGGAGACGATCACGCTGCCCTCCGGGCGGCCGATCAGCTCATCGTGGGCGAGCGAACCGCGGTGCGTGTGGAACGAGCGGCCGGCCTGGAGCACCACCCGGTGGCGGCGCCCCTTGGGGTCGGTGAGCTGGACCTGATCGCCGGCAGCGAATGGCCCGCGGGGCTTTTTGATCACGGAGGCCAGGCTAGCGGTGGATCACACCCCGGCGAATGCCTGATCCAGGTCGCTGGCCGCGAGCACGCCGAATACCTGGCCGGACGGCTCGATCAGCAGGTATTCGCTGGCCGGTGTCTTCCGCACCGCGTCGAGCAGGGCCATTCCGGCCAGGTCGGCGGGCAGCACCAGGCCCGGATCGATGGCCCGGGCCAGGGTTCCGGCCTCGATCCAGGGCCTGCGCTGCTCCGGCGTGGCCATGACCGCCGTCTCGTTGACGATGGCGACCGGCGTCGACTCGTGATCAACGATGACCAGGGCCCGCGCTTGGGCGGCATCAGCCCGCCTGATCGCCTCGGAAAGCGGCAGGCTCGCCGGGATCGGGATGGCCTTGCGGGCCAGCCGCCTGGCCTGCAGGCCGGGCAGCCGCTCGCGTACCTTGGCGGCGCGGATCGCCTGTCCCGCGCTGACCCACATGAAGCGCGGCGATCACCAGCAGCCACAGGCCGTAGGTGCTGTTCAGCAGGCTGAAGTTCTGGTCGAAGAAGGCCAGCGGAACCAGCACGAGCGCTACCGCCAGGACCCGGCCTGACCAGGCCGCCCAGATCGTGGCGGTGCCAGGGCGGCGGGTGACCCGCCACAGGCCGGCCCGCAGGATCCGGCCGCCGTCCAGCGGCAGGCCGGGCAGCAGGTTGAAGATCCCGACCAGCAGGTTGGCCAGCACCAGCTGGCCGATGAGGACCCGCGGCAGGCCGCCGGGGATGAAGGTGAGGATCCCGTACCCGACCGCTGCGAGCCCGAGCGAGACGGCCGGCCCGGCCGCCGACACCAGGAACTCCTGGCCGGGGGTGGGCGGCTCCTGCTCGATCTCGGAGTACCCGCCCAGCGGATACAGCAGGATGCGGCGGACCGGCAGCCGGAACGCCCGGGCTACTACGCAGTGACTGAGCTCGTGGACGAGCACCGACGCGTAGAGCAGGATGACGAAGGCGGCCGCGACCAGGTACCTGACCGCGGACGGGCGGATCGTGCTATCCAGATTGCTCGCGTAGAAAAGCACGAAAAGGCCCGCGATGAGGAACCAGTACGGCGAGATGATCACCGGGATGCCGAAGGGCCGGGCGATGATGAGCCCCGCCCGGCCGTCGCGGCGGCCTCCCGCGCCGGGATCAGCAACGGGCCGCTGGTCCTGCTGCGGATCCGGTTCTCTGGTCAGGCCTGCCACATACCAGATGCTACGTGCTGCCGGGTCGCAAGACCGCCTTGCAGCGCGACGAATCGGCCGCGCCGCGCCCGAAGGCCGCCCTGGCAGCATTTCCGGCCCAACTGTCGGTGCGGTCCCCTAGTCTCCGAGGGTGGCCAATGAAAGCGGCGATCCAGCCGATCCAGCGTCTCCGGCTGAAACAGCTAGCTGATCCTCGTGCGGTGCCTTCGCTGTCGCCGTCGCGCGCCAGCGACTTCATGACCTGCCCGCTGCTGTACCGGTTCCGCGTGATCGACCGGCTGCCCGAGCCGCCCAGCCCGGCGGCCGCCCGCGGCACCCTGGTCCACGCCGTCCTGGAGCGGCTGTTTGACGAGCCGGCCGGCCGCCGGACGCCGCAGACCGCCCGGGCCCTGCTGGAGCCGCAGTGGGAGCGGCTGGTCGCCGCCGAGCCGGAACTGGCGTCGCTCTTCGCTGACGAGGCGGAGCACGCGGCCTGGCTCACCGAGGCGGGCCAGATGCTCGACCGCTACTTCACCCTGGAGGATCCCACCAGGCTCGAGCCCAGCCACCGGGAGCTTGAGGTGGCGGCCACGCTCGAGTCCGGGCTCCGGCTCCGGGGCTATATCGACCGTCTTGACGTGGCCGTCACCGGCGAGATCAGGATCGTCGACTACAAGACCGGCGCCTCGCCGCGGGAGGAGTTCGTGGCTCGCGCGCTGTTCCAGATGAAGTTCTACGCGGTCGCGCTCTGGCTCACCCGCCAGCAGGTGCCGAAGCTGCTGCAGCTGATTTACCTGGGTAACGGGGAAATCGTCCGGTATGCGCCCGATGAGGCGGATCTGCGGGCCACGGTCCGCAAGATCGATGCGGTCTGGCAGGCCATCCAGCGGGCCCGGTCCAGCGGTGACTGGCGGCACCGGCCGAGCAAGCTCTGCGACTGGTGCGCGCACCAGTCGATCTGCCCGGCCTTCGGCGGGACCCCGCCGCCGCTGCCCGCCGGGCCGGAGGTCACCGCTGGGGTCACTGCCGAGGCCGCCGCTGCAGCCGCTGCCGCCCAGGCCGCCGCACCCGCCTGAGCTGGGCGATTACCTTCAGGCGGCCGGGGCCGCCATGGGCTCGGTGTTCTCGGGGAAGTGGCAGGCGACGTGATGGCCGGGCGCCAGCTCGACCAGCTGTGGCTCCTCGGTCTTGCAGATGCCCTGGGCCTTCCAGCACCGGGTGTGGAACCGGCACGCGGCGGGCGGGTTGAGCGGGCTTGGCACGTCACCGGAGAGCCGGATCCGCTGGCGGCGCTCGCGCTTTCCCTCCGCGCTGCGCAACGGCTCCGGGACCGGCACCGCGGACATCAGCGCGACCGTGTAGGGGTGCCTCGGCTGCGCGTACAGCTGGTCCCTGGATGCGGTCTCGACCAGCTTGCCGAGATACATCACCGCCACCCGGTCGCTGATGTGCCGCACCACGGACAGGTCATGCGCGATGACCACGTAGGTCAGGCCGAGCTCACTCTGCAGATCCTCCAGCAGGTTGATGACCTGCGCCTGAATGGAGACATCCAGCGCCGATACGGGCTCGTCGGCCACGATCAGCTTGGGCTTGAGCGCCAGCGTCCTGGCGATCCCGATCCGCTGCCGCTGGCCGCCGGAGAACTCGTGCGGGTAGCGGTTGTAGTGCTCCGGGTTCAGCCCGACGAGCTCCAGCAGATCCTGGACGGTCCGTTTCGTGCCCTTCTCGGTCTTCACCTTCTGCAGGTGATAAGGAGCGCCGACGATCGCCCCGACGGTGTGCCTGGGATTCAGCGACGAATACGGATCCTGGAAGATCATCTGAATGTCACGGCGGAGCGGGCGCATCTTGCCCATCGACAGGTGGCTGATGTCGTGCCCGTCGAAGATGATCTGGCCGCCGGTCGGCTCGAGCAGCCGGGTCAGCAGCCGCCCGGTGGTGGTCTTGCCGCAGCCGGACTCCCCCACCAGCCCGAGCGTCTCCCCGGAGTTCACCGAGAAGGTGACTCCGTCGACGGCCTGAACGGCGCCGACCTTGTGCCGGAAGATGATGCCCCGGGTGACCGGGAAGTGCTTGGTCAGCCCGGTCACCTCAAGCAGCGGGGTGCCCGGGGCGGTCCCGCCGCTCGCGGCCTCGGGCTCGCTCAGTGAGGTGCTCACATTCCCTCCGGCGCGCTCAGGGACCGGCGTGTCATGGTGTCACCTTGATTTCTCGCCCCGGATCTCCCGCCGCTGGTCGGCGGTCAGGTGGCAGGCGACCAGGTGGCCGGGATCAACTTCGTGCAGCAGCGGCTGCTCGGTCTCGCTGCGCCCGCCGGTCAGTGCCGCGTAGGTGCAGCGCGGGTGGAAGGCGCAGCCCGCCGGCACCCGGATCAGGCTGGGCGGCGTGCCCTCGATCGGGACCAGGCGGTTCAGCCTGGCCTCATCGATACGGGGCATCGAGGCCAGCAGCCCCCAGGCGTACGGATGAGCCGCGCGATGGAAGATATCCTCGGCCGACCCGTACTCGGCGGCCCGGCCCGCGTACATGACCAGGATGTCGTCGGACAATTCGGCGACCACGCCCAGGTCATGGGTGATCATGATGACCGCCGACTGGTATTCGGACTGCAGGTCCGAGATCAGGTCCAGGATCTGCGCCTGCACGGTGACGTCAAGCGCGGTGGTCGGCTCGTCGGCGATCAGCAGTTCGGGGTCACAGGACAGCGCCATGGCGATCATCGCACGCTGGCGCATCCCGCCGGAGAACTGGTGCGGGTAGTCGTCCACCCGGGTGGCGGCCTGCGGGATGCCGACCCGGTTGAGCATCTCAATGGCGTGCTCGTGGGCGGCCTTCTTGCCGACCTTGTTGTGGATCAGGTAGGCCTCGGAGATCTGCTTGCCGACCGTGTAGTACGGATGCAGGGAGGACAGCGGGTCCTGGAAGATCATCGCCATCTTGCTGCCGCGCAGTTCGCGCACCCGGGACGGGTCAGCGGTGACCAGTTCCTCGCCGTCCAGCCAGATCTGCCCATCGATCTTGGCCCGGCCGCCGTAGTGCAGCCCGAGGATGCCCAGGCTGGTCACGCTCTTGCCGGAGCCTGACTCGCCGACGATGCCGAGCGTCCGGCCGCGCTCGACCGTGAACGACACCCCGTCCACCGCCTTGACCAGGCCGTCGTCGGTCGGGAAATGGATGCGCAGGTCGCGGACCTCGAGCAGGGCGCGGGACGCCGGGCCGCTGGTGAAGTCGGCGTCGGCGGCCGGGTCGCTGCGGCGCCCGGCCGCCCGGCCCAGGCTGCGGCCGAAACCGGCCAGGCGACCGCTGCGGCTGGCGGGGCTGGCGGGGCTGGCGGCTGGGGCGTCACCGTCGGTCGTCATCCCGTCCTCACTCTCGGATCAACCACCGCGTAGAGGATGTCCACCACCATGTTGGCGAACACGATGAAGAACGCGGCCAGCATCACCACGCCCATGATCTCCGGGAAGTCGGCGTTGCCGATCGCCTCGATGGTGAACAGCCCGAGACCGTGCAGGCTGAAGGTGACCTCGGTCAGCACCGCCCCGCCGAGCAGCAGCCCGAGGTCCATGCCGAAGATGGTGAGGATCGGGGTGAGCGCGGCCCGGAGCCCGTGCTTGACGATCACCGTCCGTTCCTTGAGCCCCTTGGCCCGGGCCGTTCTTATGTAGTCCTCGCTCATGGTCTCCAGCATGCCGGCCCGGGTCAGCCTGGCGTAGAGCGCCGCAAAGAGGAAGGCCAGCGTGACCCAGGGCAGCACCAGGTTCCGCGCCCACAGATATGGATTCTGGGTGAAGGGGACGAACTGCACGTTGGGGAAGATCGGCCACTTGTAGCTGAACAACTCCAGGGCGATCAGGCCGGTGAAGAAGATCGGCAGCGACACTCCGGCCAGCGCCACGCCCATCGAGAAGCGGTCGAAGATGGATCCTCGGCGTAGCGCCGACAGCACCCCGATAGACACTCCGCCGATCAGCCACAGAACCGCCGCGCCGACCGCCAGCGACGCAGTGACCGGGATGTCGCTGACCAGCTGCGGCCAGACCGGCTGCTGGTTACGGAACGAGTAGCCGAAGCAGGGCGGCGGGCAGTAGGTCCTGTTCGGCCCGGCGTCGTAGTGCGCGCCGATCACGATGCCGCGCAGGAAGTGCCAGTACTGCACCGGAAGCGGCAGGTTGAAGCCCAGCTTCACCTCCAGCTCGCGCACCGCCGAGGGCTGCGGGTTGCGGCCGACGTACTGCACCGCGAGCTGGTAGGTGCTCTGACCGGCCAGCCTGGGCACCAGGAAGAAGATCGCGAACGTGATCATGCTGACCACGACCAGCAGGAAGACGGTGGCGATCAGGCGCCGGACCAGGAATGTGATCACTTCGGGCGGCGCCGGCACCCGGCCGCGAGGCCGGGTGCCGGCGCACTCCTCTCTGCTAGCGTTTCCCGGCTACTTCAGGCCGAGGACTGCGTAGTTGTACATGCCGAACGCCGGGTCGACGTAGACGTTGGTCAGGTTCGCGGGCCGGTACAGCAGGGCCTTGTTGTACACGATGGGCAGGATCCCCGCATCAACCATGATCTGATGGTCGATCTGGGTCCAGATCGCGTTCCGCTGGGCCGGGTTCAGCAGGTTGGCGGCCTTCGCGAAGCCAGAGTTGATCACCGGATCGTTGAGTTCCTCGATATTGGTGTTGCCACCGGAGGTCACGATCGCGTTGCCGTTCGAGATCTCGTCGAGGAAGCCGTAGCCGTCCGGCCAGTCCGGCCCCCAGCCGCCGAAGTCGATGCCCAGGCTGTGGGAGTGGACGAAGGCGGTCGAGCCAGCGAAGTTGGTGTAGTACTTGCCGGACAGGTAGCCCTGCAGCTGGGTCTTGATGCCCACCTGCGACAGCGCCTGCTGAAGCGCCTGGGCGGCCAGCACCTCGGTGGGCCGGTCAGTCCGGTAGGCGATGTTGGTGGTGAAGCCGCTCGGGTGACCGCAGATCTTGAGCTGTGCCTTGGCGTCGGTGACGTCGCCGGACGGCTGGGACAGCGCCTTGTACAGGTCGAAGCTCTTGTAGCCGACGACGGTCGGCGGCATCACCGTGCTGGCGATGGCCCCGCCGACAATCGGGCCGCCGTAAGCGGTCTGCAGGGTCTGCTTGTTGGCGGCGTACTCGACCGCCCGGCGGCAGGCCACGTTGTTGAGCGGCGGGACCTTGGTGTTGATGTAGGCGAACCGGAGGAAGCCGTTGAGCGCGTCATCGGCGTGCTGCTTGAGCGTCGGCGAGGAGAGGATCTTGGCCCGGGCCGCGGTCTGGACACCGGTACCGGCCTGGTCGACATCGAGGTCGCCGGCCAGCAGCCGGTTGTCGATGTCGTTGGCGTTGACGTTGAGGTTGAAGACCATCTTGTCGGCCAGCTGCTTGACCTGCGGGTCGGAGGCCGCGTTCCAGTTCGGGTTCTTCACCAGCGTGAACTGCTTGTTCAGCGTGTAGCTCTGGAACATGTACGGGCCGGTGGAGATCGGGTGCAGCTGGTAGTTCGCGCCGGTGTCCTTGGCCGCCGGCACCGGGATGGTCTGCGGGAGAGCAACCACGTAGTCGAAGTCGGAGAACGGGTGCTGCAGATGGAACACGATGGTCGTCGGGTTCGGCGTGGTGACCGAGGTCAGGCCGAACTCGTTCTTGGCCCGGTTCACATAAGGGCCCGGGATAGGTGGGGTCCTTGAGCAGCACCTGGAAGTAGCTGGGCCCGTTGGGCAGCACCGACCTGGCGTAGGTGCGCTCGACGGCGTACTTGACGTCCTGCGAGGTGACGGTCGTCCCGTCCTCGAACTTGATGTTCGGCTGAAGGTGATAGGTCCAGGTCAGCCCGTTGTCGCCGACCGTGCCCAGCGCGCTCGCCAGGTCTGGCACCAGCGTGTTACCGCAGGTGGCCGGGCAGGACTTGTACGTGGTCAGGGACATGCCGTAGAGCCGGACCGTGTTCCACATGAACGCGTAGTACGTGTTACCCGGGTCCGTGGAGTCCGGGGTGTTGCTGAGCCCGAAGGACAGCGTGCCGCCCGTATGGGTGGACGGGTTGACGACCTGCGTATTGCCCTGGTTAAAGGCCACCGGCGCCGTCGTGTTACCGCCGGACGAGCTTCCGCTGCTGCCGCAGGCGGCCAGGGCCAGCGCGGCGACCGCGCTGACCGCGGCTAGGCCAGCGATCCTGCGTCTTTTCATGGGGTGAAACGCCTCCTGTCGTGATATTGGGCAGGACCCTGCGTCAGGGCCTACTGGCTTCTCGGGTCGAGTGCGTCACGCAGCCCATCGCCGAAAAGATTGAAGGCCATGACCGTGATGAAGATGGCGAGGCCAGGGATGATCATGTACATCGGGTCGATGTAGTAGTAGCCGTTGCTGACCGCATCGGAGAGCATCTCGCCCCAGCTCGGGGTGGGCGGGATCAGGCCGACGCCGAGGTAGGACAGGGCCGCCTCGAACAGGATGTTGGTGGGGATCAGCAGGGTCGCGTAGACCAGGATCGGGCCCACCAGGTTGGGCAGCAGCTCGCGGGCGAGAATGTAGGGCCCGCGGGCGCCCAGGCTGCGGGCCGCGTCCACGAACTCCCGCTCCCGCAGCGACAGGGTCTGGCCGCGGACGATGCGGCCCATGTACGGCCAGCTGAAGAAGCCGATGATGAAGATCAGCACGGCCAGCCGCAACGAGTTCCCGGTGAGTCCAAACGCCGTCTGCGGAATGACGCCCACCAGCGCGAGCGCGAACACCAGCAGCGGGAACGCGAGGAAGACGTCCATGGTGCGCGCGATCGCCGCGTCGACCCAGCCGCCGAAATACCCGGAGATGATCCCGAAAAAGACCCCGATCGCCACCGCCAGGCCGGTGGCCAGGAATGCGATCAGCATGGAGTACTGCGTCCCGTTGACGATCCGGCTCAGCACGTCGCGCCCGGTGACGGGCTCGACGCCGAACGGGTGCGCCAGACTGATCCCGCCGAACGGCCCGTACGGCCGGCTGAACGTCGGGTTGACCAGGCTCGGGTGGTAGGTCAGCGGGTTCTGCACCAGGTGCGGGCCGACGATCGCGACCACGATAAGGAAGATCACGAACACCCCGCCGGCCAGCGCCACCTTGTCGCGGCGCAGCCGCAGCCAGGCGATCTGCCCGAGCGAGCGGCCCTGTATCGCGTCGGCGCTGATCCCGGCGAGCACTGACTCAGGCGCGGCCCCGGAGGCGCTCGGGGAAACGTCGATCGGTGCGGTCATCTGGCGCTACTCTCCTGGCTTACCGGCCCGGATCCGGCATTTGTGGGGCAGCCGTCCCGGGTGTGTACCAAGTAAGGCGCAAAGGCCCTCTACGCGAGGGTCCACCAAGGTTTCCGGTTGGCGCCAGTCCTCGACGCAGGTCGTAGCCCTATTGTGACCGAATGAAGATCTATCCGCGATAGCCGGCGCTAATTCGCCCACGGCCGCTTTGACCAGGCAAGATGGGTTCCGCTGTGGTAACTGCTCGGCCGCGGCATTGTTAGTCAGCCGCCGCGATCGCGCGCAGCATCTTCAGGTCGACCTCGCGCCAGGGAGGTCGCGACTACACGGCCGGGGCGGGCCCGGATCGGCACCAGGCTCGGCACGGCGACCACCCGGCAGCCGGCCGCCTCGGCCGCCGCGACACCGTTCGGCGAGTCCTCCAGCGCCACGCAGTACCGCGGGTCGGCGCCGAGCAGCGCCACAGCGCGCAGGTAGGGCTCCGGGTGCGGCTTGCTCTGCCGGACGTCGGCGGCGCAGACCGTGGCATCGAAGCTGAGCCCGACATGCGCGATGACCGCGTCCATGATCTGCCGTTCCGATGAGGTGACCAGCGCATGGCTCACTCCGGCGGCGCGGACCTCGGCCAGCAGCTCCGCGCCGCCCGGGCAGCACCTGCGGGCCGCGCGCGGCGAGCAGCGCGGTCATCCCGTCGACCAGCCAGCACGCGACGTCCGCCGCGCTGGCCGGCCGGGCCGCCCTGGCCAGCAGGTAGGCGACCGTCCGCGGCAGCGAGCCGCCCAGCAGCGCCCGCTGATCCGCCTCGCTCCACGCGCCGCCCAGCCGCGCCATGACCTCGCTCTCGGCCTCGAACCAGAGCGGCTCGGAGTCGACCAGGAGGCCGTCCATGTCGAACAGGACGGCTTGCAGCGTCGGGTCGGCCTGCGCGGCCGGTCCAGTGGGAGCGGGCTGCATGATCAGGTGCCAGAAGCCCGGCCTGCCAAATCCGGACAAGCCGGATACCCGGAGCAGCCGGCCCCGGCCGCCAGATAGCCATCATGGATCTCCGCGGCGATGTCCGGCCGGGTGGCGTTCAGGACCTCGTGACACCCCTCATGGCCGGCGAGGTCGTCCGGCGCGGCCGGACTGCCCGCGAGCATGGAACCCATCGCCCGGTCCGCGATGAGCATCCGCTGGCCGATCACCGCCGGTAGCTCCGGGGCCGCCGGCCCCCGGCGGCTTCGGTGTTCGAGGTCATAGTGTCCATAGTGTAGGTGGCCGGGCCGGGCCGGGACGGGCTCGCTGGCCCGTGCGGCTGCCGGCCCGGCAGGCCGGCCGCCGGCGCGCGGATCATGGTCGAGCACGTAACCTGGAACAGGTAAGGATGGAGGTGGTGGGAGATCGAGCTCGAAGCCGCAGGGCAAGCTCAGCTCGCCCGCTGTCATCGCGGCCTTCGAGGGCTGGAACGATGCCGGCGAGGCAGCCAGCGGGGTCATCAGCCATCTCGGCGCCGCCTGGCAGGCCCGTCCACTCGGAGCCATCGATCCGGAGGATTTCTACGACTTCCAGGTGACCCGCCCGGTGATGGAGGTAGCCGAAGGCCAGACCGAGCGGCTGATCTGGCCTACCACCAGGCTGACGCTGGCCAGGCCTGAGGGCATGACTAGGGACATGGTCCTGGTGCACGGGATCGAGCCCAATATGCGCTGGCGGTCGTTCAGCGACGAGCTCGTCGCGGCCTTTACCGAGCTGGGCGCCGAACTCGTCGTCCTGCTCGGAGCGCTGCTCGCGGATTCGCCGCATACTCGCCCGGTTCCGGTCAACGCCGCGGCGTCCGACATCAAGCTGGCCACCCAGCTGCAGATGGACCCGGTCGATTACAAGGGGCCTACCGGGATCGTGGGGGTACTGCAGCATGCCTGCGCCGAGGCGGGCATCCCGTCCGTGTCGCTCTGGGCGGCGGTGCCGCATTACGTGGCCCAGCCGCCCAGCCCCAAGGCCACTCTCGCGCTGTTGCGCGGCGTCGAGGACATCCTGGACGTGACGCTGCCGCTGGCTGACCTGCCCGATGACGCCCGGGCCTGGGAACGCGGCGTCGATGAGCTCGCTGACCAGGATTCCGAGGTCGCCGACTACGTGCGGACCCTGGAGGAGGCCAAGGACGCGACCGACCTGCCCGAGGCGAGCGGTGACGCGATCGCCCGTGAATTCGAGCGCTACCTGCGGCGCCGGGGCGAGCCGGGGTAGCCACCGGCCGGCGTGCTAGTTACGCCGGCAGTTACACCGGCGGCCACGGAACGGCGGGCCAGTCTTCCGGCGGATACGGGTGGACCCGGTGCTTCAGCAGCAGGTTGATCCGCTGCCTGGTCGCGTCCACTTCGCCCGGAGCGAGCCAGTGGGCCAGCCTGGCGCCCAGGCCCCGCGGCGCCGCCTCACGCCGCGCCACCGCCACCGGCGCGTCACTACCACCGGCGCCACCACCACCGGCGCCACCGTCGGCGGGCGCCTGCTTAGCCGGCCAGGGCCTCGACCGCGCTGGCGGGCAGGCTCTTGCCGCGCCATTGCCATAGCACCGTGCGAAGCTTGTAATCCTCGCCGAAGCACACGCCGTGATCGCAGCCGAACAGGTCGCCGCCCGGGGCGGGCAGCAGATGGCCGATCTTGCGGTCCGCGTTGTTCACGACCGCGTCGAACACGGCCATCTGGCGCAGCCCCGGATGGTCGGTCCGGCGGGCCAGCGCGATGAGGTCGATATCTGGGTCAGCATCGATCCAGAGCTGGCACATTCCCGGCCCGAACGGGCCATCCCGGTACACCGTCGGCGGGACTAGATGCCAGCCTGCCGCGCGGCACACCTGATAGGCGGCGACCTCCCGCCGGCCAGGGTGCCCGCGGGGAAGTCCCACAGCGGCCGTTCCCCGGCCACCGGCTTGTAGACGCAGGCGGCCGACTGACCCTGGTAGCTCAGGCTGCAGTAGAAGGTCTCGTTGGAGGCCACGGCCAGCCTGCCCTGCACCTGGAGCACTCCTGCGGCCAGCAGCTCGAGGGTGGCGGCGTCCTGATCGCCCTCGTCGAGCAGGCTCGGCGGCGACGGCCGGCTCGCCGGCGCCGGCCGCGCGGGCGGTGCGCAGGCTCACGCATGCCCGACCCGGTGGCCGTTCTGCCGGGGGCAGATGTGCCCGGCCGCGTCCAGCGGCAGGCCGCACAGCGGACATGGCGGCCGTCCCTGGCTGACCAGCTGGAGCGCGCGCCTGGTGAACGCCCGCGCGGCCGCCGCGGTAATCCGCACCCGCAGCACGCCGGGGCCGTCCTCGGGAACCTCCTCAGCCAGCGGCTCGACCGGCGAGTCGGTTTCCTCCTGCGCCTCGATCACGACGCGCTGATCATCACGATCCCAGGCCAGCGCGATGACACCGACCCGGAACTCCTCCAGCAACGGCAGGTCGAGCGGCTCGTCATCGGTGGGGCCAGCGGGCGCGCCGGGAACCCACGGCGGAGTCGGCGCCACTGCGCTTGAGTTCGTCGTCCAGAAGCTCATCGAGACGCTCTGCGAGCCTGCTCACCTGAACCTTCTCCAGCGCCACGCTGGTAACCCGGCCGCCGGAGCTGGCCTGCAGGTAGAAGGTACGCTCGCCGGGCTGGCCGACGGTCCCGGCGACGAACCGGTCCGGGGGGTCGTACGAGAAGACTGGCATGGTCCTATCTTCCAGTTCCGCCACTGGGCAGCGCGCCGTCAGCCCCGAGGATAGGCGCGGGGGCATCGGCCGGGCCGTCGTGGGCCGGGCCGTCGTGGGCCGGGCGCGTGCGGGCCGCTGGGCCGCAGCGGCCGGCTCCGCGTCGCCCGCGCCGCCGCCGACCGCGCCGTCGCTGCCGCGCCGGGCCCGCGCCGCCGGGCCGCTTCGCCTCCTGCCTGGCCAGGCCATCGACGCCGCCGCCGGTGTCGTTCAGCCGCAGCACGAACGGGCGCAGCGGCGTATAGCGGATGATGCTGAGCGAGCACGGGTCAATCTGGATCCGTTGCAGCATGTCCAGATGCATGCCGAGGCTGTCGGCAATCACCGACTTGATCACATCGCCATGAGAGCAGACCAGATACACCGCATCAGGGCCGAGGGCCGCATTCCAGTCCCGCACCGCGCTGACCGCGCGGTGCTGCATATCCAGCATGGACTCGGCGTCCTCGCCAGGGAATCGCATCGCGCTCGGATGAGCCTGGACGACCCGCCAGAGCGGCTCTTTCGCCAGCCGTTTCAGCGGCTTTCCTGTCCAGTCGCCGTAATGGCATTCGCCGAGCCGCTCATCCTGGCGCACCTGCGGCCCGGCGGGGCCTGCGATCGCCTCGGCGGTCTGCCGGCAGCGCTCCAGCGGGCTGGAGACAATGGCATCGAGCCGCATCGGCGCCAGCCGGGCCGCTAGCGCGACGGCCTGCTCGCGGCCCCGGTCATCCAGCGGGATCCCGGGCGTCCAGCCGGTCAGCACGCCGCCGGTGGTCGCGGTCAGGCCATGGCGTACCAGGAGAACCAAGGTCACCCCCCGACAATAAGGGGTGCCGCGGCCCGCCCGGGCGGGTGGCGGCGCCGCCCGGTAACGGGCGGCGGCGCGCGGGCCAGGCCCGGTAATGCAGCCGGACCCGCGGGTCCAGGACGGCGTACAAGATGTCCGCCGCGATGTTGCCTGCCACCACGCCCGCCGACGCCACCAGGACCACGCCGATGACGACCGGCAGGTCCTGCTGGGTGATGGCCCGCAGCGCGGTGAAGCCCAGGCCCGGCAGGCCGAACACCTGCTCGGTCACGATCGCGCCGCCGACCAGCGCGCCGATGTCCAGGCCCGCCTGCGTCACCAGCGGCGTCATGGCCGAGCGCAGGGTGTGCCTGAAGATCACCCGGCGCTCGCTCATCCCCTTCGACCGGGCGGTCCTGATGTAGTCCTCGCCGAAGACGTCCAGCATGGTGTTCCTGGTCAGCCGGGTATAGATCGCCGCGGAGACCAGCGCGATGGTGAACCAGGGCAGGATCAGCGCCCGCGCCCAGGCCGCCGGGTTGGTCGAGAACGCGACGTAGGTGCCCGGCGCCGGGAAGATGTTGATGTGGTTGATGGTCAGCTCGTAGTAGAAGCCGAGGATGAGCAGGAACCCGAGCACGAAGGTGGGCATCGAGTAGAAGATCAGCGCCAGCGTGGTGAAGGTGCGGTCCGCGATCGACCTGGTCTTGACCGCGGAGATGACCCCGGTCAGGATGCCGATCGTCAGCCACAGGATCGACGCGCCGATCAGCAGCGACAGCGTGATCGGGAAGGCTGCCGCGATGATCGCGTTCACCGACTGGTCGTGGTAGTAGTCATAGCCGAGGTTGCCGTGCAGGAGCAGCCAGATGAAGTGGCCGTACTGTACGGGGTAGGGCCGGTCCAGCAGCAGCCGGTGCGAGACCGCCGCCACCTGAGCCGTGGTCGCCTGGCGGCCCGCCAGGGTGCGGGCTACCGCCGACGGTCCGGGGCCGATGAAGAAGATGATGAAGACCGTGACCGTCATCAGCCACATGACGATCAGGCCCTGGAAAATTCTGCGGATCAGGAAGCGGGCCATCGGAAGCTCCTAGACGTACAGCTCGCCGCGCGGGTCAAAGGCATCCCGCACGCCGTCGCCGAAGATGTTGAAGGCCAGGGTGGTGATCAGCAGGGCCAGGCTGGGGAACACCAGGTACCACCAGGGGCCGTACAGGTAGACGCTCGACGCGCCGTCGATCATCTGCCCCCAGTCCGGCGTGGGCGGCGGGATCCCGATGCCGAGGAAGGACAGGGTCGCCTCGATCACGATCGTCAGCGGGATCAGCAGCGTGGTGTAGACGATCAGCGGCGCGAGCAGGTTCGGCAGGATGTCCACGAACATGATCCGCCACGGGCCGGCCCCGAGCGCGCGGGCCGCCTCGATGTACTCGCGTTCCCGGATCGACAGCACCTGGCCGCGGACGATGCGGCCCACCGCCCCCCAGCCGAAGACCGAGATCACGATGATGACCAGGGTCAGCCCGGGCGAGATGATCGAGACCAGAGAGATCGCGAACAGCAGGAACGGGACGGCGAGCAGCCAGTCGATCAGCCTGGCCAGGATGGTGTCGACGACCTTGCCGAAGTAGCCCGCCGCCAGCCCGACCAGCGTGCCGATCGCCACGATGAACGCCGTCGCCACGATGCCGACGAACAGCGAGATCCTGGCCCCGTAGGCGATCCGGACCAGGATGTCCCGGCCCTGGTCATCGGTGCCGAGCCAGAAGGTGCTGTTCGGCGCCACCGGCTGGCCGAGCGGGGTCAGCCCGACCGGCGGCTGCGGCCCGCGGTACTGCGTGTTGACACCATGCCCGGTGACGGCCGTGAACACCGGCGCGAAGATCGCCATCAGGACGATGAGGATGATCACCCCCAGCGCGATCATGGCCGCCCGGTCGCGGCGCAGTCGCTGGATGGCCAGCCGCCACGGGCTGCGGCCCTCGATGGTCTTGGCGGCCTCGCCCTCGGGTACCTCGGGCGGCTCGGCTTCTGAATCCCGGACCGCGACCAGATCGCCGACCTCGTGGGTCATGGTGCCTCCCTTCCGGGCAAGCTGGCTCAGGAGCCGCTCGCGACTCCGGTCTCCTCGATCACGCGCTCTTCGGTACCGATGCTCGGCTTGGACTTCGAGATGTCCTCGCCGTCTTCGACCGGGAAGTGGCAGGCCGCGATGTGGGCCGCGGCGTCACCGAGGCGGGGCGTCAGCTCCGGATCCTCATCGACGCACTTCTGCCTGGCCTTCGGGCAGCGCGGATGGAACCTGCAGCCAGATGGCGGGTTGACCGGCGAGGGCACATCCCCGACCAGGATGATCCGCTCACGCTTACCAGCGTGCTCGGGGTCGGGGATCGGGACCGCGGACAGCAGCGCATCGGTGTAGGGGTGGCGGGGGTGATCCCACAGCTGATCGACCGGGGCCTGCTCGGTGATCTTCCCGAGGTACATGACCGCGACCGAGTTGCTGACGTGCCGGACGACCGACAGGTCATGGGCGATGAAGATATAGGTCAGGCCGAGCTCACTCTGCAGGTCCGAGAGCAGGTTGATGATCTGCGCCTGGATGGAGACATCCAGCGCGGACACCGGCTCGTCACAGACGATGAGCTTGGGGGTGAAGGCCAGCGCCCTGGCCACCCCGATCCGCTGCCGCTGGCCGCCGGAGAACTCGGCCGGGAACCTGTTGAAATGCTCGGGATTGAGGCCAACCAGCTCCATCAGGTGCTGGACCCGCCGCTTGCGGTCGGCGCCGCTGGCGATGTTGTGAATCGCGAACGGGTCGCCGATGATGGACCCGACCCGCCGTCGCGGGTTCAGCGACCCGTACGGATCCTGGAAGATCATCTGCATTTGCCGACGGTACGGGCGCATCCGCCGCGGGGCCAGCGTGCTGACGTCGGCACCGTCGAAGATGATCCGGCCGGCGGTGACGTCGTAGAGCCGCGTGACGCAGCGCGCCAGCGTCGACTTGCCGCAGCCGGTTTCGCCCACCAGCCCGAGGGTCTCGCCCCGGCGGACCTCCAGGTCCACGCCGTCGACGGCGTGCACGAAGTCCTTCCGGCCCTGGATCAGCTTTCCGGAGTGGACGGGGAAATACTTGACCAGGTTCTCGATCTTGAGCAGCACGTCGCCGGAGGCGGTCGCGCCGGTCGCCGGAGCGGTCATGTCGGTGCTCATGGTCTCGCTATGCCTCCGCCTCTACGGGCGCCTTGACCAGTTGCTCGGTGGCCGCTCGCTGGACGAGCATCTTGGTGCGCAGGTCGCCGCGGGCGTCCTTGTCCCGCACCAGCCAGCAGGCGGAAAGATGAACGGCGTCGGTGCCGGTCGGCGCGAGCGGCGGTACCTCCTTGCGGCACCGGTCCATGACATAGCTGCACCGGGGGCTGAAGGGGCAGCCGGGCGGCAGCGTGATCGGGCTGGGTGGCTGGCCCGGAATGGGACGCAGCCGCTCGTGCTCCTCGCCGTGGGCGGGCAGCGAGTCGAGCAGGCCTTCGGTGTAGGGGTGGTGGTAGCCGGTGAAGATGCTCATCCGGTCGGCCTGCTCCATCACCTGGCCGCCGTACATCACGATGACGTCATCGGCGACCTCGGCGATCACGCCGAGGTCGTGGGTGATCAGGATGACCGCGGTACCGAACTCCTCCTGGAGCCTGGTAATGACCTGGAGCACCTGAGCCTGGACGGTCACGTCCAGCGCCGTGGTCGGCTCGTCGGCGATCAGCAACGTCGGGTTCAGCGCCATCGCCATCGCGATCATCGCGCGCTGGCGCATGCCGCCGGAGAACTGATGCGGGAAATCGTCCACCCGGCGGTCGGCCTGCGGGATGCCCACCAGCCTGAGCAGGTCCACGGCCCGCTGCCGGGCCTGGGCCTTGGACATCTGGTGGTCGTGCAGCCGGATCATCTCGACGATCTGCCAGCCGACCTTGTAGAAAGGATGCAGGCTGGACAGCGGGTCCTGGAAGATCATCCCAACCTTCGCGCCGCGGATACCCTGCATCTGGTCGCGCTTCATGGTGAGCAGGTCGTCGCCATCGAACAGCGCGCGGCCGGAAACCCGGGCGCCACGGGTCAGCCCCATGATCGTCTGGGTGGCGACGCTCTTACCAGAGCCGGATTCACCCACGATGCCCAGCGTCTGGCCCTGGTCGACCTGGAACGACACCCCGCGGACCGCCTTGACGATGCCGTCCGCGGTGCGGAACGACACGTGCAGATCCTGGACCTCCAGTAGTGCCACGTCTAGTACCCTTCGCGGTCGCTTCGCCCGGACAGGGCAACTTACCCGCTTGTCAACAGCTTTTCCTGCGCTACCAGCACTGTATTCCCGCCGGTCGCTCCGCGGTAGGTACCGCGGAGCGACCGGAACGGGACTCAGTTAACCCAGATCAGCCGGTGGGCGAGCTCAGCCACACGTTGGTCGGGTCGAAGTTCTGGAGAGCCGGAACGTAGACCGCGTTGTGCACGTAGCTGGCGTGGTAGGACGGCCAGAGCGGCTGCACGATCGGGTAGATCGGGGCATCCTTCATGACGTCCTGGTCGACCTGCGCCCAGAGCTGGCCAGCGGTGGTGACGTTGGCCTGCGCGGACGCCTTGTTGATCAGGCCGATGACGGTGGGGTTGTTGTAGAACCCGAAGTTGCTGCCATTCGGCGGGTAGGACGGAGGGCCGTAGAACAGTGGCTTGAAGAACGACGTCGCCGCGTCTCCGTACCAGTCCGGGCCCCAGCCCGACAGCGAGAGGTCCCACACACCGCGCTTGGCCACGCTCGGCACCTCTAGGTACTTCACGTAGAAGTCGGCGGTCGGCACCCCGACGCCCTTGACCGTGACGCCGGCCTTGGCCAGGTCGGCCTGGATGGTCTGGAACATCTTGAGCGAGAGGGTCTCCTGAGGCCGGTACAGCATCTTCAGGGTCAGGCCGTTCGGGAACCCGGCCGACGCCAGCAGGGACTTGGCCTTAGTCGGGTTGTAGGGGTACGGGTCGTAGTTGGCGGGCATGTCCTGCGCGCCGTTGATCCCGGTCGGCAGGATGTGCGTCAGGGCCGGGCTCACGATCGGGCCGTTGTTGTCCTGGATCAGGTGCGCCCGGTTGATGCCGTAGCTGAGCGCCTGGCGGACTGCGACCTTGCCCATGGCCGAGTTGTTGTTCGGCGAGACCTCGTTGAACACCACGTACGGGTTCATCGCGAACTGCGGGCCGAGGTTGAAGTTCTTGGTCTGGCCGGACTGCATCTGGGCGATCTGGCCGGGAATAGCGCCGACCGGCGTCGCGGCGTCCCACTGCATGCTCGCGGCTGCGGTGTTGGTCTGCAGCTCCTGCTGGATGGTGGTGGCGTCACCGGTCTCGCTGACGTTGATCTGGTTGACATAGGCCTTCCGGATCGAGTCCGTGGCGGCCGACCAAGCCGGGTTGCGGACGAACACGATCTTCTTGGTCGGCGTGTAGCTCTGCACCTTGTACGGGCCGTCGGAGACCGTGTTCTGGTAGGACTGGGCGCTGGCCGGGAGGTAGTTCAGGCTCTGGGCCGGGGCCGGGTTGAACGGGTCCAGCGTCAGCATGTCAGCGAAATAAGACGCCGGCTGGGTCAGCGTGTAGGTGATGGTCTGGCCCGAGGCGGTGACGCCGGCGATGTTGTGCCCGTTGATGTAGTTCTTGATGCCCGCGACCGTGGTGGCCTTGAAGCCCGCGCAGAACGCCGCGTAGCCCTTGATGATGCCCTCGAAGTCGGGCAGGCCGCCGAACGGCTGGACCGGGTTGCAGGACCGCTTCAGGCCCAGGACCGCGTCGGCCGCGGTGACCGGAGTGAACGTCGGCGTGGTGTCCCACTTGGCGCCGGACTTGATCGTGACCGTGTACGTCAGCCCGCCGTTGGAGACCACTGGGGCGCTCGTGGCCAGGTCCGGCATCGGGGTGGTGGTCTTGCCCGGGGTAGCCGGGTAGGCGTAGAGCCCGCGGACCCACATGCGCTGACCCTGGTACCCGACCGTGTAGTAGGAAATGTTGTAGTCCATATAGTCGACGTCACCGATGCCGAGCATGTTGAGCGTGCCGCCCGCCTTGGGCGTGCCGCCGGGGTTGAGTCCCTGCAGCCCGTTGCTGACGCTAACGCCTGATCCGGAGCCTGAGCCGCTGCTCGAAGAGCCGCTGCTTCCGCAGGCCGTGGCGGCGAGCGCGAGCGCTGCCAGGCCTGCGACGGCCAGGTAGCTTCGCTTGGGTGTCCGCATTGACACTTTCCTCCTCCCTATCCCTCCGCTGAGGTTCTCTTTAGCGGATCCAGTTACCGGAGGCTCAGCCGCCCCGCGGCATGACGGCAGGCCAGGATAGGCCGAGCCGTCGCGTCATACTAGGAGCATCACGACCAAAGTGGGAACCGGGGGGATGCGGCCTGGGGGAATCGTGATCCGACGGTGACCTGCCCCTTATCAGACCGCTACTTGCCAGGGTCACATGGCGGCCAAATGCGTCCAAACCCTTGCAAAACGGTACCACTGGCTCTGGCTCTGGCTCGTGGCCAGGCCGGCCTGGATGATCAGCCCCCGATCGCGTGGGCGCCCCCGTCGACATGGACGATCTCGCCGGTGGTGGCGGGGAACCAGTCCGACAGCAGGGCGACGCAGCCGCGGGCGGCCGGCCCGGGGTCAGAAAGGTCCCAGCCGAGCGGTGCGCGCTCGCCCCACATGGCCTCGAAGCCGCCGAAGCCGGGGATGCTCTTGGCGGCCATCGTCCGCAGCGGCCCGGCCGCCATCAGGTTCACCCGTATCCCCCGCGGTCCCAGGTCCCTGGCCAGGTAGCGGGCACAGGACTCCAGGGCCGCTTTGGCCACGCCCATCCAGTCGTAGGCAGGCCAGGCCCGGCTCGCGTCGAAGTCCATCCCGACAATGGCCCCGCCGCTGCTCATCAGCGGCAGCGCCGCCATGGCCAGCGCCTTGAGGGAATACGCCGACACGTGCAAGGCGGCGGCGACGTCCTCCCACGGAGTCTGCAGGAAATTACCGCCGAGCGCCGACTGCGGTGCGTTGCCGATGCTGTGCACCACGCCGTCCAGCCGGTCGACGTGCTCGGACAGCCGCTGCGCTAGCGAGCCGAGCTGGCCGGTGTCGGTCACGTCGAGCTCGAGCACGGGGGGCGGATCCGGCAGCCGCCTGGCGATCCGCTCCACCAGGCTCAGCCGCCCGAACCCGGTCAGCACCACCGTGGCGCCCTCCTGCTGGGCTATCCGGGCTACATGGAAGGCGATCGAGGCGTCGGTGAGCACCCCGGTCACCAGGATCCGCTTCCCGTCAAGGATTCCCATCGAGCATCCCTTCGACTGACCTGACCGTTCTCAGTGACCCATGCCGAGGCCGCCATCGACAGGAAGGATGGCACCGGTGATATAGCCCGCCTCGGGCGAAGCCAGGAATTCGACCGCCGCGGCGACCTCGTCGGCGCGGCCACCGCGCCCGAGCGGTATGCCGGCCAGGATGGCCTCCTTCCTGGCCTCGGGCAGTGCGGCCGTCATGCCGGTGTCCACGAAGCCCGGCGCTACGACGTTCACCGTGATGCCCCGGCTGCCTAGCTCCCGGGCCAGCGAGCGGGCCAGGCCGATCAGGCCCGCCTTCGACGCCGCGTAGTTGGCCTGTCCGGCGGAGCCCAGCAGGCCGACCACCGACGAGATGAAGATGATCCGGCCGCGACGCAGTCTGATCATCGGCGGGCAGGCCCGCTTGGCGACCCGGTAGGCGCCGGCCAGGTTGGTGTCGACGACCTCGGCGAAATGCTCCTCGCTCATCAGCGCGAGGAGCTGATCGCGGTTGGCGCCGGCGTTGGCCACCAGCACCTCCACCGGCCCGTGCGCCGCCTCGGCGGCGGCAAAGGCCGCATCGACCGCCGCGGCGTCGCGTACGTCGCACTGGGCCACGCTCAGTCCGTCGACATCCGCCCCGGAGCGGGAGGTGATGGTCACCGCGTCGCCGCGGGCCGCGAGCCTGCGGGCGATGGCCAGCCCGATGCCTCGGTTGCCGCCCGTCACCAGGACCGATCGAGCCATGCTCAGGGACCTCCGTAGCTTCTCGCCGCTTGCCTTTGTGATCGTGGCGAGCGTACCTGGCCAAGCCGGGCGGACCCGGGTTGGGATAGGTTGGCCTGCCGTGGATAACAGCGCAGCCAGGCATGACAGTGCAGCTGGGGATGCCGGTGCGGCCAGGGATGACGGTGCGGCCAGGGATCACCGGGCCGCCGGCCCGGCGGCGCAGCGGATCGACCCGGATTTCACGGCCTATCCGCTCCGGGAGCTGGCCGCCGCGGCCCTGCAGCGCGCGGCCGAGCTGGGCGCCGGGCATGCGGACTTCCGCGCCGAGCTCATCAGGGGCCAGCGGATCAGACTTTCCGACACGGCGCTTGAGACTTCGGCCGAGTCCGCCGACATCGGCCTGGCCGTCCGGGTGGTGGTGGACGGCACCTGGGGTTTCGCGTCCGCCGTCGACCTGAGCACGGACGCGGCGGTCCGCGCCGCGACCGAGGCCGTCGAGCTGGCCAGGGTCGCCGCCGCCATCAACACCGAGCCGATCGAGCTGGCCGGAGAGCCCGCCTATGGCGACGTCAGCTGGATCTCCGGATACGAGATCGATCCGTTCAGCGTCAGCGCGCCGGAGAAGATCGCGCTGCTGACCGAGTGGAGTTCCGGGCTGCTGCGCCGCGCCGGGATCGATCACGTCGACGCCGCACTGCTGGCCGTCAAGGAGTGCAAGTTCTACTGCGATGGCCGCACGACGACGACGCAGCAGCGCGTGCGGGTCCACCCGGAGCTGACGGCGGTCGCTGT
Source organism: uncultured Actinomycetota bacterium (assembly GCA_963775745.1). Taxonomy (GTDB): domain Bacteria; phylum Actinomycetota; class Actinomycetes; order Streptosporangiales; family Streptosporangiaceae; genus DATBGO01. The sequence continues at coordinate 93,855 of CAVZKE010000013.1, forward strand.
GACGGCAGACGGCCGATTCGACACCATGCGCACGCTCGCCCCGCCCGCCGGCCGTGGCTATGAGTACCTGACCGGGACGGGCTGGGACTTCCCGGCCGAGCTGGCCGAGCTGCCGGAGCTGCTGGCCGCCAAGCTGATGGCGCCTTCGGTCCAGCCCGGCCGCTACGACCTGGTGATCGCCCCGTCCAATCTGTTCCTGACCATCCACGAGTCCATCGGCCACGCGACGGAGCTTGACCGGGCCCTCGGCTACGAGGCCGCCTACGCGGGCACGTCGTTCGCCACCCCAGACCAGCTGGGCAGCCTGCAATACGGGTCGCCGCTGATGCACGTCACCGGGGACCGGACCGCCGAGCACGGCCTGGCCTCCGTCGGCTACGACGACGAGGGCGTGCGCTCGCAATCCTGGGACTTGATCTCGGACGGCATCCTGACCGGCTACCAGCTGGACCGGCGGATGGCGAGGCGGTGCGGCCTGCCCCGGTCCAACGGCTGCGCATTCGCTGACTCGCCGGGCCACATGCCGATCCAGCGGATGGCCAACGTGTCGCTGCAGCCGGCCGAGGGCGGGCCGTCTACGGCGGACCTCATCGCCGGCGTCGAGCACGGCATCTATGTCGTGGGTGACAAGAGCTGGTCGATCGACATGCAGCGATACAACTTCCAGTTCACCGGCCAGCGGTTCTTCCGCATATCCGGCGGCCGGCTGGCCGGCCAGCTCCGGGATGTGGCCTACCAGGCCACCACGACGCAGTTCTGGAATTCCATGGAGGCGGTCGGCGGCCCGCAGACCTATGCGCTGTTCGGGGCGTTCAACTGCGGTAAGGGGCAGCCAGGCCAGGTGGCGCCGGTCGGGCATGGCTGCCCGGCCGTGCTGATGCGAGGCGTGCGGATACTCAACACCGCGGAAGAGGGATCATCATGACCGGGCAGCGGGCGCAGGACGATGTCGAACGGGCGCTGCGGGCCGGGGGCCGCAGTGACCGCATCGTCATCGCGGAGGAGACCTCGTCGGCCAATCTCCGGTGGGCTGACAACACGCTCACCACCAACGGCGTTCAGCGGTCACGCCGGCTGACCGTGATTGCGGTCCGTGCCGGGCAGCGAGGGCCAGCGGCCGGGGTGGTGTCGAGGGCGGGCGTCCGTCCGGACCAGATCCCTGACCTGGTGGCCGAGGCCGAGCAGACGGCCGCCGACACCGAGCCCGCGCCGGACGCCCAGCCGCTCATCAGCCCGGGCACCCGGTGGCCCGCCGGGTCCAGCCCGGCGACCGCGGGCCGGGCGACCGCGAGCGCGCTGGCCATGGGCCCGGACTGGGACGCACCGGCCAGCGGTACCGGGGCCGGCGTGCTCGGCGCGTTCGCCGGTACGCTCGGCGAGACGTTCGGGGCGGCCGCCGCGGTCAAACGGCGACTGTACGGGTTCGCTGAGCACTCCGTGACGTCGCTGTTCCTGGGCAGCTCCACCGGGCTGCGGCTGCGGCACGATCAGCCCGCCGGGCGGGCTGAGCTCAACGCCAAGTCCGCCGACCTGGCCCAGTCGGCCTGGACCGGGGCGGCCACCCGCGACTTCACCGATGTCCGGGTGGCCGACATGTATGCGGGGCTGGCCACCGAGCTTGACTGGGCAGGCCGGCAGGTCGAGCTCCCGGCCGGCCGTTATGAAACGCTGTTGTCGCCCGCCGCCGTCGCCGACCTGTGCATCTGCCTGTACTGGTCAGCGGGCGCGAAGGACGCGATAGACGGCCGGACCGTCTTCAGCAGGCCGGGCGGGGGCACGCGCCTCGGCGACCGGCTGGCCCGCCTGCCGCTGACGCTCCGCAGCGACCCCGGCGCGCCCGGCCTTCAGTGCGAGCCGTTCGTGGTCGCCCACGCCTCGGACCGGAACTCCTCGGTCTTCGACAACGGCCTGGCGCTGGCGCCCACCAGCTGGATCTCGGATGGCGCGCTGGCCGCGCTGATCCAGACCCGCCACTTGGCGGCCCGGTCCGGCCTGCCGGTGACGCCCGCCATCGACAACCTGATCCTGGACGTACCTGGCGCCTCGGCCTCGCTGGCGGAGATGATCGCCGGCACCGGCCGCGGCCTGCTGGTGAGCTGCTTGTGGTACATCCGCGAGGTCGACCCGCAGACCTTGCTGCTCACCGGCCTGACCAGGGATGGGGTCTACCTGGTGGAGAACGGCGAAGTCACCGGCGCGGTCAACAACTTCAGGTTCAACGAGAGCCCCGTCGCGATGCTGAACCGGGTCACCGAGGCCGGCCCGACCGGCGCGACGCTGCCGCGGGAGTGGGGTGACTATTTCACCAGGACCGCGATGCCGCCGCTGCGGGTGGACGGCTTCAACATGTCCTCGGTCAGCCCGGCGAGCTGACCGCCCGCGGGCGGTCAGCCATCCTCCAGGCGGAAGCCGACCTTGAGCCCGACCTGGAAATGGGCGACATCGCCGTCGACGATCTGGCCGCGGACCTGCGTCACCTCGAACCAGTCGAGGTGACGCAGGGTCTGGCCCGCCCGGCTCAGCGCCCCCCGGATGGCCGCTCGATCCCCTCTGGCGAGGTGCCGACAATTTCGGTGACGCGGTAGGTGCGGTCACTCATCTGAGCCTCCATGGTGGACATTCGTGACTCCCGGCGCTGCCGATGTGCGGCGCCGTGCGCGAAAGCTGGTGCCGTTGAGGTCTACGACTACTACGCGGGCCGGTCAGGAAGCGAGCGGACACTGCGAGCCAACCAGAAAGCCAGGTGCGGCAGCTGGCTGGCCCCCGTGCAGACAGCCCTGCGCCGGCCGGGATGCGGCCCTGCCGGCCTGGATGCGGCCCTGAGCCGGGCCTGGATGCGGCCCTGAGCGGCGCTGATACAGCTAGGTGCGGGTGCCGGTGGTGACGCCGCGGCCAGTCGCGCATACCGTGGAACGGTGAGAGCGCTGCGGCATCCCCGATCGGCCCGGGCCCAGGTGGTAACCGAGGCGCGGCCGTCGAGATCGGCCGACATCGCCTACCGCGAGCGCCGTTACCTGATCATGATGAGCATCCGGCTGGTCTGCTTCGTGATCGCGGTCGTGGCGTTCATCAACGGCGCCGGATGGCTGACGGCCATCCCGGCGGTGGGCGCCATCATCATCCCCTATTTCGCGGTGATCTTCGCCAACGGCGGCCGCGAGCCGAACGGCGGCCGGGGCTTCCAGGCCTATGAGCCCAACCTGCCGGAGCGGTTCACCCCGGAAGGCCCGGCCGCCGCCAGCACGCAGCCGCCCGAGGCGCCCGGGCCGGGCGGATCAGGCCCCGGCGGACCAGCTTCGGCCGGACCGGCCGGGCCCGGATCAGGCCCCGGCGGACCGGGTTCGGTTTGAGCCGGCCCGCTCTGATCAGTCGCTAACGAATCAGGCACTGCGGGCAACATCGGCGAGTCTGGCCGCATGAGCCGATCGGGATAGGAAAAGGCCTTCCGGAAACGGCTGATCAGCGGTGATCGGCCGGGCTCCGTGCCGAGATCCGCTTGTAGCCCGGTCTTGACGCACAAGGGGGGGGTTCGGTGTAACATGCTTACCGGTGCTCTGGTCCCCCGCCGGGGCACCGGTGCCGGCGTTCCGGGCCCCCGTCGGAGCGCCGATGAATGCGACGCCGGGTGGTTTGCCCCCGTAGCCACCCGGCGTCGCTTTATCTTTGGCCGCAGGAAAGCGGCCGATTGCAATTTGCATGGCCAACCAGTGCTCACTCGGTCTTTCGGAACTCGGCAATCGCCACCAGCATCATTCCCAGCCCCATGACCGCGACGATGCCGACCGAGAACCACACTGGTACCACCCAGCTGCCCCAGGTGATGCCGGGCGCCAGACGCCGCTCGTAGAACGCCGGGATGTTCAGGTGGCTGAAGACCGCCTGCCGCATCGGGCCCACCACGTAGGTCAGTGGATCGATGCGGGTCAGCACGCTCAGCCAGGCCGGCAGCCCGGTCAGCGGGTACAGCGCGCCGGACAGGAAGAACAGCGGCAGGACCAGCATCTGGGTGAGTGCCATGAAGGCCTGGAACTGCTTGATCCGGGCCGCCATCATGACCCCGAAGGCGGTCAGCGTGAACGACAGCAGCAGCAACTCGCCGACCAGGATGAGGATCAGCACCGGGTCGTAGGGAACGTCCGCGTACCAGGCCAGCAGCAGGAAGATGACGCCCTGGAAGGTAGCGATGGTGGCCCCGCCCAGGCACTTGCCGATCACGATGGACGCCCGGCTGACCGGCGCCACCAGGATCTCGCGGAGGAAGCCGAACTCCCGGTCCCAGACAATGGAGGCGGCCGAGAAAATGGCTGTGAACAGCACCGACATGGCCAGTACGCCCGGGTAGATAAACGTCTTGAAGCTTACCCCCGGCGGCAGGCTCGCGCCCGCGAGCGCCCCGAGGCCAGTGCCCAGCACGAACAGGAACAGGAACGGCTGGATCAGCGAGGTAATGGCCCGGAGCCGGTCGGTGGAGAACCTGATCAGCTCCCGCCGCCAGATGATGCTGACCGCGCGGAGGTCATGCCGCAGGCCGTGCTCGGGAACCGCGACCCTGATCTCGCCGGCCAGGGCGGCCATCTCCGGGGCGGCCTGCGCGGTCGTCTGAGTGGCCATCTCCTATCGCCTCCCCCGGAAGCGCTGCGCCATCTGCCGCATCGCGTCGGTGCCGGACGCCTCGGCGTCCCTGATGGTCGTGCCCGTGTACGACATGAATACGTCGTCCAGTGACGGACGGGAGACGCTGACCGAGCGGATCGGGACCGAAAGGCCCGCGAACAGCTGCGGCACGAACTCTTCGCCCGAGGCCACCGAGAAGGTCACTGCGTCCTCATGGATGGCGGCCTCGATCCCGAACCGGTCGGCCAGCTCCGCGATGGCAGCCTGATCGTCGGCGGTGTGAATCTGCACCCGGTCCTTGCCCACGCTGGCCTTGGAGGGCCTCGGGCGTGTCGATGGCCACGATCTGGCCGTGGTCGATGATGGCGATCCGGTCGCAGTGCTCGGCTTCGTCCATGTAGTGCGTGGTGAGGAAGATCGTGATGTCCTCGCGCCGCTTGAGGTCGTTGATGTAGGCCCAGATCGAGGATCTGGTCTGCGGGTCCAGGCCGACGGTCGGCTCGTCGAGGAACAGCACGTGCGGCGCGTGCAGCAGGCCACGGGCGATCTCCAGCCTGCGCTGCATGCCGCCGGAGAACGTACTAACCAGGCTGTCCTTGCGATCCCACAGTCCGACCATGTCCATGACCTGGCGCATCCTGGGGGCCACGGCGGCCTTGGGCACACCGTACAGGTCCGCGTGGAAGCGCAGGTTCTGCGCGGCGGTGAGGTAGGTGTCCAGCGTCGTGTCCTGGAACACCAGGCCGATGTTGCGCCGGACCGAGTCGCGGTCAGTGGCCGTGTCATGGCCGGCCACCCGCGCGGTGCCCGACGTCGCGTTGGCCAGCGTGCAGAGAATCTTGATCGTGGTGGTCTTGCCGGCCCCGTTCGGGCCGAGAAAACCGAAGGTCTCCCCGGGCGCGACCGTGAAGTCAATGCCCCGGACCGCCTCGATCTCACCGTACCTCTTGGTCAGTCCGCAGACCGCGATGACCGGCGGCGGCCGGTGGCCGTCAGGATCTGGGCCGGGCCCGGCGCCGCGGCCGGCCTGCGGCGTCAGGGCCGCGGCGCCGATGGATGAACCCGTCTGGGCTGTCACCGATGATGCCTCCCTCAGGTTCGGTGATGTCGAGACTAGCCGCGCCGGCCCCGTCCGGGCCCGGGGCGGTTACACGCTGGTGCCCGGCGCCTGGTCATCGTCGGCCGCCAGTACCCGGTACAGCGACTTACGGGCGTCGGCCAGGACCTGGCGCGCCTGGCCGACCTGGGCGTCAGTGCCGGCGCTGACCACCTGGAAGGCGGCCATGGCCACCTGCCCGATCAGGTTGCGCATCTCGATGGCGTCGCCGCCGACGCTCCCGGCCACGATGTCCCAGGGCGCCCTGACCTCATCCGGGTGCGCCGCCACGTACTGGTGGCCCTCGTCGGTGAGAACGTAGGCCCGGCGGCCGCCGTCTGCCGCCTCCGCCCGGATCAGGCCCTCGTCCTCGAGTTGCTGCAGGGCGGGATAGACCGAGCCGGGGCTCGGCCGCCACACGCCGTCACTCCGTTCGCTGATCTCCCCGATGATCTGGTAGCCGTTCATCGGCTCCTCGGCGAGCAGCGCGAGCGCCGCCGCGCGAACGTCGCCGCGCTTGGCCCGGGGACCGCGCATCATCCGGGGCTCCCCCGGCCACGGACCGAATCCCCCGAAACCGGGCGGCCCGCCACCGAATCCCGGCCGGCCACCGAACCCCGGCCCGCGGCCATGCCTGCGGCGCCCTCCAGCTCGGTGCGGCCAGCCGCCTTCCTCGCCGCCGTGCGGCCACCTTTCTTCTGAACGCATCGTTTCCTCCAGTTGCGCGCTCCGGCCGACCAGCTCCCTGTGAGACAGTCTCCAGAACACTCTGATAGGTCAACGATATATCGTTATAGTCGGGTTGGCAAGGGGCGGCCCCGCCCCTGGCCGGCGGCGGCCTGGCCGTCGCGGCCGAGCCGGGGCCAATGCGGCTAATACGGGCCGTATTATTTTCGCCCGCTATGCGCCCGCGGCCGTAACGGCGGTCTTCGCATCGTCAGCCGGCCGGGATTACTCAATACCGCTTGAGAAAGCCAGCGCCGGACCGCGCAGCGGAGGCTGAGCCGACCGCGAATGCGATAGCCGCGCGCGGCGCAGGCGACCGCGCATTTACCACGGGATGGCACATGGCCGTGGTAGCGCGGTTAGGCCACTACTTCGAATCCAAGCCGCTGATAAAGCCGGACGGCCGGATTGCCCGGGGTGACCGCCAGGTGCAGTTCATGCACGCCGCTGGAATCAAGGCGCGTGATGCTCTCTTCGATAAGGCGCTGCCCGATCCCGCGGCGCTGCTGAGGAGGATCAGTCAGCGCGAACGCCAGCAGCGGGAGCCAGGCGTGCGCGCTGTCCCTGACCACGATCGCCGCCGCGATCACCAGCGAATCCAGCTCCCCGGCCAGGCTCGCGTCCCAGACGACCGGGCCCCAGACCCCGGCCACCGTCTGCGCCGCGTCTCGCTGCGCGTCCGCCGGGGCGTCGTACTGGTTATCGGGCGTGCCGCGGGACGCCGCCCACATGAGGCGCCCGATCGCGGCCTCGTCGGACTTGCCGAGCTGCCTGATCAAGACGGTGGCGGGCAGCGCGGCGGCCGGGCGCGGCGCCGTCCGCCAGGTCAGCCGCATGTGCAGGCGATCGGCCGGCATAGTGGCCGCGCTGACCGGCACCTTAGCCGTCATCACGGGCCGGCCAGGCACTGGCCAGCCCGCGCAGCCGCTCGGCCGCGGCCTGCAGGTCCTGGCCGCCGCCCACCGCCACGCCCAGCAGATAGGCGGTCAGCGGCGCGGCCGGCCGGGCGACATCGTGCGCCACGTCACGCGCGAGGTCCAGCACGGGACGCAGCTGGGCGGCGGCCGGGTCGATGCCAAGTTCGGCGCAGGCCGCCATGGTCCAGCTGTCGAGGGTGTTCATCCGCCCGCCTTCCGTTTCAGTTCGCTTCCCGCCGGGCCGGGGCGGGCCCGGCCCGGCCGGTCCCGCGGCCCGGCCGGTCAGCCACCGATGGCCGACATCGGCCTGGCCGGCTGCAAGAAGCCCGGATCGTTGACGCCATGCCCGGGCAGCTTGGCCAGCACCGCCTGGCGCCAGCGGGCGGCGAGGTCAGCGTCGCTGCTCCCCGATCGCAGCGGCCCGCGCAGGTCGCTCTCGGTCCGCGCGAACAGGCAATTACGGACCTGCCCGTCGGCGGTCAGCCGTACGCGGTCGCAGGCCGCACAGAACGGCCTGGTTACCGAGCCGATCACGCCGACCCGGTCGGGTCCGTCGTCCACCATGAACTCCTCCGCCGGTGCCGAGCCGCGGTCGCCGGGGTCCTGCGGGGTCAGTTTGACCTCGGCGGTGAGGGCGTCCAGGATCTCGTCGGCGGTCACCATGTCCTCGCGCCGCCAGCCGTGCTGGGCGTCCAGCGGCATCTGCTCGATGAACCGGAGCCGGTAGCCGCGTGACTGGCAGAACCGCAGCAGCGGCACGGCCTCGTCGTCGTTGACGCCCCGCATCAGCACCGCGTTGACCTTGACCGGCGCCAGTCCGGTCGCGGCGGCCGCCGCCAGGCCGTCCAGTACATCGCCGAGCCGGTCTCGCTTGGCCAGCAGCTTGAAGGTGGCGGGCCGCAAGGTGTCCAGCGAGACGTTGATCCGGTCCAGGCCCGCCGCCTGCAGCGGCCCGGCGAGCCGGTCCAGGCCGATGCCGTTGGTGGTCAATGATATCTCAGGACGCGGCCGCAGCGCGGCCGTGCCCGCGACGATCGCGGGCAGCCCGCGGCGCAGCAGCGGCTCTCCCCCGGTGAACCTGACCTCAGTGATCCCGAGCCGCTCGACGGCGATCGTGATCAGGCGCACCACCTCGTCGTCGGTCAGCAGCGACGGATTCGGCAGCCAGTCCAGCCCCTCGGGCGGCATGCAGTAGCTGCAGCGCAGGTTGCACCGGTCGGTCAGCGACACCCGGAGGTCGGTCGCCACCCGCCCGAACGTATCGGCAAGCACGCCATCACCTCCTGGCTCACAGGCAGACATCCCGCAACGCCCACCAGCCTACGTGCCGGGGCCGGCCTCGCGCCCGCTGGTTCGGTCAGGGCGGCGTGAGCTGGCCGCCCCCGCGGCCCGATAGCATCGCTGACGCCGGTCGCCGCCGCACTCGGCCGCCCGCACCGCGGCGCGTTCCCCCCGGTGCGAGGCCGACCGCGAACCTACGGATGGGATCTTCATCATGACTGGGGCTATCTGGCGTGATCAGCTCACCGAAGCCGAGCGCGCGACGCTGCGCCGCGGCGATGGCAGCATCTCCGATCCCCGCCCTGACGTGCTGGTCGTGGGCGGCGGCATCGTCGGCGTGGCTACCGCAGCGGCCTGCCGCGAGGCCCGTCTCGGCTCGGTGTCGCTGATCGAGACCGGGCATCTGGGCGCCGGGGCGACCGGGGGCGCCACCGGGCTGCTGATCCCGGAACCGCACCAGTGGAGCGATCCGGAGCCGCTGCTCGATCTGGAGCGGGCCAGCCTGGAGCGCTGGCGGGAACTCGAGCAGACGGTACCGGGCGGCGTCGGGCTGGTCGAGATCGACTGGATCGGCCTGGCCCCGCACCCGGGAGGCTTCGCCGCTCACCAGCCGCCCGCCGTCGAGTGGCTCGCCCCCGGCCAGGTGGAACAGCTCGTTCCCGGCCTGGCCCGGTCGATGGAGGGTGCGCTCATCCGCAGGCAGGCGCGGATCAACCCGCTGCGCGCGGTGGCCAGGCTCGCGGCCGGCCTGCCCGCCGTCGGCACCGGTGTCGCCGCCACCGGGATCACCGTATCGGGCGGCCGCCTGCGCAGCGTGCTGACCTCGGCGGGCGAGATCCAGCCGGGCACCGTCGTCTTCGCCACCGGCCAGCCGCCCGTCCTTGACGGCCTGCCGTTGAGCATCCCGTCTGATCGGGTCAAGGGCCACCTGCTGGTGACCGCGCCGGCCCGCTGACGCTGCCGGGCATCGTCGCGCCGGTCGCCACCCAGATCGAAGAGGGCCGGCTGCTGGCCGGAGGGACCTTCGACGTCGGTGACGAAAGCCCGGCCGTGCGGGCCGAGGTCATCGAGTCGATCATGGACGGGCTGGCCGCGGCGATGCCCGCGCTGGCCGGCCTGCCCATCGCCTATCAGTGGTGCTGCTTCCGGCCCCGCCACCCGGACCGGCGGCCGGTGATCGACCGGGTGCCTGGCCTGGAAAATGCCTGGCTCACCTCGGGCCACTTCCGCACCGGCATCTTGAACGCGCCGGCCACGGCCGCGGTGCTGGCCCGCTGGATCGGCACCGGCCAGGGGCCCGCGGAGCCCGCGACCTGGGCCGCGTCCCGGTTCAGCCGGTGACCGCCCGGGTCGGCGCCGCGTGCGCCGGCTGCTCGCGCGGGCGCAGTGTCCTGCGGTCATCGGGCAGCCGCACGGTGTAACCCGTCCGGTCCAGGTGCTCCAGGAGCGGGATCACCACCCGCCGGGTGGTTCGCAGCGCCTGCCGCGCCGCGGCGGCGGTGAAAGGCTGCGGGAGCGTGGCGAGAATGCGCGCGGCGGCCGCGTCGGCGCCTGGCGCGAGCACGATCTGATCGCTGAGCCGGAGCAGCATTCCGGCCCGCTCGGCGGCGGCCAGGGCCCGCAGGTCCAGGCCGAGCCTGCGCAGGCGCTCGGCGTCGGGCGCGGCGAACGGCGCCGCGGCCAGCTCGGCCCGGATCAGCCGCACCGCGGAGGCGACCGCGGCCGGAAGCACCGGCGCGCCCGGCAGGCCTGCCGGAAGGGCGACCCCTACGATGCCGTCACGGACCATGAGCGGCGGCTTGACCAGTGCCTCCACCAGGCGGCGATCGGGGAGCCTGAGCGCGGCCCGGGCCGCTTCCAGGGTCAGCCCCGGCGCCAGCGGGGCGCGCGCCGCGTAGGCCGTCACCGCTTCGGCCAGGCAGTGCGACAGCTCGGCCCAGCGGCCAGGATCGGCCAGCCACTCGCCGGCGACCGGGGGCGGGTGCTCAGTGATGCCCATGGCGAGCAGCGCACTGGCCCGCAGCAGGCCGTGGCGGCGGAGCAGATCGGCCGCGGCGGGCCGGTCGGGCCAGGATTCCAGCTGCCTGGCCGCCGCCGCCGCAGCGCCGCGGCGGGTCAGCGGTGGCGGCGCGGGATCGAGCACCACGGCGCCGGTGATGGCCGGGCGGCCGGGCCGCGGTCCGGTCCCGTTCGGCGCAGGCCGGCCGCGCGACCGCCTCGCCGCCCCCGGGTCCCGCAGCAGCACCAGGTCGCCGACGTGCAGCGGTAGCGGATCGGACAGGCTCAGCCGGGCGATCCCCTGCTCGCCTAGCGGCCGTACCCGGGCCAGCGTCCTGGCCGAGCCCGCGTGCAGCGTCAGGACCCGGGGCAGGCTGGCCGGGCCGGCGTCCGCATCCCGGCTCGCGACCGCGTCCGCGCGCAGCCGTACGTCGATGAGGTCGGTCAGCGTCCAGCGGCCCGCCTGCACCAGCGCCATGCCCCGGGAAATGGCGTCCTGGCTGGCGCCGCGGAGGTTGAGCGCGGCCCTGGCCACGCCGGTCACCGCCGGGACTGGCTCGCCGAGCGACTGGACCGCGCGCACCCGGACGGGCCGCATCGACGGCGTCAGGACCAGCTCGTCTCCGGTACGCACGGTGCCGGCCGGCAGCGTCCCGGTGACCACGGTGCCGCTGCCGGCGACGGTGAACGAGCGGTCCACCCACAGCCGGGCCGGCGCGGCCGGGTCCGGCGCGGGCAGCGCGGCGGCCAGCCGGTCCAGGGCCTTGATGAGCTCGGGCAGCCCCGCACCGGTGACCGCGCTCACCGCGACGCACTCCACCGGGCCCAGACTGGTCGCCGCGAGCTGGCTCGCCGCCGCGGCCGCCGCGGGCCGGGGGTCGGCCAGGTCAGCGCGGGTCACGGCGAGCAGCCCGTGGCGCACGCCCAGCGCGTCGAGCGCCGCCAGATGCTCGGCCGACTGCGGCATCCAGCCTCCGTCGGCCGCCACCACGAACAGCACGGCCGGGACCGGCCCGATGCCCGCGAGCATGTTCGGCACGAACCGCTCATGGCCAGGGACGTCGACAAAGGCCAGCCGTTCCCCCGACGGCAGCGTCAGCCACGCGAACCCGAGGTCGATCGACAGGCCGCGGCGGCGTTCTTCGGCCCAGCGGTCCGGGTCGGTGCCGGTGAGCGCCCGCACCAGCGCCGACTTGCCGTGATCCACGTGCCCGGCGGTCGCGATGACCTGCATGGCGCTACTCCGCCGCGGCGATGACCGCCGCGGCCAGCCGCTCGTCCTCGCCGGGTGGCACGGCGCGCAGGTCCAGCAGCAGCCTGCCGTTCTCGATCCTGCCGATAACGGCGGGCCGCCCCGCCCGCCGGGCCGCGGCCCCATCGCGCAGCCGCGGCGCGAACGTGACGGGCAGGCTCACCGCCGCGCTGGGGAGGCCGACGCCCGGCGCCCCGCCGCCGCCGACCGCCGCTGTGCTCGGTACCGGACAGGAGTCGATTCCGGCCGCGGCCATCAGGCCCGATAGCCGTTCGGCGCGGTCCTGGAGCAGCTGGGCCGGAGCGTTCAGTGCTTGCACCAGCGGTACCTGCGGTCCGGTCAGGGTAGCCTCCAGGGCCGCGATGGCCAGCTTGCCCACCCGCAGCGCCCGCGCCAGCGGATGCCGCGCCAGCGCGGCGACCAGGCTGGCCCGGCCGAGCAGCAGCCCCGCCTGCGGGCCGCCCAGCAGCTTGTCGCCGCTGGCCATCACGACCGCCGCGCCGGCCCGCAGCCAGGAATCGGCATCCGGCTCATCGGGCAGCAGCGGATGCGGGGCCAGCAAGCCCGAGCCGAGGTCGGCGAGCACCGGAACCGCGAGCCCGGCCAGGTCGGCGATGCTGGCGCTGGTCGTGAAGCCCTCGATGCGGTAGTTGGACGGGTGCACCTTCAGCATGAACGCCGTATCCGGCCCGATGGCGGCGGCGTAGTCGGCGGCGGTCGTCCGGTTGGTCGTGCCCACTTCGCGGATCCGGGCTCCGGTCGACTCCAGCAGGTCGGGCAGCCGGAAACCGTCGCCGATCTCGATCAGCTCGCCCCGGCTGACGATGATCTCGCGGCCCGCGGCCAGCGCAGTGGCCGCCAGGACCAGCGCGGCCGCGTTGTTGTTCACCACGTGCACGGCTTCCGCGGCGGGCACCGCGCGGGCCAGCGCGGCCATCGCGCCCGCGCCGCGCCTGCCCCTGGACCCGGTGGCCAGGTCGAATTCCAGGTCCGCGCAGCCGGCCGCCACGCCCACCGCCTCCAGCGCCGCCGCCGACAGCGGCGCGCGGCCGAGGTTGGTGTGCAGCAGCACCCCGGTCGCGTTGATCACCGGGGTCAGCGTCACGGCCGCGGGCGGCAGTGCCGCGACCGCCGCATCCGGGACCTCCGCGGCGCTGATCGCGCCGCAGCGGGCCTCCTGCTGTGCCTGCCGGACCGCGGCGAGCACCAGCGCCCGGCCGAGCCGCTGCTCAGCGGCGGCCAGGCGGGGGTCGGCGAGCACGGCATCAGTGCGCGGAACGAGCCTGCGGACGTCCACGACCGCGACCATACCTGCACTGCCGGAGCCAGACAGCCCCCATGTGACCCCCATCTGTGCCCATTTACCAGCACTTTGCATAACGGGCCATCCACCGGGTACTCGAGTTGTGCAAGTCTTAATGCTCCTATTACGTAGGGAGCAAAGCGCAATGACGTATTCGACCGGTATGCCGCGGACCCGCGGCGGGCTGAGCGGCCTGCTGCTGATCGTGCTGGGCGCCTGGGGAGCGCTGATCCCGTTCGTCGGCCCGTACTTCCACTACGCGTACACGCCGGACCGGAGCTGGGCGTACACATCCGGCCGGCTGTGGCTGGAGGTCGTGCCCGGGGCGGCGACCGTGCTGGGCGGCCTGATCGTGCTGGTGACCAGGAGCCGGCTGTGGGGCGGGTTCGGCGCGCTGCTGGCCGCGCTCGGCGGTGCCTGGTTCGTGGTCGGCGCCGCGGTGACAGCCCAGATCGTCAAGAACGGATCGATCAGGCCGGGGGTGCCGGTCGGCACGTCCGCCGCAGCGGCGGCCAGCAGCCTGCGGCAGTTCCTGGAGGGGCTCGGGTTCTTCACCGGCACCGGGGTGCTCATCGTGTTCTTCGCCGCGCTGGCGCTCGGCCGGTTCAGCGTGACCAGCGTGGCCGAAGCGGAGACCGGCGACGATAGCCTGGTGGGCCCGGCGGGGGCCGGCGGCCTGGCCGGCCAGCAGCTTTGGACCCCGCAGGAGACCCCAGCGGCCAGCGCCGAGTACCCGACCGCGGCCAGCCAGTACCCGGCCGACGCTCAGCCGTCCCCGGCGGGCGAGGCCCCGCCCCGGGAGGATCTGTTCGGCCGCCCGGCGGAGCAGTACCCGGCCACCGGCGAGTTCCCGGCTGCCTCGGCGACCGGCCAGTTCCCGGCCTCGTCGCCGCCTGACCCGGGTGAGAACCAGTTCTAGCCCAGCACTGGCCGTGGGTACCTGTTCACGTGCGGAACCTGGCTAGGTGTGCGTGCGGAGGCGGACGGGAATCGAACCCGCCGACGACGCAGAGCGCCGTCCACCGGTTTTGAAGACCGGGGGGGCCACCAGGCACCCGGACGCCTCCGCGGCTGACCCTATCGGGCGCGCCGCGGGCTCCCCGCAGTGACGGCCCGCGTGCCGCCCCCGCGGCCCTGGGTCAGCCCTCGTACAGCGCGTCGATGATGTCGGCGTATTTGGCGTGCACGACCCGGCGCTTGAGCTTAAGGGTCGGCGTCAGCTCCTCGCTCTCGGCCGTCCACTCCACCGGCAGCAGCCGCCACGTCTTGACCTGCTGCACGCGGGCCAGCCTGGTGTTGGCCGCCGCCACCGCCTCGGCTACCGCGGCCAGCACCGTCGGGTGCTCGGCCAGCTCGGCCAGGGACGCGTCGATGCCGCGGGCCCTGGCCCAGGCCGGGGCGACCTCGCCGTCCAGGGTCAGCAGCGCGACCACATAACGCCGGCCGTTGCCGTAGGCCAGCGCCTGGCCGATCAGCGGGTGGGCGACCAGCAGACTCTCGATGGCGGCCGGCGAGATGTTCTCCCCGCCGGAGGTAATGATCAGCTCCTTTTTCCGGTCGAGCATCGACAGGAAGCCGTCGGCGTCCAGCGACCCGATGTCGCCGGTGTGCAGCCAGCCGTCGGCGTCGATCAGGCCGGCGGTGCGCTCGGGCAGGTTCAGGTAGCCGGGGGTGTTCAGCGGACCACGGGTGAGGATCTCGCCGTCGTCAGCGATCCTGATCTCCGTCCCGGCCACCGCCCGGCCCACCGTGCCCAGCTTGAACGCGGCGGTGGTGTTGGACGTGAAGGCACCGGTGGTCTCGGTCATCCCGTAGACGTCCAGGATCTTCATGCCCAGGCTGGCGAAGAAGGCGGCCACATCGATCGGCAGCGGCGCGGCCGCGCTCATCACGATCTCGGCGTCACCGAGGCCGAGCAGCGAGCGGATGGGCCGCAGGATGCTCTCATCCGCCGCCCGGAACTGCGCGGCCAGGTCGTCGGGCGTGGCCTGCCCGAACTGGCAGCTCTCGACGTAGCGTCGGCCGGTCTGCATGGCCGCTTCGATGGCCGCGCGCTTGGCCTGGTCGGCTTCCATCGCCAGCAGCGCCTGGATGCCGGCCTGGATCTTCTCCCACACCCTGGGCACGCCGAAGAAGGACGTCGGCTTGACATCGCCGATCGTGCGCACCAGGTCGGTGCTGGCGGTGTGGCAGAAGTAGACTTGCCCGCCGGTGTGGATGGCCAGGTAGATCGTGAACATGCGCTCCGCGATGTGGGCCAGCGGCAGGTAGGACACCCAGCGGACGTGCGGCACCATGATGCCCGAGGCCGAGCCGGTCATCAGCTCGTACAGGACGTTGTGGTGGGTGATGATCACGCCCTTGGGGTTCCCGGTGGTCCCCGAGGTGTACAGCACGGTCGCGGGCTGATCGGGGCTGATGCTGGCGATCAGCTGCTCGACGGCCTCCGGTGCGGCGGCGAATCGCCGGCGGCCGAGCTCGGCGAAGTCCGGCCAGCTCAGGTAGAGATCACCGGGCGGGCACACGGCCGGGTCCCTGACGATGATCTTCTCCAGGCCCGGCAGGGTGCTCAGCACCGGCTGCCAGCGGGCCAGCTCGTCCGCGCCGTCGAGGACCGCGATCCGGGCGTCGCAGTCACCGGCCACGTAGCCGATCTGGTCGGGCGCGAGGGTCGCGTAGAACGTGACCGGGACGCCGCTGGCGTGCACGGCCGCCTGGTCAGCCAGGACATGTTCGAGCCGGTTGGGCAGCATGAGCGCCACCCGGTCGCCGGGCGCCAGGCCGAGCGCCACGAGCCCGGCCGCCAGCTCAAGCACGTGCTGCCGGGTCTGCGCCCAGGTGAGGGTCTGCCAGTCGCCGTCGTCCCGGTCGCAGTATGCGGGCAGCTCGCCCCATTCTTCCGCGGCCGCCCGGAGGTGATCACAGAGCGTCCGGCCCTTGATCGCGTCCTCGAGCTCCGCCCGCTGCTGCAGCACATCGATAGTCACCGGGTACCTCCGCCCGCCGGGAATCCGCCTCTGCTGGCATGTGACCATGCCGCCGCGTCATGCCGCAAGCGCAAGCCAAGAGTCCGGGCCGGGCCGTTAGATTGCCAGCATGACGACGGTCCGGCTGACCCAGTACGCCCACGGTGGCGGATG
Organism: uncultured Actinomycetota bacterium; assembly: GCA_963775745.1. GTDB lineage: Bacteria > Actinomycetota > Actinomycetes > Streptosporangiales > Streptosporangiaceae > DATBGO01. The sequence goes on from CAVZKE010000013.1 coordinate 110,182, forward strand.
CGCGTGCAAGATTCCTCCCGGCGAGCTCGAAGAGGCCGTGGCGAGGCTGATTCCCGATGATCGCGGCGCCGACCTGATCATCGGCGTCGAGCACGGCGATGACGCGGCCGTGATCCGCATCGCGCCGGACCGGGCCGTCGTCGCCACGGTCGACTTCTTCACACCGGTCGTGGACGACGCCTGCACCTTCGGGCGGATCGCGGCCGCCAATGCGCTGTCTGATGTCTACGCGGTGGGCGGCGAGCCGCTCATCGCGCTCAACCTGCTGGGCTGGCCGCGGGACAAGCTGCCCATGGAGCTGGCGGCCGAGGTGCTGCGCGGCGGGCTTGAGATCGCGCGCAGCGCGGGATGCCAGGTGGCTGGCGGGCACAGCATCGATGATCCCGAGCCCAAATACGGCATGGCGGTGACCGGGCTGGCGGATCCGGACCGGCTGCTGCGGATCGACGCAGGACAGGCCGGCTTGCCGCTGAGCCTGACCAAGCCGGTGGGCATCGGCGTCCTGAACGCGCGGCACAAGGCCACCGGCCAGCTGAGCCAGGAGGCCGTGGACGTGATGACCACGCTCAACGCGCAAGCCAGCCGGGCGGCGCTGGCCGCGGGCCTGCGCTGCGCGACCGACGTCACCGGGTTCGGGCTGCTCGGCCACCTGTTCAAGCTGGCCAGGGCCAGCGGGGTGAGCGCGGTGATCGACCACGCGGCGGTGCCGGTGCTGGCCGAGGCCAGGTCCGCGCTGCGAGCCGGGTACCTGCCCGGCGGCAGCAGGCGGAACCTGGACTGGGTCCGGCCGCACGCCGACTTCGGCGGCGTGGACGAGGCCGAACTGCTGCTGCTGGCCGACGCGCAGACCTCAGGCGGCCTGCTGGTGGCCGGTGAGCTGCCCGGCGCGCCGGTCATCGGCGAGCTGGTGCCCGCCCGCGGCCCCGTGCTGAGCGTCAGGTAAAGCGCTTCCCTAGCCGCCCGCGCCGCCTGGCCGGGCGTGCCTACCCTGGCCGGGTAGCAGCGTCGTGCCAGCGCCCCGGACCGCGGCCGGGCGGCGCGGCCCGACGGGAAGGATGCCGGCACATGGGAGCTCTTGCAGGCCAGCCTGGATCAGAGCGGACCGGCTCAGCTCACCCCGGGCCGGCTCGGGCCCGGTTACTGCATGTCGGATTGGCCCGGGGCGCGGCCGCGCCGTGGGTGCTGCCCGCAGCGGCGGCCGCCCTGATCTCGCTGGCCGGGATACGCGGCCGACGTCGCGCTCCATTCACGGGGGCTGCTGCTGGGCTGGTACGACCTCGGTGTCTACTACCACGCCGGCCTGATCACCCGGCATGATCCGGCGGTGCTGTACAGCTGGCAGCTGCGGCCGGGCATCAAGTTCACCTACACGCCGTTCGCGGCCGCGCTGTTCGCCGCAGGCTCGCTGCTGCCGGAGGCGATCCTGCGCTGGCTAATGACGGCGGCCAGCATCGCCGCGCTGATCGCCACCTGCTGGTGCACGTTTGGCGCGCTGGGCTGGGCCGGGCGCCGCCGGCTGACCGGCGCGCTGGCCACCTCAGCGGCGGCGCTGTGGACCGAGCCGGTGCTGCGGGCCCTGCAGCTGGGCCAGATCGAGCTGGTGCTGATGGCGCTGGTGGTCTGGGACCTCGGTCGGCCTGATGAGCGCCGCTGGAAGGGCGTCGGGGCCGGCCTGGCGGCCGGGATCAAGCTGGTCCCGCTGATCTTCATCCCGTACCTGATCCTGGCCGGGAAGGTCCGCCAGGCGGCGGTGGCCTTCGCGGTGTTCGCCGCCACCGTGGCGGCCGGTTTCGCCATCCTGCCGCGGTCATCGGCGAAATGGTGGCTGACCGGGTATTTCCTGCACCCGGGCAATGTGGGCGACGTCGGGTCGCTGGTGAATCAGTCGCTGTTAGCGGTTGTCACCCGGGCCCTGGGCAGCATGCACGCCGCCACCCCGGTCTGGCTGCCGGTGGCGGGACTGGTCACCGTGGCCGGCCTGGGCGCGGCGGCGCTGCTGGACCGCAGCGGGCGCCCGGTCGCGGGCTGGGTCACCTGCGCGCTGACCGGCCTGCTGGTCTGCCCGGTCAGCTGGGATCACCACTGGGTGTGGATCGTGCCGGTGCTGGTCGTCCTGGCCGACCACGCCGTGGCTGCCGCCGGTCCGGCTCGCGGTCCCGCCCGCCCGGCCGCCTGCCGGACCCTCTGGGCCCGCTCGGCCCCCTGGGCGCTGCTCGTGGCGGTGGCGGTGGTGTTCGGCGGCTGGCCGGAGCACTGGACCGGGCCGCTGGCCCTGGTTCCCGACGGGCTGCTCGGGTTCTTCGTCGGCCCGCACCCGGCGCACGAGGTCTACCACCTGCGCGGGCTGCAGCTGCTCAGCTGGAACCTCTTCGTGGTCGCCGGCCTGGTGATGCTGGCCGTCGCCGTGATCGCCGCGGCGCGCGCCGCAGCGCGACCGCCGGGGCCGCCCGGCCGGCCGCCAAAATGCCCGCGGCCGGCCGATAACTCATATCCTGTGAGCCGTTGGCCGCACCGCGCGGAACCGCTCAGGACAATCGGCACGTCGATGGCCGGGAAGGATGCCGATGGTACAGGCAGAGCCGGGTCTGGCTAGTCCCGTCGACGCGCGGCCCCCGGCGGGCCGCCGCAGCCGCCGGGCGCTGGCTCTGGCCGCCGCGGCGTGCTGCCTGGCGCTGGCCGCTTACGCCGTGGATGTCGCGGCTCACCCGATCTACATGACCCTGGGCTGGTTTGACCTCAACATCTACAACCACGCGGGCCTGATCACCCGGCATGCACCTCAGACCCTGTACACCTGGCAGTTCCTGCCGGGCGTGAAGTACCTGTACACGCCGTTTGCCGCGCTCGGCTTCGCGGGCGGCTCGCTGGTGCCCTGGGCGGTGCTGAAGTGGCTGATGACGGCGGCCAGCCTGGCCGCGATGGCCGCGACGGTCTGGTTCGCGTTCGGCCAGCTCGGCTGGCGCGGCCGGGACCGGTCGGTGGCGTCCCTGGCCGTATCGGCGGCGGCGCTGTGGACCGAGCCGGTGCTGCGCTCGATCCAGGTGGGCCAGATCGAGCTGCTGCTGATGGCGCTGATCGCCTGGGACCTCTGCCAGCCTGATGAGCGCCGCTGGAAGGGCGTGGGTGTCGGCCTGGCGGCCGGGATCAAGCTGGTCCCGCTGATCTTCATCCCGTACCTGATCCTGGCCGGCAAGGTCCGGCAGGCCTTCGTGGCCACGGTCACCTTCGCCGTCACCGTGCTGATCGGCTTCGTCGTATTGCCCCACGACTCGGTGAAATGGTGGCTGACCGGGTACTTCCTGCACGCGGGCAATTTCTCGAACGTGGGTCTGGGCTCCCTGCTGAACCAGTCGCTGCTGGCCCTTTTGACGCGCACCCCGGCCGGCGCAGGCAGCGTGACGCTGCTGTTCCTGGCCCTGGCCGCGCTCACCGCGGTCCTCGGCCTGATCGGCGCTGCGCTGCTGACCCGGGCCCGGCGCCCACGGCCGGCTGGGTGACCTGCGGGGTGACCGGAGTGCTGATCTCGCCGATCAGCTGGGACAACCACTGGGTGTGGATCGTGCCGCTGCTGGCGATTCTCGTCGACGCTGCGGTGCGCGCCCGTGGCGCGTGGCGCTGGGCGTTCTGGGGCCTGACCGGGGCCGTGCTGGCGCTGTTCGCGGACTGGCCCGGACACTGGACCGGGCCGCAGGCGCTGGTCCCGCACGGGCTGGTCGGTTTCTTCGCGGGCCGCCACCCGAAGAGCGAGATCTTCCATCTGCACGGCGTCCAGCTGATCAGCTGGAACCTGTACATCCTGGCCGGCCTGGTCATCTTCGCCGCGCTGCTGGCGGCCGCGGCGCTCGCCTGGCGACGCGGCGGCCCGGACGGCAGCGGACGGAACGGGGCCAGCCAGAACGAAGGCGGCGGGCGCAGCGGCCTACCCGGCCGCCGGGCCGCAGCGACCGCGGAACCGGCTGGCGGGCCCGCCTCCTGAGCCAACGGCGGCCAAAACGGGCCGGACGGCCAGGCGCCGGCTCACCCGCCGCACGCAGCGCGGGCCACAGCACCGCCAGCCCGGCCAGCATGCCGGCCGCCGCAATCAGGAACGTGATCCTCGGGCCCGCCCAGCCGACCACCGGAGCGGCCGCGGCGTACGCGATCCCCGCGCCGGCCTGGGCCGCCGTGGACAGCGCGCCGAACACCCGGCCGAGCAGCGCGGCCGGTACCACCTGCTGGATCAGGGTGTCGTTGCCGACCAGGTCAGCGGTGTTCCCCGCGCCCGCCACGGCCTGGGCCGCGGCGGCCAGGCCGATCGATCCGGCCAGGCCGGTTCCCGCCGTGCCGATCGCCCCGGTGGCGAACCCGGCCGCCAGCCAGAACCGGGGGCTGCGGCGGTGCGCCAGCGCCGCCAGGGACAGCGAGGCGACCAGCATGCCGGTACCGTACGCGGCGACGGTGACGCCGTACCCGGCCGCCGAACCGCGCAGGCTGTGCTTTACCAGGAACACCAGCGCCACATTGTCCAGCGAGGCGAACGACACGAACAGCACCGTGGCCAGTACCAGGGCCCGGGGTAGCGCCGCCTGCGCGACGTAACGGAGCCCGGCCCAGGTCTGCGACATCAGGCCGGAGCGCCCCGCGGCCTGCGGCGGCAGCCGGCCCAGCGGCGTCAGCAGCAATGCGGAGGCGAAAAAGGACCCGGCGGTGACGCCGAACGCTGCCGAAGGCCCGGCCAGCCCGACCAGCAGGCCCCCGACGGCCGGACCGGCCATGACCTGAAGATTGAACGCGGCCCCCAGCAGGGCGTTGGCCCTGGGCAGCTGGTCATCGGCGACCAGCCTGGGCACGCTGCTCTTGCCGGCTGGCGAGAACAGGGTAGCGGCCAGCCCGGCCACCGCGACCAGCGGAAGCAGCAGCGGAACGGGCGGCCGGACCACGGCGATCAGCGCGAAGACAACGCCCTGCGCGCTCTCGCAGCCGGCCAGCAAGCGGCGCTGGTCGACCCGGTCAGCCAGCGCGCCCGCCAGCGGGCCGAGCAGTTGCGGCAAGGTGCTGGCCAGCAGCACCAGGCTCACCGCCCCGGCTCCGGCCGGCGAGGCCAGCAGCACCAGGGCCACCCGGCTGACTCCGATGCCGGTGGCCGAGATCGTCCGGCTCAGCCACAAGAAGCGGAACCGCCGCGCCTCGCGCAGCAGCCCGCGCCGCCGCTCAGCCTGGTGCCTGCCCACCTTTCCAGCCTGGCCAGGCCGGTAGGATGGCGCAGTTATTTCGGTTCTGACCGAACTGGACAGGCTCATGAGCGTCACCCTCCGCTTCCGGGCCGAGGACCTGCTGCAGTGCAGATTCGCCATCTCGCCGCTGGGCGAGACCGCTGACGCGCTCCGCTCGCTGGTCATGCCGGGCCGGGAAGGTTACAACCTGCCCTGGCAGCGGCAGGTCCGCAGACGGCTGCCCGAGCTCGGCATCGGGCCGCTGCTGGCGGTGCTCGCGATGCAGGGTTATCAGCCGGATTTCCTCTGCCCGCCGCCCCCGGGGCCGTTCACTGAGATCGATGCCGAACTTGACCGGGTGCGGGCCGCCGGGCCAGAGCGGGTCGCCGCCGAGCTTGACCTGAGCCTGGGCAGTCATCCGGCGGGCCGGGCCGCCCGGCGCGCTCAGCCCGGAGCTGTCCGCCGGTCCGGCGCAGGTCAGGGATCTGCTCGCCGCCATGCTGGGGCGCGCGTGGTCAGCCCTGGTCGAGCCGTGGTGGCCGCGGCTGCGTGATGTGCTGGACGCGGATATTACCTACCGGGCCAGGCAGCTGGCCGATGCCGGCGTCTGCGGTGACGCTGAACGACCTCGATCCGAAGGTGTCCTGGCGGGACGGCGTGCTGCGGTTCGCCATGGCGGCGCGCGAGGACCTCGACGTGGCCGGCGAGGTACTCGTCCTGATCCCGAGCGTGTTCGGCTGGCCGGGCGCCGCGGTCGCCTTCGACCCGCCCGCGGTGACCTATCCGGCCCGGGGCATCGCGCGGCTCTGGCAGCCGCCCGCCCAGTCCGGCGGCGACCTGGCCGCCCTGATCGGCAGGACCAGGGCGGCCGTGCTCACCGCGCTCGCCGAGCCCGCCTCCACCACCGGCCTGGCGGCCCGGTGCCAGATCCCGGTCAGCAGCGCCAGTGAGCACCTCGCCGTGCTGCGCGCGACCGGCCTGGTCGCGACCACCCGCACCGGCCGGTTCCTGCTGCATCAGCGGACCCCGCTCGGCGTGGCGCTGTCCGGCGGATCCGGCGGGCTGGACCGGCCCGAGCCCGGCTAGCCGACCCGAGCCCGGCTAGCCGGACCGCGCCGGGTCGAGCAGGCCCCGCCGCCGCCGTACCGCCAGGTCGAGCTTGGTGAACACCATGTCAACCGCGATGCCGATGACGAGGATCACGATGATGACCGAGGTCGCGCCGGCGAAGTCGAAGGTGTCCTGGTCCTGGCTGAGCAGCTGGCCGATCGAGGATTGGCCGAAGATCAGCACGAGCAGCTCGCCGGCCATCAGGCTCCGCCAGGCGAACGCCCAGCCCTGCTTCATCCCGGCCACGTAGGCCGGCACCGAGGCGGGCAGGACGAGGTACCGGTAGAGCGTGAAACCACGCAGCCCCATCGTCCGGCCGGCCCGCAGCAGCAGCGGCGGGGTGTAGTCCACGCCGGTGATCAGCCCGTTGGCGATCGACGGCGCCGCGCCCAGGATCATCACGAACAGGATGGCCAGGGTGGTCTCGCCGAACAGGATGATCGCGAACGGGAACCAGGCGATCGACGGCATGGTCTGCAGGCCGGTGATGATCGACCCGACCGCGGCGCGCAGCGGCGGGATCCGCGCCACGAGCACGCCGATCACCGAGCCGATGACCAGGGCCAGCGAGTACCCGAGGGCCGCGCGGCGCAGGGTGGTCCCGATGGCCTGCCACAGCAGCGCGTGATGCAGCTGCTGCCAGAGGTCGGAAAACACCGTCGCGGGCCCGGCGACGACATTCTGCTTCCAGCCGGTCAGGTGGACCAGCTGCCAGATGATCAGGACCAGGGCGATGGCGAGCAGCTTGGGCCACAGCGACGCCCAGGCGGCCCGGGCGATCCGGCCGGGCCCGCGGTCCGCCCGAGCGGCATCCAGTTCCAGGCTGTCCAGTCCGCTGATCGAGCGCTGCAGGTCAATGGCCATGACGGCGCATTTCTTCGCGAAGCCGGTCGGTGATCCTGGCCGCCATCCTGGCCACCTCCACCGAGTCGATCCGGCGCGGCCCGACCCTGGGCACCGGGTACTCCTGGATGACCCGGCCTGGCCGGCTGCTCAGCACGATCACGCGGTCGCCGAGCCGCGCCGCCTCGCGGACGTTGTGGGTCACGAACAGGACGGTCAGCGTCCGTTCCGCGCAGATCCGCTCCAGCTCGTCGTGGAGCAGGTCCCTGGTCATCGCGTCCAGCGCACCGAACGGCTCGTCCATGAGCAACACGTCGGCGTCCTGGGCCAGGGCCCGCGCCATCGCGACCCGCTGCCGCATGCCACCGGACAGCTCGTGGGGCCGCTGGCCGCCGAACCCGTCCAGGTTCACGGCGTGCAGCAGCTCGGCGGCCCGCTCCCGCCGCTGCGCCTTCGGCACGCCGCGGGCGCGCAGCGCGAGTTCCACGTTGCGGGCCGCGGTCAGCCATGGGAACAGCGCGGGCTCCTGGAACATCAGCGACACCCGCTGACCGCTGGTGCAGACCTCGCCGCTGGTCACCGAGTCCAGCCCGGCGACCAGCGACAGCAGCGTGCTCTTGCCGCAGCCGGAGGCTCCGATCAGGCAGACGAATTCGCCGGGCGCGACGGTGAGCGACACCTTGTCCAGCGCCAGCAGGGCCGACCGCCCGCTGCCGTAGACCTTCGAGACCTCGCGCAGGCTTATCGCGGCCCGGCCCGGCAGCTGGCCTGGCGCCTGCTCGCCGGCCCCGCCCGGCCCCCGATGAGCTCGCGCCCCCGGGCCCCGGTCACGGGGCCCGGGGCGCCGGTCGGTCAGGCTCACGAGCTGACCTGCGGCTCGCCCGCCGCCTGGAGCAGCTTGTTCAGCGGGCCGAGATCGTAGAGCTCGCTCAGGTTGCTCACCGGCTTGAGCAGGCCGACCGCGACGGCGTGCTGCGCGTCAGTGGCCAGCGATGAGGCGATCGGGTCGTTGGTGAAGGTGATCTGCGCGAAGGCCGCGGAAATGACGCTCGGCTTCAGGTTCTTGCCCGAGTTCACCGTGGCCAGCTCGGTGTTGGCCGCCTGCTCGGCGGCGGCCTTGTTGTTGTTGATGAAGTCAGTGGCCTGAATCTGGCCCTTGAGCAGCCCGTTGACCACGCTCGGGTGCGCGGCCAGGAAGGCCTGGGTCACGACCAGGTTCGTGGTGACGAACTGACCGTGCGGCCAGAGGCTGGCCTCGTTGACGAGCACGTGGCCGCCGGCCTGCTCCATTTCGGTGTCGTAGGGCGCCGGCTCCCAGCCGCCCGCGATCTGCTTGGAGCTGAAGGCCAGTACGGCCGCCGAGTTCGGCGCGATCGGCTTGATCGCCAGTGCTCCGCCGCCGGCCGGCGTGGTCGCCAGGCCGTGCTGCTTGAGCCAGTACCGCAGCGCCACGTCCTGGGTGTTGCCGAGCGAGGGCGTGGCCAGGGACTGGCCCTTGAGCTGGGCGGCGCTGGTGATCCCGGACTTGACGACCAGCGCGGCGCCACCCGACGCGGCACCTGAGATGATCTTGATGAGCTTTCCGCCCGAGGTCTGCCAGGCCTTGATCGCCGGGTTGGGACCGACGTAGGCCGCGTCAAGCTGGCCAGACAGCAGCGCGGTCCCCTCCTGGGTCCCGCTGCTGAACGGGGTCAGCTTGAGCGTCACGCCGTTGCCGAGGTCCTTCTGGAAGAAGCCCTCCTTGATACCGACCAGGGCGGACGCGTGGGTGATGTTGGCCAGGAAGCCCAGCCGCAGGGTGACCGGGTCGCCGGAACTCGCCGACGACCCAGCCGATCCTGCGGATCCTGCGGATCCTGCGGATCCTGAGGAACCGCACCCGGCGGCCAGCAGGGTGGCGGCGGTAACGCCTGCCGCGATCAGCATCCGTCGCATGAGGTACACCTTTTCCGATGGGGTTTATAGGATTTAGCTTAAGCTACCTTACCCCACGACTTAGTAGATATACCTCGGCGACCGCGAACTCGTCAGCCGGCGTCGCCCGCATCCTCGAAGTCGATGCCCGTCACGGCGGGGAACCGCTGCAGGCACTGCTGCAGCCTGGCCAGGTCGGCGTCGCTGGCATGGTCGGTGCGGTAGCGGACCGAGTAGATCATGTCGGCCGGGTTGCGGGACTTGGGCAGCGCCTCCGGGTGGACATTCGGCACATGCGAACAGGCCGCCCGGACCGTCAGCAAGGTCGCCACCGACGTGTTCGCATTGAAGTGCACGACCGCCCACTGCTGGCCCAGGGCGGCGTCGAACTTGGCGCATCCGCTGATGGCGACGGCCAGCACGAGCGCGGCGGCCGCCGGCCATAGCCGGGGAAGGTCACCGCCGGGACGTGCTGGCACGCCTGTTAGCTTACGTGCGCCGCGAGGCTGCAGGCGCCCGGACATCATCAGGCCGCCACGCCGCGGCGGCGATCCACGGCGCCTGGGCCTAAGCTGGCGAAACCTGGCGGGGTGGCTGCGGCATCATGGCGGTCCAGCCGCAGGCAGCCGGGCCCGCACATGGCCGGGCAGGCGCGACCGGGAGGGCAGGATGGCCGGACGTATCGAGGACTACGCAATCGTCAGCGGACTCCGTTCGGCCACCCTGATCAGCCGGGATGGCTCGGTCGACTGGCTGTGCGCACCCCGTTTCGACTCGTCGGCCTGCTTCGCCGCCCTGCTCGGCGATGAACGGCACGGGCACTGGCTGATCGCCCCGACCGCCTCGCGGGTGCCAGGGCAAAAGCGGGGTGAGCAAACCAGGCACTACCGAGACGACACGCTGATCCTCGAAACCGAATGGCGCACCGTGGGCGGCGTGGTGCGGGTGATCGAGTTCATGCCGACGCACTGCGGTGATGAGCCCGTCCTGGTGCGCATCGTCGAGGGCGTGTCGGGCGCCGTCGAGATGGAATGCGTGCTGCGGATACGGTTCGGCTACGGGCTGGTCGTGCCGTGGATGCGCAGGATCGACGGCGCCGTCGTCGGGGTGGCCGGCCCGGACTCGGTCTGGCTGCGCACGCCGGTCCGGCTCGTCGGCCGCGAGATGGCGCACCGGGGCAGCTTCGTGGTGCGGGCGGGCGACCGGGTGCCGTTCACGCTGAACTGGGTGCCCTCCCACCTCGGCCCGCCGCCCGAGATCGACGCCGCCGAGGCCCTGGAGCGGACCAGCGCGTTCTGGACCGACTGGGCCAGCCAGTGCACCTACTCGGGCCGTTACCGCGCGGCCGTGATCCGGTCCCTGATCACGCTCAAGGCCCTGACCTTCCTGCCCACCGGCGGCATCGTCGCCGCGGCGACGACCTCGCTGCCCGAAGACATCGGCGGCGTGCGGAACTGGGACTACCGCTACTGCTGGCTCCGCGATGCCACGATCACGCTGGAGGCACTGCTGCGGACCGGGTTTCTGGATGAGGCAGCGGCCTGGCGCGAATGGCTCGGCCGCGCCATTGCCGGCGACCCCAGGGACGTGCAGATCATGTACGGCGTGGCGGGCGAGCGCAGGCTGGCCGAGTGGGAGGCTGACTGGCTGCCCGGTTACGAGGGCTCGGCCCCGGTGCGGATCGGCAACGCCGCCGTCAACCAGCGGCAGCTCGATGTCTACGGCGAGGTGGTCGACGCCATCACCCTCGGGCGGCAGGCCGGCCTCAGCTTCGACCGGCACACCTGGGCACTGCTGCGCGCGCTGCTCGGCTTCCTGGAGATGAACTGGAGCGAGCCGGATGAGGGCATCTGGGAGGTGCGCGGCCCGCGGCGGCATTTCGTGCACTCCAAGGTGATGGCCTGGGTGGCCTTCGACCGGGCCATCCGGATGGCCGACCTCGGGCTGCCCGGCCGCATCCAGCAGTGGCGCGCCGCCCGTGACCAGATTCACGCCGAGGTATGCGAGAAGGGCTACGACGCCCAGCGCGGCACCTTCACCCAGTACTACGGGAGCTCCGAGCTTGACGCGGCGGTCCTGCTGATTCCCGAGGTCGGCTTCCTGCCCGCTGATGACCCGCGGGTGATCTCCACGGTAGAGAACATCCAGCGCGAGCTGGTCCGTGATGGCCTGGTGCTCAGGTACACCCAGCCCGCCCCGGCTGGCGGCCAGGCGGCCGTCGACGGCCTGCCCGGCGGTGAGGGCGCCTTCCTGGCCTGCAGTTTCTGGCTGGCCAACGCGCTGCAGATGATCGGCCGCTCAGCCGAGGCGGCGGAACTATTCGACCGGCTGCTGGCCCTGCGCAATGATCTCGGCCTGCTGAGCGAGGAATATGACCCCAGGTACGGCAGGCTGGTGGGCAACATGCCGCAGGCGTTCAGTCACATGCCGCTGATCCAGACCGCGCTGAACCTCGACAGCCACCACGCCTACCACAGCCGCCGATCCGCGCCGCGGCCCGCCTCTCAGGCCAAGATCGCCGGGTCGTGACCGGTATGCCCGCCGCTAATGCGACACTTGTCGCTAGTCATGGCACCCCATCCACACATCCTGGTCGTCAACGGCCGTAAGGTCCGTGAGCCGGTCTTCATCATCGGCGCCCCGCATTCGGGAGCGGATCTGCTGGCCCGTGCCCTGAAACGGTCCCCGGGGTTCCACATCACCATGGGACAGGGCAGCGTCCTGAGCGTGGTGCACGCCTTCGCGCAGAGCCCGTCGATCCACCGCGGCCGCGGCGAGGCGGCGGCCACCGTGCTGCGGGATGCGTTCGCGCAGGCCTGGCAGGTCACCCCGCACGGCTGCCTGACCTGCTCGCCGGCCTGCCGTCAGGCCGGCGGCGTGAACGGCACCGGCACCTGTATGGCCGAACGGGACATCATCAGGTACGGCGATGCGAGCCCCGACCTGATGTACTGCGCCGAGGCGCTGGTCGAGGCGTTCACCGACGCCCGGCTGGTACAGATCGTGCGCGACGGCCGGGACGTGGTCGCCGCGATGCTCGGTGACACCGAGGTGATGGCCTGGTTCAGGCCCGGGGCCGCCCGGCTGGACAGCGAGTTCCCGCACCCGTTCTTCGGCGTCGAGACGGCGGCCGACCTGGCCGCCTGGCCCGGCCTGTCGCAGGCCGCCAAGTGTGCCATGCGCTGGCGCGGCTCGGTGCGCACCATGGCCAGGCTGCGCAGCAGGCTCGGCGCCGAGCAGCTGACCACCCTCCGTTACGAGCAGGTGATCCGGCAGCCGGAGGCGACCGCCGACGCCATCTCCGGATTCGTCGGGGCCGGCGTCCGCCCGGTCGCGGTCCGGGATCGCGGCCGTGGCCGCGGGCTGGCGGGCCTGCCGCCGGACGCCGCACCCGGTGCATGGCGCCGGGCGCTCAGCCCGCGGCAGCTGGCCGACGTCGAGCAGGTCGCGGGCAACGACCTGCGCCGGGTCGGCTACGGAGACTGACCGGGCGCGGGCCCGCCGCCTTGGCATCGGGGGTCCGGAGCGCGGGGCGCTTCACTGTCGTTCGGCTCGGCGGCGGCGCCAGGTCGGGCTGTCCTGCCCAGCGCCCAGGTCCTGCCCGGCGCCCAGGTCCTGCCGGGCACCGGCGCCCTGCTGATCTTCAGCCCCAGCGGCTAGCGCCTGGGTGACCCTGGCCAGCAGCGCGGCCCGGGAAAACGGCTTGCCGATGACCTGCGTCTCGGGACCGGGCCAGCTGCCCGCCGCCGCGCTGCCCGCCTCGTAACCCGACATGAAGCGGCGGGCAGCATGACCGTCACGGTGGTCCCGATGCCAGGCTCGGATCGCAGCCACGAGCGGCCGCCGGGCCGGGTGGCGAACCGGCGGATGGCGGGCAGTCCAAGCCCGGCGGCCTGGTCTCCGCCCTTGGCGGTGAAGAAGGGATCGAAGGCCCGCTCGGCGTCGCCGCGTCCATCCCGGTGCCAGTGTCGGTGATGCGCAGTTCGACGTAGCGTCCGGGCAGCAGCTCAGCAACGTCTGAGGCTCCGGTCCCAGCCACGACTCGGCCCCGAACTCGTGGCGATGTTGGCGGCTGGCGACGTGACCTCACCGCGGTCCGGCTCGCATCCTGGCGTTCACCGCGACATTGATGTAGTCATGGCCAATGCCGCCCACGAGCTGGCCAACGCTCTCCAGGCGGCGCGACTGCAGCAGTTCCTGCTCGAGCTGGCGGATCTCAGCCCGGGCTTGCTCGGCGGCTGTGGCGTTCTCGACGAAGGCGGCCAGGTAACGCTCACCGGCGTCCGGCTGGATCGCGGTGCCGGTCAGCCGCACGTAGGCGAGGCCGCCGTCCTTGCGGACCAGGCGAACCTCGGTCCGGATCTCGTCCGTCTCGCCCGCCCGGAGCCGCGCTCGAGCCGTCGCTGGCTGGTCCGCGCTGCCCCTCCTCCATCGGCTGCCCCGGTTCTCCCCGGCTCATGTCAGGACCATCTTCATGCGTCAAGTGCCCCCGTAGTCCCCGAGCGTCCGAGACCCGCATATAGCGGATAAACTCGATCTCTCCGGCACATCTCATGCACAGAAAGTTATCTGGCTGTACCTCTGTGTAATGAAGCGGTTCAACGGCGCGCTGAGCCGCCGCCCCCCGCGGTTCAGGCGCGGGCGGGCTCCTGGCGGGCGAACTGGGTGTGGTACAGCTCGGCGTAAAGGCCGCTGGCGGCCAGCAGTTCCTCATGCCTGCCGCGCTCACGGACCTGCCCGCCGTCGATCACGAGGATCTGGTCCGCCTCCCGGATCGTCGACAGCCGGTGCGCGATCACCAGCGAGGTCCGCCCGGCGAGCGCCCGCTTCAGGGCCTGCTGCACCGCGACCTCGGATTCAGAGTCCAGGTGCGCGGTCGCCTCATCGAGGACCACCACCGACGGCGCCTTCAGCAGCAGCCTGGCCAGCGCGATCCGCTGCTTCTCGCCGCCCGACAGCCGGTAGCCGCGATCACCCACCACCGTGTCGAGCCCGTCGGGCAGCACTGAGATCAGCTCCCAGATCTGGGCCGCCTTGCAGGCCTGGATCAGGTCCTGCTCCAAGGCACCGGGCCGCGCGTAGGCCAGGTTGGCCCGGATCGTGTCGTGGAACATGTGCGCGTCCTGGGTGACCACGCCCACCGCGCTGTGCAGCGAGTCCTGGGTGACGTCCCTGACGTCGGTGCCACCGATCCTGACGGTGCCCTCGCCGGGGTCATACAGCCGCGAGACCAGGGCGGTGATGGTCGTCTTGCCGGCCCCCGACGGCCCCACCAGCGCGGTGAGCTTCCCGCCCGGCGCGCGGAACGTCACGTCCCGCAGCACATCCTGGCCGGCGTCGGAACGCTCCGGAGCGGGCAGCGCGATCGATTCCAGCGAGGCCAGCGAGACCTCAGCGGCCAGCGGATAGCGGAACGTCACGTGCTCGAAGTCGATATCGGGCGCGGTCCCCTGCGCCGGGACATCCGCGGTGCTCAGCGCGGGCAGCCGCAGCGGCGTCGCGCCCGGGCGGTCCTGGATGAGCGGCTTGAGGTCCAGCACCTCGAAGACCCGGTCGAAGCTGACCAGCGCGGTCATCACGTCGACCTGGACGTTCGACAGCGCGGTGATCGGCCCGTACATCCGGCTAAGCAGGCTGGCCAGCGCGACCAGGGTGCCCAGCTGGAAGGCGCCGCTGATGACCAGGCTGCCGCCCAGGCCGTAGACCAGCGCGGTCGCCATCGAGGCCAGCAGGGTCAGCGCGATGAAGAACACCCGGCCGTACATCGCGATGACCACCCCGATGTCGCGGACCCGCGCGGCCCGCCCGGCGAACACCTCGGCCTCCTCCTGCGGGCGGCCGAACAGCTTCACCAGCATCGCGCCTGCCACATTGAAGCGCTCGGTCATCGTGGAGCCCATCTGGGCGTCGAGCTGCATGGACTCCCGGGTCAGCCGCTGCATCCTGCGGCCCAGCAAGCGAGCCGGAATGATGAACACCGGCAGCAGCACCAGCGCGCACACGGTGACGACCCAGGACAGGTAGAACATCGCGGCGAGCACCAGGACCAGCGACAGGAAATTGGAGACCACTCCGGACAGCGTCGAGGTGAGAGCCTGCTGAGCGCCGATCACGTCGCTGTTCAGCCTGCTGACCAGCGAACCGGTCTGCGCCCTGGTGAAGAACGCGATCGGCTGCTGCTGCACGTGCGCGAACACCTCGGTGCGCAGGTCGTAGATCAGGCCCTCGCCGATCCGCGCCGAATACCATCGCTGCGCCACCGAGAGCACGGCGTCGAACAGCGCGATCCCGGCCACGAGCGCCGCGATGGCCAGCACGACCTCGGTGTCCTTGCGCTCGATCCCGTTGTCGATCAGCGCCCGCAACAGCAGCGGGACCGCGACGATGATCACGGCATCGATCGAGGTGGTGATCAGGAACACGATGAGGTCGCGGCGGTAGGGCCTGGCGTAGGAGGCGATCCTGCGCACCGTCCCTGGCTTCAGCCGCTGGCGGGTGACCGAACTGTCCCGCGTGTACGAGTGCATCGTGTGCCAGGCCGCCGGATTCATGACGTCAGCAACCGGCAGGCGCACGGCTTGCTTCCGCTCTCAGCTAACGGCGAAATACCGGCCGACCGGGCGGGCGGCCAGGCTTCGGTCTTGGCGCCCGGCTAGGTCCCGGCGCGCGCCCTCAGCAGCCCCGCCTGAGCGTGCCGCTCGGCGGCGGCCTGCTCGGCCAGCGTGTTACCCGCCGCCTGGACCAGCAGCCGTTTGGTGGCGCGAGCGGCGGCAGCGTCGGTGGCCAGCAGCGCCGCGACCAGGTCCGCCACCGCGCGGTCCAGGTCAGCTACCGGCACCGCCAGCTCGGCCAGGCGCAGCTGGATTGCTTCGGCGGCCGGGACTGTCCGTGCGGTCAGGCAGAGCTCGATGGCCCGCGGCAGCCCCACAATGTCGACAAGTGGCTTTGTCCCGGTCAGGTCGGGCACCAGCCCGAGGGCCGGCTCCTTCATGCACAACCTCGCGTCGTCGGCCAGGATGCGCAGATCGCAGGCCAGCGCCAGCTGGAAGCCGGCGCCGATGGCGTGCCCCTGCACCGCGGCCACCGAGACGATGCCAGGATCGCGCAGCCAGGTGAACCCCCGCTGCCAGGCCGCGACGTGATCCTCGAAACCGGGATCGGCCACGATCGGCGGCGCATCTTCACCGGGTACGCCCTCGGGTGTGAACATGCGCAGGTCAATGCCGGCGCAGAAGGAGGGTCCCGCGGCGCGTACTACGACCACCCGGACGGCGGGCGGCAACTGATTCCCGATCGCGGCCAGCCCCAGCCACAGTGCCGGGGTCATCGCGTTGCGGCGTTCCGGCCGGTTCAGCGTTATGGTCGCGACCGCGTCGTCGATATCGAGGCGCAGCCCTGCTGCGGTTAGCTCAGCGGGGCTCACGGTCACGCTTTCCTCCTGGCTCCATGCCAGCCGGCCCGGGCCGATGACGGAACGGGCCAGCCGGCCTGCGTCGGGCCTAAGCCTTGCCCTTGCCGCGGGTAGCGCCGCCCCGGCCGCGAAGCGATACTCCGGTCTCGGTCAGGATCCGGTGGATGAAGCCGTACGACCGGCCGGTCGAGGCGGCCAGCGACCGGATGCTCTCGCCGCCGTTGTATCGCTTCTTCAGGTCCGACGCCAGTTTGGTGCGGTCGGCACCGGTCACTCGGGTGCCTTTCTTGAGGGTCTCGGCCACGCGTACCTCCTGGTGAGCTGAAGTGACCGCTGCGTTACCGTTCTCCGCCATGATCACGCATCAGATCGTGATCGGCTACCCACACGACCGTAAAAGATCTCTTCTTTTTGCCGCGTATCCGGGCGGTCAGGCCAGCGTCACGAGATCTCCGAGGTCATCGCTCCAGGCGTCCTCAACACCGTCCGGCAACAGCACTACCCGCTCGGGCTGCAGTGCATCGACCGCGCCCTCGTCGTGGGTGACCAGAACGATGGCACCGGTGAACCGCCGGAGCGCGGACAAGATCTCGGCCCGGCTGCCCGGGTCGAGGTTGTTGGTCGGCTCGTCGAGCAGCAGCACGTTGGCCCCGGACACCACCAGCAGCGCGAGCGCGAGCCTGGTCTTCTCGCCGCCGGACAGCACGCCGGTCGGCTTCGCGACGTCATCGCCGGAGAACAGGAACGAGCCAAGGATGCGCCGCTGCTGCGATTCGGTCAGGTCGGGCGCGGCCGAGCGCATGTTCTCCAGCACCGTCCTGGTCTCCTCAAGCGTCTCGTGCTCCTGCGCGTAGTAGCCGATCCGCAGGCCGTGCCCGGGTAGCACCTCGCCGGTGTCCGGTTCTTCGAGCCCGGCCAGCAGCCGCAGCAGGGTGGTCTTGCCGGCGCCGTTCAACCCGAGCACCACCACCCGCGTGCCCCGGTCCACCGCCACGTCAACATCGGTGAACACCTCCAGCGACCCGTACGACTTGCTCAGGCCGGTGGCGGTGAGCGGCGTCCGGCCGCAGTGCGCCGGCTCGGGGAAGCGCAGCCTGGCCACCCGGTCCGGCGCCCGGTCGGCGCTGACCCCGGCCAGCAGCCGCTCAGCGCGGCGCTGCATGCTGTGCGCGGCCCGGGCCTTGGTCGCCTTGGCCCGCATCTTGTCCGCTTGCGACTGCAGCGCGGTGGCCTGGCGCTCCGCGTTCACCCGCTCCCGCCGGCGCCGCCGCGCATCGGTCTCGCGCTGGTTCAGGTAGGCGGGCCAGCCCAGGTTGTAGATGTCCAGCGCGGCGCGGTCGGCGTCCAGATGGAACACCTTATTGACCACGGCCTCCAGCAGCACGGTGTCGTGGCTGATCACCACGAGCCCGCCCCGGAAGGACCGCAGGTGCTCGCGCAGCCAGGACACCGAGTCCGCATCGAGGTGGTTGGTCGGCTCGTCGAGCAGCAGCGTCTGCGACCCGCCGAACAGGATCCTGGCCAGCTCCACCCGCCGGCGCTGGCCACCGGACAGCGTGCGGAGCGGCTGCCTGAGCGCCTGCTGCGGCAGGCCGAGGCTGGCCGCGAGCGACGCGGCCTCGGCCTCGGCGGCGTACCCGCCGAGCACGGTGAGGCGTTCCTCCAGATGTCCGTACCTGCGGACGGCGGCGTCCCGCCGGGCCGGATTGGCCGCGGCCATCTCGACCTCCGCCTCCCGCAGCCCGGCCATCAGCGCATCCAGGCCGCGCGCGGACAGCACCCGGTCCATGGCCAGCGCGTCGAGGTCGCCGGCCCTGGTGTCCTGCGGCAGGTAGCCAACGGAACCGTTGTTACTGACGGTGCCTGCGGCCGGCGCGCCCTCGGCCGCGAGCACCCGGGCCAGGGTGGTCTTGCCGGCGCCATTGCGGCCCACCAGGCCGATCTTGTCACCGGCCGCTACCTGGAAGCTGGTAGCACCCAGCAACAGCTGCGCGCCCGCACGCAACTCAAGGTCGTGCACCGAGATCATGGGAAAACCGCTCCATAACGGGATAAAAAGGATATCCGATCGCTCAGGCCTGCCCCGTACCGGGCTTTCCCATCACGAAAGGAGCGGTTGCATGACGTTAAGTCTACCTGAGCGCCGATCCGGGCCGCGAACGATATTCAGGCGGCCGGCCCGGTCAGCCGGATGCGCACCGCGCGGAACAGCCGCGGCGCGCCGCGCAGCACGACGAGCCTCGGGTCCGGCACGGTGAGGAACCGCTCGACGGCCAGCCCGAAGTAGGGCTGCAGCCGGGGATCGTCGCGCAGCCCGGCGATCGCCCGCCGGTCTCCCCCGAGCACGACGGCGTCCAGCTGGCCGGCGTAGGGCGCGAACACCGCCGCCGCGGTGTCGGCCGCCGCGCCAAGCGCCTCGCTGGCCTGCTTCTCGCGGCGCCGCGCGAAGCGCTGCTGTGAGGTGCCGCCCGCCGCGCTGCGGCCGTGCACCAGCCGCGAGCCGACCTTCGACGCGACCAGCCGCGGCGGCTCGCCCGCGAACACCCCGGCCGCATGGCCGCCGAGCCGCACCAGCAGCACGCCCACGGTGCGATCGGCACGCGCGTGCGCGGCGATCTGCGCCGCGCAGGCCGCCTTGTCGTCCGGCCGCAGCGGCGGGAACGGCACGTGGCACTCGGCGACCGTCCCGTCCGCGGCGCGGAACTCCACCACCGACACCCCGGCCGCATCGTCGGGAGGCGCGGATCCCGTGACTGCCCCGCCGTGCTGCCTGCCGAACGACTCGAGCCAGCCGGCCAGGCGCTCCGGTGCGACGTCGAGCCACCGGACCCCGTGACCTGTGCTGTTTCCCACTACGTACCGCCTCTGATCGCTTACTATCCGTCAGATGAAGCCAGGGTTCGTGGCAGCGCCGCGCCAGCCGTCAGCGGATCACCTGGTCGCCCCCGTCAAGCGCGGCCGGGATGGCCACGGAAAGCCGGCTGACGATGGTCATGGACGACAAGACTGTCATGCCCAGCCATCACCTTGCCGCCGATGTGGCGGTCGAGCGTGCCTTCGCCGCGGTCACCAGGGATGCCGGCCCGGTTGGCGATCTGCTCGAGGCGCTCAGCCACGGCAGGCTCTGGCTGCCGCTCGCCGATGATGGCGCCCGGTGACCGACGGCTCGGCGGTGAACCTGCCGACCGTGATCTACCTGGGCAGTGAGTTCGTGCCCGCCTACACCTCGGCGGACCGGCTGCTGCGCTCAGCCTGGCCCTCGCCGGCCCGGAGCTGCCGCACGCACCACCGCACGTCATGGTGCCGTATGTCGTGGTGCCGGCCGCCGCGCTGGCCAGGTTACTGCCGCCCGCGCTGGGCATCGCGGTCAACCCGGGCGGCGGCCAGAGCGTACCGATCTACCCGGAAGGGGTGGCGTATCTCGCCGCCGCCCGCGTGGTGGACGCCGCTGAGGGAATCAGCGTCGGCCCGCCGCCCGCCGAGCCCGAGGGACTGCTCGCCGCGATCCGCTTCGGGCTCGGCCAGGTCCGGGCGGCCCGGGAAGCGGCCACCGCCTGGCCTGTCGGTCCGGTTCGTCGGGGCCGGCCTGGTCATCTCGGTCGCGCTGGATGATCCTGCCGATCCGGACGCCCAGCGGGCCGTTCTCGACGTGATCGAGCGCGCCGCGTCGGCCGCGCCGAGCGGGCCCTGGTTCCCGATCGACGTGAGTTTCCCTGGCGAGGGCGAGCCTGACACCGTCGATCAATGGGTGGCGGCCAGCGCGGGCCGCGGTGGGCAGCGCAATGGGCCGCGGTCGGCTCCAGCCGGGCCTGGGCTGACGACGATCATCTAAGCTCGCCTTAAGAGTTTGCCTTAGCCGTACATTCGAGCTTTATCAATTCCGGGCCCCGGAGCGATCAGCGATGACCCTTAACCAGCTTCGGACCTTCCTGGCCGTCGCCGAGAGCGGATCGGTCCGGGCCGCGGCGGAAGAACTCGTGGTCACCCAGGCCGCCGTCTCTGCATCGCTCGGGGCCCTGCAGAAATCGCTGGCGCTACAGCTGCTCTGCCCGGAGGGCCGGGGCCTGCGCCTGACCAAGGCCGGCCAGGAATACGCGCGATACGTACGCAGGATCCTGGGCCTGCTGGATGAGGCGCACCGGGCCGCGGCCAGCGCGGCCGACCCGGAGCGGGGCGAGCTTCGCATCGCCGCGGTGACGACCGCGGCGGAGCAGATAGTTCCGGGCCTGCTACGCGGCTTCCGACGGCTGCACCCGGACGTCGGCGTGCTGCTCGAGGCGGGCAACCGGGAGCGAGTCGGCGCCCTCCTTGATCATCATCAGGTCGACCTGGTGCTGGGCGGGCGCCCGGAGCCGGGCTGGGACGTGCAGGTGCACGCGGTGCGGGCGCATCAGCTCGTGGTGGTCGCCGCGCCGGAGCTCGCCGCGACCGCTGCGGGTGCTGAGCTGCTGCCGTGGCTGGCCCGCCAGACCTGGCTGCTGCGCGAGCCGGGCTCGGGAACGCGCGCCACCACCGAGATGCTGCTGGCCGACCTCGGGCTGGCGCCGCTCACCCTGACCGTCGGTTCCAACGGCGCGATCCGCGAGTCGGCCAGCGTCGGCCTGGGGGTCACCCTGGTGTCACGGGACGCGGCAGCGGCCGAGTTCGCGGCCGGGCGGCTCGCGGAGGTGCCGGTGCCTGGCACGCCGCTGCACCGTGACTGGTACCTGGTCGCGCATACGGGCGAGCTGCCCGCGACCGCCGGCGGGCTGGTCGCCTATATGCTCCGGGACGGCGGTTTTCAGCGGCCTGATCCGGCCTGATTGTGAAATCTCTCTTAAGTCAGAGCTTGAATGTGGTCGCAGAACTCTCAATAGACAGCCGATGGCTCGGCTGGCATCGTGAACGTTAGGAGCAACCAAACGGAGGAACCATGGCGGCAGGGCAGGATCGCTGGAGCGCCGGCGTCATCCCGTACGCGCAGATGGGCTACTACGAGCCCGACTATGTGCCCAAGGACACCGACGTACTGGCGGCGTTCCGGATCTCACCGCAGCCGGGCGTGCCGCCCGAGGAAGCGGGCGCCGCAGTGGCCGGCGAGTCCTCGACCGCGACCTGGACGGTGGTCTGGACCGACCGTCTCACCGCTTACGAGCATTACCAGGCCAAGTGCTACCGGGTCGATCCGGTGTCCGGCCGCGAGGGCGAGTACATCGCTTACATCGCCTATGACATCGACTTGTTCGAGGAAGGCTCGATCCCGAACCTGACCTCCTCGATCATCGGCAACGTGTTCGGCTTCAAGGCGCTGCGCGCGCTGCGCCTGGAGGACATGCGGATCCCGCTGAGCTACGTGAAGACCTTCCAGGGGCCGCCGCACGGCGTCGTGATGGAGCGCGAGTACCTGAACAAGTACGGCCGGCCGCTGCTCGGTGCCACCACCAAGCCCAAGCTGGGCCTGTCCGCGCGTAACTACGGCCGCGTCGTCTACGAGGCGCTGCGCGGCGGGCTTGACTTCACCAAGGACGACGAGAACATCAACTCCCAGCCGTTCATGCGCTGGCGGGACCGCTACCTGTTCACGATGGACGCCGTCAACCGCGCCACGGAGCGGACTGGCGAGATCAAGGGCCACTATCTCAACGTCACCGCCGCGACCATGGAAGATATGTACGAGCGGGCCGACTTCGCCAAGGAACTCGGCAGCGTCGTCGTCATGATCGACCTGACCATCGGGTACACCGCGATGCACTCCATGGCCCGCTGGGCCAGGAACAACGGCGTCATCCTGCACCTGCACCGGGCCGGTCACGGCACCTACACGCGGCAGAAGACCCATGGCGTCAGCTTCCGGGTCATCTCCAAGTGGTGCCGCCTGATCGGGGTCGACCACATCCATGCCGGCACCGTGGTCGGCAAGCTGGAAGGCGACCCGTCCATGGTCCGCGGCTACTACGACACGCTGCGCGAGTCGCATATCCCGGCCAACCTCGCCCACGGCATCTACTTCGACCAGGACTGGGGCTCCATGCCCGGGACCATGCCGGTCGCCTCGGGCGGCATTCACGCCGGCCAGATGCACCAGCTGCTCGATTACCTGGGCGAGGACGTGATCCTGCAGTTCGGCGGCGGGACGATCGGCCATCCGCTGGGCATCGCGGCCGGCGCCACCGCGAACCGGGTCGCCACCGAGGCCATGATCAAGGCCCGCAACGAGGGCCGCGACTTCGTGCGCGAGGGCGAGCAGATCCTGGCCGAGGCGGCCAAGCACTGCCAGCCGCTGCAGGTCGCCCTGGACACCTGGGGTGACATCACCTTCAACTACGAGTCCACGGACACTCCCGATGTCGTGGTCACGCCGACCGCCTGAGGTGGCCGCCGCCCGCCAGCCGTCCCGCCGCCCACGTAACCACCAGGAGCAGTCATGCGGATAACCCAGGGCACCTTTTCCTACCTGCCCGACCTCACCGACGACGAGATCGCGGCGCAGATCCAGTACGCGATCGACCGGGGCTGGGCGGTGGCCGTCGAGTTCACCGACGACCCGCACCCGCGCAACGCGCTGTGGGAAATGTGGGGCCTGCCCATGTTCGAGATCGCGGACGCGGCCGCGGGCATGCACGAGGTGGCGGCCTGCCGGACCAGCTACCCCGACCACTACATCAAGGTGTCCGCTTACGACGCGAGCCTGGGACGGCAGACCACCGCGCTGAGCTTCATCGTGAACCGGCCGGGCCATGAGCCGGGGTTCCGGCTGGACCGGCAGGAGGGCCCGGACCGCCAGATCAGGTACACGCTGCACTCCTACGCCACCGAGCGGCCCGCGGGCGAGCGCTACTCGAGTAACGGATCGGGTCCCGGCGGCGCATGAGCAGGCCGGACGAGCCAGCCCCGCGCGGCTTCGCGATGCCCAGGCCGGGCAGCGCGACGGCCGGCGGACCGGCGCCGGGCGCCCCGGGCGGTTACCGCGATGATCCGGACCGGCGAGGCGCCGGTGACCAGCCCGGCGATGGCGCGCCGAGCGAGGGGCCGGACGGCCTGGAGCCGCTGGCCCCCGACGCCCGGGTGGAGCTGGCCGCCGAGCAGCAGACCCGGCGGATCACCCAGATGCTCGACGACTTCGACCGCGAGTTCATCGGCCTGACGCCGGTCAAGGACCGGGTCAGGGAGATCGCGGCGCTGCTGCTCATCGACCGGCTCCGGCAGCGGTACGGCCTCACGTCGTCGCGGCCCAGCCTGCACATGTGCTTCACCGGCAGCCCGGGGACCGGCAAGACCACCGTGGCCATGCACATGGGCAAGCTGCTGCGCGAGCTGGGCTACCTGCGCAAGGGCCAGCTGGTCAGCGTGACCCGCGACGACCTGGTCGGCCAGTACGTCGGCCACACCGCGCCCAAGACCAAGGAAGTGCTCAAGCGCGCCATGGGCGGCGTGCTGCTCATCGATGAGGCCTACTACCTCTACCGGCCGGAGAACGAGCGCGACTACGGGCAGGAAGCCATCGAGATCCTGCTCCAGTTCATGGAGGCGCACCGGGAGGACCTGGTGGTGATCCTGGCGGGCTACGCGGACCGGATGGACGTGTTCTTTCGCTCCAACCCCGGCATGGCCTCGCGGATCGCCCACAACATCGACTTCCCCGACTTCACCCTGGACGAGCTGGTTCAGATCGCCGGGCTGATGCTGAAGCGCGAGCAGTACCGGCTCTCCCCCGACGCGCAGACCGCGTTCGAAGAGTACGTCGCGCTGCGGATGCGGCAGCCGCGGTTCTCCAACGCCCGGAGCATGCGCAACGCGATCGACCGGATGCGGCTACGCCAGGCCAGGCGGCTGGTCACGGCGGGCGGCCAGATCGCCAGGGACGACCTGATGGTGATCAGCGCCGCGGACGTGCGCGCCAGCCGGGTATTCGCCGACCCCGGCCCGGGAGCGGACGGCCAGCCCGGCGAGAACGGCGAGAACGGCCAGCCCGGCGCGTCCGGCGGGCCGCCCAGCGACGCCTGATCAGCCGCGACCGGGCGGCTGGCACGCCCGGCGCAGCGGGATGACCAGGCGCACGGTGGTCCCGCGGCCGGGGGCGCTGATCAGTTCCATCTCGCCGCCCAGCAGCTCGGCTCGTTCCGCCATCCCGGCCAGGCCGAATCCGGTCGGATCGCCGGGCCAGGACGGGCCGTGCGCCACGGCAGCCCCGGGGCCCGGCGCGGCCGCGGCCATATCGAACCCGGTCCCGTCATCGCTGACGTCCAGCACCACCTGGTTCCGCTGCCGGTACAGGCGGATCCGTACCAGCCGCGCGTCAGCGTGCTTGGCCGCGTTCTGCAATGCTTCCTGGGCCGTCCGGTAGACCGCCGTTTCCAGGTGCTCGGCCAGCCCGCAGTCGGCGGCCTGCACCTCGACGGTCAGCGCGGGAAACGAGTGGCCGAGGCTCTCCAGGCTCGCGGCAAGACCGAGATCATCAAGAACCGGCGGGCGCAATCCCGCGATGGCCAGGCGCGTCTCATCGAGCGCCGCGGCGGCCAGGTCCTGGGCCCGCGCGACTTGCTCGGCGGCGATGCCGGGTGCGTCCGGGATGGCATCCGCGGCCGCGGACAGGTGGAACGACAAGCTGACGATCCGCTGGCTGATGCCGTCGTGGATCTCGCCGGCCAGACGGCGGCGCTCCTGCTCCTGCCACTCCACCATCCGCTCGGCGAACCGCTCCAGCGCCTCTTCCCGTTCCGCGAGCCTGGTGTGCAGCCGCGCGTTCTCGATGGCCCCGGCGACCAGGCCCGCCACCGACCGCAGCAGTTCCACATCGGCGGCGGTGAACTCGCGGCGCTGCTTGGTGTGCACGTTGAGGACCCCCACCAGGTGGCCGGCCGGGGTGAGGACCGGGACCGAGACCATGGACGTGTACTCCTCCCCGCGCAGCGCGGGGATGTAGCGGTACCTGGGATCACCGCTCTTGTCGTTCACGATCACGGCCGGTTCCCCGTGCGCGGCCACCCAGCCGGCCACGCCCTCGCCGACCACCAGCTCGATCTTCCCGACCAGCCCGTCAAACGGCGGTGTCGCGCCGCGCAGCTGCAGCGTGCGGCCCCGCTCGTCCAGCAGGTGCACGAAACAGACGTCCGTCTGGGTCGTCTCGGTCACCAGGCTCGCCACGCCCTGCAGGATCCGGTCCAGGTCGAGGCCGGCCGAGATGATCTCGATG
Source organism: uncultured Actinomycetota bacterium (assembly GCA_963775745.1). GTDB lineage: Bacteria > Actinomycetota > Actinomycetes > Streptosporangiales > Streptosporangiaceae > DATBGO01. Next base: position 135,824 of record CAVZKE010000013.1, read on the forward strand.
ACCCGGGACAGCAGCTGCGCCTCGCGCTCGGCGTCGGCTCCCGACAGCCACCGCCCGGTCAGTGGAAGACTCCCTCACGCAGCGCCACGGCGACCGCCGCGGCCCGGTCCGATACGCCGAGCTTGCGGTAGATCCCCCGGGAATGCGTTTTGACCGTCTCCTCGCTGACCAGCAGTTTCGCCGCGATGGCCCGGTTGCTCAGGCCCGCGACCAGCAGCGACAGCACCTCGCTCTCCCGCTGGGTGAGCCCGAGGCGCGCGCCCGGCCAGAATTCCCCGCTGCGCAGCCTGGCCACCGACAGCGCCACCCGCCCGGCGAGCGCCGGGTCGATGAGGACCTCACCGTCACAGATCCGCCGCAGGTGATCGACGAGTTCGGCGCCGCGGATCCGTTTCAGCAGGTAGCCGGTCGCCCCGGCGCGAAGCGCCTGGTAGAGGTACTGCTCGTCGTCGTAGACGGTCAGGAAGACAACGTGGCTGTCCGGCACCCGGGCCCGGATCTGTTTGCACAAGTCCAGGCCGCTGGCCCCGCGCAGGCGTACGTCGAGCAGCACCACATCCGGCTTCTCCTGGGCCACCAGGGCGATGACCTCTCCCGCTTCGCTGGACTCGCCGACGATCTCGACCTGCTCGCGATAGGGCCTGAGCATGGCGGTCAGGCCGTCCAGGACCATCTGGTGATCGTCGACGATCACCAGCCGCAACGGCTGATGCGGCACGGCGCCCATGTCAGGAAGGTACCCGCCGGGGGTGGATCAGACGTTGAAGCCGAGCGCCCGGAGCTGCTCGCGGCCGTCCTCGGTGATCTTGTCGGGCCCCCACGGCGGGAGCCACACCCAGTTGATCCTGAAGTCGTTGACCAGGCCTTCGAGCGCGTCCCTGGTCTGGTCCTCGATCACGTCGGTGAGCGGGCAGGCCGCGCTGGTCAGCGTCATGTCGATGGTGGCGATGCGGTCCTGGCCGACCGTCACCCCGTACACCAGGCCCAGGTCGACCACGTTGATACCGAGTTCCGGGTCGACGACGTCCCGCAGGGCCTCGACGACGTCCTCGTTTTCCTGGGTCAGTTCCATCGGCCCGGCTTCCGGGCCGTAGGGCCCGGCCGTCTCGTCCGGCGTGTCATCCGGGCGGTACCGGCCCGGTGTTTCGGTGACGTCCTCGGTCATCGCCTGCTCTGTGGTGGCGTCTTCGGTCGTCGCCTGCTCGGTCGTGGCGTGCTCGGTCATCGCTGTCCCCTGCCCGCGTCCGGGGCCAGCCCGGCGCCTGAGTCATGATCGGGTCCATCTAGGGCCCGGGCGGTCGCGTCCTTCCAGGCCATCCAGCCCAGCAGCGCGCACTTGATCCGGGCCGGGTACTTGGAGACGCCCTCGAACGCGACCGCGTCACCGAGCAGCGCCTCGTCGGGCTCTGCTTCGCCCCTGGACTGCATCAGCTCCAGGAACGCCCCGCTGGCGTCCATCGCCTCGCGCACCGACTTCCCGATGATGGCATCGGCCATCACCGACACGCTGGCCTGGCTGATCGAACAACCCAGCGCGTCATAGGACACGTCAGCGACGGCCGGCTCGCCGCCGGCATCCTTGAGGGTGACCCGGAGCGTCACCTCGTCGCCGCACAGCGGGTTCACGTGGTGCACCTCGGCGTCGTAGGGCTCCCGCAGGCCCTTGTGGTGGGGGTGCCGGTAGTGGTCCAGGATGATCTCCTGGTACAACGACTCGAGTTCCCTCACAGTGCTTCCCTCCCCCGGAAGAACCGCTGGGCGTGCCGGATCCCTTCGGCCAGGGCCGTCACCTCCGCGCTGGAGTTATAGAGGTAGAACGAAGCTCGGGTGCTGGCCAGGATGCCATACCGGCGGTGCAGCGGCCAGGCGCAATGGTGGCCGGCCCGCACCGCGATGCCGAGCTCGTCGAGCACCTGGCTGACGTCGTGCGGGTGCAAGCCGTCCACGGTGAACGAGACCGCGCCGCCGCGGTCCACCGGCTCGGCCGGGCCGATGATGGTCACCCCGTCGATCGCGGTCAGCGCGGCCAGGGCCTGGCTGACCAGTAGCTGCTCGTGCACGTGGATCGCGTCGCGCCCCACCTCGCTCAGGTAATCGAGGGCGGCCCCCAGGCCGACCGCCTGAGCGATCGGCATCGTGCCCGCCTCGAACTTGTGCGGCGGCGCCGCGAACGTGGTCCGGTCCATCCAGACGCTATCGATCATCTCGCCGCCGCCCAGGACCGGCGGCATCGCCTCGAGCAGCTCGCGGCGCGCCCAGAGCACGCCGATCCCGGTCGGCCCGCAGACCTTGTGACCGGTGAAGCCGAGGAAATCCGCGCCCAGTTCGGCCACGCTGACCGGCATCTGCGGCACCGACTGGGCCGCGTCGACCAGCACCAGGGCGCCGGCCGCATGGGCCCGGTCGGCGATCTGCCGGACCGGGTTGATGGTGCCCAGCACGTTCGACTGGTGGGTCAGGGCGACCAGCTTGGTGCGCTCGTTGATCAGCTCGTCGATGTTCGAGGTGTCCAGCCGGCCCTCGTCGGTCACGCCGAACCAGCGCAGCGTCGCGCCGGTGCGCTGGGCCAGCAGCTGCCAGGGGACGATGTTGGAGTGATGCTCCATCTCGGTGATGACGATCTCGTCACCGGGACCGGTCCGGAACCGCTCCGCCTGGCCAGCCGAGGTGGTCGCGTTGCTGATCGAGTAGGCGACCAGGTTGATCGCCTCGGAGACGTTCTTGGTGAAGACGATCTCGGCCTCGTCGCTGGCCCCGATGAACCGCGCGACCTTGATCCGGGCGCCCTCGTAGGCAGCGGTCGCTTCCTCGCCGAGCTGGTGGCTGGCCCGGTGGATGTTGGCGTTGTGCCGCTCGTAGAACTCGGTCAGCGTGTCGATGACCTGGCGCGGCTTCTGCGAGGTGTTGGCGCTGTCCAGATAGACCAGCGGCTGCCCGCCGCGGACCTGCCGCTCCAGGATCGGGAAGTCCTTGCGGATCCGGGTGACGTCCAGGGTCATGCCAGCGCCTCCGCAGTCACGAACTTCTCATAGCCGTTCGCCTCCAGCTCCTCGGCGAGCTCGGGGCCGCCGCGGGCGACGATCCGGCCGCCCACGAACACGTGCACGAAGTCCGGCCTCACGTACCGCAGGATCCTGGTGTAGTGAGTGATCAGCAGCACGCCGTGGCCGGGCTCCGCGCGGAACGCGTTGATCCCCTCGGACACCACCTTCAGCGCGTCGATGTCCAGCCCGGAGTCGGTCTCGTCCAGGATCGCGATCTTCGGGTTGAGCAGCTGAAGCTGCAGGATCTCGTGCCGCTTCTTCTCGCCGCCCGAGAACCCCTCGTTCAGGTTCCGCTCGGCGAAGGCCGGGTCGATCGACAGCTTGTCCAGGGCAGTGCGCAGCTCCTTGACGAAGGTGCGCAGCTTGGGTGCCTCGCCGCGGACCGCGGTGATCGCGGTGCGCAGGAAGTTGGACACCGAGACGCCGGGTACCTCCACCGGGTACTGCATGGCCAGGAACAGCCCGGCCCTGGCCCGGGCGTCCACGCTCATGGCCAGCAGGTCCGCGCCGTCCAGGGTGACCGAGCCCTGGGTCACCTGGTATTTGGGGTGGCCCGCGATCGCGTAGGCGAGCGTCGACTTTCCTGAGCCGTTGGGCCCCATGATGGCGTGCGTCTGCCCGGACGACACCGTCAGGTCGACGCCCCGCAGGATCTCCCGGCTGGCGCCGGACGCCTCGGTCACGCTGACGTGCAGATCACGAATGTCGAGGGTGGCCATCATCTCTCCTGGTCTGGCTGGGTGGTACCGGGCTGTGCAGCGCCGGCCAGCGCGACGTAGACGTCGTCGCCGTCGATTTTCACGGGATAGGTGGCGACCGGCCTGGTCGCCGGGGGCCCGGTGGGCTTGCCGGTGCGCAGGTCGAAGCAGGAACCGTGCAGCCAGCACTCCACCGTGTGGTCGTAGATGTCGCCTTCGGACAGCGGGACTTCCTCGTGCGAGCAGACGTCGTACAGCGCGTATATCTCGCCGTCGGCCCTGATCACCGCGACGGGGACGCCGTCCACCTGCACGCCGAGCGCGCCTTCTTCGGGAACGTCGGCCAGCGCGCAGGCCCGCACGTAGCCAGGCTCGGCCGTCATGCCCGTGACCTGGCCAGCTCGGCGTCGATCGACCGGCTGATCCGGTCGCGCAGCTCAGGCACCTCCAGCTGGGCGATCAGCTCGCCGAAGAACCCGCGGATGACCAGCTGCCTGGCCTCGTCGACGGGGATCCCGCGGGCCATCAGGTAGAACAGGTGAATGTCCTCCAGGCGGCCGCTGGCGCTCGCGTGCCCGGCCCCGACCACCTCGCCGGTCAGGATCTCCAGATTCGGCACGGAATCGACCCTGGTCCCGTCGGTCAGCACCAGGTTCCTGTTGTACTCATAGGTGTCGGTGCCGGCCGCCTCGGCGCGGATGATCACGTCACCGATCCACACCGCGTGGGCGTCCTGGCCCTGCAGCGCGCCCTTGTAGCTGACCCGGCTGCGGCAATTGCGCTCGGCGTGATCCACGAACAGCCGGTGCTCCAGGTGCTGCCCCGCGTCCGCGAAGTACAGCCCGCGCAGCTCGGCGTCGCCGCCCGGCCCGCCATAACGGACCGAAGGCGCGAGCCGGACGACGCTGCCCCCCAGCGTGACCGCGGTATGCGTCACCCGGGCGTCCCGCCCCAGCCGTACATAATGGTGCGACACGTGCACGGTGTCCTCGGCCCAGTCCTGGAGGCTGACCACCGCGAGCGATGCCCCGTCCCCCACCACGAGCTCGACATTGTCGGCATACGTGGCCGACCCCTGATGATCAAGTACCACCACGGCGTGCGCGTTCGCCTTGACGTCGACCAGCAGATGCCCAAAGGCCGCCCCGGCCGCATCCTCGCCCCGTACCGAGATCACGGTGGGCTCAGTGCCCTCCACCCCAGCCGGCACGGTAACCACGGTCGCCGCATCGAACTCAGCAAATGCCCGCGCACTAACCCGATCCGAGGGCACAAAGGAGGTGCCGACTGTGGGGTCACCGCGTTGCGCAAGCCCTGCGGTGACCCCAGGGCCGGCATCGACGGCCACCGCGACCTTCCCGGCAGCGAGGTCCTCAGCTCCGTGCAAGCCCCGTAGCCGCCGCAGCGGCGTGAACCGCCAGTCCTCCTCGCGCCCGCTGGGCACCGGAAAGTCCGCGACGTCATACGACTGCCGCTCGTGCAGCCGGGAAACGGGGGCGGCGGACTCCGCCGCCCCCTGCAGCACCGACATCAGCCGACGGCTCCTTCCATCTGCAGCTCGATCAGCCGGTTCAGTTCGAGGGCATATTCCATCGGCAGCTCGCGCGCGATCGGCTCGACGAAGCCGCGGACGATGGTGGCCATCGCCTCGTCCTCGGTCATCCCCCGGCTCATCAGGTAGAAGAGCTGGTCTTCGGAGATCTTCGACACGGTGGCCTCGTGCCCCATCTCGACGTCGTCTTCGCGGACATCGACGTACGGATAGGTGTCCGAGCGGCTGACCGTGTCCACCAGCAGCGCGTCACACCGCACCGTGGACTTCGAGTGCGCCGCGCCCTCCTGGACCTGCACCAGGCCGCGGTAGGAGGTCCGGCCGCCCGCCCTGGCCACCGACTTGGAGATGATCTGCGAAGACGTGTTCGGCGCGCAGTGCACCATCTTGGCGCCGGCGTCCTGGTGCTGGCCGGTCCCGGCGAAGGCGACCGACAGCGTCTCGCCCCTGGCGTGCTCGCCCATCAGGTAGACCGACGGGTACTTCATCGTCACCTTGGAGCCGATGTTCCCGTCGACCCACTCCATGCTGGCTCCGGCCTGGGCCACGGCCCGCTTGGTGACCAGGTTGTAGACGTTGTTCGACCAGTTCTGGATGGTCGTGTACCTGCAGTGCGCGCCGTTCTTGACGATGATCTCGACCACCGCGGAGTGCAGCGAGTCCGACGAGTAGATCGGCGCGGTGCAGCCCTCGACGTAGTGCACGCTGGCGCCCTCGTCGACGATGATCAGGGTCCGCTCGAACTGGCCCATGTTCTCGGTGTTGATCCGGAAGTAGGCCTGCAGCGGGATCTCGACGTGCACGCCCTTCGGCACGTAGATGAACGACCCGCCGGACCAGACCGCCGTGTTCAGCGCGGCGAACTTGTTGTCGCCGACCGGGATCACGGTGGCGAAGTACTCACCGAACAGTTCCGGGTGGTTCTCGCAGCGCGGTGTCGGTGTCCTCGAAGATGACGCCCTTCTCCTCGAGGTCCTCGCGGATCTTGTGGTAGACGACCTCGGACTCGTACTGGGCGGCCACGCCGGCGATCAGGCGCTGCTTCTCCGCCTCCGGGATGCCGAGCCTGTCGTAGGTGCTCTTGATGTCGGCGGGCAGGTCGTCCCAGCTGGCCGCCTGCTTCTCGGTCGAGCGCACGAAGTACTTGATGTGCTCGAAGTCGATCCCGGACAGGTCAGAGCCCCAGGTCGGCATGGGCTTGCGCCGGAACAGCTTCAGCCCCTTCAGCCGCAGCTCGAGCATCCAGTCCGGCTCGTTCTTCTTGGCCGAGATGTCGCGGACGACCTCCTCGGACAGGCCGCGGCGCGCGGTCGCGCCCGCCACGTCAGAGTCGGACCAGCCGAACTTGTAACGCTCCAGCCCCTCAAGCTCGGGGTGCGCGATTGTCGTCATGCGGAGATGCCTCCGGACTGGGTTGGATGGGTGCGTGGATGCACGAGCGACGGCGCCGTGACATGCGTGGTGCATATCCCGTCACCGTGGGAAATCGTCGCGAGGCGCTGCACGGGCGTGCCGAGCAGGCGGCCGAATGCTTCCGTCTCCGCCTCGCAGAGCTGCGGGAACTGCGCGGCCACGTGCGCGACCGGGCAGTGATGCTGGCAGAGCTGCTCGCCGCCCGCGGCGGCGGGCGCGCCGCTGGCCGACGCCGCATAACCGTCCGCGGACAGCGCGTCGGCCAGCGCCTTCACCCGCTGCGCCGGGGGCGCGGCCTGCACCGCAGGACGGTATCGCTGTTCCAGCTCGGCGATCTGCCGGCGGGCGAACTCCGCGACGGCGCCGGGCCCGGCCCGCTCGGCCAGGAACCGCAGCGCGCTGGTGGCCAGATCGTCGTAGGCGTGCTCGAAGGCGCTGCGGCCCGCATCGGTGATCGCGAACAGCCGGGCCGGGCGACCGCGGCCGCGGTTGCCATAGGACCTGGCCATCCGGATCTCGATCATGCCTTCGGCCTGGAGATTGTCCAGGTGGCGCCGGACCGCGGCCGGGGTCAGGCCCAGCCGTGCCGACAGGCCTGCCGCGGTGACGGGCCCGTTCTCCAGGATCAGCCGGGCGATCCGGGCCCTGGTGCCGCGTTCCGAGCCCGGCTGGGTTTGGGTAACCTGTGCGTGCGTAATCTGGGCTGGCGCAGCATTCCGCGCGTCCCCGGCACCGGGGACGTGCGAGGGTGCGGCTGGCTGGCCCATGTATTTCACAACATCATTGTGCCGTAAATACTTCCGCCCGCGCAATCGACCCCCCGGCCAGCGGCGCGGAGAATCGGATGCGGGGCCAGGACCTGGCCGCCGGTCAGGAGATCGGCCAGGTGAGCGATACGGGCGAGATGACCGGCGCGGGCCGCGTGACTGGGCGGCGGCCACGTCCAGGCGGATGTGGATGCTGTTCGAGCCGGTGCACGCGGTCACCTATTTCCGCCCGAGGCCAGGTCGGCCTTCGAGGCCGCGGGCCTGCGCGGCTTCTGGCCGGGTGCGGGCCGGCTGACCTGACCCGCCCGATGCTGCAGCCGCTGCGCGGCTGGACCGACGATGAGTGGGACGCCGCGGCGGCCCGGCTGGCCGGCCGCGGCCTGCTGGCGCCGGACGGGCGGCCACGCCGGAGGGCGCGGCGCGGCTATCGCGCGGTCGAGCTGCCCTTCCGAACCCGGTCGGCGTGCCCGCCCCGGCCGCCTGAGCGGTCCGGATCAGGCCAGGAAGGCGCGCAGCAGGGCGGCCGTGCCCTCCAGGTGCTCGGCCACCGCGTGCCGGGCGGCCTGCGCCTCGCCCGCCAGGATCGCCACCACGATCGCGGTGTGCTGGCCCGCCGTGTGATCGATATTGCGGCGCAGCACCGGGATCGCGTTCAGCAGGTCGTTCAGCCGCATCCGGGCGTCCGCGCAAGCCGTCGCGAGCAGGCTGGATCCGGTCAGCTCCGCGATCGACAGGTGAAACAGGGTGTCCAGCCGCCGGTAATCCTGCGGGGACGCGGCGTTGACCTCGGTGAGCCTGGCCAGCAGCACCTCGCGCGGGCCGTCGGCCGCCGGCGGCGGCGCCGCGGCCAGCATCGTGGCCAGCCGCTCGGCCGCGCCGGTCTCCACCGCGAGCCGGAACGTGAGCGCGTCGGTGAGCTTGTCGCCGTCCTGGATCGCCATCCGCCTGAGCTCGCCGGCATCCGGCGCCGGCGGCGTATAGGTGACGAAGGTGCCGCCGAAACGGCCCCGGCGGGACTCCACGTAACCGGCCTGATGAAGCTCGCGGATGGCCTCCCGCAAGGTCAGCCGGCTGATGCCGAGCTGGGCGGCCAGCTCGCGCTCGGCCGGGAACCGCGCGCCCGGGCCCGACCACCCCGAGCTTGATCACCGTCAGCAGCCGCTCGACCGTCTCCTCGAAGGCGTTGCCCGCGCGTACCGGCCGCAGCACGCCAGTCAGGTCCAGTGCGGCACTCACCACGATCGGGCTCCCGGGGAACGGCGCTAGCTCCCGGGGGCGGAGCTACTGAATCGACTGTACGACGCGGGCGCCCCGGCACGCGGGTCCCCCCCATACCCGCGTGCCGGCGAGCCCTGGGGCGCCCTGGACGAATCTGGGCGGAGGTCTTGTACATCCCCTCAGATCCGCCCATCATTGGTCTGATATTAGACCATTGATACCCGGCGGCTGGCCAGCGGTTACCTGCGCCGCGACCGGCCCGGGACCGTGACCCGAGGAGCAGCAGTGTCGGTCAACGAGCAAGCGGCCCACGCGCCGCTCAGCAGTGACGAAGAGACCCTGCATCAGCTCGGCTATGCCCAGGAGCTGCGCAGGCGGATGTCGGGGTTCTCCAACTTCGCCGTCTCGTTCACGATCATCTCGATCCTGTCCGGCTGCCTGACGCTGTACAGCTTCGGCATGCTCACCGGCGGGCCGGTCCTGATCACCTGGGGCTGGCCGATCGTCGGCGTCATGACGCTGTTCGTCGGCCTGGCCATGGCCGAGGTCTGCTCCAGCTTCCCGACCGCCGGCGGCCTGTACTACTGGGCGGCGAAGCTGGCCAAGAAGAACGGGCCGGCCTGGTCCTGGTTCACCGGCTGGTTCAACTTCCTCGGCCAGGTCGCGGTGACCGCGGGCATTGACTTCGGCGCGGCCCTGTTCATCAACGCGTTCCTCAACCTGGTGTTCGGGACCCCCACCTACCACTGGGTGACGATCCTGATCTTCGCCGCCGTGCTGCTGGTGCACGGCATGCTGAACCAGTTCGGCATCCGGCTGGTGGCCCTGCTGAACGACGTCAGCGTCTGGTGGCACATCATCGGCGTGCTGATCATCGTCGGGGCGCTGACGTTCGGCCTGCAGCACGGCGCGCATCACCAGCCGGCCAGCTTCGTGTTCGGGCACTTCTACAACGGGACCGGCCTGAACATCGGCGCCTGGTACATCGTGCTGATCGGCCTGCTGATGGCGCAGTACACCTTCACCGGCTACGACGCGTCCGCGCACATGACCGAGGAGACGCATTCCGCCGCCCGCAGCGGACCGCGCGGCATCGTGATGTCGATCCTCGTGTCCCTGTTCGCGGGCTGGGTCCTGCTGATCGGGGTCACGTTCGCGATCCAGAACTACGCGACCGAATCGGCCGCCTACGTGGCGCCCGCGCAGATCTTCGTCGACGCGGTCGGGAACACCGGCGGTGAGCTGCTGCTGCTGGTGGCGATCGGGGCCCAGCTGTTCTGCGGCATGTCCTCGGTGACCGCGAACTCCCGGATGATCTATGCGTTCTCGCGGGACGGCGCGCTGCCCGGCTCGGAGTTCTGGCACCGGGTGAACAAGCGGACCAGGACGCCGACCAACGCGATCTGGCTGGCGGCCGCCGGCGCACTGATCCTCGGGCTGCCCTACCTGTGGAACAGCGTCGCGTACTTCGCGGTCACCTCGATCGCGACGATCGGCCTGTACATCGCCTATGTCACGCCGACGTTCCTGCGGCTGCGCCAGGGCGCGAGCTTCCAGCGCGGTCCCTGGCACCTGGGCCGGTGGAGCTACCCGGTCGGCATCATCGCCGTGGTCTGGGTGGTGTTCATCACGATCCTGTTCATGCTTCCGCTGGCCGGCCCGATCGGCTTCAAGACCTTCAACTACGCGGTCGTGGCGGTGGCCGTCGTGGTCGGCTTCGCCGGCATCTGGTGGCTGGTCTCGGCGCGGAACTGGTTCACCGGACCGCGGGTGCAGGGCACGCCGGAGGAGCTGGCGGCGATCGAGCGTGAGCTGACGGTCTGACCAGCGGCCCGGCCCGGCGGCCCGGTAGCCGGGCCGCCGGGCCGCCGGGGGCTCGCGCCGCGGGCGCCCGGCGGCCTAACGTGGGGCTAGATCACCGATAGGAGGCTCATGCCGGGATTCCGGGGCCACGGTCCTTACACCCAGCAGCGCGGCATGCTGACGCTGGAACGGCTGCGCGTCGAGGTGAGCGAGCGCGAGATCGACACGGTCGTGCTGGCCTTCACCGACATGCAGGGCCGCCTGCAGGGCAAGCGGCTGTCCGCCGAGTTCTTCCTGGACGAGGTGGCCGAGCATTACGCGGAAGGATGCAACTACCTGCTCGCGGTGGACATCGAGATGAACACCGTCGACGGGTACGCGATGTCGTCCTGGGAAACCGGCTACGGCGACTTCGTGCTGGTGCCGGACATGAGCACGCTACGCAAGATGCCGTGGCACGAGGCCACCGCGCTGGTGCTGGCCGATCTCACCTGGCTGGACGGGGCCCCGGTGGTCGCCTCGCCGCGGCAGATACTCAAGGCCCAGGTCGACCGGCTCGCGGAGCGCGGCTGGCGGGCGATGACCGGCACCGAGCTCGAGTTCGTGGTGTTCCGGGACTCCTACGAGGAGGCCAGCCGGAAGTCCTACCGTGACCTGGTCCCCGCCAACCAGTACAACGTCGACTATTCGATCATGGGCACCTCCAGGATCGAGCCGCTGCTGCGCGCGATCCGCAACGCGATGAGCGAGACCGGCATGTACGTCGAGTCGGCGAAAGGCGAGTGCAACCTGGGCCAGCATGAGATCGCCTTCCGCTACGCCGACGCCGTGACCAGCTGCGACAACCACTCGATCTACAAGACCGGGGCCAAGGAGATCGCGGCCCAGCAGCGACATGAGCATCACGTTCATGGCCAAGCCCAATCCCCGCGAGGGCAACTCCTGCCACATCCACCTCTCGCTGCGCGCCGAGGACGGCACCCCGGTGCTGGCCGGCGACGGCCCGCACGGCCTGTCCGAGCTCGGCGAGCATTTCCTGGCCGGGCAGCTGGCCGCCATGCGCGAGTTCTCGCTCTGCTACGCGCCGAACATAAATTCCTATAAACGATACGTACCAGGTAGCTTCGCGCCCACGTCGGTGCGCTGGGGGCCGGACAACAGGACCTGTGCGCTGCGGCTGGTCGGGCACGGCTCTTCGCTGCGGGTGGAGAACCGCACGCCAGGCGGGGACGTGAACCCCTACCTGGCCGTGGCCGCGATGATCGCGGCCGGCCTGGACGGCATCGACCGCGGCCTGCCGCTCGAGCCCGCCGTCGAGGGCAACGCCTACGCCGACACCACCGCGCGGATGCCATCGAACCTGCGCGACGCGCTGCAGCTCTGGCGGGCGAGCGAGCTGGCCAGCAAATCGTTCGGCCCGGACGTGGTCGATCACTACGCTAATTACGCTCAGGTCGAGCTGGCCGCCTATGACGCCGCGGTCACCGACTGGGAGCTGCGGCGCTGCTTCGAGCGCCTGTAGCCGATCCAGTCATCCAGCCCAGCCATCATCCAGCCAGCCCAGCCGACGCGACTTCAAGGAAGCAGCCGCATGTCTGAATTCACGGTCCTCAATCCGGCCACCGAGGAGGCGGTCGCCACGGTGGCGGGCACCTCGGCGGAGCAGACCGACGCCGCCATCGACCGGGCGGCCGCCGCGCAGGCCAGCTGGCGCGCCGTCGCGCCCGGCGACCGCGCGGCCCTGCTGCGCCGGTTCGCCGCCGCCGTCGACGCCGACCTCGACGAACTGGCCAGGCTGGAGATCGCCGGCTCGGGTCATCCGCTCGGCCAGGCCCGCTGGGAGGCCGGGCACGTCCGTGACGTCCTGCACTACTACGCGGCCGCGCCCGAGCGGCTGACCGGGCGGCAGATCCCGGTGGCCGGCGGCCTGAACGTCACCTTCCACGAGCCCGTCGGCGTGGTCGGGCTGATCGTGCCGTGGAACTTCCCGATGCCGATCCTGTCCTGGGGCATGGCCCCGGCCCTGGCCGCGGGCAACACGGTGATCGCCAAGCCGGCCGAGATGACCCCGCTGACCGCCATCAGGATCGGCGAGCTGGCGGCCCAGGCCGGCCTGCCCGACGGGGTGCTGCAGGTGCTGCCGGGCCAGGGCCGGGTGGTGGGCCAGCGCCTGGTCGACCATCCGGCGGTCAGGAAGATCGTGTTCACCGGGTCGACCGAGGTCGGGCGCCAGGTGATGGCCGGATGCGCGCGGCAGGTCAAGCGGCTCACCCTGGAACTGGGCGGGAAGAGCGCCAACATCGTGTTCGCCGATTCCGATCTCGAGCAGGCCGCCGCGACCGCGCCCTACGCGGTGTTCGACAACGCCGGGCAGGATTGCTGCGCGAGGTCCAGGATCCTGGTGCAGCGCTCGGTACTCGATCGCTTCATGGAGCTCCTGGAGCCCGCGGTGGCCGGGGTCAAGGTCGGCGATCCCGCGTCGGCCAGTACCGAGATGGGCCCGCTGATCTCGGCCGCGCACCGGGCGCACGTCGCGTCCTACGTGCCAGACGGCGCGCCGGTCGCCTTCCGGGGCAGCGCGCCAGGCGGGGCAGGCTTCTGGTTCCCGCCCACCGTGCTCGCCCCGGTGAGCGCCGCCGACCCGGCCTACACCGACGAGGTGTTCGGGCCGGTGGTCACCGTGACCCCGTTCGAGGACGAGGCCGACGCGATCACCATCGCCAACGACACCCCCTACGGCCTGTCCGGATCGATCTGGACCCGGGACGTCGGCCGGGCGATCCGGGTGGCCAGGGCCGTGGAGACCGGCAACCTGTCGGTGAACTCACACGCCTCGGTGCGCTACTGGACGCCGTTCGGCGGGTTCAAGCAGTCCGGCCTCGGCCGCGAGCTGGGGCCCGATGCACCTGATTCGTTCACCGAGGTGAAGAACGTCTTCATCGCGGCCGGGTAACCACAGGGAGTGAGAACATGCAGCGTCTGCAGGACCGCGTCGCCGTCGTCACCGGCGCCGGCAGCGGCATCGGCCTGGCCAGCGCGCGGCGGCTGGCCGCCGAGGGGGCCCAGGTCGTGGCGGTCGACGTCGACGAGGCCGCGGGCAAGACCGCGGCCGCCGCAGACCGGCGGGCTGTTCATCGCCGCCGACGTCGCCGTTGAGGACGACGTCCAGCGGATGTATCAGGACGTCGCGGACCGGTACGGGCGCATCGACGTGGCGTTCCACAACGCGGGCATCTCGCCGCCTGAAGACGACTCGATCCTGTCGACCAGCCTGGACGCCTGGCGCCGGGTGCAGGACGTCAACCTGACCTCGGTCTATCTGTGCTGCAAGTACGTGATCCCGTATATGCAGCGGCAGGGCCAGGGATCGATCATCAACACCGCATCGTTCGTCGCGGTGCTCGGCGCGGCCACCTCGCAGATCTCCTATACCGCGTCCAAGGGCGGGGTGCTGTCGATGAGCCGCGAGCTCGGCGTCCAGTTCGCCCGCGAGGGGATCCGGGTGAACGCGCTGTGCCCGGGCCCGGTGAACACCCCGCTGCTGCGCGAGCTGTTCGCCAAGGACCCGGAGCGGGCCGCCCGGCGGCTGGTGCACGTGCCGATCGGCCGGTTCGCCGAGCCCGACGAGATCGCCGCCGCGGTAGCCTTCCTGGCCAGCGACGACGCCTCGTTCATCACCGCGTCGTCCTTCCTGGTGGATGGCGGCATCGCCGGCGCGTATGTGACACCCTTGTGACGCGCCCGGGCAGGCAGGCGCTGGGAGGCAACCGTTGCCGACCGAAGGGCGGAGGATCAGGTGACCGACGCAGACGCCCTGGGTGAGCGCGCAGCCGCTCCCCTGGTGGGGATCAGCGCCTACAGCGAGCAGGCCCGCTGGGGAGTCTGGGACATGGAGGCGATGGTCCTGCCGCGGCGCTACCCGGAACGGGTCGCGCAGGCGGGCGGGATCCCGGTGCTGCTGCCGCCCACCGCCGGCATCGAGGCGGCGCTGGCCAGGCTGGACTGCCTGGTGCTGTCCGGCGGCGGCGACATCGACCCGGCCCGCTACGGTGCGCAGCGCCTCCCGCAGACCACGTCGGTGCGCGAGGACCGGGACGCGGCCGAGCTCGCCCTGCTGCAGACCGCACTGGCCAGGCGGATGCCTATCCTGGGCATCTGCCGCGGGATGCAGCTGATCAACGTCGCGCTCGGCGGCAGCCTGCATCAGCACCTGCCGGACGTGGTCGGCCATGACGAGCACGCGCCGCGGCCGGGGGCGTTCGGCGAGCACGAGGTCAAGGTGGCGCCGGGCAGCCGCCTGGCCGAGATCCTCGGCCACACCGACCTCGATGTCCATCTGCCCGCCGACGTGCCGACCCACCATCACCAGGGCATTGACCGGCTCGGCGACGGCCTGACCGCCACCGCCTGGGCGGCCGACGGCACCGTCGAGGCGTTCGAGCTCGATCCGGCCCAGGGCCCGTTCGGCCTGGCCGTGCAGTGGCATCCCGAGGCGGGCGACGACCTGAGGCTGTTCGTCGCGCTCGTCGAGGCGGCCCGGATGGTCAGCGCTCCGGGCGGCTGAGCGCTACCGGCGCCGGCCCGCCTAGACTCGCCTGCGTGAGCAACGCGCCGGCCCTGGAGATCGACCGGCTGTGCAAGAGCTACGGCCGCACGGCTGCGGTGGCAGGCCTGTCGCTGCGCGCCGAGCGCTCGCAGGTGACGGCCATCCTCGGGCCCAACGGCGCGGGCAAGACCACGACGGTGGAGATCTGCGAGGGCTACCGCCGGCCTGACTCGGGCCTGGTCCGGGTGCTCGGCCTCGATCCGGTCGCCGACGCCCGCGAGCTGCGGCCGAAGATCGGCGTGATGCTGCAGGCGGGCGGCATCCCGACCGGCGCCAGGGCCGGTGAGTACCTGCGCGTGCTGGCCAGGTTCTATGCCCACCCGATCGATCCGGGGCTGCTGCTGGACCGGCTCGGCCTGGCCGGGTCCGGGCGGACGCCGTTCAAGCGGCTGTCCGGCGGCCAGCAGCAGCGGCTGTCGCTGGCCGCGGCCGTCATCGGCCGGCCGGAGCTGGTGTTCCTCGACGAGCCCACGGCGGGCCTCGACCCGCAGGCCAGGCACGCCACCTGGGAGCTGATCGACGGGCTGCGGGCGGCCGGCGCGGGAGTCATCCTCACCACGCATCACATGGACGAGGCGGAACGGCTCGCCGACCACGTCGTCATCGTCGACCACGGAACGCAGGTGGCGGCGGGCACGCCCGCCGAGCTGACCGGCACGGCGGGCCAGCTCAGGTTCCGGGCCGAGGCCGGCCTGGATACCGACGACCTGCTCGCCGCGCTGCCGCCGGCCAGCCTGGTGAAGGAGTCCCCGGCCGGCCATTACGTCGTCGAGGTCACCGATCACGTGGATCCCCAGCTCATCGCGGCCGTCACCGCCTGGTGCGCGGAGCGCGGCGCGGTGCCGCAGAGCCTGCGGATCGAAAGCCGGACCCTGGAAGATGTCTTCCTCGAGCTGACCGGACGGGAACTGCGCGGATGACCGAGATCACCGCCGGCTGGCCGCCGCCCGCCCCGGGCGCGGCGCCGATGCCTGCCATGATCGGCGCGCAGGCCGGCCTGGAACTGCGGACGCTGGTCCGCAACGGCGAGCAGCTGCTGCTGACCCTGATCATCCCGGTGCTGCTGCTGGCCGCGTTCAGCTCCGAGCCGCTGGTCAGCTTCGGCCCCGGCCGTAATACCCCGGCCAGCCGGATCGACTTCCTCGCGTCCGGGCATCCTGGCGCTGGCCGTGCTGTCGACCGCCTTTACCAGCCAGGCCATCGCCACCGGCTTCGAGCGCAGGTACGGCGTGCTCAAGCGGCTCGGGGCCACGCCGCTGTCGCGCCGGGGACTGATCGCCGCCAAGACGGTCACGGTCGCGGTGGTCGAGCTGGGCCAGGCGGTGGTGATCGTGGCGGTCGGCCTGGCCCTCGGCTGGCGCCCGCACGTGGGCGGCGGGGCACTGGTCTGGACGGTGCTGCTCATCCTGGCGGGCACCGCCGCGTTCAGCGGGCTGGCCCTGCTGATGGCCGGGACGCTGCGGGCCGAGGCGACGCTGGCCGCGGCCAACCTGGTCTACCTGGTGATGCTCGGGATCGGCGGGATGGTCTTCCCGCTGTCCAAGTTTCCCGCCGCCGCGCAGCCGGTGCTGCGGCTGCTGCCGCCCGGCGCCCTGTCGGACGGGCTGCGGTCGGTGCTGCAGCACGGCAGCGGCCTGCCGGTGGCCGACCTGCTGACCCTCGCCGTCTGGGCGGCGGCCGCGATCGCGCTGGCCGTCCGGACCTTCCGGTGGGAGTAGTACCGTTACCGCCCCGGCCAGCGCACCGCCGCGGCGCGGCCTGGACGTCGCGCTCGGGGTGGTACCGCCGTCCGCCCTGGTACTGACCGGGATCTTCTCGGTCCAGCTGGGGGCCGGCCTGGCCACGCGGCTGTTCAGCCAGGTCGCTCCGGCCGCCGTGACCGGCTTGCGGCTGTGGTCGGCCGCCCTGCTGCTGGCGCTGCTGGGCGGCCGGGGGCTGGCCGCGGCGGCGGCGGCCATGGTCCGCGGGCGCGCCTGGCGGGACGCCGCCGTGGTCGGCGCCTTCGGGCTGACGCTCGCCATCATGAACTACTCGATCTACCAGTCGTTCGCCCGGATCCCGCTCGGAGTCGCGGTCACCATTGAGTTCCTGGGCCCGCTCGCGGTGGCCGTAGCCTCCTCCAGGCGGCTCATCGACCTGCTCTGGGTCGCCCTGGCCGGGGCCGGCGTCGCGCTGCTGGCCCGCGGCGGCACGCCGGCCGCCAGCGTCGCGGGCGCGCCGCGCGCGGCAGCCGGGCCTGGCCGTGTCCGGGGTGGCGTTCGCGCTGGTGGCGGCGGCCGCCTGGGCCGCCTACATCCTGCTGAGCGCCGCCACCGGACGCCGGTTCAGCGGCTCATCGGGACTGGTGATCGCCATGGGCGTGGCGGCCCTCGCGGTGACGCCCGCCGCGGTGGTCGCCGCCCGCGGGGCGCTGGCCCGGCCGGGCGATCCTGGCCACCGGGGCCGCGATCGGGCTGCTGTCGTCGGTGGTGCCGTACCGGTTCGAGCTCGAGGCGCTGCGGCGGATCCCGGCGGGCGTCTTCGGCATCTGGATGAGCCTCGAGCCCGCGGTCGCGGCGCTGATCGGGCTGGTCCTGCTCGGCCAGGCGCTCGGCGCGGCGCAGTGGGCCGCCGTGGCCTGCGTCATGGTCGCCTGCGCTGGTGCCGCCCGGGGCGCCGCCGCGCGCGCGGGCGCCCGCCCGGGCCGCCGCGGCCGCGGCCGGGGTACCAGCAGCCGGATCCGCGGCACCGGAAGCCGCCCAGCGGGGCGCAGGTCCAGATGCCGTCCCGCCGGTCCCGCCGCCGCCGGCCGGCTAGGTTCCCGGCCGTAATCGGGCCGACCGGCCGCCCGGCGTGCCAGCACGAGCGGTCCGCTCCTACGATGGTGGCGTGCCCGCCAATATCGGCCGCGAGCGGTGCCGCCGCGGCTCCCCGTCCGGTCGGCCGCAGTCTTCTGCGCCGGTGCGCCGATGTGCTGCTCGCGCCCGTCTCCGCTCGTGATGCGGCGGATCGCGCTGGCTGGCGTCCTGGCCGCGGTCGGGATCATGCTGACCGGGGCCGGTGTCCGGCTCAGCCAGTCCGGCCTCGGCTGCCCGGACTGGCCGAGGTGCACGGCTACCAGCCTGGTCGCGGGCGGCACGTCCGGTGATTCGCTCATCCACCGGTGGGTCGAGTTCGGCAACCGGCTGGTCGGCGTGGCGATCTTCGTGGCGGCCGTGGCGGTGTGGATAGCGGCCTGGCGGTACCGGCCCGATGGCGGCGGCCGGCGGCGGGACCTGGTCTGGCTCGCGTCGGTGCAGCCGGCCGGGGTCGTGGCGCAGGCGGTGCTGGGCGGCATCGTGGTGCTGACGAAACTCAACCCGGTCTGGGTCTCGGTGCACTTCCTGCTGTCGATCGGCCTGGTCGCGGCGGCGGTCGCGCTGCTGGTGCGCTGCACCGAGGGCACCGGGCCGGCCCGCCCGCTGGTCCGGCCTGAGCTGCGGGCCTTCGCGTTCGGCGTGCTGGCCGTGGTGACGGTCATGCTCGCCGCGGGCACGGTGGTCACCGGCACCGGCCCGCTGGCCGGCGCCGCGTCGGTGGCCAGGTACCACCTGTCGCTGTCCGCCGTCACCCAGCTGCACGCCGATATCGGCTGGCTGCTCGGCGGCCTGGCGATCGCCCTGGCGCTGGCGCTGCACCTGACCGCGGCACCGGCCCGGGCGGTCCGGCTGGGCTGGCTGCTCGTCGTGCTGCTCGGCGTGCAGGGCACGATCGGATATACCCAGTACTTCAGCGGGCTGCCGGCCGGGCTGGTCTGGGTGCACGTGGCCGGCTCGACGGTCATCTGGGTCACCGCGCTGCTGCTCATCTTCGCGCTGCGCGACCGCGGCAGCGTGACCGGGCCGCCGGAACCGGTGGCCGAGCCTGCGCAGCCTGCGGTGACCGGCTAGAACTGGCGCTCCGGGATAGCGTCGAACCCGGAACTAGCGAGGGAGAGTCATGACCACCAAGCCCGACACTCTGGCCCAGCTATCCGCCGCAGGCGTGGCGGTGTGGCTCGACGACATCAACAGGGAACGCCTGGCGACCGGGAATCTCGCCGCGCTGATGCGCGACGATCACGTCGTCGGCGTGACCTCCAACCCGACCATCTTCGCAAACGCGCTGGCCAAGGGCAGCTACTACGACAGCCAGGTCGCCGACCTGGCGGTCCGCGGCGTCGACGTCGAGGAGGCGGCCCGCGCCATCACCACCTACGACATCCGGTGGGCCTGCGACGTGCTGCGCCCCGCCTATGACGCCAGCGGCGGCCAGGACGGCCGGGTCTCCATCGAGGTCGACCCGCGGATCGCCGACGACACCGCCAAGACCATCGCCGAGGCGCGGGCGCTGTGGTGGCTGGTGGACCGGCCGAACCTGTTCATCAAGATCCCGGCCACGCTGGCCGGGCTGCCGGCGATCACGCAGACCCTGTCCGAGGGGATCAGCGTCAACATCACGCTGATCTTCTCGCTGGAGCGGTACGGCCAGGTGATCGACGCCTACCTGGCCGGCCTCGAGCAGGCGGCCGCGGCCGGCCACGACCTGTCCGGCCTCGCCTCGGTGGCCTCGTTCTTCGTCAGCCGGGTGGACACCGAGGTGGACCGCAGGCTGGACAAGATCGGCAGCGAGCAGGCCCAGGCGCTGCGCGGCCAGGCGGCTATCGCCAACGCGCGGCTGGCCTACGAGCTGTTCGAGCAGAGATTCGACGAGGACGCGCCGCGGTGGCCAGCGCTGCACGCGGCCGGGGCCCGGCTGCAGCGGCCGCTGTGGGCCTCGACCAGCACCAAGGACCCGGCCTACCCGGACACCATGTACGTCACCGAACTCGTCGCGCCGCACACCGTCAACACGATGCCGGAGGCCACCATCCGAGCCACGGCCGATCACGCCGTGCTGCGCGGCGACACGATCCACGGCACCTATGAGCAGTCCCGGCAGGTGTTCGCGGACCTTGAGCAGCTCGGCATCGGCTACGACGACGTGGTCTACGTACTGGAACGCGAGGGCGTCGAGAAATTCGCCGCGTCCTGGGAGGAGCTGCTGGGGACGGTCACGAACGAGTTGACCCGGCAGGCCGCAGATGAGTCCTGATCTGCCGCCTAATCCGCTGCGCGATCCGCGCGACCGCAGGATCCCGCGGGTCGCCGGGCCATGCGTGCTGGTCATGTTCGGCGTCACCGGCGACCTGGCCAGCAAGAAACTGCTGCCGGCCATCTATGACCTGGCCAACCGCGGCTTGCTGCCGCCCGGGTTCTCGCTGGTCGGGTTCGCCAGGCGGGACTGGGCCGACGAGGACTTCGCCCAGCTGACCTACAACGCGGTCAAGGCGCACGCGCGCACGCCGTTCAGGGACGCGGTCTGGGAGCAGGTCAGTGAGGGGGTCAGGTTCGTCCCCGGCGAGTTCGACGATGACGCGGCGTTCGACCAGCTCGCGCGGACGGTGGCCGAACTTGACGCCGAGCGCGGTACCGGCGGCAATTACGCGTTCTACCTGTCCATCCCGCCCAAGGCGTTTCCCACCGTGGTCCGGCAGCTGAAGCGGTCGGGCCTGTCGGACGCCCCGCCCGCGCCCGGACCCGGGCTGCCGCAGCCCTGGCGCCGGGTGGTGATCGAGAAGCCGTTCGGCCACGACCTGGCCAGCGCCCGCGAGCTGAACGCGATGCTGGACGCGGTCTTCCCGGCGCACGCGGTCTTCCGCATCGACCACTATCTGGGCAAGGAGACCGTCCAGAACCTGCTGGCGCTGCGCTTCGCCAACACGATGTGGGAGCCGATCTGGAACCGCGGCTACGTGGATCACGTGCAGATCACGATGGCCGAGGACATCGGGATCGGCGGCCGGGCGGGCTACTACGACGGGATCGGCGCGGCCCGGGACGTCATCCAGAATCACCTGCTGCAGCTGCTGGCCCTGACCGCGATGGAGGAGCCGCTCTCCTTCGACGCCGACTCACTGCGGGCCGAGAAGGAGAAGGCGCTGAAGGCGGTCCGCATTCCCGAGGACCTCGGCATCGGTACCGCCCGCGGCCAGTATTCGGCGGGCTGGCAGGGCGGCGTCCCGGTGGTCGGCTACCTGGAGGATGAAGGCATCCCGCCGGACTCGGTCACCGAGACGTACGCGGCGGTGCGGCTGACCGTTGACACCAGGCGGTGGGCCGGCGTGCCGTTCTACCTGCGGACCGGAAAGCGGCTGCCGACCCGGATGACCGAGATCGCGCTGATCTTCCAGCGGGCGCCGCACCTGCCGTTCACCGCCACCGATACCGAGGAGCTCGGCCAGAACGCGCTGGTCATCCGGGTCCAGCCGGACGAGGGCATCACCGTGCGGTTCGGCTCCAAGGTGCCTGGCTCCGCGATGGAGGTCAGGGACGTGAACATGGACTTCGCCTACGGCGAGTCGTTCACCGAATCCAGCCCGGAAGCCTACGAGCGGCTGCTGCTTGACGTGCTGATCGGCGACCCGCCGCTGTTCCCCCGGCAGGAGGAGGTGGAGCTGTCCTGGACGATCCTGGACCCGATCGAGGATTACTGGACCGGCCACATGAAGCCGGACCAGTATCCGGCGGGCACCCAGGGACCGGCCAGCGCTGACGCGCTGCTGGCTCGCGACGGCCGGGTCTGGCGCAGGCTCTGATGCGCCGGCCACCCGCGGTGACGCCGCCCGCCCGCACCGCCGACATCCAGGGAGCGTCATGCTGATCGACCTCACCGACACCACCACCCGCGCCATTCATGACGCGCTGACCAGGGCGCGGGACCAGCTGGGCGGGCCGACCACCGGCGTGGTGCTCAACCTGATCATCATGACCGACGAGGCCGAGCAGCACGACGCGATCCGGGCGGCCAGCCAGGCGGGCCGCGAGCACCCCTGCCGGGTGCTCGGCGTCATCGCCCGCAGTCCCGCCGCCCCGCCGCGGCTCGACGCCGAGATCAGGACCGGTGAAGGCGCGCCCGGGCAGACCGTGCTGCTGCGCCTGTACGGCCCGACGGCCCAGCATGCCGACTCGGTCGTCGTGCCGCTGCTGGTCCCGGACACGCCGGTGGTGACCTGGTGGCCCACGGCCGCTCCGGTGGTGCCCGCCGGCGATCCGCTCGGCGTGCTCGCCCAGCGCCGGGTGACCGATGCCGCCGCGGCGGGCGCACCCGCCGCGGCGCTGGCCACGCTGGCGGCCGGCTACCGCCCCGGCGACACCGACCTCAGCTGGACCAGGGCCACCACCTGGCGATCGCTGCTGGCCGCCACCCTGGACCAGCCGCACGGCCAGATCACCGGCGGCCACGTCTGCGCCGAGCCCGGCAATCCGACGGCTGACCTGATCGCCTCCTGGGTGTCGGGCTGCCTCAACGTCCCGTTCGAGCGGGACGTCTCCGGCGGCCCCGGCATCACCCAGGTGAAGTTCCTGACCGCCGACGGCGACATCACGATATCCAGGCCGGACGGGCGGACCGCCACGCTGAGCCGTCCAGGTCAGCCGGACCGGCGGGTCGCCCTGCACCGCAGGGAGATCGCCGAGCTGCTGGCCGAGGAACTGCGCCGGCTGAATCCGGACGAGGTCTACGGGGAGACGCTGGCCCACTTTGCGGCGAGCACCGCAGCGGGATCGCCTGCGCGGTGAGCACCCCGAGAGCTGGCCGGGCCGCCGGGCTCGGCCAGCTGCGCACATATCGTTATTAATTCCCCGCTGACTTGGCGGCCGGGGCCTGGCTGTCCTGGTTATGATCACGCCGTGGCCACCGATCCGGGTCCTGGCGCTGGCCGCGATCTGATCGTCTGCGGAGACGATGCCCTGGCCCTGCGGATGGTCGAGGAACTGGCCGGCCGGTACGGCGAGCAGGTCACCGTCATCCTGCCGTCTGCGGCGCGCGGGCACGGCCGGCGGATCTCGGAGCTTCCCGGGGTCCGGATCATCGAGCGGACCGATCTTGACCACCAGGCCTTCCTCGACGCGGGCCTGCCCTCGGCCCGCGCGCTGGCCCTGCTCAGGCAGGATGACCTCGGTAACTTCCACGCGGCGCTGCGCGCCCAGGAGCTCAATCCCGATCTGCGGCTGGTGCTGGCCATCTTCAACACCGGGCTCGGCGAGCGCATCCGGGCGTTCTTCACCGATTGCGCCGTGCTGTCGGAAGCCTCGATGGCCGCCCCGTCGTTCGTGGCCGCCGCGCTCGGTGAGCCCGCGCCCAGCCATGTCCGGCTCGCAGGCCGCACCCTGTACGTGGCCAGGCGCGATGAGGTCGATCCCGGTCAGCTGGTCTGCGGCCTGGCGGCCAGCCCGGATGCCGCCGCGCCCAGCCTGCTGCCGCCCGCGGACACCAGCGACGGGCTGGTGCTCGCGGTCGCGGACGGCACGCCGCGGGACCCGCTGGCCAGGCAGCATCCCAGTCGGCTGCGCACCGGGCTGCGCATGCTGCGGCGGGTCCTCTGGAACAAGATGGGGGGCGCCTTCCTGGTGCTGGCGGCCGTCCTGGTCGCCGGCTACCTGCTGCTCGCGGTGGCCGTCGGCTACTCGCCGGTCAACTCGCTCTACCTGACGCTGCTGGACGCGGCGGGCGCCGCCGTCAGCAGCGCGCGCTTGTCGTCACCGGAGAAGGCGGCGCAGTTCCTGCTGACCTTCGCGGGACTGGCCTTCCTGCCGCTGGTGACCGCCGCGGTGGTCGGGGCGCGGCTGACCGGCTCGGCCGCGGGTACCAGGCCGCCCCTGGCCGACCATGTCATCGTGGTCGGGCTGGGCAACGTCGGGACCAGGATCGTCGGCCAGCTGCACGACCTCGGCGTCGGCGTGGCCTGCGTCGACAAGAGCCCGGACGCGGCCGGAGTGCCCCTGGCCAGGCGCCTCGGCCTGAAGATCGTGTTCGGCGAGTCACACCGCGAGGAGACCCTGCGCGAAGCCGGGATTGAAAGCTGCCGGGCCGTGGCCTCCGTGACCAGCGCCGACATCGTCAACCTAGAGACCGCGCTGCACGCTCGCGCGCTGGCCGAGCGGCCGCGCCTGGTCGTCCGGCTCCTCGACGACGACCTGGCCGAACGGGTCGGCAAGACGATCGGCAACTCGATCTCGCGATCGGTCTCCTACCTGGCGGCACCGGCGTTTGCCGCCGCGATGCTCGAGCACCAGGTGCTGCGCACCATCGCGGTGGGCCGGCACGTGCTGCTGATCGCGGAGGTGGCGGTCAGCGCCGGGGCCGAGCTGGACGGCCACCGGCTGGAGGACGTGCACAGGATCGGCGAGGTACGGGTGATCGCGCTGCGCCGCCGGGCCGCTGCCGCGGTGGACTGGTCGCCCCGGCCCGACTACCAGCTGGCGGCCGCCGACCGGCTGGTGGTGCTGGCCACCCGGGCCGGGCTGGGCCGGCTGCGGGCCCGCAGCCGGCCGCGCTGACTATCTCAAATCGCGCCCAACGGCCGGAATATAGGTCTCCCGAAACCGCCGCGACAGAGTTACGCTCAGGGCAGATCTTCACGGCTGGTTCTCCTGGGCCAGCAGTGAAGAGAAGGAAGGTCCATGTATGGCCTCTTCACTGCCGCTTTGTCGCTATCGGTTAGCTGCGTTTGCCTGGCCGGCAGGCCAGGTGCCGCATCGGTGCGGAATGGCCATCGTGGGGCTTCACTACATCCGAGTGCCTGCCCAGCTGTGGCGGCAAGCCGACGGCCGGGCGGTGCAAGTCCCGCAGGAGGCATCATTTGAGCACCACCACTGAGAGACCGCCGGTCGGCACCGGGATTGCCGATCCCGCACCGCTCGGGCTGGCGGCATTCGCCCTGACGACATTCCTGCTCTCGGTCAAGAACGCTAACTGGATGAACGACGCCACCGGCCTCGCCTGGCTCCCCTACGCCCTGGCCTACGGCGGACTTGCCCAGTTGCTGGCCGGCATGTGGGAGTTCCGCAACAGGAACGTCTTCGGCGCCACCGCGTTCGGCACCTACGGCGCATTCTGGATCGGCCTCGCGCTGTGGGTGAGGCTTGTCGCCTCGGCCGCGCCCCCGCCCGGGGTGGCCGCCCTGGTCTATGCGTCGCTGGTCAATAAGGACCTGGCCTGGATCTTGCTGGCGTTCGCCATCTTCAACACCTACATGCTGGTCTGGAGCACCATGGTCAGCGGGGCGGTGTTCGGCGTGTTCCTGACCCTGGAGGCCACCGAGATCCTCCTGAGCTGGGGCGGCTTCGCTAACAACACGAACCTCATCCATTGGGGTGGCTACATCGGCGTCGCGACCGCGGCGGTCGCCTGGTACACCTCGGCGGGCGGGGTCATCGCCGGCATAACCGGGCGGCGGGTGCTGCCGCTCGGCGGGCCGTTCCTCAAGCTCTGACCTCAGGCCGGGCCTCCGGCCGCGACGGCGCGGTCCCGGGGGCCCGGCGAGTCCCCGGGACCACGCCGCGCCTGCCTCGCGTCCCCTCGTTCCGCCGGTCAGCACGTCCCGCCGGCCAGGTGCGCCGACGGTGCCCCGAGGCCTACCGCCGCCGGGCAGGCACCACCCCGGCACGGTACCTTAGCGGTGGCTGGCGTCGTACTTGGTGATGACCTGTGCGGGAATCCGGCCGCGGTCGCTGACCTCTATGCCGCTGCGCTTAGCCCAGGCGCGAATATCAGCACTGCGCTGGCGGTGCGCAGCCGTTCTGCGTTTGGGCCGTGACATCCGGGTACTCACCTTGCGAGCCTTGTCCGCGAACCGCTTCACAGCCTCATCGAACTTCTGGCTGTGCTTCTCGCATAGGTCGATCTCATAGTCCCGGCCGTCGAGGCTGAACGCGCGCGTCATGTGCTCGCCGTCCGGAATCTCTTTCTCATCGTAGTCACATGCGAATGTGACAGAGACTTTCTGGGCCACTTGTGGTCCCCCTTCCCCCGAGGCAAATATATCCCCACGCATCAGGAACCTCTAACGGCACCCTAGCCACCTTCCTGCCCCGGTGTTTGGGCGCACACCTGCGAATCCAGGCTGGCCGAACCCCGGCGGACCCGCAAATCGGCGCGGGACGCCGGGGCCTGCTACCGCTACGGCCCGGCGGCCGCGCCGTACGGGAAAGAGTCGGGGGGTTTACTGCGGCGGCCACGACCGGGAACGGCTCCGCCGTTATGGGCCCCGGTAATGGCCGCGGCATGAGCGGATTCGGGACCGTAGCCAGAGCCAGCCAGCTCAGGAGCGTAATGCGCCTGAGTGCGCTCGGCGACATAGTCCGGCGGGCCGATACTGGCCGGATAGGGGCCGGTACGGCGGGATAGGGGCCGGTATCGGCGGGATAGGGGCCGGTATCGGCGGGATAGGGGCCGGTATCGGCGGGATACAGGTCCAGGCCGGCCGGATACGGGCCGATTCCGGGCGAATAGCCGCCCGGCTCCGCATTGCCCGCCGGGGCGGGCGGCCGCTTCTTCGGGGTCCCACCGGCCCGGGTCGTGCGGCCGCGAAAAGGCTGTCAGGGCGTCATCGGCGGCCAGCCGGCCAACCGGATCGGCGGCCAGCCGGCCGACAGGCCCGCGCCCGAGCGTCTCGATCATCCGGTCCAGCTCACCCATGGGCAGCCGGAAGGTGCCCGTGCAGGTGCCGGCCTGCCAGATGCTGAAGACCGCCACGCCGGTCTCCGCGTACCAGCTCAGCCGCATGCTCCGGGCGCTCCCCCGGACATCGAAGAAGACCTCGCCCAGCCGGGGCAGCGGGGCTGGATCCGATGCCGACATGGTGCCCATGGTGACCCCGAAGGATCGGATTTGTCTAGCTGATGAACACTTGATGGCATCCGGGCATCGCCGCCGCGAAGCCAGTTTCCCGATCCAGCCGCGCGATCGCCAGGGCGGATGGCATGATGAGCGTCGGCTCGCTGACCTAGCCGGCTCCATGGCTGTCGCTTTGCGCTCCCGGCGATGACCCGTGCTGCGGGAACACCACGATGAGGTAGCGCGTTGCATATTCAACGGGGCGAATGCCGCATCACGCGAGATTTTAGCGTCCAGCGAGCCGGACGCTCCGCTGGGGCGAGGAAGTTCACGGCAGCTGGGTTGAGGAGAGCTAACGATGTCTGAGGTACGCCGCCAGACCGTTGTCATGCAACGGCCGAACTGGGGCTGGCAAGACGAAGCCGCCTGCCGCGGCCAGGACGTCGTGCTCTTTTTCGGCCCAGATGGCGAGCGGCAGCCTGAGCGCGAGATCCGGGAACAGAAGGCCAAGGCCGTCTGCGCAGCGTGCCCGGTCCGTGCCGAGTGCCTCGGCTATGCGGTGAGCCGCCCGGAGAAATACGGCACCTGGGGCGGGCTCAACGAGGACGAGCGGTCCGCCGAGCGCCGCCGCCGGATGCGCAGGGCCAACGCGGCCTGAGCCATATTTTGAGCCGATTCCCGGGCAATACCGCAGGTCAAACCAAGTACGTCAGCAAGTTCCCGCCCCGGGCCGGGCAAATTCTCACCCAGTCGTTGCGTCTGGAGCCGGGCGCGGGAGAATAATCGGCGTGGTCTGCCTTCCCTGCCGACAGCAGCGGCACTCCGATTGCCCGGGCCTCAACTGGTGCGATTGCCAGCACCAGCCGCGCCCCGGTCTGCCGGAGCCGGTCGTCGGCTGGATCCGCCAGGGCTGACCGAGGGCAGCGAGGAACGCCGAAGCGCGGCGGAAGGCGGAATAGGCAGGCCAGGCGCGAGGTTGCGCACCCAAGGGCACGGTGGATCTGCTGGGAGGTAGTCATCGATATGGAGCGGCTCGCGGCCCAGGCGGCAGCTGACCTGACCGGTGCGGATGCTGCTGACGTGATCAGGTGGGCCGCCGATACGTTCGGTACCCGCCTGTGTATCACCTCCTCGATGACGGACGCCGTGATCATCGACCTGACCTCCAGGATCAGGCCGGGAATCGACGTGCTGTTCCTGGACACCGGCTATCACTTCGCCGAGACCATCGGCACCAGGGACGCGGTCTCGTCGGTCTACCCGGTTAACGTGATCAACGTGACGCCCACCAGGACCGTCGCCGAGCAGGACGCGGAACTCGGCGCGCGGCTGTATGGCCGTAACCCCGATCTGTGCTGCTATCTGCGCAAGGTGGTCCCGCTCGAGCAGGCGCTCGGGCCCTATGACGCCTGGATCACCGGTGTCCGCCGCGAGGAGACCGACGCGCGCAGCGACACCCAGGTGGTCCAGTGGGACGCCCGCCGCGAGATGGTCAAGGTCAACCCGATCGTGGACTGGACGCAGGAGCAGGTGGAGGCCTACATCGCCGATCGCGGCGTGCTGGTCAACCCGCTTGTTTACGACGGGTACCCGTCCATCGGCTGCCGGACCTGCACGGTACGGGTCGAGGCGGGCGCCGACCCGCGCAGCGGGCGCTGGGCGGGCACCGCCAAGACCGAATGCGGCATCCACCGCTGAGGCCTGCTGGCCCTGCTGGCCGCCTGCCCTGGTCCAGGCCGCCTTCCTGGCCATTATCTTCCGGCCACCCCGACGGAGCCGCACATGACCACCATGACCGGATATGCCACCCATGAGGTGCTCAACCAGGTCCCGCCGCTCGCCGGGCACGACGTGGCCGACGACCCGGCGCTGCTGACGGCGCTGGACGCCGAGGGCGCCGGCTGGGCGGCCGCCGGGCTGCACGAGCTCGGCGTCCTGGCGGGCGCGGCGGCCACCGGTGAGCAGGCCCGGCTGGCCAACGAGCATCCCCCGGTGCTGCACAGCCACGACCGGTACGGACACCGGATCGACGAGGTCGAGTTTCATCCGGCCTGGCATCAGCTGCTGACGGTGGCGGTCAGCCACGGCCTGCACGCGGCACCGTGGCGGGACGCTGCCCCCGGTGCTCACGTCGCGAGAGCCGCCAAGTTCTACGTCTGGGCCCAGGCCGAGGCCGGGCACGGCTGCCCGATCTCGATGACCTACGCCGCCATACCGGCCCTGCGCCGTCAGCCGGATCTAGCGGCCCGCTTCGAGCCACTGCTCGCCTCGGCTAGCTACGATCCGGGCCTGCGCCCGCCCGAGGGCAAGGCCGGCCTGCTGTCCGGCATGGCCATGACCGAGAAGCAAGGCGGTTCGGACGTCCGGGCGGGCACGACCAGGGCGGTGCCCGCCGGGGACGGCGGTTACCTGCTCACCGGCCACAAGTGGTTCTGCTCGGCGCCGATGTCCGATCTGTTCCTGGTCCTGGCCCAGGCGCCGGAGGGCCTGACCTGCTTCCTGCTCCCCCGGGTGCGGCCGGACGGGAGCCGCAACGCCATGCATATCCAGCGGCTCAAGGACAAACTGGGCAACCGGTCCAACGCCTCGGCGGAGATCGAGTACTCAGGCGCCTACGCCTGGCGAGTCGGCGAGCCCGGCCGGGGCGTCGCCACCATCATCGAGATGGTGAACGCCACCCGGATGGACTGCGTGCTCGGCAGCGCCGCCGCCATCCGCGCCGCGACGGTGGCGGCCGTGCATCATGCCAGCTTCAGGCGATCGTTCGGCCAGACCCTGATCTCCCACCCGCTGATGACCAGCGTGCTGGCTGACCTGGCCCTGGAGGCCGAGGCGGCCACCTCGCTGGCCATGCGGCTGGCGGGCGCCGCCGACCGCGCGGCGCGCGGTGACGCGGCCGAGCGGGCGCTGCTGCGGCTCGCGCTGCCCGCGGTCAAATTCTGGGTGTGCAAGCGAACTCCGGTCGTGACGGCTGAGGCGCTGGAGTGCCTGGGCGGCAATGGCTACGTCGAGGACTCCGGGCTGCCCCGGCTGTACCGGGACGCGCCGCTGAACTCAGTGTGGGAGGGATCGGGCAACATAGCCGCCCTGGACGTGCTGCGGGCGCGGGCGCGGTCGGCCGAGTCGGCCGACGCGCTGCTGGCCGAGGCCGGCCTGGCCAGCGGCGCGGACGCCCGGCTTGACCGGGCCATCGCGGCGCTGCGCGCGGCCCTGGCGGACCCGGCCGTGACCGCCGCAGGGACCGGTGAGTTCGGGGCCAGGCGGCTGGCGGCCCTGATCTCGGTCACGCTGGCCGCGGCCCTGCTGGTCCGGCGGGCACCGGCGGCCGTCGCGGCGGCCTTCTGCGCCGCCCGGCTCGGCCCAGAGGCTGCTGGCGGGCCAGGTGCCCCGTTCGGCATGCTGCCGGCGGGCCTCGACCTGCGCTCGGTCCTGGGCCGCGCCAGGGTCGCCATGGCCGGGTAGGGTCTGCGGATGCGCGTATGGCCAGGCGAGGCTTACCCGCTGGGTGCGACCTGGGATGGCTCAGGAACGAACTTCGCGCTCTTCTCCGAAATTGCCGAGCGGGTCGAACTGTGCCTGTT
Organism: uncultured Actinomycetota bacterium; assembly: GCA_963775745.1. Classification (GTDB taxonomy): domain Bacteria; phylum Actinomycetota; class Actinomycetes; order Streptosporangiales; family Streptosporangiaceae; genus DATBGO01. Next base: position 166,161 of record CAVZKE010000013.1, read on the forward strand.
CGGCTCCGGCCACCCGGCCACCGAAAGCGCCGAGATCAGGATTCCGCTGACCGAGGTGGACGGCTTCGTCTGGCATTGTTATCTGCCCGACGTGGGCCCCGGCCAGCATTACGGCTACCGGGTGCACGGGCCTTACGCGCCGCAGCGCGGGCACCGCTGCAACCCCGCCAAGCTACTGCTCGACCCGTACGGCAAGGCCGTGGCCGGCCAGGTCCGCTGGCACGAATCGCTGTATTCCTACCGGCGCGGCGACCCGGGGAGCGTCAACTCCGACGATAGTGCGCCGTACATGCCCAGGAACCTGGTGATCAGCCCGGACTTCGACTGGGCCGGTGACCGGCCGCCCCGGACGCCCTACCACGAGACGCTGATCTACGAGGCGCATGTCCGCGGGCTGACCATGCGCCACCCGGAGGTTCCGCGGCGGCAGCGCGGCACCTACGCCGGGCTGGCCCACCCGGCTGTCCTCGATCACCTGGTCCGGCTGGGGGTGACCGCGATCGAGCTGATGCCCGTTCACCAGTTCGTGCCCGAGCCCGGGCTGGCCGAGCGCGGGCTGACCAATTACTGGGGCTACAACACGATCGCCTTTCTGGCCCCGCACAACGCCTACGCCGCAGCCGGCCGTCGCACGGGCAGGTCGCCGAGTTCAAGGCCATGGTCAGGGCCCTTCACAGGCCGGCATCGAGGTGATAGTCGACGTCGTCTACAACCACACGGCCGAGTCCGGGGCGCTCGGGCCGACCCTCTGTTTCCGCGGCATCGACAACGCCGCCTACTATCAGCTAGCCGATGATGACCCGTCGGTCTACCTCGATTACACCGGCTGCGGCAACAGCCTGAACGTCAGGCACCCGCATGCGCTGCAGCTCATCATGGACTCGCTGCGGTACTGGATCCTGGACATGCACGTCGACGGATTCCGCTTCGACCTGGCGTCGGCGCTGGCCCGCGAGCTGCACCACGTGGACCGCCTCGCGACGTTCTTCGACCTGGTTCAGCAGGACCCGGTGGTCTCGCAGGTCAAGCTGATCGCCGAACCGTGGGATGTGGGCGAGGGCGGTTACCAGGTCGGCAACTTCCCGCCGCTGTGGACGGAGTGGAATGGCAAGTACCGCGACACGGTGCGCGACCTTTGGCGCGGCCGGCACGGCACGTTGCCGGAATTCGCCTTCCGGCTGACCGGTTCCAGCGATCTCTATGAAACCAGCGCCAGGCGGCCGGGCGCCTCGGTGAATTTTGTCACCTGTCACGACGGCTTTACGCTGCGCGATCTGGTCAGCTACGACCATAAGCACAATGCGGCGAATGGCGAGGACGGCCGCGATGGCAGCGACGATAACCGGTCCTGGAACTGCGGGACGGAGGGCCCGTCGCAGGACCCGCAGATCAACGAGCTGCGAGCCCGCCAGGTCCGGAACTTCCTGGTGACGCTGTTCTGCTCGCAGGGGGTGCCCATGCTGCTGGCCGGCGATGAGATGGGCCGCACCCAGGGCGGTAACAGCAATGCCTACTGCCAGGACAACGAGGTGTCCTGGGTGGACTGGGCCGGCGCGGCCCGGTATCCGGAGCTGCTCGACTTCACCCGCGCCCTGACCAGGCTCCGGCGCCAGCACCCGCTGTTCCGGCGCCGCCGGTTCTTCAGCGGGCTGCCGTCGGCGGCTCCGGCCGGCGGGACCGACCTGCAGGACATCATCTGGCTCGCGCCGTCGGGGCAGGAGATGACCGACGCCGGCTGGCAGGCCGGGTACGCCCGCGCCCTGGGCGTGTTCCTGAACGGCGATGCGATCTCCGAGCCCGCGCCGCACGGTGAGAAGGTCCGCGACAGCGACTTCCTGCTGCTGTTCAACGCGCACAGCGAGCCGGTCAGGTTCACCCTGCCCGGTGGCCGGCTGCACGATACCTGGGAGGTCATCATCGACACCGCCGCGCCGGGAGCGGCCAGGCTCGGGCTCGGCCGGGGCCCATCCCGGCCAGCTGGCCGTCGACTGGTGACCGGGCGGTCGGTCGTGGTGCTGCGCGGCGTGGGCGCCCCGGCCGCGCTCGGTTAGCGGGCCTCTGGCGCTGGACGCCGCTCCCGCCCGCGGCCGCGCGCCGGGCCCGCTCTGGTTGACTGCTGCACGTGCGCCAGATCTTTCCCGCCGCAGGCCGCCCGATCGGCGAGCCGGCGCCGGGCCCGGCCGGCGCACGCCGCGCTCGCCGCGCTGACCGCGCTCTACCCGTATCCGGAGGCCGGCGAGCAGGCCACCCGGCCGTGGGTGCGGGCCAACATGGTCGCCAGCGCGGACGGCGCCGCGACGCTCGACGGCCGGTCCGGCGGCCTGTCCGGGCACGCGGACCAGGCGGTCTTCGCGGTGCTCCGCAGCCTGGCCGACGTGATCCTGGTCGGCGCCAGGACCGCCAGGGTGGAGCAGTACCGCCCGGTGCAGCTGGCCGAGACATGGCCGGCGCTGCGCGGCGGGCGCCCCCCGACGCCGCCGATCGCCGTCGTCACGCACCAGCTGAGCGGCCTGGACCCCGCCGGGCCGCTGCTGGCCACCGCCCCCGGGCAGGCCCGCACGATCGTCTTGACCACTGAGGCGGCGTCAGCGGACCGCCGGGCCCAGGTGGCCAGGACCGCAGAGGTGATCGTGGCCGGGCCCGACCCACTTGCACCGGACGCGATCATCGCTGCGCTGGCCGACCGCGGCTACCGGCGGATCCTGACCGAGGGCGGCCCGCGGCTGCTTGAGCAGATCGTCGCGGCGGGCCTGCTGGACGAGCTGTGCCTGACCATCAGCCCGGTACTGGCCGGCGGCTGGGCCAGCCGGATCGTGACCGCCCCGCAGGCGGGCGGCCTCCGGGCGGGCCAGGCCGACCGGCCCGCCCGGCTGGGGCCGGCCGGACTGCGCCTGGCCCACGTGCTCGAAGATGGCGGTCACCTGCTCTGCAGGTACCTGCGGACGGAACCGGACTGACCGGACGCCGGGCCGCCTGCCGCCCGGCTAGCGAGCGAATCGGAGCCAGCCATGCCACTGCACCGAAAGGTCGACGAGGCCGCCGCCAGGTCGGCCGACCTCGATATCAACCCGATCTACGTACGCGAGCGCGCCCAGCAGGTGCCGCGCTATCAGCTTCCGCAGCACGGGATGCTGCCGGACACCGCCCTGCAGGTGGTGCGCGATGAGCTGATCCTGGACGGCAACGCCCGGCTGAACCTGGCCACCTTCGTGACCACCTGGATGGAGCCACAGGCCCGGCAGCTGATGGCTGACTGCTTCGACAAGAACATGATCGACAAGGACGAATACCCGCAGACCGCCGAGCTGGAACGGCGCTGCGTGAACATCCTCGCCCACCTGTGGCACGCGCCCGCGGCCGCCGACCACCCCGGCATCGTCGCGCCCGGCTGCTCGACCACCGGGTCGAGCGAGGCATGCATGCTGGGCGGGATGGCGCTGTTGTGGCGCTGGCGGGCTCGCCGGGCGGTGGCGGGGGCGGGCGCCTCGAAGCCGAACCTGGTCATGGGGGCCAACGTGCAGGTGTGCTGGGAGAAGTTCTGCCGGTACTGGCAGGTCGAGCCGCGGATGGTGCCGATGGCGCCCGGGCGGCTGCACCTGACCGGCCCGGAGGCCGCCGCCCGGTGCGACGAGAACACCATCGGCGTGGTCGCGATCATGGGATCCACGATGGACGGCAGCTACGAGCCGGTGCTGCAGATCAACGCGGAGCTGGACCGGCTGCAGGCCCGGGCCGGCCACGACGTGCCGATCCACGTCGACGCCGCATCCGGCGGCTTCGTCGCGCCGTTCCTGCACCAGGACCTGGACTGGGACTTCCGGGTGCCGAGGGTCGCCTCGATCAACGCGTCGGGGCACAAATACGGGCTCGTCTACCCGGGCGTCGGCTGGGTGCTGTGGCGGGATGCCGCCGCGCTGCCCGAGGACCTGATCTTCCGGGTCAACTATCTCGGCGGTGACATGCCGACCTTCGCGCTGAACTTCTCCAGGCCGGGCAGCCAGGTCGCGGCCCAGTACTACAACTTCCTGCGGCTCGGTTTCGAGGGTTACCGGGCCGTCCAGCAGGGGTGCCAGGACGTGGCGCTGCAGCTGTCCGGCGCGATGGCCAGCATGGGTCCGTTCGAGCTGCTCACCGACGGCAGCGACCTACCGGTGTTCGCGGTCAAGCTGGCCGATCCGGCCAGCGCCGGGTACTCGGTGTTCGACCTGGCCGAACGGCTGCGGATGCGGGGCTGGCTGGTCCCCGCCTACACGTTCCCCGAGGGCATGCAGGACACCGCGGTGCTCCGGATCGTGGTCCGCAACGGGTTCAGCGCGGATCTGGCCAGCTTCTTCCTCGACGACCTGCGGACCCAGGTCAAGGCCCTGGCCGCGCACCCGCACGCACACGTTCCGCTGATCCCGCAGCACGGTGAGCGGCACGGCGGCTTCGCCCACTGACCGGGCCCGGTCCCGTAGGTCCGGCGGCCTGGCGGTCAGGCGGTGCCGGGCGGTCAGGCGGTGGCAGGCGGTCAGGCGGTGCCGGGCGGTCAGGCGCCCTTGCGCAGCCGGTCGAGCGCCTCGGCGAGGATGGCCGCACCGTCGGTGTCGTTACGGCGCTCTTTCACATACGCCAGGTGCGTCTTGTACGGCTCGGCGTGCGGCGGCGCCGGCGGGTTCGCCTCGTCCTGCCCGGCCGGGAAGCCGCAGCGCGGGCAGTCCCAGGTCTCCGGGACCGAGGCATCGCTCGCGAAGCTCGGCACGGTCTCGTGCTTGTTGCAGCACCAGAACGACACCCGCACCCGCGGCGCGGCCTCGCCGCGCTCTGCCTCGCCCATCGGCCCAGCCCCGACGCGGCTGCCGCGGATAGCGTTGCCACTGCTCACTGCTCACCCCTTGCGTTGCTGATGGTTTGTCCCGGCTCCGCACCGGAGCCGCCCTGCCCGACCGTCAGTGGTTAATCACCAGGTTCAGCCCGACGATGCAGAGGAACCAGAGGATTCCGGTGAAGATCGTGATCCGGTCCAGGTTCCGCTCGACCACCGACGACGAGCCCAGCGTGGAGGTGACGCCGCCGCCGAACAGGTCGGACAGGCCGCCGCCCTTGCCCTTGTGCAGCAGCACGAGCAGCACCATGAGCAGGCTCGTGATGATCAGGACGATCGAGATGGCGATAGTCACTGCTGCTCCTCGTCCCTCCGGGCCTCACGCTCCGGTATCTGTGATCACTTCACGATACCGGCAGATCCTGACGAAATCGCCGACATCGAGGCTCGCGCCGCCGACCAGCGCGCCATCGATGTCCGGCTGCGCCATGATCGCAGCCATGTTGTCGGGTTTCACTGAACCCCCATACAGAATACGCATACCAGCGGCCACCGCGTCGGTGTGACCGGCGGAAATCCGGCTGCGGATGGCGCCGCACATCTCCTGGGCGTCCTCGCGGGGTGGCGACCTCGCCGGTGCCGATCGCCCAGACGGGCTCATAGGCCACGACCAGGCTCCCGGCCTGCGCCGCCGGTCATCCCGGCCAGGGCGCCGTCCAGCTGCGCGAGCGTGTGGCTGACGTGCTCGCCGGCCTGCCGGACGGCCAGGGTCTCGCCCACGCACAGCACCGGCGCGATGCTCGTTGCGCAGCGCCGCGGCCACCTTCGCGCCGACCAGCGCGTCGTCTTCACCGTGGTACTGCCGCCGCTCCGAATGCCCGGCCAGCACGTACCTGCAGCCCAGCTTGGCCAGCATCCGGCCGGACACGTCGCCGGTGTAGGCGCCGTCGTCGTGCGGCGGAGATGTCCTGCGCGCCGTAGCCCAGCTGCAGCTTGTCGCCCTCGATCAGGGTCTGCACGCTGCGCAGCGCGGTGAACGGCGGCAGCACCGCCACGTCAGCGGCGTCGAAGTCCTTGTCGGTCAGCGTGAAGGCGAGCTTCTGCACCAGCGCGAGCGCCTCGAAATGGCTGAAGTGCATTTTCCAGTTGCCGAGGATCAGCGGCTTGCGGCCCGGCTCGGCGCGGCTCACCGGCGTCCTCAAGCGCGGCGAGGCCGGGCAGCGTCCGGCCCTCGAGGTATTCGAGGCTGGCGCCGCCGCCCGTGGAGATGTGCGAGAACGCGGTATCGGGAAAACCCAGCTGCCGAACGGCCGCCGCGGAGTCGCCCCCGCCGACCACGGTCAGCCCCGCCACCTGGCTGATGGCCTCGGCCACCGCCCGGGTGCCCGCGGCGAAGGCGGGGAACTCGAACACCCCGACCGGGCCGTTCCAGAAGACGGTCTTCGCGTCGGCGAGCTTGGCGGCGAACAGCGCGCGGGTCGCCGGTCCCATGTCCAGGCTTTCCCGGTCAGCGGGGAAGTCGGTGACCGGTACCACCTCGTGCTCGGCGTCGGGCGCGTAGCGGGTGGCGGCGACCAGGTCGACCGGGAGCACCACCTCGACGCCCCGGCGCTCCGCCTCCGCCATCAGCTCGGTGACCTGCGGGATCTGGTCAGCCTCCAGCAGCGAGTGGCCGACCTCGTAACCGCGGGCGGCCAGGAACGTATAGGACATGCCGCCGCCGATCAGCAGCCGGTCGGCCGTGTCCAGCAGGTTGCTGATCACCGCGAGCTTGTCGGAGGGCTTCGCGCCGCCCAGGACCACCACGTAGGGCCTGGCCGGGTCGGTGGTAAGCCTGCGCAGCACCTCAACCTCGGCGAGCACCAGATCGCCGGCCGCGTGCGGCAGCAGCAGCGCCGCGTCATAGACGCTGGCGTGCTTGCGGTGCAGCGCGCCGAACCCGTCGCCCACGTACAGCTGCGCCGGTCCGGCCAGCCTGCGAGCCAGCTCGCCCCGCTGCGCGTCATCCTTGCTCGTCTCGGCCGGCTAGAATCTGACGTTCTCCAGCAGCCCGACCTGGCCATCACGCAGGCCCGCGGCCACCTCGGCGGCGCCTGGGCCGGTCACGTCCGCGGCCAGCGGGACCTGGGCCCCGAGCAGCTCGCCCAGCCGCGCCGCAACCGGGCGCAGCGACGGGCCGCCCGCCGCGCGCTCGGTCGTAGCTGGAGCCCTTCGGGCGGCCCAGGTGCGCACAGGCCAGCACCCGCGCGCCGCGGCCGGCCAGCTTGGTGATGGTGGGCAGGCTGGCCCGGATCCGGCCGTCGTCGGTGATCCGGTCGCCGTCCAGCGGCACGTTCAGGTCGACCCGGAGCAGCACGGTCTGGCCGGCCACATCCAGGTCGTCGATACCCCTCATGAGCGGGCGGCCAGGCCGGTGCCGACCAGCGCGGCCAGGTCAGCCAGCCGGTTGGAGTAGCCCCACTCGTTGTCATACCAGCCGATCACCTTGACCTGGTCGCCGGCGGCCATGGTGAGCAGCGAGTCGAAGGTGCACGAGTACGGGGTGCCCACGATGTCGGAGGAGACGATCGGCTCGGTCCGTGTAGTGCAGGTAGCCCTTCAGCGGGCCGTCGGCGGCGGCCCGGTAGGCGGCATTGACCTCCTCGGCGGTCACCTCCCGCTCCAGCTGGACCACCAGGTCGGTAACGGAGCCGTCCATGACGGGCACCCGCATGGCGATCCCGTCCAGCTTGCCCTCGAGCGCGGGCAGCACCAGCGAGGTCGCCTTCGCCGCGCCGGTGGTGGTCGGAATGATGTTCTGCGCGGCGGCCCTGGCCCGGCGCAGGTCCTTGTGCGGGAAGTCCAGGATCACCTGGTCGTTGGTGTAGGCGTGGACCGTCGTCATCATGCCCTTGACGATGCCGAAGCTGTCCAGCAGCACCTTGGCCAGCGGCGCCACGCAGTTGGTGGTGCAGGAGGCATTGGAGATGACATCGTGCCTGGCCGCGTCGTAGTTGTCGTCGTTGACGCCCATCACGATCGTGAGGTCCTCGCCCTTGGCCGGGGCCGAGATGATGACCTTCTTCGCGCCCGCCTCGATGTGCTTGCGCGCGTCTGGCCCTGAGGTGAACCGGCCGGTGGACTCGATGACCACGTCCACGCCGAGATCGGCCCACGGGCAGCGCGGCCGGATCGCGCTCGGCGAGCACGCCGATCCTGGCGTCTCCGGCCCTGATCGCGTCGCCGTCCACGGCTATGTCCTGCTCGAGAGTACCGAGCACGGTGTCGTACTTCAGCAGGTGCGCGAGCGTCCTGGCGTCGGTCAGGTCGTTGGCCGCGACGATCTCGATGCCCGCCGAGGCCCCCGGCTCCCGCGCTGACCGCCCGCCAGAAGTTGCGGCCAATCCGGCCAAATCCATTTATACCCACCCGGACAGTCACAGCCGCGCTCCTTATCGTGTCGCTCGCTTCAGCGGCCAAGCCGCCGCGGCGGCCCGACCGAACCTTACACCGGCCGCGGTGCAGGCGGATCCAGCTGCCGCCCGACCGCCCGCTGCCGTCATGGCGACAGCATGTCAGCGGTCAGGTGCGCGTCCGTGCCCGGGATGCCCAGCTCAGCGGCCCGCTTGTCGGCCAGGGCGAGCAGCCGCCTGATCCGGCCCGCGATCGCGTCCTTGGTCAGCGGGGGGTCCGCGAGCTGACCGAGCTCCTCCAGGCTGGCCTGCCGGTGCTTGATCCGCAGTTCGCCCGCCACGATCAGGTGCTCGGGCGCCTCGGCCCCCAGGATCTCCAGGGCACGTTCCACCCGGGCCCCCGCCGCCACCGCGGCCCGCGCGCTGCGGCGCAGGTTGGCGTCATCGAAGTTGGCCAGCCGGTTGGCCGTCGCCCGGACCTCGCGGCGCATCCGCCGTTCCTCCCAGGCCAGCACGCTGTCGTGCGCGCCCAGGCGGGTGAGCAGCGCGCTGATCGCGTCGCCGTCCTTGACGACGACCCGGTCCACGCCGCGGATCTCGCGGGCCCGGGCCTGAATCTTCAGCCGCCGGGCCGCTCCCACCATGGCCAGCGCCGCTTCCGGCCCCGGGCAGGTGACCTCGAGCGACATGGACCGGCCTGGCTCGGTGAGTGAGCCGTGGGCGAGGAACGCGCCGCGCCAGGCCGACTCGCAGTCACAGGCGGTGCCCGCCACGACCTGCTTGGGCAGCCCGCGCACTGGGCGGCCGTTGCTGTCGACCAGCCCGGTCTGCCTGGCCAGGCTCGCGCCGTCCTTGTGCACCCGCACCACGTACCTGTTGCCCTTGCGGAGCCCGCTCGGCGCGAGCACGATCAGCTCCGAGGAATGGCCGAACACCTCGGCCACGTCCTTACGGAGGCGGCGCGCCGCGGCCCCGGTGTCGAGCTCGGCCTCGACCACGATGCGGCCGGCCGCCAGGTGCAGGCCGCCGGCGAACCGCAGCAGCGTGGACACCTCGGCCTTCCGGCAGCACGGCTTGAGAATGGTGACGCGGCTGAGCTCATCCTTGACCAGCCCGGTCATCGCCATCGGCTTACTCCCCCTCGAAGATCTGCGCGAACGCGCCCGCCAGCCGCCGCGGATCGTGGCGGGGCGACCCATCCCCCACGGCCAGGTCGGCGAGCACCAGCCTGCCGCCGAGCAGGCGCGCCGCCTTCTCCAGCTCGGCCGCTGCGGCGCTGACCGCGGTCCGGTCGGCGAGCACCACGTCGACCGTTAGCCCCGGAGCATGGTCGGCCAGCACCTCCAGGTGCGTCTGCGGAGAGAACCCCTCGGTCTCTCCTGGCTGCGGCGCCAGGTTCAGCGCCACCAGCCGATGGGCCCGGGTGGTGACCAGGGCCTCCGCCAGCTGGGGCACCAGCAGGTGCGGAAGCACGCTGGTGAACCACGAGCCAGGCCCGAGCACTACCCAGTCCGCGGCCCCGACCGCGGTCACGGCCTCCGGACATGCGGGCGGGTCGGCAGGAATCAATGACACCGACCGTACCCGTCCGGGCGTCGTCGCGCAGGCGACCTGGCCCCTAACCATGGTGATGTCGTCGGGCCTGGCCGGGTCCGCCCCCTCTACCCCGGCCACCAGGTCGAGCGGGACCGAGGCCATCGGCAGCACCCGGCCGTGCGCGCCCAGCAGCCGGCCCACCCAGTCCAGGCCCTCCACGGTGTCACCGCCGAGCAACTCCCAGAGCGCGACGATGAGCAGGTTACCCACGGCATGGCCGCCCAGTTCCTCGGAGCCGGTGAAGCGGTGCTGCACGACGCGGCTCCAGGTGGTGCCCCAGGCGTCGTCCCCGCACAGCGCAGCGAGCGCCATCCGCAGGTCGCCCGGCGGTAGCACGCCGAACTGGCGGCGCAGCTTGCCGCTGGAGCCGCCGTCGTCGGCCACGGTCACGACCGCGGTGAGCTGGCGGGTCACCCGCCGCAGCGCCGACAGGGACGCGAATAGCCCGTGGCCGCCGCCGAGCGCCACCACCCGGCGGTTGAGCGGCCTGCCCCGCGGTGGCCTGCCCGGGGCCGCCGACGGCCGCGACGCCGGGCCGGCCCGTTCTGGCCGCCTGGCCATCACTCGCGCCCGAGGTCGCGGTGGGTCATCTGGATGCCCGGCCAGGACCCGGCCAGCCTGGCCGTGATCTCCTCGGCGATCACGACGCTGCGGTGCTTGCCACCGGTGCAGCCCACCGCGAGCACGACGAAATGCTTTCCGGCGTTCTGATAGCCGCTCAGCGTGACCCGCACCGCCTCGACGTAGGCGGCCAGGAATTCGGTGGCACCGGGCTGGCCGAGCACGTAATCGCGGACGGCACTGTCCTGGCCGGTCAGCGGGGCGAGCTCGGGCACCCAGTGCGGATTCGGCAGGAACCTGCAGTCGGCGACCAGATCCGCGTCGACCGGCAGCCCGTACTTGAAGCCGAACGAGACCACGTTCACCCGCAGCGCGGTGTCCGCGTCGCCGCCGAACGCGTCGCGCATCCTGGCCCGCAGCTCATGGACATTGAGGTCGGAGCTGTCGACGATCAGATCGGCCAGGCCGCGCACGGGGCGCAGCAGTTCGCGCTCCGCGGCGATGCCGTCGACCACCCGGCCCGCCTCCTGCAGCGGATGCGGCCGCCGGACGCTTTCGAACCTGCGGACCAGCGTGTCATCGCTGGCCTCCAGGAACACGACGTAGGGCCGGATGCCCCTGGCCCCCAGGTCGCTGATGACCGACCTCAGGTCGGTGGAGAACGCGCGGCTGCGCACGTCGACCACGGCCGCGAGCCTCGGGACCGCCCCGCGAGCCCGCCTGGCCAGGTCCACCATGGTGGACAGCAGGTCAGGCGGCAGGTTGTCGGCCACGAACCAGTCGAGATCCTCCAGCGACTTGGCCGCCGTGCTGCGGCCAGCACCCGACATGCCGGTGATGATCACGATCTCCGGGCCGGGCTTCTCCGGCGTCATGACGTGCGTCCCCCCGTCTTTCCGGCCGTGCTCGCTGCGGCCGGGCCCGGCCCGTTCCGTTCGCCAGCTGACGGCGGGCCGCCGTCAGTACCGCCGCCGTCAGCACCGCCGCCCCCAGCACCGCCGCTGCGGTCGGATCGGGCCGGCGCGAGCGCGGCCACGACCGTCTCGGCGATCCTGGGCCCGATGCCGGGCAGGCCGGCGATCTCAGCCACCGTAGCCCCGCTGATCCTACGGACCGAGCCGAAATGCCGCAGCAGGGTGGCCCGGCGAGCCGGGCCCAGGCCAGGCACGGCGTCCAGGGCGCTGGTGGCCAGGGCTGCGGATCGCTTCGCCCGGTGATACGTGATGGCGAACCGGTGGGCTTCGTCCCTGACCCGCTGCAGCAGGTACAGCCCCTCGCTGGTCCTTGGCATGATCACCGGGCCATCCTCGCCGGGCAGCCAGACCTCCTCCAGCCGCTTGGCCAGGCCGCACACGGCGACATCATCAATGCCTAGCTCGTCCATGGCCCGCACGGCGGCGGCGACCTGGGCGGGGCCGCCGTCGATGACGACCAGGTTCGGCGGGTAGGAGAACTTTCGCCGCCGCCCGGGTTCCGGTGACTGGCTGTTGCCGTCCGGCTCGTCACCCAGCGTGTCCAGCTCGCCGGTCGCCTGGAGTTCGTCCAGGTAGCGGCGGAACCTGCGGAAGATCACCTCGTGGATCGAGGCCACGTCGTCGGTGCCGTCCAGGCCGTTGATGCTGAACCTGCGGTACTCGGATTTGCGCGGCAGCCCGTCCTCGAAAACGATCATGGATGCCACGACGTGCGTGCCCTGCAGGTTAGACACGTCGTAGCACTCAATCCGCAGCGGCGCGTCGTCGAGCCCGAGCGCCTCCTGGATCTCGTGCATGGCCCGGCTGCGCGTGGTGAGGTCGCTGGCGCGCCTGGTCTTGTGCTGGACCAGCGACTCCGACGCGTTCCTGGCCACGGTATCCAGTAGCGCCTTCTTGTCACCGCGCCGCGGGACCCGCAGGCTGACCCGGCCGCCGCGCCTGGCCGCCAGCCACTCCTCGACCGCCCTGGCGCCCGGCGGCAGCACCGGGACCAGCACCTCGCGCGGGACGGCGGAGAGCCCGGCCGCGCCGGGCGGCCGGTCGCCCGCCGCGGCGCGGCAGCCCCGCCCGGCCCGCTGCCGGGCTCGCCCGCCACCGGGTCATCGCCGTAAACCTGGCCGAGGAAGTGCTCGACCAGGTCCGGTGTGGCGATGTCCTCTACCTTGTCGACCACCCAGCCGCGCTGCCCGCGCACCCGGCCGCCGCGGACGTAGAAGACCTGGACCGCCGCCTCCAGCTGGTCCTCGGCCAGCGCGATGACGTCGCAGTCGGTGCCATCGCCCAGTACCACCGCCTGCTTCTCCAGGGCCCGGTGCAGCGCCTGGATGTCGTCGCGCAGCCGCGCGGCCCGCTCGTACTCCTGCGCCGCTGCGGCCCGGCGCATCTCAGTCTCGAGCCGCCTGGTGAACTTGGCGGTCTGGCCGGCCATGAAGTCGCAGAATTCCTCGGCCAGCTGGCGGTGCTCCGCGGCGCCGATCCGGCCCACGCACGGCGCCGAGCACTTGCCGATGTAGCCGAGCAGGCACGGCCGGCCGATCTGGCCGGATCGCTTGAACACCCCCGCCGAGCAGGTCCGGACCGGAAACACCCGCAGCAGCGTGTCGACCGTGTCCCTGATCGCCCAGGCATGCGAATAGGGGCCGAAGTACCGCACCCCGCGGCGCCTGGCGCCCCGCATGACCATGACGCGGGGGAATTCCTCGTCCATCGTCACGGCCAGGTAGGGATAGCTCTTGTCGTCCCGGTACCGGACGTTGAACCTGGGATCGAACTCCTTGATCCAGGAGTACTCCAACTGCAGCGCCTCGACCTCGGTGCCGACCACCGTCCAGTCCACGCTGGCCGCCGCGCGCAGCATCGACTGGGTACGCGGGTGCAGCCCGGCGAAGTCAGCGAAGTAAGAGTTGAGCCTGGACCGCAGGTTCTTGGCCTTACCGACGTAGATGACCCGGCGGCGCTCGTCACGGAACCGGTAAACGCCCGGCGACTCGGGAATCGAGCCCGGGGAAGGTCGGTAACTCGCCGGATCTGCCACGCAGTAACTCTATGCAGACTCGGCCGGGCTTGCCCCGGCCCTGGGCAGCGTCACGAGCACTCGGCCGGCACCGTCAGGACCGCGCCCGGCGGCCGGCCGGGCCGCGCCGGTATGCCAGGGTATCCAGGTGCCCTATGTCATCGCCGCCGCTGCGCTGGCCGCGGTCGCCTGGGGGTACCTGCTGACCGCCCGCGGCGGTTACTGGCGCACCGATCAGCGGCTGCCGGCCGGGCCCGCCGCTCCACCCGGGCCCGCCGCTCCACCCGGGCCCGCCGCTCCACCCGGGCCCGGCCGGCGCGCTGGCCGAGCGTGACGGCGGTCATCCCGGCCAGGGACGAGGCCGCCATCCTCCCCCAGACGCTGCCTGCGCTGCTCGCCCAGGACTACCCTGGGGCATTCTCGGTCATCCTGGTGGACGACGACAGCACCGACGGCACGGCGCGGGCCGCTGCGGCCCTCGGCCGGGACTTCCCTCCCGGCCGCCTCCGGGTCGTCTGCGGTTCCCCGACCCCGGCGGGCTGGGCGGGCAAGGTCTGGGCCATGGCGCAAGGCCTGCGCGCGGCACCCGGCTCCGAGTACATCCTGTTCGCCGACGCTGACATCCACTACCGGCCAGGCACCGTCACGGCCCTGGTGCGGGCGGCCGAGTCGGACGATCGCGTCCTGGTCTCGCAGATGGCCTTGCTGCGGGCCGATACCGGCTGGGAGCGGCTGCTGGTCCCCGCATTCGTCTATTTCTTCGCCTTGCTCTATCCGTTCCGCCTGGTCAACCGGCCGGACGCCGGTACCGCGGCCGCCGCGGGCGGATGCATGCTGCTGCGGCGCCAGGCGCTGCAGAACGCCGGCGGCCTGGAGCGGATCTGCGGGGCCCGGATCGACGATGTCGCCCTGGGCGGGCTGCTGAAGGGCGCCGCGGCCCGCCAGCGCTGCTGGCTCGGGCTGACCACCGACATCAGCAGCCGCCGGCCATATCCGGGGCTGGCCGCGCTGTGGGACATGGTGGCCAGGAGCGCCTACACCCAGCTGCGCTACTCACCGTGGTTGCTGGCCGGAACGGTCGCCGGCCTGCTGTGGCTCTACCTGCTGCCGCCCGCCGCGGCGGTGGCCGGGCTGGCCGGCGCCGCGGGCGCCGGTGCGTCCGGCTGGCTCGCGGCGACGGGCCTGGCTGGCTGGGCGATCATGGCCGTTACCTACCTGCCCATGCTCAGGCTGTACGGGCTGTCGCCGCTGCGGGCCCCGACCCTGCCGCTGATCGCCGTCATGTACGCGGCGATGACCGCCGATTCGGCCCGGCGGCATCATCGCGGCCGCAGCGGCCAGTGGAAGGGGCGCACGATCGCGGCCGACCGCCCCGGCGCGCACTAGCCACCGCCCCGCGCGCGGGACCCTTCGGCCGGCCCGAACACGACAATCGCCGCGAAGTCCTCGCTGATGTCGGTGAACCTGTGCACCTCGGCGGCCGGCACGTAGATGACCGAGCCTGGACCCACGTCGGCGGTCTGGCCGCCGGCCGCAGCCGGGCCCGGCCCGCAGTGATGACGTAGATCTCGTCCTCGGTATGCGGGACCTGGTCATCGAGACCGCCCCGGGTGATCGAGTAGGTGCCGACCGACAGGTCGGGAACCCGCAGTTGCTCGGTCCAGTGCGACGTCGCCGCGTCCGTAGCCGCCGTGTATATCCCCGCGCCGCTTATTACCTGCATCGCTCCTCCTGCCGCCGGGCGCCCTCGGTCCCGCGCCGCGGCCGATCCGGGCCGCCTCACTCTAACGGCAGGTGATCAACAACAGGAACCGCACGGGATCAGCGAGGCCGCCGGCGAAGCGGGCTCGCCGACCTTAGCCACTTCCTCAGCCTGCCCCGAGCGGGGGGTCATAATGATAGCCGCCGGCCCGCGGCCGCCCGGCTGGCCCGATAACTGCCTGCGGCCGTGACCGACCGCCGCGGGAGACGGAGGATGGCATGGCGGCAGCACCGCAGACCGTGACCGAGGCCGCCGGTTCATTCGCCGTGCAGGTCAGCGGCCTGACCAAGTCGTACGGCGACGTGGCCGCGGTGCGCGGCATCGACCTGCGGATCCCGGCCGGCGAGATTTTCGCGCTGCTCGGCCCCAACGGCGCAGGAAAGACCACCACCATCGAGATCCTGGAGGGGTACCGGGCCAGGGACGGCGGCACGGTCACGGTACTCGGCTACGACCCGGGACGGCAGCGGCAGCGGCTGAAGAGCCGGATCGGGATCGTCTTGCAGTCGGCCGGCGTCGACCGCTACCTCACGGTGACCGAGACGCTCGCGATGTACGCCAGCTACTACCCGCAGCCGCGGCCGGTCGCCGAGGTCATCGGGCTCGTCGGCCTGGAGCACAAACGCGATGCCCGGGTGATCAAGCTCTCCGGTGGCCAGCAGCGCCGCCTCGACGTCGCGATTGCCCTGGTCGGCAATCCGGACCTGCTGTTCCTCGACGAGCCGACCACCGGCTTCGATCCGTCGGCCCGGCGGGAGGCCTGGGAGGTCGTCAAGAACCTCGCCGTGCTGGGCAAGACGGTGCTGCTGACCACCCACTACATGGACGAGGCTCAGTACCTGGCCGACCGGGTGGCCGTGATCGCCGCCGGGCGCATTGTCGCCGAGGGACCGCCGGCCACCCTGGGCGGCCGGGAGCGGGCCCGGCCCCGGGTCAGGTACCGGCTGCCCGCGGGTACCGCGCCGCCGGCCGGGCTGGGCGGCCCGCCGGATGCCGACGGGTTCACCGAGTTCACGCCGGACGATCTCACCGCGGCGCTGAACCAGCTCACCGGCTGGGCGATCGGCCACCGGATCAGCCTGGACACGCTGCGGATCATCCGGCCGTCCCTGGAGGACGTCTACCTGATGCTGACCGGCGGCCCAGCTGCCCAGGAGCCAGGCGACGGGGACTCCGGCCCGGCCCGGCGCATCGAGCCGCAGGAAGGCGTGCGTGCCGAATGAAAGCTCCCGCGCTGACCGCCTCGCAGGTCCGCTACGTCAACAAGGCGTTCTGGCGGAATCCCGAGTCGGCCTTCTTCACCTTCGCCTTCCCGCTGATGTTCCTGGTGATCTTCACGGCGCTGCTCGGCCACTCCACCGTGCATCTGGGCGCCAAGACCATCGATACATCCACCTACTACGTGGCCGCGATGGCATCATTCGCGGTGATCTCCGCCTGCTTCACCAACATCGCGATCAGCGTGTCCTTCCAGCGCGACACCGGCGTGCTGAAACGGATCGACGGCACCCCGCTGCCGAGCGCCGTGTACCTGGCCGCCCGGATCGTGCACGCGCTTCTCGTCGCGGTCCTGCTGGTCATCATCACCACCGCGTTCGGTCGGCTCTTCTACAGCGCCGCCGTCCCGACCGGGCTGACCCTGCTGCGGTTCGCGGTGATGGTGGTGGTCGGAGCCGCGGCGTTCTGCGCGCTCGGCCTGGCCATGACGGCGGTCATCCCGAACGGCGACGCCGCCGCGGCGATCGTCAACGCGACCATCCTGCCGCTGCTCTTCCTGTCCGGGATCTTCATCCCGCTGGGCAGCAACGCCCCGGCCTGGATCCTGTGGATAGCCAAGATCTTCCCGGTCTGGCATTTCGCCCGGGGCATGCAGGCCGGCTTCATCGGCACCGCCTATCACTGGATCGACGTGCTGATCGTGGCGGTGTGGGGGCTGGCCGGCCTGCTGGCTGCGGCGCGGTTCTTCAGCTGGGAGCCCCGCAACCGCTGACCGCGGGCCGCCGCCCCGGACGGCGTTTCATGATCATGGCTGTTTGGTGGTGCCCTGCGCCCGCCAAACAGCCATGATCAAGGAAGATCCCGGCTGGGGCCGGTCAGGTTTCGAATGCGGCGGGCGGCGGGCAGGAGCAGACCAGGTGCCGGTCGCCGTAGGCGCCCTCGATCCGGCGGACCGGCGGCCAGTACTTGGCCCGGCGGTCACCGCCGGCCGGGTAGGCCGCTCGGTCCGGCCGTACGGTGCTCCCACTCGCTCGGCGAGCAGCATCGACGCCGTGTGCGGCGCGTTCTTCAGCGGGTTGTCCTGGCGTCGAAGTCGCCGGTCGCGACCTTGGCGATCTCGCCGGCGATCGCGATCATCGCGTCACAGAACCGGTCAAGCTCGGTCAGGTTCTCGCTCTCGGTCGGCTCGACCATCAGCGTCCCGGCCACCGGGAACGACATCGTCGGCGCGTGGAAGCCGTAGTCGATCAGCCGTTTGGCCACATCCTCGGCCGTGATGCCGGTCTGCGCGGTGATGTGCCGCAGGTCCAGGATGCACTCGTGCGCCACCAGGCCGCCCGGCCGGAGTACAGCACCGGGAAGTACGGATCGAGCCGCCTGGCCACGTAGTTGGCGTTCAGGATCGCCACCTGCGTGGCCCGCCGCAGCCCGGCGGCGCCCATCATCGCCAGGTAGGCCTAGGAGATCGGCAGGATTCCGGCCGAGCCGTAGGGCGCGGCCGCGACCGGGCCGCCGTCCGCAGCTCAGCGGGCACATCACCGGTGACGGCGCCGGCCACGGAGATGTCCGGCAGCATCGGGTGCCTGGGCAGGAACGGCGTCAGGTGCGCGCGGACGCCGACCGGGCCAACGCCCGGCCCGCCGCCGCCATGCGGGATGCAGAACGTCTTGTGCAGGTTCAGGTGCGAGACGTCGGCGCCGAAGGCAGCCCGGCTGGGCCAGCCCGACCAGGGCGTTCAGGTTGGCGCCGTCCACGTAGACCTGGCCGCCAGCGGCGTGCACCGCGGTCGCAGACCTCGCCGACGGTCGCCTCGAAAACGCCGTTCGTGGACGGGTAGGTCAGCATGATCGCCGCTACCGTGCCCGCGTGCGCCTCCAGCTTGGCCCGCAGGTCGCCCAGATCGATGGCGCCGTCCGAGCCGCACTTCACCACGACCACCCGCATGCCGGCCAGCACGGCTGATGCCGCGTTGGTGCCGTGCGCGGACTCCGGGATCAGGCAGACGTCCGCTCCGGCTCGTCCCTGCGCCCGGTGGTAGCGCCGGATCGCCAGCAGGCCGGTCAGCTCGCCCTGCGGCCGCGTTCGGCTGCAGCGATCACCGCGTCATAGCCGGTGATCTCGGCCAGGGCCGTCCTGGAGCCGGCGGATCAGCTCGTCGTAGCCGGGCCTGGTCGGCGGGCGCGAACGGATGCAGCTCGGCGAACTCCGGCCAGGTGATCGGCTCCATCTCGGCGGTGGCGTTGAGCTTCATCGTGCAGGAGCCCAGCGGGATCATCGAGCGGTCCAGCGCCATGTCGTAATCGGCCAGCCGGCGCAGGTACCGCAGCATCGCGGTCTCGTTGCGGTAGGAGGTGAACACCGGATGGGTCAGGAACGCCGCTCGTCCGGCGCAACCCGGCCGGGATGGCGCCAGTTCGTCGCGGCGGCGCCGCGCGGCGGTGCTCGGCGCCGCGCCGGTCCGCCGAGCGCGCTGGCCGCGGCGGCCGCGATGCGCTCGTCGGTCGTCGTCTCGTCGCAGGCGACCTGGACCAGGTCCGGCCCGGCCGAGATGCAGGTTGAACCCGGCCGCGCGGGCCCGCTCCATGGCCTCGGCCGCGCCGCCGGGAACGATCACCCGGACGGTGTCGAAGAACGCCTGATGGTTGGTTGAGAACCCGGCGCGGCCAGCGTCGCGGCGAGGACTGGCCGCCTTGGCGTGCACCCGCCGCGCGATCGCGGTCAGCCCGTCCGGGCCGTGATAGGACGCGTACATCGCGGCGATCACCGCCAGCAGCACCTGCGCCGTGCAGATGTTGCTGGTCGCCTTCTCCCGGCGGATGTGCTGCTCGCGGGTCTGCAGGGCGAGCCGGTAGGCGGGCTGGCCGTCGGCGTCGACCGAGACGCCGACCAGCCGGCCGGGCAGCTGGCGCTTGAGCGCGTCGCGCACGCTGATGTAGCCGGCGTGCGGGCCGCCGAAGCCCATCGGCACGCCGAACCGCTGCGTGGTGCCGACCGCGATGTCCGCGCCCAGCTCGCCGGGCGGGGTGAGCAGGGTCAGCGCGAGCAGGTCGGCGGCGACGGTGGCCAGCGCGCCGCTGGCCTGCGCCGCCGCGATGACGGGCGCCAGGTCGCGGACGGCCCCGCTGGCGGCCGGGTAGGGCAGCAGCACGCCGAACAGCTCGCCGTCCGGCTGCGCCGCGATCGACCTCGGGAGTGACCGGCGCGGTGACCAGCTCGATGCCCAGCGGCTCGGCCCGGGTAGCCAGCACGGCCAGGGTCTGCGGCAGGCAGTCCGGCGTCGGCCAGGAAGATCCGGCCCCGGCCCTTGGCCCGGCGGCTGAGCGTCATCGCCTCGGCGGCGGCGGTCGCCTCGTCCAGCATCGACGCGCCCGCGACCGGCAGCGCGGTCAGGTCCTCGATCATGGTCTGGAAGTTCAGCAGCGCCTCAAGCCGACCCTGGGAGATCTCCGGCTGGTACGGCGTATACGCCGTGTACCAGGCGGGGTTCTCCAGCACGTTCCGGCGGATCACCGGCCGGCGTCACCGTGCCGTAGTAGCCCAGGCCGATCATCGAGGTGATCGGATGGTTGCGGGCGGCCAGGCGGCGCAGCTCGGCGAGCACCGCTTCCTCGGCCAGCGGCGGCGGCAGGTTCAGCTCCCGGTTCGCGGCCAGGCCGGGGGGCAGTGCCGCGCTGGTGAGCTCGTCGAGAGAGTCGTAGCCGATCGCGGCGAGCATGTGTTCCTGCTCGGCCGGGTCCGGTCCGATGTGGCGTTGCGCGAAGTTCATGGGAGCCTCCGGGCGGGCCCTCAGCGGGCCGCTGGCGCGGTGTGCGGACTCCCCCTCTGTCATCCGGCCGTGCGGGCTCCAGAGATGCTTAGGCCGCCCGGTCCTTGGTGCCTGAGAGGTTCCGGGGAGGTTGCCCCTTCGGCGTCCCGCGCTGGCGGCGCGGGATCTCTCCCGGACGGTTTCGTCAGCATTTTGAGCCTACCCGAGCGAGCGGGCGGCGGACTCGCCTTACGGCTCATAGCCGCATCCAAACCGTTTGATGTTTTTACGTACATACGTAGAATGCTCTTCATGACCGGAGCCGAGCAGGAGCAGCCGCTCGCCGAGCGCGTAGCCCGCCTCGAGGACCGGCTAGCCACGCTGGAAGCCCGGCTGGGCCAGGCCGCGCCGCAGCCGCATGACGCGCCAGGCCCGGCCCACCGCGAAGCGCCCGAGGCCGGGGCTTTCTGGGCGCTGGCCGGGCTCAGGGAGCGCACCGCCGACCCCGGTGCGGTGCTGTTCACCGGGACCGTCACGGTGCCCGGCGGCGAGCATTACGAATGGCAGGAGGGCCAGCTCGTCGAGACGCTGCTGGCCGACGACTGGGCCCAGTCAGCGGCCACGCTCGCCGCGCTCGCCCATCCGGTCCGGCTGCTGCTGCTGCAGCAGATCCTGTCCGGCGTCCGCACGGCGGCCGACCTCGGCCGCCACGAGCAGCTGGGTACCACCGGGCAGCTCTACCACCACCTGCGCCAGCTGGTCGCGGCCGGCTGGCTGCGCACCTCGGTGCGCGGTCAGTACGCCGTACCTGCGGAGCGGATAGTGCCGTTGCTGACCCTGCTGGCCGCGGCCCGTCGATGAGTCCTGAAGGAGAAAGTCAATGCGCAGCAAGATCGTGATCATGGTCGCGCTGGCCCGGGCTGCTGACCGGACGGCCGGAACCGTCAGAGCGCTACATAACGCAGTAACCCGGGCCGATCCCGGCCCGAAAGGCCGGCCGCGCTCAGCCGATCCTGCGGGCTCGCCGCCTGGACAGCTCATCCGCGCTGCTGGTCCCGGCAGGCTGGCTGGCCAGCTCGCCGGCCACGGCCCGTTCGGCAGGCAGCTCAGCGAGGCTGCCCTCGACCTCCTGCCAGACCCGGCCCAGCGCGATGCCGAAGACGCCCTGGCCGCCCTGCAGCAGGTCCACCACTTCGTCGGTGGAGGTGCACTCGTAAACGCTGACGCCGTCGCTCATGAGAGTGACCTGCGCGAGGTCACCCGCGCCGTGCTGGCGCAGGTGCGTCAGCACGGTCCTGATCTGCTGTAGTGAGATCCCGGTGTCCAGCAGCCGCTTGACCACCTTGAGCACCAGGATGTCCCGGAAGCCGTATAGCCGCTGGGACCCGGATCCGGAAGCGCCCCGCACGCTGGGCTCAACCAGCCCGGTCCTGGCCCAGTAGTCGAGCTGACGGTAGGTGATCCCGGCCGCCGTGCAGGCTGTGGGGCCGCGGTACCCGATGTCCTCGGGCCGGGCCGCGATCTCCTCGCCGAACAGCAGCCCCTGCTCGCCGGCGTGCCGGGCAGCGGCGCCCCGCGCGCCGGGCTCCTGTCCGTCGCCCTTGGTTACCGCCACGCCCACCTCCGGCCCGGGAGCGATGTCCCTGGGTACTCGTCTCGAACCGTAGGCCGCAGGTAGCGAGCTCGTCAACGATCTGCCACGGCGCGTCGCGGTCGAGTACTGAGTCAGGGAAAAGCATCATCCTCACCGCGCGCACGGCCCCCATGCTGCGCCGCGGCCCCGCGGCGCGGGCTCAGGTGGCGCGGCCGAAGTCCTCGGGCGTGATGGTGTCGAGAAACTCCCGGAACTTTTCCACCTCGTCCTCTTGTTCGTCAGGAATCGCGATGCCGGCCTCATCGAGGATCTCGTCGCTGGCGAAAATGGTCGCGCCGGTGCGCAGGGCCAGAGCGATCGAGTCCGACGGCCGGGCGCTCACCTCCTTGCCGTTGGAGAAGATCAGGTCGGCGAAGAAGATCCCGTCCCTGAGCTCGGTAATGTTGACCGTCTTCAGCTGCACGTCCAGGGCCTGCAGCACATCGCGAAGCAGGTCATGCGTCAGCGGACGGGCCGGCACCAGGCCCTGCTGCGCGTAGGCGATCGCGGTCGCCTCCATCGGGCCGATCCAGATCGGCAAGTACCTCTCCCCCTGCGTCTCCTTGAGCAGGACGATGGGCTGGTTCGTGGGCATCTCGACGCGGACGCCAACGACCTCCATCTGCCTCACGGCGGCTCCGTCCCTCAAAGCGCCTGCTGCGCTGCCTGTACTCTGGACCCTGCTTAAGGGCATTCCCTTTGTCAACGTACACCCGCTATCTGGGCGCAGCGCCCCGCACCCTGGCGGCGTGGTCCGGTGGCCAGCGAACCCGGGTTCGGCCGCCGGGCGTAGCCAGATCCCGAGCTAGGCGCTGGCCCCGCCAACCTCACGGTCCTCCCGCGGTGCGCCGGCTGCGCGGTCAGCGGGGTAGGCCAGGCCGGCGGCCGTGAATCCGGCAGGCCCGCGGCCGGGTCCGGCCAGCCGGGGCCCGCCATCGCCTCGGGCAGCCCGTCGCCGGCGAAGCCCGCCTCGGCCAGCGCCGCCTCGAGCAGCGCGCGGTGCAGCCGCAGCGACAGGGCAGCTATCTCGCGGGCGGTCTGTCCGGCCTGTTTCCTGGCCTCCGAGTTACGCTGGCGCAGCGTGGGCGCCACCACCTGTTCGATCAGCGTGGTCTCGCGCTCGACCGCGGCCCGCACCGCGCGCAGGTGCCGTGCCTGCACGCCATAGCCGGCCAGCGCTGCGACCGTCCTGGCCACCTGCAGCGCGTCCGGGCCATACTGGCGGCCCGCCCGCTGGATGAGGCCGAAGGCCTCCAGCTCGCCGACCTGGCTGTCGTCGATGCCCGCGGCCTCAGCGAGCTCCCGCCTGGTGAGCATGGCCGTACGGCGCTCGGGCTGCTGCCCGGCCGGCGCCCCGGCGCCGGTACCGCCGCCCGGCTGCGCCGGCAGGCCGACGGGCCGCAGCCGCTCCCTGATGACACGCAGCGGGAGGTACTGATCGCGCTGGGCGGTCAGGATGTACCTGAGCCGCTCGACATCCGCGGCGCCGAACCTCCGGTACCCCGACGGCGACCGGGCCGGCTCGATCAGCCCCTCGGATTCCAGGAAGCGGATCTTGGAGACGCTGATGTCAGGAAAATCGGCGCGGAGCTGGGCGAGTACCTCGCCGATTCCGAGGTAGGACCGCGCGGGCTGTGCGTTCATCCCCAGACCTGCGCGCCTCCGCCATGCTCCGCTGCAGAGCGCGGGCCCAGCAGGAACACCAGCCGGAACTTGCCCACCTGCACCTCATCGCCGCTGCTCAGCGCGGTCTCCTCGATGCGCTCGCGGTTCACGTAGGTGCCGTTCAGGCTGCCGACGTCGCGGACGGTGAACCCGCCGCCCTGACGGTAGAACTCCGCATGACGGCGGGAGACGGTCACGTCGTCCAGGAAGATGTCGCTGTCGGGATGACGGCCGACCAGGGTCAGATCGCTATCCAGCAGGAACCGGCTCCCCGCGTTGGGTCCCCGCCTGACCACCAGCAGGGCGGTCCCGGGCGGCAGCGCGTCCAGGGTGGCCGCATCGGCGAGGGACTCGTCGCCGGACTCGCCCTCAGCGAGATCGCCGCCCAGCGAGATGGTCGATGTGGTCTCCGCCCCGTGCTCGCCGGAGCCGTAGGTCAGCGGCGAGCCGCACTGCGAGCAGAAGCGGGCACCCTCCGGGTTTTCCTGACCGCACCGGGTGCAGTAGACGCTGGGCATATCCGTGCCGAGCCTTCCCTCCGTTGGCGATGCGATCTGCGCAGTGCCCACGCCGGCCTGGGCGGGCAGCGGCCGCCCGGGTGGTGGGCTCCAAGCTACCCGCGCTGCGGCGCGGCGGTCCATGCGCCACACACGCCGCCCGGCGGCCGGCACACGTCCGCCCGCCACGCTCACCGATCCGGATCCGGATCCGGCCGGGCCGTGCGGGGCAACGTCAGACCGTACCGAGCCAACCGGCACACTCCGGCGACGCCTCCGCCACATCTGGCCGCACCTCCGAGCACCCGCCCATCTACAATGACGGCGATTCTCTCATGTCCGGGGCCCTCCGCGCCGGCACTCAGCAGGTCAGGCCCGCCCAGCGCAACCGCTGGCCGGGACCGGGCGCCGCCGCGACCCCAGATAGGCCGCACGGCCGGACAAATAGGAACGGCTCGCGGCCCGGGTTTCGCGGTCAGCTCAGCGGCCAGCGTGCTCGACGACGGCCGCCCACTTGTCGAGCAGCGCCTGCACGGCATTGCTGTCGCTGGCCTCGGCCCATAGATGGGTCACCGCATCCGACGGGTCCGGTAGGACCAGGATCCAGCTGCCGTCCGGCTCCACGACCCGGACCCCGTCGGTCGTGTCGATGGTCCGGTCGCCGGCCGCTTCGACCACGGTCCGCATGACGCTGCCCTTTGCCGCCCAGGGCGTCGGCATGGACCGCTTGAGCAGGTGCGCGGCCGGGATCCGGGCGTCGATCTGGCTCATCGTGAGCCGGGTCCTGGCCACCAGGCCGAGCAGCCGGGCGAACGCGGCGATACCGTCGATGGACCTGGAGAACTCGGGGACCACGTAGCCGCCGCGCCCGTCGGCGGCGAAGATGACGTCCTCGGCGGCGGTGGCCTCGTAGAGGCCGTGCAGCGAGGTCGGCGTCCAGTCGATCTCGACCTTGTGGAAGCGGGAGACCCGCTCGGCCACCCGGGTGGTGGTCACCGGCAGCGCCACCCGGCCGGTCCGGCGCTCGGCCGCGATCAGGTCGAGCACGACCAGCAGGGCCCGCTCATCGGCCACCATGGCACCCTTGTCGTCGACCAGGGTGATCCGCTCACCGACCGGATCGAACCGGACGCCGAACGCGGCCCGAGACGAGGACACCAGCTCGGCCAGCCGGTGCATCCCGGCCCGGATCTGCGCGAGCGACTGCGTCGGTGAAGCCTCGTCCAGCCGGTTGTTGACCGTGAGCACGTCCACGC
The DNA here is from genome assembly GCA_963775745.1 of uncultured Actinomycetota bacterium. Classification (GTDB taxonomy): domain Bacteria; phylum Actinomycetota; class Actinomycetes; order Streptosporangiales; family Streptosporangiaceae; genus DATBGO01. The sequence continues at coordinate 191,278 of CAVZKE010000013.1, forward strand.
CGATGCGGCCGAGCAGGGCGGGCAGCACCAGTGAGGCCGTGCCCCCGGCGCAGTCGACCACGACCTTCAGGCCCGCGCCGCGCACTCCGGTCATGTCCACGCAGCTCAGCAGCTCATGGGTGTAGGACTCGACCACGCGGGGCGGGTAGGTCAGCTCCGCGATCTCGCCGGGAAAGGCGCGCCGGTACTCCTGCCGGGAGAAGACGCGCTCCAGCTTGCGCTGCGCGGCCTGCGACAGATCGGCGCCCCAGGAGTCCAGGAAGATGATGTCGATGGACTGCGGGTCGCCCGGCGTGGTGCGCAGCGCGATCCCGCCGCTGCACTCGCCGCGCGCGGTCTCGAACCGGGCCACCGGCAGCGGCTGCGCCTCCAGGTCGATGACGTTGATCGCGCTCGCGTTCAGCGCCCCGTGCACCGCGCGCTTGAGCGCCCGCGCCGCCCGCGACACATCTCGCGAGGTGGTCACCACCGCGCCCTTCCGCAGGGTGGTCGCATACGCGCTGGCCAGCCGGACGCACAGCTCGGGGGTGATCTCCACGTTGATCAGGCCGGAGACGCCGCGCGGCCCGAACAGGGTGCGCTGGCCGCGGGACTCCCAGATGACGCTGGTGTTCACCACCGCGCCGGCCTCGATGGTCTTGAACGGGTAGACCTTCACCCCCGCCGACAGGTACGCCTCGGGCTCGATCACGCACTCGTCCCCGACGACCGCGCCCTCCTCGATCCTGGCCGAGGCCATCACGTCGGTGTTCTTCCCGATGACGCAGCCGCGCAAGGTGGCGCCCGGGCCGACGTAGACGTTGTTGTGCACGACCGCTCGATGCAGGAACGCGCCCTCCTTGACCACCACGTTGCTGCCCACGACGGTGAACTCGCGCAGTTGCGCGCCCGCCTCGATCTTGGCGTAGTCACCGACGCACAGCGGGCCGGTCAGCACCGCCTCCGGGTCCACCTCGGCGCCCTCGGCCACCCAGACGCCGGGTGACATCTCGAAGCCGTCGATGTCCGCCTGGACCCGCCCGGACAGCACGTCGGCCTGGGCCTTCAGGTAGCTCTCGTGGGTACCGACGTCCTCCCAGTAGCCGTCGGCGATCCAGCCGAACAGCGGCGCGCCGCGCTCCAGCAGCTGCGGGAAGATGTCGCCTGACCAGTCGGCCGCCTCGCCGGCCTGGAACTCCGCCAGCACCTCAGGCTCCATCACGTAGATGCCGGTGTTCACGGTGTCGGAGAAGACCTGTCCCCAGGTCGGCTTCTCCAGGAAGCGCTGGATCCGGCCATCGTCGTCCACGATGATGATGCCGAATTCCAGCGGGTCAGGCACCCGGGTCAGCCCGACGGTGACCAGCGCGCCGTTGTCCTTGTGGAACCTGACCAGCTCGGACAGGTCGATGTCGGTGAGCGCGTCACCGGAGATCACCAGGAACGGCTCGTCCCGCAGCGCATCCTGCGCGTTCTTCACGCTGCCCGCGGTGCCCAGCGGCGTCTCCTCGGTGGCGTACTGCAGGCTCATATCGAAGTCCTCGCCGTCACCGAAGTAGTTGCGCACCATGGAGGCGAGGAACTGGACGGTGACGACGGTCTCGTTGAAACCGTGCCGGCGGAGCAGCCGGAGCACGTGTTCCATGATCGGCTTGTTGACCACGGGCAGCAGCGGCTTCGGCTGATTGGCGGTCATCGGGCGCAGCCGGGTGCCCTCTCCGCCTGCCATCACGACAGCCTTCACCGCAGTAGGCCCTCCCTTTTTCCCCTCAGCAGGCTGCGCGCCTGAACTATATAGAGCCCGGCGGCACACCAGTACAGTGCCGTTCCCCAGATCGCCATCGCCCAGCCGGTGACCCGGGTGACGTCGCCGAGCGTGCCCGCATGATCCCCGAGAAACAGCAGTGGAAACGCGTAGAACAAGCATGCGGTCGCGGCCTTGCCGACGAAACTCACCTGCAGCGGCTCGAAGCCCCGGGCCCGGAGCACCAGCAGCACCGCGCCGAGCAGCAGCTCGCGGACGGCCAGCACGGCCACCAGCCACCAGCCGATGATCGCGCGGATGGCCAGCGAGACAATCGTGGCCGCGATGTAGAGCCGGTCTGCGGCCGGGTCGAGCGCCTGGCCCAGGCGGCTGGTCTGGCCGAGGGCCCTGGCCAGCTTGCCGTCCAGCCAGTCCGACGCCCCAGCCGCGATCAGCAGCCCGACCGCCCAGGCGTCACCTGCCTGCGTCCGCACGCCGAGCACCAGCCACAGGAACACCGGGACGCCGGCCAGCCGGGCCACGCTGATGGCATTCGGGATGGTGACGATCCGCGCCTGCGGATCGCCTGGCTCCTCGTCCGCCACGGCCCCGGCGGGCCTGCCCTGCTGCACGTGCGTGGCCCCCTTAGTCACAGTGCACCCGCCGCCGACCCTACCCCCCGGGCCGCCGGGCGCCGCGATCCGGTGCCTGAGAACAACCGCGGGGCCGAAATCGGCCAAATCCCAGCCAAGCCATAGGTTTTCGCCGATCAGCACCGGCGACCCGCCGTTAGCTGGGGAGTAGGCAGCGCCGGGGCGGGCATCCTGATCATCGGCTGCCCGCGCCACGGGGGGCGCGGGCCAGGCCACGGGGGATCGCATGGCATCCAGGCCACCGCAGGCCCTGGCCCGGCCCGGACCGTCGTGAGCGTGACGGCGCGCGGCCTGGAGACCCTGCTGGCCGTGTCGCTGGTCGCGGCCATGGCCCCGGTGCTGGTCGCCGCGCTGCCGGGCCCGCCGGTCCCGCAGGTGGTGATCCTCATCTTCTGCGGCATCCTGATCGGCCCGCACGTACTGGGCCTGGGCACCGCGGCCAGCATCGTGCCCATCGGGCTGGCCCTGACCACCACGGCCCTGGGCACCCTGCTGCCCATCCTGCGGGACAACAACATGATGTCGGGACGGTTCGGGCAGTATGTGCTGGCGGCCGGGGGGGTGGGCGAGCTTTTCCCGATCATCGCGATCTCGGTCTTCCTGACCCGGCGCAATCAGTTCGCGGCGGCCGCCTCGCTGGTCGTGGTGGGCATCGCGGCGCTGGTGCTGACGGCCCTGCCGCGCGTCGTGGGCAGCGCCCGGCTGCGCGAGATCATCCGGCAGGGTCACCGGGCCACCGCGCAGACGACGCTGCGATGGGCGGTGGTGGTGGTGGTGGTGGTGGTGATGGTGCTGCTGGTGCTGGCCGAGCGGTTCGGGCTGGACGTTGTGCTCGGCGCGCTGGTCGCCGGGATGGTGCTGCGGAGCTGGACGCGGCGGATGGAGTTCGACGTCAGCTTGCTGGAGGACAAGCTCGACGCGGTCGGTTACGGCATCTTCATCCCGATCTTCTTCGTGGCCTCCGGCATGGGCCTGGACATCGCCGCGATCATCGCTGACCCGCTCCGGCTGCTGATCTTCCTGGTGCTGCTCCTGGTCGTGCGCGGGCTGCCGTCGCTGCTGGTCTACCGCCGCTGGCTGCCGGTCCGGCAGCGGGCGCAGATGACCTTCATCACCGCGACCACGATGCCGCTGCTGATCGCCATCGCGGCGATCGGCATGCAGGACGGCGTGATGCTCCCCGCCAACGCGGCGGCGCTGGTCGGCGCGGGCGCGCTATCGGTCCTCATCTTTCCCTCGATCGCGACCGCCCTGGTCCCCCGGGCCCCGGCCGCCGACGGCCAGCAGCATCCCCGCGGCCAGGACGCCCGCGGCCAGGGCGCCCGCGGCCAGGGCGGCTGCGGCCGGGTTTCGTGATTGTGGTTGTTTGGTGGTGTCCCACCAGCAAACGCCCATGATCATGCTGTCCGCCGGGACGGACCGGGGCATACCGGGCGGGGTGGGTGGGTTTGGGGTGGACTGGCGGGTGGCTGGGCGGGTTTGGGCTGGCCTGGCGGGCGGGTGGGTGGGTGGGTCTGGCCGGGGCGGGCGGGCTGGGGGCGGGGGCTAGGCGGCCTGCCAGAGGGTGGCGATCCCCTGGCCGACGCCGATGCACATCGTGGCGGCCGCCTTCGCCGCACCGCGCCGCCGGAGCTCGTGCAGCAGCGCCGTGGTAATCCTGGCCCCGCTGCAGCCCAGCGGATGCCCGATCGCGATCGCTCCGCCATTGACGTTGACCCGGTCCTCGTCGAGTTTCAGCTGGTCGATGACCGCCACCGCCTGCGCCGCGAACGCCTCGTTGACCTCGACCAGGTCCAGATCGGCTGCTTGCCAGCCTGCCCTGGCCAGTACCTTGGTCATCGCGGGGACCGGGCCGATGCCCATGTAGTCGGGATGCACCCCGGCGGCCGCCGTCCCGCAGTACCTGGCCATCGGGACCGCCCCCGCCGCGGCCACCGCCCGCTCGGACATCAGCAGCAGGGCCGCCGCGCCGTCATTGAGCGGAGACGAGTTGCCCCCGGTCACGGTGCCGTGCTCGCGGAAGGCGGGCGGCCGGGCGGCGAGGTCAGCCAGGGTCAGCCCGGGCTTGATCCCCTCGTCGGCCCGGACCTCGCCGTCTGGGGTGGCCACCGGGACGATCTGGCCGGCCAGCTGGCCCGCATCCTGCGCCCGGGCGGCTAGCTGATGGCTGCGCAGCGCGAACCGGTCCTGCCGGTCCCGGTCCACGCCATAGCGCTCGGCCACGTTCTCGGCCGTCTCCCCCAGGGCGATCGGCGGATACAGCTCCCGCATCAGCGGGCTGACCAGCCGCCAGCCCAGCCGCGTGTCAACCACCCCGGCTTCCCGCGGGAAGGGCTCGGCAGTACGCGGCAGCACGAACGGCGCCCGGGTCATCGACTCGGTCCCGCCCGCCAGGCAGATATCGGCATCCCCGGCGGCGATGGCCCGGGCCGCCGAGCAGATCGCCTCCATTCCCGACCCGCAGAGCCGGTTGACCGTCGCGCCCGGGACCTGCACCGGCAGGCCGGCGAGCAGCACGCCCATCCGCGCGACATTCCGGTTGTCCTCGCCCGCCTGATTGGCCGCGCCCCAGTAGACGTCGTCGATCGATTCCGGGTCCAGCCAGGTACTACGGTCCAGCAGCGCCCTGATCACCCTCGCGGTCAGGTGATCGGGGCGGACGCCAGCCAGCGCCCCCTTGATCTTCCCGACCGGCGTCCGGCACGCATCCACCGCGAAAACCGCGCTCATCACGACCTCCAGCCACCTGACACGAGAGTACCGCCGGCCCGCCCGGCGCCTGGGCTCAGCCAGCGGCCCGCTCCTCGATGAACGCGGTGAGCGAGGCCAGCGTGGCCAGCGCGTCGAGATTGAGGTCCTCGGCGGCGACATCGACGCCGAACCTGGCGCGGACCTGGCGCAGCAGCAGGGTCCCGGCCAGTGAGTCCAGCCCGACGCCGGGCCCGAACAGCGAGGTCTGCGGCGGGATGCCAGCTAGTTCCGGCCTGCCGGTCACCTCGGCCAGGATCTGCCGCACCTGGTCGATGACGGGCCGGCCCGGTCCGCTCAGGGTTCCTCCGGGGCGCTCACCCAGGCGGGCAGCTCCGGCGGCGGCCCGGCCAGCTGCCTGCTGAACACCGCGGCGGACGTCCCTTCCTGGCTCGCCTGGCTGGCCCGGAACCCGGCTCCGGCCAGGGCCAGCCGCAGCGGCATATTGCGATCAGCCAGCCGGCACCCGATATCCAGCCGGGCCGCGCCATCGGCCGCGGCGGCCCTGGTCAGCCAGGCCAGCAGCACATCGATGACGCCCCGCCCGATCGCCCGGCAGGACATCATCAGCAGCGGTACCGTCCAGTCCGCCGGGCCGGTCTCGATCACGCAGCCGCCGACCAGGCCGTCATCGCCGAACCGGTCAGTCAGCCGGACCGTGACCACCCGGCGGCACGGCGCGCCGAGCAGCGCGCTCAGCGCGGCCTCGCTGATCGCCTGGCCGGCCGAATTGAACTGGTGGGTGCGCACCGAGAGCTCATGCAGCCGCGGCCCATCGGGCGGCTCGGCCCAGCCGATCGCCACGGTGGTGCCGCAGTGCCGCAGGAACTCCTCCCTCGATCCGCCGAACGCCCTGGCCTCCTCCTGCCTGCGCCGCCGCTGGGCGTACAGGGCACCCCGGCGGCGGGCCTCGGCCGTGACGACCGGGGGCCCGAACTCAGCCCAGCCGACCGCGTCAGCCATGTCCTCGCCGGAGAGCACCAGCAGGTCCGGCAGCGCGAAGGAGACCTCGGCGCGCTCGTGAGCCTCATCATCCACGAACGCGGCCGCGTCGGGCGTCAGGCCGAGCTCAGCGAGAATGCGCCCGATCGCATCCGACTTGCGGCCCCAGCCGCACTGGGCGGCAGCGAAGTCATGGCCGACCGCGGCCGCCGTGTAGCCGGCCGCCTCGGGCGGGTTCCGGCTCGCGATGGCGTGGATGATCCCGCGGCCGCTCAACTCGGCCAGCACTCCCGCCATGGCCGGGTCGGCCGGCGGCGGGCGATCCGGGGACTCCAGGTAGACGCCGGTCAGCAGCGTGTTGTCGATGTCCCAGATGACGCATTTGATCATCGGTCTGGCTCCTGCCCAGCGGGCGCCCGACGCTCCATGGTCAGATGCGCCGCCTCAAAGCCGAATTTGCGGTACAGCGTCCGCATGCCGAGGTTGCCCGCCTGGACCTTGCCGGTCAGCTGCCGCAGGCCCGCCTGGTCAGCGGCGGCCACCACCGCGGCCAGCAGCAGCTCGCCGATCAGGCTGCGGTCGGGCCCGTCCGCGGCGGCCAGCGACCTGAAGTTGCCGTAGCGGTCGCCGGTCAGCGAGTTGGTCCGGGCCGACAGCCAGGCCCAGCCGACCGGGGTAGCGCGCTGCGCTGCCGCTACCGCCACCAGCGTGATCTCGCCCGGCTTGCCGAGCGCACCGCCGACCCGCTTGCGATGCAGCGCGGGGTCGGTGATCGCGTTATCGCCGAACGAGACCTGCGCGATGACGATCTCGAAGCCGACGATGGCCTCGAGATCGTCCTTTCTGGCCGGGCGGATCAGGTAGCCGGCGGCGGGCCCGGTCATCGGCGCTGCAGGGCCATCGGGCGGAAGGTGGTGCCGCCGCAGTGCGGGCAGCCGGCCGCCTGCAGGACGGCGATCCTGGGCCACTGGCTCCCCGGGCCGACCCGGTGGCTGGCCCCGCAGCCGGCGCAGCGGTAGGGCCGCAAGACGGCGGCCCGCTGGTCCGCGGTGTACAGCGGGCCCAGGTGCGCGCCGCCGATCGCCGGCCGCGATGCCGCGGTGTTGCGCAGGTGGTAGAGGTGGCTGGTACCGGCCAGGATGCCGGCGCCCACGTAGGTATTGAAGCCGGGCGCCAGGGACCTGATCGCCAGCCCCATCGCGGTCATCAGGCTCTGGGTGCGGACCGTCTCATCCGGCTTGCGCGCACCGAACGAGAAGAAGATGTGCTGCCCGGGCTCGGGTACCAGGGCGGCGACCGCCCGGGACAGGAACAGCTCGGCGCCCGCCACCGTGTACGGCGGGTCGGTGCACGCCACCTCGAACCCGCCCGCCAGGCCCGCGGGCAGCGGCTGGCGCAGGTCGTGCTCGATGAACTCGGCCGCCACGCCGGTCCCGGCGACCTGCTCGGCGGCCCAGGCCAGCACGGCAGGGTCGGCGTCCACCACGGCGAGCCGCCGGATCCTGGCCGCGGCCCCGGCCAGGGCAGCGAACTTGGCAATCGCGACGGAGCCGAGGTCGTCGTCGCCGAGCAGGATGATTCGCTGGCCGAACAGCGCGCCGGCCTGATGCATCCGCAGCACGCGATGGATTTTGGTGGTCACAGTGCAATGCGTCTGGTCAAGCTCGGGCCTGGCCTCCGGAGCCCCGGCCGCCGCCACGGCCAGCTGGTCCCGCAGGCCGGCCAGCCCAGCCGGGATGATGAGCCCGCTGCCGTCGCAGGTCTCGCACGGCCCGCCCAGGTCGCCTGCGACCGGAGCGAGCAGCTGCCTGCTCGACGCGCTGAGCCGCACCGGGCGGCCGGAGTCCAGGGCACCACGCTTGCGCAGTTCGCTACAGACGGCGGCGACGATCGGCACCGGGAGCTCCGCGGTCCTGCTGACCTCCCGCACCGCGACCGGCTCGCGGCCCGCGATGGCCCGCAGCACGTCCCTGACCCCGGACTGGCCCTCGGCCAGGCCCACCGCGGCCGCGACATCGGCGACAACTGCGTCAAGATCCATCAATGGCTTCTCTGGTCCTGGCCGCCGGACCGGCGGCTCCCGCGCGGGCGATGCGGTTCCCTCCTGCGCCGGCCAGCGAGATCCGGCTGATCAGCGGCTCTACGGTATCCTCCCTCATCATGCCTGGCATCCAGACGGCCAGCGGGCCGATGGGCCTGCGGGATCAGGCGGTCCCTGCGCCGAAGGTACTGTACGCGGTGGACGCCCGCCTGACGCCGTCCGCACCGGTCACGGACGTACCGGCGCTGGCCGCGCTGGCCACCGCGGCCGTGCGCGCCGCGTCCGGGCAGGTGCTCGCCACCAGCCACGTGACGTTCCCCAACGGCGCCGTCACGCTGGTCCTCATCCTGGCCGAGTCGCATCTGAGCATCCATACCTGGCCGGAGGACGACCACATCGCCATCGACCTGTTCAGCTGCGGCGCGATCGACGGCAACGCGGTGATCGCCGAGCTCAGCCGCTCGCTGCGGCTCGACGACGTCCGGACCAGGGCGCTCGAGCGCGGCCTGGGCGGCTGACCGGCTCAGGCGGCCGGATTTCATGATCCGGCAGATTCCGGGCCGGAAACGGCACCAGACTTTACCGGGGTGGCCAGCGTGATCGCCGGCATCCCGTTGGGCCGGGCTTGCGCCGGTCACCGCGGCACGGAGAGCGACAAGCCGAACTGGGCGGCCGCGTCCGTCCACCAGCGCAGTTGCACCATGGGAGTCTCCGTAGTGTCCGGCAAAACCGGGCCTAAACCGGCCAGCGGCTCGCGAGTACGGTCATGTCTACGGTGCCATACCCCTAGGTACGCATGAGACGCAGGGAGGTTCAGCGTGGCCCAGCATGAGGTCGATGTGATCGTCATCGGGATGGGACCAGGCGCTGAGGACGCGGCCGAGCGGCTGGCCGAGGCCGGCCTGGAGGTGGCCGCGATCGAAGAACGGCTGGTCGGCGGCGAGTGCCCGTACTGGGGCTGCGTGCCGTCCAAGATGATGATCCGCGGGGCTGACCTGCTCGCCGAGGGCCGCCGGATCCCCGGCATGTCCGGCGGCTCCACGGTCCAGCCCGACTGGGCCCCGGTGGCCGACCGGATCAGGTCAGAGGCGACCGACAACTGGGACGACACGGTGGCCGCCGACCGGTTCACCGGCAAGGGCGGGCGGCTGTTCCGCGGCCACGGCCAGATCACCGCGCCTGGCGAGGTCACCGTCGGCGGCGACGTGCTGAAGGCCCGGCGCGGGATCATCATCGGGACCGGGACGGCACCGGCCATCCCGCCCATTCCGGGGCTGGCCGGTACCCCGTACTGGACCAACCGTGAAGCCATCGAGACGGAGCGGGTGCCGGAGGCGCTGGTGATCCTGGGCGGCGGGCCGATCGGGGCCGAGCTAGCCCAGGTGTTCTCCAGATTCGGCGCGCAGGTCACCGTGGTGGAGGCGATGGACCGGCTGCTGCCCCTGGAGGAACCGGAGGCCAGCGCGCTGATCGCCGCGGTGTTCGGCCGCGAGGGCATCGGGGTGCGCACGGGCGCCGCCGCGTCAGCGGTCGCGCACGACGGCGCGGAGTTCACGGTCACGCTCGCCGACGGCGCCACGCTGACGGGGACCGCGCTGCTGGTCGCCACCGGCCGCCGGGCCGGCCTGGCCGAGGTGGGGATAGCCGCGATCGGGCTCGACGAGCAGGCCCGCACCGTTCCGGTCGACGACCACATGCGGGTGACCGACGGCGTCTGGGCACTGGGCGACATCATCGGAAAGGGCGCTTTCACGCACATGTCGATGTACCACGCGGACATCATCGTGGCCGACATCCTGGGCCAGGAGCATCGCGGCGCCGAGTACCACGCGGTGCCCCGGGTCACCTTCACCGATCCGGAGGTGGGGGTGGTGGGGCTGACCGAGGCCCAGGCCCGGGAGCAGCGGCTGACCGTGCGGACCGGCAGCACGCAGGTCCCGGCGACCACCCGGGGCTGGATCCACAAGGCGGGCAACGACGGCTTCATCAAGCTGGTCGAGGACTCCGACCGCGGCGTCCTGGTCGGCGCCACCTCCGTCGGCCCGTGGGGCGGCGAGGTACTCAGCCTGCTGGCCCTGGCCGTCCATGCGAGGGTGCCGACCCAGCGGCTGCGCGAGATGATCTACGCCTACCCGACCTTCCACCGCGGCATCGAGGAGGCCCTGCGTCAGCTGGCCTGATCCAGCCGACCGCGGATCACCGGCCGCCCGGGCACCGCTGCCGGTTACGCCGGAAACCAGCGGATAGTAAGCTGCGCCGGGGGTGGCGATGCGGCAATTGTCGGGCCTGGACGCTTCGTTCCTGGCCCTGGAAACACGGACCTCGTCCGGTCACGTGGGCGGGGTATGCCTGCTTGATCCGGCCGGTGCGCCCCGGCCGCTGGACCTGGCCGCGCTGCGCGACCTGTTCGCCGCGCGGATCGGCCTGGTCCCGATCCTGCGGCAGCGGCTGCTGGAGGTGCCGCTCGGGCTTGATCAGCCGTACTGGGTCGACGACGAGGACTTCGACCTCGAATTCCACGTCCGCGAGCTGGCCCTGCCGCGGCCCGGCTCGGACGCCCAGCTGGCCGAGCAGGTCAGCCGGCTGCATTCCCGGCCGCTGGACCGGACCCGGCCGCTCTGGGAGGTCTACCTGATCGACGGCCTGGCCAAGCAGCGCCAGGCCGTCTACACCAAGATCCATCACGCGGCCATCGACGGCGTCTCCGGTGCCGAGGTGCTGACGCTGCTCCTGGACCTGACCCCGGAGGGCCCGGCCACCGAATCCATCCCCGAGTTCATCCCGCAGCGGCCGCCGGGCCCGGTGCAGCTGCTGCTCGGCGCCGGGCGGGCGGCCGCGCTGCGCCCGCTGGACACCGTGCGCATTACCCGGGACCTGGTGCGGTTCATGCCGACCGTCGGGTCCGTGGTCGGCCCCATGCTCGGCCGCCTGCTCCGCGTCGGCGAGCGCGACGGATCGGTCATCTCGACCCCCTCCGGGCTGCCGCCGCCGACGCCGTTCAACCGGCCGGTCACGCCGCACCGGCGGTGGGCCTTCCGCTCCGTGGCCCTTGACGACGTCAAGACGGTCAAGAACGCGTTCGGGGTATCGGTCAACGACGTGGTGCTGGCCATGTGCGCCGGGGCGCTGCGGCGCTGGCTGATCTGCCGGGACGCGCTGCCGGCGACGCCGCTGGTCGTGATGATCCCGGTCTCCGTGCGCGACGAGCAGGCCCGGGGCACGCTGGGCAACAAGGTGTCGGCGATGCTGGCCGCGCTGCCCACGCACCTGCCGACCCCGCAGGACCGGCTGGCGGTGGCGCACGAGGCGACCAGGGTCGCCAAGGCGCAGCACGCCGCGATCCCGCCCGGGCTGGTCGAGAACATCACCGACTTCGCCCCGCCCGCCCTGGCCGGCCGGGCCGCGCGCGTGGTGTTCGCCACCGGGCTGCTGCACCGGCTGCCGCCGTTCAACCTGGTGATCTCCAACGTGCCCGGCCCGGACGTGCAGGCCTACCTGGGCGGCGCGCAACTGCTGGCCTACTACCCGGTGTCGGTGGTGACCGACGGGCAGGGGCTGAACATCACCGTGCACGGTTACCGCGGCGGCCTGCACTTCGGGCTGATCGCCTGCCGGGAACTCGTCCCCGACATCGACGAGCTGACCGGCTATGTCGTCGATGAGCTCGGCATCCTGCTGGCCGCCGCCCGGGAGCTGTAACCCAGGAAGCCCGGCAGGGCCAGGCAGACCGCGCCCACCGCGCCGATGCAGGCCACCCCGCCGGAGACGAGCGAGAACCTGGTGCTGGTGACCGCGGCGACCGCGCCGGCCCGGACCATGCCAACTGACGGCCCGATGCTGTAGCTGAGCAGCTCCACCCCGGCCAGCCGGCCGCGGAGCTGATCGGGGATCGTCTGGTTCCACAGAGTGCTGCGGAAGATGCCGCTCAGCATGTCGGCGGCTCCGGCCGCCAGCAGGCAGGCCAGCGCGATCCCGACATCGGGGGCCAGCCCGAAGCCGGCGATGGCCAGGCCCCATCCGGCCGCGGCCAGGGCGATGGCCCGCCCGTGCCGGTGCACCCGCCCGGTCCAGCCGCTCAGCGCGGATGCGGCCAGGGCCCCGGCCGGCGGGCGCGGCGAACATCAGCCCGACCGCCCAGGTGGCGTGCAGCTGCGCGGCCAGGAACGGGAACAGCACGTTCGGGTAGGCGAACCCCATGGCCGCGAGGTCGGCCAGATAGGAGCCGAGCAGGTCGGGGCGTCCGCGGGCATACCGCAGCCCGTCCAGCACGCTGCGCAGCCCCCTGACCGGCTGCTGCTCCCCCGCCGATGCCGGCGGCCGTTCCGGTGCCGAAGCCGCCGGCAGCGGCCGGAGCAGGCACAGCAAGCCGAGCGAGGCCGCGAAGCTGACCGAGTCGCAGCCGTACACCAGCGCGGGCCCGGGGCCCGCGGCCAGCGCGCCGCCGACCGCCGACCCGGCGATGAAGCTGGCATTCGATGACATGGCCAGCAACGCGGCGGCCGCGGTCAGCTGATCGCGGGACACGATGCGCGGGACCGACGCGTCGAATGAGGGCCGCTGCAGGGCAGCCAGCGCCGAGGCCAGCGCGGCGATCAGGTAAAGCGGCCAGACCGCCGGACGCGGCCGCAGCGCGTTGATCATCAGCAGCAGGGCGCAGCAGCCGAGGCCGGCCTCGCACAGCTGGAGCAGGCGGCGCCGGTCCAGCCGGTCGGCCAGCACTCCCCCGTACAGGCCGAAGAGCACCAGCGGCACCAGCTCGACCGTCCCGAGCAGGCCTACCTCGAAGGCCGATCCGGTGAGCTGCTTGGCCTGCACGAGCAGGGCCACTTCGGCGGCCAGGGTCCCGAACAGCGTGACGGTCCGGCTGACGTACAGGAGCCTGAAGTCCCGTGAGGCGCGCAGCGGGGTCAGGTCAGCCCGCAGCAGGCTCACCGCCGCTGCCCGGCTGGGTTCTCCGGCTCCGGCACGCGGCCAAGCTACCAGCGGGCCTGCTGGCTTCCGCAATGGTTTTCCCGGCCCGGGCCCGGGGCCGGTGAGCCGCGCGGGGACCGGCGGTCACCCCAGGGTGAGCTGCGAGCGGGCTGGCGGTCAGCCCCAGACGTCCCGCGCGACCGCCACGATCAGGCGGAGCTTGGCCACCTCGTCGTCGTAACTCAGCACATTGCCCTCCACGGTGGAGGAGAACCCGCACTGCGGCGACAGGCAGAGCTGGTCGAGCGGCACGAACTTGGCCGCCTCGTCGATCCGGCGCTTGAGCGTGTCCGGGTCCTCAAGGGCGCCACGCTTGGTGGTGACCAGGCCGAGGACGACCATCTTGCCGGGCGGGACAAACCGGAGCGGCTCGAAACCCCCCGAGCGCTCGTCGTCGTACTCGAGGAAGAACCCGTCCACGGCCAGCTCGCTGAACAGCGCCTCGGCGACAAAGTCGTAGCCGCCCTCGGCGGCCCACGATGACCGGAAATTACCGCGGCACATGTGGGTGGTCACGGCCAGTCCCTCCGGACGGCCCGCGATGGCGTCGTTGACCTGCCGGATGTAGCGCAGGTGCAGGTGCTCGGCGTCCTCACCGCGCCCGGCGATCTCGGCGCGCTGGGCCGGGTCGTTCAGGTACGCCAGGCTGGTGTCGTCAAGCTGCAGGTACCGGCAGCCCAGCCCGGCCAGCTTCCTGATCTGGTCGGCGTAGGCCGCCGACAGGTCACTCCAGAACTCCTCCAGGTCCGGGTAGACAGCCGGATCGATGGCCGCCGGGCCGCCGCGGTAGTGCACCATGTTCGGCGACGGCATAGTGAGCTTGGGCACCGCGGTCGTGACCGCGGAGCGCAGGTAGCCGAAGTCGTCACCGAAAATCGGCTCGTCGACCCGGATCTTCCCGCTGACCTGCAGCGCCGCCGGGGTGAACTCGATCACGCCAGCCGGGTTGCGGAACCTGACCGCCAGGTGGCCCGGCGCCTTGGCAATGCCGCCCAGCTGGTAGATGAAGTCCATGTGCCACGAAGCCCGGCGGAACTCGCCGTCGGTGGCGGCCTGCAAACCCACGTCCTCCTGCATGCCGACGACCGCCGCGATCGCGGCATCCTCGGCCTCCCGCAGTTGCGCCGCGTCGATCCGGCCAGCCGCCAGGTCCTCGCGGGCGGCCAGCAGCCGCTGAGGGCGCAGCAGGCTGCCGACATGATCGGCACGGAACGGGGGGCTGCTTCGCATAGCCGACATCGTCGCCGCGCCGCGCGGTCCCGGTCAACCGCGCGGCCGGGCGCCTGGTGGCGGGCGGCGGATACCATCGTTAGATGCGTGGGGTCCGACAGCACCGGACCCGGAAGTGTGAGGTGTCAGGTGTACGGCGATTCCGGCCATGGTGACCAGTCCGGTTTCGGGTCGGCAGGCCGACCGGCCGATCCGGCGGCCGCCGCTGGCCAGCCTGGCCGGGCGCGGCTGCGGGTATCGGACGCCGATCGGGACCGGGCCGCCGCCGAGCTCAGTGAGCACTTCCAGGCCGGGCGGCTGACCCAGGACGAGTTCGACGAGCGGGTCGGACAGGCGATCAACGCGCGGACCCAGGGTGAGCTGGACGCGCTGCTGGCCGATCTGCCTTCCGGCCGGGCCGCCGGATCTCCGCCCGTGGCCGGGCCTGCGGCCGGCCAGGTGGCGCGCGGCTTGCGCTGGGCCGGCCCGGCGGCCGTGCTGGCCGTGGCGGCCGTGCTGTTCGCGGTGACTGCCGCGCTGCCGCGCGGGCATGGCCACTGGGCACCCTGGTGGCTCATTCCGCTGGCGTTCTTCACGATCCGCAGGCTGGCCTGGCGCGGCGGCAGGCCTCCCGGCCGCTGGCGCTGACGTCGGTCCGCCCGGGCCGCGGCCGGCCGCCACAGGGGTAGGTTTAGCCATGTCGGAGCGCGGAGGGAGACTGCGCGGAGGGAGACAGCGCGGAGGGAGACAGCGCTGAGGGAGACACAGTGAGCGGCGGTATCGGGCACCTGGTACTGTCCGGCCCGCTCATCCTCGCGTTGCCGGTCGCCGCCGCGGCGGGGGCGCTCACCTTCTTGTCGCCCTGCTGCCTGCCGCTGGTCCCCGGCTATCTGTCGTATGTGACCGGCATGTCCGGCGCGGGTTTCGTGGCCGCGACGCCGGGCCGCGGGGCGGCCGCCGGGCCGAGTTCCGGTGCGGCCGCAGCACCCGGCCCTGGCGCGGCCGCGCCGGCCGCGGCGCCCGGCCCTGGCGCGGTCACGGCGGCCGGCTCTGGCGCGGTCACGGTGACGGAGGCGCCGGCCGTCCCGGCCCGTAGCCGGGTGCTGGCCGGCACCGCGCTGTTCGTGCTCGGGTTCGCCGCGCTGTTCGCGACCGAAGGCGTGGCGTTCGGCGGCCTGGGAGCCGTGCTGGCCGAGCATCGCGCCGGGCTGACCCAGGTCCTCGGTGGCCTGGTCATCCTGCTCGGCCTGCTGTTCGCCGGGGCCTTCGACCGGTTCGCGTTCGCGGGCCGGATCCTGCGCCCGTCCGCCCGGCCGCAGGCCGGGCTGGCCAGCGCGCCGCTGATCGGAGTGCTGTTCGGGCTGAGCTGGACGCCCTGCGTCGGCCCGACGCTGGCGGCGGTGCTGAGCCTGGGCATGGTCACCGGCACCGCGGCCCGGGGCGCCACCCTGGCCTTCGTCTATGCCCTCGGCCTGGGCATCCCGTTCCTGATCGTCGCGCTGGGCGTGCAGCGGGGCATGAGCATGTTCGGGTTCGCCCGGCGCCACGCCCGCGGCATCGCGCGCGTCGGCGGTCTGATGCTGGTGATCGTTGGAGTCCTCGAGGTAACCGGCGCGTGGACGTCGGCCCTGCTGTGGCTGCAGATCCACTGGCTGCGCAGCTACAACATGCCCATCTGACCCACGATCGGGTCCTGCCCGCGGGACGGTTGAGGTGGCAATCTGTCGCTACGGATAGCGCCCGGATCCTGGAGGACGGCATGCGGTTCGGCATCTTCTACGAGCACCAGCTGCCCAGGCCCTGGGGGCCCGATGACGAGCACCGGCTGCTGTCCGACGCCCTGGAGCAGGTGGAACTCGCCGACCGGGCCGGGATCGACTATGTCTGGGAGGTCGAGCACCACTTCCTGGAGGAGTACTCGCATTCGTCGGCTCCGGAGGTCTTCCTGGCCGCCGCGAGCCAGCGCACTTCCTCGATCCGGCTCGGCCACGGCATCGTGCAGGCTCCGGCCGCGGTCAACCATCCGGCCCGGATCGCCGAGCGGATCGCCACCCTGGACCTGGTCTCCGACGGCCGGGTGGAGTTCGGGACCGGCGAGGCGAGCTCCGCGGCCGAGCTGGGCGGCTTCGGCGTGCCGCGGGCCGCTAAGCGGGCCATGTGGGAAAGACCCTGGACGCGGTGACGCGGATGTTCACTGAGGAGCCGTTCGCCGGCTACCGCAGCGAGTTCATCACGATGCCGCTGCGCAAGGTGATCCCCAAGCCGCTGCAGAAGCCGCATCCGCCGCTGTGGGTCGCCTGCAGCCGGAGGGAGACCATCCAGCTCGCCGCCCGCAGCGGCATCGGCGCGCTCTCGTTCTCGTTCGCCGAGCCGCAGCAGGCGGCCCGCTGGGTGGCGGAATACTACGAGCTGATCGGCTCCAGCGAATGCGTGCCGCGCGGCTTGGCGGTCAACGCGAACGTGGCCGTGGTGCTGCCGATGATGCTGCACCCGGACGAGGCGACGGCCATTGAGCGCGGCATCGACGGCGCGCATTTCTTCGGTTACTCGCTGGGGCATTACTACGGTCGGAACGCACCTGGTCGGCGGCACCGACCTGTGGCAGAGCTTCGGTCAGGACCGCTCGGCCCGCGGCTTCGCCCGGGAGATCGTCGCCGCGGACGCCGCGCCGCTCGCGGTCCGGCTGCTGCAGGCCGAGGTGGGGTCGCTGCGCGGCGCGATCGGCACGCCCACCCAGGTCACCGAGCTGATCGCCAGGTACCAGGCGGCCGGCGTGGACCAGCTGATGTTCGTCCTGCAGTCCGGCCGCAACCGGCACGAGCACATCTGCGAGAGCATCGAGCTGTTCGCCCGGGAGGTGCTGCCGCGATTTGCCGAGCACCGGGCCGAGCAGGAGCAAGCCAAGGCCGACCGGCTCGCCGCGGCTGTCGACCGCGCCCTGGCCCGGCGCCCGGCTCGCCGGACGCTGCCGGCTTCGTACCAGATCGATGAGGAGGCCGAGGTGACTGCGGCGCGGCGGGCCAGGCAGCGCCCGTTGCGCGAGCTGGCCGGGCAGGCCGCCGGGGCGGCCCGCACCGCCCTGAGCAGCCGGCTGCAGGCCGGCCCGCAGCGGCTCGCCGCGTCGGTCTCCGACGCCGGGATCGAGAGGCTGACCAGCGGCAGCACGGCGCAGCGGGCGATCTTCGGGCTGCTGGCGAGCCGCTTCGATGCGGCCCGCTCGGCCGGCTTCGACGGCACCATCGCCTTCGACCTCGGGGTGAGCGACGGCACCCGGCGCTGCTGGGCCATCGAGGTCAGCGGGGGGCGCGCCCGGGCCAGAGCCGGCCGGTACCCGATGCGGCCGTGACGATCCGGCTGGCCCTGGCCGACTTCATCAGGGTGAATGCCGGGGCGGGCAGCTTCTACGCGCTGATCGCCGACGGCCGGGTCCAGATCGACGGTGACCTCGCGCTGGCGGGCCGGATGGGTGAGATGTTCGGCGCCCGGCCGGTGTACTGACCGCCAGCGCGGGACCTACCGCGCGGCAGCCGTGCCGGCCAGGTGCGGGCGCGCCGCCGCCGCCGCCCGGAGCTCCTCGAAGATCCGCAGGTCGTCACCTTGCTCCGGATGCCAGTGCACGCCGACGCCGAACCGGTGCCCGGTCAGTTCCGCCGCGGCCACCACCTGTTCAGCGGCCCAGGCGATCGCGACCACGCCGCTGCCCAGCCGGGCGAGCCCCTGGTGCCGACAGGCGGGCACCATCACGCTGGCGCCCAGCAGCGCGCCGAGGCTGCTGGCCGGGCTGATCCGGACCTCGCGGCCGGGCAATTCCGCGCCGGGCCGGTACCGGTCATGACCGGCCGCATCCGGCTGATCGTTGAGCAGGGTGCCGCCCCGGGCCACGTTGAGCACCTGAAGCCCGCGGCAGATGGCCAGCAGCGGCGTCCCGGCCTCGATGGCGGCCTGCATGAGTTCGAGCTCCACGGCGTCCCTGGCCTGATCTGGCCAGCCGGCCACCTGATCGTCGAGCGGCGCGCCGTAGCAGCGCGGATCCAGGTCGGGGCCGCCCGCGAAGACCAGTCCATCCAGGCCGGGCGGCGCCACCGGAGGGCACCGGCGGAAGCAGCACAGGAACCGCTCCGGCCCGTTCGATGGCCCGGGAGTAGGCGGCCGGCGACAGCGCAGCCTCGCGGACCCGGTCGTGCCAGGCTGCCGCCCTCAGGTCGGTGGTGATTCCGATCAGCGGCGCAGTCATGCGCGTCCCTCCCGGGGGACATCTGATCACCGGCTTCCACGACGCTCCGGCTCATGGCGAATGCGGTCCCGCTGACCTTAGCAGCCGGCAAAGGCTGCATTCGCGTGCCTGCCGATAATCCAGCCGATGTGCCTACAGTGGTAGCCGGTCAATCGTAACGACATTCTAGTTACGCTGCGTACTCCTCTTCCTGCCTGGCGCCAAATCCGTTGTATGCATCATGTCAGGATGCCAGACTCTGGTGGTGGCCATCGCGTTACACCACGTTTCCCGCGAGACGATCCTCCGGATAGCTCTGCAGGTCAGCAACGTGCAATCGGCCACAGATTCCTGGATATCCGGGCGATCAAGCCTCTTTCTCCGGCACCGCTGCCCACCCCGCCTGATTCCGCAATCCAGGCCCCCGAAGGTCGGCCGGGCCTGCGCCATGCCTGGCACTCTCTTCCGGGCCCGGAGATATCGATAACAGCCGTCCCGATGGGTTAAATTTCGACATCACGCTGGTAAAAGAGGCCTTCGGTCATGTGACGGCCAGTGCGCCGCAGGCCATGGAATATTTCTACGCGCATCTTTTCAGCCAGAATCCCGAAATCTGCGGAATGTTCCCGCTTACGATGAGCGAGCATCGTGAGCACGTGTTCGGTGCCCTGGCCCAGCTCGTCTGGAGCCTGGACAGCCCGGTGGCGCTGAGCGCTTATCTCGAAGACCTCGGGCGGCAGCACCGGAAATTCGGCGTCAAGGAGAAGCATTACCCGGCGTTCTTAGCGGCTGTAGCGAAATAACTTAGTTTGCGGCTGCGGCGGGCTTATGGTCTGTGCTATGAGCCCTGTGAGGGAGTCTCTGGCTCGCCGCTACGACGCGGTCAGGCCGCATCTGACCGAGCGTCAGTGCCGGGTCTGGCTTGGCGCCGAGGCCCGTGAGCTGGGGTCAGGCGGGGTCCGGGTCGTTGCTGATGCGGTGGGGGTTTCCCCGGACACGGTGCGTCGTGGCCGCGATGAGCTGGATGACCCGCGGCCGCTGGAGGTGGGCCGCTCCCGCGTTCCCGGCGGGGGCCGCAAGCGCGCCGGGGAGCTGGATCCGGGTCTGGCCGGAGCGCTGGACAAGCTGGTCGACCCCGAATCGCGGGGAGACCCGATGACGCCGCTGCGCTGGACCGCTAAGTCGCTGCGCACGCTGGCCGGGCAGCTGCGTGCCCAAGGCCACCCGGCGTCGGCGACGCTGGTGCAGCGGCTGCTGCATGAGGCCGGCTACAGCTTGCAGGCGAACGCCAAGACGCTGGAGGGCGGCCAGCATCCGGGCCGTGACGCCCAGTTCCGGCACATCCACGACACCGCGGCGGCGTTTCTTGCCGCCGGCGATCCGGTGGTCAGCGTGGACGCCAAGAAGAAGGAGAACGTCGGGCAGTTCAAGAACGGCGGCCGCGAGTACCAGCCCAGGGGCAGCCCGGTGCGGGTGAACGTGCACGACTTCCCCGGCGACGCGGAGGGCAAGGCGATCCCGTACGGCGTCTACGACATGGGGGCCAATACCGGCTGGGTCAGCGCCGGGACCGATCACGAGACCGCCGCGTTCGCGGTGAACACCCTGCGGGCCTGGTGGAACACCCAGGGCCGGCTCGCCTACCCTGGCGCGCGCCGGCTGCTGATCACCGCGGACAGCGGCGGTTCCACCGGCAGCCGCCGCCGGGCGTGGAAGACCGAGCTGGCCGCGCTGGCCGCCGGGACCGGCCTGGAAATCAGCGTCTGTCACCTGCCGCCGGGTACCAGCAAGTGGAACAAAATAGAGCACCGCCTGTTCGCCCAGATCACCAGGAACTGGCGCGGCAGGCCCCTGACCAGCCACGAGGCGATCATCAACCTGATCGGCGCCACCGCCACGACCACCGGGCTGACTGTGACCGCCCAGCTCGATACCGCCCCCTACCCGACCGGCGTCAAGGTCAGCGACCGGGAGATGAAAGACCTCCCGATCACCCGCGACCCCTGGCATGGCGAGTGGAACTACACGCTCCATCCCGCACCCGACACTCCCGAGCCGCACTGACTTGATTCAGTACGAGGGCTTAGCCGCCCTGGTCGCCACCATCGGCCATTTCAACGGCCCGGCCCGGACGGCGCAGGCGCGGGCGGCCTGTACCGCCGCGCTCGACCACGCGGCGACGGTGATGATCCGCGCCGCCGCCCTCGATGCACAGCGCCAGCCGGCCTGGTGGGTCGGCGAGGTGGTCAGGCACGAGTTGCGCAGCCCGAACCTGGCGGTGCTGCGGATCCAGCCCGACCAGCCGTTGCGCTACCGGGCGGGCCAGTACCTGCCGGTCCAGGTCGCGCGGTGGCCGCGGGCCTGGCGGAACTTCTCGATCGCCAACGCCCCGCGCCCGGACGGGCGGCTGGATCTGCACGTGCGCGCGGTGCCCGGCGGCCTGGTCAGCAACTCGCTCGTGCACCACTGCCGGGCCGGTGACACGGTGCTGCTCGGCCCGGCGCGCGGGGACCTGGCCGCTCCCGCTGACCGGGAGCGGGACCTGGTGTGCATCGCCGGAGGGAGCGGCCTCGCGCCGATCAAGGCGATCATCGAGGAAGTGATCGCGGCGGCCGATGGCTCCGGGCGTCGCCCCGGCATCAGCCTGTTCGTCGGCGCACGGCGCGCTGATGACCTCTATGACCTGCCCGCCCTGCGGGCCATGGAGTCGGCCTATCCGCCGCTGACCGTGATTCCCGTCGTTTCCGCCGACCCTGACTTCGCCGGCGTCCGTGGCCTGCTGCCCGCCGTGGTCAGGCAGCGGGCCAGCTGCACGGGCCGGGAGATCTATGTGTGCGGCCAGGACGCGATGGTCCGCCAGACCAGGCGGCTGCTCGCCCGCCGCAGCCCGCCGCGGTCCCATCCATGACGGCCCGGTCGGCGCGCCGGTGGCCCTGGCTAGCGGGCGCGGGCGCGGCTGCGGCCCCGATAGCATCGGACGACATACAGCTCCGGCCGCGCTGGGCGCGCGGCGCTGACCGGCCGGGCCTACTCAGCCGACGAAGGGAGGACGTCATGGCCGAGGTGCGCAGCCCGGCGCGGGGCGCTGCCCAGGGCCAGGACGGCCTGGGCGCCGGACAGCCGGGCGAGCCGCGGAACGGGCACCGCCCGGGCCCGCCTGCCGCCCCGCCGAGCGGCACGCTCGCGCTGGTCAACAGCGGCCTGTTCGCTGACGCGTCCAACTTCGAGCTGCGGTTCGTGGACGGCTACGAGCGGATCGCGACGATCGTCGGCGCGCTCCGGACCCTGGGCCTGAAGGTGGTCCTGACCAGCGGCTCGTTCGACATCATCCATGAGGGCCACTCGATGTACCTGGAGGCCGCCCGCGGGTTCGGCGACTTCCTCATCGTCGGCCTGGACAGCGACGAGAAGATAAGCGCCCGCAAGGGCCCGCACCGGCCCGCCGTACCGGAGCTCGAACGGCTCCGCATGGTGACCCACCAGCGCGGCGTGGGCCTGGTCACCCTCAAGCACCTGCACGACCCGCGGTGGAACCTGATCAAGGTGGTCCGCCCGGACGTCCTGGTGGCCACGGCGGATACCTACGATGCCGCCGAGATCGCCGAGCTCGAGTCGAAGTACTGCGGCCGGGTCGAGGTCCTGGAGCGGATGGCGACGGTCAGCACCTCGGCGCGGCTGCGCAGGATCCAGCTCGGCCTGCCCGAGCCCGCCGAGCCCGCCGGGCCCCCCGAGCCAGCTGAGCCCGCCGGGCCCCCCGAGCCAGCTGAGCCCGCCGGGCCCGCCGAGCCGGCGGGGGCACCGCGGGTGCCCGAACGGCCGATGCCGGCCGGCGGGCCAGGCCGGCCAGGATCGCCGTTGAAGCAGGTCCTGCTCTACCTGCCGGTCATCCACGCCGGCTACGAGGCCTTCCTGGCCGGCACGCCGACGCGGCTGAGGTACTGCTGCTCGGCGCCGGGTTCCGGGCCTGCTTTCCGAGCCTGGCCAAGGACATCAGGGCCCTGGACCCCGGCCACGCGGCCGGTTACCTGCGCCGGCGGGTTACCTGCGGGCCCGCGGGCGGGCCCCGCATCGCGGTGGTGGAGCCGGCCGGGCTGCCCGCGGCCATCAGCGGTGACGTCCTGGTCATGCCCGATGAGCAGGTCATGCGGGACGCTGGCCGACCGCTACCGGCTCGAAGCGGGCCGGACCGTCGTTTTCGACCGGACCTTCCTGCGCTGGGACCGGAACTGGAGCACCGCCGAGCAGCCGGTCACCGCCGACAGCCAGATCACGGTCGACGAGCTCGCCCGGGCCCTGCTCGGCCGGGCCGACGAGATCGCGGGCCGCAGCTCAGACTGGTGGCGGCAGGTCGGCGCGGTCGCCGCCCGCGACGGCGTCGGTGGCCGGTGCTACGCGTGGAACCGGCATCACCCGACCGAGTATGCGCCCTATCTGGACGGGGACCCGCGGGATGCCTTCGAGCGCGGGGTGCGGGCCGACCTGTCCACCGCGATCCACGCCGAGGCCGCGGTGGTGGCGCAGGCGGCGCGCGAGGGCATCAGCCTGGCCGGCGCTGACCTGTACGTCAGCACCTTCCCGTGCCCGGCCTGCGCCCGGCTGATCGCGGAGACCGGGTTCCGGCGGTGCTTCTTCGCCCGGGCCTACTCCGTGCTCCACGGTGACCAGGTCCTGCGGGCCGCTGGCGTCGAGCTGATCTGGGTGGACGCTAGCGGTCCGGCGCGCGGCCCCGGACGGGAGCTGAAGCGCATCCGGACAACGGCCGCGTTGTCCGGGTCGGTGTCCCCGACCAGCACGTGGGCATGCACGTGGCGGATGGTCGCGCCGGTGAAGCGGCAGTCGCCGTTCCTGATGCCCAGGCCGTAGTAGCCCAGTTCATACCGGTCGCGCACCGCCGCGAGCGCCGTCCAGAAGTCCTGCCGGACGTCTTCATCCAGGTCCAGCAGGTCGGCCGCGTGCTGGCGCGGCACTAGCAGCAGGTGCACGACAGTGCCCGGGTACGGGAACTCATTGGGGGTGACGGTCCAGTGCCTGGTCTGGAACAGGATCTGCTGCCGGGCGTGGCTGCTCAGGCCCGTCCGGGCAGAACAGGCAGACGCCCTGGGCCTCCAGCTGGCGCATGTCAGCGAGCTGCTCGGCCGTCCGGTAGTTCTCCAGGCAGTAGTAGCTCACCGGGCGTCCCGCTCGTAGTCGAGGTACGAGTAGGCCAGCCCCGAGTCCGATCCGGCCTCGTCGTGCCGGCGGCTCAGCTGAAGCCGGTCAGCCAGCCCGCGGGCATGACCGTGTCGCCAGGCACGTCCTGATGGATCCGGGTCAGGTAGATCCGGTCGACCGACGGCAGGGCCTGCTGATAGACCGAGGCGCCGCCGATCACGAAGACCTCGCCCTGTCCGGCGGCGGCGGCGAGCCGGGCCGCCGTGGCCAGGGCGGCCGGTACCGAGGTCGCAAACATGACCTGCTCGCCGTCGGCGTCGCGCGGCGTCCTGGAGACCACGATCGAGGTCCGGCCGGGGAGCGGCCGGCCCAGCCTGGCCAGGATCGAGTCATACGTCGCCCGTCCCATGACCACCACTCCCCCGCTGGTCAGGGCCTTGAACCGGCGCATGTCGGCGGGCAGGTGCCACGGCACCGCGCCGTCGGCGCCGATGACGTCGTTGGCAGCGGCCGCGACCACGGCCGACACAGCAGGGGGGACCAGGGGCGGCACGATCACGGCGCCACCGGGATGGCCGGGATGCCCGGGTGCGGCTCGTAGTCGCTGAGCTCGAAGTGCTCGGCGCGGAAGTCGTGGATGTCGCTCACCCGACGGCCCGCATCCGTCAGGCTGACCGTGGGAAGCCTGCGGGGCTCGCGGCCCAGCATGGTCTGCACCGCCTCGACCTGGTCAGCGTAGATGTGCGCGTCGGAGATGGTGTGGTAGTAGGCGACCGCGCTGATCCCGGTGAGCTGTTCGAGCATCAGCAGCAGCGCCGCGTACTGGACCATGTTGGCGGGCACGCCCACCGGCACGTCCCCGGACCGCTGGAACATGTGCAGGTGCAGCCCGTCGCCGATGACGCGGACATGGACCCAGCCGTGGCAGGGCGCGATGGTGGTGCTCGGCGTCTTGCCGCGCCCGCGCACCTGGTACTGCGGAATCCACGGCGAGACGAAGTGGGTACGGTCCGCTGGCAGTTCCCTGATCTGCTCGACCAGGTGCTTGAACTGGTCGAAGCCGCCGCCCTCGGCGGTCGGGAACCGCTCGAACGCGCCGCCGTAGGAGCCGGGGCCCAGGCTGCCCGCGGGCAGGCCGCGCGAGGCCGTCTTCTCCGGCGGTGGCCCACTGACCCCACCAGTCGCAGCCGAACTCGGCCAGCTCGTCGAGAGTCGTCGCGCCGTTGATGAACGCGCACAGCTCGCCGATCGGCTTGCGCCAGAACGCCTTGAGGCTGCGCTCGGTGATCATGGGAAAGCCGTTGGCCAGGTCGAACCGCATGACCTGCTGCATCAGGGTGATCGCGGCCGGGCCCTGGCGGGTGGGCACCCAGGAGCCGCCGGACAGGATGCGCTCGAGCAGCTGCCGGTACTGCGCGTCGGGCTCGCGCTGGCGCAGCGGAAGGTAACGCACACTGCACCCTACCGGCGCGGACATCATCAGCGCGTCTCGTGGTCACGGCGCCTCGCCGTGCCCTAGCATGCGGCGGCAAGGCGTCTGCGTTCTTCGCAGGTCACGCCCACTTCACGTAGGGGGAAATGTCAATGCATCGCATGCGCACATTAGCGGCGGGACTCGCCGTCGCCGTCAGCCTGGGCTCCGGGGCCATGACGCTGGCGCCGACCGCGCTCGCCGCGGCGGCCAGGCCCGAAGGCGTCGGGACGTTCCACTCCTGGCGCGCCGCCCAGCGGGCCGCCGGATTCGGCCTGATCCGGCCGGGCAACACCTACGGCCTGCGCCGGAACGGGCTGATCAGCGTGGTCCGCTGCCAGGCCAGCGGCCAGATGTCCAAGCGGGACGTGTTCGCCAGCTACGGCTCGTTCCTAGCGGCCGCGAGCTGTCCATCAGGCAGGACAACGCCGGCGGGCCGTGCGGGAACTTCGGGGCCGCCCGGGTCCTTGGCCACTACCGGGTCCACGGACGCCGGGCCACGCTGTTCGGCGTGTGCGGCAAGCACCTCGGGCCGCCGTGCAGCTCTCGCAAGATCACTATGTACCTGACCTGGCGAAAGCACGGCAACTACTACGAGGCCTCGTCGCACAATGAGCGCCGCCATACGATCGTCGGCTTCGCCCGCAGCCTGCACCGCGTGTAACCGGCCGCTCAGGTGGCGGGAGCGGTCCCGGCCGGGACCGCGCCCGCTGCCCGGGCCCGGCACAGCCGCAGCACGTTCGCGATGATCAGGTGACCGGCGCCGCCGGCCGCGGTCAGGATCGACTCCGGATGGAACTGCACGCCCCAGCGGCCCGCCGCGGCGTCCTCGATCGCCATCACCGCGCCGTCCGGCGTCACGGCGGTGACCTGCAGCCCGCCCTTCACCTGGTCCGGTAGTCGCGTAGAGCGAGTGGTACCGGCCCGCGGCGAATTCCGCGGGCAGCCCGGCCAGCAGCGAGCCGCCCAGGACCTGGACCTGGCCGGGCTTGCCGTGCACCGGCTCGTCGAACAGGGCCAGCTCGCCGCCCGCATGCTCGACCATCGCCTGCAGGCCCAGGCACACGCCGAACACCGGCAGGCCCCGCGCGTCGAGTTCGCTCAGCAGCGCGTCGCAGCCGAAGTCGGCCGGCCGCCCGGGACCCGGCGACAGCACGACCAGATCGGGCGCCGCCTGGTCGAGGACGTCGCCGCCGAACCCGGCCCGCAGCGTGGTCACCGCCGCGCCCTGCTCCCGGAAATAGCCCGCCAGGGTGTGCACGAACGAGTCCTGGTGATCGACCAGCAGGACGCGCAGCCCGGTGCCCGGCAGCGAGGCCGGCCGGCGGCGGCGAGGCCAGCGGGCGCAAGCCGTTCCGGATCGGTTTTCCCGTTGTCTGGCGGGTGGCCGGACTGCGGCTCGGCGAGCGTCTCCAGCAGCGCGCGGGCCTTGAGCTGCGTCTCGCGTTCCTCGGCGGCCGGGTCGGAGTCGAACAGCAGGGTGGCGCCGGTCCGCACCGCCGCGATGCCGGACCTGATGTGCGCGGTGCGCAGGGTCAGGCCGGTGTTCATGCCGCCGTCGACGCCGATCATCCCGACCGCGCCGCCGTACCAGCGCCGCGGCGCGTCCTCGTGATCCTCGATGAACTGCATCGCCCAGGTCTTGGGCGCGCCGGTCACGGTCACCGCCCACATGTGGGTCAGGAACGCATCCAGCGCGTCGAAGCCGGGGCGCAGCCGTCCTTCGACATGATCCACGGTGTGGATGACCCGGCTGTAGATCTCGATCTGCCGCCTGCCGATGACCTTGACGCTGCCCGGCTCGCAGATCCGTGACTTGTCGTTGCGGTCCACGTCGGTGCACATGGTCAGCTCCGACTCTTCTTTCGCCGAGCCGATCAGGGCCGCGATGTTGACCGCGTCCTCCAGCGGGCTGGCGCCGCGGGCCACCGTGCCGGCGATGGGGCAGGTCTCGACCCGGTCGCCGGTGACCCGCACGTACATCTCCGGCGACGCGCCGACCAGGTACTCGCCCTCGCCGAGGTTCAGGAAGAACTCATACGGCGCCGGGTTGCGCTGCCGCAGCCGCTCGAAGAACGCGGCCGGCGAGCCGCAACCGGCCGTAGAACTCATGGCTGGGCACCACCTCGAACAGGTCGCCGCGGGCGAACCGCTCCCTGGCCTGCTCGACCACCCGGGCATAGGCGCCCGGCTCGCGGCCCGGCGGGCAGGGCGGGGCCCGCGGCCGCGGGCGCTGGTGCTCTCCGCTCGCGCGGTTGACGGTAGTCCGGCGCGGCAGGCCGGCGGGTTGAGCCGTGCCCGGTCTCGAACTCGTAGCAGTACCTGATCGCGGTCTCCCGCTTGCGGTCCACGACGTAGATCTCGTCGGGCAGGTGCAGCACCAGGTCACGCTGGCCGGGCGGGCGCTGGTGGCGCTGGCGGACCGGCTCGAACTGGAAGGCCAGGTCATAGCCGAACGCACCGTACAGGCCCAGATGAGCATCGGGCCCGGCCAGTGACCGCCATGATCTCCCGGAGCGCGGTGAAGACGGTGGGGCGGCGGCTGCGCTCCTCCTCCGTGAAGGTGCCTGACGGCTCCGGGATGACCACGGCCGCGCTGGCCTCGCGGTCCGCGCGATCCGCGATGTCGTCGCCGCCTGGGCTGGCCTGCGGTCCGGCGGGAGTGCCCGCGGCCCGGTGCAAGGCGGCGCTGATCACCGGCAGCAGCACCTGCCCGCGCTCGTTCAGGGCCCGCGCCGCGATCCGCCGGCCGTGCGCGACGATCTCCAGGCACGGGTCGACGTACCCGACATGCCAGCGGCTGTACCGGCCCGGGTACTCCATGCCCGAGCTGAGCACCGCGCCGCGGCGCGCGTCGGCCTGCCGGGTCAGCCCGGCCAGCTCCGCCGGGTCGAACGGGGTGGCGGTGCGGCTCACCGTGATGCCCGCCGGGGTCACGAAACTGGTCTGCTGGCTGGCTGTCGGGTCCATGACGGCCCCTCGCGTTCGTCGGGCCCGGCGGTGCGGCGGACACCAGAAAGGCGACCGCCGGTAGCCGGGCGGTCGCCTTCAGGATCTGCAGGATGCGCGAACCTGGCCCCGCCTAACGGCGGCGCCACCAGCCAGCGGCTCGGTTCGCGTGCATGCGGGCGAGCCTAGCGGGCCAGGCCCGGCCGCGCCAGCCCGTCAGCCGAGCGCGAAGACGACCGTGACCGAGACGCTGAGCTGCTGCGTGCCCGGCGAGATCGGCACCGCTTGGCCGGCCGGCTGACGCGTTCGGCGCGAACACCGGCACCGGGGCCGGCGGCGCCTGGTCGGTGATGCTGACCACGCTGCCCAGCGGCTGGCCGATCGCGCGGGCGTACTGCCCGGCCTTGACCTTCGCGTCCGCGATCGCCGCGGCCCGGGCCGCGGCGAGCAGCCCGCTGTCGTCGGCCAGGTTCAGCGCAGACGCCGTCCACCGTGACGGCGTTGCCGCCGGCCCGCACCGCCGCGCTGGATCTGGGCGCCGGCCGTCGCAGGTGGCGCAAGCGTAGCGGTGAGCGACTCCTGAACGCCGTAACCGATCGGGCGTCGGCGAGCTGCCCTGATAGTTCGGCTGGATCGACAAGCCGGAGGTCTGCAGGTCGGCGGCGGCCACGCCGCTGCGCCGCAGCGCCCCGGTGACCCGCCGCACCGCCTGGTCGGCCTGCTGCAGGGCGGCGCCGACCGAGGCGGCGCTGGTCTGCACGCCCATCGACAGCACCAGCTGATCGGGGGTGCCCGACACCGTGCCGGTCCCGGTGACGGTGATCCGGGCCGAGCCCTGCGACCGCGGTCAGCGCCGCGGTCGCCACGGCCGGGCCCGTACGGCCGGCCGCGGTCGCCGGCGCCGCGGCCCCCGCGCTTGAGTGGCTGGCGCCCACCGCGAAGGCGCCCACGAGCAGGGCGGCGGCCCCGGCGCCGACGGCCAGCGCCCGGTATCCGGGAGTGCTCAGGATGGTCATGGCAGGACTCCGGTTCTGCGAGTGTTCTGCCGCTTTGACGCGGCGGCGCACGGCGGGTTCCGTATCGCCGGCCAGATTCCCGCCGCTCAGAATTCCAGCCAGGTTCCGGCGCCCGACTCGGCGGCCTTCCGGTAGGCCAGCGCCGCGGCCGCCAGGTCCTCGACGGCGACGCCGAGCGACTCGAACACGGTGATCTCGTCGTCGTCGGCCCGGCCGGGCGCGCTGCCGACCAGGATCTCGCCGAGCTCGGCCCGGATGTGGTCGGGCCCGATCGCGCCCTCGGCCAGCGCGAGCAGGAAGTCGCCGGACTCGCCGCGGACCGACTCCCGGCTGTCGGCGAAGAACCCGGCCGCGGCCACGGTCTGCGCGTCGAGTTCGCGGTGCCGCGGCAGGCACGCCCCGACCGCGTTGATGTGGGTGCCGGGGGCCAGCCAGTCGCGGCGCAGCACCGGCTCGGCGGAGCTGGTCGCCGTCACCACGATGCCCGCACCGGCCACCGCCTCCTCGGCCGATCCGCACGCGGTGACCGGCAGCCCGGCCGGCCCGTGCCAGCTCCGCGGCGAACCTGTCCGGCCCGGGCCGCGTCCCGCCCGGCCACCCGGACCCCGGTCAGCGGCCGCGAGGCGCTGATCGCCAGCAGGTGCGCCCGGGCCTGCACGCCGGTGCCGATGATGGCCAGCTCGGTGGCGTCGGCGCGGGCCAGTAGCGCGGTGGCGACCGCGGAGACCGCCGCGGTGCGGATCTCGGTGACCGCCGAGGCGTTCAGCAGCGCCAGGGGCTCGCCGGTTTCCGGCGCTGGACAGCAGCACGACGCCCTGGTGGGAGTCAAGTCCGCGGGCGGGGTTGCCGGGCATCACGCAGATCGCCTTGACCGCGAAGGCCGGGTCGCGACCGCTCAGGTAGGCGGGCATCAGCCCCATCAGGCCCGCCGCCCGCTCCGGCTTGAGCACGGTGCGCAGCGGCTGGTCGACCTCGCCGCGGGCCAGCGCCGTCAGGGCGGCCCGCATGGCGTCGGCCGTGTCACCGGGCGCCAGCAGCTCGCGGACGGCGGCGCCGGACAGGACCAGGAGCTTCATGCCCGGCCGTTAGTCGCCCGTGCCGGGCCAGTCGGGCCGGCCGGAGCCACCGCCCGTGCGGTGCGATGGCCAGGTCATCGGGCCGGTGCTCGGGTGAGGGCTTGCCGACGATCCGGTAGACCTCGTCACCGTCCACGGTCTCCTTCTCCAGCAGCAGGCCGACCAGCTGCCTGAGTTCGCCGCGGTGCGCGCGGAGCAGCCCGACGGCCCGCTCCTCCGCCTCCCGCAGCAGCCTGGCCACCTCCCGCGTCGATGATGGCCTGGGTGGACTCGGCGTAACGGCCGGCTGGACAGGCCCTGGCCGCCGCCGCCGAGGAACACCGATCCGCCCTCCGGGTAGCCGACCGGGCCGAGCGCGGGCGACAGGCCGAACTCGCGCACCATTTTGGTGGCCAGCTCGGTGGCGCTGGCCAGGTCGTTCCCGGCGCCGGTCGAGCCGTGCCCGATCTCGACGAGCTCGGCGGCCCGGCCGCCGAGCCGCACCGCCAGCGAGTCGTTCAGGTAGTCCTCGCCGTACAGGTGCCGCTCGACCAGCGGCAGCTGCTCGGTCACGCCGAGCGCCTGGCCGGCCGGCAGGATGGTGACCTTCGCCACCGGATCGGCGTGCTCGGACAGCGCGGCGACCAGCGCGTGGCCGGCCTCGTGGATCGCCACCGCGTGCTTCTCCTCCGGGAGCAGGACGTTGGAGCCCTCCCGGCGGCCGAGCAGGATCCGGTCCCTGGCCACGTCGAAGTCGTCGGCGGTCAGGACCTCGCGGTTGTCGCGGACCGCGTTGATCGCCGCCTCGTTGGCCAGGTTGGCCAGGTCGGCTCCGGAGAACCCCGGGGTGCCGCGGGCCACCACGTTCAGGTCCACGTCGGGCGCCAGCCGCTTGCCCCGGCAGTGCACGGCCAGGATCGCGGCGCGCTCGGCCAGGGTCGGCAGCGGGATGACGACCTGGCGGTCGAACCGGCCCGGTCGCAGCAGCGCCGGGTCCAGCACCTCGGGCCGGTTGGTCGCGGCCAGGACCACGATCCCCTGGGCCATGTCGAAGCCGTCCATCTCGGCCAGCAGCTGGTTGAGCGTCTGCTCGCGCTCGTCGTTGGCGACCATGGAGCCCGAGCCCGCCCGGCGCTGGCCGATGGCGTCGACCTCGTCGACGAAGATGATCGCCGGCGCCCGCTTGCGGGCCTCGCTGAACAGGTCACGGACCCGGGCCGCGCCGACGCCGACGAACATCTCGACGAAGCTGGAGCCGGTCACCGAGAAGAACGGCACCGATGCCTCGCCGGCGACCGCCCGGGCAATCAGCGTCTTGCCGGTACCCGGCGGCCCGACCATCAGCACGCCGCGCGGCGCCATCGCGCCGGCCCGCTGGTAACGTTCCGGGCTCCGCAGGAAGTCCACCACCTCGGCGATCTCCGCCTTGACGCCGTCGTACCCGGCGACGTCGCTGAACTTGGTCGACGGCCGCTCAGCGTCGAAAACCTTCGCCTTGGACCGCCCGGCGCCGAATACGCCCTGCAGCTGGCCGGCGCCGCCGCCGCGGGACATCCGCCGGAACAGGTAGAACGCCAGGAAGAGCGGGGCCAGCAGGACGAGGAACCAGAGCAGCTCAGTGCCGAGCGACGGGCTGGAGGCCTGCGCCGTTATGGCCACGCCCTCCTTGGCCAGCTGCGAGGTCAGCTCGGTCGACGGCGGCCCGGGAATGACCGTGGTGTAGCTACTGCCGTCGCGGAGCGTCCCGCTCGCCGCGGTGTTCGGCGTGCTGGCCTCGAAGGTGACGTCCTTGACCTTGTGGTTGTTCACGTCCGAGATGAACTGCGAATAGCTCAGGTTGACCTGCGGAGAGGTGATATGCGGCAGGAACAGGTAGAGCGCCAGCACGGCCAGGATCGCGAGCGGCCATACCCAGTGCCGCCAGGCGGGCGGCGGTGGCGGAGCCGTCGGGACCGGCTTGTCACCGGGCGGCGGCGGATTGGGCTGCTTGCTCATGGCTATTCCTTCTCACCGCTGGTGTGACATCGCGGTTTCAGCTCTCGGCGGGTTAAGCCAGGCGAGGCCGATCTTGTTCCCACGCCGTCAGGCTAGCCTGCACGGGCGGGCGGCCTGCGATCCGGTTCGGCCCGCGGCGAGCCTTTCACCGGCCACAGTAAGAATCTTATGGGTGACGTCGAGTGTCGGCCGCGGGCGGCCGGGCGCGAGCGGCCGGGCGCGGGCGGCCGGCCGGGCCGGCGGCGGGGGTGAAATGGTGTCGGGTGGGATCCGGCCCAGGCCAGGCTGACCACCGGCTGCGAAAGGACGGCGGGCCACAGTGACAGTCACGATCATCGTTAACGGTGCGGCGGCCCAGGTGACCGCCGACGAACGGGCCACCCTGCTCGACGTGCTCCGGGCCCAGGCGGGCTGCACCGGCCCGAAGCTCGGCTGCGGCGAGGGCGCCTGCGGCGCCTGCACCGTCCTGGTCGGGCGCCGGGCCGTGGCGGCCTGCATAACGCCGGTGGCGCAGGTCGCCGGGGAACGGATCACCACCGTCGAGGGGCTGGCCGAGGACGGCGTCCTGCACCCGGTTCAGCAGGCCTGGCTGGAGACTGGCGCGATGCAGTGCGGTTACTGCACGCCGGGCTGGCTGATGGCCACGGCCGCGCTGCTGGCCGTCGTGCCCCATCCCGGCGAGGCCAGGATCGCGGCCGAGCTGGCCGGCCAGGTCTGCCGGTGCTGCACCTATCCGCGGATCCTGCGGGCGGTCCGGCGGGCTGCCGAGCTGATGGACCACCCCGAGGAACTGCTGGCGGCTCCCCCGGCGGCCATCACCTCGCCGGCCGCTCCCCCGGCGGCCGGTGCGCCTGCCCCGGCCGCTGGACCCGTGAAGGCCGCCGGGCCAGTGCCTGGCCGCCGCGACCGCGGCAGCCCCGCCGGTGCCGTGGGAGCTGGGCGCCAAGGATGCCGGGTCGTTCTTCCGGCTGCTGCCCGACGGGCTGGTCACGGTGGTGGCCGCCGATGACCGCGATGCGGGCAGCGGCTGGGGGCGGCCTGACGACGCCTGGGTGCACGTCGGATCGGACGGTGCCATCACCGCGTTCACCGGCAAGGTCGAGGCGGGCCAGGGCACCAGGACCGCGCTCGCGCTGCTGGTGGCGGAGGAACTGGCCGTCCCGGCTGATTCGGTGCGGCTGGTGATGGCGAATACCGACATCTCGCCGTACGACCTGGGCACCTTCGGCAGCAGGTCGATGCCATACGCGGCGCCGCCGCTGCGGGCCGCCGCCGCGGCCGCCCGGGACTGGCTGGTGGCGGCGGCCGCCCGGCAGTTCGGGATCAGTGCCGCTCAGCTGACCGTCTCCGGTGGCCTGGTGGCCTGCCGGGACGGGGCGCCGAGCACCGGGTACGGCGACCTGCTGACCGGCATGCGGCATGTCGAGCGGGTCCCGGCCGACCGGCCGGTGACGCCGGCCAGTCAATGGCGGGCGGCTGGTCACCCGGCCCGGGCGCTCGGCGGCGTGGCGGTGGTGACCGGCCGTAAGCTGTTCCCCTCCGACCTCAGCCTCGACGGCATGCTGCACGGCTGCGTGCTGCGACCGCCGGCCTATGGCGCGGTGCTGCGCAGCGCGGACACGTCGGCGGCTGCCGCGCTGCCCACGGCGACCGTCATCAGCGAGGCAGGCTGGCATGGCGTGGTGGCACCGGACCAGGCGACGGCGCGCCGCGCGGTCGGGCTCATCGACGCCAGCTGGGATTTCGCCCCGCAGCCCAGCCGCGGCGAGCTGGCCGACCACCTGCGTGCGCACCCGATCGAGGGCGAGGGCTTCAACAACCCGTTCCGGCACGCCCAGGGCGATGTGGCGAGCGCGCTCGCGGCCGGACCGGTCCGGCTGGCCGCGCACTACAGCGCCGCCTACATAGCCCATGTGCCGCTTGAGCCCCGGGCCGCGCTGGCCAGCTGGGAGCAGGACCGGGTTACGGTCTGGGCCGGCACCTCGACCCCGTTCCGCGCTCGTCGCGAGGTGGCAGGCGCGCTCGGCATCCCGGAGACCTCGGTCCAGGTGATCGTGCCCGACTATGGCGGCGGGTTCGGCGGCAAGCACGGCGGCGCAGTGGCGGTCGAGGCGGCCCGGCTGTCGCGGGCCGTCGGCCGCCCGGTCAAGGTCACCTGGAACCGAGCCGAGGAATTCCACTGGGGGTATCTGCGCCCGGCTGCCCTGATTGACGTCGAGAGCAGCGCCGACGCCGACGGTCGCCTGACCGGCTGGTCGTTCACCAACATCAACTCGGGGCAGGTCGGCATCCTGACCCCGTACCGCATCCCGCACCAGCAGGTCCGCTTCCAGCCCGCGGACTCACCGCTGCCGCAGGGCTCGTACCGGGCGCTGGCCGCCACCGCCAATCATTTCGCCAGGGAATCCCATATGGACGAGCTGGCCCACCTGATCGGGGCCGATCCGCTGGCGTTCCGGCTCCGTCACCTCGACGACGGCCGGCTGGCCGCGGTGCTGACCGCGGCCGCCGGCCGGGTCGGCTGGGATCACTCCGGGCGCCCGGCCGCGCCCCGCAGCGCATCAGCGGACCACCCGGCCGCGCTCCGCACCGCATCAGCGGACCATCCGGCGGTGCCCTGCCGCGCCGGAGCGGACCGCACCGCCACCGACCTCACGGCCACCGACCGCATCGGCCTCGGCCTCGCGGCCGGCTTCGAGAAGGGCGGGCGGGTCGCCACCGCCGCACAGGTGCGGGTGGACAAGGACCGGAACTTGCAGGTGCTCAGGCTGGTCACCGCGTTCGATTGCGGCGCGATCGTCAATCCGGACAATCTGGCCAACCAGATCGAGGGCGCGGCCATGATGGGTCTCGGCGGCGCGCTGTTCGAGGCGATCGACTTCGCGGGCGGGCGGATCCTGAACGCGTCGCTGGCCGCCTACCGGGTGCCGCGGCTTGACGACCTGCCTCAGATCGAGGTCGTGCTGCTGGACCGGCCGGACCAGCCGTCGGCAGGCGGCGGCGAGACACCCATGGTCGCGATCGCCCCGGCCATCGCGAACGCCATCTTCGACGCGTGCGGCGTCCGGCTCCGGTCGATGCCGCTGGCGCCCGACGGCAAGGTCCGCTAGTCCTCGCGCGGCCGCCCGGCTGCGGCCACCCGCCCGGTGACCGCTGGACGTCTGGACCCGTGACGGCCTCGGGCCAGAATGGAACGATGCACACGCGTCCGGGCGACCGCGGCCGGGGGCCGCAGCCGGGCCCGGCCCGGCCACGGCGAACCGAGCTGCTGGCCGCGCTGTCGCTGGCCATCGACCTGGGCCTGGGCCTGCCCATGGAGCACATGCTGCGGACGTCGGTCATCGGTACCCGGCTGGCGGACCGAGTCGGTCTGCGACCAGCGGGCCACGATCTGCTACTGCGCCCTGGTCTCGTGGATCGGCTGCCACGCTGACTCCCACGAGTACGCCCGCTGGTTCGGCGACGACATCGCGGCGCGGCGCGACAGCTACACGGTCGACTGGTCCGGCCTGCCCTACATGCCCTACCTGCAATTCCTGCTCCGCAACGTCGGCCGCGGACGGCCGCTGCCCCAGCGCGCCCAGGTGCTTGGCTCCCTGCTCGCTGACGCGCGCGGGCACCTGGGCGAGCTCGTTCACTCCCATCGCCGGTCCGCCGGGCTGCTCGCTGAGCACATCGGGCTCGGCGACCAGGTCCGCGGCGCACTCGCGTACACCTTCGAGCGCTGGGATGGCCGGGGCTTGCCTGCCGGCGCTCAGGACTCGAGCATCCCGGTGGAGATCCGGGTGGTGCAGGTGGCCGATATTTCCGAGGTGCACCACCGCCAGCACGGAGTCGAGGGCGCCGTCGCCATGGTCCGGGCCCGCCGCGGGCGGCAGTTCGACCCCGAGATCGCCGCCGTGTTCGAGGCCTGCGCCGCGGAGCTCCTCAGCGAGGACGCCCTGCACGACTGCTGGCCTGCGGTCCTGCGGCAGGCCGGGGACGCCGACGATGTGCTGACCGGCCCCGAGCTGGACCGCCTGCTGGCCGCGCTGGCCGACTTCGTAGACCTGAAGTGCCCGTTCATGCTCGGCCATTCGCGAGGCGTGGCGGCTCTGGCCGCGTCCGCCGCGCAGTGCCGCGGACTGGTCCCGGACCAGGTCGGCCTGCTGAGGCGGGCCAGGTTCCTGCACGACCTGGGCCGGATCGGGGTATCCAGCCAGATCTGGGAGAAACCAGGCCCGCTGACCGCCGCCGGAATGGTAGCGCGTGCGCCTGCACCCCTACCTGACCAAGCGGATTCTCGACCGGGTCCCAGGTCTGGCAGCCGAGGCAGTGCTGGCCGCGAATCACCATGAGCGGCAGGACGGTTCCGGTTACCCGCGGGGCCGCCACCGGCGCCGAGCTGACTCAGCTTGACCGGCTGCTGGCGGCGGCGGAGGCCTAACATTCGGCTACCGAGCCGCGGCCCTACCGGCCGCCCCGGCCAGCCCGCGCCGCGGCGCAGCCGCTCGGCGAGCAGGCCCGGTCCGGGCGGCTCGATTCCCAGGCGGTCGATGCGGTGCTGGAAGCGGCCGGCCATCGCCGCCCTCGCCGCGCCGTATGGCCTGATGGCTTAACCGAACGTGAGGTGGACGTCCTGCGGCTGCTGGCTCAGGCCCGCTCCAGCCGGCAGATTGCCGCGGAACTGTGCATCACCGAGAAGACCGTCCGCAATCACATCGATCACGTCTATACCAAGCTCGGCGTGTCCAACCGGGTGGGGGCCAGCCTGTATGCGGTGCAGCACGGGCTGGCGGGCAATTTCCCTGACCCGGTCGGGGGCTGAGGTATCCGAAAATGAGGCAATTGCCTCATGAACCGGACCGGCCAGCTCGGCCACCATCGTCTCGTTCCGCCGCACGGGCGGCGTCGCAGACAGGAGACGAGGATGAGCAACAAGGCTGTTATCAGCCTCACCACCGGACTTGAGGACCCGGAGAAGGTGACCGTCGCCTTCCTGGTGGCGCTCGGAGCCGCCGAGCAGCAGCGCCCGACCATGATGTTCATGACCAAGGAGGCGGTCCGGCTGGCCATCGACGGCGTCATGCAGGAGGTGGCCTGCGCCGGCTGCCCCCCGCTGCAGGACCTGGCCAAGCGTTATGCCGCAGCCGGCGGCAGCTACCTGGTCTGCCCGATCTGCTTCGACGCCAAGGGGCTCGACCAGGACGGCCTCGTGCCCAACGCGCAGATCGGCGGGACGATGCCGTTGTGGCAATGGATTGGCGACGACAGCGCCACCACGTTCAGCTACTAGCGCCGGCGCGACGAGGCCAGGTCCGGCCGTCAGCTGGTGTGCGGCGGCGGCAGGCCCAGCTGGCTGCGCAGCACCCGCACCGCGTCCTCCACCGGCCCGTTGGCCGCGTTCAGCCGCCGCTCGAAGGAGCCGAGCTGCCGCAGCGAAGCCGCAGCCGCCGCCGCGGTGGTCAGGCTGGCCCGGGACTGGTTGACCTGGTACAGAACCCGGGCCACCGGCTGGACGGCGACCGGGAACGTGATCGCCAGCATGCGGCGGTCAAACAGGTGCTCGGTGGCCGCGGCGTCGCGCAGGTCAGCCTGCGCGGCCCGCAGCCGACGGCGGTCCGGCCCGGCCAGGCTGTCGAAGTCAATCTCAAGCCTGCGGTTCCCGGCCTCCGCGATCGTCAGGTACCGCGCGGCAGCCGCCTGGCGGGACAGCGCGGTCGCCGCGGCTGATTGTGGCTGCCGCGGCGCGGGTCCGGACGGCCCCGCCGGCGCTGGCGGCCGCGATGGCGCGCATCCCCCGATCATCAGGCCCGCGCAGCCCATCGCCGCGAGCACCGCGCCGCGCTGGCGGCCAGGTCCGCTCATGACCGGATCGTATGGCACTGACCCGGGATCCGCGGTGCGCGCCAGAAGACCAGGATGCTTGAATGAACCTCATAGCGGTGCGCCGGGAACCAGGACAGGACTGCACCGACGCTGGCCAGGCGGTGGCGCACTGACGGGCGGCGGCGCACTGACGGGCGGCGGGGCGACGACAGAAGGACGAGCGCCGTGATCCTTGTGACCGGAGCCACCGGGCAGGTCGGCTACCACCTGATGGAAGCCCTGGCCGACGCGGGCGTGGCGGCCACCGCGATGGTGCGGGTGCGGGCGAAGGCCGTTGACCTCCCGGGATCACCGGAGCATGTGGTAGCGACCCTCGACGGGCCGCCGCCAGCAGACGTCCTGCGGGCTTTTGACCAAGTTTTCCTGCTCAGCCCCGCGCACGAGGGACAGGTTGAGCTCGAGCTGATCTTCATCGACGCGCTGCTGGCTGCCGGCCACCGCCCGCACATCGTGAAGATCGCCGCCGACGGCTTCCAGGATCCGGACTGCGAAGTGCGCTTCATGCGCAGTCACCGGCAGATCGCCGTGCACCTGGACGCTACCGGCCTGCCGGTCACGTATCTGGCCCCCAACATGTACATGGAGAATCTCCTGGAGGAAGCGGACACCATTCGTGAGCAGGGCACGATCTATGCGCCCGCCGGGCCGGGCAAGGTCGGCTTCGTGGCGGCCAGCGACGTCGCCAAGGTCGCGGCCCGGGTGCTGACCAGTCCGGGCCACCAGGATCAGACCTACGTTCTGACCGGACCGGAGGCGCTGAGCTACGCCGACGTCGCGGCCCGGGTCTCGGCCGTGTTCGCGCGCCAGGTGGACTACGAGGATCTGCCGGTCCTGGTGGCGAAAGAACTGATGCTGGCCAGCGGGCTCAGCCCGTGGCAGACCGACGGCACGATCGAGCTGTTCGACTGGATCCGCAACGGCGGGACTGACTCGGTAACGTCGTCGGTGCGGGAGCTGACCGGACAGGAGCCCCGCTCCGTCGAGGACTGGCTGAGCGAGCTGCGCGGCGCGTTCTTGTGGCGGCCGCCTGATTCGTCTTTGCCCGCACTCTAGAAGAGCGGGCCTCCCCCGATCACGCGGGCCCGCGCCGTGCTGGCCGCGGCTGGGCCCGGGCGAGCTCGCCCAGCCGCGCGCCAGGCGGCCGAGGCGGTGAACTGCGAGGTCAGCAGGGTGACGACCGCCTGGTGACCCGCCGCCTGGTCAGGCGGGGCGCGATCCGGCCGGCGTTGCGCATCCCACCTGGCCATCTCGTCGGCCAGCTCGGCGAGCCGCGGGTCGGCGGGATCCCAGTCGAACGCCTGATCGCAGGCCAGGTACAGGCGCTGGAACCCAGGGTCGGCCAGGGCCGCCGCCTTCTCCTGCGCCCAGTCCGGGACTGACCCCGGGGAGAGCGCCACCGCCAGGATCCACCCATCACGCTCGATCTGAACGGTCCGCTCACTGACGCCCAGCGCGCGGAGCCGGTCGAGAAGGTCCACGATCTCGCCCGGCAGGAACAGCCGCTCGCCGCCGCCCTCGGCGAGCTCGGCGATCCGGCGGCGATGCTGCGTCAGATCGCGGATCTTCGTCCTCAGCGACTCGTCGATCTGCGCGATCGGCGTCGGCAAATTCCCCCGGCGGGGCGCTGATCAGCTCTTTGATCCGGGCCAGGGGCACGCCGGCGTCGCAGAGCGTCTTGATCCGGATCAGGTCGACCACGGCCTGCGCGTCGTACCGGCGGTAACCGGAGGCGTCCCGATCAGGCTCGGCCAGCAGTCCACGCCGATGGTAGTGGCGCACGGCCCGTACCGTGACCCCGACGTGGGCGGCGAGCTGCCCTATGGTGAGCATCGGCGACCTCCCCGGCCGCCCGTCTCGGTCGCTGCGGCCAGTCTCCACGGTAATCACGCGCGCCGCGGCCGGCCGTACAGCGCCCGCGCCCAGAGGTACCCGGCCAGGGCCAGGACCGCGCACCAGGCCACGGCGAGGACGGCGTTGTCGCCGATCCCGGTGCCGGTCAGCAGCCCCCGCAGCGTGTCGATGACCGGGGTGAACGGCTCGTTCGCGGCGAACCAGCGCACGCCCGCGCCGGACATGGCGCTGGCCGGGATGAACGCGCTGCTGATGAACGGCAGGAAGGCCGGGATGAGGGCGAGGCTGTTCGCTCCCGCGGGAGTCTTGGCCAGCAGGCCGAACGCGACGGTCAGCCAGGTGAGCGCGATGGTGAGCATCGCGAACACCCCGGCCGCCGCGATCCAGGCGGCCGGCCGGCGGAGGACCGGAAGCCCAGCAGCAGCGCGACCCCGATGACCAGGACCGCGCTGATCATCGTCCGGATCGTGCTCCCGGCGACCTGTCCGGTCAGCACCGAGGCGCGGGAGATCGCCATCGTGCGGAACCGGGGGATGATGCCCTCGTTCATGTCGGTGCAGACGTTCACCGCGGTCGCCTCGGCGGCGAACCCCGCGGTCATCACGAGGATGCCGGGGGTGAGGTAGCCGATGTAGCTCGCGCTGCCCGCCGGCGGCGCCGAGGCCGGCCAGCAGCGTGTGGCCGAAGACGTCCGCGAACAGCAGCAGCAAGATGACCGGCACCAGCATGCCGCTGATCGTCATCATCGGGAAGCGGAGCGAGTGCCGCACGTCGCGGCGGAACATCGTGGCCGAGTCGCGCACGGCGTACGGCCAGAGTGCTCATCGTGCGATCTTCTCCGTGTTCGGGTGCGGGCCTGCTCGGCCGTCGGGGGATGGCCGGTGAGGGCGAGGAAGACGTCGTCAAGGTCGGGGGTGTGCACCGACAGTCCCGCGACTCGGGACCGCCTGCTCGTCGAGCCGGTCGAGCAGCCCCTTGAGGGACCGGACGCCGCCGTCGCTGGGAACCTGCATCGTCAGCGCGTCGTCGTCGCGGGACGGCCCCGCCCAGGGCGCGGGCGGCCAGGTCCAGGGCGCCCGCGTCGCCGAACTGCAGCCGGATGTGGCCGCCGGGGATCAGGCGCTTGAGCTCGTCCGCGGTGCCCTGGGCGACCAGCCTGCCGTGATCGAGGACCGCGATCCGGTCGGCGAGCTGGTCGGCCTCCTCCAGGTACTGCGTGGTCAGGAAGATCGTCACGCCGCGGGCGGCCAGGTCGCGGATGATCTGCCACATCGTGCGGCGGCTGCGCGGGTCGAGGCCGGTGGTCGGCTCGTCGAGGAAGATCAGGCGCGGGCTCGCCCACCAGGGTCATCGCCAGGTCGAGCCGGCGCCGCATGCCGCCGGAGTAGGTAGCGGCCAACTTCCCGGCCGCCTCGGCCAGGTCGAACCGGCCGAGCAGCTCGGCGGCGCGGCGGCGGCCCTCGGCCCGGCCCAGGTGGTGCAGGTCCGCCATCAGGATCAGGTTC
This sequence comes from uncultured Actinomycetota bacterium, assembly GCA_963775745.1. Classification (GTDB taxonomy): domain Bacteria; phylum Actinomycetota; class Actinomycetes; order Streptosporangiales; family Streptosporangiaceae; genus DATBGO01. Next base: position 232,639 of record CAVZKE010000013.1, read on the forward strand.
TCCTGGCCGGTGAGCAGGTTGTCCACCGCGGAGAACTGGCCGGTGACGCCGATCGCGGCGCGGATCAGGCCGGGCTCTGCGTGCCAGGTCATGGCCGGCCACGCGTACCGCGCCGGCGTCGGGGGGGAGCAGGGTGGAGAGGATCTGCACGGTCGTGGTCTTGCCGGAGCCGTTGGGACCGAGCAGGGCGTAGATCGTGCCTTCGGTCACGTCCAGGTCGATGCCGTCCAGCACCACGTGGTCACCGAAGGACTTGCGCAGCCCCCTGGCCATGACCGCCAGCCGGGCGGCGGGGGCTCGGCCGGGGCGGGCCCCCGCGCCGGTGCTGGGTGTGTGGGGTGGTCATGACCCCATGGTCCAAGGCTGACGCAGGGTCAAGGTCAAGCCGCGTGACGGTCACTGGTGCCGATATCTGGCTCAACCGGCCCGCTCACTCCAGACCACGACGCCGGAAGCCGACCCGCTCACTCCAGACCACGACGCCGGAAAGCCGCCAAATAATATCGTGATACGATATATCTTGGTCACGGTCTGGCCTCCCGGCCCAGGGAAGACAGCCAGGGCTCTCACCATGCAGGACTCCCCAGCGGGCCAAGGGGGCGGTCATGACAGTGAAGCGGTACAAGATCCAGGCGCTGCTCACGCTCAGCCCCGCCGGAGACGGCCGGCAGGCCGCGGTGCCGCCCGGTCAGATCCGGCGGATGCTGGTACACAGCCACAACCATGAAACGCACGCCGACCAGTTCTTCACCGGCCTGGTCGCCAACCACGGCGACGGCTCCGAATGGCTCAAAGACGACCACCTCATCGTGACCATCGTCCTGACCGGGCAGGACCCCGACAAGTACTTCGACATCGGCGATCAGTTCGACCTGTGGCTCGGCGGCGACATCGCCAGCGGAGTCTGTCGCGCCTGTTCATCTGAGCCACTCAGCACAACGACACACGACGAGCCCAGCGCGCTCACGGCTTGACCAGGCACGGGCGCCGATCGTACCGTCGCTAAGAATCCCCGGTCGACCCTTGCCGAAAGCAGGTGTTCTCCCACGGCGCGGCATCGATCCAGCCGCACCAGAGAGCAGAACGAAGCGACGCCTCGCGCCACGGCGAGCCAAGCCAGGGATACACCCATGACTGATGACAGCCCGTTACTGGAAACGGTCCAGCCAGGCCCGCTGCTCCTGCGGACCGCGGGCGCCTGCGACATCGCCCCTGATCACCTGCTCGAGGTGTTCGGTGGGCAGCGGCAGCGGTTCGTCGCGGTTCTGAGAGGATTCGGTTCAGCTAACTGGGCTGCGCCGACCCGGTGTGCCGACTGGTCCGCGCAGGACGTCGTCCGCCACCTGTGCGACACCAGCGCGAAGGTCGCTGGTGCTGGCCCCGATGACCGCACGCTCGACATCACCGCAGGCTTCGACCCGAGAATCACGCCGCGCGGGTGGCTAGCCGCATCGGCTGACGAGTCGCCCGACGCCACCCTCCGGCGTTACCTGGCGACGACCGAAGAGGTCCTGGCCCTGCTGCGTGCCTGGCTGGCCTGCCGCCGCAGGTTCGATGTCCGGCTGCCGTACGGGCCGATGGACTGGACGGTTCTCGTCCTGCACGTCTTCTGGGATTCGTGGCTCCACGAACGCGACATACTGCTCGCCAGGGCTACTGGGCACCCTACGGACCACGACGCGACGTTCTACGCGACCGCATACGGGGTGTTCATCGCCGCCGCTATGGCACCGATGTTCGGCGATCAGGTGCAGGAGAAGCTGACGCTAGGCGGCGCCGGCGGCGGCGTCTTCCAAGTGAACGGGCGCGGCCCCGTCGAGGTCACCGCCACCCGAGCGACCACCGCGGGGCCGCCCGCAGCCCAGGTCGCCGACGCGCTCGCCGGCCGCGCCCCGACCGCGACCGTGCTTGGCGATCTGCCCGCCCGCTCGCGCGCCGCACTGTCGCACCTGGCCAGCTTCTTCAACACCCCCGTCGATGCCGCCGAGCCCGCCGGCACCCGGCATGGCCGGGCAGTATGACGGTGCGTAGCACGCGAGCCGTGCAGTACCGCCGAGCTCGCAGCCGGGTCATCCTCGTTTGCGAGATCCTCTAGCCACATGACGATCTCCCACACGTCCGGACCTCCGACAACCGAGGCCCGCCCCGCCCGCCCGTCCCGGAACGTGATCAGCGGGTGCTCATCCGGGCGAGATCCTTCCTCGGCATCCCGGCGCCGCCGGTCTGACCAGCACAAGGCACCGTTACGCACACAGGCCGAGACTTGACGTTCCATACCTTTGGTATTTAAATATCGAAGGTATGAGCCCGCGTCTGTCCCGAGCCGAGCAGAACGACCGCAACCGCGCCCTGCTGCTGTCGGCTGCGCTGCGGGTCTTCCTCACCCGTGGCTACCACGCAGCGACCCTGGAGCAGATAGCCGACGAGGCAGGATTCTCCAAGGGCGCGGTGTACTCGCGGTTCGAGAGCAAGGCCGACATGTTCCTCGCCCTGCTGACTGACCGGATAGCCGCGCGGGCTGCGCAGAACGCGTCGGCCGCGGCCGAGCTGGCGAGCTCCGGCACCGTAGCCGGCCTGATCGAGCTTGCCTGGCAGGCAGAACGCGCCGCGCCCGGCTGGCGGCTGCTTGTTACCGAGTTCCGCGTGCTTGCGGCCAGGGATCCAGCGCTCAATCGCCGGTACGCGGCAGCCCACGCCACCACCGTCGACGGCATCGTGAGCGTCCTTTCAGCCATGGTCGAGCGAGACGGCGTCAGCCTGGCCGTCCCGGCCCGCCGGCTGGCCGAGCTGCTCCTGGCCATCGAGACCGGGATCGCGCTCGAGCAGCTAGCCAGTCCGGATGGCATCGACATACTGCAAGCCGGGGTGGTGCTCTGCCAACTCGCCGAGCTGCTCGGCTCGGCGCCGGCCATCGTCTCCCAGGAAGTGAGGCAGTCATGACTGCGACCACGAGCTCAGATCTCGCGGCACTTCGGGCCAGGACCGGGCTGGCCCTCGGCGATCGCCTGCGTACGCACATCGCCCGCCTGGACTGGCGTCCGGACCAGCTCGCGGAGCATCAGCGCGCGTCGCTGCGGGCGCTGCTGCACCATGCAGCCGAGCACTCGCCATTCCACGCAGCCCGGCTGGCCGCGGCCGGCCTAGCCCGCACCGACATCGACACGTTCGAGCTCTCCGACCTGGCTGAGCTGCCGATCATGACCAAGACCCAGTTGATGGCGAACTTCGACGACGTGGTCACCGACAGGCGGCTCACCCGCGCCCTCGTGGAGCGGCACATCACCGACTCGGCCACCGAGCCACCCCTGATCGTCGGCGATTATGTCTGCCTGGCATCGGGCGGCAGCTCGGGTCTACGCGGAATCTACGTCCAGACACCCGAGGAGTACGTGGAGTTCTGTGCCTCGGTCGCCCGGCGCGCGATGACGGCGTTCCTCGCCTTCGGCGGGCGGCCCGCCGACGGCATGGTCATAGCGATGGTCGGCGCCGCATCGCCGATCCACGCCACCGGCTTCGCCGCTAGCGTGGCGTCCGGACCCCCGATCCGGCTCATCCCCGCCCCGGCGACAATGCCGACAGCCGCCATCGTCGACCGCTTGAACGCGGCCCAGCCACCGGCCCTGATCGGGTACGCAAGCAAACTCGGCGAGCTGGCCAGGGAGCAGGCCGCGGGACGGCTGCGGCTGCGGCTGCTCGCGGTGACCTCGGCCGCGGAGATGCTGACCAGCGAGGTTCGCGAGGCCATCCGCGCCGCGTTCGGTGTGGCCCCGATCGACATGTTCGCCTCGACCGAGGGACTCGTCGGCCACACCGAGCCTGGCGGCACCGTGTTCACCTTCGCCACCGACACCTGCATCGCCGAGTGCGTCGACGACGCTGGCCAGCCGGTGCCCGACGGCACTACCTCGGCCCGGGTTCTGGTCACCAACCTGCACAATCGGACTCAGCCGCTAATTCGCTACGAGCTGACCGACAGGCTCACGCCCGCCGGAGCCAGCGCCGCCGGGTTCCTCCAGGCGACAGTCGACGGCCGGGCCGATGAGGGGTTCCGCTACGGCGACCTCACCGTGCACCCGTCCGCGCTGACAACAGCGCTGCTGCAGGCGCCGGCGGTCTGTGAGTACCAGGTCCGCCAGACGCCTCGCGGCGCCACCGTGGCGGTAGTGGCAGACAACGATTTCGACCACGGCGCGCTGGCCGCGGGGATAGCGCGCAGCCTGCACGAGGCGGGGCTCACCGAGCCGGAAGTCAGCATCAGCCGCGTCGAGGCGATCACGCGTGATCCGCTCACCGGCAAGACCAAACGCTTCCTGCCCAACGGCGCCGCCACCGCCGGCCAGTCCCGCACCGGTCAGCCGACGCAGCGGTAGATCGGCAGCCCTGCCCTCTGAGCGGTGCCAGGCGTGGACCCGGTCCGAGGTGCCCTCGACGATGGTGAAGCTCGTGGACGAGCGCCACGAGCAAGCAGCAGGAGCTGGCCCCGCCCGGTTATGCTTGTCGGCATGCGGCGATGAATCTGAGCTGCTCGTGCACCTCCTGTCCGGCTTGCGCCCAGCCATGACCAGCCCAGCCGACAAGGAGCCCTTGTTTCATGTTTACGCACCAGCAGATCTTGCACTTCAACACCTTCGGATACCTGACGCTGCGCGGGCTGTTCAGCCAGTCGGAGATAGCGGCCCTGCGCGATGAGGTGACCACCGCTCTGACGGACGCCTTCGGGCGGCTCGGCACTGAGCCGGACGAAACCGGCGGCATCAGCGGGGATTACCTGCCGCTAGCGGTGGACCGGGCGCCGTTCAGCCAGTCGCTCATCGCCGACGACGAGCGGACATTCCCCGCGTCGGCCGAGCTGCTCGGCGGCCCGACCGTGCCGTCGGTGGGCATCGCCACCTGCTTCACCGGCGACTCCACCTGGCACACTCGCCTCGGCCCGGCCATCCCCGGCCTGGCCATCTGGGTAGACCTCGAGCCGCGCGTCGCCGGCACCGGCGCGCTGCGCCTGATCCCCGGCTCGCACATTCCCGACTACGAGCGGCAGCTGTGGGCCTACTGCCGTGCCGCGCCGGCCGCGTCTGGCTTCGCCCAGCCTGACTGGCCGGAATGGCCGCACGTCGTGGTCGAGACTCAGCCCGGTGACGTGGTTGCCTTTCACGCGCACCTGTTCAACTGCGCCCAGGGTGGCACGCCCCGGCTGACCTGGACTATCGACTACCTGCTCTGGCCTGGGCTCGGTGACTCCGACCAGATGCGGCTCGTCCGCCACATGACACTCGACGCCGTCGAGTTCGACCACGAGGAGTACGACAGGAACCGCTGGCCCGTGTGGCGGGAGTGGGCCGCGGGCGCAGACATGAGCCCGTCCCGCGCGCTCGCAGTGGAACGCCTCAAGCTACTCGGCGTCATCACCGGCGACTAACAACGGCAGCCCCAGGCCGTCACCAAGGCCAAGCGCCTTGGTGGCGGCCCAGGCCGTCGTGCACATGCCGGGCAGATCGCTGCGTTCGCCGCAGTCCCGGTCACGAAGCACCAGGAACCAGCAGCCTCCGGCGGGACGGACGTGCGGGTCAGTTACCCGGCGGGAACGCGCTACGATCGGATCTGGCGCTGGGAGGGTGCCGCCGGGTCCGCGGGAAGGACTGAGTCCACCTCCGACGCACCGAATCTGTGGCTATGGCCTCTTCCTCGGCCTGAGCAGCGGACCGCGGGCTGACGAGGGAGACGCCATGTCTGATTCGCTTCCCGAGCGCCCCGATCTGGGCCAGCTGCGCCGCCGCGCGAAGGAACTGTGCGACGCGGCCCGGCGCGGCGATGCCGCAGCTTCACAGCGGTTCGCCCGCCATCACCCCTCGGCGCAGCAGAGCGCGGTCAGCCTGGCTGCCGCGCAGCTGGTCATCGCCCGCGAGCTGGGTTTCCCGAGCTGGCCCAGGCTCAAGGCCGCCATCGACGCCGACGCGACCTCCCATCGAGTGGTGCGCACGTTCGTGGCCGCCTCCGTCGACGGCCGCCTGCGGCAGGCCAGCGAGAACTTCGGTGCCGACCCGGGCATCGCCGGCCGCAGCCTGCTCGCCGCCACCGTGCTCGGCGACGCCGATGCGGTGCGGGAGATGCTGGCCGCCGACCCCGCGGCGGCGGTGGCCGTCGACGACGAGCGCGGCTGGCCGCCGCTGCTGTACGCCTGCTACTCCCGGTGGCATCAGATCGACCCCAGCCGGGCGGCCGGGCTGGCCGAGGTGGTCCGCGCCCTGCTCGAGGCCGGGGCCAGCCCGAACACCAACGACGGCGGCCGCCCCCGCTACCGGTCCGCCCTGAAGGGCTCGGCGGAGGTCAACAACCCGGAGGTCACCGCGGTCCTGCTCGACGCAGGCGCCAGCCCTGACCCGGGGCAGCCCATCGGCGAGGCCGTCGGTCATCGCGATCACCGCTGCCTGCGGCTGCTGCTCGCCCACGGTGCCCGGGTGGCCGGAACGTGGGCCGTCGGCGCCGCGGTGTACCACGACGATCCCGGTGCGATGGCGCTGCTGCTCGGCGCCCTCGCAGCAGGCGGGCACGGGCTGGCCGGCACGGCAACCGAGGCGCTGCCCGACGCCGCGGCCAGCGCCTCGCTGCCCGTCGTCGCCGCACTCCTCGACGCCGGAGCCGACCCCAGCGCCACCGACGAAGACGGCGTGTCGGCGCTGCGCCTGGCCGTGCGGGCCGGCCGGAACGACGTCGCGGAGCGGCTGCGTGCCGCCGGCGCCGCCGACGACAGCTCCGGGATCGACAAGTTCATCGGCGCCTGCCTCCGCGGCGACCGCCCTGCGGCCGGGCGCATCCTCGCCGGCCACCCTGACCTGCCGGGCCGGCTGACCGGCCCGGACCGCGCTGTGATCGTCGAGGCTGCCGGCTCGCGCACGGCCGGCGCGATCGCCCTCATGCTCGACCTCGGCTTCTCTCCCGATGCCCGCAACGACTCCGGCGAGCAGCCGCTGCACACCGCCGCGTATTGCGGCAACGCGGAGGTCGTCCGGCTGCTGCTGCAAGCCGGGGCCGACGTCGACGCCCGCGACGCCAGGTTCGACTCCACCCCGCTGGCCTTCGCCACCGTCGGCAGCGGCGAGCAGGCCGGCAAGCCGGGCGACTGGGCCGAGACGGTACGCCTGCTGATCGAGGCCGGCGCCTCCCGCCACCACGTGTGGGTTTCCGGGAAGCCGCCCAGCGAGGAGATCACCGGCCTCCTGCGAGCGCTACAGCATCACTCCAGATGAGCCAGCCCATCACGAGCCGAACGACCAGACCGCGGCGCGCAGCGTGCTCGGCACCGGCGTCATGGCCGACATCGCCCGGCACCTCCAAGCCGCCTGCCGCGACCAGGACCTTGGCCTGCTCGGGTCGCTGCTGCACCCGCGGGTGCAGTGGACCGGGCTGTGCAGCGACCGCGAGCAGGTGCTCGACTGGTACCGAGGACTGCTGGCCGACGGCAACGTGGCCACCATCAACAGCGTGGAAGTCGACCGCGACGCCGTCGTGCTCGGGCTCGCCGTGGCCCGTAAGGCCGAAGGAGCCCGGCCCGTCCCGCCGCAGCACCTGTACCAGGTCTTCACCGTGAACGGCGCCCAGATCGTCGATATCCGCGGTTTTCCCGACCGCGACAGCGCACTCACCCGCACACCGGCGGGCCCCAGCGAGTAGGCGATCACAAGCACGGCCGAGGCGTGCCGGCGCCACCCGGGCCGCCACCGCCCGGACGCTGGCCCTGTTCAGGCCATGCATCAGCGCCATGCCTGCGGTTATCAGCGCACGTCCAGCCCGGTGACGGCCCTTCCGATGATCAGGCGCTGGATCTCCGAGGTGCCCTCGAAGATGGTGAAGATCTTGGCGTCCCGGTGCCAGCGCTCCACCGGATAGTCGCGCGAGTAGCCGTTTCCGCCCAGGATCTGGATGGCCTGCTCGGTCACCCGGACCGCGGTCTCCCCCGCGACCAGCTTGGACATCGAGCCCTCGGCGCGGCTGAACGGCCGCCCGGTCCTGGCCATCCAGGCCGCCCGCCAGGTAAGCAGCCGGGCCGCGTCGACGGCGGCGTGCATGTCCGCGAGCATGAACGCGATGGCCTGGTTCTGCCCGATCGGCCGGCCGAACTGGACCCGCTGGGTGGCGTACTCGGTGGCGAATTCGGCCGCGGCCCGGGCCACGCCGACGGCCATCGCCCCGACGCCCGGGCGGGATGCCTCGAAGGTCTTCATCGCCGCGTGCTCACCGCCGCTGCGGCCCGCCGCGATCCTGGCCAGCCGCTCGTCGAGCCGGTCCTTGCCGCCCACCAGGCAGCGGCCGGGCACCCGGACCGAGTCGAGCACCACCTCGGCGGTGTGCGAGGCCCGGACCCCGTGCTTGCGGATCTTGTGACCCTGGGACAGCCCGGTGGTGCCCGGCGGCACGATGAAGCTGGCCTGGCCGCGGCTGCCCAGCGCCGGGTCGACGGAGGCGACCACCACGTGCACGTCGGCGATGCCGCCGTTGGTCGCCCAGGTCTTCGTCCCGTTCAGGACCCACTCGTCGCTGGCCTGATCATAGACCGCGCTGGTCCGGATGGCCCCGACGTCGCTGCCCGCATCGGGCTCGGAGGAACAGAACGCGCCGAGCTTGAGGTCACCCGGACTGCCGAAGATCTGCGGCAGCCACTCGCCGATCTGCTCGTTGGTGCCGTTGCTGGCCACGGCGATGGCGGCCAGCCCGCTGCCGACCAGCGACAGCGCGATCCCGGCGTCGCCCCAGAACAGTTCCTCGAACGCGACCAGCGTGCCCAGGCCGCTCGGCTCCAGCCACTGCTGGGCGAAGAAGTCCAGCGAGTAGAGCCCGATCTTGGCCGCCTCCTCGAGAATCGGCCACGGGGTTTCCTCGCGCTCATCCCACTCCGCGCCCGCGGGCCTGATCACCTTCTCGGCGAACTCGTGCAGCCAGTCCCGCATCTCCCGGATGTCCGCCGACAGTTCCAGGCCGAAGCCGCTGCCAGCCTCACCGCTCATGCTGCTCGTCAACTCCTCGGTACGTCCGCGACATGTTACTCAAGGGTAAATGTGCGGATATCGCCGCGGCCAGGCGGCGCCAGGAACCCGGCGACGGCCGGTCCCCGAGTCCGGCTTAGTCTCTACTGGCATGGACTACAGCGGCTACGATCGCCTGCTCTTCGAGCGCCGCAGCGACGGCGTCCTGCTGATCACCATGAACCGCCCGGAGGTGTACAACGCCGCCGACGAGGCGATGCACGGCCAGCTGGCCCGGGTGTGGACCGACATCTCGCGGGACGACCAGGCCCGGGCCGTGGTGATCACCGGCGCGGGCCGGGCGTTCTCGGCCGGCGGCGACCTGGCCATGGTGGCCCGCCAGGCCGGCGATTACCAGCGGGTGGCCAGCATGCTGGGCGAGATGAGCGACCTGGTCTACAACCTGATCAACTGCGAGAAGCCGGTCATATCGGCGATCAACGGGGTGGCGGTCGGGGCCGGCCTGGTGGTGGCCCTGCTGGCGGACATCAGCGTGTGCGCGGCCGATGCCCGCCTCGGCGACGGTCATGTCCGGCTCGGCGTCGCGGCCGGCGACGACGCGGCGATCATCTGGCCGCTGCTGTGCGGCATGGCCAAGGCCCGCTACTACCTGATGACCGGCGAAATGGTCACCGGTCAGGAGGCCGAGCGGATCGGCCTGGTCAGCAAGGCCGTGCCGGGCGATGAGGTGCTGGACGAGGCGCTGCGCATCGCGGGCGTGCTGGCCACCGGATCGCAGCTGGCCATCAGGTGGACCAAGAAGGCACTGAACAACTGGCTCAGGACGGCCGGGCCCGCCTTCGACGCCTCGGCCGCCTACGAGATGCTCAGCTTCATGGGCGAGGACGTTCGCGAGGGCACCGCGGCGCTGCGCGAGAAGCGCCCGCCGCGGTTCCCGTCCGCCGCCAGCCCGGCCGGCGAACAGACCCATCCACCCCGCCCGGTATGCCCCGGTCCGTCCGGGCAGACAGCATGATCATGGGTGTTTGGTGGGGCCCGGACAGCAAACACCCATGATCATGAAAGCCGGGCCCAGACCGGGCGCGACCGGCGCGGGCGCGGCCCGCCCGGGCACGGCCCGCCCGGGCACGGCCCGCCCGGGCGCGGCCGACGGGCGCCCGCGGCCCGTTACTCCTGCTCGTGCCGGTCCAGGAACTCGAACACTTCCGCTTCGTCGACCCCGGGGAAAATGCCGGTGGGCAGCGTCGCCGACAGGATGTGCGAGTGGGCCCGCGCCGATGGCCAGGCCATTCCTTCCCACCGGGCGGCCAGCGCGGCGGCGGGCGCTGGCAGCAGTCCCCGTCCGGGCAGGTCGAGGTGACCCGCTTGGTGGTCTCCCGGCCCCGGAACCAGCGCGAATGCTCGTACGGCACGCCCAGCGTGATCGCCGAGCCACGTTCCCGGCCCGGGTCGACGAACGCGACGCACCAGTAGGTCCCCGACGGCGTGTCGGAGTACTGGTAGTGCGGGCTGTACCGGTCGCTGGCGTAGAACACCTGCCGTCCCGACCATTCCCGGCACATCCGCTGGCCCTCGATCGCGCCGGTGGCATCGGTCGGGAACACCACGCCATCGTTCTCGTAAGCCTTGTAGATGGTGCCGCTCTCGTCGTTCTTGACGAAGTGACAGGGCAGCCCGAGGTGATGGGTGGCCAGGTTGGTGAACCGGTGCGCCGCCATCTCGTAGGACACCGAGAAAACGTCCCGCAGGTCCTCAACCGACAGGTTGCGGGCGGTCATCGCTTCCTGCAGGAACGCCGTGGCGGACCGCTGCGGCACCAGCACGGCCGCGGCGAAGTAATTCGCCTCCACCCGCTGCCGCAGGAAGTCAGCGAAGTCGGCCGGCGCCGAATGCCCGAGCACGAAGTGGCCCAGGGTCTGCAGCACGATGGTCCGCGGGGTGTGCATCCCCATGGATTCCTGTTTGAGGTAGATCCGGCGGTTGCGCAGGTCCGTCACCGACCGCGCGGATCTGGGAAGATCACGAGCATACTTAACGGAGAACCCGTGCTGACTCACCACCGAGAGCAGCATCCCCTGGGACAGGGCTCCGCCGTTATACCCGGCACCGGTCAGTGCCGCCGTCGCGGCCTGCTCGATATGCCCGAAGTAGTTGGACCGCTCGCGCATCATCGCCCGCAGGTCAGCGTTGGCCGCCCGGGCCTCTTCCGGCGTCGCTGTGGGCTTGGCCCGCTCCTTGCGCAGTTCGGCATAGAGCGCGACGACATGCTCGATGACGTCGTTGGGCACCCGCGCGCCGACCCGCAGGTGGGGCAGGCCCAGGTCGCGGTAGACCGGGTCGCGCTGCGCCTCCTCGAGGGCGATCTCCAGCTGGGCCCGCCGGCTGGGTGGCTGGCGGCGCAGCAGTTCGTCCGTCGACACCGAAAGTGCGCTGGCGAGTGCCTCGATGAGGGACAGCTTGGGCTCCCGGCGCCCGTTCTCGATCAACGAGAGTACCGATGGGGCTCGGCCGACCTTCGCGCCGAGCTCGGCCAGGGTCAGGCCCCTGGCCCGGCGCACATGCCGGACTCGCTGCCCGAACAGACAGAGGTCTAGACCTACTGTTCCGGCCAAGGATGCAGGTTCTTTGCTCGTGAATACTGGCACATCTTCAGCTTAGACGAAGATACAGCGATGTTCAGGACCTTCGCCCCTGGCGCTTGGCCGGTTTCTCCCGCAAACTCGCAGTAACGACCTGGGAGGTTCCAGTGAATGACCGTCGCCTTGACGCTGCCGCAGCTAGCCAGCCGTCCACGACCGCCGGATCCAACGGCCACCACCGGGCGGCGAAGTTGGACGAGCAGACGGCCAAGTTGCAGCGGCAATGGGCCACCCACCCTCGCTGGGCGGGCATCGAGCGGACCTACACCGCGGCCGACGTCATCCGGCTGCGCGGCTCGGTGGCCGAAGAGCACACGCTGGCGCGGATCGGCGCGGAGCGGCTGTGGCAGATGCTGCACGAGGACGGCTACGTCAACACGCTCGGCGCGCTGACCGGCAACCAGGCGGTGCAGCAGGTGAAGGCAGGCCTGCGGGCCATCTACCTGTCCGGCTGGCAGGTCGCCGCCGACGCCAACCTGGCCGGCCAGACCTACCCGGATCAGAGCCTCTACCCGGCCAACTCGGTGCCGCAGGTCGTGCGGCGGATCAACAATGCCCTGCTGCGCGCGGACCAGATCAGCTGGTCGGAGTCGGCGGGCAAGCCGGGCGGCAAGCAGCCGTACTGGCTGGCCCCGATCGTCGCCGACGCCGAGGCCGGCTTCGGCGGCGTGCTGAATGCCTTCGAGCTGATGAAGGCCATGATCGCCGCGGGCGCGTCGGGGGTGCACTGGGAGGACCAGCTCGCCTCCGAGAAGAAGTGCGGCCACCTGGGCGGCAAGGTCCTCATCCCGACCGGCCAGCACATCCGCACGCTGAACGCGGCCCGGCTGGCCGCCGACGTCTGCGGGGTGTCCACGCTCGTCGTGGCCCGCACCGACGCGCAGGCCGCCACCCTGATCACCAGTGATGTGGACGAGCGGGATCAGCGCTTCGTGACCGGCGAGCGGACCGGGGAGGGGTTCTACAAGGTCCGCAACGGCATCGAGCCCTGCATCGCCCGCGGCCTGGCTTACGCACCGCACGCGGACCTGCTCTGGATGGAGACCTCCAAGCCGGATCTGGAGGTGGCCAGGGAGTTCGCCGAGGCGATCAAGGATGTCTATCCGGACCAGATGCTGGCCTACAACTGCTCGCCGTCGTTCAACTGGCGTGCTCACCTCGACGAGGGGACGATCGAGAAGTTCCAGCGCGAGCTGGGCGAGATGGGGTACAAGTTCCAGTTCATCACGCTGGCCGGTTTCCACGCCCTCAACTACTCGATGTTCGACCTGGCCCGTGGTTATGCGGCCGAGGGCATGCCTGCCTACGTCAGGCTGCAGGACGGCGAGTTCGCCGCCGAGGCCGACGGCTACACGGCGACCAGGCACCAGCGTGAGGTCGGCACCGGTTACTTCGACCTGGTGACCTCGGCCATCAGCCCGGATGCCTCGACCACCGCGCTGACCGGCTCCACCGAGAGCGAGCAGTTCAGCTCGGCCCACTGAGCTAGCCGGGACCGGCTCAGCTCGGGCGCAGCGCCCGGGCGAGCCGGACCCGCAGCCTGTTGACCGGTTCGGCGACGGCATAGCTCCAGTAGGCATCGCGCTCGATCAGCCGGAACTTCGCCCCGCGAGCCCCGCCAGGAAGCCGGTAGCCATCCGGCCGGTACTTCAGGAAGTCCTCGTGCATCATCGTGAAGAAGCGGCGATGCAGACGGCGCGGTACCAGGCCGCTGCTCCCGATCCGGCCTATCCCCCAGCCGCCCTTGCCCAGGATGGTCGTGTAGTGCCAGATAGCCCGCTCGAACAACGCGGCTACGACCGGGCCGGTGATCGTGGTGTCACCATCCGCCTGGCGCTTGGCCACCAGATCGAACACCTCCCGGTAGGAGCGGAAGATGTCGAAGTGGGCCTCGGTGCCCTGGGTCATGAACGAGCCGCGCCGGGCCTGCCGATACTGGTAACAGACCCGGCTGGAGACGCTGATCTTGGCCGCGCTGAGTAGCGCGGCGCACGAAACCGGAACGTCCTCGTGGATCCCTGCCGGGAATGGCTGGGCCAGGCCGAGCAGGAACTCACGGCGGATGACCTTGCTCCAGACCGTCATGGCCAGGCTGATCAGGTCGGGCCGCTCAGCCAGGGTGAGCGATCCGGCCGGGCATCCCGCGCAGCAGGCCCGCGCCCGGGCTTGAGCCGGTGCTGCCGTCCGGGTACAGGTACTCGTAGTCGATCAGCAGCAGGTCAGGCGCTTCGCGGCCGAGGCGGCCGGCCACCTCCTGCAGGCTGCCGGGCGGCAGCACATCGTCGGCGTCCGCGAACCATACGTACTGGCCCGTGGCCAGCCGCAGGCCCTCGTTTCGCGCCTGGCCGGGCCCGGCGTGATCGAGATGCAGGACCCGAAGACGGCCGTCCCGACGGGCGCGGGCCTCGAGGATCTCGCCGCCGCCGTCGGCGGACCCGCCGTCGACGGCGATCACCTCGATGTTGGTGCCCGGCGGCCCGAGGATCGAGTCCAGGCAGGCCGCCAGGTAATCGCGGACCTGGTAGACCGGGATGACGATGCTGATCAGCGGCGGCTCTGGCACGCGGGTTCCGCCGCTCAGTGCCCGGGATCCAGCAGTTCAGGCTCCGGACTGGCCTGCGGCTCCGCGGGCTGCGGCGCTGGCTCGGGCGCTGGCTCGGGCTCGGGCTCGGGGCTGCGCACCGCCTGCGCCGGCGAGCCTGTCCAGGGGGTTCCGGCGGCCACGCGGCTCATCCGGGACGGCCACCAGTTCCACCGGCCCAGGAGCACCACGGTGGAGGGCACCAGGAGGGTCCGCACCAGGAAGGTGTCCATCAAGATGCCCAGGGCCAGGCCGATGGCGATGTCGCGGAACTGGCTACCGCCGGCGCCGCTGCCCGCGACCGCCCCGAACACGACGAACGTGCCAGCCAGCACCAGCCCCGCCGAGGTCACCGTGGTCCCGGTTACGCTCAGCGCCCGCTCAACCGCCTGACGTAGTGGCAGCCGGTGCGCCTCTTCCCTGATCCTGGTCATCACCAGGATGTTGTAGTCCTCGCCGAGCGCCAGCAGGAAGATGAACATCAGGAACGGCATGAAGAAGACGAGCCCGCCGCTGTGGCCGATGTCGATGAACAGCAGGACCGAAAGCCCGAGCGCCGCGAGATAGGACAGCGCGACCGACGCGATCAGGTACAGCGGCGCGACCAGGCTGCGCAGCACTACGGCCAGCAGCAGCCCGATCGCCAGGATCGCGATCGGGATGACCCTGATCAGGTCGCTGTTGGAAATGGCGCTGATGTCATACAGGGCGGGTGCCTGGCCGCCGACCGCGGAGTCCGCCGCCCCGATCGACTTAGCCACCGCCGTGGTCGCGCGGCGGATGGCCGGGACCGCGGCCAGCGCGGGGGTACTACCCGGGTCGCCTGCCTTCAGGCCGGTGGAGAACTGCACGGTGCGGCCGTCCGGGCTGACATAGTTCGAGCTCGATCGGTAGGCCGCATACAGCGATTTCGGCACGCTGCTGCCTGCCGGCGGCAGGGCAGGCAGCGCCTTGGCCGGCCCGAGCTCGGCGTGCAGCGAGCTGAACTCAGCCGGCGTCAGCACCACACCGCCTGGGTTCAGCGGCCCGGTCACCTGCGTGAAGTATCCGGTGGCGCGCAGCTTGGGTACCGCGGCCACCAGCGGCGCCGGGTCCTGCCAGACGGGGGTGGCGAACCGGAAGATAAGGCTGGTCGGGTTCGCCGCCGACTGTGGGAAGTACTTGGTCAGCAGGGCCTGTCCGGCTGCCGAGTCGCTGCCGGCGGGGGGCGCCGTGTTCCCGCCGAATCCGCCCGCCGTGTAGCCGACGACCGCGAGTGCAAGCCCGCCGAACAGCACGACTCCGGTCAGCAGGGTAGGTGCAGGGTGCGCCACGATCCGCCCGGCGATCCGGCCCCACGCCCCGGCCGGCCAGCGCCCTGGATGTTCCACGGCAGCAGCTTGGGCCGGCCGAAGATGGCGCGGAAAATGGTGCGCTTCACCGCGAGCAGCGACAGCCGAATGGACAGCAGCGCGGGCAGCAGGGTCAGCCCGGCGACCAGGATGACGCCGATGGCGATCGCGAACGGCACTCCGAGGTTGGAGTAGAACGGGAAGCTGGCCAGCAGCAGCGTGAGGACCGCCGCGATGACGGTGGCGGCGGAGAAGGTGATCGACTCGCCCACCTTGGTGACCGACCTGATGATCGCGTCCCTGGCCTCCGGCCTGGGGTGGATCAGGTCGCTGAGCACGCTGCCGCCCGCGCCGGCCGAGCCAGGGAAGCTGGCGCCTTGCTGACCATGCTGCCTGGCGCGCAGTTCCTCGCGAACCCGGAACACCAGGAAGAGCCCGTAGTCTGTGCCGGCCCCAAGGACCAGGACGATCATCAGGTACTGCGCGAGCGGGGACACCTGGAGCCCGTGCTTGGCCGCCTCGGCGACCAGCGGCCCGGCGATGAGTCCCGAGACGAAGGCTGGCGCGAGCGTGGTCAGCGCCAGCGTCAGCGAGCGGAAGATCAGCACCAGCAGGACAATGATCAGGATCGCGGCATAGTCCTGCACCTTGTTGCCCGTATTGCCGGATGCCTTCTGCTGATCAACCTGAATGGCGATATCCCCCGCCAGGTGCGCCTGCAGCCCGGCCGGCAGCCCGGCCTGCGCGATCTTGGCTCGCAGCGCGTCCACCAGGTCGGTTGTGGCGTTCGGGTTGCCGCCGGGTTGCATCGCGAGCACCACGAGCTGCTCGGCGTGACCGTCCGGCGAGATCCCGAGGTACAGGACGTTCTTGACTCCGGTCACCGACCGCAGCTTGCCCTGCAGTGCGGTCATCGCCGCGATATCCGCCGGTGTCAGCGGCGCGCCAGGGCGGGCCGCCAGCACCGGGATCGGCAGCAGGTTGGCCGTGCCGAAGGGGGCGGCGAGCTGCGCCGCGTGCTCGCTCGGCGCGCTGGCCGGCAGGAATTTTGAGTTATTGCTCTGCGTGACGCTGGACAGCGAGGGCAGCTGCGTGATCGCGGCGAACGCGGCCGCTATCCAGAGCAGCACCACCAGCCACCGAAAACGAACGGCAAAGCGCCCAATGGCGCCAAAGATCGCGTCAATGTGCATGGCGTTACTGACTCCGTGATTCCTTCATCTCGCGCCGCAGGCCCTGCGCAGCCCAGCGTATCGGCCTGCCCCGACCAGCCCGGCCCGATCAGCCCGGCCGCGCGCCGTCAGCCGCAGGACCGCGGTACGGCGGCCGGGTCACCCGAAGGCACGGTCAGGCCCGGGCGCGGCGGGACTGCCGCGCTGAGCAGGCTGCGGGCGGATGCCAGCCGGTCGGCGCGAGCAGGGCGACCAGCGCGAGCAGGTACCCCAAGCGAGACCCACTGCCTATCGCAGTGCCCAGGAAACGGGCCCGGCGATTATCGGCGTTCCCGGCGCCGCCCCGCGCCGCGGTGAATACTCTGCCGACCAGTGCTGGCTGCTGGCGGCGGCCGGACGCCCTATCTTGGTGAGCACCAGGCGATGCGGGACATGCCGGGCGAGGTGCTGGCCAGGACGGGTCGCAGCCGTCAGACTCGTCACGGGGGTGGTCCGAGTTCCGCCCCCTGCGCGGCCCGGGCAGCGCGGAAGGGACGCCGATGCAGGAGCTGCGCCTTGTCGCAGTTAGCGAGGACGGGAGTTACGCCATCCTCGCGGTGCCAGGGCGGGGCGGCCGTTTCTTGCTGCCTATAGACGACCGGTTGCGGACAGTTGCCCGCGGCCAGTTCTCCCGGCTCGCCCAGTACGAGATCGAAGTGGAGAATCCCTTGCGACCCAAGGAGATCCAAGACCGGATCCGCGCCGGAGAGACGGCGGATGAGATCGCAGACCTGGCCGGGATCCCGATTGAGCGCGTGCGCCGCTTCGAAGGACCGGTGCTGGCCGAGCGCGAGTACCGCGCTCAGGAGGCCCAGCGAGCCACCGTGCGCAGCGCCGGCGACTCCGGACCGGGGCCGCGGCTCGGCGAGATCGTGGCCGAGCGGCTCAGCCAGGCGGGCGCGAGCCCGGATGACGCGCGCTGGGACTCAAGGAAGCGAGCCGACGGTAACTGGCAGGTCCAGCTGATGTTCACGGCCGGAGGCCGCCCGCAGCTAGCCGAGTGGGTCTTTGACCCGCAGCGCAGGCACGTGACCCCGGACGACGATCAGGCCGCGCGGCTGTGCCTGGCCGACGCTGAGCTGGCGTCGCTGCGGCTGACACCGCGCGGCCCGGCCACCGCCACCGTTACTCCTATCGCCAGGCGGATCGGCCCGGCCGGTCCGCACTACCAGGAACCGCGCCCGGAGCCAGCGCACGTGCCCGGCCGGAACGCGCCGGCCGAGCTGGCCGCCGGGGAAGCACCGGAGGCCACGGCGAGCCGCGGCGAGCCGGATCACTCGGCATCCAGGCCGGACAGCGCATCCACGCCGGACAGCGCGGCCGAGCCGGACGACGCGGCGGGCCCGGCTCGTGAACGCCCGGTGAAGAAGGCGGCCAGCGGCCGGTCACGGCGGGCCTCGGTGCCGTCCTGGGACGAGATCATGCTCGGCAACTCCAGGCAGCCGGACTGACCCGCGTTGGATCGCGCACCGGGACACCCGCGTAGGATCGCGCACCGGGATCGTTGAGGTGACGGGCAAGGGGATCAGGCTTGGGCCGGAGTGAACGCTGGGTACGCCCGGCCGCCCGGCGGACTGCCATCGCCGTATCTGCCATGGTGCTGCTGAGCGGCTGCGGGCTGTTCGGCAACTCGAAGGTACTCCGCGACGCGCCGCAGGTGCTGACCGTCACCAGCCCGCTCTTCACCGAGGGCGTGATACCCAGCCAGTTCACCTGTTTCGGCGCGGGCCAGAGCCCGCCGGTCTTCTGGTCCGGTGCGCCCGCGGGCACCCGGTCGTTCGCGCTGGTGGTCGATGATTCCGACGCCCCCATCACGCCGTACGTCTACTGGATCGTGTTCAATATCAGTCCGGGCACCGATATCCAGCCGGGAATGATCCCGCCGGGCGCGCTGCAGGCCAACAACAGCGCGGGCACGCCAAAGTACCAGGCGCCCTGTCCCGAAGAGCGAAGTCATCAGTACCGATTTACGGTCTACGCGCTCAATTCTGTCCTGCGGCTGAGCAGCGGCGCGCCGCTGAAGGTTGCCTGGACCGCTATCGCCAGCCACGCAATTGCGCGCGGCAGGCTGACGGCCACGGTGCGCACAAGTAGTCACAGGCAGGCGGCCTTGTCGCCGCGGCCATCTGGCGACACAGACGGGTAAACTTCTCGAATCGCGTGACAAGGACGATAGCGGTCCGCCAGAATCCTGTGCAGGCGATCAGCCTCGGAAATATCAGGGTGCCTGCGCTACTGGGTAAGGCCCGCGTCTATGGCCGCGTGTGCCTCGCTTGCACCGCACTGTGAGGCCATGCCGCTTTGGATGGTGCGATGACTAAGCTTGTGATCGGCTTGGCGGTAGTTGTCGTGGTTGTCCTCATCATCGTTATTCTGGCCACCAGGAACATGCGGGCCGGTGGCCGGGAGGACGTCGCAGAACGCTCCCGCGGCCGGGGCCCGGGCGAGCGGGGGTGGCGTGACGACGACCGCCACAGCCGGTCGGTCCGGCACCCGGCTCGCATGGCCGCGCCAGCCCCCGCGATGACCGGCCACGACGGTCGGCCGGCAGCCGCACCGACGGCCGGGACCGCGATCAGCGCAGGGCCGGTGCCCCTCGTGACGCCATGGGCGGCTACGGCGAGCCGGGCTACGGACCGCAGCCCGATGCTGCTGGCCGCGGCCGGGCCGGCGGCCGGGACCGCGCTAGGACCAGGGAAGGCCGCCTGAGCCACCATGAGGCAGGCCATGGCTCGCGGTCCGGTCACCATGGCGCAGGCGGCCGCAGCTACCCAGGCGACCTGGACCGGCAGCGCGCCAGCGTGCCGGGTGGCCGTGATACCGATCGCCGCGACAGCGACGTCAGCCCTCGGCTGCGGGCGGAGGCATCCGCCGGGCCGCGGCCGGCCCGCGGCAGGCGTTCCGATGACAGCGCTGACTGGCCGAGCACCGAGTGGGACAAGCTCTCCGACGTCGATTACTGGGCGGAACTGGCCTCCGACAAGCCGCTGACCACCACCGCGCAGCCCGCCGCGGCGGCCCGCCCCAGCCGCCCGGCCGACCTCGACCAGAACGCGCAGGCCGGAGCCCCCCGCGCGGCGGGCCGCGGGACAGCCGGTGACGCTCCTGGCGATGACCGCGACGTAGCATTGCCGTCCCGCAGGCGCCCGACGCTGGCGGCGGCTCCGGTCCCTGCCCCGCCAGCGCTGCCGCACCCCACCCCGGCCGTCGGCTACCACCCGGACGACCCCACCATCGACCAGAGCACCGACCCCGGCCGCGACCGTCGGCGGGTGCCGGGCAGCCTGGATGATGACCCACTGACCAGCCCGTCGTTTCCGCGCGTTCCTGCCGATGACAGCAGGTCGTTCCGGAGCAGCCGGGCCAGCAGCGTGCCGGGCTCGCGAGCAGGCCGCGTCCAGCGCTACGACCCAGCAGTTCGCCAGCTACCAGAGCCCGATGGCCAATCCGGACCACTTCGGCGTCGGGTCAGGCTCGTATGCACGGCCGGACGCCGGCCGCCCGGCCGGGGGTGGCGCGTCGTCGGCGGCCGGAGCCGATCCGCTAGCATCAGGCAACCCGTACGGCAGCTACGTCGGCAGTCCGCCCAGCGACAGCTTCTCATCACGATCGGCCCGTGACCTGAACGGCCATCACAGCGCCCCGTACCCCGCGGGCGGCGACCTCAACGGCCACCACAGCGCCCCGTACCCGGCGGGCGGCGACCTCAGCAGCTACCACAGCGCCCCGTACCCGGCCACCCCGGACCTGGACCACCGCGGCGGCTCCTACCCGGCGGCCAGTGAGCTCAACGGTCGGCACAGCGCCCCGTATCTGCCCGCGCCAGACCTGGACCGCCGCGGCGGGTCGGATCCGGCCGCCGACTACCGGGACGGCCGCCGCGACTGGTACCCGCCGCGGGGGGACAACCCGCTCAGCTACCCGGCGGAGAATCCGCGGGGCGGCTACCCGGCGTCGCGACCAGGCCCGGAGGGCTACCTGCCGGCGGTCGGCTACCCGGCGGGCTCGGCTGCGCCGCGCGCCCAGGACCCCTACGCACAAGACGGAGACCGGCGCAGGCCAGGTTACTGACGCGGGACCGCTGATCATCTCCGGTCGCCCCGATTTGACAACAGGACCCCGCACGCGCGGAGAATGTGCCGGAGCTTGCAAGGCAGGTGATATGCAGGACGGCACCCGTGACCACGCGCGAAGCTACCATTTGCATCGTCTGGCGACGGCGCTGGACAACAAGGGATTCCACGCAACCGTCAAGACGACCTACCCGGCGACCTTGCATGTCTTCATCCCCGGCGCGTCGATGCTCGCGGAGAGCATCGACTGCACCCCGGGCACCGGCCCCGACGGGCGGCTGTGCTGGTATTTCCGGTGGTCCTGGGGGGAGGTCCTGCACGAAGCCGAGGATCCGCCCGGCGCGGCCGCAAAGATCGCTGATGTCCTCGCCGCGCGCTGACCACGGCCTGGAGCGGCCCCGGGCTGGCTATCGCCGGGCATCCCCGGGTCCGGCCGGGCCGCCGCCGGAGCGGCTCCTGGCCTGGAGCACGACCAGCGTGGCCACGAAGGCCCCAGCCAGCAGCGTGTAAGGGACCACATCCGAGGTCGCCTGGGCCACCGCGCCGCTGGCCGCGGCGGCCACCGCCTGGCCGCTCGCCCAGGCCAGGTTGCCCAGGCCAAACGCGAGGCCCTGATTGAGGCCCAGGCGATGCGCTCCAGCACTGAGCAGCGCGGTCGCGGGCGGAAACAACGTGCCGTAGGCGGGCAGGCCGATGATCAGCAGCGCGATGAGCAGCGGCGCCGGCGCCAGCAGCGGGGCCAGCAAGCTGACCGCCACTCCCGCGGTCAGCGACAACCGGATGGGCAGCAAGGCGCCACGGCGGTCCGACAGCCGGCCGACCAGCGGTGAGAGGGTGGCCTCGATCGCCGCGGAGGCCAGGAACGTGGCCCCGATCACAAGCGCCACGGCACCGAGCTCGCTCAGCCGCAACGGCGCGAGCACGTCCACCACGCCAAAGGCCAGGCCCGCCAGCATGGTCAGCCACATGCCGGTGCCGACCTGCTGATCCCGCAGCGCCGGCCAGGCCGCCCGCAGGCCCTGCGGGTCCGCACCGGGCGGGGCAGGCACCACGAATGCCATCACCATCAGGGCCGCCCCGGCCACCGCGGCCGCGCCGAACGCCAGGCCGGTTCCCACCTGATCGGCGACCGCTCCGACCACGGGGCCGAACAGCGCACCGCCCACCGCCGCGCCGAGCGCTGTCCCGAGCAGTTCACCGCGCCGCTCGGACGGCGCGGCCCTGGCCAGCCAGGCCAGCCCCGCGGCCCAGGTACACGCACCGGCCAGGCCCTGGACAAAGCGCGCGGCGACCAGGACGGCCGCGGCGGAGGCCAGCCCGAAGACGAGTGTGGACGCGCTCATCAGCGCCAGCCCGATCAGCACAACCGGCCGGTCGCCCAGCCGCGCGGTCAGCAGGCCGCCGGGCAGCGCTCCGATCAGGGTGCCGAGCGGGTAGGCCGCTACCAGGACCCCGGCCCCGGCCTTCGACAGCCCGGCGATCTGCGTGTAGTGCGGCAGCAGCGGCGTCAGGGCGGTAAAGAACATCGTGTCGACCAGCACTAGCGCACACGAGAACCCGAGCAGGGCGCGCAGCGCGGGTGTCAGCTTTGGCCCGCGGCGCGTCATGCCCGTTGCATTCCGGTGCCTCCCAGGGGTCGAGGCGGTCGCAGCGGCCGGGCTGCGCGCGGGCTCGACCGACGACGCTGTGGCATCTGCCCATGATCGCTGGCCTGCTGTCGGGTCCGCGCGCCGGGTCCGGGCCCAGCCCGGCCGCCGCAGGTACCCGCCGACGGCCGGGTACCTGACGCAGTGGCCGGACCAGGCTGGGATCAGCGTCTGCCGGCCCGCGGCCGCTGATCTCCTGTCTTCGGGGGCCCGGGCCGGCTGCGTGCCACAGTCCCAGGTAGGTTCCGACGCCGCTGGCAGCGCGGCTGACTTCGCCACCGCGCCCGCCGCTGATCTGGCCATCAAGCCAGCATCCGTCGATCATCTCGGCGGCGTCGATGGCCCTCGCCGGCTCCTGCCGCGGGCTGGGCCGACGACGGCTGACCCGGTCGGGCCCACCGCCGCCACATCCGGTGCCCGGAGCGCGGCCGGGAACAAAATCCGCGCTACATTAATTCTGTTTATGGC
This sequence comes from uncultured Actinomycetota bacterium, assembly GCA_963775745.1. Lineage (GTDB taxonomy): Bacteria > Actinomycetota > Actinomycetes > Streptosporangiales > Streptosporangiaceae > DATBGO01. Next base: position 255,566 of record CAVZKE010000013.1, read on the forward strand.
TGGAGCACGGCGATAACACTCCCCCGCGGGCGAATTATAACACCGGAGAGGCTAATTGTCTAACGAGGAATTGGCGCAAGAGCAGGAATACGTTTCTATGCTCTACGGCCGGCTGGATAGTAACCGGGAGCGAGCTTCGGCCCGGCTGGCCACGGTAATGCGGGAAAACGGCGGCACCCACCAGGCGCGCTCCGAGCGCGAGTCGCTCACAGTCATGTACTTCCGGCAGCTCGCCCAATTCGACGCAGCTGAAAACGGCCTGTGCTTCGGCCGTCTGGATTTCGATGACGGCCAGCCGCGCTACATCGGCCGCATTGGCCTTCGGGACGAATCCGACGATTACGATCCGCTACTGATGGACTGGCGTGCGCCTGCCGCGCGCCCTTTTTACCTCGCGACCGCCGCCTCCAGGGACGGAGTCCGGCGCAGGCGGCACATCAAGACCCGCAACCGGGCCGTGACCGGCCTCGACGACGAGGTCCTCGACCTGGCCAGCGCCGATCCGCGCCAGCATCAGGGCCTCACTGGCGAAGCCGCGCTGCTCGCCGCGGTCAGCGCCAGCCGGACCGGCCGGATGAACGACATTGTGGAGACCATTCAGGCCGAGCAGGATCACATCATCAGGTCTGGCCTGCCCGGAGTGCTCGTTGTGCAAGGCGGCCCGGGCACCGGGAAGACCGCCGTCGCCTTGCATCGGGCCGCATTCCTGCTGTACACGCACCGCGAGCAGCTATCCAAGCGGGGCGTACTGATCGTCGGCCCGAATGCCACCTTTCTCCGGTATATCGGCGAGGTGCTCCCGTCGCTGGGCGAGACTGGCGTGCTCATGTCGACGATCGCTGACCTATATCCGGGGATAACCGCCCGGCGCACCGAGCGTCCCGAGGTCGCGGAGGTTAAGGGCAGGCTGGCGATGGCCGGCGTGCTCGCCGCCGCGGTACGCGATCGGCAGTGGGTACCCGACCGGGCCCTGGAGATCACCGTGGATCGCGAAAAGCTGCGGCTGGACCGGCGCACCTGCGTCCGGGCCAGAGCCCGGGCCCGGCAGTCGCGCAGGCCGCATAATCACGCCCGGGCGATTTTCGCACGCGAGATCATCGAAGCGCTGGCCGGGCAGATCGAGAGCCGGCTCGACGCGGTCGCGTCCGGGCCGGGCAGCCTGCTCGGCGAGGTCGACGTGTCAGCCATCCGCGGCGATCTGCGCAGGGATCGCGAGGTGCGCCGGGCTATCGGGCTGATGTGGCCCGCCCTGTCACCGCAGCGGCTGCTGGACGACCTGTTCTCAGCGCCAGATCGCCTCGCCTCGGCCGCCGCCAGCCTGACCGAATCCGAACGTGCCTTGCTGCTGCGCGAGCCGGGGCAAGGCTGGTCCGCCGCGGATGTGCCGCTGCTGGACGAAGCGGCTCAACTGCTCGGCGAGGACGACCGGGCGGCCCGGGCGCAAGCCGAGGCGGAGCGGCGGGCCCGGGTCGCCTACGCCCAGGGCGTGCTGGACATCATGTCCAGGGACGCCCATGACGACGATCCTGAGATCCTGCTGGGCGCCGACCTGATGGACGCGGAAAGATTGGCTGACCGCCAGCAGGCGGATGCGTTCCTGACCGCGGCCGAGCGCGCCGCGGCCGACCGGAACTGGGCGTTCGGGCACGTGATCGTGGACGAGGCACAGGAGCTCTCGGAGATGGCCTGGCGGATGCTGATGCGGCGCTGCCCGGCCAAATCCATGACCCTGGTCGGTGACGTGGCGCAGACCGGTGACCTGGCTGGCACCTCGTCCTGGTCGCGGGTTCTCGAGCCGCACCTGGCCGACCGCTGGAGGCTGGCCCAGCTGACCATCAACTACCGGGCGCCGGCCGAGGTCATGGCGGTGGCCACCGACGTCCTGGCCGCGATCGATCCCGCGCTGCAGCCGCCGCGCTCGGTGCGTGAAACCGGCGCCGATCCCTGGCACGAGCAGGTACCGGCCACCGAACTGGTCAGGCGGCTGGCCGAGATTGCCGCCCGCGAGGCCGCCGCGATGGACGACGGCCGGCTCGCCGTGATCGTCCCCGAGACACGCCTGCGCGAGCTCGGCGCGGCGATCACGGCCACGGTGCCAGACGCGGTCCTCGGCGAGGATCCAGAACTGGGCAGCCCGGTAGTGGTGCTGAGCGTCACGCAGGCCAAGGGACTGGAATTCGACTCGGTGATCGTCGCCGATCCAGGCCTGGTGCTGACCGGCTCGCCCCGCGGGCTCAATGATCTCTATGTCGCGCTGACCAGGGCCACTCAGCGGCTCGGCGTGGTGCACAGCGGCGAGCTGCCTGGCGTGCTGGCGGGCCTGCGCAGTCGGCAGGAGGCCGCCGTCAGGTCGGCGGGACTGGCACCGACGGGCCGTTAATCATCGTGCATCCCGCCGATGGCCGCTGACGGTCCTGCGCCGGGCTGATCCGCAGACGGTGAATATCCGCAAAGCTGGGCCTAGAGGTTCGCGGGCTAACGAGTTGGCGCCCGGGTCATCGTGACTCGCGGAGGCCGATCTCGCCATTGCCTATCACCGCGAGCCCCCGGAAGGTGCGGCCCACCATCCAGCGGCCCGTCCGCTGGACCCCGGCCAGGATCCCCACGTCTTTGGTCGAGGCGGGTGCTGCGCCCGCCGGGCGGCCTGGCTGTGCGGCAGCAGCCCTCAGGTCGTGCGTGATCGTGGCAAGTCCGGCGTCGGTGGCGGCGGCATAGGACGCGGCCAGCCGCCCCTCAAGCTCGGACATCGTCAGTCGGCCCTCAGCGAACGCCGCTTGCAGCGCCACCGCGACGCGCTCGCGGTCGGCGTCGGACGCGCGGGCGGCCGGTACGACCGGGCGATTCTCAGGCCCTGCGGCCTCAGGCAGGTTCCCCATTCTGGCGAGCCTACGGTGGGTCATCCGGGCAGTCACAACAGCGCGGGCCGAAGTGATCGACATCGTCCGCGGGGCGGGTCAGCGACCTGGTAAGCGCGTCCGGACGGCCGGATCCTGGCGTTCCAAAAGGCCCACGGCACCTGTACCAGCGATGACTGAGGCCGGGACCTTCGGCCCTACTGAGGCCTGCGCGGCGCGAGTAGCGCAGTAAGTAACGGCGAACTCACGCCATTCGTGAGTTATTGAGGGTCTTCCTGTGAGGAGAGGACAATGGCAGCAACAAGTGCAGCCGCTGATGAGTCACTCGTACTCGTTCACCCGGCTAAGAAAGAAGAAATAGAAGAGGCACCGCCCACAAATGACCCGGCGATGCTCGGACTGCCGGCCTTCATCGTGGGCGCGGTGGCGCTCGGCCTGGTGAACGTGGGTATGATTCCCGCCGGAATCGCCGGCGCGGCCATACCTATTCTTGTCGCGGCTACGGCAATCGGCATGTTCATCGCGTCAATCTGGGCCGTGCGTGAAGGCCAGGGCGTGGTGGCCGGAATCTACGGCGTCTTCGGTGGCTTCTACCTGAGCGACGCGCTTCTGGTCCTGGGCCTGACCCACAACTGGTTCGGAATCCCGCTGACCGCGATCGTGTCGACCCAGAAGATGTTCCTGATCGCCTGGCTGATCGTCGTGGTGATGCTGACCGTCGGGCTGCTGCGGCTGCCGGTTGTCTACCCGGTGCTGCTCGGCCTGGTCGACGTCACCCTGCTGCTGTTCCTCCTGGGCGTCGTGCAGGCCTCGCCCAGCCTGACCAAGGCGAGCGGCTACGTCAGCTTCGCCTTCTGCGCCCTGGGCGCCTACCTGTTCCTCGGCGTGATGAACCACGCCACCGGGGGCAAGCCGTTCCCGCTGGGCAAGCCCATCCTGCACTGACCATCGGCGGATGCCATTCGCCGATCCCCAGCAGGAAATAGCGCCGCAGATCCGCCGCATGATCACCATCGAGTGATCGCGCGGCGGATCAACGGCTTTTAGCGAAACGGAAGCCGGAAGGTGAACCAATGACTACGGCCGTGATCGGCACCGAGCCGATGAACCCAGCGGACGCAGCGTGGCTGCATATGGATCGCCCGGACAATTTCATGGTGGTCAACACGCTGCTCTGGTTCGAGCGGCCGGTAGATCCGGCCCTGGTCATGCGAGCGTTCCAGGACCGGGTGCTCCCTCGCTTCCGCCGGTTCCGGCAGCGCGCGGTGGACCCGCGAGTCACGCTGGGGCCGTGGGCCGCGCCCGAGTGGGCGGAGGATCCTGCCTTCGTCCTTGCTGACCACGTGACCGCCATGCGGTTGCCCGCCCCGGGCGACCAGGCCACCTTGCAGCAGGCCGCCAGCAATCTGGCCAACCTCCCGCTGCGGGCCGACCGGCCGCTCTGGGAGTTGCACCTGCTGGACGGTTACGGCGCCGGCGGTGCGCTGTTGCTGCGCACCCACCACGCCATCGCCGATGGCGTCGCCCTGATGCAGGTCATCCTGGCCATGACGGATCCGCTCGACGGTGCCGGGGACCCCGACCGCAACTGCGAAGCGCTCCAGGTCCGCGATGACACCCGCGCTCAGCCCTGGGCGCCCGGCGTGGCCGGGCGGGCCGCGCGCCAGGCGGCGGCGGTCAGCCGGCGCGGAACGTCGATCGCCGGGAACCTCGGCGCCGCGCTGCGAACCGTCTTGACGGATGTCGGCAAGGTAACCGACGTGGTCAGCTACAGCCGGTCCGACGCCGCCATGCTGGCCAAGCTCGGCTCCGGGCTGACCGCCGACCGCAACCTGCTGCAGGGCCCGCTGGCCGGGTGCAAGAACAGGTCCTGGATCGGGCCGGTACCGGTCGCGGCCGTCAAGGCCGCCGGCCGCGGCACCGGCAGCACCGTCAACGACGTGGTGCTCGCCGCGATCACCTCAGCGCTGCGCCTGTATTTGCTCGAGCATGCCGCGCCGGCGGCGAATATGCTGGTCATAGAGCCGGTGAACCTGCGCCCGCCGGGAGCGGCGCTGCCCGCGGGGCTGGGTAATGAGTTCGGGCTCGTCTTCGTGGCGCTGCCCACCGCCGAGCCGGACCCGGCCCGCCGCCGCGCCTTCATCAAGACGCAGATGGAGCAGATCAAGCGCAGCCGCGAAGGCTCCGTTGTCTACACCATGCTCGAGCTGATGGGCCAGATCCCGGCCAGCTGGCAGAACGCCTGGATCGACGTGTTCGCATCCCGGGCCACGGCGATCGTTTCGGACGTGGCCGGCCCGCGGCAGCGGCTACAGCTCGCCGGGGTACCCGTCGCGGGCCTCATCGCCTGGGTACCGGCCTCCGGGCCAGTCGGCCTCGGGTTCAGCGTCGTCAGTTACGCCGGGCAGCTGACCGTCGGCGTGTCGAGTGACGTGAGCCTGGTACCCGACCACGACCGGCTCGTGGAGCTCATCGACGCGGAGATCAGCGCGCTGGGCCGGGCGGATTGCCGGGTTCTGTGCTGATTTCCCCGGCCAGCGGTACCACCGAAGGCTCCACCGCGGCAGGCGCTGGCCTGGAGTAGATGAGCCAGTACAGCCCGGCCGCGACGATGCCGCCCGCCAGCGGCGCCACGATGAACAGCCACACCTGGCGGAGCGCGAGGCCGCCGACGATCAGCGCCGGGCCCAGGCTGCGCGCGGGGTTCACGGACGTTCCGGTGATCGGAATGCCGACCAGGTGAACCAGGGCCAGGGCCAGGCCGATCACGATGCCCGCGGTCAGCGTGTTCCCGAACTTGCTCGTGATCGCGAGGACGACAAAGACGAACACGGCGGTCAGGATGAACTCCGCGAGGAAGGCGCCCCCCGCCCCGATCTGGATGTCAGACGCCGGGCCCCAGCCGTCCGTCCCGAGCCCGGTCGTGGACCTGCTGTACAGCGGCGACGTGCTGAACATGCCCCACAGCACCAGCGCACCCAGGATGCCCCCCGCGAACTGCGCTATCCAGTAGCCCACCGCCTCGGTCAGCGAGAGCCGCCGGTCCAGCAGCGCACCCATGGTCACCGCCGGATTGACGTGGCAGCCCGATATCGGCCCGATCACGTAAACCAGGGCCAGCAGCACGAACCCGAACGTGAGCGCCGTGCCCACCACCCCCGCCGCCACGCTGCGGCCGTCGAACTTGAAGCCGAACATCAAGGTGGCCGAGCCGACCCCGAAGAACACCAGCAAGGCCGTCCCCAGCAGCTCCACTGCACACTTGCGCAACAAAGACATCTCAAGCCCTCCCATGACGCGCGTTACTCCTACATTCCCCCCCGAGGCCCAGTGTTATGCGCGAATGTGGCGGCCGGGCAGTAAAGCGGCGGCCACGAGGTGTCTCGCAACACCAGGGGCGGCTGGGTCAGCCTGGACGCGGCGCGGGCACCGGGCTACGAGCCCCGTGATGACGCCGAGCGAGCCGGCTTTTCATGATCGTGGGTGTTTGAACCCGCCGTGCCCGGGCACCACCAAACACCCATGATCATGCTGTCCGCCGGGACGGACCGGGGCATACCGGGCGCCGGGGTGGTTGGACGGGTCCGGCGTCAAAGATCGTCTTCCTGCTGCCCGGGCCCGTCGCGGCGGAAGGACTCGTCTTCCTCCCGCACGGCCGCTACTTCCTCGGCCGCCTCCCGCTGGATCTCCGCCAGATGCCGGGACTGGCTGGGGCGGCCGGAGAGCCGCACCACGATCACCATGACCGCGATCCCGACGATCACGATGAGTACCACCACCGCAGCAAAGGCAATCACGAGTTCGCTCCCCGGCGCCGGGCGGCGGATCCGCCGCCGCCTACGGTCAGGCTACGGCCCGACCAGCGGCCTGACACCACCCGGCGAGCCCTGATTTTCCGGCCTGGGCGCCCGCGTGGCGCCCCCGCGAGCGCCAATGGACTTGTTACTCGCCAGTAACCGGTCCATCGTCTGCCGGTGCAGGACCTATGGCCTCTCGCCTGCCAGCGATTGAAGGACCACGGTGGTACGAGAGGTGATGATCCTGTGCTGACCCAGACCGAGATGACCAAGGCCGAGAAGCAGACCGGCCTCGACGCCGACACCCTCAAGATGATGCTGGACGCCATCAAGGAGTACGTCGCGAACGCGATGCCCACCGAGCGCCAGCTACAGCTCGACCAGGACGATGTCTGCCCGGAGGACCTGGTCCGGGCCATGTGCAGCGACGAGCTTGGCGTGCACCTGCTGTTCATCCCCGAGGAGTACGGCGGGATGGGCGGCGACACCATCGACAACTACCGGATCTGCGAGCAGATGGCCCGCATCGACCTGGGCCTGGGCACCAGCCTGTTCGCCACGTTCCTCGGCAGCGACCCGATCGCCTTCGGCGGCACCCCGGAGCAGCAACGCACCTGGCTGGGCGAGATCGCCGAGCGAGGGATCGTGTACGCGTATGGCGCCACCGAGCCCGAGGCCGGCAGTGACCTCGGGGCGCTGAAGACCACCGCGACGCCCATCATCGAGGACGGCCAGGTCACCGGCTACAAGCTGACCGGCCGCAAGCAGTGGATCAGCAACGGCGGCATCGCCGACAAGTACACCATCCTGGCCAAGGCGCCAGGCGGCCCGACCTGGTTCGTGCTCGACCGCGACACCGAGGGGTTCAGCCAGAACCGGCCCGAGGACAAGCACGGCATCAGGCTGTCCAACACGGCGGCGCTGTTCCTAGACGGCGCGGTAGTCCCGGCGGCCAACCTGATCGGCGGCGTCGAGGGGCAGGGCCTCTGGCAGGCCCAGAAGGTGTTCGGTTACACGCGCGTGACGGTCGGCGCCTTCGGCCTCGGGGCCGGCTGGGAAGCGCTCGACCGGGCCATCGAGTACTCGACTACGCGTATCCAGGCCGGCGCGCCGCTGTCGGAGAAGCAGGGTTACACCCACAAGCTGATCGTCCCGCATGCGGTCCAGCTAGAGGCCGCGCGCTCCTACATCGAGTACACGGCCGCGCGGATCGACGCGGGCGAGGGCCAGGACGGTGCCCTGAACACCGAGGGTTCCATCGCGAAGTACATGGCCACCGAGGCGGGCAACCTGGCCGCGGACGCGGCCATCCAGGCCCATGGGGGTTACGGCTACACCCGCGATTACCTGGTCGAGAAGATCAAGCGCGACGTCCGCATCACCACGATCTACGAAGGCACGTCCGAGATCATGGAGATGACGATCTCCCGCGACCGCTGGCAGCAGCACCTGAAGACCTCGGGGCGCTACTACCTGGACATCGCAGCCGAACTGCGCGCACTACATGCCCGGCACCCCGACGTCGGCGCGGCCACGGCGGCCCTGGCCAGTGACGCACTGGCCAGCGTGCTCGAGGCCTGCCGGGCCGGACGGCTCACCCGCAGCCAGCACATCCTGCTGCGGCTCGGCGAGCTGATCGCCCACGCGGAAGTGGCGGGCACCTTCGCGGCGCGCGCCGCGGCCGCTCTGGACGGCACCCTGCCCGCCAAGGGCGACCACCGGTTCGACCCCGCCGCGCTCGCGGCCATGAGCCGGGTATTCGCACGGCAAGCCGCGCAGAAGGTGGCTTACGACGGGCTGCGCTGGGTGATCGGCGCCAGCCAGGACGCCAACCTGGCCTCCTTCGAAGCCAGCCTCGGCCTGGACGCCGTGCGCGCTGCCCAGGCCGGCCTGGTGGCCGATATGGATCGCGTCGCGGACGCACTATACGGGCGGCAGGCGCCGTCCGCGGAACAGGATCGATGATCATGAGCCCGAACCAGTCAACCTCGCGTCAGCCCCAGCCGGTCGCCATCGTCGGCATCGGCGCCATCATGCCCGAGGCGCCGAACGCGACTGCGTTCTGGAACAACATCACCCAGGGCCGGTACAGCATCACCGACGTCCCCAAGGACCGCTGGGACCCGGATCTCTATTACGACCCCGATCCCCGGGTGCCCGACAAGACCTACTCGCGCATCGGCGGCTGGGTCCGCGAGTTCCCGTGGGACCCGATCGGCTGGCGGATGCCGATCCCGCCGAAGGTCGGCGAGCAGATGGATGACACCCAGAAGTGGGCGGTCTCCGCGGCCCGCGCCGCCCTGGTCGATGCCGGCTGGCCGGACTGGAAGGTCGACCCGCAGCGAGTCGCCGTGATCATCGGGAACGCTATCGGCGGCGAGAAGCATTACGCCAGCAACTTGCGCATCCAGCTGCCCGAGTTCATACAGGACCTGGTCAGGTCACCCGCCTTCGCCGGACTGCCGGACGGCACGAGAGAGACCATCCTCGACCAGACCACAAGGTCCTTCCTCGGCCACTTCCCGGACATCAACGAGGACACGATGCCCGGCGAGCTCGCCAACATCCTGGCCGGCCGGATCGCCAACCTGTTCAACTTCCGGGGCCCGAGCTTCACCACCGACGCGGCCTGCGCCTCAGCGATGGCGGCGGTGAACGCCGCGGCCGAGGGCCTGGTAGACGGCCAGTTTGACGTGGCCGTCACCGGGGGTATCGACCGCAACAATAACGTGGCCGCGTTCGTGAAGTTCTGCAAGATCGGAGCGCTCTCCGCCACCGGCACCCGCCCGTTTGACGCCGGCGCCGACGGCTTCGTCATGGGCGAGGGCGCGGCATTGTTCATCCTCAAGCGGCTCGCCGACGCCGAGCGCGACGGCGACCGGATCTACGCGATCCTGCTCGGGACCGCCGGGGCCAGCGACGGCAAGGGGAAGGGCATCACCGCCCCCAACCCGGTCGGGCAGCGCCTGGCCGTGGAGCGGGCCTGGCGTAACGCCTGCGCCGATCCCTTGACGGCCACCCTGGTCGAAGCGCACGGCACCTCGACCCGCGTCGGCGACGCCTCCGAGCTGGAAAGCCTCAACGCCGTCTTCGGCGGCGCCGCAACTGGCTCGATCGCGCTCGGCTCGGTGAAGTCGAACATCGGCCACCTGAAGGCGGCCGCGGGCGCGGCCGGGCTGTTCAAGATGGTGATGTCGCTGCACGATAAGGTCCTGCCGCCCAGCCTGAACTTCCGCGATCCCAACCCGAACGTCGACTGGCCCGCGTCACCGTTCCGCGTCAATACCGAGCTTCGCGAGTGGCCGGTGCCACCGTCCGGGGTGCGCCGCGGCGGGGTGAGCGCCTTCGGCTTCGGCGGCACCAACTTCCATGCGGTGCTCGAGGAGTATGTGCCCGGCCGGTACGACGCCGCCCCGGCGCGGCAGAGCGAAGCCGCCGACCTGCGCGCCGCCACGAGCGAGGCCGCGGCCACCGGCGAGCGGGCCGCGGCCGGCGACGCCCCGGCCGCCGGCCCGCAGGCCGCGCCGAGCGGCGGGGCCGCCAAGGTTCCGCTGCGCGGTGCGCTGGTGGTCGGTGCCGATACCGAAGCCGACCTGGCCGCCCGGCTCGGCCAGGTGCATGACCAGGCCGCGGCCGGCCAGGCGCCACCGCCGCGGCCGCCGGACCCCGCGGCCCTGCGGGCCAGCTACCGGGCCGCCATCGACTACGGCAGTGCCGCCGAGCTGGCCGACAAGACCGCCATGGCGGTGAAGGCGCTGACCGGCGGGACCGCCGAGATGCGCAAGATGCTGCGCGCCCGCGGCATCTTCTTCGGCCACGGGCACGCGCCCAAGGTCGCCTTCCTATACACCGGCCAGGGCTCGCAATACGTCAACATGCTCGATGAGCTGCGCGCGGCCGAGCCGATCGTGGCGCGGACGTTCGCCGAGGCCGACCGGGTGATGACGCCGTTGCTCGGCAAGCCGCTGACCGACTACATCTTCATCGACAGCAGCAACCCCGATGCAGTCGCGCAGCTGGAGCAGCAGCTGCTGCAGACCGAGATCACCCAGCCCGCCGTGCTGGCCACCGACTTCGCCCTGACCCGGATGATGGAGGCCTACGGCATCAAGCCCGACATGGTGATCGGTCACAGCCTCGGTGAATACGGCGCGCTCGTCGAGGCGGGCGCCCTGTCGTTCCCGGCCGCGCTCGAGGCGGTCAGCGCCCGCGGCCGCGGCATGGCCCGGCTGGACATCGCCGACAACGGCGCGATGGCGGCCGTCATGGCCCCGCTGGAGGAGATCGAGCGGATCGTTGCCTCGGTCGATGGCTACGTGGTCATCGCCAACGTAAACAGCTTGCACCAGGCCGTGATCGGCGGCGCCACCCCGGCCGTCGAGCAGGCCATCGCGGCCTTCCAGGAGGCCGGGCTGACGGCGTTCCGCATTCCGGTCAGCCATGCCTTCCACACCTCGATCGTGGCGCCGGTCAGTGATCCGCTCAAGCAGGTCCTGACCCGCTTGCAGCTGCACGCGCCCACGCTGCCCATCGTGGCCAACGTTGATGGCGAGTTCTATCTGGCCGAAGGCCCGGACGTGGTCGGGCGGATGCTCGACATCCTCGGCCGCCAGGTGGCCTCGCCCGTCCAGTTCGTCAAGGGCCTGCGCACCCTGTACGAGGCCGGAGCCCGGGTGTTCGTCGAGGTCGGGCCGAAGCGCGCGCTGCAGGGCTTCGCCGAGGACGTGCTCGGCTCGGCGCACGACGACGTCGTCACGCTGTTCACCAACCATCCGAAGAACGGCGATCTGCCCTCCTTCAACGCCGCGCTCTGCGGCCTCTACGCGGCCGGATTCGGTGCGCCCACGCCGGACGCGCCACAGTCGGCGCCCGCTCCCCAGCCGGTGACCGCCAGCGCGCCCGTCACCGCCAGCCCGGCGCCCGCTGCCGCCACGCCCGCCACGCCCGCCGCCCCGCCCGCCACGTCCACCGCCCCGCCCGCCGCGTCCGCCGCCGCCACGCCCGTGGCCGGCCCGCCCGTGGTGGCCAGCCCCGTCACGGCCAGCCCCATGGCGGCCAGCACCGTGGCGGCCAGCCCGGATCCGCGCCCACCCGCACCTGCAGCCCAGGGACCAGCCATGTCAAATGATCGCTATTCCGAACTCGGCCACCTGGTCGCCGACCTGCTCGAGCGCGGCCGTCATATCCTCGGCGACGGCCCGGCGCCCGCCGGGTATCCGTCGGGTGCCACGGTCTCCGGCCCGCTGCCCGCCGTCATGGAGCCCATCGTCATCACCGGCGCCGCGCTCGGCCTGCCCGGCGTGGAGCGGATCTTCGACGACGAGAACATCTCCCGGATCCTGGCCGGTCAGCAGTTCATCGACCTCATCCCCCGCCAGGTACGCCGCGAGATGGTCGACAAGCACATCACCAGGCTGGTCAAGAGCGAGCGCGGTGAGCCGGTCTTCGAGACGATCGACGGCGAGGATGACGTCATCAAGCTGGCGGGCCGGTACGCCCCCTTCAACGCGGTCGAGGAGTTCGGCATCGACCCCGATCGCGACGCCGCGCTCGACCCCTGCACCAGGCTGGCGATCGGCGCCGGAATTGACGCGCTGCGCGATGCGGGCATCCCGCTGGTCCGGCACTACCACACCACCACGCTCGGCACCCAGCTGCCTGGAGCCTGGGGACTGCCCGACGACCTGCGGGACGACACCGGCGTGCTGTTCGCCTCGGCGTTCCCCGGCCTCGAGTCGTTTGTCGACGACCTCAACCACTACCACGAGGACCGTGCAAACCGGAGCGAACTCGCGACGCTCGAGGACATCCGCAGCCGGATGAGCGCCACCGACCAGGCGGTCACCGAAGTCGACCGCCGGATCGCCGAACTCCGGCACGCGCTGGAGACGCACCCGTTCGTTTTCGACCGCCGCTTCCTGTTCCGGACGCTGGCCATGGGCCACTCGCAGTTCGCCGAGCTGATCGGCGCCCGCGGCCCGAACACCCAGGTGAACTCGGCCTGTGCGAGCACCGCCGTGGCGGTCTCGGTCGCCGAAGACTGGATCCGGGCCGGCCGCTGCCGCCGGGTGATCATCGTGTCGGCCGATAACTTGTCCTCGGACTCGCTGCTGCCGTGGACCGGGTCGGGGTTCCTGGCCAGCGGCGCGGCGGCGACCGACGACATCGTGGAGAACGCCGCGCTGCCCTTCGACCGCAGGCGGCACGGCATGATCATCGGTGCTGGTGCCGCGGCCCTGGTGGTCGAGACCGCCGAAGCGGCCCGCGAGCGCGGCATCCGGCCGATCTGCGAGGTACTCGCGGCCGTCACCGCCAACAGCGCCTTCCACGGCACCCGGCTCGACGTCAACCACATCGGCCAGGTCATGGAGACCCTGATGCAGCAGGCGGAGCGGCGCGGCATCGACCGCGGCGCGATCGCGGGCCAGACCGTGTTCGTGTCCCACGAGACCTACACGCCCGCCCGCGGCGGCAGCGCGTCGGCCGAGATCAATGCGCTGCGCCGGGTGTTCGGCCCGGCGGCCGATTCGGTCGTCATCGCGAACACCAAGGGCTTCACCGGGCACGCGATGGGGGCCGGGATCGAAGAGGTCGTGGCCATCAAGGCCCTGGAAACGGGGATCGTCCCGCCGGTCGCCAACTTCCGTGAGGTCGATCCCGAACTCGGGCCACTGAACCTGTCCCGGGGCGGCGCCTATCCGGTCAGCTTCGCGCTACGCCTGGCCGCGGGCTTCGGTTCGCAGATCGCGATGATGCTGCTGCGCTGGATCCCCGCGCCAGACGGCCTCCGCCGCGCGCCCACCGACCTGGGCTTCAGCTACCGGGTGGCCGACGACACCGCGTGGCGCTCCTGGCTGGCCCGGGTGACCAGGCGCCCGGAGGCCAGGCTCGAAGTCGCGCAGCACCGGCTCCGCGTCGTCGACGACGGCCCGCCCCAGGCGGCCCCGGCGCCCGCCGAGCCCGCGGTACTGCCCGCCCAGCCCGCCGTACGGCCAGTCGCGGCCCCGGTGGCTGCCCCGGCCTTCGCCGCGCCGCCCGTTGCCGCGCCGTTCGTTGCCGCGCCGTTCGTTGCCGCGCCGCCCGTAGCTGCACCGCCCGTTGCCGCGCCGCCCGTTGCTGCGCCGCTGGCCGCCCCGCCCGTTGCTGCGCCGCCCGTCGCTGCCCCGCCGGTTGCCGCCCCGCCGGTGGCGGCCGCACCTGCACCCGCGGCTGCGCCCGAGCCGTCCGGACCGGCCGGTGACCCGGTGGAGCAGGCCGTGCTAGATATCGTCGAAGGGCTCACCGGCTATTCACGAGATCTGCTCGAGCCTGACCTGGACCTCGAAGCCGACCTCGGCGTGGACACGGTCAAGCAGGCCGAGGTGTTCGCCGCGGTCCGGGAGCGTTTCGCCATCCCCCGCGATGAGAACCTCAGGCTGCGCGACTTCCCCACTCTCGCGCACGTGATCGGCTTCGTCAGGGACCGGGCGCAGCTGGCCGAGCCGGCCGGACCTGCTCCCGGCGCCGTCACCGCTGCGAGTCAGGCGGCGCCCGCGCCCGCCGCTGCCGCGGCTCCGGCTCCGGCTCCGGCCGAGCCTGCCGCGGCTCCGGCTCCGGCCGAGCCTGCCGCGGCCGTGGCGGCGCCTGCTGCCGAGAATGCGGTGGTGGGGCAGATCGTGCGGATCGTCAGCGACATGACCGGCTACCCGCCTGAACTGCTCGACCTGGATCTGGACCTGGAAGCCGACCTCGGCGTGGACACGGTCAAGCAAGCCGAGGTGTTCGCGGCGGTCCGGGAGCAGTTCGGCATCCCCCGCGATGAGAACCTCAGGCTGCGCGACTTCCCCACCCTCGCGCACGTGATCGGCTTCGCCCGGGACCGCGGCAACCTGCCGCAGGCCGCACCCGCACCCGTGCCCGCACCCGCGCCCGTGCCCGCAGCCGCGCCCGCCGCTGCCGCGGCTCCGGCTCCGGCTCCGGCCGAGCCTGCCGCGGCCGCGGCGGCGCCTGCTGCCGAGGATGCGGTGGTGGGGCAGATCGTGCGGATCGTCAGCGACATGACCGGCTACCCGCCTGAACTGCTCGACCTGGATCTGGACCTGGAAGCCGACCTCGGCGTGGACACGGTCAAGCAGGCCGAGGTGTTCGCGGCGGTCCGGGAGCAGTTCGGCATCCCCCGCGATGAGAACCTCAGGCTGCGCGACTTCCCCACCCTGGCGCACGTGATCGGCTTCGCCCGGGACCGCGGCAACCTGCCGCAGGCCGCACCCGCACCCGCGCCCGCACCCGCCGCCCGTGCCCGCAGCCGCGCCCGCCGCTGCCGCGGCACCGGCTCCGGCTCCGGCTCCGGCCGAGCCTGCCGCGGCCGCGGCGGCGCCTGCTGGCCAGGACGCGGTGGTCGGGCAGATCGTGCGGATCGTCAGCGACATGACCGGCTACCCGCCTGAACTGCTCGACCTGGATCTGGACCTCGAAGCCGACCTCGGCGTGGACACGGTCAAGCAAGCCGAGGTGTTCGCCGCGGTCCGGGAGCAGTTCAGCATCCCCCGCGATGAGAACCTCAGGCTGCGCGACTTCCCCACCCTGGCGCACGTGATCGGCTTCGCCCGGGACCGTGCGACGCGTCCTGAGGCCCAGGTCCCGGCTGACCAGCAGGCACCGCAAGCCGAGCTGGCCGCGTCGGCCGACCATGCTGCGCCGACGGACCATGCTGAGCAGGCCGAGCCGGCCCAGGCGCACACCGCGCCCGCGTTCGCCGGCGACGTGGCAGCGGCCGAACGGCTGCCGCGCCGGGTTCCGGTTCCCGTGCTGCGTCCGCCGATCGAGCGGTGCTCCCCCACCGGAGTGACGCTGGATGAGAGCAAGCGCGTCATCGTGATGGCCGACCGGGGCGGTGTCGCTGACGTTCTGGTCCGGCGGCTGGGCGCCCTCGGCTCGACCGCACTGGTGATCGAGCCCGGATCGGGCGCTGCGGACATCGACGCCCAGCTGACGTCCTGGCTCGGTGACGGGCCGGTGCACGGGGTCTACTGGCTGACGGCGCTCGACGCCGAGCCGGCCATCGCCGAACTCGACCTGACGGGCTGGCGGACCGCGCTGGACAGCCGCGTCAAGCAGCTGTACGCGGTGGTGCGCCGCCTGGACACCGAGGGCCACCTCGGGCCGCGCGGCACGTTCCTGGTGTCGGCCACCCGCCTGGGCGGCTACCACGGCTACGACGACGCAGGCGCGGTGGCGCCGCTCGGCGGCGCCGTGACCGGCTTCACCAAGGCCTACCGCCGGGAACGGACCGATGTGCTGGTCAAGGCGGTCGACTTCCCGGTGACCAGGAAGACCGCGTCGCTCGCCGACGCGCTGATCGAGGAGACGCTGCGTGATCCGGGCGCCGTCGAGATCGGCCGCGCGGCAGGCTACCGGTGGGCGGTGGGCTTGCGCGAGACCCCGTTCGGCGACGGAACTGACGGGCTGGTCCTGGGCCGCGAGAGCGTGTTCGTGGTCACCGGCGCGGCGGGCAGCATTGTCTCGGCGATCATCGCCGACCTCGCCTCGGCCAGCGGCGGCACCTTCCACCTGCTCGACCTGACGCCCGAGCCTGACCCGGCCGACCCGGATCTGGTGGCGTTCATGACCGACCGCGACGGCTTCAAGACGACGATCAGCGAGCGGCTCAAGGCCGCGGGGAAGCGGCCGACCCCGGTGCTGATCGAGCGCGAGCTCTCCCGCTACGAGCGGCTCCAGTCCGCGCTGACCGGAGTGCAAGCCGTCCGTGCGGCCGGCGGCGAGGCTTACTACCACGCGGTGGACCTGCTGGACGCCGACGCCGTGGCGAAGGTTATCGCGGACGTCCGCGACCGGCACGGCCGCATCGACGTGCTGCTGCACGCGGCGGGGCTGGAAATCAGCCGGGCGCTCGCTGACAAGGAGCGGCGCGAGTACGACCTGGTCTTCGACGTCAAGAGCGATGGTTGGTTCAACATCCTGCACGCTGCCGCCGACCTCCCGATCGGCGCGACCGTGGCGTTCAGCTCGGTGGCGGGCCGGTTCGGCAACGCGGGCCAGACCGACTACAGCGCGGCCAACGACCTGCTGTGCAAGATGACGTCCAGCTTCCGGCGGACCCGGCCGGATACCCGGGGCATCGTGCTCGACTGGACCGCATGGGGCGGGATCGGCATGGCCACCCGCGGGTCCATCCCGAAGGTCATGGAGATGGCGGGCATCGAGATGCTGCCTCCGCAGGCGGGCATCGCCTGGATCGGCCGGGAGCTGACCGCGGGCCCGTTCAAGGGAGAGGTCGTGGTCGGCGGGAAGCTCGGCATCATGATGGCCGAGTTCGATCCGGCTGGCGGGCTCGATGTCGCCACGGTCGACACCAGCCACGCCGGGCCGATGGTCGGAGCAGTCACTGGTATGGGCGTCTATTCCGGCCTCACCGTCGAGACCACCCTGGATCCGGCGGACCAGCCGTTCCTGTACGACCACCAGATCCAGTCCATCACCGTGCTCCCCGGCGTGATGGGCGCCGAGGCCTTCGCCGAGATCGCACGGCTGGCGGCGCCGGGCTTGTACGTGGCCGGCGTGGAGCAGATGAACTTCCTGGCGCCGGTGAAGTTCTACCGGGACAAGCCGCGCACGCTGACCATCCGGGCGGTCGTCAGGCCCGACGGCGATGATCTGGTGGCGGACTGCGAGCTGTCGGGCAGCCGGCTGCTCAAGGGCAGCGACGTGCCCCAATGGACGACGCACTTCACCGGCCGCGTCCGGCTCAGCCTGCAGCCGCCGCCCGCCGAAACCGACGCCTTCGCCATCGACAAGGCGGCGGTGGCGGTCGGCCACGACGACATCTACCAGGTATTCCCGCACGGGCCCGCCTACCAGGTGCTCGGCGAGGCCTGGCACAGCGACGGCGCCGTGATCGGACAGTTCGCGACCGGCCTGCCCGCCGATCACGTGCCGGCTGACAATCCCAACGCGACGCAGCCGCGGCTGGTCGAGCTGTGCTTCCAGACGGCCAGCCTGTGGGAGATCGGCGAGATCGGCCAGCTGGCGCTGCCCGCGCACGCCGACCTGATCCGCACCCTGGGCCAGCCGCCGGCCGATGGGCCGCTGTTCGCGGTCGTCCGTCCGGCCAGTGACGGCAGTTACGACTGCCGGGTCGTTGATTCGGCCGGCGACGTGCTGATCCATCTTGACGGATACCGCGTCGCGGCGCTGCCCGGCGTGCTCTCCGGCGACCTCGCGGAGCCCATACGTGCGGCCATGCAGGGCTGATGCGCGCCATCTCCAGAACCGAGGAGCCATGACCACCATTCACCGGCTCGCCATCGTCAACCGTGGCGAACCCGCGATGCGCTGCATATCAGCCGTCGCGGAGCTCAATGAGGCATCCAGCGAGCCAATTACGATGATTGCCCTGTACACCGAGCCGGACGCGACCTCCTGGTTCGTCCGCGAGGCCCATGAGGCGGTCCTGCTCGGCCCGGCGACCTACGCCGACGACGAAGGCCATCGCAAGAGCACCTACCTCGACCTCGACCGGCTGATGGCGGCGCTCGCGGCGGCGCGGGCCGACGCCGTCTGGGTGGGCTGGGGCTTCGTCGCCGAGTCGGCGGAGTTCGCCAGGCGGTGCGAGGAGGCCGGCATCAACTTCATCGGGCCGACCAGTGACGTCATCCAGCTGCTCGGCGACAAGGTACGGGCCAAGCAGCTGGCCGAGAGCGTCGGCGTCCCGGTCGTGCCGTGGAGCGGCGGGCCGGTTCACGACGCGGACAGCGCCCTGCTCGCCGCGGACCTGCAGGGCTACCCGGTCCTGGTCAAGGCGGCGGCGGGCGGCGGCGGCCGCGGCATCCGGCTGGTGGAATCGGCCAGTCAGATGCGCGAGGCGTTCGGTTCGGCGCAGGCCGAGGCCGAGCACGCGTTCGGTGACGGCACGGTCTTCATCGAACGACGGCTGGACGCCGCACGGCATGTGGAGGTCCAGGTGGTGGCCGACGGCCAGGGCGCGGTCTGGGCCGTCGGCGTGCGCGATTGCAGCATTCAGCGGCGGAACCAGAAGGTCGTGGAGGAATCGGCCTGCACGCTGCTCGACCGGGCCGGCGAGCAGGCGCTCTGCGATGCGGCCGTACGACTGTGCGCAGCCGCGGGCTACCGGGGCGTCGGCACCGTCGAATTCCTGGTCGATCCGGACACCAGGCGATTCGCGTTCATGGAGGTCAACACCAGGCTGCAGGTCGAGCATCCGGTCACCGAACTGACCACCGGGCTCGATCTGGTCAAGCTGCAGCTGGCCATCGCCTGCGGTGAGCGGCTGACCGGTAGTCCCCCGCCCGCCTACGGCCACGCGATCGAAGCCCGCCTCAACGCCGAGGATCCCGAGCATGCCTTCGCGCCCGCACCCGGCCGGATATCCGCACTGCGGCTGCCGAGCGGCACCGGGATCCGGGTCGACACCGGGGTCACCGAGGGCGACAACATCGCGCCCGAGTTCGATTCAATGATCGCCAAGGTGATCGCCTGGGGCAGCGATAGGCAGGAGGCACTCGCCCGGCTGCACCGCGGCCTGGCCCAGTCGATCGTCATCGTGGCGGGCGGAACGACCAACAAGGCCTTCCTGCTCGCCCTGCTCAGCCGACCCGAAGTCCGGGACGGCCAGTTCGACAACCAGTGGCTCGACCGGCTGACCGGCGCGGGCCAGCATCTTCCGCCGCAGCACCCGGTGGCGCTGCTGCAGGCCGCCATCGAGGTCGCCGAGGCTGACCTGGCCGCCGTGCAGGCCAACTTCTACGCGGCCGCGGCCCGCGGCCGCCCCGAGCTGCCCGACGCGGTCGGGCACCGGATGGAGCTGAGCCTGCGGGGCAATCTCTACCGGATGCACGTCTACTGCCTGGGCGGCGGGAACTACCGGATAGCTACCGGCGATGCGGTCATCGACGTCAAGGTCGAGCGCCTGGGACGTTACGAGCGCGCCGTGACCTGCTGCGGGCAGCGTCACCATGTCGTCGCAGACGCCCAGGGCCCGCGGCTGATCGTGGAGGTGGACGGGGTTCCCCACGTCATCGGCAGTGACGGCGGGGGCCAGGTCCGGGCACCCGCGCCGGCCTTCGTGGTCCGCGTCGCGGTCGCCCCCGGCGATACCGTGCGGGCCGGCGACCCGCTGGTGGTGGTGGAGACGATGAAGATGGAGACTTCGATCACCGCTCCATTCGCCGGCACGGTCCACGAGGTTTTCGCCGGCGTCAACACTCAGGTGGAGGCGGGCGCGCCGCTGGTTCAGCTGCTGCCATCGGACCAGCAGGATGAACACGCGACGGCCGGACCGCGGCTTGACCTGGCCGCCCTGGCGGGCCGCGCGGGCGACAACGGCCACGGCAATCCGGCCAGCCTGCGCAGTTACCTGCTCGGCTACGACCTCGACGCGGATGCGGCGCGCAGGCTGAGCAGGCGGCAAGAGGCCATGCTCGACGCGCCCAGCCACGCCGATCCTGACCTGCTCCGCCGGGAGCTGGAGCTGCTGGAGACCTTCGCCGACATCACCGCGCTGGCCGGGCGGGAGCCAGATGAGTCCGAGGATGATGAGCACTCCCGCAGCGCGGAGAACTACCTGTTCACCTACCTCGCCTCCCTCGACCCGGACCGCAGCGGGCTGCCGGATAGTTTCCTCAAGCAGTTGCGGCACGCCCTGACCCGCTACGGGATCACCTCGCTGCGCCGCACGCCCGAGCTTGAGCTGGCCCTGCTGCATACGTACCGGTCGCTGGGACGGATTTCGACCGTCGCGCCGGCCGTCATGGCCATCCTGGACCGGTGGCTGCGCAGGCGCGACGTGCTGATGGCCCTGATGACCGACGAGCGGCTCGCCGTCCTGGACCGCCTGATCGCCTCCGCGGAGCGGCGCCACCAGGAGGTCTGTGACCTAGCCCGCGAGGTCCGGTTCAGCTACATCGACGCGCCGCTGCTGCACCGCACCCGCGCCCATATCTACGCGGAAATGGAGAGCATCCTCGACGAGCTCGCCGACCGCCCGTCCGCCCGGCGCATCCGCGAACTCACCGACCGCCTCGTGTGGTGCCCGCAGCCGATGCGCGCGATGCTGCGGGACCGGTACCGGGATGCGGATACCACGACGCGGATGCGCCTGCTGCAGGCCAGGACCCGCCGGTTCTACCGCATCCGTGAGCTCCGCGACCTGCGGTGCGAGGCGTTCGGCCTGGCATCTTGCTTGCCTGGCCAGCTTCGCCGAGGACGGCCACGACCTGCAGCTGGTCGATGGCTACGTGGCCACTGCTGACCTGCCCGACTTCGCCGAGCAGCTGCGGGAGTTCCTGGGCACGCTGCCGCCCGACCAGCGCGTGGTCGTGGATGTGGAGGCGTGGCCCGCGGGCGACTTTGTCGATGCCGATCTCATGGCAGCCGAGCTGACCGAGCTGCTCCCGCGGACCGACTTCGGGCGGCCGCTGCACCGCTTCGACATCGCGCTCACCTACGAGAGCGGGCCCGACGGGCCGGGTGAAGCCGAAGAACACCTGCGTACCCAGCACTTCACGTTCCGGCCGGGCAAGTCCGGGCTCACCGAGGATCCGCTCTACCGCAACATGCACCCGATGATCGCCGAGCGGCTCGACCTGTGGCGGCTGTCGAACTTCCAGCTCGAGCGGCTCCCGTCGGCTGAGGATGTCTACCTGTTCCAGGCGGTGGCGCGCGAGAACCCGAAGGACGACCGCCTCATCGCGCTGGCTGAGGTGCGCGACCTCACCCCCGCCCGCGACTCGGCGGGCCGGATCGTCGGCTTCCCGCACCTGGAGGGAGTGCTCGCCCAGGCGCTCGCCGACATGCGGCACGCCCTGGGCCGCAGGCCGCCCAAACAGCGGCAGCTGAGCAACCGGGTGATCCTCTACGTGCGCCCGTCCTGGGACATCGCGCCAGGGACCTGGCGCGGCGTGGCCCACCGGCTGGCGCCGATGGCCGCCGGCCTGGGCCTGGAGAAGGTCACGGCCAGGATCCGGATGCTGGACGCGGTCAGCGGCGAGATCAAGGAAGCGGTCCTCGATGTCGAGAACATCGCCGACCGGGCGGTCACGGTCCGGTTCAGGGAACCGAACGATCAGCCCATCAAGCCACTGACCGAATACCGGCAGAAGGTCCTGCGCTCGCAGCGCCTCGGCGTGCCCTACCCGTACGAGCTCATCCGGATGCTCACGCCACCGCTCGGCGCGCCAGCCGACCTGCCCGCCGGCCAGTTCAGCGAGTACGACCTGGACGAGAGCGGGGACCGCCTGGTCCCGGTGGACCGGCCATACGGCCACAACGCCGCCGGCATCGTGGTCGGGGTGATCAGCAACTACACCGAGCTGGTACCCGAAGGCATGCGCCGGGTGGCGATCCTCGGCGACCCGACCTCGGGCCTGGGCAATCTGGCCGAGGCGGAGTGCCGGCGGATTCTCGCCGCGCTGGCCCTGGCCCGTGAGCTCGGCGTGCCTGTCGAATGGTTTGCCCTGTCCTCGGGGGCGCGCATCGCCTGGGACAGCGGTACCGAGAACATGGACTGGATCGGCGCGGTACTGCGGCGCCTGATCGAGTTCACTCAGGCAGGCGGCGAGGTCAACGTGGTGGTGACCGGTATCAATGTCGGCGCTCAGCCGTACTGGAACGCCGAGGCCACCATGCTCATGCACACCCGGGGGATCCTGGTCATGATGCCGGCCAGCGCCATGGTGCTGACCGGTAAGAGCTCACTGGACTACTCGGGCGGGGTGTCGGCCGAGGACAACTTCGGGATCGGCGGGTTCGACCGGATCATGGGCCCCAACGGGCAGGCCCAGTACTGGGCGCCGTCACTGGCCGACGCGTGCGCGCTGCTGCTGCGCCACTACGAGCACACCTATATCGTGCCGGGCGAAGCCAGCCCGCGGCGCGCGCCCACCAGCGACCCGCCCGACCGGGACGTATGCCTGTCGCCGCACAAGGCCGTGCCCGGGTCTGACTTCGAGCGGGTCGGTGACGTCTTCTCGGCCGAGCACAATGCCGAGCGCAAGAAGCCGTTCGACATGCGCTCGGTGATGCGCGCCGTCACCGACGCCGACCATGAGCCGTTCGAGCGCTGGGCGCGCTGGCGCGATGGCGAGAACGCGATCGTCTGGGAGGCGCACATCGGCGGGATGCCGGTCTGCCTGATCGGCCTGGAGTCCCAGACCCTGTCCCGCACCGGACTCCTCCCGGCCGACGGCCCGCCCTCGTGGACCTCGGGCACGCTGTTCCCGCAGTCTTCGCGGAAAGTCGCTCGCGCCGTCAACGCCGCCAGCGGTAACCGGCCGCTGGTGGTCCTGGCCAACCTGAGCGGATTCGACGGCTCACCGGAGAGCATGCGCAAGTGGCAGCTGGAGTACGGCGCCGAGATCGGCCGGGCGGTGACCAACTTCCGCGGCCCGATCGTCTTTGTCGTGGTGTCTCGTTACCACGGCGGTGCCTTCGTGGTGTTCTCCAAGCGGCTGCACGACAACATGGAGACCGCCGCGGTGGCGGGCTCCTACGCATCGGTGATCGGCGGCGCGCCGGCGGCCGCCGTGGTCTTCGCCCGCGAGGTCAGCAAGCGGACCGAGCAGGACCCGCAGGTGCAGAGCATGCGGGAAAAGCTCGCCGCCGATGCCGACGGCGCCCAGCCCGGTCTGCGGCATGAGCTGGCCGACACGATCGCAGCGGTGCGGGCCGAGAAGCTCCGGCAGGTCGCCGACGAGTTCGACGGGATTCACGACATCCAGCGTGCCCTGCGGGTGGGGTCCGTCGACCAGATCATTCCGGCCGCCGAGCTGCGCCCGTTCATCATCGAGGCGCTCGAGCGGCGGCTGAAGCTCGCCTCGCCCGCCGCGGCGCCTACCGAGGCGGCCACCGCGTCGGCCACCACCACACCGGCCGCCGGGCCGGATGACGGCACGCCGGCCCGCACGAGCGGCCAGTAGCTCCGCCCCCGCCTCAGGCCAGCGGCCGGTGCATCCAGTAGTGCGAGGGCGCCACCTCATCGATGGCGGAGATCGCCTCCAGCGCCGTCGGCTGCGGGGCGGGGCCGGCCGCGCAGGTTGTGAGCAGGAACGGCCCGCTGCGCCGCCACCAGCCGCCGAACACCTCGCCCTCGGTGGTACGCACCTTGAGGGGGGACCAGGAGCGCTCGGGCGGAGCGAGGTCCGCGACGGTCACCTCCACCGAGCGGGTATCCCGGCGCAGGCCGGTGCGCAGCACCTTCAGCGCGCTCTCCTTCGCCGACCAGATGAGGTTGGCCGCCACGTCGTGGGCCGGGCCGACGGCGGTGACGAAACTGGCCTCGGGACCGGTCAGGTAGTCCCTGACGAACGCCGCGCTGCGCGGCTCCACGAGCTCGAGATCGCAGCCGATCGCGACAGGCTCGTCCGCCACCAGGCAGGCCGCGCAGCCCGCCCGGTCGGTGAGCGAGACGCCGCGCCCGGTAGGCTGCCCGTCCACGAAGAGCTCGGGCGCGCCGTCGGGGGCCGGGCGGGCCTCGATCCGGGCCAGCGCGCCGTCATCGTCGGCCCAGCCCAGCGCGCGCGCCACCGTCAGCTTGAGCGTCCAGCGGTTCAGCAGGAAGTCGGCGCGCCGCTTGGTGTAGCGCATGCCCCCGGCGTAGCGGCGCTCGTCGTCGGTCAGCCAGCGCCCCGACGAGGGCAGCTGCTCCTCGGCGCGTGCAAGCCACCACGTCAGCACGTCCGCCCCACTCTCGCCGGCCTGCCATCGGCCCTCTCGGTCAGCTTAAGCTGAGCCACCCGCCAGGCCAGGGCCTTCTGCCTACTATTGCTGTTGACCGCACCGGTCCGCGTCGGCGGCGGGGCCGCCCAACGCGGCCGATACCGGGCATCGCGGGTATTAGGCATTGACCACCGCAATCCGGATCTTGGACCTGCCCGCATCGGCGCCGGCCGGATGGCCCTGTCATCATGACGGGCAAACGAAGGTGCTGATGCGGCCCACCGGCCCGTCCCCTGGCTGACGGGCCAGCCGACTGTTGTTCCGGCCATCGGCCGTAGTCAGCACACAAACGCGGGGGGGGGGAACCGTGCGAAACCGAAGACTTCTGTCCACGCTGCTCGCGCCCGTCCTGGTGCTCGCGTCCACCAGCCTGCTGGCGGCGCCGGGATGGCCAGCGCCGCGGCCCGCGGATCGAGATTCACCTGCTCAGGCAGCGCCAAGCAGCCCGGGGTGCTGGCCGGCACCTACGCCGATGTCGTGGTACGCGGGATGTGCGTGGTCAATTCCGGCGCCGCCCATGTGCAGCGCGACAGCTCGAGTTCGGTGGGCGGCAACCTGATCGCGCGCCACCCGCTCGGCATCGTTGTGCACGCCAGCACCATCGGCGCCAACGTGATCGAGCGAGGCGACGGCGGGGTCAGCTGCACCCCGAAGGGAATCTTCGCCGCGTTCAAGTCGCCGGTCTACAGCGGCTATGAGGACAACTGGGTCGGCGGCAACCTGTCCGTTACCGGCCTGCGGTCACGGTGACTCCGACGGGACCCCGAACGTCGTCCGCCGCTGGGCCACCGGCAAGTGCGGGTTCAACGTGCTGCAGCCGAACCCGGCTCCGACCAAGACGACGCCGGCCGGCCCGCTGGCTCCCATCTCGGTCCGGGCCAGCCATCATCACCACCACTGAGCACGCCGTGAGCGCACCGGCCTGCTGAGCAGGCCGGTGCGCTGCTCCCCGGCAGGCACCAGGCCGGTGCCGTAACCTGTCGTCTGATCGCAAGCCGGGAGCGTGAGGATGACAGACGGGTCGCGCATTCAGTCCAGGGCGTTCGCTGACCGGCTGGTGTCGGCTGACGAGGCGGCCGCGTTCATCAAGCCGGGCGACCACGTCGGCATGAGCGGCTTCACCGGGGCCGGCTATCCGAAGATGGTGCCGGCCGCGCTGGCCCGCCGGGTCACCGACGCCACCGGGCGCGGTGAGCGGTTCAGCGTCAGCGTCTGGACCGGCGCGTCGACCGCGCCCGAGCTGGACGGTGCGCTGGCCGCGGTGGACGGGATCGACCTGCGGATGCCCTACCAGTCTGATCCGGTCACCCGGGCCAAGATCAACGCGGGACTGCTCGATTACCTGGACGTACATCTGTCGCACGTGGCGCAAATGGTATGGGAAGGCTTCTTCGGCCCGCTTGATATCGCGGTCATCGAGGTGGCCGGCATCGGCGCCAACGGGACGTTAATCCCATCGTCGTCAGTCGGTAACAACAAGACCTGGATTGACCGGGCCGACCGGGTCATCCTCGAGGTGAACTCGGGGCAGCCCAGCGAACTGGAGGGGATGCACGACATCTACTACGGCACGGCGCTGCCCCCCGACCGTAAGCCGATCCAGATCCTGGCCCCGGCCGACCGGATCGGCGTGCCTTACCTGCACTGCCCGCCGGAAAAGATCGTCGCGGTCGTCGAGACGAACCAGCCGGATCGCGGCACGCTGTTCAAGCCCGCCGACCGCGCCTGCGAGCTGATCGCCGGTCACGTGCTGGATTTCCTGACCCATGAGGTGCGCCGCGGCCGGCTGCCTGCCACCCTGCTGCCGCTGCAATCAGGCGTCGGCAACGTCGCCAATGCCGTGCTGGCCGGCCTCGACAGCGGCCCCTTCCGGCCGATGACCGCCTATACCGAAGTCATCCAGGACGGCATGCTGCAGTTGCTGCGGTCGGGAACGCTGAGTATTGCCTCGGCGACCGCACTGTCCCTCAGCGATGAAGGCCTCGCCGAACTGCGCGGCGACATGGCCAGCTACCGCGACCGCATCATCCTGCGGCCCCAGGAGATCAGCAACCACCCGGAGGTGATCCGCAGGCTCGGCTGCCTGGCCATGAACGGCATGATCGAGGCGGACATCTACGGCAACGTCAACTCGACGCACATCATGGGCTCCAGCATCCAGAACGGCATCGGCGGCTCGGGCGACTTCGCGCGCAACGCCTTTATCGCTATGTTCCTCACGCCATCGACCGCCAAGGACGGGGCCATCTCCTGCATCGTGCCGATGGTCAGCCATGTCGACCACACCGAGCATGATGTCCACGTCATCGTCACCGAACAGGGCGTGGCCGACTTGCGGGGGCTCCCGCCGCGCCGCCGGGCCCGGCAGATCATCGAGCACTGCGCGCACCCCGACTACCGGGCCGCCCTGCACGACTACCTGGACCGGGCCACCGCCACCGGGCCGGGCAGGCACACCCCGCACCTGCTCGGCGAGGCGTTCTCCTGGCACGGGCGGTACCTGCGAGCGGGCACGATGCAGCGGCCCTGAGCCGGGCCCGGCCAGCGCCGTCCTGGCCGTCCCGCCGGCTGACCGTCCCGCCCGGCTGACCGTCCAGGCCGGGCTGCGAGAGACTGGACCGAGCAGACATCAGGAGGCGAGCTATGAACAGTCCGGTCAGCGCCGCAGCCGCGGGCACCATCGAGATCGGCGGCGACCTGGTGGTGCGGCGCCTGGGCTTCGGCGCGATGCGGATCACTGGCGACGGCATCTGGGGCGAACCGCCCGACCATGGCCAGGCCGTCGCGACGGTACGCCGGGCGGTCGAACTCGGCGTGAACTTCATCGACACCGCTGATTCCTACGGCCCCGAAGTCAGTGAGCGGCTGATCGCCGAGGCTTTGCATCCATACCCCGACGACCTGGTCATCGCGACCAAGGGCGGCCTGGTCCGGCCGGGTCCGGGCCGCTGGGAGGCCGACGGCAGGCCCGAGCACCTGCGCGCGGCCTGCGAGGGCAGCCTGCGGCGGCTACGGCTGGAGCAGATTCCGCTGTACCAGTTCCACCGGCCCGATCCGAGGGTGCCGCTGGCCGAGTCGCTGGGCATGCTGGTACAGCTCAAGGACGAGGGCAAGATCCGGCACATCGGGGTCTCGAACGTGTCCGAGGACCAGTTGCGGGCGGCCCAGGACGTCACCGCCGTCGTCTCGGTGCAGAACAGGTACAACGTGGCCGACCGGCAGTCGGCTCCGGTGCTCGACGTGTGCGAGCTGGAGCATCTCGTGTTCCTGCCCTGGGCGCCGATCCAGCAGGCGGACCGCAACCCGGCCGTGGCGCAGGCGGCCCGGCGGCACGGGGCCAGCCCGCGGCAGGTCGTGCTGGCCTGGCTGCTGGCCAGGTCCCCGCAGATGCTGCCGATCCCCGGCACCGGGTCGCCGGGGCACGTCGAGACCAACGTCACCGGGGCCGCGATCGAGCTGAGCGCCGATGAGGTGGCAGCGATCACGAAGGGTTAGCAGGCCCGGCCTCGCCCGGTCGACGGAGGGAAACGCAGATGCTTGTGCAGGTGAGCGAAGGTGTGCACCGGGTAACCGGGGGCGTGACGAACTTCTACCTCATCGGGGAGAACGGCAAGTACACCGTGGTCGATGCGGGCACGCCGCGCGACTGGGCCCTGCTGGAAAGCTCGCTGCGCGAACTCGGCGCGAAGCAGGCGGACCTCGACGCGATCCTGCTCACCCACGCCCACTCCGATCACATGGGATTCGCCGAGCAGGCCCGGGCCGACGCCGGTGCGCAGGTGTGGATCCACCAGGCGGACGCCGACGCGGCCCGGACCGGCAAGCCCGGCTGGAAGAACGAAGGCAGCACCTTCTCCTATGTGCTGCGCGGTGAGTTCTACCGCACCGCGTTCTCGCTGGTCCGCCGCGGTGCGGCGAAGATAATCCCGGTCAAGGAAGTCTCCTGCTTCGCGGACGGCGAGGTCATCGACGTGCCGGGTTCCCCACGGGCCCTTCACACGCCAGGTCACACCCCGGGCAGCGCCGCCCTTGCGGTGCAGCAGCGCAGCGCCCTCCTGACCGGCGACGCCATGTGCACCTGGAATCCCTACACCGGCCGGGTCGGCCCGCAGATCATGCCATCCGCGCTGAACATGAGCAACACCCAG
The DNA here is from genome assembly GCA_963775745.1 of uncultured Actinomycetota bacterium. Taxonomy (GTDB): domain Bacteria; phylum Actinomycetota; class Actinomycetes; order Streptosporangiales; family Streptosporangiaceae; genus DATBGO01. The sequence goes on from CAVZKE010000013.1 coordinate 284,096, forward strand.
GCCCTGGCCTCGCTGGAGGCCCTGCTGGCGGTCACCGCCGACGTCATGCTGCCCGGGCACGGCGACCCCTGGACCCAGGGCGTCCCTGAAGCGGTCCGACGAGCCAAGGCCGCTGGCCGCTCCTGACCCGCCCCGCCTCCGGTCGGCGGAATTCTTCGCCGGACATTACCGGCGGCGCGTGGCAGCTTGTATCAGAATCGCGTCTGCTGACTCCGACAGGGTGACGGCGAATTTCCTTCGCCCGCGTCTGGGGGCATGGCCTGATTCGGCCTGCATGTGCATGACTCGGAGGATCCAGCATGAGCGACGAGAACAGCCCGTCTCCCAGCACCGGCGCGGACCGGTTCAGCGAGGAGAGCAAGAACCTCATGGCCGCCCGGCGCGAGCTCCCGGTACCCGCCGCAGCCATGGCGGCCATCGTGCCCGGCGGGCTGTACGGCACCGACGGCGCCAACCTGTACCTGATCGACACGGCCACCGGCGCCGCGAGCCTGATCGGCCCGCACGGGCCGGTCGAGTTCGCCATCGGCGCGCTCGCGTTCGCCGACAACGGCGTCCTGTATGGCATCAGCCTCACCGGCGACGCTCAGCTGTACCGGATCGACGTGACCACCGGCGCAGCCAGCGCCATCGGCCCGCTCGGCATCGGGTTCATCTTCGAGGGCGGCCTCACGTTCGACGCGGCGGGCCGCCTCATCGGCGTCGACCAGGGCGACGACAACACCGCCACCACCTTTGAGATCAACACCGCCACTGGCGCCGCAACGATCATCGGCCCGCCGGGCGGCCAGGCCCGCGACATCAACGGCCTGACCCGCGACGACACCGTCGTGTACGGCATCGACCGGCCCAGTAACAGCCTCGGCCGCCTGGACGTCACCACCGGTTCCTACACGCAGATCGGCCTCACCGGGGCTATCATCGGCGACACCGGCGGCCTGGCGTTCGACGAGGCCACCGGCGCGCTGTATGCCACCTTCGCCGCGGACGGCGGGTTCTACCGCATCGACCCGGCCACCGGTACCGCGACCCTGATCGCGGTGAACCGCGTCGACTACGGGCTCGCGTTCGCCCCGCAGGAGAAGCCGGGCAAGCTGCTCACCTACAGCGTGAAGTTCGTCTGCGGGGTGCAGCAGAGCCAGGAACCCGGGCAAGCCGTCGTACGTCCCGGCGTCTACGCCACCGAAATCAACATCCACAACTACCACGACGTGCCGGTGCGGATCCTCAAGTACGTGCTCCCGCTGGTGTACCTGGACAAGGTGATCGGGCGCGAGCCGGAACTCACCGGCATCCGCGCCAGGGACGCGATCACTATGCCGCCCAACACCGCCACGATGGACGACTGCTACCGCATCGGCCAGTTGCTGTACGGCTCACCGCCTCCCCAGCCGCTGCCGCTCACCGTCGGCTTCCTGGAACTGGTGACCACCGCGCCCGTGGCGGTGGACGTGGTCTACACGGCCACCGACCCGTCCGGCCGGACGCTGACCATGGACGTCCAGCGGGTGGAAGGCCGGACCAAGTAGCCCGGTCGTCGCGGTGTCCGGCTCGTGCCGAGTCAGGAATCGGTTACAAGCTTGACCGGCTGGCCGGTCACCGTCGCCACTGTCTGGTAATCGCGATCGTGGCACAGCACCGTGAGCCGTTCGTATTCTGCGGTCGCGGCGATCAGCAGGTCTACCGGGCCCGCTGACCGGTGCATCCCCGCTTCAGTCAGTAGCTGCTGAACCTGCTCTGCGCGCTCGAAGGCTCTCTCGTGTACCGGCACCCAGCCGAGCAGATCGTGCATCAGCCGCTGCTTTTCCAGCCGGTCAGCCAGCGACCGTGCGGAATACAGGAACTCCAGCTCGACGATCGGGCAGGTCGCGATGACACCGGCGGCCAACTGGTCCGACCACGCCTTCCGCAGCTCACCCTGCAGGATCCGGAACAACCCCGACGTATCGATCAAGTACAGGGCATGGCTCACCGGCGGTAAGCCGCCTTGTCACCGAGAAACTCATCGAAATCACCACGATCGGCCATCTCGCCGAGCCTGGCTAGCGCCCGCAACCGCACCAGCCGCTGGCCCACCTCACGCAGGGCGGCATTCACCGTGTCCTTCTTGGTCGTGGTCCCCAGAACCTCGGCAGCTATCGCCAGCGCCTCCTGATCGATCTCGATCGGTGTCTTCATCATGGCCATAAGCGCACCCTCCTCAACCGATATGGTTAGGATACCATGGACATCTAATGTAGACGTCTAAGGTAGCCTGCTCTATCTGAATGTCGGCGACTTGGCCACACCCAGAGCCGCCACTGCCGCAGGAACAGCGAAACCGTCATCCCCATGGACGCTTATTCACAGGTCAGGCGGCGGGTGAGCGGGCCTGTAGGCCGGGTCTAGTTCCGGGGGCTGGATGACGTGAGCCAGCACCCCGAACATGGCGCCTGACCAGCGGCTGAGACCTCGGTGCTTCTCGTCGTCTCTGGGCAGATCGGATTGTGATGTGCCCCGAATGTGCCCCGGCTGGCTTCGCGCGGCGGGCCATGGGCACGCCGACTTCAGTGCTGTACCGCCGGGGTTGGCCAGCGTCGCCGGGGTCCCCGTGACACGGCTAAGCCATGTGCTGATTTCGGAACTCGTCCAGGTCAGCCAGGAACTCTCCGCAGGCGCCCTCGACGGGTTCCGGGCGGCGCAGACAATGACCGGCAGCGTTGACCTTGCTGTGATGGTTTCACCTGATGTGCTACAGGCTGCGAAGGCGCCGCCCTGTCATTCGCCGATGGGATCACGGGCTCCGCGCACACTGGTCACCACGATCCCGATGGCGAACACAAGAGCCGCGCAGATCGCCGCGCCGAGGTCGTGTGATGGCCGGGCCGGCCAGATCCAGGGCGTGGTCAGTGCTGGACCGTGCCACTGGGTGTACAGCCCGTAGGCGCCCACCACCAGATAGCCCACGGGGCCGACCCAGGCCAGACCGCCACCCAGCGCGGCGGCGCAGAGCAGGCCGATGCCGGTCATCCCGGCCACGTTGCGCAGCACGTCCAGCGTGCCGCCCGCCAGGTGTGCTCCGGTCCCGGCGGCGGTCAGCGCGCCTGCTGCGGCGGCGGTCAGCGCGAGCGCGGTGGCCAATCGTAGGAACGGCAGCCACCGGCCGGTGACGCGTTCTGGCTCGCCGAGCGGGCTTGCGGTGGTGATGGTAATGGCCGCGGCAGCCCCGGCCTCGAACACCAGCGGCAACTGCAGCGCGCCATAGCTGTCCCAGTGCCCGATGAACGCGATCCTCAGTCCGATGGCGCAGCCCACTATCGCCGCTATAGCCGCCGGAACCCGTCGGCTGGCGGCGTGCAGCCGCAGCAGGCGCATTCCCGACCGCGGTGGCCAGGCTCGCCGCGCCTTGCGGTCCGGTGCTGCTGCCGCCGGCACCTCGCACGCCGTGCCGGCGGTCATGGCAGCTGCGCCAGGGTGATCCGCCCGGCCCGCAATGCGGCCAGGTGCTGCACCAGCCAGGCATGCCGGGCCGAAGTCGATAGCGCGGCGAACCGCTGGGCGGCGGATCGTACAGGTACCGGCAGCAACACTGTCATGTTCGGCCGTGGCACGCCGGGAACAGATGGGGGCGACTGCGGCAGGCCGACTGACATCCTCAGCGCTGCCGCGGCCGCTTCCTGCGCCTGGGATGCGCTGGGGCCATCGCCGATGACGCTGGCCACGATGGCAGGCCCGGCGCTTGATCGCACCGCCACGGCCAATGCACTCGTGGTCATGCTGGGCCCCGGCACCTGGTCGGGAAGGAGCAGGCGGAACACCGGCGGCGTACCGCTGATGGGTGGGCCAGCCAGGCTGACAGTGACGGAGTTGCCTATGCCCTGCTGGTAGGTCGCGGCGGCCTGGTTAATGCGGGTCGGCGCGCCGGGCAGGCCTGCTATCTCGTTGAGCACCGGTGTGAGGGCGGCCGACACAGCTGGCAGGTAGGTCGCATAGGAGGGGTTGAGGCAGACCGGGATCGCGGTGTGGCTGCAGAGCGGCGTGTAGCGCACTGGCCGGTCGTTGGCCGCATCATGCAAGGCCGAGATGGCGATCATGCCGTGGGCGTCCATCCTGCCGGTACCGGCCAGCGCGATGGCTGTCCCGGCCGCCAGCATCCCGGCCGTGGTGATGACCGCGGCAGGCCGACGCAGCCATTTCCCGCCCGAGCCTTTGAGGAGCACCGCGGCTCCTAGCACCGCCACAGTGAGCCCGGCGAGGAATATCACCTGGGCGATGGCCAGGTCGGCAAGGTAGGGGTAGAAGGTCCCGACACCCGCGTCGGGCCCGGTGTCCCAGGGGCCGGTGACTAGCGGCGAGATCTGCCAGTACGACTGGCTGCCGTGGATCAGCTGGGTGCTGAGCGCGAGCGCGAAGAACGCGGCGACCGCGGCCACCGGGGTGGTGAACCGGGTGGCGACGAGCGTCCCGGCGGCGAACCCGAGCGCGGACAGGGCCGGCAGGCTCACCGCCACGACCGCTACCGGCCACCACAGCGGCCCGCCCCAGGTAGCCTGCTGCGCGGTGACACCGTACAGGACGGCCACACAGCCCAGGTAGCCCACCATGGCCCAGATCGTGGTGGCGGCCCAGGTGGCGAGCTGGCGGGCCCAACGCGGCCGGGCGGTGATCGTCACCAGGTCGAAGATGCGGCGGCGGGCTTCCCGTGACCCCATCCACGCGGCTGCGCCGACCACCGGGCATACGAAGGCCACCAGGGCACCGCTTTGCATGCTGCTGGCGCGCAGGTTCCACAGGGGCGGCATGGCCATGGCCTTGCGGTAGGTGGTGAACCAGAACAGGCCGACGGCCACCGGCAGCATCCACAGCATCGCGTTGTGGCGCAGTTCCAGGCGCAGCAGCCGCGCCGCTGCCAGTCCGGGCGCGGGCTTGGCCGACGCTGGCCTGGAGGCGGCCGGTGCACGCACGGCGGTCATGACCGTGCTCCTGCGAGGACTGCGCTGTACCCGCGCTCCAGCGGAGCATCGCCGGTGGCGTATCCCTCGCCGCAGGCACTCAGGTTAGCTGGGGTTCCCTGGAAGACGATCTTTCCTCGGTCCATCAGCGTGACCTGCGTGCAGGCGGCGCCGACGTCCTCGACTAGGTGTGTGCTGACCACAACAGTGGCGCGCTGGCCAAGGTCGCGCAGCAGGGTCCGGAAGGCCACCCGCTGCTCGGGGTCCAGCCCGGCCGTTGGCTCGTCCAGCAGCAGCAGCTCGGGCTCGTTGACGATCGCCTGCGCGATTCCCACCCGGCGCAGCATCCCCCCAGACAGGGCCCGTAGCTTTGTCTTCGCCTTGTCGCCCAGCTCCACACGCTCGATCGCCGCTGCTACAGCTGCGGGTATCTGCGCCGCCGGAACCTCCTTCAGCAGCGCGAAGTACTCCACAAGCTCCGCAACCGCGAAACCCGGGTAGTAACCGAGGTTCTGTGGCAGGTAGCCGAGCCGCCGCCGGATCTCCCGCCGCGGGCCGGAGGAGCCGGGATCGCGGCCGAGCAGCCGCAGCGTGCCCGAGGTCGGCCGGATTGCCGTGGCCATCATCCGCAGCAGCGAGGTCTTGCCCGCGCCGTTGGGGCCGAGCAGCCCGAACACCCCCGGGTCGGCCTGCAGGTCGACCCCAGCCACCGCCATAGTCCGGCCGAACCGCCGGGTCAGACCGGTGATCTCGACGTTCATGATTTCCTCCCGGAAACGGGTTGGGTACAGCGCGACACGTGAGAAAGCACCACGGCTCAAGGCTCCCCCGGCGGCCTGGGTTGGGTCGTCGCACCACGGAGCCGAATCTGCGGTCATACCACGCAGGTAGCCCAGGCCGGTCCGAGGTCCAACTGATACCTGGGTATGACAACGCTGGCGTGATGAGCGGGGCGGCCCTGGCGGCCTACCCTTGGATCGTGAAACGGATGCCCGGCATCCCCCTGGCAGCCAGCAGCGCCCGAACGGCGGCACCCGCCGTGGCCAGGCGGGCGTGGCACGGGCTGGTCCAGGTGCTGATCGGCCCCGATCCGCCCTCCGTGTGGCGATGGCGTTCACCGCAGGAGCGCCGGACGGCATACGCCGCGCTCGGGGTGGCGACGCTCGCGTTGTGCGTCGTCAACCTGGTCCCCGGTGTCGCGGAGCCGGGGCAGCTGCTGCTAGCCGTGCCGGTGGTGGCGCCGCTGCCGCTGGCGGCCCGGTATCCGATGCTGGCCTGGCGGCTCGGGTGGCTGGCGCTGCTGCTGGCCCCGCTGGTACCTGCCGCCTGGTGGGGAGGCTGGCCGTGGGGCCGGGGGCAGGTGCTCGCGCTGCTGGGGGCATTCTGCTTCGCGGGGATCCGCCAGCTGCGGCCGGAAGTGTGGTGGATGTGGGCGCTGACCCTCATCCCGTGGTGGCTGTGGCTGGCCGCCGACGTGCCGGACCTGAACGCCCCGGCCAGCGCCAGCGTCGTGTTTACCGCTGCGGCGGTCGCGGTGGACAGCATCGGTTCCCGGCTGCGCGCTCAGCGGGCCCTGGCCGCCCAGACCGAACGCGCCAAGGATGAGCGGGCGCGGCGGGCCGTGCTGGAGGAGCGCACCCGCATCGCGCGGGAGCTGCATGACGTGGTCGCCCACCACATGTCGCTGATCGCGGTCCGGGCCGAGACCGCGCCGTACCGCCTCACCGGCTTGCCCGAGTCGGCCCAGGCCGAATTCGGCTCGTTGAGCGAGGAGGCGCGTGAGGCGCTGTCGGAGATGCGGCGGCTGCTCGGCGTGCTACGCCACGATCAGCCCGCCGATCTTGCACCGCAGCCCGAGCTGGCGGACCTGCCCTTGCTCGTCGATACCGCCCGGCAAGCTGGACTATCGGTCGAGCTTTCGGTACCCGCCGCGCTCGATCAGGTGCCTCCCGGCATTGGGGTGTGCGCGTACCGGATCGTGCAAGAATCGCTGTCCAATGCCAGCCAGCACGCCCCGGGAGCCGTGGTCACCGTGTCAGTCGACCGCGATTCCGGCGCGGTCCTGCTGCGGGTGGCCAACGGACCTGGCGGATCGGCCGACCCGTTCGAGAACGAAGACGGGCCTGGTCACGGGCTGACCGGGATGCGCGAGCGGGTGGCGCTGCTCGGCGGCTCGCTGGCGGCCGGACCATCGCCCGACGGCGGCTTCGTGGTCTCAGCGGTGCTCCCCCTCGGCGACACGACATGACAACGAACGGCGAGGCAGGCGGCGACGTGGCCACGCGTTGCCTGATCGCCGACGACCAGGCGATGGTGCGGGAGGGCTTCGCCGCCGTCCTCGACTCCCAACCAGGGTTGCTGGTCGTCGGCCAGGCCGCCGACGGCGCGGACGCGGTCCGCCAGGCCCGCCATCTGGAGCCCGATGTCGTCTTGATGGACGTGCGGATGCCGGTCATGGACGGACTGCAAGCTACCCGCCAGATTCTCAGCGCCGCCGCCAGCCCGGCACGACCGCGAGTGCTGATGCTGACGACCTTCGACCTCGACGAATATGTCTACGAGGCGCTGCGGGCCGGCGCCAGCGGCTTCCTGCTCAAAGATGCCACCGCCGCCGAGCTCATACACGCGGTCCGCGTGGTGGCCGCCGGTGACGCCCTGCTTGCCCCGTCGGTGACCCGGCGGCTGATCGCCGACTTCGCCCGCCAGCCGCGTCCGGCTCCGCCATTCCCGCCCAGCCTCGGAGCCCTCACCCAGCGGGAGACCGAGGTACTGCAACTGATCGCCCACGGCCTGTCCAACACCGAGATCAGCAGCACCCTGGTCATCGCCGAGCAGACCACCAAGACCCATGTCGGCCGCATCCTGGCCAAACTCGACCTCCGCGACCGCGCCCAAGCCGTCGTCCTGGCCTACGAGACCGGCCTCGTCACGCCCGGCGGATCGGGCCCCGCACGCCGTGACGAAGTCATGTAAGCGACCAACGCGACCTTTTTGTGTGATCTGCATCACACTATGGCTGGGAACTAGCGGACTACAGCGGACGGCAACGGACACTAACGGTCTTCAACGGCCAATAATGGACGCCTCCCGCCCACATCCAGGGCAACAACGAACTTGGCTTCATTGCGGAGGTAGGCACTCCGCCAGGGCTCAGACCCGCTGAATTGCCTCTCCAGACTCTGACACTCAACATCCGATCCGCCACCCGGCCAATGAATGTCAACTCGGTTGACCGCTGACCGCCGGTGCGGGCTGATCTTCTGCGCGCTTCTCCCGACGAGTGAAGGCGTTCGCCCGTGGAGCCAGACCTTGCTGCATGCGTCGGTCACCAGAGCGCCGCATGACCACCATCGCGATCCCCGCGACACTCGAGCTGGCCAAGGCTGGTCCGGGAGTGGGGAGAATCGGCGACGCTCCCGCTGCCCCGCAAGTGCCCGGGTGGCGATGATCAGTGAAGCGTCGCAGGTCAGGACCATGGGCGGCGGGCGAGCCGGCCTGTAGGCCGGGTTCTGTGCACCCGCTCGCGCGGGCCGGCGGCCATCCATCTAGGACTGCCATTGCTGGCAGCCTCGTGCGGTCTACCCGCGAGCATCGGGCGGGCCGCCCTCAATCGCTCGCGCAGGCCCCGCGCCCCGGAAGGCGCGGCACCCTTCTGACCTTGCTCCGGGTGGGGTTTACCGAGCCGCCCGGATCACTCCGGGCGCTGGTGGTCTCTTACACCGCCGTTTCACCCTTACCTCCGGATTGCTCCGGAGGCGGTCTGTTTTCTGTGGCACTTTCCCGCGGGTCACCCCTGGTCGGCGTTACCGACCACCCTGCCCTGCGGAGCCCGGACCTTCCTCGACGCTCCTGGCGAACCAGGAACGCCGCGGCCGCCCGGCCTGCTCGCCCGCCGCTGCAGCCACGATAGTGCCTAGCGGGCGGACGCGCGCAGGTGCCCGGTGTCGTTCAGGCTGCGCACCAGGGCCGGGCCGTCGGCGAACCACTGGACCTCGCACAGCGCGCCCACATCCAGATGCAGGCGGAACATGGTGGCCGGCGGGGCCAGCATCGCCCGGCAGGCCAGCGTCTTGATCGGTGTAACGTGGCTGACCAGCAGCAGGGTGCCCGGCCCGTGCGCCGCGAGGAGCCGGTCCAGGGACCCGAGCACCCGCCGCGCCACCGTGGCCAGGCTCTCGCCGCCCGGCGGCGCGACCTCGGCACTGGCCAGCCAGGCGGTCAGCTCCTCGGGCCAGCGCTGGGAGACCTCCGCGAAGGTCAGCCCCTCCCACTCCCCGAAGTCCGTCTCCACCAGCCCGTCGTCGACCGTCACGGGCGCACCGGTGGCCTCGGCTACCGCCTCGGCCGTCCGCCGGGCCCGCTGCAGCGGCGAGGTCACGATCATGTCGATACCGCCGCGGGCCGCCAGCCGGGCCGCAGCGGCCGCCGCCTGGCGGCGGCCGGTCTCGGTCAGCGGCGCGTCGCTGCGCCCGGCGAACCGCCGCTGCGCCGACATGGCCGTCTCACCGTGCCGCAGCAGCAGGGTGGTGGTCGCCTTGCCGCGGTCCGGGAGCCAGCCGGGAGCGGATCGGCCTGCTTCGGCCGGCGGGGCCAGCGGCGGGTCAGCGAAGGCCCGGCCGGAACGGGTATCGCCCCGCTGATCGTCCTCCGGTCCGGCTGAGCCCTGCTCAGCGGCATCCATGGCCCCATTCGCCAGCCGGTCGGCGTGCGCGTTGCGGGCCCGCGGCACCCAGACGTAGGTCACCCGGCCCAGGTGCGCCGCCGCCTCGCGTGCGGTCTTGGCCAGGGTGCGCAGGTTGTCGTGCTTGATCTGCCAGCGGCCGGACATCTGCTCTACCACCAGCTTGGAGTCCATCCGGACCTCGACGTCGGCTCCCGGCTGCAGCTGCGCGGCGGTGCGCAGCCCGGCCACCAGGCCGGAGTACTCGGCGACATTGTTGGTCGTGGTCCCGAGGCTGTCGCAGACCTCGGCCAGGACCTCGCCGGTACCGGCATCCCGCACCAGGGCGCCGTAGCCGGCCGGCCCGGGGTTGCCGCGCGAGCCGCCGTCCGCCTCGACGACCAGCTTGCGGCTCACAGCCCGGACTCGGCGGTCCGGACCAGGATCCTGCGGCACTCCTCGCAGCGCAGCACCTCGTCAGGCGGGGCGGCCCTGATGGTGTTGAGGTCGACGGTGTTCAGCGACAGATGGCAGCCCTGGCACTGGCCACGGCGCAGCGCCGCCGCACCGACCCCATCCTGGACGCGCAGCTGCTCGTACAGCTTGATCAGTTCGGGCGGGATCTGGGCGGTCACCGCCGTGCGCCGGTCCTCGGCCTTGCCGGACAGCTCGGCCAGCTCGCCTGCCGCCGCGTCCCGGCGGGCGATGGCGTCCTGCCGACGGGTACCGATCTGAGCCCGCTCGGCCGCCGCGGCCTGGTTGCTGTGCTGCGCCTGCTCCATGCGCTCCATCAGATCCAGCACGATCTCCTCGAGATCGGACTGCCTGCGGGTCAGCGAGACTATCTCGGACTGCAGGTTCTCCAGCTCACGCGGATTCGAGACCTGGCCGGTATCCAGGCGCTGGCGGTCCCGCTCGATCCGGGACCTGACCTGGTCGACATCGGCTTCCGCCTTGGCCTGGGCTCGCCTGAGATCGCCCTCCTGGGCGTCCAGTGCGGCCATGCTGTCGCGCAGCTGCCCGTCACGCTGATCGAGTTGCTCCAGCTCGGCATGCTCGGGCAGGCCGCGGCGGCGGGCCGCGATCCGGCCCAGCTCGGCGTCGAGGTCGGCGAGCTCAAGCAACCGCAGCTGCGCCTCGGGAGATGCTTTCACGGCTCCCCACGTTAGCCTGCCGCCGACGCGCTGTCGTCAGCACCGCCCGCGCTGGCCGGATCGGGGAAACCGGCTGCCGTGCCTGGCCGCCTGCGATAGACCTTGCGCTGTGGAGCTTCCCCGGGTGAGCAGGCCGTACATGCCCGGCTATCACATCCTGGACGAGGATCAGGGCAGCGGGCTGCTGCCCTGGTCGTGGGCAGCCGAGCGCCTGGCCAGCGCCCGCAACTACTGGGTGGTCAGCGTCTGGCCGGACGGCCGGCCGCATTCGATGCCGGTCTGGGGCACCTGGGACGACAGCGCGCTGTGGTTCACCAGCGGCGTGCACTCGCGCAAGGTGCGGAACCTGCTCGCCGACCCCCGGTGCGTCGTCACCACCGAGGACGCTGGTGACCCGGTCATCGTCGAGGGCACCGCCCGGGTCGTCACCGACGCCACGAGCATCCGGCGGGTCCTGGACCTGATCAACGAGAAGTACCGCAGCGACATTGAGATCAGCTTCCTCGATCCGGCGGTGAACGCCACGATCGCCGTGCAGCCGGCCAAGGTGATCAGCATGCGGCACGGCGACTTCACCGGCTCGCCCACCCGGTGGACGTTCAGCGGCTGAGCCTCGCTCAGCCGGCCGGCCGACCCGGATCCAGGTCGAGCATCAGAACCGGGGCCGAGGTCGGATGCGCAGAGCCACTGGCGGGTTCGACCGTGAGGCCGACCCGGTCCCCCGGCGCCAGCCCGGATATCACCATCGGGCCGACCGAGCCCGGCCGGGAACCAGGCATCATCCCCGCGGCCCGCAGGCCGGCCCCATCAGCCACAGCTCGTAACTCTGGGCCGCCGGGAGCGGCGGCAGGCCCGCCGCGGTGAACACCAGCGCGTGGTCCCGGTGCGACATCACCACGGTCGCGGTGCCGCCCGTGCTGACCTTCGCGGTCAGCATGGTCGCGTCGGCGGCGGACAGGACCGTGGCTACCGCCCTGGAGTGCAGCTGGGCCTGCTCGAGCCGGTGCTGGGCACCGCTGACCGCCACCCCCAAAACGATCGCCACCGCCGCCAGCGCGCCCGTCACGCCGAGCACCAGCCGGGGCAGCCAGCGCCTGCGCGCCATCCGGGCCGGCCAGGGCTCGGCTTCGGGGCGGACGACCGGCGGCAGCTGCCTGGTCCTGGCTGCCGCCGCCAGCGCCACGTCCCGTAGGGCGGACGGCGGCGGCACCGCCACCGCCCCGGCCAGCCTGGCGGTGGTCTCGCGCAGGCTGCGGGTTTCCTGCCGGCACGACTCGCAGCCCGCCAGATGCTGCTCGAACGCGGCCCGCTCGGCCGGCGACACCGAGTCCATCGCGTACGCACCGGCGAGGGTGTGCGGATCTGTCCTGCGCAGGCCCATCACTCCACCCCCAGGCAGTCGCGCAGCCTGATCAGCCCGTCACGCATCCGGGTCTTCACCGTGCCGGCCGGCACGCCGAGCAGCTCGGCGACCTCTCGGTAGGTGTAACCGTCGTAGTAAGCGAGCGTGACCGATTCGCGCTGCAGCTCGGTCAGCGATCCGAGGCAGCGCCGCACCCGCTCCCGGTCGAGCCGCACCTGCACGGTCTCGGTCACCTCGTCGTAGGCGGTCGGTGGCGGCGCGGCCGCCCGGAGTTCCCGCTGCGCGGCCTTCTGCTCGGACCTGACCCGGTCCACGGCACGCCGGTGCGCGAGCGTCGTCACCCAGGCCAGCGGGCTGCCCAGTCCCGGATCGAAGCGCGATGCGGTCCGCCACAGCTCGAGCAGCACCTCCTGGGCGACCTCTTCGGATTGAGCGGGGTCGCGCACGATGGCCCGGACTATGCCCAGGATCTGTCCGGCGGCCTGGTGATAAACGCCCTCGAAGGCACCCTGGTCACCGCGCGCCACCCGGCTGAGCAGCGCGCCGAGATCCGCCTCGCCGACCGGCTGGCCAGCCCGGCCCGGCTGGCCCGGCAGTCCCTGGCTCCCCTTCATGCTCACAATCTAGATTCGTAGCCGAACCGGGGCTGGCTTGGGCCGCTGAGCCGATTGCCGTGAGCCGGTCATGGCCGGTACCCGCCCGCCGCCGCGGGCTCGTGAAGACCAATCCGCGGCAGGCCCGGCGCCGAATTAGCATCGTGGTCATTGATACTGACTCTCGCCGCAGCGGGCTCGGCGCCATCATCGGCCTGCTAACCGCCGCGGTCGCGATCGGCGTGGCTCAGCTGGTGGCCGGCATCGTCGGCGCCAGCAGTTCGCCCGTGGTCGCGGTGCAAGAGGTCGCGGTCGGCCTCACCCCGCCTGGCCTGAAGAACTTTGCCATCAGCACGTTCGGCTCGAATGACAAGCTCGTCCTGCTCTGCGGCGTTCTGGTGGTGCTCGCCCTGTTTGCCGCGCTGATCGGCGTGGCGGCCATGCGCCGGCTCGATTTCGGCCTGGCCGGCCTGCTGATCTTCGCGGTGGTCGGCATCCTGGCCGCAGTGACCAGGCCGCACGCTTCGGCGGCCGCGGTGCTGGCCACCCTGATCGGCGCCGGAGCCGGCGCGGGCGCGCTTGTCCTGCTGGTGCACGCGGCCCAGCCCGCAGGCGCCCAGCCTGCACGTGCGCGGCCCGCACGTGCACCAGCCGCAAGTGCGGCGGCCCTGACCGGGCCGGAGCGCAGGCGCTTCATGGTCATCGGCGCCGCGGCGGTCGGCACCGCGGCGGTGACCGGTCTCGGCGGCCGGCTGCTGTCGGAGCGGACCAGCGTGACGCAGGCGCAGAAGTCGCTGCGGATCCCGCCGCCGGCCGTGCCGGCGCCGCCGCTGCCGGCCGGGGCCGATCTACGGATTCCGGGCCTGAGCCCGTTCATCACCCCGAATGGCACCTTCTACCGGGTCGATACGGCGATCGTCTTGCCTGAGGTCGCCCCGGCCACCTGGCAGCTGCGGATCCATGGCATGGTCAGCCGCGAGCTCAGCCTGACCTTTGACGAGCTGATCCGGCGACCGCTCACCGAGGACTACATCACCCTGACCTGCGTCTCCAACCCGGTGGCCGGGCCTTACGTCGGCAACGCGCGCTGGCTAGGCGCGAGCCTGGCCAGTCTGCTCCGTCAGGCGGGCGTCCGGTCCGGCGCTGATCAGCTGCTGTGCACCTCGGCCGACGGGTTCACCTCGGGCGCCCCGCTGGCCACCGCCCTGGACGGCCGGGACGCCATGCTGGCCGTGGCCATGAACGGGTCCGTCCTGCCGGTCGCGCATGGGTTTCCGGTCCGGATGGTCATCCCGGGCCTGTACGGCTACGTCTCGGCCTGCAAGTGGATCACCGACATCGAGGTCACTACCTTCGCAGCTAACAGCGCGTACTGGGCGCAGCGGGGGTGGGACCAGCAGGCGCCGATCAAGACCGAGTCCCGCATCGACGTGCCGAACGGGAATGCCTCGATCCGGGCGGGACGGAACTCCGTGGCCGGCGTCGCCTGGGCTCAGCACAAGGGAATCGAGGCGGTGGAGGTCCGGGTCGACCATGGCCCGTGGCAGTCGGCGCGGCTGGCCGCGGTCCCCGACATCGATACCTGGCGGCAGTGGGCCTGGGACTGGGATGCCGCCCCGGGCCACCACCTGATCGAGGCCCGGGCCACTGACAAGACCGGTTACACGCAGACCGCCATGCAGGCTCCGCCGGAACCGAATGGCGCTACCGGTTACCCGAGCGTCACGGTCAGTGTCACCGGCGGATAAGCCCGCTCACAGCAACTGGTCGCGGACCTGGCCGTACATGTAGGCGCCCAGCCAGCGGCCCATCTCATCGAACAGCAGCCGCCAGTCGGCTCCCCCGGCCTGCTCGGGGTTATCCAGCCCGCCCCCTGGGCGCTGATCACTACGGAATCGATGCCGTCCGCCTCCAGTAAGTGCCGGCAGGCAGCGTCGAGCCGGCCAAACCGGGCCCGCAGGGCGGCCCGGCCCCGGAAGCGCACTCGCCACCGACCAACGCCGGCGGCGGCGCTCAGGTCGGCCACCTAGAAGTGGAACCCGCGGTCGGTGTACCAGCGCGCTAAGTCTTCGGGCACCCCCGGGTCCTTGGGTAACCCCAGGTCCTCGGGCCCCGAGCGGGGCGCTCCCGGGCCCTCGGGCCCCCCGGGCCGGGCGGAAAGTCTGGCACCGTAGTCAGGACGATGTCTGGGAAACACGCGGTCCGGCCAGGTCGGCCGGTCTCGTAGCCTCTGGGGTATGGACAGCGAGGTGACGGACTGGCTCGAAACCGAGCACAAGTACGACGTGGACCCGGATTTCGCCCTCCCCGACCTGGCTGGCCTGGCGGCGGGCTTGAGCGTGACCGAGCCTGTCGTCCAGGACCTGGCGGCCAGCTACTACGACACGGCCGACCTGAGCCTGGCGGCGGCGGGAGTTACCCTCAGGCGCCGCACCGGCGGTGCGGACGCAGGCTGGCACCTGAAGCTGCCGGTCACCCCGGACAGCAGGCGGGAGCTGCGCGCCCCGCTGGGGCCCGGCGCCGAGGGCGTGCCCGATCGCCTGGCCGCTCAGGTCAGGACCTGGACCGGCAGCCAGCCGCTGCAGGTGATCGCCGTCCTGGAAACCACCCGGACGGTCCGGCGGATCACCGGCCCGGCCGGCCAGGACCTCGCGGAAGTGGCCGACGACCTGGTCGCGGCCCGCCGCGCCGCCTCGGCCGACGGCGATGGCGCCTCGCTCACCTGGCGTGAGATCGAGGTCGAGCTCATCTCGGGCACGCCGGCGATCCTGGCCGCCGCCGGCGCCCGGCTGCGGGCCGCAGGCGCCCGGCCATCAGCTTCGGCCTCCAAGCTCAGCCGGCTGCTCGGCGCTGGCCTGGGCGCGGACCCCGGGCCCGCAGGCGCACCGTCGGCCTGACCGCGACTTGTGGCAGACTCCCGCGATGCGGCGTGCGTTTTGTCAGGTGGATGTGTCTTCTCCCCGGAGCCCTGCCGCGGCAATCCGGGGGCCGTCGTGCTGGACCGCAGCGGCCTGAGCACCGAGGCGATGCTGCGCCTCGCCAACTGGACGAATCTCTCCGAGACCACCTTCGTGCTGCCGCCCAGCCAGCCGGACGCCGACTACCAGGTGCGGATCTTCACCCCCAGCACTGAGCTGCCGTTCGCCGACCACCCGACGCTCGGCACCTGCCACGCCTGGCTGCAAGCCGGCGGCAGGCCGCAACGGGCGGACGTCATCGTGCAGCAGTGTGCGGCCGGCCTGGTGCCGCTGCGGCACACCGCCGACGGGCTCGCGTTCGCGGCGCCGCCGCTGCTGCGGTCCGGCCCCGTCGATGAGCCTCTGGTGGCCCGAGCCGCCGCGGCGCTCCGGATCGACCGCGCCGAGATACTGGCCGCGGAATGGGCCGTCAACGGCCCGCAGTGACTGGCGGTGCTGCTCAGCAGCCCGGCGGGGGTCCTCGCGCTGCGCCCGGCCGCGGTCGATTTCGATCTGGGCGTGGTGGCCTGTTACCCGCCAGGCTCCCCGCAGGCCATCGAGGTCCGGGCGTTCATGCCGAAGAACGGCGGGACCGCCGAGGATCCGGTCACCGGCAGCCTGAACGCGGCCCTGGCCAGCTGGCTGCTGGGCTCCGGCCGGGTCGGCGCGCCGTACGTGGCCAGCCAGGGAACCGCGCTCGGCCGGATCGGACGGGTGCACGTCTCGCGCGATCCGGCCGGCCAGATCTGGGTAGGCGGCGCAACGGTCAGCTATATCGAGGGCCATGTCGAGTTGTAGCGGCCAGCCGCCCCGGGCCCGGCCGGCTCTCATAGCTGACGCATAGCTAGCCCAGAGCAATACCGGAGCGGCGGCGGGCAGTCTCTTTCTCAACGATGAGTGAGAGGTGCCGTAATGACCAGCCAACAGCGAGATGTCGCCAGGGCCGTGGCCGCCCGTGACCACGCCAGGTCCCGGCTGCGGGCCGTCACCGCCGCCATTGGCCTGGCGGGCGTGGCGGCGGGCGGGATCGTGGCGTTCGAACTGCCGGGCTCGACGAATTCGACCGCCAGCACGAGCGGGACCTCGGCCAGCCACCTCTCCTCGTCCGCCGCGACCTCGGGCGGATCCGCGTCGACCGGCTCGGGCTCCGGCACAACCAGCTCGGGTTCCACGGGCAGCTCAGGCTCCACGAGCAGCTCAGGCTCCACCACGAGCGGCTCGTCGGCCACCGCCCCGACCTCGAGCTCAGGTAGCAGCAATGCCACCTCCGGGGGCTCGTGATGGCGGCCGGAACCGTGCGCACGGCCTGCGCGCCGCCGGCCCATGCCGACTGGCCGGCGCTGGGCACCCAGGTCAGGCTCGTCGTCACCGATCCCGGTCAGCTGGCCGCCGGAAGCCGGCTGCTCCAGGCGGACCTCGCCGACGTCGACATGGCCTGCAGCAGGTTTCGCCCGGACTCTGAGCTGGTCGCCGTGAACGCGACCGCCCCCGGCCAGGCGGACGGCGTGCCGATCAGCCCGCTACTGGCCGAGGCGATCGCGGTTGCGCTGCGCGCGGCGCGGCAGACCCGCGGGAACGTCGACCCCACCGTCGGCGCGGCGATGGCCGCCGTCGGCTATGACCGTGACTTCGCACTCGTCCGGCAGACCGGCCCGCCGCTACGGCTGACCGTGCGGCAGGTGCCCGGCTGGCGTCAGGTTCGCCTCGACGCGAGCGCGCAGACGATCAGCCTGCCCGCTGGCGCGCAGCTCGATCTCGGAGCCACCGCCAAGGCGTGGGCCGCGGACCGGTCAGCCTGCCGGTTGGCTGAGCGGCTCGGCTGCGGGGTGCTGGTCAGCCTGGGCGGCGACATCGCCGTGGCGGGCCAGGCCCCGCCGGACGGCTGGCGGATCCGGGTTCAGGATGTTACCGGTCGGCCGGAAGACCCGCCGGACGGGCCGGCCGCGGTAGTGAGCATCCGGGCCGGCGGACTGGCCACCTCGAGCACCGCGGCCCGGCGCTGGCGGCGCGGCGGCGACCTGATCCACCACATTCTCGACCCGCGCACCGGGCTGCCCGCGGCGCCATTCTGGCGCACCGTCTCGGTGGCCGCGCTCAGCTGCGTCGAGGCCAACACGGCCAGCACGGCGGCGATCATCCAGGGCCGCGACGCTATCGGCTGGCTGACCGCCCGCGGGCTCCCGGCCCGGCTGGTTGATTCCGACGGCGCCGTCACCACCGTGGCCGGATGGCCGCCCGAGACTCAGGCAGGCGGATAACGACATGACCGGGATTACCTCGACCACGGCCTTGTGGTACGCGAGCCGCGCCACCGGAGTGGTCTCGCTGCTGCTGCTGTCGATGGTCATGATCCTCGGGCTAGTGGTCAACCGGCAGGGCCGGCTGCCCGGGCTGCCCAGGTTCGGCGCCGCCGGCCTGCACCGGAGCGTCTCGCTGCTGGCGGTGCTGTTCGTCGCCGTGCACGTGATCACGGCGATCGCCGACCCCTTCGTGACCATCGGGATCGCGGCCGCGATCATCCCGTTCAGCTCCGCGTACAAGCCGTTCTGGCTCGGTCTGGGCGCGGTCTCGCTCGACCTGATCATCGCGCTGATCATCACCAGCCTGGCCCGCGCCCGGATCGGCCGCCGGACCTGGCGCGGCCTGCACTGGCTCGCCTATGCCGCCTGGCCGGTCGCCTTCGCACACAGCATCGGCAGCAGCAACGACCTGCACGGCGGCGCCTTGCGGAGCGTGGCGATCGGCTGCGCGCTGGCCGTCATCGCCGCGGTCGGGTGGCGGGTCTGGCTGTCGACCGGGGCCAAGCCCCGCTCCGAGCGCGCGGTCAGCGTCCTGCATGGGGCGCCGTCCGCTGACGCCGCCAGGCGCGCCGCAGAGCAACGTGCCGCAGATCACCGTGCCGCAGATCACCGTGCCGCAGATCACCGTGCCGCACACCACCGTGCCGCACACCACGTCCAGCCGCCACCCCTGATGAAGGCCGGCAGGTCATGACCGCCAACACCACCCGGCCGCCGCGAGCGGCCTGGCCGAGCCGGTCCGCCCGCCACCCGGCGGCACCGCAGCCGACTGGACTGGAGCGGGCCGCAGCCCACCCGGCGCCATCGTGGCCCCGGCCGCCTGCGGCTCACCCGGCGCCACGGCGGCCCCAGCCACCTGCCCAGGACCGGCTGCCCCGGCTGCTGCCGCCTGAGCCGGGCACGCCGCCGACCCTGGCGGCGCACCTGTCCAGATTCGGCGGGCTCCCCTACCGCGGCGGCCCGCGCCTGCTGATCGCCAGCGTCGAGGCGGCAGGCCTGACCGGCCGAGGCGGCGCCGCCTTTCCCGTGCACCGCAAGCTGACGGCCGTGGCCAGCCAGCGGCGACGGCCCATCGTGGTCGGAAACGGCGCGGAGGGCGAGCCGGCCAGCAATAAGGACAAGACCCTGCTATGGAACTCGCCGCACCTGGTCCTGGACGGTCTGCAGCTCGCCGCGGAGGCGGTGGGCGCCGACCGCGCGGCCCTGTACCTGCATCGCCACCCAGGGCTGCACGAGCGCCTGACTGCGGCGCTTGCCGAGCGGGCCGCGGCCGGCCTGGACCGGGTCCGCGTCGAACTTGCCGACGCGCCGCCCAGGTTCCTGGCCGGTGAGGAGTCGTCGCTGGCCAGCAAGATCAATGGCGGCCCGGCGAGGCCAGCCTTCAAGCAGCCGCGCGTCTTCGAGCGCGGCGTGGCCGGCCGGCCGACCTTGGTGCAGAACGTCGAGACCCTCGCGCACCTGGCCCTGATCGGCCGCTACGGAGCGGCCTGGTTTCGCGGCCTGGGCACGCGGGCCGAGCCGGGCAGCATGCTGTGCAGCGTCCTGCAGGCCGGCGGCCAGTCCGCAGTGGCCGAGGTGGCCAGCGGGGCTCCGCTGACGGGCGTGCTCGGCCTCGGCCCCGATGTGCAGGCCGTCCTGTGCGGCGGTTACCACGGCGCGTGGCTGCACCCCGTGCAGGCCGCGCGGCTGACGCTGGCCAACGCCGCGCTGCGGCCGGCCGGCGCGTTCGTCGGGGCCGGCGTGCTCATCGCGCTGCCCACGGGGCGGTGCGGGCTGGCCGAGACCGCCCGGGTGGCCCGCTACCTGGCCCTCGAATCGGCCGGCCAGTGCGGCCCCTGTTTCAACGGCCTGCCGCGGATCGCCGGCGCACTGGCCGACCTGGCCGGCCTGGCCTGGCCGGACCCGCGGACCCTGGCTGACCTGGAACGATGGGCCGGACTTGTGACCGGCCGCGGGGCCTGTCATCACCCCGACGGCACGGTCAGGTTCGTGCGCAGCGCGCTGACCGTCTTCCGGGACGAGATCGGGGCCCACGCCGGGGGCCGCTGCACTGCGACCAGCCGCGGGCCATTCCTGCCGGTGCCTGGCGACGCGCCCATCGACGAATCAGACTGGAGCTGAAGCCGCGATGAGCCGGCAGCTTATGGTCGACCCGACCGCCTGCACCGGCCACGGCCTGTGCGCCGAGCTACTGCCCGAACTCATCGCGCTGGACGAGTGGGGATACCCGGTCATTGACGGC
Source organism: uncultured Actinomycetota bacterium (assembly GCA_963775745.1). Lineage (GTDB taxonomy): Bacteria > Actinomycetota > Actinomycetes > Streptosporangiales > Streptosporangiaceae > DATBGO01. The sequence continues at coordinate 304,296 of CAVZKE010000013.1, forward strand.
CGGCCGGTGCCCGACGGCCTGGACCGCCAGGCCAGGCGGGCGGTCACGGCCTGCCCGGCCCTGGCCCTGCTGCTTCAGAGGAAACTCAGAGGCAGCGCATAATGCCTACGTAGCCAGCGGCGCGATCCTGGGAAGATGATGAGCGTAGCGGAACGCCCTCGGCCCGCCCGGGATGGGCGGCAAGCGGGGCTGCGCAGACCGGACGGCACGCCGATCCGGGTACTCGTCGTCGACGATGAGCCCAGCCTGGCCGAGCTGCTGGCCAGCGTGCTGCGTTACGAGGGCTGGGAGATCCAGACCGCGAGCGACGAGCCGGCGCCGTCCGGACGGCCCGGGATTTCAAGCCGGATGCGGTGGTGCTCGACGTGATGCTGCCGGACTTCGACGGCCTCGAGGTCCTGCGCCGACTGCGAACCACGCTGCCGCAGGTCTGCGTGCTGTTCCTGACCGCCCGTGACGCCGTCGAGGACCGGGTCGCCGGGATCACCGCCGGCGGTGACGATTACGTCACCAAGCCGTTCAGCCTGGAAGAGGTGCTAGCCAGGCTCCGTGGCCTGCTCCGGCGGGCGCCTGGCCCGGGCGAGCAGCGGCACCGAGCTGACCGTGGCCGACCTGACCATCGACGAGGAGGCCAGGGAAGTGCGCCGGGGCGGCACCGAGATCGACCTGACCGCGACCGAGTTCGAGCTGCTGCGCTTCCTGATGCGCAACCCCCGCCGGGTCCTGTCCAAGGCGCAGATCCTGGACCGGGTATGGAATTACGACTTCGGCGGCCAGGCGCATGTCGTGGAGCTGTACATCAGCTACCTGCGCAAGAAAATCGATGCCGACCGTGAGCCGCTCATTCACACGGTGCGCGGCGTTGGCTACGTGCTGAAGCCGCCGGGCTGATGAGCAGCGGTGCGCCCGAGACTGGCCAGCCGCGGCAGCCCGGGCGCATGGTGCGCTGGCTGGCCGGGCGGACCCTGCGCGGCCGGCTGATCGCCGGGCTGCTGGCCCTGCTCGCGATGGCCTGCGCCGTCGTGGGCATCGTCAGCTATCTTTCGCTGCACGGTTTCCTGATCGGACAGCTCGACCATCAGCTCAGCACCGCGAGTGCCCGCTACGTCGGCTGCCTGAACGGGCCGCCGCCGCACGGCGACAATGGCGGCGCCGACGATGGCGGCCCGCCGGGCGACCCGGCCGTCTGTGGGCAGCAGCAGGCCGCCCAGACCTTCAGTGCCCAGATCATGAACGGCCAGGTGCAGAACCAGCGGCTGGCCGACGGCGAATGCAGGCTGTCGCCCGCGGACACGGTCGCGCTCACCTCGATGCCGGCCAATGGCACGCCCAGTACCCGTGAGCTGTCCTACCTCGGTACCTACCGGCTGGTCGCGGTACCCGGCCGGGACGGCACCGTGGTGGTCAGCGGGCTGCCGCTGGCCCCGGTCAGCTCGACGCTGCGCCAGGTCGAGCTGACCGAGGCGGCGGTGTTCGCCGCTGCGCTGCTGCTCACCGGGATTATCGGTACCGGCTGGGTCAGGCTGTCGCTGCGGCCGCTGCGCCGGGTAGCGGCCACCGCGACCCGGGTCACCCAGCTGCCGCTCAGCAGCGGTGAGGTTGTTTTGCCCGAACGGGTTCCTGACGCCGATCCCCGCACCGAGGTCGGCCAGGTCGGGACCGCGTTCAACCGGATGCTCGGTCATGTCGAGCGGGCCCTGGCCCGCCGCGCGGCCAGCGAGACGCGACTGCGCAGGTTCGCCGCGGACGCCAGTCACGAGCTGCGCACGCCGCTGGCGGCCATCCGCGGCTACGCGGAGCTGGCCCGGCGGAATCCGGGGCCGGTCCCGGACGAGGTCGCGTACGCGCTGAGCCGGGTGGAGTCGGAGGCCGGGCGGATGAGCGTGCTGGTCGACGAGCTGCTCCTGCTCGCTCAGCTGGACGCAGGACGGCCGCTGGCCAGTGAGCCCGTCGACCTGACCCTGCTGACCATCGACGCGGCCAGTGATGCCCGGGTAGCCGGGCCGGACCACCGGTGGGTCCTGGAACTGCCCGACCAGCCGGTCAGCGTGCGCGGGGATGAGCACCGGCTGCGTCAGGTACTGGCCAACCTGCTCAGCAATGCGGCCAGGCATACGCCGCGCGGCACCAGGGTGACCATTGCCCTGCACCAGGCTCATGGCCACGACCCGGCCACGGCCGGCGGGCCGCCGGGCCCGCCGGGCCTGGTCGAGCTGTCGGTCACCGACGACGGTCCAGGGATCCCCGCGGAGCTGCAGCCCGCCCTGTTCGAGCGCTTCGTCCGCGCCGACACGGCCCGGTCGCGGTCGGCGGGCAGCACCGGGCTCGGGCTGGCCATCGTCGAAGCCGTGGTCGCCGCCCATGGCGGGCAGGTGACCGTCACCAGCCGTCCGGGCCGGACCAGCTTCGTCATCACGCTCCCGCCGCTGGAGCAGCCGGCCGGGGCAGGCAGGTCCGCGCCCGCCCCGGCCGGCTAGCTGGCGCTGGCCGCCCGCCCGCCCCGCAGAGGCGTAGCAGAGGCCAGGCCAAGCCCTCGCCCAGCACCCGCAGCGGCGTAGCAGAGGCCAGGCCAAGCCCTCGCCCAGCACCCGCAGCGGCAGGGCAGAGATCAAGCCAAGTCCTAGCCCAGCATGATCATCCAAGGTGATGACCATGACCACACCAGGAGAACTGCTCGAGCACCCCGGCGCAGCCGCGGGCGGCGTCGCGACCCCGGCTACGACCACGGACGTGGAGGTCGTCGTCCCGGTCCGGGACGAGGAACACGATCTCGGACCGGGCATCCGGGCGGCTGCACGCCTACCTGACAGCCGGATTCCCGTTCACCGCCCTGCGTCACGATCGCCGATAACGGCAGCTACGACGGCACCTGGGCCCGGGCGCAGGAACTAGCCGCCGAGCTCAGCGGCGTGCGGGCCGTCCGGCTTGAGCAGCCGGGCCGGGGCCGGGCGCTCCGCTCGGCCTGGCTGGCCAGCCGCGCCATTGTGGCGGCCTACATGGACGTTGATCTGTCCACCGACCTGAACGCGCTGCTACCGCTGGTCGCCGCTGTTGTCCGGGCACAGCGACGTGGCGATCGGCACCAGGCTGGCCCGGGGCGGCGCCCGGGTGTCACGCGGGCCGCGCCGGGAGATCCTGTCACGCGGCTACAACCTGCTGCTGCGCGCCTGCCTCGGCGCCCGGTTCTCGGACGCCCAGTGCGGCTTCAAGGCGATCCGGCGGGACCAGGCGGGCCTCCTGCTCTAGCAGACCCAGGACGCCAGCTGGTTCTTCGACACCGAGCTGCTGGTGCTGGCCGAGCGCGCCGGGCTCCGCATCCACGAAGTGCGCCTATCTGTCTACGACCTAGCCGGCCGCTGGCCAGCACGTGACGATCAGTCCCGGGCGACCGCCGTCACGTAGACCCGGCCGGACTGCCGCTCGTGCGGCAGCGGGTCCCTGCGGCGGACCGTTTCGATGCGCAACCGGGCCCGGGCCAGAGCGCCTTCCAGCTCGGCGGCCGAGTAGAGCGTGCCCATGATGAGCGGATCGCCGCGGCCGACGAACTCGCCTTCGCCCTCGTGCACGGCCAGCGCCAGCTCGCCGCCCGGGGCCAGCACCCGCCGGAACTCCCCCAGCACGGCCGCCAGTTCCGGGCGAGGCAGGTGGTGCAGGGCATAGAACGAGACCACCGCCGCGCAGGACCCGTCCCCGGCCGGCAGCTGGCGCATGTCGGCGACGGCACACCCCAGTTCCAGGTCACCGCGCCGCTGCCGGGCGGCGGCCAGCATTCCAGGAGCGAGGTCGAGGCCGAGCACCCGGGCCCCCCGGGCGGCGAGGTAGGCGCCCAGGTGCGCCGGGCCGCACCCGACGTCAAGCACCGGCCCGCGACCGGCGGCGCGCCGGGCCAGCAGATCCAGAATCTCCCGGTCCAGCGGTAGCTGATCCAGGTCAGCGCCATAGGTCTGCGCGTACTGCGCAGCCATCGCGTCGTAGACGTCCCGGATCGCGGTCGGGCTGAAACCCGGGCTGACCGGTCCGGGAGCTGCCGGGCCCCGCGCCATCTCGATCAGGTCGTCAAGGACCTGGCCGAAGGCCGTCCTGATCAGCGTCAGATGGCCGTGGCCCGGCAGCAACCGGGACCGCGCGCCGGTGACGTGCGCCGCGAGCCACCGGCCGTGCGCAGCGGGCACCATCCGGTCCTGGTCGCCCTGCCAGATGGCCACCGGCACCCGCAGCTGCCCGGAACCGACCGCGAAGCCCCAGTCGCGCACGAAGGCGAGATCATCATCCCGCCATCCGGCGATGCCCTGGTCCAGCGCGCCGCGAAACAATGCGGCGAGGTAGTCGGCGAAGTCCCCGCAGGCCGCCGCGGCATCGGCCGGCGACGCCAGGCCGCCGAGGGCCGCGGCCACGGCCGCGCCGGTGATGTCCCGCAGCTGCGGTGCGGTGGCCTCGAGGAACCGGCTGATCTCCCGCTCCCCGGCCACCGCGGCGCCGAATTCCTCGATGTTCTCCTGGCCCATGCCGGCCAGCCAGTCCAGGCCAGGACTGGCGTACGGCGCCACACTGGCGATGGTGGCGGCGGCCAGGCAGCGGCCGGGCAGAGCCGCCGCACAGGCCAGTGCGTGCGGCCCGCCGCCCGACCAGCCCGCTGTCACGAATTCCCCGATGCCGAGCCAGTCCAGGATCGCGGCCACGTCGGCCGCGGCGTCCGCCACCTGCCGCCCCGGGTGCGGCGGCGACCCGCTGTAGCCCGGCCTCGCGTACTGCACCATGCGCAGGCCGCGGGCCGCAGCCGCCTGCGTCATCGGGGCGAATGCGGCCAGCCCGGCAGGAGTTCCGCTGTGGAAGACCAGGACCAGCCCATCGGCAGGCCCGCTGACCAGCGCGTCGAGCGTCCGGCCCGCGGACACCGGGACCGAGAGGCGATCATCGTTTAGGGCCTGTGTCATGACAGGAGGTTAACGCCCGGCTCTGCGCACGGCCCGGGATGCGCCCCGCCACGGCCGCCAGGCGGCAGACCGGGCGCCGCCGCTGACCAGCCGGGGGTCATCACTGTGCGGGCAGGCTCCAGACTTGCTCGCCGTCCAGCTCGGCCGCCGTAGGGACCAGGCCGACGCGGCGGGCGACCGCCGCCGACGGCAGGTTATCGGGGTGGATCGCCGCGCTGACGGTGCTGACCCCCTGGCCGCGCAGCCAGTTCACCAGTCCAGTCGCAGCCTCGGACGCGTAGCCATGGCCCTGCCAGCTGGCGCCGATCACCCAGGCGGCCCAGGCGACCCAGGCCGTGCGGGCCGCGTCGGCCCGGGCGGCGGCCTGGGCAGCGCCGGTGGGCGGAACCGCGCCCGGGAGGGCGATCTCGACCGCGAGCTTCACGGTGGCCTGGACGGTGCCGACCGCCTGCCCGGTATCGCGCAGCCGGACGATCCAGTTGAGCCAGATCTCGTCCGGCCGCCCCGAGCCCGCCCCCAGCCGCAGGTAGCGATCCCACAGTTCCGCCTCGGTGGGCGGGCCGCCGCCGATGAACTCATACAGCCGCTCATCGGCCAGGACCGCCGACATCTCCAGCGCGTCGCCCGGGCCAAGCGCGCTGAGTACCAGGCGGGTGGTCACGATCTCGTCCATGGCGAGGGTGCGCATGTTCCCTAGCCTGCCATGGGCCGGACCGCGACTGACCGGACGCAGCGGTCCCGGCGGCATCGAGCCGCCGGGACCGCGTCAGCCGGGGAATGCTGCTGGGTTCAGTTGCTCCGCAGCCAGGTGGCGCTGAAGTTCTCGCCGCCCGACAGCGAGCTCACCGAGTCCTTGGCGTTGCCGCCGTTGTCGACCATGATGATCTCGGTCGGGCTGAAGTTGCCGATGGCAGACCCGTTGACCAGGGAGCTGTGAGGTTCACGGTCCCGAAGTCGGCCAGCGGCAGCACCCCGGAGCTGGAGGACGGGGCCTCGACGATGACCTCCGCCGATGATCTGGCCAGGCCGGACTGGTTCTTGACGACCGTCTGGGTCCAGCCCTGCGTGGTGTCCTTGAGGACCAGCGTGAACGTGCTCGTGCCGCTGAAGGTGACCGAGCCGCTCATGTGGTCGCCGGGGCGGACCGTGTTCGGGAAGTTGACCGGGAACGCCGGGTACATCTCGTACCAGCCGTAGTACACCGGGCTGCGCCCGGAGCAGTCCACGTCGGTACCGGTCTGCTCCACCGAGCTGCTGGTGTAGCCGTCGAGCCCGACCCAGAAGCTGGAGTACTGCGCCGCCCGCCGGGACGTGCAGGTGCCGGTCGGCTCGGTCCAGCTGGCCGAGACGCTGGAGAAGGCGCCGTTACCGCCGGTCGCCGCGTAACCAGACCAGTTGGAGCTGCTGACCGAGTTCCAGGCCCAGCCGGCCGGCCGGGCCGTGCTGCCGCCGGGCCGGACCATGCGACCGCCCGGGGTGATCCGCGCAACGGCGGCGGTGCTATGCGATGTCGCAGGCGCGGCCGAGGCGGCACTCGCGGCGAACATCGATCCGAATACCAGGGCGAGGGTTGTGAGGGGAATAAACCAGCGACGTGACATGCGGGGCTCCTTTGCCTGCGGCGGGCGCAGCGCGGCGAAATTCTTCCTTATCTTTGCGTATTCGCCTAACTGCGGGGCGTCGCCGCGAACGTAACTTGGCAAATGGTCAAGGTTAAACAAAGCAAATGTAAAGGTTGGGTATATGCTTCATCGCGAGATCATCATCTGGGAATCTGCCAGGCAGGCAGGCCGGCCCTCCCGGCCCGGCCGCGCCCGGGCGGCTCCTGGTGCGCCTGGTGCCCTAGCCGAGTGCCAGGGCCGCGGGCACGGCGTAGCGTGAAGGTCCGGTGAGCCCGAGGAGATGCCCGTGCCGCTTCCTGCCGCCCAGCCCGGCAATCGCTTCGCCCAGGCGTTGTTCGCCCCCCTCCCGGCGCGATACGACCGGCTCGCCGAGGTGCTCTCGATGGGCCAGAACGCGCGGTGGCGCCGGGCCATGATCGACAAGATCGCCCCGGCCGCCGGCGTCTCGGTACTGGACGTGGCCTCGGGTACGGCCGGCGTCGCGCTGCAGCTGGCGGACCGCACCGGAGCCCGGGTGGTCGGCGTGGACCTCACCGAGCAGATGCTCCGGCAGGGCCAGCGCAACGTGACCGCGTCCCCGCTGCGGTCCCGGATCGCCCTGGCCATCGGCCGGGCCGAGCAGCTGCCCTTCGCTGACGCGTCGTTCGACGCGCTGACCTTCACCTACCTGCTCAGGTACGTGACTGACCCGCAGGCCACGCTCACTGAGCTGGCCCGCGTGGTCAAGCCCGGCGCCGTGGTGGCCAGCCTGGAGTTCCTGGCCCCGCCCGCACCGTTCTGGCGGGCCTGGTGGTGGCTGTACACCCGGCTGGTCCTGCCGGTCGGCGGCCTGCTGACCGGCGGCCGGGCCTGGTTCTCGGTGGGCCGCTTCCTCGGCCCGAATATCTCCGGGCACTACCGCCGCTACCCGGTCTCCTGGACCGTGCAGGCCTGGCAGCGAGCCGGGTTCAAGGACGTCGGCGTCAAGGTCATGAGCCTGGGCGGCGGCCTGGTGATGTGGGGAACACGCACCGGTGAGTGACGGGCCCGCCGTCCGGCCCGCCTACTATGCCGCCCGGTCCGGCGGCTGGCGGGACTGGTGGACGCTGCTGCACCCGCCCTACACGGCCTGGCATCTGGCCTACGTGGTCATCGGCGCCTGCCTGGCGCCGCGCGTCGGGCTGTCAGCGCTGATCGCCACGCTGATCGCGTTCTTCCTGGCGGTCGGCGTCGCCGCGCACGCGCTCGATGAGCTGAACGGGCGGCCGCTGCGGACCCGCATCAGCTCGCCGGCCCTAGTCTGCGTCACCATCGCCGGGCTGGCCGGCGCCGTGGCGCTCGGCGCCGCCGGTATCGTCAGGGTCGGCTGGATACTGCTGCCATTCATGATCATCGGCCCGGTCCTGGTGGTGGCCTACAACGCCGAGCTGCTGCACGGCGCCTTCCACACCGACCTGGGCTTCGCCGCCGCCTGGGGCGCCTTCCCCGTGCTGACCGCCTACGCCGCCCAGACCGGACGGCTGGCGATCGCACCGGTACTGGCCGCGGCGAGCGCGCTGGGGCTGTCGGCCGCGCAGCGCGCGCTGAGCACCCCGGCCCGGAGCCTGCGGCGGCGGACCACCGGAGTGGAGGGCAGCATCACGCTGGCCACCGGCGAGGTCACCGCCATCGACCAGGCGCTGCTGCTGGCCCCGCTCGAGCACGCGCTGCGCGCGATGTCCTGGGCCATCGTGCTGCTCGCGGCGGCGCTCGCGGTGGCCCGGCTGACCTGACGGGCAGGCCCGGCCGGCCTGACATGCCACGCTTATCGCGCCATTATGAGCAAGCCGGACGCGGGCCGCTAATATCAGGCCGGAAATCGCTGACCAGGCCAATGACTCGATAACCGGGATTGACCAGCGGACCGGTGCCTTGCTGACGATCCTGTCCGGGCGTAGCAGCGGCTTCGGCGCTCCGTCGGCGGTTCTCGCGGCCGGTGACGTACTGTGGGTGGCCAGCGCGGCCGGCCAGTCGGTCACCGAGATCGATGCCAGGACCGGTGCGGCCCGGACCCTGGCCGGCCCGCGGTACCATTTCGCCAGCCCGGCCGCGCTCGCCGCATCGGGCCCGGATATCTGGGTCGCCAGCCTGGATACTGATTCGGTCACCGAACTGCTGCTGCGCTAGCGGCGCTGACTGCCTCGCGGCTGTATCCGGGGCGCCTCTGGGCCATCTCTCGGACGTCTCCGGGACTTTCTCCGGGACGTCTCTGGAGCCGGGTGCCCTAGAGGGCTTCGTGGCGCTGCAGGTAGGTCAGGGCCACCCAGCCCAGCGGGACCGGCAGCCAGAAGGTCACGGTCCGGTACAGCAGTACGGCGCTGACCGCCGAGATGCCGGGCATGCCGGCCGCGGTCAGGCCGGCCGACAGGGCGGCTTCGACCGCACCGAGGCCGCCAGGCGTGGGGACGGCCGAGCCGATCGCGCTGCCGGTCAGGTAGACGATCGCGACGCTCACCAACGGCACCGAGCCCCCCAGGGCCAGCACCGATGTCTGCAGGCACAGGATGTAGGAGACGGTTACCAGCAGCGCGCCGCCGATGCCCTCGGCCAGCTTGACCGGCTGCTGGGCGATGTCGAGCAGCCGGGGGATCACCTGCTCGAGCGCTGGGGCCAGCCGGGACCGCAGCAGCCGGCGGCCCCCCGGGAACGCCAGCGCGATGAGCGCCGCGGCGACCAGCGCACCGACGGCGATGTAGACCCAGCCGGGCGGCCGGAGCGAGTGCGCATGCGCGGTGCGCGCGAGCGCCGCGAAGACGATCAGCAAGATCGCGTGCAAGGCAAAGGCGATCAGCTGGGACACGCCAACGCTGGCCGCCGCGTCGGCCGGGGCGACGTTCGCGCGGCGCAGGTAGCGCAGGTTCAGCGCGACACCGCCGACAGCGGCCGGCGTCACCAGGGTCACGAACGACGCGGCCAGCTGCGCGAGCAGGGTCCGCAGCAGGCTCAGCCGCTCGAGCACGAACCCGGTCAGCGACCAGGCCGCCCCGAAGTAGCTGACGGCCGATAGGGCCAGCGCGGCCGCTGTCCAGCGCCAGTTGGCGTGGTGCACCAGGCCGCCGAGCTTCACCCGGTCGAGCTGCCCGACCAGGAGGTACACGGCCACGACGGTGGCGACCAGGGAGATCAGGGTCCGCGGCCGGATGCGCTCTAGCTGAGCCGGGGCGACGTCGCGATCGGCCACCGGGACGACCAGCCGCTTGCGCAGCGCGGGGAGCACGTCCTTGCGGCGGCGCAGCACGGCCCGGGTCGACCGGTGCAAGGCCACCGGCTGGAGTAGCGGCACCACCGCGGCGAGTTCGTCGGCGCCGATCCGTTCCCTGGCGATGTCGGCCGCCCGGTCGGGCCCGACCAGCAGCGCCAGCTCGGCCAGCAGCTGGGAGATGTCGAGCCGGAGCTGCAGGTCGCTGGCGGCGACGTCGCCGTTGCCCGGCTCGAGGAGCATGACGCCGCAGTCGCCGTGGCCGGCCTGCTCGTCACCGGCCTGCTCGTCACCGGCCTGCCCGGCACCGGCCTGCCCGGCACCGGCCCGCCCGGCACCGGCCCGCCCGGCACCGGCCCGCCCGGCACCGGCCCGCCCTTCGGCCAGCAGCAGGATACGGTCCCCGGTCAGCGCCCGGTGCGTGACGCGGTGGGCATGCAGCCGCAGGACCGTATCCCAGACCCCGTTGATCTCAGCGTCGGTCAGGCTGGAGTTCCGCTCGGCCAGCGTGACCCCCCGATGGTGCTCGTTGGCCAGCACCACTGCTTCCGGGCCCGCCCGGACCAGGGCCCGCAGCGCGGGCGTCGGCACGCCCGCCTCCTCGGCCGCGTAGGTCAGCAGCGCGCGATGCTCCACCGCCCGCTGCACGGTGAACGGTACGATGCGGGACACCTGTGCCTTCAGGCGGATCCGGCGGTACAGCCGGTACAAGACGTCGGCGGCCTGCTGGTCCCGGTCGAAGACGGTGATGTCAAGCCGGTCGCCGGAGGTGGCGACCGCCGCGTACCTGCGGGTCTCCGGGCTCTCGTCCCAGATCCGCCGGATCTCGGCGAGCCGGCAGCCCGCCGCGCCCAGGGCCGCCGCGATCGTCGCGGCGGGCGGCCGCTCCGATGCCGAGCCGAAGGCATACCTGAGCCCGGACCCGATCGCCGAGCCGATCAGCAGCGCGATCAGCAGCGAGAGGATATTGGCGTGGTCGTTGGCCAGGCTGGCGAGCGCGTAGAAGGCGATGGTCAGCCAGAAGGCGGTGCGCCAGCGCTGGCTTCCGGACAGCCCGATGACGGTGACGTAAGCGGCCAGCCCGGCCAGGTAGCCATCGAGCGGGTCGGCGTGCCGGCCGCCCCGGACGGGGCCAGGGCCTGGTATACCTGCCTGGCGGCGTGCAGGAGCAGCAAGTTCGCGCCCGCCACCACGGCGGCGGCGATGAGCGCGGTCAGCACCGCCTCCGCCAGCCGCCGGGGCTGGCGGCGCACGATGAGCCGGACCGCGAGCGCGGCCGGCAGGACCAGCAGCGCGAAATGGGCCAGGAACCCCATGACTCCCAGCAGCAGTGCGGGCAGTCGCCGGCTCGCGTGGCCGACGTCATACTCGACGCCGGTCGCGGTCGCCCTGGCCAGCAGGCCCAGCCCGGCCAGCAGGACGATCTCGACGCTGGCTATGACACAGCGGAGCAGATCGGCCGGCAGCCGGATACGGGACTCCAGGTGATCTACGACATGAACCGCGCCGGTGGCCCCGGGCCCGGCTGCCGCGGGCGGCTGCTCCGGCCCGCCAGGCGGCAGCTCTGGCTGCGGTTGTGTCATTGACCGATCGTTTCACCTGTCCGTCGCAATGCCAGCAGCAGGCGGCCCGGTGAGCCTCGCGGGTGGGCGCCGGGCTATCCGGGAGTCCAGGCTGGATGAACCTGCTTCCCGCTGATCAGCTGGTGATAGAGGGTCACGGTGTCCGGATGGGGTTCGCCGTCGGGTGCGATGTCCGCGATCGCGTCGAGGCACCGGCCCCACGCCTCCCGGACGCCCGACAGGTTCCCGGCCGCGTACTCGGCCTGCATCAGGGCCCGCCACAGCTGCTCGGCGGCCGCATCGCCGGCCAGGCCGGTTCTGGCCGCCCGGGCCGACGCGGCCGGATCGCCGGCCGCGAGCTCCAGGCCGGCCAGCATCTGCGCGGCGTCCACGAGCTGTGCCCGGACCGTCTCGGTAAAGGCCAGGTCCAGCCACCAATGGTAACAGCCGGTGAAGGGCTGTCCCCGGATCAGCGCCAGGGCATCCCGCAGGGATAGCACGTCGTGACCGCGCAGTCCCTGCTCGGACAGGGCCTCGAACTCGGCCCAGTCGAATCGGGCGTCTGGATGCAGCGCATACTGGCCCGCGCCCAGATGCTCGATCCATTCCCGGCCGTCCGGTGCCCGGCCGAGCTGGCGCCGGGTCCGCACGATCAGCTGGCGCAGCGAATCGGTGGGCTTGGGGTGGTCGGGATCGGCGCCCAGCAGATAGCACAGCTGCTGATTGGACAGCCCGCTGGAGCCGTTCAGCGCCAGCGCCAGGACCAGCTGGCTCTGCGCGGGCAGCAGCGCGGCCGGCGCCCCGTTGACCGTAAACGTCCCGAGCACGCCGACCCGCAACGTGGGCTGGACAGGATCCGGCGGCCGGGCCGGGTGAGCGGGGTCATGTGGCTCAGCTTGCTCGTCGATCCCGAACGGGCCGGCCGGCGCGCCAGCGGCCCAGCCGGCCGGGGCGTCAGCCATAGTGTCAGCCACGGTGTCAGCCGCGACAGGCGCAGCGGCCTGGGCAGGCGCGCCGGGGCGGCCGGCCGGCTCATCTGGCTCGTCTGCCTCGTCCCCGGCATCCAGCCAGGCCGGCAGTTCACCGGACAGCGGGCCGGCCGCGAACGCCGGCGGCCACGCCGACCCGTCGTAGGGCGGCTGGTCGGCAGCGACATCGCGCAGATCCGCTGCGGTTTCGAACAGGGTCGCCAGGGCCTGGTAGTCCGCCTCGGTCAGCGGTTGCGGCCAGGCCCGCAGCCCGGTCGGGGAGATGTGCGCCACTATCCCGCCCGGCTGGCCCGGATCGGTGGCCAGCAGCAGGGACGAGGACGGCCGGTGCCCGCCGGGTAGGTCGCCACCGCCGGCCACCAGTGCCGCGATCCCGCCGGGGTCGCTGACCAGGTCGAGCAGCAGGGCCAGCTGCCCGGCCGTGGGCGCCGCCCGGCTGACCAGCAGCGTCAGCGCCCAGTCCTCATCGCCTGGATCGGTGAGCCGCCGGTGGCGGATATCGGCGTGCTCAATGTCCCCGAGCCGGCGCCGCAGCCCGACCGCCTTCGACGCGAGCAGGTCGAGGGCCTCGTCCAGGGTTTGGCAGCTGGTGGACCGGCTGGCCACGGTCTCGAGCTCACCGAATCCGACCAGGATCAGGTCGTACCAGCCAGCCAGCTGGCTGGTGGCCAGCTCGGCCGCCGCGGTCGTCAGCACCTGGTCGACCAGGCCAGCCGGGCCCTGGACCGTAGTGACCCGCAGGTACTCGGTGTCCAGCAGCAGATAGCCGCCCTCCTCGTCCAGGCCGACGGTGAACAGTCCGGGCATCAGGTCGCCCGCGTCAGCCGGCCGGAACGGGAACGCCGGCGCGTGCTCGGGCAGCGACAGCTGCCAGGCCATGCCCTGCCGTCCGCCGTAAACGGTGAACGGCGGCGGCGGCGGGTCGTTGGCCGGGGCGGCCAGGAGCACTTCCAGGCCCGTGGGCAGCAGCCGGATACCGATCAGGTCCGGCAGCTGACGCCCTGACTCGATCAGCCCGATGGCGAGGTCGCTGAGCGCGGCCCGCAGCGCCGAGGCCGGCTGCGGCGCCGTCGCGCTCCGCAGGCGCTGCTCGGCGACGATCACCGGAGCACTGGCCGGAATCGCGATCCGGCGGCCGGGCCGCCGCGCCTGACGCTGCCGGTGCCGCATCCCGGCCAGCAGCACGCCCGCTCCCCCGGCCAGCATTCCGGCCGCGAACACCGCCAGCGGCGGGAACTCGGACGGCTGCGAGAGCGAGCCCGTCGCCGTTACCGTGTGCGCGGCGTCGGGCAGCTGGGCCGCGCCGGACCCAGAGCCAGATGCCGCGGCCGGGCCGGCGGCGGCGCCGTTGCCGGACCCGGGTGAGTATCCGCTCCGGCCGGACCCGGGTGAGTATCCGCTCGGGCCCGACCCGGGCGTGGATCTGCTCGGGCCCGACCCGGGCGGGTATCCGGGTCCGGCGCCGCCGGGTTCAGCGGGCACGGGCACGGCAGGCTGCGCCTGAGCAGTGGTCGGGGCTATGCCGGGCCGCGTCCGGGCGGCCGCTGAGCCCGCGCCATGGTGCGGGTGCCCGAAGCGCGGATCCCCGGGATGGTGCGCCTCGTGGTGCCCGGACAGCCGTGCGGCCGTGGGCGACGCGCCGGGTGCGCCGCCGGAAGGCAGCTGGAGCACCCAGCCGGGCCAGATGATCGAGGGGTCGGTAAACACTTCACCGTGGCCGACCTCGTGCCCGAGGTTGAGCTTCACGATCTCCGGGTACCGGTCGCCAGCACCCAGGTGCCGCTGGGCGATGGTCCAGAGGCAGTCCCCCGGCCGGACCGTCACCAGCTCGTAGAAGGCCATGTTCATCACGTGCGGCTCCGGGGGGACGGTCGCGGCCCCGGCCTGGGCCGCGGGCGGGGGCGGCTGCTGGGGCGCCGAGGCCACGACGGTAGCCGCGGCCGCCGCCGGCACCGCGAGCAGGGTGGCCGCCGACTGGCTGCTAAAGGCGAGCGCAGCCACCGCGACCAGCCAGCTGGCCGAGCTCTGCAACCCGCCGAGGCGGAGCCTGGGCGCCTTACGCCCGCGCAGCGCGGCCTGAACCTCGGTGACCACGGCCAGCGTGAAGGCCGCCCACGCCAGCCAGCTGACGTCTCGGACCGCAGCCAGGAAGATCGTGCCGTCGTCGCGGTGCAGCAGATCGCCGCGGATCTGGTGCCAGCTGGGCAGATGTCGCGGGACCGGATTGCCGCCGAACCGGTATAGCGCCAACGGCAGCCCGATCACCAGCGCGAGCAGGATCACCAGGGCAGCCGTGCCGCGCAGCGCCACGGCCAGCCGCCGGCCTCGTCCGGTCATCGTCCTGGTCCTGTCACGCCGGTCACCAAGGCGGCGGTGGCTGATCTAGTCACCGTCATCGAGTCGATGCCAATGATCGAAAGGATCTTGGTGGGCTGGGTCACCGTGACGGTGACCTGGATTGACCGAGGGCCGGCCATGACCGAGCCCTGGTAGCCAGCGCTCGCCACGCTGGCCAGGTAGGCCTGAGCCGCCGCGACGGCCCGGCTCGGGTCTACCGTAAAGGCTCCGGTGGAATACGCCTGGCCCTGATTCACCATTCCGGCGCCGGCCCGGGCTGCTTCCTGGGCCACCGCAGTGGCGTTCTCGGCCTCATCCAATTTGGCTCCGCCGTCCACGACCAGCCCGGCCAGGGCGAGCAGCGCGACCGCCATGATCACGAGCATAAGGCTGAATGAGCCGCGCTCGTCTTCGGCGGCCGTTGCGGGCCCATGTGGCATCGCTGAGGGGTAAAGGGGGCCGCGCCATAAACCTGGCCCGCGTGCTAGTCTCATCCGCCGCTCCCAGTTTCCCGGCCGGCGACCGGGAATCTCCGGGCCATACTGTGGACCCGGCCTGTGATAGTCACTGTGACCTCACCGTCCCCGGTACGGATCAAGCGGGGAGGTGAAGGTATAGCTGAGCGTCGCGCTGCCCGGCAGGCCGGGAACGACCAGGTCGGCCAGCGGGACCTGGCAGGTGACCGTGGCGCTGACCTGGGCGGGCTCACCCAGCGGGACGCCGAAGTCAACGGTGTCGACGGTGACGGTCGGAGTACAGTCCAGGCCGTCCTGCCTCAGGGCGGCCTGTGCGCTGAGCTCCGCGGCGATGCGGGCCTCGCCCGGGCTGCGCGCCAGGGATGCCTGCCGGGCCGCGTCACGCGCCGCCGCGTCCACAGATCCTCGCGCGACGGACATCCGCCCGGCCGCGATGACCAGTGCGATCAGGGCCAGCAGCACCGGAGCCAGGATGATGAGCTCCAGCGCGGCATCTCCCGCCTCCGGGTCGCGCCGTGATCGCATCCGCGTACCTCCTGTCCCGGCTAGGGCGTGGTGAACTGCTCGACCGGCGCCTGGACGACCTGGCTGACGGTCCAGTTCACGCCCGGGATCAACGACACCACCTGGCCGGTGACCTGGATCTGGATGGTCTGCGGGGTGCTCCCGAGGTCGCTGGCTGATGGCTGGAGCAGGTACCCCGAACCTGCCGACCGGGCGAAGCTCAAAGCAGCGCCGGGCCCGGCGCCGGGCCTGGCGTTCTGCGTCCTGGCCGCATCCGCGCCCTGGCGGGCCGCGGCCAGGGCCGTCTGCCTGGCCAGATACCAGAACGACGCCTGGATGATCGTCATGATCGCCAGCATGAAGGCCGGGAACACGATGATGTAGCCCAGGGACAGCGCACCAGAGTCGGTGCCGTCCCGCCGGCGGATAGCCCGGCCCACGTTCAGGGCAGCTTTGACGCTTGGCTGTTGATTGAATTCAGGATGAGGGCGCCGACCGCCGCCGCCGCGCCGGCCACCGCCACGGCGATGACGATCCATTCCAGGCTGAGGGCGCCGGACTCAGGATGACCGTCCAGCGCCGCGCGGGCGCGGCAGCGGGCCCGGTCGAACAGGTAACTGGCCAGCAGCCACATCGCAGTCATGTGGGAGCCTCCCTTTTCCTCGCGGGACGGGACTATCCCGCCACGAACGTCCGGTACACGATCGGGAACACCAGCAGCAGCAGGAATCCGGCGGCCAGCAGCGCGATGGGGATGGCCATCGTGGTGCTGCGGGCGCCCGCCCTGGCCCGGTCGGCGGCCAGCGCCTCGGCGCGCATCGAGGCGGCGCGGGCCGCCAGCGTCTCCAGGATCCTGGCGCCTTCCTGGCCCGCGACCTCCGCGATGTCGGCGATGTCGGCCAGCTCGACGACGCCGGTCTCGCGGGCCAGGGCGGCCAGCGCGGTCCACGGGGCGGCGCCGGCCCGGCGGGCCTGGTCCAGGGCGGCGGCGATCCGCTCGAACGCCCAGCCGCCGCCGATCTCGGCGGCCGCTTCCAGCGCCTCGGTCGGCGCGGCGCCCGCCCCGCGCTCCAGCGCGACGAGGTCCAGGTAGCTGGTCAGCGCGTGCCGGAAGTCGGCCCGCTTCTCGGCCGCGTTAACCCTGGTGACCAGGTCAGGCGCGAAGAAGAGGGCGACGCCGCAGGCCACGGAGGCGATGGCGGGGATGGCCAGCGGCAGCCGGACGCCGCCGAGCTCGGTCACGCTGACCAGCACCGCGGGCAGCGCGAGGCCAAGCAGGCCGCAGCCCACCTTCCTGGCCAGCCAGGTTTCCCGGTCCTGGCCGAGCAGCGCGAGGTCCGCCGACGGTACCGGCATCCAGGGCAGCTCCGCGGCCACCCGCCGGGCCAGCGCGCTGCCTGACGAACGCACGGTGCTGCCCGCGTGGCCGGCGTCCAGCCGGGCGAGCGCGGCGTCCAGCCGGGCCGGGGCGGGCGCGACCTCCCGGACCAGCACGAACAGGCCCAGGCCGGCCAGGACGCCCGACGCGATCAGCCAGAGGCTCACCGGGGCCTCCCGGCGGCGGGCTGGTCCTCGCGGGCAGGCCACTGGCCGTCCTGGTTCAGGAACCGGCCGGGCGCCGGGATCGTGCCCAGGTGATGCAGCCAGCCGAGCCCGGCGGCGTAGAGGCCTGCCACCAGGGCCAGCACGAACTCGCCGGTGAGGGTGCCGTACGGCGCCGAGTAGGCGCGGTTCAGCATCGCGAAGATCGTGAAGCCGGCCACGAACACGGTGATCCACCGCACGGTCGTCTTGTGCTGGGCGCGCTCCGCTTCGATCTCGCGCCGGGCGGCCACGTCTCTGGCCAGCAGCACGGCCAGTGCGTTGAGGATCTCGCGGACGGCCCCGCCGCGCCGTCCGGTCGCGATGATCAGCGCGGCAGCGATCCGGTCGCCGGCCGGGTCGTCGATGTCGGCGGCGAAAGCGCGCAGCGCCGCCTCGGTCCCGGTCTGGGCGGACAGCCTGCGGGCCAGCGCGGTCACCGGGGCCGCGATTGCGGCCGGCGCTGAGTGCGCGCTGGATTCAATGGCGTCCTCCAGGCCCCGGCTCGCGGTCAGCATGTCGGAGAGCCGCCGGATCCACTGCTCCAACCCTTCCAGCATCGCGGTGCGCTGCCGCTGGCCGCCGGAGAAGGTCAGCTTGGGCAGGAAGACGACTCCGGCCGCCACGGCCACGGCGGCCACCGGCCAGCGGGTGATCGCCAGCGCGGCGAGGCCGGCCGTCAGCGCGATCAGGGCCCGCCGCCCCAGCCCGGACGACCCCGCCGGGCCGAATGGGCGGCGCGCGGGCGGGGTGCCCGGCGCCGGGGCCCGCCGCCGCAGCTCCACGGCCAGCAGCACCAGGCCGCCGGCGATGGCGGCGCCGGCCAGGGCCGCGAGCAGCGTCATCGCCAGCCTCCCGCTCTGGCCATCGCGCGGTGCTGGTCGAGCAGGCCCGGGTCAAGGCCAGCGGGCACCAGCTTGGCCAGCAGCGCCGGCGACGGGGTATGCGCGGCCACGGCGCGGCCGCCGGGTCCCTCGGGCAGGAACAGCCGGTTGACGGCCGGCCGGTCGGTGTCACCGGGCGGCATCACCTCGAGGATCTCCGACACGTAGCGGACCGTTCGCCGTCCGTCATGCCGCTTCCGCACGTGCACGACCAGGTCGATGGCCATGCCGACGAGAATGTGGATGGCGCGCTCCCCGAGGGCGAGCCCGCCGCGCAGCCCGAGGATCAGGATACGGTCGAACACTTCGCCGGGCGAGTTCGCGTGCAGCGTGCACATCGAGCCTTCCTGGCCGGAGTTCATCGCCTCCAGCATCGGCATGATCTCGCCGCGCCGGACCTCGCCGACCAGGATCCGCTGCGGGTTATGCCGCAGCGCGTGCGCGATCAGGTCATGCAGCGAAATGCCGCCGGCGCCCTCGGAGTTGGCCTCGCGTGCCTCGAACGCGATCACGTCCGGGTGCTGTTCCTGCCCCTGCAGGAACAGCTCGTACTCACTCTCCAGCGTGGCTACCCGCTCGCCCGGCGGGATCTCGCTGGCCAGGGCCCGGAGCAGGGTCGTCTTGCCGGCGTTGACGCCGCCGGTGACGATGATGTTGCACCTGCTGCGGACCGCGGCGGCCAGGAACCTGGCGACCGTCGGGTCGATGGTGCCCAGCTGGATCAGCCTGGCCAGCGTCACGTCCCGCTGGCCATGCCTGCGCAATGAGACGCAGGGCCTGGGGGTGACCGACATGGTGGCGGTCAGCCGGGTGCCGTCCGCTAGCGCGACGCTGACCAGCGGCGCGGCCGCCGAGAAATCGCGGGCCGTCTGGCCGCCGCGTACCGCCCAGTTGCGGATCATGGCGATCAGCGCCTCATCGGTGGCGGCCACCGGCGGCCCGGGCACCCGTTCCCCGGTCGAATACGTGACCCACACCTGGTCACACCCGTTTACGTCGACGTTCTCCACCTGCGGGTCGCGCAGGTAGCCGGCCAGCGGGCCCAGGCCGTAGCGCTGATCGTAGATCGCCTGGGCCAGTGCATCCCGGTCGGCCGGTGACGGGATCAGCGCGCCCGCCCGGGCCTGCCGCTCCGCCCAGGCCCGGACCGCCTCCCGGATCAGCGGCAGTACCTCAGCGGGCTCCGCGCCATCATCGAGCCGGCCTGCGATGAGGCCCAGGATGTCGGTAACGGCGCGGCGCAGGACGGCGTCGGCCAGGACGGGGACGGCCTGCGGGCCGGAGTCGGGCGAGCCGGGCCAGGGCCCGGCCGGCCCGGCGAGCGCCTGGCCTTGCCGATAGGCCGGAGGCGGCCATTGCAGCTCGGTCATGGTCTCGCGTCTGCCTCCTGGGCCGGGGCCCCGGCCGGCATCGGCCAGTACCGGCCGGCGGCCGGCCGGGCCCGCGGCGGCGCGCAGTGACCGGCCCGCCCCGCCCGCGGCCCGGATGAGCGGCCTGGCCGCCAGCCCGCGGCGGCTGCCTGCCCCGTCCGACAGCACTGCCGCGGTCTTCCTGTCCTGCGGCAGGGAGCCGGCCACCGTGACGCTTAGGGCCCTGCCGATCTCCTTCAGCGAATGTGTTCCCTCCCCGATCACCAGGACCATGACCCGGCCCGGTTCGCCCATGATCTGGGTGAGCATCTCGATCCGCGCCCGGGCCCGGCTCACCTGGCGCAGGGTCGGCCGGAGCACCAGCACGGCCATCGCCGCCACGCTCAGCACATAGGGCGGCTGGGCGCCATCCAGGCGGCCGCAGTCGGCGATGACGTCCGCAGGCAAGGCCGCCAGCGCGGCCGCCAGGACCGGCCAGGCGGGCGCGAGCGCGGCGCTCTGCCTGGGGTCGGACACGCCAGCCAGCAGCAGCCGGGCCCGCTCATCGTCCAGCTCGATGAGCTGATGCCAGAGCGCCGCGCTGGCCGCGTCGGCGCTCTGGCCCGCGGTGAGAGCCAGCGGCACCAGGCCATTGCTGGCGGCCAGGTGCCCGGCGAACAGCCCGGCCAGGATGTCGCCGCCGCTTGGATCACACTCGGCCAGGATCACCTGCGACGGCCAGCTCAGGGTGAGCGCCAGCGCCGAGGTGGTCACGCCCGGAGAGCCGCCTGCCGACACGAGCGCGTACACGGTCACCGGGAGCTCCGGCTGGTCACGATCAGCTCGATCTGGCCGGTCGAGTCCTGCTGCGCCAGCGGCGTCCCGGCTCCCGGCGCGACCAGGAGATCAACCACGTCGAACCCGTCCTGGTCCGGAACGGTATTGACCGCCTCGACGATGCCGGGCACCGGCTGGGTGAGGACGGACGCTGAGCCGCTGGCTTCCGCCTGGCCCTGGTAACCGGGCGTGCCGGTGACCAGCACATGATCTCCGGGCGCCAGGCCGCTGGCGGGCAGCGACTGGGGTTTCAGCGGCAGCGAGACCAGCACCTGGTTCTTGGCCGGGGCCAGCGAGGTGGTCAGCTGGTCGGGCGCCAGCAGCGTGCCTGGGCGCAGCGTGACCGCAGCGACCAGGCCAGTCACCTGGTTCAGCTGCCTGGCCGGGATATCTTGCAGGCCCGGGCCAGCCGCGATGGTGGTGGTACCCAGGTCGGCTGAGGTGACCACCGAGCCCGCCGGCACCGCGGTGATCACCATGATGACCGGCACCTGGTGGTTGGCGCGCTGGTACAGAGCCGCACTGGCCAGGATGCCGGCGCCGATCAGCGCCGCGCCAAGCGCGATCATCGCAGGCCGCCGCCGCCGGGGCAGGGCCCGCAGTGAGCTGGCGCGCCGCCCCCCGGCGCCATTGGGCCCGGCGCCGATCTCGGGCTGGAAGACAGTGCCAAGTCCCGGGCCCGGCTCGATGCCGCTCATGGGGTATTCACCAGCGCCTGGCCCTCCGCCACCGGCAGCGTGAACGTGGTATGGACCTGCAACGGCGGGTTCACCGCTCCGCCGGCCCCGTCCGAGGTGGCCCAGGTCGCGGTCCAGGTGACCGTCACCGACGCGGTGTAGGCACCGCCGGGCTGCCGCGCAGATGACTGCCGGTAGGTGTAGGAGCAGGCCGAGTGCTGGCCGCTGGCCGGCTGGCCCGGCTGGTAGGGCAGGCCGGGGCCGCGGCAGGACACGCTGGGCAGGCCGCCGCCGGGTGAGAAGGTCAGCCGCACCGGAACCGCCGCGACCCTCGCCCACACCGGGCCGACGGCCAGGTCACTGCGGATCACATGCCAGTTCGTGACCCAGAACCATTCCGGCAGGCCGACCAGCGCGTCATGACCGCGCGGCGGTGCGGTCGAGATCGCGGGCGCGGGCACGTTCAGCTGGGCGAGCGCCCACTGGAGCAGCTCCTGCGGCGAAATTCCTGGTGCGGCGGTGGTCGATCCGGTCGGTACCAGGACCAGGCCGCCGGGCGCTGCGGCGGTGCCGAAGAACCCGATGGTCGTGCAGACCGTGCGCATCCACACCTGGCCGGCTGGCGCTGGGTACGGCGGTGTCATCCCGCCGGGCGGCGCCAGCGAGCAGGTCGTGCCCACGGAGTAGCCCGGGCCGCCGGTCCCGCCGGCCCCGCCGGGCCAGCCCGGGCTCGGCGGGCTGCCCGGTGATCCGCTGCCGCTGTCGCAGATGACCTGCCAGCCGGTCGGGGTCCGGACCGCTGAGCAACCGGACGCAGGCGCCGCCTGCGCCGCTTCAGTCCGCGGCGCGGCCGCCGCCGGGCCCGCGCCGGTTAAGGCCAGCAGTGTGATCGTTATCGTTACCACGCTGGCCTTGTTCAGGGCTCGCATACTGCCACCACCGGGACTAGGTTGCTGACCAGCCAGTGGTTCCCCGAGAGCACGAGGTCAGCGTAGAAATTGGCGTGTGCGCTGCCGAAGCTGCGCGGGTAGGGCCGGCCGGTTCGCGCCTGAGCCAGGCCGGCGTGGCTCAGATCGGCGCAGTCGTGCACCAGCGCGCTACGGCCGGTGATCTTGACGCTCAGGATGTGGCTGACGGGGCTGCCGTCACTGACCGCGTGCTTGGCCCAGTCCGGCCGCAGCGCAGCCAGCACGCCCGCGATGGCACCTGGCGTCAGGTAGCGAGCCAGCAACGCTTGCGCCGCGGTGGCCCGGCCGGCGTTGACGGCCAGGCCTGTGACCTGCCAGTAGCCCGCGTAAGCAGCGAGGACCTGCTCGCGAGCCCCCAGCCGCGGAGCGGTGAGCACGGCGGCCGAGGCCTGTTCGGACGCCTTGGACGGCAGCCCCGCATTCGCCTGGTTCGCGCAGCCGGCGACCGCCACCCCTACGGCCAGGCCCGCCAGCCATCCAGCCGGGCCCGCCAGCCATCCGGCCGGGCCCGCCAGCCATCGAGCCGGGCCCGCCAGCCATCGAGCCGGGCCCGCCAGGCACCTGGCCGGGCCCGCCAGCCATCTGGCCGGGCCTGACCGTGGCCTGGGTGCGCGGCGTAACGGGCTGACGGCTAACCTGCCTCTCGGCTGGACCGTCGATGACATGCGCTGGTGTGCTCCCGCTGACCTGTATTTGGCGCTTCTAACCGCCGTGACAGCATTACGCACACGTGCGGCTACGCACAAGACCATGCAGAACGAAAATTGCCGAACTAACCCCAAACCCTGCCATCTGCCGCGCCGGTGACCCCGACGGCTCCAGCGGCCAGGTCCCGCCGCCCGCAGGGCGGACCGGGCAGGTCAGGGACATGCGCCATACCATTTACGGTCAGGGCAGGACGGGCCTAGCATTCCGGACGTGATGGTCATCGGAATCGCGAAACGCCTGCTTGTCGGCCGTCCCGTGCAGAGCGACCATCTGGGCCACACGTTGCTGCCTAAGAAGATCGCGCTGCCGGTGTTCGCCAGTGACGCGCTTTCCTCAGTGGCCTACGCCACCGAGGAGATCCTGATCGTCTTGTCGGTCGGCGGGATCGCGCTGTTCTCTTACACACCCTGGATCGCGGTCGCGGTCGGGCTGCTGATGCTGGTGGTGGTCGCCTCTTACCGGCAGAACGTGCACGCCTACCCATCGGGCGGCGGGGACTACGAGGTGGCCAGCACCAACCTCGGGCAGCGGGTCGGCCTGGTGGTGGCCAGCGCGCTGATGGTCGACTACACGCTCACGGTCGCGGTGTCGGTGTCATCGGGCGTAGCCAACCTGGCCTCAGCGTTCCCGGTCCTCGACTCGCACGTGACGCTCATCGCGGTGCTGGTCGTGGCCGCCATCGCGATGATCAACCTGCGCGGCGTACGGGAGTCAGGCACCGCGTTCGCCATCCCCACCTACTTCTTCATCGGCATCGTCGCGCTGATGATCATCTGGGGCAGTACCCGGCTCGCGCTCGGCCATCCGCTGCGCTCCGAGAGCGCCGACTACCAGATCCGGGCGGCCCGCCAGTTCGGCGGCGTGGCGCTGATCTTCCTGCTGTTGCGGGCGTTTTCCTCCGGCTGCACGGCGCTGACCGGCGTGGAGGCGATCAGCAACGGGGTACCCGCGTTCCGCAAGCCCAAGAGCAAGAACGCTGCCACGACGCTCGCCCTGCTCGGCATCATCGCCGTGTCGATGTTCGCCGGCGTCACGGCCCTGGCCCTGGTCAGCCACGTGCACATGTGCTCGGCGCCGGCGGACTGCACCGGCCTGGCGCACGGCCAGACGGAACGCACCGTCATCGCACAGGTCGGCCGGGCGGTGTTCGGCGTGACATCCCCGCTGTTCTACCTGCTGCAACTGGCGACCGCGCTGATCCTGGTGCTCGCCGCCAACACCGCGTTCAATGGCTTTCCTGTCCTCGCCTCGATCCTGTCTCGCGATGGCTTCCTGCCCCGCCAGCTGCACACTCGCGGCGACCGGCTCGCGTTCAGCAACGGGATCGTTCTGCTGTCCGGTTTCGCGATCCTGCTGATCATCATCTTCCAGGCGTCCCCGACCAGGCTGATCCAGCTCTACATCATCGGCGTGTTCGTATCCTTCGTGTGCAGCCAGACCGGGATGATCAGGCACTGGAACCGGCTGCTGCCTGCCGTGACCGACAGCCGGGCCAGGCTGCACATGATCAGGTCACGGGCGATCAACACGATCGGCGCGTGCGTCACCGCCGTGGTGCTGGTGATCGTCCTGTTCTCCAAGTTCGCCAGCGGCGCCTGGATCGTCGTCGTGGCCATGCCGGTCATCTGGCTCACCATGCGGGGCATTCGCGCGCACTACCTGGATGTGGCGCTCGAGCTCACGCCGCCGGCGCTGCCCGCCGGGGACCACGCCACCCTGCCGGCCAGCAACCGGGCGATCGTCCTGGTCTCCAAGCTGCACCTGCCCACCCTCCGCGCGCTGGCCTACGCCCGGGCGACCAAGCCCAGCCAGCTGGAAGCGATCACCGTGGATGTCGATCACGACGAGACGGTCCGGCTGGTCGATGGGTGGGACCGCAAAGACCTGCGGGTGCCGCTCATCGTGGTCGAGTCGCCCTACCGCGAGATCACCAGGCCGGTGGTCGAGTACGTGAAGCGGCTGCGCCGGGAGAGCCCGCGCGACATCGTCACCGTCTACATCCCCGAGTACGTGCTCGGGCACTGGTGGGAGCAGGTGCTGCACAACCAGTCGGCGCTGCGGCTCAAGACCCGGCTGCTGCAACAGCGCGGGGTGATCATCGCCAGCGTGCCCTATCAGCTCCGCTCGGCGACCGAGCCACGGCCCGCCGCCAGCTCGGTGGCCAGCTCGGTGGCCAGTACGGTGGCCAGCAGCGTGGCCGCCCGGCGGGCCAGGAGCAGCACGGCGCAACGCCCGGACGGCCAGGCAGCGACGTCCGCCTCGGGTCAGCGGACGACGCCCGCCGCGGATCAGCGGGCGACGCCGACCGCGGGACGGCAGGCGTCATGGCTGGCGCCGCTGCGGCGGCTGGCGGCGGGCCGCGATGTGCTGCACGCCGAAGATCTGCAGGCCGAGCTCACCGAGATCAGCGTGTCGCCGATCTGCGACTGCGTCGACCGGGAATTCGCCGACCTGGCCGGGATCCTGCGCACGGTGACGCTGCGCCCCCGCGGCACCAGCCTGACCATGGAGGCGGACATGTGGGACGGCACTGGCAGCGTCACGCTGATCTGGCTGGGCCGTCGTGATATCCCCGGTATCCAGCCAGGCCGCCGCCTTATCGTCCGCGGCCGGATCACCCGGATCCACGGCGAGCGCGCCATCTACAACCCTGCCTACCAGCTCCGCCCGCCCGGCACGGACTGACCGCCGCCGGTCTGGCTCCGGTCAGGGCTGGAACCGGTATCCCATCCCGGCCTCGGTAAGCAGGTAACGCGGCCTTGACGGGTCCGACTCCAGCTTCCGGCGCAGCTGGGCCACGAAGACCCGCAGGTAGTTGCCCTCGGTCTCGTAGCCGGCCCCCCACACCTCGTGCAGCAGCTGACGCTGGCTGACCAGCCGGCCGCTGTTACGCACCAGAACCTCGAGCAACTGCCACTCGGTGGGCGTCAGCCGCACGTCCCGCCCGTCGCGGGTGACCCGCTTAGCCGCCAGGTCCACGGTGAAGTCACCGGCCGCGACCACCGGCTCATCCGGTGCAGGCGACGCCCGGCGGACCGCGGCGCGCAGCCGGGCCAGCAGCTCGTCCATGCCGAACGGCTTCGTCACGTAGTCGTCGGCGCCCGCGTCGAGCGCGGCGACCTTCTGGCTCTCCTGTCCCCAGGCCGACAGCACGATGATCGGCGTCGACGTCCAGCCACGAACGCCCCTGATCACCTCGGTGCCGTCCATGTCCGGCAGCCCGAGATCCAGGATCAGCACGTCCGGCCGGTCCCGCGCCATCGCCTCCAGGCCGGATGCGCCGTCCACCGCGGTACTGACCTCATACTTGCGGGCGGTCAGGTTGATCTTCAGAGCTCGCAGGATAGGTGCTTCGTCGTCGATGACCAGGACCCTGGTCACGGATCGGCTGCCACGGGAGCACTGGCGGGCCTGCCGGCCACCGGCAGCCCGACCTGGATAGTCAGGCCGCCGCCCGGGGTGTCAGCCGCCGTCACCGAGCCGCCCATCGTGTCCAGGAAGCCCTTGACCACCGCCAGGCCCAGGCCTACCCCGGTGCCGGTGTTCCTGGCGTCAAGCCGCTCAAACGGCTCGAACATCAGCGACTTAAGCCCGTCGGGCACGCCGGGTCCGTGATCGGTGACTTCCAGGAGCACGATGTCACCCGCGGTGCTGGCGTGCAGCGACGGTGGCCGGCCGGGCGGCGAATAGGCCAGTGCGTTGGCGAACAGGTTGGCCAGCACCCGTTCCAGCAGGCCAGGATCGGTGCGGACCAGCGGCAGGCCATCGGGCACGGCCAGCTGGACGCGGCCGCCCGCATCCAGGCCGCGCAGGGCGACCGGCGCCACTTCGTCTATCGCCGTCGGGCGCAGGAACGGCTGCAGCGAGCCGGTGGACAGCCGGCTCATGTCGAGCAGGTTGCCGACCAGCGCATCGAGCCGGTCGGCACCCTGCTCGATGGTGGCCAGCAGGGCCGCCTCGTCGGCCGGCGTCCATTGCACATCGGTCTGGCGCAGCGTGCTAACGCTGGCCTTGATCGAGGCCAGCGGGGTACGCAGGTCATGGCTGACCGCCGCGAGCAGCGCGGTCCGCATCCGGTTACCCTCAGCCAGCGCCTCGGCCTGCGCAGCCTGGGTCCGGAGCCGGTCCCGGTCCAGGGCGGCCGCCGCCTGGGCCGCGAACCCGTCCAGCAGCCGGGCGGTCAGCGGCCTGGACTGTCCGGCCACCAGGAGCGCGAGCCCGGGCCGGGCCTGTACCCGGGTCACCGCCGCATCATCGGGCGCCGTCCCGCTGACGGCGACCCGGATCCACTGGCCGCCGGCCTGCTCGGCCAGTTCGGCCCGGCCGCCGTAGCTGCCGGTCAGGTGGTCGAGCACCGCCGTCGGCGTGTCGGCGCCGCCGAGCACGGTCTGGGCCAGGGTCAGCAGCCTGGCGGCCTCCTCGCCGCTGCGGGCGGCCTGCTGGGCGCGGTGCGCAGCCAGGTGCACCACGCTGCTGACCGTGACCGCGACCGTGATGAACAGCAGCAACGCCAGCAGATTCTGCGGGTCGGCGATGGTCAGCGTGTGCACCGGCCGGGTGAAGTACCAGTTGAGCAGGAGGCTGGAGGTGACGGCCGCGAGCACCGCGGGCCAGAATCCGCCCACCACCGCGACCACCACCACCGCCACCAGGTAGACCAGCAGGTCATCGGCCAGCCCGAGGTGGCGCTGCCCGGCGACCAGGGCGGCGGTCACCAGCGGGAGCCCGGCCACCAGCATCCCGCCGGCCAGCAGCCTCCGGCCGCCGATCCCGCCGGTCAGGTCTCGCGCCCAGCTTCCCGGCGGACGGGACCGCCCAGGCGAGCGGCCCGCGATCTGCTGGCCTGCCAGCCGTCCGGCGGTGTTCCCCGGCCCCGCGGCTGCCGGGTCATCGTCGGGCCATCGCTCACCGGGCACGTCCACAATCCACAGTGTGAACGACGAAGCGAGTCGGCGCACTATCAGCCCGGCCACGACGCCGCCCAGACAGCACGCGCCGAGCACCACAGCCGCGCGCACGGCCGTCGGCCCGGTCATCCGCAGCTGCGCGTAGGGCGGACGGGAGAAGCCAGTGACCGTGAGCCAGCCGATCACGCCCAGCAGCGGCGCTACGGCCGGCTCGGCCACGAAAGACCCGCAGCTAACGACGGCCGCGGCGAGCACCAGCACCCAGGCGGCAGTCACCGCGCCGTGAGTGCCTGCGGCGATTCCGCCGATCAGCAGCAGCGCGGTGCAGCCGACCGGCAGCGCGACCGGCGCCGAAAGCCCGCGCCGCCTGGAACCTGGAGTCATCTCGAATCCAGTTCACAGCGCCCGGTCCCGATCTGGCCGATCTTGACGCGATCTTAACGCCGCCCCCGTCAATCCTGACGCGACCTTAACGCCGCTGGCCTGCGGACTCACAGTTGCGACCCGGCAGATCGGGCCGACCCGATCCGGCGTGCCATCTAGCGGCGGCCGGTCCCCGCGCGCATAATCGATCCGTCGATGCAGCCTTGACTGCGCTGCCAGGTCCGCTCGCCCGCCGCCGCGCCGGTCGCCCGGGAGACCGCCACTGCGGAAAGTAGCCTCCATCATCTTCAAGAATCAGCTGGCCGGCCTGCCCGCCAGGCTGGCCACCGGGGGCAAGCGGATCGAGGCCGCCAACGCCGCCCAGGCCGGCGTCCGGTCCGAGCTCGCCACGCTGCACGCTAAGAACGTCAAGAGCTTTCACATCATTAACGCGATCTCGGCGACGATCTCGGCGGCCGAGGCCAGTCGGCTGAGGCCAACCCGGCGATCCGGGCGGTGGTCCCCGACGCGATGCGGCGCTTCGCGCCGCTGGGCAACAGCTCGGGTCCTGCCGTTCCGGCCCGGCCGGCCACCGCACGCCACCGCAGTTCCAGCCTGGCCGCGGCGACCCAGCAGGTCTGCCCGTCCGACCCGGCCAGCCGCTGATCGAGCCCGAGGCGCACACCGTGATGAACGTGGACGCTGCCGAGCAGATCGCGGACGGCACCGGGGTCAAGGTGGGCATCATCGCCGACGGCATCGATCCGAACAACCCTGATCTCATCCGCGCCGACGGCCAGCACGTGATCTTCGACTACGAGGACTTCAGCGGGTTCGGCGTCGGCGCGCCCACCGACGGCAGGGAAGCATTCCTCGACGCCGGCACCATCGCGTCGCAGGCCAACCAGACCTATGACTTGTCCGGCTTCGTCAACCCGGCCCACCCGCTGCCGCCAGGCTGCAACATCAAGATCAAGGGCGTCGCGCCGGGCGCGAGCCTCGCGGTCCTGAACGTGGGGGGCAGCAACCCGGTCTTCTTCAACTCGCAGATCATCCAGGCGATCGAGTGGGCCGTCCTGGACGACCACGTCGACGTGCTCAACGAGTCCTTCGGCGGGAACCCCATCCCGAACACCATGAACGACCCGGTGAGCCTGGCCGACGTGGCGGCGGTAGCCGCGGGCGTGACGGTCGTGTCCAGCAGCGGTGACGCGGGCCCGTTCAACAACATCGGCTCGCCCGCCGCAAGCTCAGGCGACGTCTGGGCGCAGTCCGTCAACGCGAGCGCGCCCTACACGCCGCTGAGTCTGGACCCCGGGCAGTCGGGCACCATCACGCTCACTTTCACGCCGAGCGCGCCCAAGGGCACGGTGGTCCGCGGTTTCGTCGCCGTCGACACCTTCAGCCTGGTCACGTTCAGCGGTGACGAGCTGATCAATATCCCCTACGCCTACCAGGTGGGCTGAGTTCTGCCCCCCGGGTAACGGTGGCTGGCCTGCCGCGCAGGCGGCAGGCCAGCCACCACCGGGCCCCCCGGGTCAGGCGCGTGACGGCGGCTCGCAGACGGCGCCGCGGTCGGCCCCGGAGACCAGCGCGGCGTACTTGGCCAGCGCGCCGCGGGTGTAGTTCGGCGCGGGCTGCCGCCAGTCACCCCGGCGGCGGGCCAGCTCGGCGTCGTCGACCAGCAGCTCGAGCCGGCGCTGCGGGACGTCGAGGACGATCCGGTCGCCGTCATTGACCAGGCCGATCGGGCCGCCCTCGAACGCCTCGGGTGCCACATGCGCCACGCAGGCCCCGAACGTCGCGCCGGAGAACCGCCCGTCGGTGACCAGCACCACGTCCTTGCCGAGCCCGGCGCCCTTGATGGCCGCGGTCACCGCGAGCATCTCGCGCATCCCCGGGCCGCCCTTGGGGCCCTCGTAACGGATGATCAGCACGTCGCCCTTGGCCACCTGGCCAGCCGTGACGGCGGCGAAACAGTCTTCCTCCCGGCCGAATACCCGCGCCGTTCCCTCGAACCGGAGCGTCTCGATGCCGGGGATCTTCACCACCGCTCCGCCGGGCGCCAGGCTGCCGCGCAGGACCGCGAGCCCGCCCTCGGGCCCGATCGGGTCCTTGACCGGCCGGACCACGTCGCCGTCCGGGTCCAGCGCGTCGGCGACGTTCTCGGCCAGCGTGCGCCCGTTCACCGCCAGCGCGTCGCCGTCCACCAGGCCGGCCGACAGCAGCTCGCGCAGCACCACCGGCAGCCCGCCGGCCCGGTCCAGCTCGCTCATCACGAACCGGCCGGCCGGGCGCATCGACGCGATGTGCGGGGTGCGCCTGCTGATCACGTCGAAATCCTCGAGGCTGAGTTCCACCTGCGCCTCGGCAGCGATCGCGAGCAGGTGCAGCACCGCGTTGGTCGAGCCCGCGGTGGCCATCACCACCGCCGCCGCGTTCAGGAACGCGGCCCTGGTCAGGATGTCGCGCGGCAGCAGCCCGGCGGCCAGGGCGGCCACCGCCGCCTCGCCGGTGCGGCGGGCCAGGTCGGTGCGCTCGGCGGACACCGCGGGCGCCGTCGCCGAGCCGGGCAGCGCCATGCCGAGCGCCTCGGCGCAGGCCGACATGGTGTTGGCGGTGTACATGCCCGCGCAGGACCCGGCGCCCGGGCAGGCGGCCCGCTCGACCGCCAGCGCGTCGCGGTCCGACATCTCGCCGGCCGCCTGGGCGCCGACCGCCTCGAACACGTCCTGGATGGTGACCGCCCGGCCGTGCGCCCAGCCCGGCAGGATGGTCCCGCCGTACAGGAACGCGGCCGGGATGTTCAGCCGCGCGCAGGCCATCAGCATCCCGGGCAGCGACTTGTCGCAGCCGGCGATCGCGACCAGCGCGTCGAAGCCCTCGGCCGCCACCATCAGCTCGACGGAGTCGGCGATCACCTCGCGGCTGACCAGCGACGCCTTCATGCCCTCGGTGCCCATCGAGATGCCGTCGGAGACCGCGATGGTGCCGAACTCCAGCGGCACCGCGCCGGCCTGCCTGATGCCCTCCTTGGCCGCTCCGGCGAGCCCGTTCAGGTGCAGGTTGCACGGGGTGACCTCGTTCCACGAGGAGGCCACGGCCACCTGCGGGCGGGTGAGGTCTTCCTCGCTGAGCCCGACCGCGCGCAGCATCGCGCGGGCCGGGGCCCGGGCCGGCCCGGTGGTGAGCGGGCCGGAGCGCGGGCGGGGCAACTGGCTGGTCAATGCGGTCTCCTAGAGTGAGTTGAGGGCCGGGACGAATTCGGTGATCATCATGCGGCGCCGGCCGTGGCGGGCTCCGGCGCCGTCGCGCCGGCCCGCAGCAGGCCGAACGCGACCCCGTCGGCCAGCGCCTCCCAGGAGGCGGTGACGACGTCATCGGACACCCCGACCGTGGTCCACTCGCCGTCGTGATCGGCGGAGGTGAGCATCACCCGGGTGACCGCGCTGGTCGCCGCCCGGCCATCCAGGATGCGGACCTTGTAGTCGACCAGGTGAATGCGGTCCAGCTGCGGGTAGAAGCCGGCCAGCCCGCGCCGCAGCGCCTGGTCCAGGGCGTGCACCGGGCCGACGCCCTCGCCGACCGCGACGACCCGGTCGGCGCCGAGCCGCAGCCGCACGATCGCCTCGCTGCGGTCCGCGGACGCCTCGCGCTCGATCACGACCCGGTAGCTCTCCAGGTCGAACCAGCCGGGCAGCGCGCCGGCGATCTTGCGCACCAGCAGCTCGAACGAGGCGTCCGCGGCCTCATAGGCGTAGCCGCGGTGCTCGGCCTCCTTGACCGAGTCCAGTACCACGGTGGCCAGCTCGGGCGACAGGTCAAGCCCGAGTTCGGACGGCCTTGGCCAGCACGTTGCTCCGCCCGGCCAGCTCGCTGACCAGGACCTGCTGCCGGTTGCCGACCGCGCCCGGGTCGATGTGCGCGTAGGCATCGGGCCGCCGGGCGATCGCGGACGCGTGCAGGCCCGCCTTGGTGGCGAACGCCGACGAGCCGACGTAGGGCTGCCGCGACTCGAACGGCAGGTTGGCGTACTCGGCGATGGTCCTGGCGGTGGCGGCCAGGGCGGCCAGCCGGCCCGGCGGCAGCAGCTCGTGGCCCCGTTTCAGCTCCAGGCTGGCGATCACCGAGAACAGGTCCGCGTTGCCGCAGCGCTCGCCGTAACCGTTGGCCGCGCCCTGCACCTGCACCGCGCCGCCCGCGACGGCCAGCACCGAGTTGGCGACGGCGCAGGCGGCATCGTTATGGAAATGCACGCCGACCCTGGCCCGCGCCGCGCCGGTGACCTCGGCGACGATCCTGGCCACGTCGTCGGGCAGCGTGCCGCCGTTGGTGTCGCACAGCACCAGCGTGTCGGCGCCCGCGTCGACCGCGGCGTCCAGCACCGCGAGGGCGTAACCGCGGTCGGCGCGGTAGCCGTCGAAGAAGTGCTCGGCGTCGAAGACCACCCAGCGGCCGGCCGCCGCCATGTAGGCCACCGAGTCGGCCACCATGGCCAGGTTCTCCTCGTGGGTGGTCCGCAGCGCCTCGTCGACGTGCAGCGTCCAGGCCTTGCCGACCAGCGTCACGATCGGCGTCTGCGCCGCGAGCAGCGCAGCCAGGTTGGCGTCGTCGTCGACGCCGCGGCGCGGCAGCCTGGTCGCGCCGAACGCGGCCAGCTGGGCGTGCTTGAAGTCCAGCTCGCCGGCCCGGGCGAAGAACTCGGCGTCCTTGGGGTTGGATCCCGGCCAGCCGCCCTCGACCACGTCCACGCCGAGCGCGTCGAGCGCCGCCGCCACGTGCAGCTTGTCGGCGACGGTCAGGTCCAGCCCGACCTGCTGGGAGCCGTCCCGCAGGGTGGTGTCGTAGATCTCGACCTTGGCGGCGTTCATACGGCGGCTCCGGCTCGCCCGTCGAGTGCCGCGCGCAGCGCCGCTTCCCAGTCGCTGGTGCTGGCCGGCGCGCCGGCCGCGAGCACCGCGGACACCGCGGCGTCGAGGTCGGCCGCCGCCGCCTGCTCGCCGAGATGGTCGAGCATCAGCGCCGCCGACAGCACCGCGCCGGCCGGGTTGGCGCGCCCGGTCCCGGCGATGTCCGGCGCCGAGCCGTGCACCGGCTCGAACACCGACGGGCCGGTCCGGTCCGGGTTGAGGTTGCCGCTGGGGGCCAGCCCGAGCCCGCCGGTGAGCGCCGCGCCGAGGTCGCTGAGGATGTCGCCGAACAGGTTGTCGGTGACGATCACATCGAAGCGCGCCGGGTCATCGACCAGATACAGGCAGGCGGCGTCGACGTGCGCGTAGCCGAGCTCCACGCCCGTCTCGGCGGCCACCTGCTCGGCCGTGCGCCGCCACAGGTCACCGGCGTGCACGAGCACGTTGGTCTTGTGGACCAGGGTCAGCCTGCCGCGGCGGCGGGCGGCCAGCCCGGCCGCGTACCTGACGCACCGCTCCACCCCGGCCCGGGTGTTCAGCGATTCCTCGGTGGCGGTCTCGAAGGCGGTACCGCGGTGCACGGTGCCGCCGGCCCCCGCGTACAGGCCCTCGGTGTTCTCGCGCACGATGACCAGGTCGAGGTCGCGCGGGGCGAGCCCGGCCACCGCGCCGGCCACGCCGGGCAGCAGCCGGGCGGGCCGCAGGTTGATGTAGAGGTCAAGCTCGGCGCGCAGCCGCAGCAGCAGGCCGCGCTCCAGCACGCCGGGCGGCACCTGCGGGCTGCCGACCGCGCCGAGCAGGATCGCGTCGGTCTTCCTGAGCTCGTCGAGGACCCCGTCCGGCAGTACCTCGCCGGTGGCCAGGAAGTGCTTGGCGCCGAGCGGGTAGCCGTGCCAGTCCACGGCGAAGCCGTGCCGGCCTGCTACCGCGTCGACGCACCGCCTGGCTACCTCGGTCACCTCGGGGCCGACGCCGTCACCGGGCAGGTGCGCTATCGCATAGGTCATGGCGCAGCCACCTCGCCCGCCGGCGCGGCGCAGCCGCGTACCTGGTCCGCCATCAGCTTGCGCCCCCCTGGTCAGCGTCGGACGGTGCGTTCAGCCAGCTCATCATCTGGCGCAGCGGACGGCCCACCCGCTCGATCTCGCTGTCGGCGGCGGCGGCCCGCAGCCGCTCGAAGTTCGGCCGCCCGTTGTCGTCCTCGGCGACCCACTCCCGGGCGAACTCGCCGGACCTGATGTCGGCCAGCAGCTTGGCCATGGCCTGCCTGGTCGGCTCGCCGATCACCCGCGGGCCCCTGGTCAGGTCGCCGTACTCGGCGGTGTCGCTGACCGAGTACCGCATCCAGCCGATGCCGCCCTCATACATCAGGTCGACGATCAGCTTGAGCTCGTGCAGGCACTCGAAGTAGGCGACCTCCGGCTGGTAGCCGGCCGACACCAGGGTCTCGAACCCGGCGTTGACCAGCTCGGTCACCCCGCCGCACAGCACGGCCTGCTCGCCGAACAGGTCGCTCTCGGTCTCCTCCTGGAAGGTGGTGACCAGGGCGCCGGCCTTGGTCCCGCCGATCGCCCGCGCGTACGACCGGGCCAGGTCCCAGGCCTTGCCGGTGGCGTCCTGCGCGACCGCGACCAGTACCGGGGTGCCCTGGCCCGCCTCGTACTGCCGGCGCACCAGGTGCCCGGGCGCCTTGGGCGCGACCATCGCCACGTCGACGTCGGCCGGCGGGGTGATGTAGCCGAAGTGGATGTTGAACCCGTGCGCGAAGAACAGCGCGTCGCCCGCGTTCAGGTTGGGCGCGATCGCCTCGGCGTACAGGGCCCGCTGGGTGGTGTCCGGCGTGAGCACCATGATCACGTCCGCCCAGGCGCAGGCGTCGGCGGGCGCTGTCCACGGCCAGGCCCGCGGCCTCCGCCTTGGCCCGGGACCTGGACTGCGCGGGCAGGCCCACCCGGACCTCGCAGCCCGAGTCGTGCAGGCTCAGCGCGTGCGCGTGGCCCTGGGAGCCGTAGCCGAGGACGGCGATCTTGCGGCCCTGGATGAGGCTGAGGTCGGCGTCGGAGTCGTAGTAGATGGTGGCCATCTGGGTGGCGTCCTTTCGGTGAGTCAGTCAGGCGGCGGATTCGGCCGGGTCGGCCGGCTCGGCGTCAGCGCTGACCCCGAGGACGGATTCGGTGCCGGTGGTATCGGCACCGGATGTATCGGTGATGGTGGCACTGCCGCGCTGCAGCGCGATCCGGCCGGTGCGCACCAGCTCGCAGGTCCCGTAGGCCTCGAGCATGGCCAGCAGCGCGTCGAGCTTGCCCGGGCTGCTGGTCGCCTCGAGCACCAGCGTGGCCGGGCTCATGTCGACCACGTTCGCGCGGAACACCGCGGCGACCTCGAGCAGCTGGCTGCGCAGCGCGGGCTCCGCGCGCACCTTGATCAGGGCCAGCTCGCGCTCGACCGCGCGGTCCTCGTCAAGCTCGACGACCTTGAGCACCCGGACGAGCTTGTCCAGCTGCTTGGCCACCTGGTCGACGGGGGTCGAGGCACCGTCGACGACGATCGTCATGCGGCTCACGCTCTGGTCCTCGGTCGGCCCCACGGCCAGGGAGGAGATATTGAACGCGCGCCTGGAGAACAGCCCGGCGACATGGGACAGCACTCCGGGCTTGTTTTCCACCAGGACGGACAGGGTGTGCGTGCTCATCGGGCACTCAGCTCTCTGCGCGTGGCCGCGCGCTGCTCGTCGGCGCTGAACTCGGGGCCGAGGACGATCTCGTCGTTGGGCCGGCCGGCCGGGACCATCGGGAACACGCCCTCCCGGTCGTGGACCCGGAAGTCCACCACCGTGGGCACGCCGGTCACCGCGAGCGCCTTGTCGAGCACCGCGTCGACCTCGTCGGCCCGGTCGCAGCGCAGCCCGACGCAGCCGTAGGCCTCGGCGAGCTTGACGTAGTCGGGGATGGCGGTGCCCAGCTCGACGGAGGAGTAGCGCTCCTCGTAGAACAGCTCCTGCCACTGCCGCACCATGCCGAGGAAGCCGTTATTGAAGATCATGACCTTGATCGGCAGCCGCTCGATCGCGCAGGTGGCCAGCTCCTGGGCGGTCATCTGGAAGCAGCCGTCGCCGTCGATCGCCACGACCAGCTCGCCGGGCCGGCCTGCTTGCGCGCCCATCGCGGCCGGGACGGCGAAGCCCATGGTGCCCAGGCCGCCGGAGTTGATCCAGGTGCGCGGCTTGGTGAAGGAGAAGTGCTGCGCCGCGTGCATCTGGTGCTGGCCGACGCCGGCCACCACGACCGCGTCGCCGCCGGTCAGCATGGACAGCCGCTCGACCACGTACTGCGGCTTCAGCGGGCCGTCGGCCGCCTGGGCGTAGCGCAGCGGGAACCGCCGCTTCCACGAGTCGGTGACGCCGAGCCAGCCCGCGGTGTCCGGCGCCCCGGCCTCGGTGATCAGCGCGCCGAGGCGGTCGGCCAGGCCGCGCAGCACGGCCCGGACATCACCGATGACGGGCACGTCAGGGACGCGGTTCTTGCCGATCTCGGCGGGGTCGATGTCGACGTGCACCACCTTGGCCCGGGGCGCGAAGTCGGCCAGCCTGCCGGTCACCCGGTCGTCGAACCTGGCGCCCAGCGCCACCACCAGATCGGCTTCCTGGAGCGCCGCGACCGCCGTGTAGCAGCCGTGCATGCCCGGCATGCCCAGGGCCAGCGGATGGGTGTCGGGGAACGCGCCGCGGGCCATCAGGGTCGTGGTGACCGGGGCCTGCGCCAGCTCGGCCAGCCGCAGCAGCTCCTCGTGGGCGCTGGCCTTGATCACGCCGCCGCCGACGTAGAGCACCGGCCTGCGGGCCGCGTGCAGCAGCGCCGCGGCCGCCGCGATGGCGGCCGGGTCCGGGTCGCCGGGCACCTGATAGCCGGGCAGCGCCAGCACGGGCGGCCAGGACCAGGTCATCTGGGCCTGCTGGACGTCCTTGGGGATGTCGACCAGGACCGGGCCGGGGCGGCCGGTGGAGGCGATGTGGAACGCCTCGGCGATCGCGGCGGGGATCCGGTCGGCGTCGGTCACCAGCTCGTTGTGCTTGGTGATCGGCAGCGTGATGCCGGTGATGTCGGCCTCCTGGAAGGCGTCCGTGCCGACCATGGCGGTGGACACCTGGCCGGTGATGGCGACGACCGGCACCGAGTCCATGTAGGCGTCGGCCAGCGCGGTGACCAGGTTGGTCGCGCCGGGGCCGCTGGTGGCGATGCAGACGCCGGTCCGGCCGGTCGCCCACGCGTAGCCTTCGGCGGCGTGCCCGGCGCCCTGCTCGTGGCGGACCAGGATATGCCGGATGCAGGAGGACAGCAGCGGGTCGTAGGTGGGCAGGATCGTGCCTCCGGGCAGGCCGAAGACCACCTCGACGCCCTGCTGTTCGAGGCTGCGCACCAGGGCCTGCGCTCCGGTCAGCTGCACGGGATGCTCCTTTACTCGGGGTTGCGGCTCGGCCAACAAAAAACCCCCTCGCCGTCTGCGGCGTAGGAGGTTAGCGCGAGCCCTGCGTTCGGGCTCGCGCTAGGTGATAAGGAGTACCTGGACCTGATGGATGCACGACACTGTGGGTCTCCGTCCGGTTACGGGCGTTACTAGTTACGGGACTATAGCGGATCTGCGGGCTTAACGCACGCCCGCCTGGGTAACGGTCGGCAGCCAGCCGGGCCGGCTGGCCTCGAAGGCGGCGATCGCGTCGGCATGCTGCAGCGTCAGCGCCACGTCGTCGAGCCCTTCCAGCAGCCGCCAGCGGGCGAAGTCCGGCAGCGGGAAGTGCGCTTGCAGGCCCGCCGACGGGACGGCCAGGGTGCGCTCGGCGACGTCCACCACCACCTCCGCGTCCGGGTCGTCCGCCAGCGCGGCGAACACCCGGGCGACGGTCTGCTCATCCGCCTCGACCGGGACCAGGCCCGCGCTGACGCAGTTGCCGCGGAAGATGTCCGCGAACCGCGGCGAGACGACGGCGGTGAAGCCGAAGTCCTGCAGCGCCCAGACGGCGTGCTCCCGCGAGGATCCGCAGCCGAAGTTGGCCCCGGCCACCAGCACCTTGGCCTGCGCGGCACCCGGCCGGTTCAGCACGAAGGCCGGGTCGGCGCGCCAGGCGCCGAACAGCCCGTCGGCGAACCCGGTGCGCCCGACGTGCTTGAGCCACTCCGCCGGGATGATCTGGTCGGTGTCGACGTCGGCGCGCTCCAGCGCGACCGCGCGCCCTGCGATGCGTGTTACCCCGGGCATCAGAGGTCTCCTGGCAGTGTGAAGTGACCCGCGACGGCGGTGGCCGCGGCTACGGCGGGCGAGACGAGATGGGTTCGCGAGCCAGGGCCCTGGCGGCCCTGGAAGTTCCGGTTGCTGGTCGAGGCGCAGCGCTGGCCGGGCGCGACGGTGTCGCCGTTCATGGCCAGGCACATCGAGCAGCCGGCCGACCGCCACTCGAACCCGGCCGCGGTGAACTGCAGGTCCAGCCCTTCGGCCTCCGCCTCGGCCTTGACCCGCGCGGAACCTGGCACCACCAGCGCCCTGACCCCGGGGTGGACCTGCTTGCCCCGGATCACCTCGGCCGCGGCGCGCAGGTCGCTCAGCCGCCCGTTGGTGCAGGAGCCGATGAAGACGGTGTCCACGCGGACGTCCCGGATCGGCGTGCCTGGCTCCAGGCCCATGTAGGCCAGCGCCCGGCTGGCCGCCTGCTGCTGGGCGGGGCTGGCCAGCGCGGCCGGATCGGGGATGACGTCGTCGATCGAGACTGACTGGGCGGGCGTGGTCCCCCAGGTGACGGCCGGGCGCAGCGCCGCGGCGTCGATCCGGATCTCGCGGTCGAACGCCGCGCCGTCGTCGGTGACCAGGCTCCGCCAGTCGTCGAGGGCCTGCTCCCAGAGCTGGCCCGCCGGAGCGTGCCTGCGCCCCTCCAGCCAGCCGAACGTGGTGTCGTCGGGAGCGATCAGGCCGGCCCGGGCCCCGGCCTCGATGGACATGTTGCAGACCGTCATCCGGCCTTCCATCGACAGGGCGCGGATCGCGGCACCGCGGTACTCGATGACCGAGCCGGTGCCGCCGCCGGGCCCCAGCGTCCTGATGATGCCGAGCACGAGGTCCTTGGCGGCCAGGCCGGGCGGCAGGTCGCCGTCGACCGTGACGGCCATCGCGGCCGGCTTGACCTGCCGGAGCGTCTGGGTGGCCAGGACGTGCTCCACCTCGGTGGTGCCGATCCCGAACGCCAGCGCGCCGAACGCCCCGTGCGTCGAGGTGTGGCTGTCGCCGCAGACCACCGTCATGCCGGGCTGGGTGAGGCCGAGCTGCGGCCCGATGACGTGCACGATGCCCTGATCCAGGCTGCCGAGGGCGTGCAGGGTGACGTCGTGCACCTCGCAGTTGCGCCGCAGCCTGGAGATCTGGGTCGCCGCGAGCTCATCGGCGATCGGCTGGTCCTGGCCGGTCGTCGGCACGTCATGGTCCATGGTCGCCAGGGTCAGGTCCGGCCGCCGCACCGGCCGCCCGGCCAGCTCGAGCGCCTCGAAGGCCTGCGGCGAGGTGACCTCGTGCACCAGGTGCAGGTCGATGTAGAGCAGCGGCGGCTCGCCGGCCGGGCTGGCCACCACGTGCCGGTCCCAGACCTTGTCGAAGAGGCGTCCGGTCACGTTATCGGTCCTGTCTGACGTCAGCTGGTTGATTGTTTGTCTCAAATAGTGAGATACACTGTCCACGATATGAGCACGATACGCCCGTCGGCCCCGGACCGCAAACGCAGTCGGGACGCCCCGCCGGCCCCGGCAGCGACTGCCGGAAACGGCGCGGCCGGACCGGAACCGGCGGGCTCCCGGGAACCGGCAGGCAGCCGGGCGGCGCCGGCCCGCACTTCCGCGGTCGGCGTGCTGGACCGGTCGGTCGCGCTGCTCGAGCTGCTCGCGGACGGACCGCAGCCGCTGCGGCCGCTCGCCGAGGCCAGCGGGGTGCCGAGGCCGACGGCGCACCGGCTGCTGGTCGCCCTGGAGGCCCATGGCCTGGTCGCGCGGACCGCCGACGGCGCGTTCCGGCTCGGCCCGCGGCTGGCCGAGCTGGCCGCCCGGGCCGATCCGGGGCTTGACCTCGGCGCGGCCGCCGGCCGGGTGCTGGCCGAGCTGCACGACGCGACCGGTGAGAGCGCTCAGCTGTACGTGCGCTCCGCCGACCGGCGGCTGTGCGTCGCCGCCCGGGATGCGGGCACCGGCCTGCGGGACAGCGTGCCGGTCGGCGCGCTGCTGCCGCTGGATGCGGGTTCCGGCGGCAAGGTGCTGCTGGCCTGGTCGGCCGACGCGGACCGGTTCCCGGCGGTGACCGCGGCCGAGCTGGCCGCGGTCCGGCGGCGCGGCTGGGCAGCCAGCGTCGCGGAGCGGGAGCCCGGCGTGGCCAGCGTCAGCGCGCCGGTGCTGGCCGACGGGCGGCTGCTCGGCGCGGTCTGCGTGTCCGGCCCGACCAGCCGGGTCGGCCAGGCGCCCGGCCGGCGCCTCGCGCGGCCGTCGTCGCCGCCGCCCAGCGCCTGGCCGCGCTGGCCGGCAGCCAGAAACCGGCCCGGCGCCCGGCCAGCTGACCGCCGGGAGCCGCCGGTCAGCCAGGCCGGCCCGGCCGCCCGGCCAGCCCGCCGCGGCAGCCGCCGGTCAGCCAGGAACCGGCCCGGCCGCCCCGGCCAGCTGGCCGCCGGGACCGCCGGTCAGCCAGGAACCGGCCCGGCCACCCGGCCAGCTGGCCGCCGGGCACCGGCGCTCAACCGGACCGCGGTGCCAGCAGTCAGGGTCGGCAGCAAGGAGCATCCAGCCGTACGGGTCGGGGCGGCTGCCGTACTGGATCCCGAGCAGCTCGTCCCGCAGCCGCAGCGTCACCGGCCCGGGCGTGCCGTCGCCGACGGTCCATTCCTTCCCGGCGCCGCGGACCGTCCCCACCGGGGTGATCACCGCCGCCGTCCCGCAGGCGAACACCTCGGTGATCGCGCCGGATTCGCAGCCTTCCCGCCACTGCGCCACCGACACCGGGCCTTCGGTGATCGGCAGGCCCAGGTCCGGGCCGAGCTTGAGCAGCGAGTCCCTGGTCACCCCGGCCAGCAGGGTGCCGGTCAGGGCTGGTGTCACCATCCGCGCGTCCGGCCCGGATCCGTAGACGAAGAACAGGTTCATGCCGCCCATTTCCTCGACCCACCGGTGCTCCGCCGCGTCCAGCCAGACCACCTGGTCACACCCGTTGCGCTTGGCCTCCAGCTGGCCGGCGAAGGCGGCGGCGTAATTGCCGCCGCACTTGGCCTCGCCGGTACCGCCGGGCGCCGCCCGGGTGTAGTCCTCCGACAGCCAGACCGACACCGGCTGCACGCCGTTGCTGAAGTACGCGGCCACCGGCGAGGCGATCACCGTGAACCGGTACGCCGAGGAAGGCTGATTGACGCCCAGCCCTCGTTGCGTCGCAATCATGAACGGACGCAGGTACAGGCTCTGGCCTTCGGCGGCGGGCACCCAGTCGCGGTCCTGGCTGACCAGCAGCCTGATCGCCTCGATGAACGCCGGCTCCGGCAGCGCGGGCATGGCGAGCCGGGCCGCTGACCGGTTGAACCGGGCCGCGTTGGCCTCCGGCCTGAAGGTGGCGATCGTCCCGGTTTCCTGCCGGTAGGCCTTCAGCCCCTCGAAGATCTCCTGGCCGTAGTGGAACACCGACGCGGCCGGGTCCAGGGTGATCGGGCCGTATGGCTCCAGCCTGCCGTCATGCCAGCCCCGCTGCGCCGACCAGGCCAGCGTGACCATGTGATCGGTGAATACCCCGCCGAAACCAGGTACGGCCATCATCGCGTCCCGCTCCGCGGCCGGAACGGGACGGTCGGTGACGTGGATCTCGAAGCCGATGCTGGCACCGTCGGTAGCACTCATGACTGGATCTCTCTTCTGCTTCCGGGTCTGGCTTTGCTTGCGGGTCTTACCTGGACACACGCGGTCCGGGCCTAGTCGGCGCGCTGCGGCGGCGGATTCGCCGCCATTATCGCGCCGGTCCATGGCGATCTGGATGGCCTGCTGCGCCCGCCGCGCGGCCTCGCCGCGGTCAGCCGGCTGGCTGGGCTGATACGTCTCATACACGGTGCGGTCTCCTGACGCTGAGTTTCGGTTTCCGGCTGGTCAGGCAGCCAGCTGGAGGCGGCACCGCCGCCCTGAGGCATCCGACGGGCTCGTCACGTCCCGGTGGCCGCTGCCGCCGGTGATCCGCCGCGCGCGGCGGCCCGGCGTGCTGGCGGTCGGGAGGGAGCCTCAAGGCTTACGGCCAGCGCCTCATCCCGTAGCGGGTCGCTGGCCTGACGTGATCAGGTTCCGCTACGGCAGCTAATGAGTACGAAGCGCCGCATGATGCCAGCGATGCTAGCTCATCCAGCCGGCGCGTGTCGCGCCAGCCCGCCGGAGATGGTCCCGGGACCGGCCGCCGGCCGCCGGCGGCTGGCCGTGGCACGACCCGCGGCCACCCGGCCTTCCCCGAACCGCGGCCATCCGGCTTCCGCTGCTGCTGCCGCTCCTGCTGCTGCTGCTGCTGCTGCTGCTGCTGCTGCTGCTGCTGCTGCTGCCGCCGCTGTTTTAGTCGTCGCCGTCCGCCGCGGCCGCCGGGGCTAGCCGGTCGGTGGCGCCGCCGTTGTCACGGCGGTCCAGGGCCGCCTGCACCGCCTGCAGGGCGCTCGGCGCGTCCTGGTGGTCGGCGGCCTGCTTGGCGGCGGGGCGTTGCTTGTCGGACACAGCACTTACTCCTGACCCTGAGCGTGAAAACTGGCTGGCCAGGCTCCCCAGCTGGGGGGAAGCCGGGCCTCGGACGTCCAGGCCACGTCCGTTGCGGCGGACCCGAAAGGAGGCTCCCAGCCAGCCCCGCATCCCGTAGCGGGTCGCTGGCCTGCCCTGATCAGGTCCCGCTACGGCAGCTAAGGATGACTACGAAGCGCCGCATGATGTCCCTTACTGTAACGGACGGGCCGATCTGCTGGCCATCCCGGGCTTACTCGCCGCCGGCGCCAGGGCGACCGCGGCCTCGCCGGTATACATCAGGAACGTCATCGTCTCCTGGAGGTAGAGCTCGACCTCCGTCGCGGAATGCGCCTGATAGCCGATCGCGACGTCCTGGCCAAGCTGCAGGTCGAAGTCGCCGCCGCGGGTGGTCAGCACGATCGCGCCGCCGATCGCCGGAGCCCAGACGATCCCCCCGCTGATCAGCCGGTTGATGTGCTCAAGCAGCGGGTAGCCGTGGTCGCTGGTCTCGCTGACGGCGGTGTAGGCAGCCGCGCTGAGCAGGGCCGAGTACGGCCCGCCCACGCCGGCCACCCGGAGCTGGCTGAGCGCCTGGGCGATCGCCTCCGGATAGTCACGCAAGTCCGCGGGCAGCGTGAGCGGCGAGTTGGTGGACCCTTCGCGGATGCCGGTGATGCCAGCGGCCTGGTAGCCCTCGAAGACGGCCCGGTCCTCGGCGTACGCAAGCTGGCGCGCCGCGTCCTTGACCGGCTGCCAGTCCGAGTCCTGGGAGCCCCGGGCCACGTCATCGATCTGCTGGCGGTCCAGCGTGACCGGCACGCGCAACTCGACCAGCGCCGCGACCTGCCGCTGCCGGGCCAGGACTCCCCCGCCCGGTGCCTCGATGTCCCGCAGGTGACCGGTGCCTACCGCGGACAGCGCCTCGCCGCCCGGCCCGTGCACGTCCACCACGCGCCGGCCCGCGACATGCCGCTTGAACGTGCGCGCCGCCTCTTCCTCGATCTGCGTCCAGGCCTCAGCCGAGA
This sequence comes from uncultured Actinomycetota bacterium, assembly GCA_963775745.1. GTDB lineage: Bacteria > Actinomycetota > Actinomycetes > Streptosporangiales > Streptosporangiaceae > DATBGO01. Next base: position 347,892 of record CAVZKE010000013.1, read on the forward strand.
TCGGCGCGAGCTCGCGATGCAGGTTATTCATCCTGGGATGCTCCTCTCAGACTGCCGATCCCCAGCTCTCCGGCACCGCCGGGGCTGGCCACCGCCGGCTGGTCCGCCGCGGGCTGGTCCGCACCGGCGGCCGGGGCGTCGGCCAGGCCCTCCAGTACGGGCACCGAAGGCACGAAGAACAGGTTCCCCGTCACGGCCCGGCTTACGTCCAGCAGCCGGTCATAGTTGCCTTCCGGGGCGCCGACAAACATGTTCATCAGCATCTGCTCGATCGTGGCGGGCGAGCGCGCGTAGCCGATGAAATAGGTCCCGTATTCGCCGGTGCCCACCGAGCCGAACGGCATGTTGTCCCGGACGATCTGCACTTCCTCGCCGTCGGAGATGATCGTCGTCAGCGCGTTGTGCGCGTAATCCGGCTTGACCGAGTCGTCGAGCTCGATGTCCGTCAGCTTGGTCCGGCCGATAATCCGCTCCTGCTCCTCGACCGGAAGCCGGTTCCAGGCCGCGAGGTCATGCAGGTATTTCTGCACGATCACGTAGCTGCCGCCGGCGAAGCCCGGATCCTCGGCGCCGATCAGCGTCGCGTCGGCGGCCGCCTCGCCGACCGGGTTCTCCGTGCCGTCCACGAAACCGAGCAGGTCACGTTCGTCGAAGTAGCGGAATCCGTGCACTTCATCCACGGCCGTGACCGCGCCGTCCAGCCGCATCATGATCTGGGCCGCCAGCTCGAAGCACAGGTCCATCCGGGTGGCCCGGATGTGGAACAGCAAGTCACCCGGGGTCGCGACGGCGTGCCGCGGCCCGGCCAGGATTTCGCGGAACGGATGCAGCTCAGCTGGCCTGGGCGGCCCGGCCAGCCGGTCCCAGGCGTCAGCCCCGAAACCGGCCACGCAGGACAGGCGGCCCTCGCTATCGCGGAAACCGACCGCGCGGACCAGCCCGCCCAGATCGGCGGCCAGGCCGCGCACGGCGTCGGCGCAGGACTCCCCGGCCTTGATCGTGACCACGAGAAAGACCGCTGCGGCCGTCAGCCGCTCGGTCACCGGCTGCGGCTGGCCGCGCCCCACCGCCGCGCCATCAGTTGGCATGTACCCATCCTCCACCAGTAACTGGCCAGTCCCGGGAGCCGTACCGGCACGCTATCGCATCGCCGGCGGGCGGTCACAGCACCCCCATCGCTATCACCTGTAGCTGGTGACTTTCCTGGGCACCGACCGCCCGGACCGCGCCAAGGCGCGGGACCGGGCCGACCGGCGCAAGGAAGAGCCCGGAGCCGACATACGGTGCGGTCCTGCCCTCGAGGCCGCCGCCAGGGCCGGCCTCGTCGCGACCCAGTTGGCCGATGCGGGCCTGCGGGCGAATCAGGAAACTGGCCGGCCTCGCCGCGACCCAGCTGGGCCGATGCGGGCGTGCGGGCGAATCAGGAAACTGGCCGGCGCACATTATCGCGAAGGGTCCGGTTACATCGAGGGTTATTCAGGCGGGGACGCCAGGCTTGTGACAAATTTCCGATTAGCGGCGCGCCTACGTGAAAGGCGGCCTGCTTCTCGAAAGGATTGGGTTACCGCACTCAGTCCCACAGAAACAGGCCGCGCATGTATCATACCACCGGATTCACCAAAGACGAGATCATCGACCTGTGCGCACTGGTATATGCAAATGAGGGGGACTGTGACATGGATCCGTGGCCGCCGTCCCTCGGTCTTTACAAGTCAGTGGTTATAGCGCTCACCTACATGCGGAGAAACCACGTTCAGCAGGAACTCGCAGAGACATACAAGACTTCCCAGCCGACCATTAGCCGAGCTAATTCGCGGATAACTTCCCGGCTAGCGATCGCGCTTGCCCCGTTCGTACCCACGGCGGAAGACCTCGACCCGGACACCCAGTACATCTACGACGGCACGCTGCTTCCCTGCTGGTCGTGGCGCGGGCACCGGGAGCTGTATTCAGGCAAGCGAAAAACCACAGGTAAGAACGTCCAGGTTGCATGCAATCTTTACGGAGAGCTCGCATGGATATCCGACCCGGTCGACGGAAGCCGCCACGACGCGCATTGCATCGACGAATCATCAGTGCTCGTCGGGTTTCCCGAAGGAAGCCAGATGGGTGATAAGGGATACATCGGCAAGGGGATGGTAACGCCCATCAGGAAGCCGGAATGCCGGGATCTTCTGGACTGAGAGAAGGAATTCAGCACTCAGGTAAACAAGATTCGATACATGATCGAGCAGGTCATCGCGAACTTCAAGACCTGGAGGATTATGCACACCGATTACCGTCGCCCGATCGACACCTTTGACACCACCATCTCAGCCGTTGTTGGGCTGCACTTCTACCGGATGGCGTGAATAAGCCTCATCGTCAGCTGATTTCCTCGGCGCGCATTCCGGCCTCATCGGCCAGACGCTAGTGGTACGGCTCTGGACCGGGCCGCTCCCCCGGTCACCGGAACTTCAGGCCCGGCCATTCCGCACATTCCCGCGGCCCGGCCGCGTTAATGTGACACCGTTCTTATAGGCGCGGACAATGGCGCCCCGAGCCTTTAAGGGAGGCTAAATGACCGCGCCCGCCATGGCCTGGCCAAATCGGCGCCGGACTCGGGCGTCGGCCGCGGCTATGTCAAGGTGCCAGGCATTGTGGTCGTGACGGTCGTGATCCTGGCCGCCCTGACACTGACCATTTACGGCCTGGTCGTCATGTGGCCGGCCAGCGCGTCGGCCACCGCGGTGACCTCCAGCCGCCTGCTGGGTGCCCGGCTACGGCTCGACGGCGACCAGCGGCTGTTCGTCGTCGTGGCGCTGGCTCGTTTCCCTGGGCGGGCCTGATCCACAGCGTTCGCTCGCTGTACTGGTACGTCGGCAACCGGAGCCTGCGGTACAGCTGGCTGCTGATGTACCTCTCGCTGCCCTTCGTCGGCGCCGCGCTGGCGATCGTGTTCTACATCGTGCTGCGCGGCGGCCTGGTCGCGGGCCAGACTACCGCCGCGCAGCTGAACGCATTCGGGTTCGCCGCCGTGTCGGCGCTGGTCGGACTGTTCTCCCCGGAGGCCGCCGAGAAGCTGAAGCAGATCTTCAGCACGCTGCTGACCACCGCGCCTACGGGCCGGGACTCCTCCGCACCGGCTGGCCAGGCCAGCGCTGCGGGGCCGCCGGCCGCCACCGGCCTCGAGCCCGCCTCCGGCGCCGTGGGCAGCACCGTCACGATCAGCGGCCAGAACCTGGGCGGCATGACCGGCGTCATCTTCCAGGGCGCCACCGCGAGCCCGGCGGAGGTATCGGACACCTCGGTCAGCGTCGTGGTGCCGGCGGCGCGGCCACCGGCCCGGTGCGGCTTGAGGTCGGATCACGGCTGGTCAGTGTGCCCGGGGAGTTCCGGGTCGAGTAACGCGGATTCACGGCCGATCGCGGCCGGCGCGTACTCGACCGTGACCGGCAAGTGATCGGAGGCCCGGCGGGCCAGGTCGGTGGATTCCACGTGATGGGCCCGGAGGGCGCCCGCGACCTGACTGCTCACCCGGACCGCGTCGATGCGCCGCATGATGCCGCGCGCGCCGTACCCGTCGGCCGGGTGATGCCCGGCCGTTGGCTGCCACGGCGCGCGCAGCACCGCCGCGGCGTCATGCAGGCCACCGGACCAGAGCACGTCGCCGGGCCGCCGGTCGGCCCAGTGCCGGCGCTGCCCGCGTTCGTCGTAATCCCACTGGCACTGGTAGACAAGCTCATCGAACCAGCTCACCAGGGAGTACGGATCGCGCGGCTCGTACAGGCGCCACTGCTGAGCGGCCTCGTCGTAGACGCGGTCGGCGCTTTCGGTGTTCCAGTCCGCGCCCACCAGCACCGGCGTGCCACCCGCCGTGGTGCGCAGCGCCGCCAGGAGCCGCTCGTTCTGGTCGGCCCGCACCTGCCTGACGAACGGCGTCGCATGGAACGAGGCGTGCCGGATCTTCGGTCCCCCGACATCGAGGGTGACGTAGCTCAGCGAATGCCAGAACTCCCCCTGCCCGTAAGCGCGCAGCGAGCCTGGCACCGGTTCGATGCCCGGGCGCCACATCAGGCCGGCGTGATAACCGCGCTCGCCCATCGCCAGGGCGATGCGCGGCGCGCCGCTCCGGCTGGCCGGCACCGTGCAGCTCAGGCCGACGTCGTCGGCTAGCTGCCGCAGCCGGGCCCGGGCTGTCTGGGGGTCCTGGGCGCGCACCTCCTGGACCGCGAGCACATCGGTGTCCAGCGCCCGGGCGCAGGCCACGGCCAGGTCATAGTGCTCGCGCCCGGCGGCTGACCGGTCGGCGAACAGGTCCAGCATGTTGTAGGTGCTGAACCGGACGGAACCAGCCGATGTCCTGGTCATGCCGTCACCGCCTCCGAGGGCTCGCTAGTGCTCGACGCCCCGCCGGCCGGGCGCCGCGGCCCGCGCCGGTGCCGCGATGGCCGGAGCCGGGCCGCGGGCCGCGATGATGACCGTCGCGCCGGCCGCTAACCTGCGCATGAGCCCAAAGCTCGAGATCATCTCCCGCTTCGCTCCGTCAGGGGTGTCCCATCGCGCCGGAATCGTCACGGCCGCCAGGCTGGGCCAGGCCCCAGCCTAGGCCGCCGGCTACCTGCCGGGCAGCCGCTCATCCGCATGACCGGTCCTGGACCGGGCCGGTGCAATTCGGCAGCGGTGGGAGGCCGGCGTGAAACAGCAGCCGCGGGCGACCAGCGCGAAACGGCAGACGTTGGCGACCAGCGCGAAACGGCAGACGTTGGCGACCAGCGTGAAACAACAGTCGTTGGCGACCGGCGCGAAACAGCAGCCGCGGGCGACCACCTCAGCCGCCGCGCTGGCGGGCGGCCTGCTGATCGTGCTGGCCGCCGGATGCGCCGGCCGTTCCGCCGCGCCGCGGCTGGCCACCGTGGGAGGCTGCGCCGACTACGGGGCGCGGGTGGTACATCAGCGGCGCACGGTCACCAGGGAGCCTGCTGCCTGCCGCGGCCTGAGCCAGCCGCAGGTCGAGCAGGCGGTCAGCCGGGCCATCCGGCTGGCTGCAGGCGGCCATCACAAGGCCCTCTCGCGCGAGCTGGACGTCTCCGCCGGGAACCGGCTGGCCTACCTGATCACCGCCGCGCCGCCCGCACCGCGTCCCTCGATCGCGCCGGGCAGCACGGCGGCGTCCCGTCCGCGGGCCGCCGGGCGCCACCCGGGCCCGAGCACCGCAGCCGTCGCGGCGCTGGTCAGCTGGCTGATCACCGCGGGCACCGGTGCTTACCTGCTGGCGGGCTGGATATCGCACGGGGGCGCGCGGCAGCCGCGGACCCGTAGCGCCGGTCTTCCGCCCGCGGTGATCTTCGGTCATTTCGGGCTGGCCGTCACCGGCCTGCTGATCTGGGCCGCCTTCGTGGCCACGGCCGTGACCGCACTGGCCTGGACCGCAGCCGGGCTGCTCCTGCCGGTCGCCGGGCTCGGTTTCGCCACGCTGGCCCTGCTGATCGGCGCAGACCGGCCGCCGCCCGCTTCCGCTCAGGGCCGTCAGGCTCCGCCCGCCGGCCGGATTCCAGTGCTGGTCATCGCGGCCCACGGCGCGTTCGCCGCGCTGACCATCCTGCTGGTGGTGCTCGCCGCGCTGGCGCCGTGAACGCGATGCCCAGGGCCACCCGTTCGGGCGGGCGACCGGGCCCGCTGCCCACGGACACCCAGTAACCGGTCTGTAACACCGGCTGCCTACCGTCCGTGCAGCAGCGGACGCACGTGTCCGGCCGGTCTCAGGGAGCAGGGGACGTCATGAAAGCAGGACAGGGCCGCCGAGCCGGACTGGCGGCGGCCGCAGTGACAGCAGCATTGGTGCCGCTCGCCGGGTGCGGCTCGGCGGCCACGTCCACGGCGACGACGACGGTACCCACATCCGGCGCCACCGCCAGCCGGGCGGCCGCGGCGGCCACGACCGCGCCGGCCGTGGCCGCCACCGATTCGTGCGGCGTCATCACGCAGGCGGAGGCCGGCGCGGCACTCGGCCAGCCGGTCCGGGCGCCCGTGCGCGGCAAGGCCACCGTCGAAGGCGGCGTCGCCTGCGTCTATTACGGTCCTGACGTCCCCGCAGGAACCGATCCTGATATCCCGGTGGCGGACAGCGTCAGGGTGGTCCTGGTGACCGGCAGCAAGGCCGCGAGGTATTTCGCCGACTACCGGCGCAAGGTCGCCGCCCGGGCCATCAGCGGGCTGGGCGACCAGGCCTACTATGACGGCTACGCGTCGATCAGCGTGCTGAAGGGCGATGCCTACGTCCGGATCGCGATCGGCGTGGTGCACAACCTGAGCCCGGAGGAGAAGCTCGCCGCCGACGCCCTGCCCAGGATGTGACCTGGCTCGGCGCCCGGGGCGGCCCGGGCAGCGGAAAGGGGGCAGGATGACAGCTTGGGCAGAAATTCCCCGGCCCCGAGGGACGCAGCGGGCGGAACAGCGGCAGCGGGCGGGACAGCGGCAGCGGCAGCGGGCGGGGCGCCGACCGCGGCCGAGCGGGTCATGACCGCCCCTGGCGCGTTCGCCGACGTCAGCGCGCTGCGCGCGTGCTGGCACCCGGTGGCGTTCGGTCACGATCTCACCGACCGGCCCATCCAGGCCGGCCTGCTCGGCGTGCCGCTGGTGCTGTGGCGCGGCCGGGACGGCAGGCCGCGGGCCAACTCTGATGTGTGCGTGCACCGGGGCACGGCGCTGTCCCTGGGCTGGGTCGCCGACGATGAACTCGTCTGCGCCTACCACGGCTGGCGGTACCGGGCGGACGGCCGGTGCGTAGCCATCCCCCAGCTCGAAGACCCGTCCCGGGTGCCCGCCAAGGCCAGGATCGCGGCGTTCGGCTGCCAGGAACGGTACGGCCTGATCTGGGTAGCCATCGAAGCGCCGCGCTGGCGGCTGCCGGAGGTGCCGGAACTGGAAGACGGCAGCTGGCCGGTGGTCACGGCCGGCCCGTACCGGTGGCACTGTGATGCCGCCCGTCAGGTGGAGAACTTCACCGACCTGGGCCATTTCCCGTGGGTGCACCCGGGGCTGCTGGGCGATCCGGACCGGCCGGTGGTGCCGCGCCACGAGGTCCGTACGCAGGGCCACGTGCTGCATTACACGATCGTGCGGCCCGAGGCGGCCAACACCGAGGACTTCCCGGTCTTCGGCAACCAGCAGGCCGCCGCCGCAACGGCGCAGCCGGTACGAGCTGCACCTGCCGTACACCATCGTGCTGCGGCTCGGCTGGGGCGGTAAGCGCGGCATGGTTTACTTTTTCGCCTCGCAGCCGGTCGCTGCCGACCGCTGCGCCGGCGTACGTGCTGATCGGGCGGAACTACAACCTCGACCAGCCCGAGCGCGTCCTTCAGGAGTTCGAGGACATCATCTTCGGGCAGGACCAGCTGGTCGTGGAGTCGCAGCGACCCGAGCAGGTGCCGTTCGACCTCGCCGCCGAGCTGCACCTGAAGTTCGATGCGGTGGCGGTCGCCTACCGCAAGGCCATGCGGGCGCTCGGGCTCGCGACCAGTGACGCCATCGGGACCGCGCCGCGCTGAGGAGGGATCCATCCATGCACGCCATCGCCGCCCTGCCCGCCCTGGACGAGCTGCGGGACCGCGCCCGGGCCAGCCTGGCCAGCTGCGGGGTGGCGGCGGAGGCGCTGCGCGGCGACCAGCGAAGCCTGACCCCGGTCCTCGGCGCTGAGCTGGCCCGGGTTCGCTGGAGTACCACGCGGGACGCCACCGACGCCGTGGCCCGAGCGCAGCAGGCGTTCGGCAGCTGGCGGCAGGTACCGGCGCCGGTCCGCGGCGACCTCGTCAAGCAGTTCGCCGCGCTGCTGACCCAGCACCAGGCGGCGCTCGCCACGCTGATCACCCTCGAGGTCGGCAAGATCGGCTCCGAGGCGCTGGGCGAGGTCCAGGAGATGATCGACATCTGCGACTTCGCGGTCGGGCTGTCCCGGCAGCTGTACGGCCGGACCATGCCCTCCGAGCGGCCCGGCCACCGGCTCATGGAAACCTGGCACCCGCTCGGCGTGGCCACCGTGATCACCGCGTTCAATTTCCCGGTCGCGGTCTGGTCGTGGAACACCGCCCTCGCCCTGGTCTGCGGCGATCCGGTGATCTGGAAGGCCTCGGAGCTCGCCCCGCTGACCGCGCTGGCCTGCGCCGCGCTCCTCGATCAGGCGTGCGCCCAGGCCGGCGCGCCGCCGTACCTGAGCCAGGTACTGCTCGGGCCCGCCGACGTCGCGGGAGCGCTGGCGGACTCGCCCGGTGTCGCGCTGGTCAGCGCCACCGGCTCCACCCGGATGGGCCGGACCGTCGGGCCGCGGGTGGCCGCCAGGTTCGGCCGCTGCCTGCTTGAGCTCGGCGGCAACAATGCGGGAGTCATCACCCCGTCCGCCGATCTCGACCTCGCCACGCGCGGCATCGTCTTCGCGGCTGCCGGAACCGCCGGGCAGCGCTGCACCACGATGCGCAGGGTCATCGCCCATGCCGACATTGCGCAGGAGCTGATGGACAGGGTCAGCGCGGCGTATGAGCAGCTGCCCGTGGGAAATCCGCTAGACCCGCAGACGCTGGTCGGGCCGCTCATCTCCGAGCGCGCGTACCGCGAGATGCAGGCGGCCATCGCCGGCGCGCTGGTGGCGGGCGGCGTCGTCCGGGCCGGCGGCGACCGGCTGCTCGCGGAGGCAGCGCCCGCCGCCTACTACGTGCAGCCCGCCCTGGTGCAGATGCCCGGCCAGCACGATGTCGTACGCCGGGAGACCTTCGCGCCGATTCTCTACGTGCTGTCCTACACCAGCCTGGACGAGGCCATCGCGCTGAACAACGCCGTCCCGCAGGGCCTGGCCTCCAGCATCTTCACCAGCGACCAGCGCGAGGCCGAGGAGTTCCTCGCGGCCAGCGGCGCCGACACCGGCATCGTGAACGTCAACATCGGCACCTCGGGCGCGGAGATCGGCGGGGCGTTCGGTGGCGAGAAAGAGACCGGCGGCGGCCGCGAGTCTGGCTCGGACGCCTGGAAGAGCTACCTGCGCCGGGCGACCAACACGGTCAACTACTCCGGCTCCCTGCCGCTCGCGCAGGGCGTGACGTTCTCCCCGTGATCCGGCGCGAGCCGCGCTGATCCGGCGCGGGCTCCGGGGCACGCCGTCATGACGCGGATCCCCCCGCGGCCGGTGGCGGCACTGTGCCTGCCGGAGCGCCGGAGGCTGGATCGCCCCGGCCTTGCTGCAGTTGGCCAAGCCCCCCGGCCGCGGGGAAGTTAGCGAAGCTCAACGGGAACGATGAGCGCCACCGCCCCATCGGCCATGACTCCAGCCAACCGCTACCTGTCCCGGCCAGCTAGCGCCGAAGGTCCCGCGCGGGGCGCTCAAGGTCCTCAGCAACCCCGCCGCCCCATCTGGTCACCAGCGCGTCGAGCACCGGGGCCAGCTGTCTGAGCTCGTCGAGATGGGCAGGCGTCAGCTGGTCCAGCCGGCGCTGCCCGTCGGGGGTCAGGCGGACCCTGGTGATCCGGCCGTCGTCCTGGTCGCCGCCGCGCTGCACCAGCCCGGCCGCCTCGGCGCGATCGATCAGCTCGACGGTGCTGTGATGGCGCAGCTGCAGGTAGCCCGCCAGGTCACCGACGGCCTGCCGGCCGCCGTCCCCCGGTGCCCCTTGATCGCCAGCAGCAGCTGGTGCTGCGCCGGCGTCAGGCCGGCCTCGCGGGCCTTGGCCTGGCTCCAGTGCAGGAAGCGGCGCAGGCTGGCCCGGAACTCCAGCAGGCTCTCGTAGTCCTCGCGCGTCAGCTGACGCACATCGCTCACCGCCCGGTCATGGCCATGCCCGAGGTGGGCCTGATTGCCTCGCGGTCAGCATAAGCGCCCGGCGATAGGATCAGCAGGAACGGGCCCGGGCCCACCAGGGAAATCTATCGTGTTACGATCTACCTGATCGCCAGCGGAACGCCGGGCCGCGACACCGTCGCCGGGCCGCTCGTGGCCCGCCGCCGGTTAGCCTGCGCCGGATCTGCCCGGGGAGCACGGATGACCAGCCAGCCCGATGTGCGCCTGCGGCGCGTGTACGACGAGCCGTCGCCCGGCGACGGCCGGCGCGTGCTGGTGGACCGGCTCTGGCCGCGCGGGCTCGCCAAGAGCGCCGCCCACGTCGACGACTGGCTGCAGGCCGTCGCGCCCTCGACCGAGCTGCGCCGCTGGTATCACCATGAGCCGGCGAAGTTCGACGAGTTCCGCCGCAGGTACGGCGTCGAGCTGAGCCAGCCCGAGCGCGCCGAGGCGCTGACCTGGCTGCGCGACGCGGCCGGCCGCGAGACGATCACGTTGCTCACTGCGGCCAGGGACATCGGTCACAGCCAGGCCGCCGTGCTGGCCGAGCGGTTGCGGAGCCTGCCGTGACGGCGAAGCCGGACGAGCCCGGGCAGCAAAGCTGGGCCGACGACACCCCGGGCGATCCGGTCTGCTGGCTACGGCGGGTCTGCCCGCAATGCGGGGCGCTGGCCGACGCCGATCCGCCCGTCAGGTGCCCGCAGTGTCACGCCATGCTGCCCGCCGACTGAAGCAGTCCGGCCCCGGGCTGGCAGGCAAAACCGGGTTGCCAGCTCGCTGGCCGCGCAGCACGATGATCGGATGACATGGACGGCATCGCGGGTTCAGCGGACCGATCCGCCGACGGTGGCCGGCGAGCGGGAATCCCTGGAGACCTGGCTGGACTTCCACCGGGCCACGTTGCTGTACAAATGCCAGGGACTTAGCGCCGATCAGCTGGCCAGGCGGCCCGCGCCGCCGTCCACGTTGTCGCTGCTCGGCTTGGTCCGGCATATGGCCGAAGTGGAGCGCTGGTGGTTCCGGCGCCTGTTCGCCGCCCAGCCCGGCCTGGGTGACCTGTACGTCACCGATGAATACCCGGACGGTGATTTCGATTTCGCCGAGGCCGACGGCGCCGCGGCTGATCTGGCTACCTTCGCCGTGGAGTGTGAGCTGGCCCGCGAGTGCGCCGCCGGGCGGTCGCTGGATGAGGTGTTCCGACATCCCCGCCGGGACGGGCCCATCGACCTGCGCTGGGTCTTTACGCACATGATCGAGGAGTACGCGCGGCACAACGGCCACGCCGACATCCTGCGTGAGCAGATCGACGGCGTGACGGGAGACTAGCCGTGACCGCCCGTCAGCGAGCCCGGCTGCGGGCCGCCTACGATGCCCAGGTCCGGCGGGCCGGCGGCCCGAGCGCAGCTGATCAGTCCGCCGAGGGCGCCGCAGGCCGGCCGGGCTCGGGCGCCGCCGGGCTATCGGGGCCCATCCCGCGGATCGTGCGGTCGGTAGCAGCCGGCGGCCAGGGCTGGTCCGGTATCACCTGGTCGGCCCTGGACGAGGGCTGTGCGGACGCACAGATCGCTGACCAGGTCAGCTACTTCGCCCAGCGGGGCCAGTCGTTCGAGTGGAAGCTTTATGACTACGATCAGCCGGCCGATCTGGCCGCGCGCCTGCTGGCCGCCGGCTTCACGCCGCAGGACGAGGAAACGCTGATGGTGGCGGCGGTCGCGGACGTGCCCACCGCGGCGGCGCTGCCGGACGGCGTACGGCTGCAGGCGGTGACCGGCGAGGCGGGCGTCAGGCTGCTCATCGACGTCCACGAGCAGGTCTTCGGCGGCGACCACTCGCCGCTGCGCAGATCGCTGCTGGCCCAGCTCCAGACCGACCCGGGACAGCTGGCGATGGTCGTGGCCATGGCCGGCGACCAGCCGGTCTGCTCGGCGCGGATCGAGTTCCTGCCCGGTACCGACTTCGCCGGCCTGTGGGGCGGCGGGACGCTGCCGGCCTGGCGGCGGAAAGGGATCTACCGGGCACTCGTCGCGTACCGCGCCGGGCTGGCGGCCGCCCGCGGATATCGTTTCCTGCAAGTGGACGCCTCGGCAGACAGCCGGCCGGTGCTCCAGCACCTGGGCTTCGTGACGCTGGCCCGCACCACGCCCTATGTCTGGAGTCCCGTGACGGCGGCCTGACCGGCCGTGGCGTGGTCGGCGGCCTGAGCTACGGTCTGGAGGCGGCGTGGACATCTGGCCGGGGCGCCCGTTCCCGCTCGGTGCCATCCCCGACGGATCGGGGACCAACTTCGCCGTCGTCTCGCAGCCCGCCGAGCAGGTTGGGCTGTGCCTGTTCGACGCCGACGGCCAGGAGGCCTGCCTGCCGCTGCCCGAGGCCCATGACGGCGTCTGGCACGGTTATGTGCCCGGGATCGGCGCCGGCCAGCGCTACGGCTACCGGGTGACCGGGCCCTATGAACCCGACCGGGGGCTGCGCTGCAACCCGGCGAAGCTGCTCCTGGACCCCTACGCTCGGGCGATCGACGGTCCGCTGGTGTGGGGCAGCCCGTTGTTCGGTTATCCGCCGGGCGACCCGGGCGGCCGCAGCGACCGCGATTCCGCGCACCTGATGCCGCGCTCGCTGGTGGCCGACCCCGCGTTCAGCTGGGGGAACGACCAACCACCGCAGACCCCATACCGCGACAGCGTCATTTACGAGCTGCACGTGAAGGGGTTCACCCAGGGCCGCAGCGACGTGCCTCCGCAGCTCCGGGGCACCTACGCGGGCCTGGCCAGCCCCCCGGTCATCGACTACCTGGCCGGTCTCGGGGTGACCGCGGTCGAACTGCTGCCCGTGCACCAGTTCCTCACCACCGGGGAACTGGCCGCCCTCGGCCGGACCCAGTACTGGGGCTACAACACCGTCGGGTTCTTCGCCCCGCACAACGGCTACTCCGCAGCGGTCCGGGCCGGCCAGCCGGGCGGCCAGATCGCCGAATTCCAGGCGATGGTGCAGGCCCTGCACGCGGCCGGGATCGAGGTGCTGCTCGACGTGGTGTTCAACCACACCGCGGAGGGCGGCCACCTGGGTCCGACGCTATGCTTCCGCGGCCTGGACAACCCGGCGTACTACCGGCTCGTACCGGGCGACCCGAGCCGCTACGTCGACACCACAGGTACCGGCAACTCGGTCAACGCCGACAGCCCGGCCAGCCTGCGCCTGATCACCGACTCACTGCGCTACTGGCTGACCGAGATGCACGTGGACGGCTTCCGTTTCGACCTCGCTACCACGCTCGGCCGGTCCCGCGGCCGCTTCGACCGCCGCGCCGCCTTCTTCGACATCGTCGCGCAGGACCCGGTCATCTCCCGGTCCAAGCTCATCGCCGAGCCGTGGGACATCGGCCAGCCGGACAGCTATGGGGTGGGCCGGTTCCCGCCCGGGTGGAGCGAATGGAACGGCCGCTACCGGGACACCGTCCGGGACTTCTGGCGCGGGCGCCCGAACACGCTGCCGGACTTCGCCACCCGGATCTCCGGATCCGCCGACCTGTACGCAGGCGCGGGCCGCAGCCCGGGCGCCTCGATCAACTTCGTCACCGCGCATGACGGGTTCACCTTGCGCGACCTGGTCTCCTACGAGCGCAAGCGCAACGACGCCAACGGCGAGCAGAACCGGGACGGCACCGACGACAACCGGTCCTGGAACTGCGGCACCGAGGGGCCGTCGGACGACCCGGACATCCTGGCGCTGCGCGCCCGGCAGGCCCGCGCGCTGCTGGGCACCCTGCTGCTGTCGCGCGGCGTGCCGATGCTGCTGGCCGGCGACGAGCTCGGCCGCACCCAGGGCGGCAACAACAACGCCTACTGCCAGGACAGCCCGGCGTCCTGGCTCGACTGGGACACCGCCGACACCGGCCTGATCGGCTACACCCGCCGGCTGCTCGCGCTCCGCCGGGCCCACCCGGCCATGCGCCGGGACCGGTTCCTGGCTGATCCGGGCTACCAGGTCTGGTTCACCCCGGCCGGCCGCCCGATGACCGAGGCGGACTGGCTGACCGGCCGCCAATCCGTCGCCATCTACGTGGACGGCCGCCACGCACCCGACCTCGACGCACACGGCCAGCCGCTGCTCGACGCCGACCTGCTCATCCTGGTCAACGGCTCCCCTGAGTCAGTCCGCTTCACCCTGCCCGAGGTAGCAGCACCACGAGCGGCCTGGCACGAGGAGCTGGACAGCTACGATCTCGGCGGCCCGGCGGCGGAGCCGGCCAGGACCCCCGCGGCCGCCCGCGGGCAGCCGGGCGCCCGCCGCGCGGCGGCCCGGATCCGCGCGGGCAGCAGGGTGACGGTCCGGCCGCGGTCGTTCGTCCTGCTGGCCACCCAGCCGCCCTGACCAGGCGCGACGCGGCTCAGATATGGCGGATGCGCCGGCCGGTGATCCGGCTGGGCGTGATGCGGATGAACAGCTGACGGACACCGCCGGCCCACGGCTCGACGCCGGCCGCGGCCACCGAGGCGCGTTCCTCCTCGGACTCGACGTGGTGCGCCGAGCCCTGGATGAGCACGCTCCACCCCTCCCGTGCGGCCAGGTCCACGTCGTCGACCTCGAAGGCCACCCGGTACTCGGCGCCGGCTATCCCGGTGCGCAGGTCCTCATCGGTCGGGCTGTGCTCGGCGGTGCGGAACACGATGCTGCCCTCGTACATCCGGTAATTGACCGGAAGCACGGTCAGGTCGAACCGGCCGGAGTAGACCAGCCTGCCGAGGCCGCCTGGCGAGATCAGCCGCAGGCACTCGGCTTCATCCAGCGGCTCGAGCACCGGGCTGCCCGGCGCGCGGCGCGATCCCTGGCCCGGATCTGCCGGGCGGCCAGCTGCGTGACCGGTGGTGTGCTCAGACATTGGCGTTCCTGTTCACGGGCGAGCGGGCGGACAAAGGTCGAGACGACGGGCATTTCCGGCGCCGCACCGCCTGCTGGTTACCGGCGGCAGTACGAGGATACGGCGCAGCGCCCGGGCGGCCGCGAGCACCGGGGTCCCTGGACGGCGAGCAGCGGTCCCTGGGCGTGACCGCCGCGGGGCAGGCCCGATGTGATCACTACGGCGCCGACCGGCGCGGCCCGGCCGGGTCAGCGACGTTCATCGTTAAAGCCCAGGACCTTCGGCCGTGGCCGACCAGGCCTGATCGGGTGTGGGCTTGATACCGGGCGCCTGATGCCGGACTTCGAGGCCAGCGGCCGCGGGCGGCGCCCCGATGTGCCCAGGCAGCCGGCAGGGAGGCTCTGATGAAAGCCACGACCCGCGGTACGACGATGCCGCCCGCCAGTGTCAGCGGGGTGGACATCCTCGAACGCCCGCTGCTCAACAAGGACGCGGCATTCAGCCGCGCCGAGCGCGAGGCACTCGGCATGCGCGGGCTGCTGCCCTGGCGGGCCGCCACGATCGAGCAACAGGTCGCACTCGAACTCGAGCACCTCCGGTGCAAGTCGACCGACCTGGAGAAGTACATCGGGCTCGCGGCGCTGCAGGACCGCAACGAGACGCTGTTCCACCGGCTGCTCTCCGATCACCTGGAGGAACTGGCGCCGATCGTGTACACCCCGACCGTCGGCGAGGCGTGCCGCAAGTTCAGCCACATCGTGCGGCGCCCCCGCGGCCTGTGGATCACGCCGGATGACATTTCGTGCATACCGGAACTGCTGCACAACACCGGCCGGTCACAGATCAGGCTGATCGTCGCCACCGACAACGAGCGGATCCTCGGGCTCGGCGATCAGGGCGCGGGCGGGATGGGGATCCCGGTCGGGAAGCTCGCGCTCTACACCGCCGGAGCAGGCCTCGACCCCGCCCTGACCCTCCCGGTTTCGCTCGACTGCGGCACGGACAACACCGACTTGCTGGCCGACCCGCTGTACCTCGGCTACCCCAAGCCCCGGCTGCGGGGTGCGCACTACGACGAGTTCATCGAGGCCTTCGTCCAGGCCGTGACCGAGGTCTTCCCGGACGCCGTGCTGCAGTGGGAGGACTTCAAGCAGCACAACGCGATCCGCCTGCTGGACCGCTACCGGCACCGGCTGACCTGCTTCAACGACGACATCCAGGGCACCGCGGCTGTCGTGGTGGCCGGGATCCTGGCCGCCCTGCGGGTCCGCGGCGAGCCGATGTCCGCGCAGCGGATCGCCTTCCTCGGCGCCGGCGCGGCCGGGGTCGGCATCGCCCGGCTCGCCGAGACGGTCATGCGAGCCGAGGGCGCGACCGCGGAGCAGATCCGCCGCGCGGTGGTGATGCTCGACTCCAAGGGCCTGGTCTTCGAGGGCCGCGAGGACGTGGCCGACGACAAGCGGCCATTCGCCCTGCCCGAGGCTGAGCTGGCCCGCCTGGGCTTTGAGCCGGCCCGCCGGCATGACCTGGAGACCGTAGTCCGGCTGCTGGCTCCGACCATCTTGATCGGCACCAGCGGCCGGGCCGGCGCGTTCACCGAGACGGCCATCAGGGAGATGGCGGCCCGGACTGAAGTACCGGTCATCTTCCCGCTGTCCAACCCGACCGCCAATTCGGATGCGACCCCGGCCGATGTGCTGCGCTGGAGCGAGGGACGCGCGCTGGTCGCGACGGGCAGCCCGTTCGACCCGGTGCGGATCGGCGCGCAGACGCACCTGATCGGGCAGGCCAACAACGTGTTCATCTTCCCCGGCGTGGGCCTGGCGGCCATCGCGGTCCGGGCCACCGAGGTGACCGACCGCATGTTCGGAGTCGCCGCGACCACGCTGGCGGAACTGGTCTGCCCGGACCGTCTCGCCCAGGGCGCGCTCTACCCGCAGATCGCCGACCTGCGGGCGATATCGCGAGCCGTCGCGGTCGCGGTGGCCCGCGAAGCCCGCGACAGCGGGGTATCGGCGCTGGAGCCTGGCACGGACATCGAGGCCGCGGTGGACGCGACCAGATGGGTGCCCGGTTACCGGGAACTGACGCAGCCGGTCATCGCCGGATCGCACCACCCCTCACATCACCACCCGTAGATCCGGGCCGGGAGCTTGTCGAAGGGCCGCTGATCCGGGCCGGGATAGCCGATCATCACGGTTATGCCGTCGGGGTCGCTGCCCTCCACCACGGTGACGCCGTGGCTGCTGCGGGTGTCGCGGTGGGCCGAGCGCTTGGTCAGGGCCCGCTCGCAGCGGCGCAGGTCGGCGTCACCTTCCGCGGTCCAGATCAGGTACTGGATGCCCACGCCGCCGAGCGCATGCGCGCCCGGGGTGCCCGTGGCGCGCAAGATCAGCTGGGTTCCCCCGGTGCTGGCCAGCAAAGCGGCGGTCGGGCTGCGGTCCATCACCGCCAGGCCCAGGACCTCCTGATAGAACCGCACCGATCGGTCCAGGTCCTGCACGAACATGACCGCCGAGCCGATCCTGCCGGCGCCCGCCATCTGGTCCCCCATTCCCGGTCGGCTGGTTCAGAGGTTCGCCAGGTCGGCGAGCAGCTTGGGGTTGAACCCGGTGATGGCCGTGTAGGCGTCCAGCGCCTCGGCGTCGGCGGGGACGAAAGGCTTCCCGGCCCGGTCTCCCCAGATCTGCACCTGATGGGCGTAGCCCGCCTCGACGCAGTCGCCATATTGCGCGTTGCCGAGCATGGCGAAGGGCAGGCCATGACCCCAGTGGGCCTGCGGCGGAGGGGCCTGGGCCGCGGTCCGGTAGCTGCCATAGGCAAGCGTCCGCGAGTCGCGGCGGGCCGGCTTCTTACCGAGCTTGACATCTACCATGCCGGTGTTCCTTTCCGGATACGGTCGGCAGCGCCTTTCGGGGTCATTCGAGCCGCCTGGCTCATCATCGCGCCTAATCCGGCCCGGGGCGGCCGATCCGCGGTATGCCCGGTTTGGCCGGGCCTGTGAGTAACATGGCTGGTCATCGGCGCGGACAACGGACCAAAGGAGCGTGCGGTTTGGCCGGGCACCCGGGGAGGCGGCTGACGATCATCGGCGGCGGCGTCATGGGACTGATGACGGCGTACTACGCGGCGCCGCTGGCCGCGGCCGTGACGGTGCTGGAGAGCTCCCGGGTCGGTGATCCGGCCACCGCCTCCTTCGGCCTCACCAGGTCAGCCCGCCACGACTACCTGGACCCGCAGTACGCCCGGCTGGCCTTCGAGGCCAGGCAGCTGTGGCTGGAACTCCAGAAGCGGGCCGGGCAGCCGCTGCTCATCGACTGCGGCTGCCTGAACCTGGCCAAGGCCAGCGTGACGCCCGACCTGGGGGCCACCTACGCGGCGCAGAGCTTCGCCGTGCTCGGCCGGCTACAGCTGCGCCGTCAGGCCTTCTCGCCGGACGAGCTACGGGCCAGATTCCCGCAGTTCGACGCCGACGGTGGCTGGCTCGACGTGGATGCCGGGTTCGTCGACGTGGCCGCGGCGACGCGCGCGCTGAGCGACGCGATCACGGCCCGCGGTGTCCGCGTGGCCGAGCGCACCCCGCCGCGGGCCATTGCCCGCTCCGGCGATGCCTGGCTGGTGGCCACCGACTCGGGCCCGGTGGAATCCGATGTCCTGGTGGTCACCGCGGGCCTGGGCACCAATGACGTGCTCGCCCTGGTACCGGGCTGCGAGGTCCGGTTCCCGCTGCGGACCGACCGGCCTGCGCAGTCCAAGTACTTCATCCCCCCGGCCGGGACGCGCAGCCTCTATACCGAGCGGGCGCTGCCGGTATTCGCCTACCTGGACGTGGGGATCTACGGACATCCGCTGTACGAAGGGAAGACGCCCGGCGTGAAGATCGGTTTCTACAACCCGCCCGATGCCGTGGCCGTGCCCAGTCACATCGGCAGCGTCGAGGATTTCGTCGCCGAATGCATGCCCGGGCTGCGCGGGGCCCAGACCATTGACGTGGCAGAGGCGAGCGGTGTCGATGGCTGCCGCTACGATCTGGTGGCCGATGACGACTTCATCATCGGCCCGGTTCCCGGCGCGCCGGAGCTGTACACGGGGGTGGGCTGGCGCGGCACAGGGTACAAGTTCGCGCCCTGGGTGGGCCGGGTCCTGGCCCAGCTCGCCATGCAGCAGGGCACCGTCTATGACATCAGCCGGTTCGCTCCCGCCCGGTTCGCCGACGCGGGCGCCGGCGTAGCGACCGGAGGTGGCCGATGACCGGGAACTCGACGGCCGGACTCGCCGAGCGGCTGGCCGGCGGCACCGTGCTCGGCGCCGAGGGTTACGTCTTCGAGCTGGAGCGCCGCGGCTACATCCAGGCGGGCCCGTTCGTCCCCGAGGTGGTTCTTGACTATCCCGGCGCCGTGCGCGAGCTGCACCGCGAGTTCCTGCGCGCGGGCTCGGACGTGATGGTCGCGCTCACCTACTACGCGCACCGCGAGAAGCTCCGCGACGTGGGCCGCGAGGGTGACCTGGAGGCCATGAACCGCAGCGCCGTGCGGCTGGCCCGCGAGGTCGCCGCCGAAGGCGGCGCCCTGGTGGCCGGCAACGTCTGTAACACCTGGGTCTACGACCCCGACGACCCGTCGACCAGCCAGCAGGTCCGCGCTACCTATGCCGAGCAACTGGGCTGGGCGGCGGACGAAGGTATCGACTTCGTCATCTCCGAGACCAACGACTATCTGGGTGAGGCGCTGATCGCGCTGGAGGTCATCGGCGGCCTGGGACTGCCCGCGGTGGTGACGCTGGCCTCGACGCAGCCCGACCGGACCCGCGACGGCTACCGGTACGCCGATGCGTGCCGCATCCTGGCCGCCGAAGGGGCGGCGGCCGTCGGCCTGAACTGCGACCGCGGGCCGGCCACCATGCTGCCGCTGCTGGCCGAGATCCGCGAAACGGTCGACGGCCCGATCGCCGCGCAGCCGGTGCCCTACCGCACCGACGCGGCCGCCCCCACGATGGAGTCGCTGCGCTCCGCGGGCCTGCGGGCCTTCCCGATCGCGCTCGAGCCGTTCGGGTGCACCAGGTTCGAGATGGCGCAGTTCGCGCTCGACGCCCGGGAGCTCGGCGTCAGCTACATCGGCATCTGCTGCGGCTCCGGACCGCATCACGTCCGGGCGATGGCCGAGGCGCTCGGCCGCACGGTCCCGGCCAGCAGGTACTCGCCGGCCTTGGAACTGCACCCGATGTACCGGGCCAATGTCTCGGCCCGGGACTCGGCATTCCTGGAGACCTGGGGCGCATAACGGAGCTCCGGTGCCCGGCCCGCACCGGGCGGCCGCCCGCGCCGACGATCCGCGGCAGCCCGCTGGCGACCGCCCCGGCCGCGGAGCGGGCCGGGCAGACTGGACCGGTGGACGTTCTCACCAGGTTTGATCTCGGCTCATCAGCTGTCGTCCTGCGCCGCGCGACGGGCGACGATGTCCCGGCCATCGTGGACCTGATCGCGGCGGACCAGCTCGGCGCGACCCGGGACGGGGTGCACACGGCCGCGGACCTGGCCGCCTACCAGCGGGCGTTCCGCGCCATCGACCGGGATCCGGGTCAGCTCCTGGTGGTGGCGGAGGCGGGACGGGATGTCGTGGCCACGATGCAGCTGTCCTTCATCCCTGGCCTGGCCCGGCGCGGTGCCTGGCGAGCTCAGATCGAGGCAGTCCGGGTCGGCCGGGCCTGCCGCGGCCACGGGCTCGGCGCGGCGATGTTCGGCTGGGCGATCGACGAGGCGCGGCGGCGCGGCTGCGCCCTGGTCCAGCTGACCACCGACAAGTCCCGCACCTCAGCACATCGCTTCTACGAGCGGCTCGGCTTTGTCGCTTCACACGAAGGGATGAAACTCGCCCTCCAGGGACGGCCGTCATGACTGCACATGTCGCATCAGTGACCAGCAAGCTCTACCGGCTTGCGATGCCGCGGCCGTGGGGCCCGGCGGTGACCTCCCAGTACCTGATGGCCAGCACCGTGCGCAGCAGCGACGGCGGTACCGGGCAGGGGTTCAGCTGGGCCGTCCGGGCCGGGGCGCAGGCGATGCTGGCCATGGTCGAGGCGGATTGCCATCCGGTGGCCGAAGGCGGCCCGGTGGTCCCTGCGGCGGCCTGGGACCGGATGTGGTGGCACCTGCGCGAGGCCGGCGGGGGCATCGCCACGCTGGCCATGGCGGCCATCGACATCGGCCTGTGGGACCTGCAGGCCAAGTCCGCGGGGCTGAGCCTGGCCGACCTGATCGGCAGGCAACGTGACCGGGTGCCGGTTTATGCCAGCGGCGTCAACCGGCACCTGACGCTGCCGGAACTCACCGAGCAGGTCAGCCGCTGGACCGCGGCCGGGCACACCCGCTTCAAGATCAAGGTCGGGCTGCCCAGCCTGGATGAGGACCTCGAGCGGGTGGCGGCGGTCCGGCAGATCATCGGGCCGGACCGGCTGCTGATGGTCGACGCGAACCAGCTCTGGGACCTGCCGGCCGCCCGCCGCGCCGCGCAGAAACTGGCGGCCTTCGACATCTTCTGGCTGGAGGAGCCGCTTCCCGCTGAGGACTTCCCGGGTTACGCGCGGCTGCGGTCGGCCATCGGCATTCCGCTCGCGGCCGGGGAGAGCCTGTATACCGAGGCACAATTCCGTGACCTGCTGATGGCCGGCGCGGTCGACTTCGTGCAGCCGAACGTCTGCCGCGTCGGCGGCATCACGCCGTTCCTGCGCATCGCCAGGCTCGCCCGCCTGTTCGACATCCCGGTCATGCCGCACCTGCTGCCCGACATCTCCGGGCAGCTGGCCATGGCCCTGCCGCTGCCGGGCATGGTCGAGGACATCGATGAAGGTTCCTTCGCGGCGCTCGGCGCCCTGGCCAGGCCGAGCGGCGTGGTCGTCACCGGGGACAGCCTGCAGGCTCGGACACCACCGGGGCACGGCCTGGCCTTTGCCGCCGATTCCCTCGAGGAGGTAACCAGCTGACCTGGGCGGCGGCCCCGGCCGGGCCCGGCGGATTAGCCCGGCACGCTGACCTCCGTCGGCCGCCGCGCGTCCGGAGCCGCTGAGACCTCAGGCCCGGCTGGGCAGCTGGCTTGGCTATGGTGGTCGCCCCAGGCGACCGAGAGGGATCGTGCATGAAGGCAGTGGTAGTCACCGAATTCGGCGGCCCGGAACAGCTGCGCCTGGCCGAGACGGCGGCCCCGGTGCCCGGCCGGGATCAGGTCCGGATCTCCGTCCGCGCGGCGGGCACCAACCCGGTAGATGCGGGCAACCGGGCCGACGGCCGCTGGGCCGGGCTTGAGGTGCCCTGCATCCTCGGCTACGACATCGCCGGGGTGGTCGAGAGCCTCGGGCCCGGGGTTACCAGCCTGGCCCCCGGCGACCGCGTGATGGCCATGACGCACTTCCCCGACGGTGGCGGCGGGTACGCCGAACAGGCAGTCGCGGACGCCGACCAGGTGGCCAGGATCGGCCCGGGCACATCATTTGCCGAGGCAGCCGCTACCCCGCTGGCCGCGGGGACCGCGCTGGTGGTGCTGTCCCGGCTGGCCTTGCCCGCGCACGGCCGACTGCTGGTCCTCGGGGCCAGCGGCGGGGTCGGGCTGTTCCTGCTTCAGCTCGCCGCCCGGCAGGGACTCCAGGTCATCGCGGCCGGCCGCCGCGCGGCCCATGACCTGATGACCAGGCTCGGCGCGGCCTACTGCGTCGACTACACCAGCGAGGACGTGGGGCGGCGGGCCATCGAGCTAGCCGGCGGCCGAGCGGATGCCGTCGCGGACCTGGCCGGCGGCCCGGCCCTGTCGGGCGCTCTGGCTGCGCTGAGGCCCGGCGGCCAGGTCGCCGCGATCGCGACACCCGAGCTCGACCTCGACGAGGTGCTGGACGCCAACCTCACCTTCCACGGCGTGCTGCTCCAGGACGATGGCCAGCGAATCCGCGAGCTGGCCGCGCTGCTGGCCGACGGCACTCTCCGCCCGGTCATCAGCCACCAGCTGCCACTGGCCGAGGCGGCCCGGGCTCACCGCATCCTGGAGGGCAGGCACGCGGGCGGGAAGGTCGTGCTCACCGTGGCCGGCTAGCTCAGCGCCACGCCCCGGAGCCCGGCCGACGGCGGGGGCGCTATGCCTCGGCCCGGATCTGGCGCCCGGTCAGCCGGGCGGGAACTATCCGGATGTAGACGGGCTTCGGGCCGCCGGCCCACGGTGCGATGCCCAGCGCCGAGACCTCGGCCAGTTCGGCCGCATCGGTCACCACGTGCGCATGGCCGCTGACCAGGACGCTCCATCCCTCGCGCAGGGCGTCGTCCAGGTGGTCGACCTCAAAGGAGACTGGCTGCCCCGCCGCCGCGACCAGACTGTTCTCCTCGCCCGTGCGGAACACGATGTCCGCGCCCAGCATCCGGTAGTTCACCAGAACGGCGACCGGTCCGCCGGCCGCGCCGAACAGGAACCGCCCGACGCCACCGGTACCGAGGAAGGCCCGGCATTCCGCGGCGCTCAACGTGGTCAGGGCCGGCCGCTGGTCCGGCAGCTGCTGGCCCGGGGGCAGGTCCAGCCCGGCACCGGTGATCGCGTGCGTGCTGGTGTGCAGCGCCGCCGCCAGCCGGGCCAGCGCGGCCGACGTCGGTGCCGCGTCCGGATTGGTCTCCAGATAGGCCAGATAGCTCGCGGCCATGCCCGCCTGCTCAGCCGTCTCCTCGGTGCTCAGCCCCGCCTTCAGGCGCTGCTCCCGAATCCGCCTGCCCAGATCTGTTCCGCCGTGGCCGGTGTCGGAAACCATCAGCCTCCGCCCGCCTTCCCGCCAGCTCGCGCGCCGGGCGCTGCTCAGGTGTCATTTTGGTGGCTCTGGTCCACGCTGTCACATGATCGGCGGCCGAGGAAGGACGCCGCGCCCTATCGATCTTCCCGGGCCCGGGGTGCCTCCTGCCCCTCCCGGTGCCGGGCCACTTCGGCCGCCAGCTGCGCGCGCGCCGAGATGTCCAGCTTGGCGAACACGTGCGCGAGATGCGTCTGCACCGTCCGCCGGGAGATGAACAGGCGCTCGCCGATCTGCGGGTTCGACAGCCCGTCAGCGACCAGTTCGACGACGGCGCACTCGGTCGGGGTCAGGCTCAGCCAGCCGATCTGCGGGCGCTTCCTGGTGCCGCGCCGGCCGCGCCTGATGCCCGCCTCCCGCAGCCGGGCCTGCGCGCGGGCCAGGTCGCGGGCGGCGTCGAGGCCCTCATAGAGGCGGGTGGCCTGCTCCAGCAGGGTGCGGGCCCGACCGACGTCGCCATGTCTGGCGAACGCGGTTCCTGCGTCCTCCGCAGCCTGGGCCAGCGCCAGCGGGCGGTGGCCGCCCGTGTAGGCCTGCACCGCGGCGAGCAGCAGGCCCGGATCGTCCTCGGTCAGGCCCCGGCAGCGAAGCGCCGCACCGGTCAGCGCCGCAACCTGGTTCTCCGCCGCGATCTGCGCGACCGCAGCGGTCACATCCAGCGCCCTGCCCCGTTCACCGTGAGCCAGCGCGAGCCGGACGAGATCCGCGCCGAGCACCGGATACTCGACCGTAAGCCCCCGCTCGGCGCATTGGTCCCAGCATCCGGCCAGGGCCGCCAGCGCTTCGGTGGCCCTCCCCTGGGCCTCGAGCAGCAGGGCCCGCGCCCATATTGCCCATTGCCCGCGAAAGCGCAAGCCGGTAGCTGACAGCTGGGTGCCAGCGGCGGCGGCCTGCTCAGCGCCGCGGAGATCGCCCCGGTGCAGGCTGATCACTGACCGCACCCCGAGCGCGTACATGAGGCTGTACTTCGAGCCGGTCTCCTCGGCCAGGGCGACGCTGGCCTCGAGCTCGGCTATGGCGTCATCCCACTGCCCGGCGATAAAGCGTTCCACCCCCCGGGCGGCCTGGTAGCTGGGCAGGTGCCAGCGAACGCCGAACTCATCGCTGATCCGCCGGGCCGATTCGAGAGCCGCCCGTGCCTCATCGAGCTGATCAAGCTCCAGGAGGATATGCGCGCGGGGCAGATGTACCTGAAAGCGGTGCCCCTCCCGGCCGGGGCTCCGGTCAGCCAGCTGCACGGCGTCATTGATGATCGTGAGCCCTTCGGCCAGATGGCCACTGAACTCCGCGGCCCCGGCCAGCGAGGTCAGGGCAATGCTCTGGGTCAGGTGATCACCGACCGCGGCGGCGGCCAGCCGGGCCTGCTCGGCGACCGCGGCCGCGCGACCCAGGTCGCCGAGCATGATGCAGGCAAAACTCGCCCAGCCCAGCCCGCTGGCCCGGTCAGCGGCGGTCAGCGAAGACGACTCGCCCGCGCGCTCCAGTTCCTGCAGCGCTTCACCGGCCCGTCCGGCCGCCAGCAGCGCGTGGCCCAGGCAGATCCGGACCATGCCCTCGACTTGCGGATCGGAGCCGCCGTCCAGCAGCTGGCGGCAGGCCGCTGCCGCGTCGCCGATCTGCCCGGCGAGCAGGAGGCTGCTGGCCCGTTCGGCCAGCAGCCGGTCACGGCCTGGATCAGCGGGCTCCATCAGCCCGGCGGCCCGGGCCAGCAGGTCAGCAGCCACATCCGGCGATCTCGCTGCCGCCTCGCGGGCCGCCCTGGTCAGCCACTCGATCGCCGTCGCGTCCCGGGGACCGGCCCCTCGGGCCAGGTGCTCGGCTATCTGCAGGGCGGGGGCCCCGGACCCGGCCAGCCGCTGGCCGGCCTCGCGGTGCAGCCCGCGGCGCACGCTGGCGGGCAGGTCGGCGTAGATACTCTCCCTGATCAGGTCGTGCCGGAACCGCAGGATGGCCCCATCAGCGTCGATGACCTGCGCCGTGATCGCTTCAGCCAGTGCCACGGACAGGTCAGCGGCGGGCCGCCCGGTGACCGTGGCCAGGTCGGTGAGCGAGAACCCCGACCCGAGGATGACGGCCGCCCGCAGCGTGGCCAGCGTGTCATCGGACTGGAAGCTGAGCCGTCGCAGGATCGTCAGCGGCAGCGTCGGCGGCAGGGTCAGCTCCGCCACCTCGGCCTGCCCGCTGACTGTCCCGATCGCGCCCTCCTCGAGCAGCGCACCGAGCAACTCGGTGACGAACAGCGGGTTGCCGGCCGCCCCTGACAGGCCGGCCAGCAACGCGGGGCCGGGCTCGCTGCCGACCGCCTCGGCGGCCAGGGCGGCCACCGCATCGGCCGGGAGCGGGCTGACCGTGAGGTGACGTGCTCCGGCCGCATCCAGGGCGGTCATCAGCCGGTCCAGCTCGGTGACCCGCGGAGCCGGCCGGAAGCATCCGATGAGGGCCACCGGCAGATCCGCCAGGCGGCGGCCGAGCGCACCCAGCGTCAGGAGGCTGGCCGGGTCGGCCCAGTGCAGGTCATCCAGGCCGATCGAGAGCGGCCCGGTCAGCGCGAGTTCCTCGACCAGGTCGGTGAACGCGTCGACCACCCGGAACCTGAGCCCCGGATCGCTGGTCACTGTGATCGGCCGCTGATCAGCACCGGCCTTCGCGGCCAGCAGCTCGGCGATAGCGCCCCGCCGGGGATCCGCCGACGACCGGACACAGCCCAGCGCGTCGGCCACGATACCGAACGGCCTGGTCCGTTCAAGTTCCTCGGCCCGGCTGGCGGCGATCTGCATACCGCGCTCGCGCGCGGCGGCCAGGGTCTGGGTCAGCAGCCGCGACTTGCCGATCCCGGCCTCGCCCTCGATGAGGACGACGGTCAGCTGACCAGAGACGGCGCGGTCCAGGGCCGCCGCCAGCTTCGCGATCTCCGCCTCCCGGCCGCGGAGCTGCGGCGCCGGCGCCAGCCTGTCCATGCTCCGGATGCTACTGGGGCCTGACCGCCCGTCATGAGCTAGGCCGGGCCGGCCCTGGCCGGCGGTCGCCGGTCAGCGCCGGGGGCGCCATCCGGTAGCGGCCGCGAAGAGCTGGTTGCTGACCCGTTCACCATCGCGGCAGACGTTGTAAACGCCGCTGGGAACGGTCAGCGCGGCCAGCAACGCGCTGGCCGCGTCCGCTACGTGGAGGGAGGCACCCAGGCTCCGGATCGGATGACCATGGCCGGTTCCTGGCCCGTCGAGAAGCCCCAGCCGCAGCACGACGCCTCGCCGTCCGGCCGCCGTGAACCGGCTGGTCTGCCGCTCGGCGGTGAGGGCCGATCGCATGATCACCGGAACGTCCCCGATCGGGGTCTGCTCGGTAGCAGGCTGATGGGCCGGGTAGACGAACGTGATCGTCGGCTGGACGTAAACGGTCACGTCGGCCGCGAGCGCGGCATCCACCAAGATGGCCGAGGCCTCGGCCCGCAGCCGGTCGTTCTCGCGCCACGCCTGGGGCTGCTGCATCTTGTCGAGCGGCTGGATCCGCGTCGCCAGGTGCAGAACGGCATCGGCCTCGCGCACCGCCGCGCTCACCGCGGCCGGATTGAACAGGTCAAGGCGCGGCTCGCCCGGGAGCCGTCAGCTGGTGCCCGGCGGCCGCGGCCAGCGGCACGAACGCCCGTCCGAGCACGCCGGTTCCGCCGGTCACCAGCAGGCGCATCCGGTCGGTGCCGGGACCTGCCGTCCGGGCCGCCGGCGCGCCGGGCCTTGTTGCGCTTGTCGTGCTCATCTCGTATGTACCTCCACATCTACCTGTCGGGCCTCCCAGCATCCGGCCGCGCCCGCACCGCAGACATCCGCCAGCTGGCTGACGTTGTCCGCGCAGGGACACGCTCCCGGCCGCGATGACGCTCCCCGCCGCGATATCAGCGACCTGGCGGATGTCTGCGGTGCCGATGCGGCGGCACACTGAGGACGTAAACGCCAACCAGCGGCGCGCAGGTACCGGCGCGCCCATCCCGAAGACTTCAGGGCCCGCAGCATGATCCCGTAAAAAAAAGGTGCCGCCCAGTGCGCGGACTTTACGTGATCATGGCCGAGCCGACTTAGCGCCGCACGCAGCTGCGGTTCGCAGATAAGGCATCCGCCCGATGCGCCCCACGGGGCCTTACGACGAACCTCAGTATGGCCGGGCCAGAGCCCGGCACCAGCAACAGGAGGATCCCATGCATCCCGCGATGATGGCCGAAATTGCCGCAGACCAGATCAGGGAAATGCGCGCCCAGGCCGCACGCGACCAGCGCGCCAGGCTGGCCCGCCGGGGACGGCGCACGAGCCACCACGGCGCGACGGTCCGCGCTGTGAACCTCACCGTGGCCGCGCCGGCTCGCAGCCAGGCCACGAACTGACCGGGCACCACGCCACAAAACCTGGCCAGGCCGACCCGACGTGACCACCTCCCGGCCCGCTGGCTACCGGGCCGCGGGCGGTCACCGGGCCGGCCTGGTCACCTTCCGCCCGCCCGGCCGGACTAGCTACCCGCCTAGGCCGTCCGCCCGGCCGACTAGCTGCCCGTCCTAGGCCGCCCGCCGGAGCGGTGTGGCTCCCGCGTCCGCACGCCGCGAGATCGGTTGGCCTACAGTGGTCGCTGGCACCCGAGGCAGACCGATGGAGGGCTGATGAGGCAGGCGGCTCGCCAGCTGCTCGCCGGCGGGCTCGCGGCGGCGGGGCTGCTCCTGCTGACGCTCTGTGTTGCCGTCCCCGCCGCTGTCGCCGCGGCGGCGCGCGAGCCGGTGACCGCCGCGTCATCGGCGCGGCCAGCGCCTGTTCGTACCCATAAGCCGACGACGACCCGGCCCCGCACGAGGCGGGCCGCGACGACCCCGTCCCCGGCCGGGCTGGCGCACGCGACCGCCGGGATGCCCAGGCCCACCGCGGGCTGCCCGCCCCAGGTGGGCGTGCGCCGGCTCGTCGGCCAGCCCTGGGCGCAGCAGGCCCTGGACGTCGCCGCGGCATGGCACCTGACCCGCGGCGCAGGGGTAACCGTCGGCAGCCTGCTCAAGCCCGCCTCCGCCCACCCGGCCGACGTCACGGCCGCCAATGAGGCCGCCCAGCAGCGGATGGCCGCGCTCAACAGCCACATCGAGACCGCGTACTACCAGATGCCCGGAGCCGTCAATAAGAACCTCCCGCCCGCGCTGGCCGGCGCAGGCGGCGGGCCGGCCCGATCCGGCGGGATCGCGCCGGCCAGCGGGGCCAGCGGTTACCCGGGCGGGGCGGGCGGCTCCCCGGCCGGCGGCCCGGGAACAGCCGGGCCGCCCGGCGGGACCACCGTCGGCGGCCACCCGGCCGGCCGATATCCGGGCGGCTCGGGCACCGGCCATCCAGGCGGCGCGGGGGTGTCCTTCCCGTCGGTACCCGGCGGCCAGCCGCCTGCGGTAACGACCCGGCTGGCCGGGACGGCGCCCGGCGGGCCCGGGCCTGCGGCAGGCTTCCCCGGCGGCCCGGCCGGCGGCGCGGCCGGACCCGGGCCGGGCAGCGCCTGGCCGGGCAGCGCCGGGCTGGGCGGGACCGGTCCGGGCGGGACCGGTCCGGGGGCTTCCGGGCTGGCCGGCCCGGGGCCAGGTGGCTTCGGCGTCCTGCCGGCTCCGTCCGGCCGTGCGGGCCAGGTCCCGGCGGACGGGCGGCCGGCGGGCGGTACGGGATCCGAACCGGTGCCGGGCGAGGGCGCCGGCGGTGAGCCTGCGGCGGCGGAAACTGGTACCGGCATGCCGCCGGGCGCATTCAGGAATCCGGCGCTCAGCGCACCAGGGAGCGCCCCGGCGGGCGAGGGCGGCGCACTGGCTGACCGGCCGCCACCGGGCCCGCTCGCGGAGAACGGCCCGGGCGGGGACGGCCTGGCCGGTGCCGGTGAGGCGGGCGCCGGCGATGCGGCCCGGCTTCCCGGAGCACTCCCGCTGACCAGGGCGGGCGCGGCAGGTTCGGGTCCGGACGAGACCGGGCCAAGCCGCCAGTTCTGGACCGCTGAGGACGAAGCCAGCTGGGGCCCGGATGTCATGCCGGCCACCTTGACCACCGCGGACGGCGCGATCGCCGGCCCGGAGGGCGGGTACGCGGGAACCGGCCCGGGCTGGATAACGCCTGGCGGCACCGCGGCCGGCCGCGACCAGCGGGACCGGACCAGGCTGGCCTGGCTCGGCGAAGAGGATGGTTTCTGGGACACCGCTGACCCGGTCGTTCCGCCCGTGATCGGCGGCTGACCACTTCGCGGACGTCGCTAGCCTGGATCAGGTGCGCAGGTACCAGCCAGGAAAGGACAGGCGGCGGCCAGGTGGCTGGATGACGACAACGAACCGCGCCAGGGCACCGGTGCCCTGGCTGGCCGGCACGCTGCTGGCCGTCGCGCTCCTGGCCGTCGCGGCCAGTGCCTGCGGCGCAGGCGCTAGCCGCGGAGCGGACGGGGCCGGCCAACCAGCGGCCGGTCCCGCTGCCAGCCGGGCGGCCGGCCCGACCGCGAGGCCGACGTCCGCGGTCCCGGCGACCGGGATACAGCTCAGGGCGCTGCTGCCAGGCGCGGGCGGATCTGCCGCCCGGCTGGGCGCTGAGTCAGGGAACCGGCCAGGAGACCGACAGCGGCGCCACGTTAACCGGCCCCCCCTACTTCCCGACGCTGCCCAGGCAGTCCTGTGCCCGGTCGAAAGGCCTGGATCCGCAGTTCCTGCTGTCCGATGAGCAAGCTTCTTATGCGCAGCTCACCGTGATAGTCGGGCACAACAAGAACACCAGCCTCGGCAGCATCAACCTGGCCGGGTATTACCCCGGCTGGGCGGTCAGGCAATTCGCCCTGATCAGCTCGTTCGCCCAGCATCACTGCGGGCCGTTCACGAAACACGACGAGATCACCGGCGCGCTGGTCCGGATGAAACCAACCGCGACCGCCCGGTCCGCCCCGGGCGACCAGGCTCTCCTCATCAAGATCATTCAGATCAACGGGCCGCTGCCGGACGGCACCTACTACCCCGGCGACTACCTGCTGGTGTTCCGGGTCGGCCGGTACATCGCGGATATCGACGCCCCCGCTATCCCTGGCCAGTCCGAAGCGACCGCGGTCAGCAGCCTGGCTTCGCTGCTCGCGCGCAGGCTGCGTCAGATCAGCTGAGCCCGGATGAGCCCCGGCGCCGTCAGCGCGCGAGCAGGTCTTCCGGCCGTCGAACCGGGAAACCGTAGGCATCGATCACCGTACCGTCCGCGTAGCGGGCCAGATCGAGGGCCGCCTCCCCCACCGTCAGGCTGATCTGCCGGCTGGCCTGCGCGACCGGGAACTTGCTGCGCAGTTCCCAGCGGCATGGCTCGTGCTTGCGTAGCTCTCCCAGGGCCAGCGGCGGCGGCGTCAGCTTGGACCTGGCCAGGCGCGGCGGCCAGTAGACGGTCAGGAACGCGGGCTCTTCCTCGGACACCAGGAAGTACGAGCCCGGCGCCTGCTGGTACTCGTCGACGAACAGTTCACCGCCGGTGTACGGCTGCAGCACGCTGATCACCTGCTCGGCGGGCAGCGGCTGTCCGGCATACACCGAGGCGGCCAGGTTCAGCTCCATCAGCGGTCGCTCGCCGTGCACGGTGCCGCCCAGGCGGGCGGCGAGCCCGCGCACCAGCCGTTCAACGTCCTGCCATTTGACGGAGTCAGGCCGGGAGCCCCGGGTGCCAGTCTCAACGACGTCCCCGTAGTAGGCCGTCATCCCGGGCGGCAGCGCGGCCTGCGTGGCCAGCTCCGGGGTGAGATCAACCGGGCCGTACAGCCGCAGGCTGCCGTGATCGAAGTCGAAGCGGTCGCCTCGGACGCGCAGCGCGGGGTCGTAGGCCAGCAGCGCGTCGGCCAGCACCTCGGCGGGATCGACGGCCAGCACGAGCGTGGGCCCCCGGGCGAGGCGTTTCGCTACGCGATCGACCGAGCGGTCGAACAGTCCCATGGGTACTCCCTGCCTGGTCGTCTCGCGGCGCCCCGCCCAGCCTATGAATCGGGCGTAAGGTGCCCACGACCGCGCAGCTCCTGGGCGACCCACAGCCGCGCCCGCCGTTCCGCTGGCGTCTCAGGGAGCACCGACAGCAGCAGCAGCGCCAGATAAGGCCCGAGCGACAGGCAGCTCAGGGCCAGCAGCAGCTGTCCCAGCACATGGCCCGCCCCGGCCCGCGCCGTCCCGCTGCCTGGCGCCCTCAGGCGGCCCGACCGCGAGAACATCTGCCCGGCTACCGCAGGGTCGTTCCAGTGCCGCATCGCCATGACGGCGAAGTACCCGAGGGCGCCGAACGTATAGGCCACCTCGACGCCGAGGACGATCAGGAACGCGGCCATCGACCGGTGATAGAAGGCGATGAGCACCGACACCACGATCAGCGCGACCAGGGCCGTGAGCATCGCCCACAGGAATGACAGGCCGGCCCGGCGGATCCAGTAACTCACGCCGTGGCGGTCATACCACGTCTGGCCGAGACCTGGCAGCACCGGGATCTGCACATCGCGCGGCAGCGACCGCCGCGGCGGCAGGCGCAGCGACCGGGCGCTCATCGCCGCGGCTGCGCGCTCAGAAGACGCTGTCCCACAAATGCTCCGCCGTGTGCGCGATGCCAGTGCCCAGCTTCGCGAAGTCCTGGCCGGTTTTCACGGCACTGTCCCCAATACCGTAGCCGAGGCCCGCGACGATGCCGTGGTGCTGGAAATCCGCGCCCCAGTTCTCGTCGATCAGGTTGTGGGTGAAGTCACCCACGCCGTAAGCGACCACGCCGCCCGCCAGGACGCCCACGCCCCCGGCCGCCATGCTGAGGCCCACGCCGGTCACGCCCAGGCCACCCAGCGCGGTGGCCGCACCGCCCGTGGCCAGGCCGCCGACCCACCCGCCGACCCCCAGGGCGGCGATATTACCGCCCGCCTCCAGCGGATAAGCCGCATACGATGGCACGCCGTCCGCCATGTCCTGCTGGGCACCGAAATAGGTACCTGCGCCCGCCGCTGCGATATCGATCAACGGGAGGTCGGCAGCGAACCTGGCCAGGTCGCCGCCGGTACTGCCCAGGCCGTCCAGCTTGCTGCTCAAACTGCTGATGTCACTGGGACTGAAGCCCCAGGCCTTGCTGAACGGGTTCTCGGCCGACTGAGCCTGCGCCAGGTTGTCCTCAACCGCTGACAGGGCCGTCTTCGCCTGGGCGTAGTCGGCCTTGTTCTCATCGGTCCACGCCCCGAAACGCCCGTTCGCCTGCCGGTTCTCCGCGACCGCGGCATCAAAGGCCTTGGCCAGGGCCCGCCGCACGTCCGGGAGCTGCCCCGCGACGAAGGCGCGGTACCTGGTCTGGGCGCCCAGGAATCCGGCCAGCACGTCGCCCAGCGCGGTCCAGTCGCCTTTCTCGAGTCCGCTGTCCGCGCCGCCCGCCGTCACCGTCGCGCCCAGCTGTTGCAGCGCGCCGGCGGCGGTGGTGCGGGCCTGAGTGGCCAGGAGCATGCACCGGTTCCAGAACGACTCGTAGCCGACTCGCCAGCTTTCCTTGGCCTGATCGGCGTAGCACACCTGCGGTGGCTGGCCGTCCGCGCCGACCTGCACGCCGTGCGCGATGGCCGTGACAGCGGCCTGCTCCAGCGCGCTCTCGATGCTGGCCAGGTTGACCGCGAGCGTGTTCACCACATCACCGGCCGCCGAGATCATGACCACGAGGGCCGAGACGCCGGCTGCGTCATGGTCCCAGGCCTTGGTGAACCCCGTAGCGGCCGAGCCCTGCCACCCGGCGCCGCCGACGATCTGGCTGACCTTCTCTTCCAGCGCGGTGGCCACCGTGGCCATCTCGGGCACGTACCCGTACAACGTTCCCGCGAACGCGGACAGGCCGCGGATGTCGCCGCCCACCCAGTTGTGGGCGAACGGCGCGAGCGGTGACGGTGACTTTGCGCCTGCTCCCACGGCCGTCTCCTTCTCGCCGATCGTGCTACTTGATCTGGCCGGGATCACTGATCTGCTGGGCCAGCGCGGTCAGTGATTCCTCGGTGTGCTGATACCTGTCGTGCGCGGTCTGCAGCTTGCTGCCGTTGTCGTCAATGTCGCCGCCGATCTGCAGGTGCAGCAGGCCAGCCAGGTCGACGACCGCGCTGAGGCTGGCGTTGAAGGCGCCTGAGCCACCGTCGGGCAGCGCCGGGCAGGCATTCGGCATGATCGCCAGAAACGTCTTCGCCTCCGCGTGGAAGGTCGCCGCCGCGTCCTGCAGATCGGAAATGACGACCTGGAATCCGCCGCTCATCCGGTGCTCCCTTCGAAGCGCTCGAGATCGCCGGCCTGCCAGCGCCAGGCCCCCGGCTCGACCTCAGGATCGAGTACCACCAGGTGCACGCCGCCCCGCTCCGCCAGTTCCCTGAGCCGGTGCAGCGGGAGCGCCACCCACGGCTGCGCGCCGCCGAGGGCCTGGACCAGGCCCTGCACGGTGCTGAATACGGGCAGCACGCGGGCTGAATCGCCGCCGTCGCGCAACTCGAAGATGATGTCCGGCCCGGCGCCGCCGGTGGCCGGATGGGCCGGCGCGATGACAATGTCCGGCAGGTCGGCCACGCGGCCTGACGCCGCCCCGGCGGGGGCGACGCCGGGCGGTGCCGGGGTATACGGGGTCGTCATCGAAGGCATCCTCCGCCCTGCTATCCGGCGGCGCCGGGCCCCCGGGCCGGGCCGCCCTGCCGCTGGCCGGGCACAACGTTAGTCCATTTGGGGCTATCTGAGGGGAATTGCGGGCCAATCCCGGCCGCGAAGGTACTACTTGCGCCCGGCCGCAGGGAAGGATTCCGCCGGCCGGAAAAGCGATTGCGCGGCACCGCTGGCCATGTTCGACTGGGCTGCCAGCCGGAGCCGAAGGGGGCTGATGCCGATGGTCACCGCCGCCGACGTCCGCCAGGTGGCGCTGTCGCTGCCCAGGACGCAGGAGGGCCTGGTCCGGGATCGGGTCAAGTTCCGGGTCGGCAGGATCGTCTTTGTCTCCATCTCTCCCGATGAAACCGCGATGGGTTTCGGCTTCCCGAAGGAGGAGCGCGCTGCGCTGATCGCGGCCGAGCCGGAGAAATTCTTCATGCCGGTCAAGTCGGACGAGCGGTACAACTGGGTCCGGGCCTGGCTGGCCGCTCTCGATCAGGATGAGATGCGGGAGCTGGTCGTCGACGCCTGGTGCATGTGCGTATCCAAGCGGACCGCCGCCGCCTACCTGGCGGGCTCGTTCAGAGCCGGGTGAGGGCCGGTACCGCTGATGTCCGCGCGCAGGAGCGGCCGGAAGATCAGCGGGCGCCCGGCCCCAGCGCGGCCGGTGCGAACGGTGCGCCGTGGCCGGGCACGATGAGCGCTGGCCCGAGCGCGAGGAGCCTGGCCCGCGAACGCTCGAGCAACTCCTGGTCCTCGGCGAGGGGATCGGTGTCCGGCCCCGCCTGCGACCACCACAGATGCGTGCAGGCAATCAGCCCGCCATCGGTAGCGACGAGCGTGGTGATGTCTTGCGCGGTATGGCCGGGGGTCGCCATGAGGGTCACCGATGGTGACAGCACGAATCCGTCAGCGGGCCGCTCGGTCCAGGTGTCGTCCTGGTAGATCGCCCAGAAATCATGGAAACGGGCCTGCTCGAACAGCGCGGCGTTCAGCGTGTGGTCGGGATGATGGTGGCTGAATACCACGTCGCTGACGGCGGCCGGGTCCACGCCCAGCTGCGCCAGCGGGCCCAGGATCTGCCCGCGGCCCGCCACCATGCCCGGATCTACCACGACGGCGGCGCCCTCGTCGCGGATCAGCACGACGGTGCTCGCCACCCGCTCCGCCGCATACCCGGTGCACAAGACGTCGAGGCGCGCAGTCACGCCAGCCATCCTGCCACGGATTGACCGTGCCGCTGACGATCATCCGCTGCATGCTGGTCGTAACCAGGCGGTTGACGCGCGGCCGCGCTGACCGCGCGCTGCGGGCCGTACTCCCGCCACCTTGAAGGGCAGGAAATTGCGAACGCTGAACGAAAAGATCGCGATCGTCACGGGTGCCGGTCAGGGCATCGGCCGGGCCATCGCAGCGCGGCTGGCCGCTGAGGGCGCCACGGTGGTCGTCTCCGACATCAACCAGGACGCGGCCGGCCAGACCGCCCGCGCCATCGGCGGTGCTGCCCTGGCCGTGACCGCCGATGTCACCTCGGCCGAGTCCGTGACCGCGCTGGCCAGCCAGGCGCAGCGCCAGTTCGGGCGTATCGATGTGCTCGTCAACAACGCCGGCTGGGACAAGTCGGGCCGGTTCATCGACTCTGACCCGGCCGAGTGGGACCGGATCATCCAGATCAACCTGTACGGGGTGCTCAACACCTGCAAAGCGGTGCTCCCGATCATGGCGGAGCAGCGCCGCGGGACGGTGGTGAACATCGCCTCCGACGCCGGCCGGGTCGGCTCGTCCGGCGAGGCGGTCTACTCCGCGGCCAAGGGCGGGGTGATCGCCTTCACCAAGGCGACCGCCCGCGAAATGGCCCGGTACCAGGTCACCGCCAACTGCGTCTGTCCCGGCCCGGCCGACACCGCGCTGTTCGCCGCCATCGGCGGCGATGACCCGAAGCTGCGGGACGCGCTCGTCCGGGCCATCCCGCTACGCCGCCTGGCCGAACCCGCCGACGTCGCGGCGGTCGTGGCCTTCCTGGCCTCCGACGACGCGGGCTTCATCACCGGACAGACCGTCAGTGTCAGCGGCGGCCTCACCATGAGCTGACCGGCGGGCCCGGGGCCCCAGGCGAGGAGAATCAGTCCCGGGTGACCTCACGAATTCCAGAGTCAGGACGTCTTCAGGACATGACAGGCAAACAGCCGTTCGAGGCGATCGTGGCCGCCCACGGGCGCACCGTACTGCGGGTCTGCCGGGCTGTTCTGGGCGCCGCCGACGCCGATGATGCCTGGTCGGAAACCTTCCTGTCCGCGCTGAAGGCCTATCCGGAGCTTCCCGCCACCGCGAACGTCGAAGCCTGGCTGATCACGATCGCGCACCGCAAGGCCATCGACCTCACCCGCGCGGCAGCCCGGCACGCCATCCCCGTGGCCCAGCCACCCGACATGATGGCGGGGCCGGCCAGCCCGGCCTGGATCTCGACGACGATCTCACGCAGGCCCTGGCCAGGCTGCCCGCCAAGCAGAAGCAGGCCGTCGCCTATCACTACCTGGCCGGGCTGCCCTACGCCGAAATCGCCGCCATCCTCGGCGGCAGCACCGACGCCGCACGCCGGGCCGCCGCCGACGGCATCGCCACTCTCAGGCGCTCTTATCCGGGCGCCGCCGCATCGAAAGGAGGACACCGGTGAACTCCGGCGACCTGAACCATGACCTGGAGCTGGCCTTCCCCGACGAGGGCGGGCAGCTGAGCCGCCTGCGCGACCGGCTGGCCGTGCAAGCGCAGCGCGAGGGCATCCTGGATGTCGCCTACCGCGTCGTCGACAGCCCGGTCGGCCCGCTACTGCTGGCCGCGACCGAGCAGGGCCTGATCCGTGTCGCCTACGCCCGCGAGGGCCACGACGCCGTCCTGCAGGTACTGGCCGACCAGGTCAGCCCGCGCATCCTCAACGCTCCCGGCCGGCTGGATGCCACGGCGCGCGAACTCGACGAGTACTTCGCCGGCTACCGGCGCACCTTTGACCTGCCGCTGGACTGGCGGCTGGCCGGCGGGTTCCGGCGCACCGTGCTGAGCCACCTGCCCGAGATCAGCTACGGGCAGACCGCCAGCTACGCGGCCCTCGCCAAGCTCGCCGGGCACCCCAGGGCGGTACGAGCCGTCGGCACGGCCTGCGCGGCTAATCCGCTGCCCGTCATCGTGCCCTGCCACCGGGTGGTTCGAGCTGACGGCAGCGTGGGCGGCTACCTGGGCGGCCCGGATGCTAAACGCGCCCTGCTGACCTTGGAGGCAGCAGCATGACCACCGCAGTCGCCGCCACCACCGGCGAACGACGGGCGGCAACCGTGGACGGCAGCTGGCCGGACCGGGTCAGCGCCACGGACTGGAACGCCGTCCGCGCCGATCTCGACGCCTACGGCTGCGGCCTGACCGGCCCGCTGCTCACTGCGGCGGAGGCGGCCGCGATCGCCGCCCTGTACCCCGACGACGCCCGGTTCCGGTCCACGGTCGATATGAAGCGGTACCGGTTCGGCGAGGGCGAGTACCGGTACTTCGCCGAACCGTTCCCGGCGGCGGTCACCGCGCTCAAGCAGGCCCTGTACCCGAGGCTGCTGCCGATCGCGCGGGACTGGTGGGCGAGGCTCGGCCGCCCGACGCCCTGGCCCGACAGTCTCGGCCAGTGGCTGGAGATGTGTCACGCCGCCGGGCAGCCCAAGAGCACGCCGATCCTGCTGAAGTACCAGGCCGGCGGCTGGAATGCGCTGCACCGCGACCTCTACGGGGCCCTGGTTTTCCCGCTGCAGGTTGTCATCAACCTGAGCGAGCCGGGAGTAGACCACACCGGCGGCGAGTTCCTGCTGTATCAGCAGCGGCCGCGGGCCCAGTCCCGCGCGACCGCCACTTTGATCCCGCATGGCCATGGCCTGGTGTTCACCACCAGGGACCGGCCGGTGGAATCGCGCCGAGGCTGGTCGGCGGCCCCGGTAAAGCATGGCGTGTCGGTGATCCGCTCCGGCCGCCGGTTCACCCTCGGCCTGGTCTTCCACGACGCGGCCTGACGGCTCCGCCGCGGCCCGCCCGGCCCAGACCGATTCCGCCTAGCCCGCGCGGCCTGCCCTCGGTCACCCCCGGCATACTGAGCAGATGGAAGATCCAGCATCGTCCCTGGACCGCTATTTCGACGGCTGGTATGCGGAGATGGCCGGGTCGCCGGTTAAGGACGAGATCGAGCAGCGCCATCTGGGCCTGCCACCCCGCCTGCTGTCCACCAGCCTGCTCAGCTGGGCGGGGATCGCCGAGGTCACTGCGGCCCTGCGGGTGGCCCCCGGCGACACCCTGCTGGACCTGGCCTGCGGCCGCGGGGGCTACGGCCTGGAGATCGCCGCCCGCACCGGAGCCCGGCTGGTGGGAGTGGACTTCTCCGCCGAGGCGCTGCATCAGGCCCGTGAGCAGGCCCGGCGGCTGGGCCGGACAGCAGAGTTCCGCGTCGGGGATCTGGCCGCGACCGGCCTGGACACCGGCTCGGCCGATGCCGTGCTGTGCGTGGACGCCATCCAGTTCGCCCCGCAACCGGACGCCGCCTACCGTGAGCTCCGCCGGGTGCTCGCGCCCGGCGGACGCGCGGTACTGACCTGCTGGGAGCCTGTCGATCCCGACGACGCACGGCTGCCCGGCCGGTTGCGCGGGGTCAGGCTCAGGGCCGGGCTGGTGACGGCGGGCTTCAGCCAGGTCGAGGTGCGCGAGCGCCCCGGCTGGCGGACTGCCGAGCGGGCCATGTGGGAGGAGGCCGCCGCACTCGACCCGGGCGATGACCCCGCGCTGCAGTCCTTCCACGACGAAGGCGTGCGCTCGCTGGATACCTTCAGCCTGGTCCGCCGGGTCATGGCCACCGCGATCGCGCCCGGATCGGTCGCGCCCACGGGCCCGGCGCTCGCACCGTGACCAGGCTGGTCATCAAGCTCGGCTCGAGTTCCATCGCCAGCGGCGACGGGCTAGCGCTTAATGTCATCGCCGGCCTGGTCGCTCAGATCGCCGCCGTGCAGCGGGCCGGGCACGAGATCATCCTGGTGACGTCCGGGGCGGCGCGCCTGGGCCGGCGGCTGCTCTCCTTCGAGGGCCCGACCGCCGGAGCAGCGCCTGCGCTGCGGGCGCTGGTCGACTCGGTCAGGTCCTCGATGCGGGCGGCGGCCGACGCCGCGGAGCCGGCCCCGGACACCGCGGGCGGGGCCGCCAGCGCCGGGGCCGGTGACTACGGCCAGCTCATCGGCGCCCTGCAGGAGACGCTCCGGCGGTACGAAAGCGCCGGGCCCATGCCCCGGGCCATCGAAGTGGCGCTGCCAGCATCGGTAGGTCAGCCCGCGCTGATGGCGATGTACCGTCAGCTGGCCGCGGCCGTCGGGATCGAGGTCGGCCAGATCCTGGTGTCTCGCAGTGACCTGGCGTCAGCCCGGGCCATGGGTGACCTCGGCGGTCTGCTGGACGAGGCCCTCGGCCGCGGCCTGCTTCCCGTCGTGAACGGCAATGACGCAACGGACCCGCTATCCGCACTCGACAATGATCAGGTCGCCGTGGCGATCTCCGTCGCGGCGCAGGCCTCCCGACTGCTGTTCCTGACCGACGTCCGAGCCGCCTACCGGGACTCGACCCTCAGCGACCGGATTCCCCGGCTCACCCCCGATGAGGCGCGGGCGGTGCGCATCGCGGCGGGCGGCGCCGGACGAGGGGGGATGGGATCGAAGCTCAGCGCGGCAGCGCGGGCCGCCTGCTGCGGTATCGAATGCGTCATCGGCTCGGCCCGTGAGCCTGACGTCGTGGCCAGGAGCATCAACCCGCGGGCCAGGCTGGGAACGGTCGTCCGGGCCACCGGCAGCAGCCTGGAGCCGGCGCAGCGCTGGATCGGCGGCATGGCCTACTCGGCGGGCTCCCTCTACATCAACAAAGAGGCCGAGCAGAGCCTGCGCACCGGGAGCACGCTGTTCCTGTCCGGCGTCAAGCGCGTGGACGGAGACTTCGCCGCAGGCTCGGTCGTGGAACTGCTGGATGTCCGTCATCCTGAACGGCTGATCGGCCGAGGCTCGGTGGCCCTGCCGTCGGGCCTGCTGCGGCTACTGCGGGCCCTGTCACCGCAGCAGGTCGCCGGGGCCATCTCGATCCTGCTGCGGCTACGGCACGCTCCGCTGCCACTGGCGGGCACCGCTGACCGCGCGGCGGCGGCCGCGCTGACCGACCCGGGTGAGTTCGAGGACTGCAGGGAACTGGCCGCGGGCAGCTCCACGGCGAGCCGGGAAGCGCTGGCGCAGCTGGCCGCATCGTCCGCGGACCGGATCGGCGAGCTGGCCGACTCGTTCATGCTGGCCCAGCCGCAGCTGTGCGCCGCGATCCTGCTGGACCGGGGGTTCCTGCACGGTCATGTGCCCAGCGAACCGGCCGCGCGCCGGACGTTCAGGAACATTCACGCGGTGCACAGGGAATCACTGGTCGTGTACCCGCCCGGCCGCTGAGGCCGATGCGGGCAGGCCGGTCCGTCGCGGCCGGCTAGCTCGCCTGGGCACCACAGCGTACTGCCTCAGGTACAGGTCCCTGAAGGTCACCGGGCCGCGCGGCCCGGGAACGACGTCAATGTTGATCCCGGTCTCCGGCACGGCCAGCAGCTTGAAGCCATCGAGCAGGCGCGGGCTCGCGTTCCAGAACGCCCCGCTGCCCGCGTAGCCATCCAGGAACTGGTTCGCTGCGTCCTGGTCGGCGGTGACAATGGATGCGGCCAGCCCGGATGTCTCCCGGTTCGCGATCTCGGCGGCATCCCGCGCGCTGGCTGCCTCGGCGACGGTGATCGTGGCTTCCCGCCCGGGGTCCAGAGCCCACTCGTGACCAAGCGGGTGGGCGTGTGGCGGCAGTGAAAGGCTGATGTCCAGCCGCTTAGCAAGATCGCTCAGCAGCGGGAGCAGGGCACCCCGGCGCTGGCGATGCACCAGCAGCAGGTTCAGCCTGTTGCAGACGCCCAGCCGGTCAAGGCTGGTCTCGATCAGCGCCAGGGCCAGGTCCTGGTCCGCAGACAGGTCAATGTAGATGACAGCCCCGCCATCGGCGTGCGCGAGCGTCCGGACGCCATGCAGCGCCGCATCGTGCGCCAGGGCCCTGGTGCTGGCGCCGCTACCGCGCAGAATGACCAGCGGGATCAGCCGCGGCTGCTGCACCAAGGCGAAGGCGCTCAGGTGGCCGGGCACCCTGAGCAGCTGGATGGCCTTGGGGTCGAGCCCGCTGTCCCGCAGGGCGGGACCGACGACCTGGTCGATAAGCGCGCTGGCTGACCGCAGGGCCGTGGACCCGGTCCGCAGCACGCCCGCGTTGCGCGATTTGATCAGCTGGGACGCGATGTCCACCACGACGTTGGGCCTGGCCTCGAAATTGGCGCCGACCACGCCGACCGGCCTGCGCCGTTCCCACAGCTCGAGGTCGCCGGGCAGATCACGGACATGAACCTGAGCCGGCTCGGCTGGCACCCGTGCGAGGGCACCGAGCTGGGCGGCGATGCCGCCTATCCGGTCGCGGTCAAGAATCAGCCGGTCGATCACGGCGTCCGCCAGGCCCTCGGCGCGCGCCGCCCCCACGTCGCTGGCGTTAGCGTCCATGATCTCGGCTGACTGCCGTTCCAGCCGCGCCGCGATGGCGCCCAGCGCTTCGTTCAGCGCCTCGGCGGGCGCCTGGCGGAGTACCCGGGCAGCAGCGTGCGCCGCCTGCGCCGCCGTGGTCACCGCCTGGGCCGCGGCGACCGCCTCTTCGCTGCCGCCTGTCACCCGGAACTCGCCAGTCTCAGCGCGGCCCGCGCTGGCCTGGCCCAGCTCAGCCTGGCCCGCGCCGGGCGACCAGCGCGCAGCGCGGGCGACACGAGTTGACCCGCCATGTTTTCGAGGCTCCTCTGTACATCCGTGCCCGGGGAATGACCGCGGTCCATGCCTGACTGCTGTCCCAGCTATCCTGGCCGCGGCCCGCAGCACAAATATAGCCAGCTGGCCCGGGCCGACAGCATCGCAGCTCAGTCTGGTAACTGATGGCCTTTCTCACCCCTGTGGGGTGGTTCCGGTGGCTACCTGGCGTGCTTGCCTGGTGGCAGCACCGGCGGGTTGAACGTGGCGCGTAGCGGGCCGCGGCATCCGCATGGCTGCGGCGCGGGAATGAGGACCTCGGCAAGGAAGCTTCAGAACGCCGCATCAATCCCGGGAGGTTCACATGTCTGTCCTAAACCTAAACAGAAAACGCGCGGCCGAGGCCGAGGACACGCGCAACAGCCTGCAGCAACTGGCCCGGTCGGCCGCCCTGGTCAGGGCGGCCGTGCCTATGGCGAAGACCGCGGGGACGACCGCCCGAGTCGGCGCACGAAACGCTGCGACGTGGGCTGGGCCGCGCGTCAACGGGGCGCGGACCTGGACCGCCGTGTACCTCGAGCGGAGCGGCCTGGCGATCAATGACAGCATCGCGCCGAGGATCAGCGAGATGCTGACGGCCGCGGCGCGCCGCGTGGATGTCGAAAGGCCCCCGGTTGATGTCACCGCGGCCCGGCGGCGCTGGCCAAAGGTCTTGGCCACAACGGCCATGCTGACGGCCGCAGGTGCAGCCGCGGCTGTCGTGCTCCGGCGCCGGAAGGATGACGGAACCGGCGGGGCATCCGAGGAAGAGGAAGCCGGTGCGGGCACCGGCCCGCAGACCGAAGAAGGCGAACAGCCGCGCGCCGACACCGGCGACACCGGCGACGGAGCCAGCCCCGAAGACGTCAGCAGGCAGTCCCAGGCGACCTGACCTGCAGCAGCCTTCCGCCGACCCGGCTGGAGCCGGCGGCGTGATGATGGTTGCGGCCCGGTCATCAGTTCAGCTGGAGTGCTGTCCACGTCGGTGACCGGCTCGATGTCGTGGTAGCCGTCCAGCCTTCCACGCGCCCGAGATATCCCCGCCAGAAGCAGGGGGCAGCCCGGGCGCATCACCCGTGCCGGATGAGGGCCCGGCGGCCCAGGCAGACGATCATGGTGGACCCGCCCCGCCAGCCGGCCACGTGTCGGCCCCCGGCGCATCACCCGTGCCGGATGAGGGCGCACCGGCACGAGCAGACGTCCCGCTGTCTGCGGCTCAGGCCGGCCCCGTTCCAGGCCGTCCAGCGAGCCCGGGGACTCACGGCGAGCGCGGAGCGCCGCGGCACTCAGGCAGCGGCATTTCACTCCGCATGGGTGAACCGCCCGGGTCTGAGATGGACTTGACTCTCGGTGAGATGTGGGCGTTCGCGGTGAGGTCATCGGCGAATGTCCGGGGAGGACAGAAGTGGCGCGCAAGGTAGATGGCGCGGGCACGCGGGGCGGCGGCCCGCCGGGCGGCGCGGGTGCCGCGCCCGGTGTGGCGGCCCCGCCCACGCCGGGTCAGCGCTGGCTGGCCCGGCTTGCGTTCGCTGCCGCGCTGGCCACGGCCGTGGTGGTCCTGCTGTCCGGGGCACTGAAGAGCATCACCGCGGTGCTCCTGGGTTTCGCGGGACTGATCATCATCTGCGCGGCGGTGTGGTGGTTCCTGGCTAACCGCGGCATCGTGCGCTGGCTCGCCGGGGCGGTCCTGGTGGCCGCGCCAGCGGCCGTGATCGCGGTGTACATAGCGGCCGGGCTGCTGTGGGAGATCGGGCTCAGCGTCGCGCTCGCGGCAGCGGCCGTGGCCGCCGGGCGCGCGGCATTGACCAGTGGCCATTCGCCGGCGGAACCGCGCGAAGAGGTGGCAGCGCTACAGCGGAAGCCTTTCGTGATCATGAACCCGCGGTCGGGCGGGGGGAAGGTCCGCAAGTTCGGGCTCAAAGAAAAGGCCGTCGCGCTGGGCGCCGAAGTGGCCCTGCTCGAAGGTCCCGGGGTGGTGGACGTGGCCGCCCTGGCGCGCCAGGCGGTAGACGCCGGCGCCGACCTGCTCGGGGTGGCGGGCGGCGACGGAACTCAGGCTCTCGTGGCGGGCATCGCCGCCGCGCGGGACGTGCCGATGATGGTTATCTCGGCGGGTACCCGTAACCACTTCGCCCTCGATCTCGGGCTTGACCGCGACGACCCGGCCAGTTGCCTCGACGCACTCACCGAGGGCGTGGAGCTACGCATCGACCTTGGCCTGATCGGGGACCGCACGTTTGTCAACAACGCCTCGTTCGGCGCCTACGCCCAGGTCGTGCAGAGCCCCGCCTACCGCGACGACAAGTCCGGCACCGCGCTTGCGCTGCTCCCTGACCTGCTGAGCGGTCACGAGGGAGCGCACCTGGTGGTCCGGGTCGACGGGCAGGTATTGCTGGAGGGCCCGCAGGCGGTGCTGGTGAGCAACAATCCGTACAGACCGGGCGACATCGCGGGGCTGGGCCGACGGGCGCGGATCGACCAGGGCGCGCTCGGCGTCGTCGGTGTCAAGATCGAGAATGCTGCCCAGGCGGCGGGGCTGCTGCGCAGGACGCAACGTTCGCGCAGCGTCACCGTGCTTACCGCCCGCGAGGTCATCATCGAAGCCGACCAGCCGCAGATCCCGGTGGGGATCGACGGCGAATCAGTGCTGGTGCCCACCCCAGTGCGCTGCACGATCCGGCCGCTGGCGCTGCGGGTCCGGGTACCGCGCAACCGGCCTGGCGTCCCCGAGCCGCGACCGGAACTGGACTGGAGGCGGCTGCGCGAGCAGGCGCTCACGTTCTCCCGGACCTAGGGCGGCGGTTCCTGGACGCGGCACCGCACCGCCCTGGCACGTTACTGATGCTGGTGCCCGCGGCCAGAACCCGTGCCTTCGGCGTCAGCGTGGCCGGTCACCGCGGCCCAGGCGGTCTCGGCCGCCTCCGCATAAGCATGCTCGGCGGCCTCCTTGGCGGCTGCTTGCGCGAGGTAGCCACGGTAGCG
The DNA here is from genome assembly GCA_963775745.1 of uncultured Actinomycetota bacterium. Taxonomy (GTDB): domain Bacteria; phylum Actinomycetota; class Actinomycetes; order Streptosporangiales; family Streptosporangiaceae; genus DATBGO01. The sequence goes on from CAVZKE010000013.1 coordinate 392,843, forward strand.
ACAGCCCGGCGCACCCGGGCCAGGGTTTCGAGCTGCCGCTGATAGGCGGCATCCAGGTCTGGGAACGGGCTCCCTGGCCTCGCCCTGGTCCAGCGCCTGCGTGGTCCGCGTGCCGCTGACCGGGCGCGCCGGGCCCGGCGCCACCGGACACTCAGTTCGTGGCGGCGGGACGTGATGCGTCCACCCAGAATCCGGTCGCCCATGCCGCCTCCGCCCGCTGCATGCCCCTGACACGTACTATCTCATGTCAGCAACCGGAATCCCTCGGCGGTCGCCGGTGCTGGTGGTTGAGTTCACGCCTCGGCGAGTTCCTTGAGGCCGGCCAGGGTGGCTTGCATATTCGCGTGGTGCTCGGCCAGGCGGCGGTGCAGGATCTTCGATTCCTTGTCTGGCCTGGCGTCAATGGCGAAGCTGAGCCCGCTGCGGGCGGGGCCTATCTGCATGCGCATCCGCAGCCTGGTGCCTTCGCCCTCGGCAGCGAGAATGAAGCACCAGCGCGCGGACGGGTGCTGAGGATCACCCACTGCCCAGCCGAAGACCCGTTCTGGCTCGTACGGCCCGACCGTGCAGGTGGTTTCCCAGCTGCCGATCGCGGGATGGTGACTGCGGCCGGTGAACCGGGCACCGGCGGCCGGCCCGGCGCTCTGGTCCGGCCACTCGGCGGCTTGCAGCTCGGAGCTGAACCGGGCGGGCAGCGTGATGTCGGACACCAGCTCCCAGACCCGGGCCGGCGCCGCCGCGATCATTGTCTCGGCTTCGGTGCTCGGGCAGTCAGCGTAACGGAGCTCCGGCGTGCCCATGCCTGGAGAGGATAGCCTGCCAGCGAGTTTGCCGGCGCAACCGCGGCGAGCGCTGGCGCAGCGCAGCAAGGTGTAGCGATGCAGATAGCAATCAGCGCGACGGTGATGACGGCTGACGACGCCGCGTTCGTCCGCGACGCGGAGCGCCTTGGCGCGGCATCGGTCTGGGTATCCGAAGCCTGGAGCCAGGACGCGCTGACTCCGCTGGCGTTCCTGGCCGCCCGGACCTCCCTGATCAAGCTTGGCTCCGGCATTGCGCAGCTCGGGGCGCGGTCCCCGGCCCTGCTCGCCATGTCGGCAATGTCGATGCAGGCGCTGTCCGGCGGCCGGTTCCTGCTCGGGGTGGGCACGAGCGGCCCGCAGCTGATGGAAGGCTGGCACGGCGTCCGGTTCGCCGCCCCGGTCAAGGGCACGCGCGAGACGATCGAGATCGTCCGGACGGTGGCGGCAGGCGACCGGCTCGAGTACCAGGGCGACATCTATACCGTGCCGCTGCCCGGCGGGCCGGGCCGGGCGCTGCGGTCGATGCTGCCTGCGGTCGAGGTCCCGATCTACGTGGCCGCGCTCGGGCCCCGGAACCTCGAGCTCGCCGGCGAGCTGGCTGACGGCTGGATCGGCACCGCGTTCGTGCCCGAGCAGGCCAGCGCGTTCCTGGATCATCTCCAGGCCGGAGCCACCCGGGCCGGGCGCTCCCTGGCGGCGCTCGACCTCATGGTCCCGGTCGGGGTCGAGTTCACCGACGATGTCGAGGAAGCGGCCCGTCGGCACGCCCGCGGCTACGCGTTCACGATCGGGGCAATGGGTACTCGGCACGCCAATTTCTACAATGCGGCGTTCACCCGGCAGGGGTACGGGGATGACGTCCGGGCCGTCCAGGATCTCTGGCTAGCCGGCCAGCGAGAGCAAGCTGCCGACCGCGTTCCGGCCGAGCTGGGCTTCCGGACAAACCTCCTCGGCCCGCCGCAACTGGTGACCGAGCGGCTGCGCAGGTACCAGGACGCTGGGATCACCACGCTCCAGGCCAAGCTCGACGGCGACCGCTCGCACCGCCTGGACACCCTGGCCCAGCTCATCGAGCTCGCCCGCGACGTCACGCCCTGAGGCCCGTGACGCCGGGCAGGCCGGCGCTGATGCTGGAGCAGCGCTGATCTCCGCAGGCCTGGCCCGCTAGGCCGGGGCCGGCTCCGTGGCCGCGCGGGCGGTGGCAGGGTCAGGCGTTTCGGGCGGCTGGTAGGGGCGGGCGAGCGGGAAGGGCGGCCCGTGCAGCAGCTCGGCGGGCCCGACCGAGCCGAACAGCTGGATGAGCCGGGCCACCGCGCCGGTCCAGCCGGTCTGGTGGCTGGCCCCCAGGCCCGCTCCGTTGTCACCGTGGAAGTACTCGTGGAACAACAGCAGGTCACGCCAGTGCGGGTCGTCCTGGAACATGGACATCCCGCCGTAGACGGGGCGGCGGCCCGTGTCGTCGCGCCGGAAGATCGAGACGAGCCGGTCAGAGATCTCCCTGGCCACCTCATAGAGCGTCATCTGATGCCCCGAACCGGTGGGGCACTCGATGGTGAAGTCGTCTCCGTAGTAGAGGTAGTACTGCAGGAGGGCCCGGACGATCAGCAGGTTGATCGGGAACCACACCGGGCCGCGCCAGTTGGAGTTGCCGCCGAACATGCCGGTGTCTGACTCGGCCGGCAGGTACTGGACCCGGTACTGCTGTCCGTGCACGGTGAAGACGAAGGGGTCGTCCAGGTGGCCCCGGGACAACGACCGGATCCCGTGCGGGCTGAAGAAGCGGTTCTCGTCGAGCATCCGGGTCAGGACTTTCCGCAGCTTCGGCTCGTCCAGGACCGACAGCAGGCGCCGGCCGTCCACCCCGGGCACCAGCGGGTCGGCGGCGCCGCCCAGCAGGTCGGCGTAGCGCTCGTAATTGGCCCGGGCCCGGGTCGCCAGGCTGGGGAAACGCTGGATAGCCTCGGCGGAGATGGTCGAGACCGCGCACAGCGGAATCAGCCCCACCATCGAGCGGACCCGCAGACGGCTGGCTGAGCCATCGGGCAGGCGAAGTACGTCGTAGAAGAAGCCATCGGATTCGTCCCACATCTCGTCATCGGTCTGGCCGACCTTGTCCATGGCCGCGGCGATCCAGAAGAAGTGCTGGACGAATTTGAGGGCGAGGTCCTCGTAGCTCGGGTCGACGCTCGACAGGATCAGGGCGAGGTCGAGCATGTTCTGGCTGAACAGGGCCATCCAGGCGGTGCCGTCGGCCTGTTCGAGGTGACCGCCGGTCGGCAGCGGGGCGCTGCGGTCGAAGACGCCGATGTTGTCGAGGCCGAGGAAGCCGCCCTCGAACAGGTTGCGTCCGGCCGGGTCCTTGCGGTTGAGCCACCACGAGAAGTTCAGCAGCAGCTTCTTGAACGCATCGCGGAGGAAGTCCGTTTGCTCCGCGGCGCCGGGGCCTGACCCGGCCGCGAAGGCAAACAGGGTGGCCCAGGCGTGCACCGGCGGGTTGACGTCACCGAAGTTCCACTCGTAGGCCGGGATCTGCCCGCTGGGGTGCAGGTACACGTCGCTGAGCATGAGCTCGATCTGCCCCCGGGTGAAGGCGGGATCGACCATGCTCAGCGGCACGCAGTGAAAGGCCAGGTCCCACGCCGCGTACCAGGGATACTCCCAGCAGTCGGGCATCGAGATGATGTGCCCGTTCTGCATGTGAAACCACTGCCGGTTGCGGACGTCAGCCCGTTCGGGAGCGCGCAGCGGGTGCGCCCGGTGCTCCTGCAGCCACTTGTCGAGGTCGAAATAGTAGAACTGCTTGCTCCAGAGCATCCCGGCCAGGGCCCGCCGCATGATCAGGGCTCCGTCAGCGTCGACGCCGGGCGGGGTAATGACCCGGTAGAACTCGTCGGCCTCAGCGCGGCGCCGGGCCACGACCGCATCGGCGTCAGCGCCCAGCTCGCCGCCGGGCACTATCCCGGCGTCGGCCGGACGCAGCCGCCAGCGGACGGTCCTGGAACCGCCGGCGGGAACCACCAGCCGGTGGCGGGCGGCCGCCTTGGTGCCGGTTCGCGCGGGGTTCACCGCGTTCACGCGGTCGCGTACCACGTATTCGTCGATGCCATCTTTCACGTAGGGCGTATGGTTCTGGCCACCGAACAGGCGGCTGGCGTTGGTCTCGTTCCCGGTGAACACGCACTCGGCGCCGGGATCGACCCACAGCACCCGCTGTCCGAGCGCGGCGTGGGCCGCCACGATCCGGCCCGGCCCGTCGGCGGCCAGAACCGGGACGTCCGCAGTGGGTTCGAACGCCCAGGTGTTACGGAACCAGATGGAGGCCAGCACGTCGAGCGGCGCGTCAGCCGGCCCCCGGTTGGTCACCGTGACCAGAGCCACGAGATCCTCGGGGCCGGCCTTGGCCCACTCCACCTCCACGTCGAAGTACCGATCCTCGGCGAACACCCCGGTGTCGAGCAGCTCGTACTCGAATTCGGTGCGCGAGCGCCCGCGGTTCGTGCCCACCAGGTCCTCGTAGGGGTAGGCGGCCTGCGGGTACTTGTAGAGCATGCGCATGTAGGAGTGGGTGGGGGTGTTGTCCAGATGGAAGTAGTACTCCTTGACGTCCTCGCCGTGGTTGCCCTCCGCATTGGTCAGGCCGAAGAACCGCTCCTTCAGGATCGGGTCGGCGCCGTTCCACAGGGCCAGTGACATGCACAGGTGCTGCTGATCGTCGCTGACGCCCGCGATGCCGTCTTCCCCCCAGCGGTAGGCCCGGGAGCGGGCCTGGTCGTGGGTGAAGTAGCTCCACGCATCGCCATTGTCGCTGTAGTCCTCGCGGACCGTTCCCCACTGACGGTCGCTCAGGTAGGGCCCCCACCGGCGCCATGGGACGCCCCGGTCGTCGGCTGCCGCCAGGCGCTGCCCCTCAGCCGTGAACTTCATCGCCCCGTCTCCGCCCCGTAGGCCGGCCAAGCGGCCGACACAGCCGACTTTAGTCGGGTTCAGCCTGATGATGATGTATGGGAGCTGAACGGGAGATAAAGGAAGTCCGAAGTACTCGCTCCCTATTGACTAATGGCGGGCGGCCGTATCTTATTGACCGGGCCGTCTCCGCCCCGGCACATCTGGGCCAGCCAGGCGTCAGCTCGGCAGGCCCGGCTGCCGCAGGATCAGCACGATCGAAAGGATCAACAGCACGGAGCCGAAAGAGATCAGGGCGTAGCGGATGCTGTTCAGCTTGAACGAGCTGCCGATACCGACCAGGAACAGCACGGCGGCGAGAAAGACCGTGATCCGGACGTAATCGTCGCCGACCAGCCCGGCGTGGTTACCGGTCTGGAACTTCGCGCTGGCGGCGTTGTCGAGGGCGTTGGCCTGAGCCTGGGCAGGCAGTTTGTACTCGGGCATGTAGGTCGGGCCGGGCGGGGCGCTCGGATTGTGCACCGGGTCGGTAGCCAGCCACGCGTTGAAGGCCACCCGGAACTGGGGCCGGAACCGGCGCTCCGCGATCGCCTCCTTCTGCGGGCTGTTCAGGGTGAACGCGATGAACCACGCGTTGAAGGTCGAGGAGTCGAAATTTCGCAGCGACAGGGCGGTGAGGTCGTCCCGGGTGGCCAGCGCCCGCAGCGTGGACGACTGGGCGATCTCAACCCGCGATGCGGTGCCCCACCGGGCCGCCGAGTAGCCTGCCCAGGCCGCCGTGATCGTGACCAGGGCGAGCAGTATTGCCTCGCCGATCTGCACGATCCGGGAATGACGGTCGGCCGTGCCGCGAGCGTCATCCGTTCCTTCGGCCTCCGGGGTCAGCGTCTCGCCATGTTCATGCAGCTTCTTGCCGGCCTCGATCGGGCTCAGTCCCTCAGCCATCTGCGCACCCCCGCGTTCCCACCGAAGTATGGACCGGATTCGGGTGATCCGGAAAGACGGCGCCCGAGGCAACGTGCGTCGCCGCAGGTGTCTACCGCTGGTCCCCCCGCCAGCCTTGATGACGGCGCGCCCCTGGGGAATGGCGAGGTCGAGCAGACCAGGGAACCTCGCGTCGAGGTCGGCACGGCGCAACTGGTTCAGCCTGCGGGTGCCATCACTAGACCCGCCGCTGCGCCTCCTGGCGGACCTCGACCAGCCCTGCCTCCCGCAGCACCCGCAGATGCCGCGATACCCCCGGGCGGGCAATCGGCAGTACGCCGCCAGCTCACCCGCGGGATGGTGATTGCGCTGCCCCCGGGGTCAGCTTGCGGGGCCGGATTCCCCCGATTCCCGCGGTCCGCGCACGGTGATCAGCACCAGTCCGGCGGTGATCACCAGGCAGGCGCAGATCGCGCCGCCACGGTCGTGCGGCGGCCGGGTCGGCCAGACCCATGGCGTGGCCGAGCGGTGGGCCAGCGCCCCCTCGGTGATCAGCAGGTAGGCCATCGGCCCGATCCAGCCGAACGCGCCGCCGAGGATGGCCGCGGATAGTAGGCCGATGCCGGCCATGCCGCCCAGGTTGCGGAGCAGGGCGAGGGTCCCGCCCGGCATCCCGCCCGCGGCGGCCCCGGCGGCCAGCGCGCCGAACGCGACCGACGTGATCGCCACGGCCGCGCCCAGCCGCAGCCAGGGCAGCCACCGGCCGGCGGCCCGTTCTGGTTCCCCGAACGGCCCGTAGGTGGTGACCGCGATCACCGCCGCGGCCCCGGTCTGGATCGTCAGCGGGATGAACTGCCGCGCGGCGGCGCCGCCGGCGATGTTCCAGCGCCAGTGCAGCGCGGTCCACAGCAGCGCGCCGAGCCCGGCCAGCAGCGCCAGCGCCATCGGCACCCGGCGGCTGACCAGATACAGCCGCGCCAGCCGCCATCCGGCGGCCGCCCGGTCTCGTCGGGTCCCGGCCGCCGGAGGCGGGACGCTTCCCGGCGCCGGCCGGTGCAGGCCTGCAGTGGTCATGGCAGTTCCTTGAGGGTGAGCCGGCCGGCCCGCAGCGCGGCCAGATGAGCGGCGAGCCAGGCGTGCCGGGCCGTGGCCGGCAAGGTGGCGAGCCGCTGAGCCGCTACGTAGACCGGCCCAGTCGCAGGTCCCGGCCCGGGTCCAGGTCCGCTCTCCGTGGCGGCCAGCAGCCCGGGCTGCGCGGCGAACGGTATCCCGGCACCTTGCAACAGCGCTGCCTGCACGGCCTGCTGCACCGGGCTGCCCGGGCCGTTGCCCGCGCCCACGAAGGCGTGGGCGAGCAGCAGCCGCATCTGGTCGGCGAACTGTCTCGTGGCCGCGGGCCCGGCGCAAAAGCCGCACGGTCCCGGCATCTCGAGCTGGCCGAGCGACATGCGGAGCACCTGCGGGTGCCCGCCAAGCGTTATCGCCTGGGGTTGGCCGCCCGCACCGCTGGGGTATGCCGCGGCGGCTTGGGTGGCACGCGCTGGCGCGCCGGGCAGGCCTGCCACCTCGGCGAGCATCACTGCCAGCGCGGCGGTCACTTCCGGCAGCCATCGGCGGTAGGCCGGGTTCAGGCACACCGGGACCCCGGCGGCGCGGCCGCAGGCGGGTGTGTATGTAATCGACCCGTCGTTCGCGGCGTCGTGCAGGGCGGGGATGACCATGCCATGGGGCGTAAGCCGGGCGGTCCGGACCAGCCCGACGGCGATCCCGGCCGCCGCCATACCGGCGAGCGTGACCACCGCGGCGGCGCGCCGCAGCCATGGGCCGCCGGCCCGGGCGGGCAGGCCCAGCACGCCGAGCGCCGCGACGGCGAGCCCGGCCAGGAACATTATCCGCGCGATCGGCAGGTCCGGCAGCCAGGGGTAGAAGATCCCCGAGTCGGTCTCGAAGTTGCCGTTGGTATTGGTCGGCAGGATCAGCGCCCACCCGCTGGTGTGCGCGAACCCGGTCTGCGCCGACAGCGCCATGGCCAGGAACCCGATGAACGCGGCCACCGGGGCGGCGAACCGGCTCGGCCAGCAGGTCCCGGCGGTGAACCCGGCGGCGCTGAACGCGGCCACCGCGGTGGCGCCGACGGCGGCCCACCACCACGGTGGCGTGCCCGCGACGCCCTGGCGGGCGTACCAGGCGAACATGACGCCGACGAAGGCCAGGTAGGCCGCCACCGCCCAGATCGCGGTCGCGGCCCAGGTGGCGAGCTGGGCCGCCCAGCGCGGCCGGGCGGTCGCGGTCACCAGGTCAGCCAGGCCGCGGCGGCCCTCCCGCGACCCCATCCAAGCGGCCACGCCGGCCACCAACGGCCCGAAGTCGATGATCGCGTGCCCTTGGCCCATGTTCCAGAACGTGCGCAGCCCATACAGCGGCGCCGTGCCGGTGCTGGGCCGGTAGGAGTCGAACCAGAACAGCGCGGCGATCAGCGGCAGCATCCAGGGCATCGCGTTGCGGCGCAACTCCACCCGCAGCAGCCGCGCCGCGCCCCGCGGCACCGCGCCGGTGAGGCGCGGCGCCCGGCGCCGCACCGGGGCGCCAGCCACCACGGTCATCACCCCGCCGCCCTAGCGGAGCGGGCCGCCGCGAGCACCGCGCTGTAGCCGCGCTCCAGCGGCGCATCGCCGGCCGCGCCGGTGCCCGCGCCCCGGGCGGTCAGCTCACCGGGGGTGCCGCCGAACACGATCGTCCCGGCATCCAGCAGCGCGACCTGGCCGCAGGCGGCGCCGACGTCCTCGACCAGATGGGTGGAGACGATCACGGTGGCCCGCTCACCCAGGCCGCGCAGCAACGCCCGGAACGCCACCCGCTGCTCAGGATCAAGCCCGGCCGTCGGCTCATCCAGCAGCAGCAGCTCCGGCTCGTTCACGATCGCCTGCGCGATCCCGGCCCGGCGCAGCATCCCGCCCGACAGGGTCCGCAGCCTCGCCCCCGCCCGGCCGCCCAGGCCGGCCCGCTCGATCGCGGTGGCCACCGCCTGCGGCACCCGGCCCGCCGGCATCTCCTTCAACAGCGCGAAATACTCCACGAACTCCGCCACCGTGAACCCCGGATAGTAGCCCAGATCCTGCGGCAGATACCCCAGCCCGCGCCGGATCTCCCGCCGCGGCCCGTAGCAGCCCGGGTCGCGGCCCAGCAGCCGCAGCCGCCCCGAGCTCGGCGCGATCACCGTGGCCAGCATCCGCAGCAGCGTGGTCTTGCCCGCGCCGTTCGGGCCCAGCAGCCCCAGCACCCCCGGACCGGCCACCAGGCTCACCCCGGCCACCGCCTGGGTCCGGCCGAACCGCCGGGTCACCCCGCTGACCTCAACGTTCATGACGCTCCTCCCGCCATACCGGTGGCAAACCACGCGACCGCGCCGCACACAGCCGCGACCGCCAGATAAGGAACGACCAGCACCGAACCGGCGACCGCCGCGGTGACCTGCCCAGACGCCGAGTACACCGACAGCACCATGATCACCCAGCCGGCCAGCCCCGCCGCCACACCCGCGTTCGCCGACCGGGTCACCGCCGCCACCGCCAGCGCCAGCGCCGACACCGCCGTCATCGGCACCAGCCAGCCGAAAGTAACCACCGCCACCGCCCCCGACACCCCCGACGCCACCAGCCCCAGCGCCGCGTCCAGCGCGAACACCACCAGCACCCGCACCAGCAGCACCATCCGGTCACCGACCGCCATGCTCAGCGACAGCTCCCAGGCCGGATCGATACCCGGCCCGTACGCATACCCGACACCCGCCCCCGCCACCGCCGGAGCCAGCAACGGCACGCACGGCGTCCCCGTCCCCAGCGTCGCGAACATCCCCGCCGCCAGCACCACCGCGCTCGCGATCACCCACCCAGCCAGCAGCGACGGCGTCGTCACCAGCGCCCGCGCCAGCCCCGGCGAACGCAGCAGCCGCCCGGCCAGCCGCTCCACCAGCCCCGGGCGCCGGCGCCACACCTCCGCAGCCACCCCCAGCCACACCCGGTGCAGATCGACGTCACGCGGGCACCGGTCCTGGCCAGGCCCCGGCAGGTCATCGCGGTCACCAGTCATCTCATGGCTGAAGGTCATCGTCCGTCTCCGTCCCGCACCGGCTGCCGCAGCACCGCGCGCATGATCTGCCGGACCCGGTGCGCGCGGCTTTTCACCGTGCCCTCGGGAACGCCCATCAGCCCCGCCACCTCGGCGACCGTCCGGTCCTCCACGTAAATCAGCCGCCAGACCTCCTGCGTCGTGCTGCCCTCCGGGCCGAGCGCCCTGACCGCCTCAGCGAGTTCGGCCCGGGACACGGCGGCCTCCGCCGGATCACCCCCCTGCTGACCACCGTGGCCGGCCAGGGCGGCTAGCGGCAATCCGTCCGGGCCGCGGCGGCGCAGCCACAGCGCCGCCTGCCGCCGGGTGATCCCCCACACCCAGCCGCCCGCCGAGCCCGAGCCCTCGGGCCGGTAGCCGCGCGCCCCCCGCCAGGCCGCCAGGAAGCTCTCCTGCAGCACGTCCTCCACCTCGGCCGCGGGCAGGAGGGGGCGCAGCCGGGCGGCCAGCCACGGCGCGTGCCGTGCGAACAGCTCCCGCAGCGCGGTGTCGTCACCGCCCGCCATCGCGGCGATCAGCTCGTCGTCGTCCATCGCTTCTCTATTGCGTTCCAGCGGCAACAGGTTCACCGATGCGGGAAATTACGGCAACCATGAGAGGTTCCGTTTCAGGCCTGGATCGGACGGCGCTGCTTCGAACGCCCTCACAAGACTGTAATTTCAACGGTGTAACTCCAGAGGCAGAGGAGACACCAGTGACTGACGTGATGACCAGCCAGGACCAGGACGGCCCGGAGCTGTCGGCGGCCGATGAGCAGCTGCTCCGGGAGCTTACCGAGCGAGCCCGCACCGGCGGGCTGCAGCTGACCGGGGAGGGCGGGCTGCTCGGTAAGCTGACCAAGATGGTCGTGGAGGGCGCGCTGAAAGGCGAGCTGGACGATCATCTCGGTTATGGAAAGCATGACCCGGCGGGTCGTGATGGCGGTAATTCCCGCAATGGCCACCGCGCGAAGACCGTGCTCACCAAGGCCGGCCCGGTGGAGTTCTCGGTGCCGCGGGACCGGGATTCCAGTTTCGAGCCGAAAATCGTCGCCAAGAGGCAGCGGCGGCTGACCGGTGTGGATGAGCTGGTGATTTCCCTGTCGGCGAAGGGGCTGACGCATGGGGAGATCTGCGCGCACCTGGCCGGGGTGTACGGCGCGGAGGTCTCGAAGCAGACGATCACTGCGATCACCGACCGGGTGATGGAGGGCATGGCAGAATGGCAGAACCGGCCTCTCGATGCCGCTTGGTTTCTACCGGTGGTTGCGAATCCTGAGCGTGAGGGGTTCGCATGCCGAGGTATGCGTGGAACAAGATGCCGGCCGGGGTCAAGGGCCGTTACTTCGAGCTGATCAGAACGGGATTGTCGGGGTCTCAGGCCGCGGGGCGGGTCGGCGTGTCGCTCAGCTGCGGGTCGCTGTGGTTCATCGACGCTGGCAGCGTGAGCTTCATCGAGACGCCTGTCAGCCCGAGGTATCTGAGCCAGGACGACCGGATCGAGATCGCTGACGGGCTAGCCTGCGGTGAGCCCGTCAAGGTGATCGCTGCGCGGATCGGGAAGAGTTACCAGTCCGTCTACCGGGAGCTCGCCAGGAACCGCAAGCCAGACGGCCGCTATCAGCCCTGGTATGCGCACAGCCAGGCCTACGTGCGGCGCAGGCGGCCTAAGCACCGCAGGTTTGACTGCGATGCGCAGCTGCGCGAGGTCGTGGCCGGCAAGCTGGGCAAGCGCTGGTCACCGGCCCAGATCAGCCGCTGGCTGCGGCGCCGCTACCCGCGGCGGGCTGCCTGGCATGTGTGCGCCGAGACCATCTACGAAGGCATCTACCGCGGCCTCATCATCCCCGCCGGGCCAGCGAGCCTGCGCACCGGCCGCACCTACCGGCACCACCGCGGTCGGGGCCGGTCCCGCGAGGGAGCGCTCCGGCAGTCCACGAACATGAGGTCGATCCGCGAGCGGCCGCTGGCCGCCGGATCACGGCGCCAGGCCGGGCACTGGGAAGGCGACCTCATCGTCGGCGCCGCGCAGCGATCCGCGATCGCCACGCTGGTCGAACGCAAGACCAGGCACACCGTGCTGGTGAAGCTGCCCGGCGATCACTCGGCCCAGTCCGTCGGCGACGCCCTGATCGGCGCGTTCGCTGCCGTGCCGCCGCAGCTGCGCCGGACGCTGACCTGGGACCAGGGCAACGAGATGTTCCAGCACGAGCGCATCGAGCAGGCCACCGGCCTGAAGATCTACTTCGCCGACCCGCACTCGCCCTGGCAGCGCGGCAGCAACGAGAACACCAACGGCCTTCTGCGCCAGTACTTCCCCAAGGGAACCGACCTCGGGATATGGACCGCTCAACACCTCGCCCAGGTCGCCGCCGAACTCAACGACCGGCCGCGCATCTGCCTCAACGACAAGACCCCCCGCCAGCTCATGCGACGATGGGACCGCCAGCAGGCAACGGAATGATTCGCGACGTTCGCTAGAAACCGCCCCGTCTACGCCGTGCTTTTCATCGATGCGGTTAACGTGAAGATCCGGGAGGGCCAGGTCGCGAACCGGCCTATCTACCTGGTCCTGGGTGTCACCGTGGACGGCGAGCGTGACGTGCTGGGCCTGTGGGCCGGGGAGCACGGCGGCGGGGAAGGGGCGAAGTACTGGCTGCGGGTCTTGCCGGAAATAAAGAACCGCGGTGTCCGGGATGTGTGCATGCTGGTCTGCGACGGGCTGAAAGGCCTGCCCGACGCCGTCAGCGCCGTGTGGGAGAAGACAATCGTGCAAACATGCATTGTTCATCTCCTGCGGAATTCGTTCAAGTACGCCTCAAAGCGCGACTGGGCGCAGATCGCGAAAGACCTCAAGCCCGTCTACACCGCGGCGTCCGAGGCGGAAGCCCTTGACCGGTTCGCCGGGTTCTCCGGTAAGTGGGAGAAACGCTACCCGGCCATCATACGGCTCTGGGAGAACGCGTGGGCGGAATTCGTGCCATTCCTGGCCTTCGACCGGGAAATAAGGACTGTCATCTGCACCACCAACGCCATCGAATCCATCAATGCCAGGCTACGGCGGGCCGTGAACGCCCGCGGGCATTTCCCCACCGAGCAGGCCGCGCTCAAGTGCCTCTATCTGGCGATCATGAGCCTGGACCCCACCGGCCGGGGCCGCAAGCGCTGGACCAACCGGTGGAAGGCCGCCCTCAACGCCTTCGACATCACCTTTGACGGGCGCCTGTCCGCAGGACGGAACTAGAACCCACAAGATCAGTTACACCGAAGACTTGACAGACCCGCCCTCCTCACCGCAGCCAGAGCATGCTGCTTGTCCTCGGCATCCCAGATCTCCGCGAAGTTCAGGTGGTCACAGGCACGGTGGCCGACGGGGTCGTCACGCCGCGCGTACCTGTGCGCATGGCTCGGATCTGCCAGGCCAGAATCTCGCTCACGTCGGCTTCACGGTGATGACGGTGCGCCCGATTCTGATCTTGTCGCCTTTCTTCAGCCACTGGGGAGTGTGGATGCGGCGCCCGTTGAGCCAGGTGCCGTTGGTTGAGCCGAGATCTTCGACGTACCACCGGCCGTGGGAGACCTGGAAGCGGGCGTGGTGGGCGGAGACGTATTCGTCGTCGATAGCGAGGTTACCTTGGCGACCTGCGGTGAAGTCGGTGTCGAAGGTGCGGCTCTGATCTCCGGTCGTTATGAGCAGGGACGGGGTCGGCCCCGCCTCGACCCGGGTAATTTTCCGCGGCGCAGCGATCGCGGACACGGCAGCCTTCCAGGCTTCCTGCTCCTGCTCGGAGGTGTCTTCCCACGGCGGCAGAGAGGTGGGGTGGGCAGCGCGGTGGGCTTCGTAGGCGGTTCGCGCGCGGCGTTCGAGGTCGGCGCTGGTCACGCATCGATAATGCCAGAGCGGCGGAGAGATCGCTGCTAGGGAGCCTCCAGGCAGTGGTCAAAGGGCAGCGCGGATGTCCCGTAAGGCGAGCTGCATCTCAGCAGCCGTGGAGAAGCGATCAACGCTGGCTGGGGCGCAGGCCTTGATGAGAAACTCTGCAAGACCAGGACTGAGGTCAGAGCGAATCGTTCTCGGGTCGATCACTGACTCGTCGACCATGGGCATCGCATTCGGGAACGGGTGGTGACCGTTACACAGGAGCTCATAGAGAAGCACGCCGACGGCGAACAGATCGGTGGAGACGTCCCAATGAGTGAGGTCGGCGTCGGGCGGCTGATACGGCGGTGTGCCTGACTGCGTATGCACGGGGTCGCCGACTCGGGACGCGATGTTGAAATCAAGCAGTTTCGCTCCCGTGCGAGTGAGCATCACGTTGAGCGGTTTGATGTCGCGGTGGACCAGCCCTTTGTCCTTCAGTTCCATCCACTCGCGGAGCTCCGGTTCCGGCAGGTCGCCTTCGCGACGTTTAGCATCGAGCTGCTTGAGGCGCGCCGAATCAGGATGAAAAGCGACGAGCGCGTCAAGCAGATCGAGTGCAACATCTACTGCCTCCCGATCGCGAAGGAGCTTCTTTCCTGTGGTGAACTCGTCGAGTGATTCCCCGTCAATGAATTCGGTAATGAGATACCAGTCTCCGACGTTGGTCTTATCGGCCCAGAAGACCTTTACCACATTGGGATGATGGATCTTTCGCAGGGCGCCGATCTCGCGGCGCACCGCCGCATACCCGGCGGCGCTGTCGAAGAGCTTGAGCGCTCGCTCCTCACCCTCGACGTCATCGCGCACGCGATAGACCTTCGAAAGGCCGCCCTGCCCGAGCATGTCCAAAATCTCAAAGCGGCCGTCGAGGACGTCGCCGGGAGCGTAGTCAGCGGCCTTGGCCCCAACTGAGGATCGCACCTCTGCCGGGTCAGGTTCCGGGAGCGCATGGCTGCCGCCTGAGGGCGGTGCAGCGGCCGGCTCCCGTGAGGTCCGGGCCGTGCGAAGGCCCCGAGGTGTGGGCGCGCTGGTGCGGTGCGCTTCTCCGGCTCCAGCGGAGTCCGCCCGCACGTGCCGGATTCCCCCGACGGCGTGTGCCAGGCACGGATGCAGCACGTACGTGCCTACTTCGGGCGGGAAGTGAAACTCCTCGACGTCGCCCATGGAGTAGAACCGGCGCCGCCCGATCTCGTCGACATACCCGAGCAAGCCGTTCTGCCACAGGACAGAGGCGAGGTCCGTTGCCTTCTCGAAGTGCAGATCCGCCACTTCCTGCAGTGCCTCGAGGTCCGCGCGCGGGAATCGGTCAACGCCGATCATGCGGACGAAGGAGCGAACGTCCTCCTGCACGCCACTGATGTAGGCCTGGGTGCTGGTGAACAACTCGGAGTAGTTGTGCAGGGCGGCGTTCTTCGGCATCAGGTCCGACGAGATCTGGTTGGCGCACTGGGCGAGCTGGGAGTCGCCGAACCGCTTGGCGCAGCGTTGAATCACGCCCTGGAGAGCCTCCGGCGGCAGGCCCTCGTGGCCAGCCTGCTTCTGCCGCAGAACCTCCTCGTTCAGCTCATTGCCGAGCGAGATGATGTCGCGCGGGATCAGCCTCGTGTGGCTAAGCAGGTAGTCCTCAATCGTTCCATCGCCGTCGGGTCCCGGCCAGTGGCCGTTGACCCCGAGCCAGTCGCGGATCGTGGGGGGGCCGTTGGCGGCACGCCGCATCAGCAGTGACGGCGGCAGCCGCTGCAGCTTTTGCTGAAGCAGATAGAGCAGCGAGCCTCGGTCCCAGGTCAGGACGCGTATATGCGGTTCGTTGTAGTACCGCGGCGCATGTTCTGATCGGTACACCGACGACATGACGATGTCGCGGATGCAGACGACGACATGCAGGCGGCCGCCCAGCCTGTGGTCGCGGAGCAGCCGCATGACCTGATAGAACAACCCTTCCTGACACTTCAGCCAGTACATCGGGGCGTGGCCGAACTCCTCGTCCACCGCGTCAAGGTAGAAATAGATCGGCTTGCACTGGCCGACAACCTCGCCCAGCAGATCCTCGAGGTCGTCCCAGAGCGGATCGTCGAGATACGTAGACAGCTGATGACCGGTCTGCCGCTGATTAATGATGTCGCGCACCTGGCTATAGATCGACCGGGGCCGACGGAAGTCGTCGAGCAACCGCGCGTACGACTGCTCGATCTCGTCGGCCTGCTCGTCGCGCAACTGCTGGCGCAACTCGGGACGGCGCAGCAAATGCGAGGCCAGCGATCGCATGATCGCGCGCTCCCAGATCTGCATCCACTTCTCGACCAGGACGCGGTCCGAGAACCACTGGCACGCCTTCACCACAACTTCGGTCTTCGGCAAGCTCTGCTGCGGCATGTCGGCGTAGACGGAGTCCTGATGTGCCTGGAAATCCTGAAGACGCCGCAGGTAAACCGTCTTGCCAGCCCCGAGCTTCCCCACGATGACCCGCACCATAGAGTCGTTTGCACGGGTCGCGAGGTGGCCATACGCCGGATCGCCGCCGAAGTCGACGAACTCGCTGATCACGTCCTCGATGTCGGCTCGTGACCCGTCCGGATTGCCAAACGGCCCCACAGGGTCGAGCCGACGCCGTTTGCTGCCCATTCTTCTCTCTCCCCCAAACCGGATCGTACCCCCCCTATAGGACAAAGGGCCAGCAGAGCGTCAGTGGCGACATCATTCCCGCTGGGGTCGCTGGCTCCCCGTTTGGCTCCCCAGTTTCGTTAGCGCCGCTAACCTTCAACGAACTCGAGCGCCAGCCCGAAACTCGCTACTGCCTCCGCGGCAGCCTGAAGGTCGACGCGTTCAGCGGATGGCGAAGATCCCGTCAACAGATCGCCTCGGCGAACAGCCCGGTCGCGGTGGTCAGCTCGGACTCACTCGGAAGCGCGAAACCGAGGAGGAGCGCCGGAGAAGATGACGCGTGAGTTGTGCCGACCAGATTCGGTTGCCCCTGCGCCGCCCCCCGGGCAGCCTCGTCCCGGCCGGTTCACAAGGTGCAGTGGCCGACAAATCCGGTCACTCTCCGCTATCGTCACAGCGCTGCGTACGTGCACACCGATGGGCGCGGGACGGTGGTCTACGGCGCGTCGTGCCGGTCCGGGGGGAGCTGGCGCAGGAAGGGGTCGGCGAGGTGGTGGCTGGTCACGCGGATGCGAGCGTCCACGGCGATGACACCGTCCGGGCGGGCGATCACGGGGTTGAGGTCCAGCTCGGCGACCTGCGGCAGGTCATCGGCGAGCCGGGAGACCCGGAGCAGGGTGTCACGCAGGGTCCTGATGTCGGCGGCGGGCTGGCCGCGGTGCCCGAGCAGCAGCGGCGCCGCGCGGAGGGAGTGGATCAGGTCGTCGGCGTCGGCGCTGGTGAGACACCCCATGGCGTTTGCTGTCAATAGAAGGCCCGGAAATTCTTTTCCGATCATGGTTTCCGGGCATGCCAGCGAGCCCTCCTGGCGGCTGTTGATCGCGCCGGAAGGGCTGGCAGCCCGGGCCGGCCTTACGCGGCAGCTGGCTGGCGGCGATGCCCCCAGGCGGTGTCCTCGTCGTAGCTGGTGCCGGTCTTCAGGCAGCCGTGCAAGATCCCGGCCATCCGGTTGGCGACGCGGCGCAGCGCGTCGGTGTGGTCGATGTCGCGGGCTTTCAGCTCGTCGTAGAAGGCCCGCGCGCCGGGCGAGGCGGAGATCGCCGCGAACGCCTGGTCGTGCAGCGCGCTGACCAGGTGGTCGTTGTGGATGTACCGGGCGTGGACCGTCTTGGTCTTGCCCGAGGCGATGGTCAGCGGCGAGGTGCCGGCGTAGTTGCGGCGCGCTTTGGCGTCGGCGTACCGGCCGGGCGCGTCACCGAACTCGCCGAGGATCCGGGCGCCGGTGATCACCCCGATGCCGGGCTGGCTGAGGTAGACCCCGGCGTCAGGGTGGCGTCGAAAAAGCGACTCCACCGTGGCTTCCATCTTCTTGATCTGCTCGTTCAGCACGGTGATCACCGCGGCTGCCGCCTGCACGCTGGCCGCGTATGCCTCGGTGACGATCTCGGGCTGGCCCAGCGCCGGGGCGCGCAGCGCAGCCTGGATCTGGGCTGCCTTGCCGGCCGTGTCGTGCCGGCGGGCCCGCTTGAGCGCGGCGGTGATCTGACCGATGGTCAGCCTCGCCGCCGCGGCCGGGTCCGGGGCCCTGGCCAGCAGCTCCAGCGCGTCGGCCCCGGTCAGCGTCAGCGGCGCGTAGGCTTCCAGCGCGCCGGGGAAATACTCCCGCAGCGCTGAGCGCAGCCGCAGCGCATGCCGGGTCCGCTCCCACACCAGCTTCTGATGCGCCCGGGCGGCTACCTTCACCGCCTCGGCCTCATCGCTGTCGGCCGCGACCTCGCGCAGCTGGTGACGGCGGGTACGCGCCATGTCGGCCAGCGCGGCCGCGTCGAAGGCGTCGTCCTTCTTCCCCGACACCGCCACCACCTCGCGGTGCCGCGCCGCCTGCTTCGGGTTCACCGCGTACACCCGGTAGCCCGCCCCGACCAGCGCCCGCACCCACGGCCCGCGGTCGGTCTCGATCGCCACCACCACCTGCGCCGGGTCATCACCGTCCAGGTGAGAGGCGATCAGCTCATGCAGCCGGGTGATCCCGGCCACCCCCTCCGGCAGCCGCCGGGCCGCCAGTACCTTCCCGTCCTTATCCTGCAGGCACACATCATGATGATCCTCAGCCCAGTCATCTCCGACAAAAAGCAACTCGCATTCCTCTCCAGTGCGCAGCCCGGTCCCGTACGGCAGCCTGCGGGAGAACCACCAGCGCCCTAATGGATACAGTGCTCACAGCCCACTCCAGGCCGGGCACGACACCCCATCAGCGGTCCATCCTCCCGGCCACCAGCGGGGGCACGGTCTCACCATAGGGCTCAAGGCCCAGGGGGAGGCTGGGTGCTCACCCGCCAGCGGCTACCAGAACCCGAGTCTCCCGCACGGGTCCGATGTCCCGCTCGGGCTAACCCGGTAAACCCCATTAGGGGGGCGAGGCGGGCCACGTGGTCACCGAGCACGTCGGTGGCGACCCCGCCGAGCCCGAACACCACCACGGGGCCGAACACCGGTTCCTGCACCACGCCGACGATGGTCTCGATGCCGCCGGTGATCATAGGCTCGACCAGGACTCCGGTCATCCGCCTGCCGAACTTGTCCTGGAGGCGGCGCACCGCGGCGCGCACCTCGTGGTCCCCGTGCAGGTCCAGTTCGACGGCGCCCGCGCTGCTCTTATGGAGCAGGCCAGGAACATCAGCCTTGATCACCACGTGGCCACCGAGGCCAGCCGCCGCATCGGCGGCGGCGCCGGCGTTGCTGGCCCGGCGGAATTCGACCATCGGGATGCCATAGCAGCGCAGCAGGTCGTCGGCTTCGCCGGCGGACAGCCAGCCGCCGCCCGCCATCCGGGCGAGGAAAGAATCAACGATAGAGCGCGCGTCCGCTGCCCGCAGGCCCTCGATGTCGGGCACCGTGCCCGCTGGCCGGGATCGCCAGGAACCGTAGCGGGCCGCCCGGGCCAGCGCCCGGGCGGCCGCTTCGGGGGACGCGTACGCAGGCACGGCGCGCGCGGCGCCGTCACCATGCAGCAGCCGGACCGATTCGGGCTGATCCAGCACGACCGCCGCGATCGGTACCGGCAGCCGCGCGGCGGTCAGGGCGGGAGTCAGGTCGGCAGAACCGTTACCGACCACGAGCGCGATCACCGCGTCCACGCCGTCCTCACTGGCGGCGATGTGCAGGGCCGTGCCGAATTCCGCCACGCTGACGGACGCGGTGGTGTCCACTGGGCCGCCGACAGCGGAGCCGTCGGGCAGCGCCTCACGCAGGCGGCGGCGAGCCGCCCAGCCCGGCGTGGCAATGGCCAGGCCGGCTTCGGCGCAGGCGTCGACGGCCAGTACGCCCGCGCCCCCGCCGCTGGACACGATGGCCACACAGCTGCCCGCCGGGACCGGCTGGGACGCGATCAGCACGACCGCATCCAGCAGCTCGCTGAAGCTGGTGGTAGCGATAATGCCCGCCTGATCGAACAGTGCCTGCCGGGTGATGAGCGGCGCGGCCAAGGCTGCGGTGTGCGAGATGGCGGCCCGCTGGCCCGGGGCTGACCGGCCAGCATGGACCGTGAGGATGGGAACCTTGGCGCTCACCCGGCGCGCAGTCCGGGCGAACCGGCGCGGGTTGCCGAAAGATTCCAAGTAGAGCACGGCCAGCTCAGTGGTGTCATCCGCGTCCCACCACATCAGCATGTCGGTGCCGCAGACATCCAGCATGCCGCCGACCGAGGCGAACGAGGAGGTCCCGATACCCAGCCGGGAGAAATGCTCCAGCAGCGCCGCGCCGAGCCCGCCGGACTGGACGACCAGGCCGGCCTGGCCTGCAGACGGGAGGCGGGTGGCGAACGTGGCGTTCAGCCCGATCCCGGGCACCGCCACGCCGAGACAGCCCGGGCCGACCAGGCGCATGCCCGCCCGCCGGCTGGCCTCCAGCAAGCTGGCTTCCTGCGCCGCCGTCAGGCCCAGGGTAATGACCACCAGCGATCTGGCCCCGCGCTTCCCGCACTCGCGGGCCACATCCACGACGCGCGCCGCCGGGACCGCCACCACCACCAGGTCCGGGGCCTCGGGCAGCGCAGCCACCGACGCGACGCACGGGACGCCGTCGATGCCGGTGTCAGGCGAGCCAGCCGCAGATACGGCACCCGCCTGGAAGTCAACCGCATACAAGGCACCGGCGAAGCCAGCGTCACGGATGTTGAGCAGGATCCTCCGGCCAATTGATCCGGGCCGCCTGACCGCGCCGACCACCGCGGCCGACCGGGGAGCCAGCAGAGGTTCCAGGCTCGCCGCATCCGCATGTTCGTCTCGGCCGGCCACCGCGTCGAGGTATGCGCTGGCCTCGCCGAGAGCCGGGTTCTGCGGCACCGGCATGGACAGCTCCAGCACGCCGGCGCCGGACTTGCGCCGCACAGCCAGCCCCGAGTCGGCGAGCAGCCGTAGCACGGCGCTGTTCTCCGGCAGCGCCTCCGCGGTCAGGACCCTCACGCCGCAGGCCCGGGCCAGCGAGATCGTGTGCTCGAGCAGCAATGTGGCGATACCGCGCTCATGCATGCCGTCGGCAACCGCCAAGGCAATCTCCGCCACCTGAAGGCCGGAGAGGAGCTCGTAGCTGGCCACTCCGACCAGTTCATCGCCCAGCAGACCGAGCAGCGCCCCGTGGTCCGGGCCGGCCTCGCGGCACACCCGGCGGGCTTCCCGCTCCGCGGCCACCCGGCCCATGCTGAAGAAACGGAAATACAGGTTCTGCGGAGACATCGCCTCGTGCAGCCCCTTGACAGCCTCATAGTCCCCCGGACCCGCCGGCCGGATGATCATAGTGGTGCCATCGGACAGCAGCGCATACGACCGCCCGGCCTCCGCGAGCGCGGTCAACCGATCACCTCTGCCTCCTACGAGCACCTGCCGATGCGGCGAGCAGGCCGGGCCCTCACCATGCAGCAGCCGCCGCGCAGTGGCGCATGACGCGCCGAGTTACCGCATGATCCGGTCCCCCCGGACAGCGGCAACGCCCGCCGCAACAGCACCCACGATCTCTACCAGGATCCCACAAGGCTGAGATGCCCGAATGATGGCCGGACTGCAGCCCCTAGCACACCGTGACCAGGGCGGACCAGTACTCATCGCCCGCGTCGCCGGCCCGGCGGGCCAGCCGGGCGTTCTCCCCCAGCGAGGCGTGGAACATCGAAATCGACTTCGCCAGCGAGATCGTTAGGTCGAAGAAGAGCGGGCTCTGCCGGGCCTGCTTGGTGGCTTCGACCCGCTTGGCGCTGATGGCGTGGTTCAAAGCCAGGCGGCGAGGGTAATCTGGGCGAGGTCCTGTCCGGAGTGTTCGCGCACGCCGTAGAGCACACTGGCACCCGCCCACAGGACAAACCGCCCGAGATGGTTGGGGTATCTCTTGATCTTGGCGTTGAAGAAGGCGACGGCGGTGTTCTCGGTCCTTAGGAGCTCGTCGGCGTCGTCGAGGTATTGCCGGGTCTCCGCGATGGTCCGCTCGGTGTCGTCATCGAGTTTGTTGTTCTGGTGACCGGCGACGATGTGCCTGGGCTTGAGGGCTTGGACCTTGTCGATGGCGTTCCGCCAGGGCCCGAAGCCGCCGGCGACCACGCTCTGGGCGAGGTACATATGAGCACCGTTGTAGATCACATCGCCAGCGACGACCAGCTCGAGATCGGGGATGTGCAGGACGGTGCTGTCGGCGCTGTCGGTGGGGCCGACCTCGACGATCGCCAGGTCGTGGCCTTCAAGGGTGAAGCGGTTGCCCGGGACCGTCACCGCGGTAACAGGCGATGGCGGGATGCCCGTGTACACCTTGTCCCAGAGGAACGGCCGCGTGGCGAGGTTCGCGTGCATGAGCGCGATCGTGTCGGCCGAGGCGACGACGCGGGCCCCGAACCATCGGTCCCGTAGATCAGCGTGCTGGCCATGGGTGAGAACCGCTTCGGCTCGCCGTTCGGAAGAAGACCGTCCTGTGGCGGCGGATCGTTGACGAACACGTCGTAAGTGAGGTTCCCGGACGGGTTCATGATTGCGTTCGTCCTTTCTCGTAATCAGCGGCCCGCGGTGCAGTGTTCATCCTGTGATAGATCGAATGGCGCGTCCGGGATCAGGCCAGCCATCAGGTGACTGAGCTTGGCCCGGATCATCAGGTCGCGGTAGCCCCGAATGACCAGCGGATGCTCTGATCCCCCGCCAACCGTCGCAGCGCGGCGGGTCGGGATTCCGCTCTCGACCGGGCCATCCCGGACCGGCTAGCCCGGTCGATTGGCTACCTCCCCGAGAGTCAGCGGTCGCTGGTGGGCAAGGAGGGGGCGAAGAAGTCGATGAGCAGCCGGTTGACGCGCTCAGCCTCGTCGTGATGGACCCAGTGCGAGGCGTCGGGCAGCCGCTCGACGCGGTCTAGGTTGGGTACGTCATCGTGGTCGGGCTCGGCTAGTTCGGGGCCGAGGTAGCGATCCCGCTGCCCCCAGATGACCAGGGTGAGCGCCGGGATCGGGCGAAGCGCCGCTTCGGCCTTCTTCGGCGACTGCCGCGCCGAGGACCGGTAGTAGTTGATCATGCCGGCTGCCGCGCCCGGCTGCGACCAGGGCCTCGACGTAGCGGTCGATGTCCTCCGGCGTGTAGCCCGGGTGGGCGTCGCGCAGGAAGTGCCGGAAGAAGTGCCACCGGTCGGCGTGCACGACGGCTTCGGGCAGATCCGGGAGGTCGAAGAAGAAGAAGAAGAAGAAGAAGAGAAGAAGTACCAGGACCTGCGGAGCTGGCCCGGGTGGTGCAGTCCCTGCGATAGCTTCCGCGGGTGGGCTGCGTTGAGGATGGCCAGCCGGTTTACGACCTCGGGGTGGTTCATCGCTGTGGCCCAGGCGATGGTTCCGCCCCAGTCGTGACCGACCAGCATCGCGGTCTCGGCGCCGCGTTCGTGGATCAGGCCCCGGATGTCGGCGGCCAGCAGCCGGTGTCGTAGGCTGCGACGCCTTTCGGCCGTGATGACAGGTTGTAGCCACGTGTGTCTGGTGCCACGACGCGGAACCCCGCT
The DNA here is from genome assembly GCA_963775745.1 of uncultured Actinomycetota bacterium. Classification (GTDB taxonomy): domain Bacteria; phylum Actinomycetota; class Actinomycetes; order Streptosporangiales; family Streptosporangiaceae; genus DATBGO01. Next base: position 416,113 of record CAVZKE010000013.1, read on the forward strand.
GCCGCGAGCGGTTTGATCTGCTGCCGCCAGCCGTACCAGAACTCGGGGAAGCCGTGCAGCAGGACGACCAGCGGCCCGTCGCCGGCTTCGACGTAATGCAATCGCTGGTCGCCGATCTCGGCGTAGCCCTCACGAAGGTCGCTGGGCAAGCCGTCGCCAGTCATGACCGCAGCCCGGCCTGGGTCAGCGGTGTCGATGGAACGGCTGGTGAACGTGTCGGACCCGGCTGACGGGTTCGGCGCCCGGAAACTGAGCCGGGGCCTTCGGGGGCGGTGGACAACGAGGGCATGAGGCCTCCTTCTCTAGCCCTGCTAGGGTTCCAAACTCTGACGTTGATCTTGAGTTTTCAGGCGGCGTCGCGTGCGACCCCGCGGCCAGCGCCACCGCCTGGGCAGCGACGGCCCGCTGGTGAGTGACGCGGAAACCCCGGCGTGCCCATTTCCGCGTCGCCGAAGGCGAAACGGATGTCGCCGTCCACGCCGGCCGTGCTGGCCGCCGCGGAGTCGAACCTGTCGCGGATCCCAAGCGGCAGCCACGCCCACGCGCTCGACTCATCGCGGCAGGAACAGCGGATCGCCGGAGCAGGCCGCCTGCTCCGCTACCTCCCTAATCGCACGGTCGAGCCTGGTTTGAGCGCGGCCGACTTCGAGACCCGCGATGACCCGCCGTCGTTGCAGTTCAGCGTCGTTCATTCCGAACGGGCCGTGGTGCATGATCTGGTGCTATGGGCCGTTATCCGTGGATCAACACGTTCTGGGCCGATGCGAGGCAGACGGTCGCGCCGCTGCGGGAGGGCAACGACGGCCTGCTCCCGCCGCTGCTGGTCGCGCTGACCGCGGTCACCGGGCTGGTCGACGCGTTCAGCTACCTGGAGCTCGGGCATGTCTTCGTGGCCAACATGACCGGCAATGTGGTCTTCCTGGCGTTCGCGCTGGCCGGAGCCGGCGGGTTCTCCGTGTCGGCGTCGCTCGTCGCGATCGGCTGCTTCGCGCTCGCGGCCTTGGCCGCGGGCCGGCTGGGCCGGTCCCTGGCCAACCGCCGGGAGCTGCTGCTCGGCGTCACCGCGGCGATCCAGGCCGTGCTGGTCGGCGCGGCGGTGATCATGGCGGCGCTGACCGCACCCCCGGTGCCGGCCGGCCTGCGCTACGCGCTGATCGTGGTGCTCGCAGCCACCATGGGCGCGCAGAATGCCACCGCGCGCAAGCTCGCCGTCCCCGACCTGACCACGACCGTGCTGACGCTGACCATCACTGGGATCGCCGCGGACAGCGCCCTGGCCGGCGCGACCGGCGCCAAGGCCGCCCGCCGGCTGATCTCGGTGATCGCGATGCTGCTGGGCGCCCTGGTCGGAGCCCTGCTCGTGCTGCACGTCCACATCGTCTATCCGCTGGCGATTGCGCTGGTCATCCTGGTGGCAGTTGCCGTCACCGGAGTCGCACTGTTCAGGGCCACGGTCCCCCGGGCTCCCCGGGCCGCGGTTTAGATCCTCATCGCCCTGCTGGGCTGCCCGTGGCGGATGAGACTGGGTGCGTGCGGTGTCCGCCGGCGTCGGTTCCCCTTGGTTCCTCCAGGAGCTCTCAGGGAATGCTTCACCTCACCCTGGGTGACGCGTCGGGCCGAGACGGGCCGCAATTACCGCGACTAGGGCGGACGACGTGATCAGTGCAATCCCGGTCAGACAAACAGCGGCTCGGCCGCCGTCCGGTCGACCAGCGCGCTCATCGCCGCGTCGGTCGGCGCCCGGGCGAACCTGCTGGCCGCGTCAAGCACTTTCGGGAGCAAGTCCACGTCCCCCACGCTGTCGAGGAACACCCCGGGGCGGCTCATCGCCCACCACACGGCGAGATCGATGTCGTCCTGCTGCTCAAGCGGCTCGTACCAGGTCGCCCGGGTGTGCGGTCGGCCCGCCCAGGGGCGCAGCGCTATCGACTTGATTGTCTGCACCGCGACGCGCCGCTCGCGGCAGGTCTCGTGCAGGGCGTTGAAGTTGTCGGCGTAGTACGGGTTCTGCATGGTGACGAAGTTGTACGGGAGCAGCACCGAGTCGAAGCCGAACCGCTCCAGGCTGCGGCGGTGCGTCGCGGCGATCTGGCTGCCGTGGCCGGTCACCCCGATCCACCGGATGAGGCCCTGCTCCCGGGCTTCAAGGGCGGCCTCGAGCGCCCCGCCAGGACTCAGGGCGATGTCCCACTCGATCGGATCGGCCAGGGAGTGCAGCTGCCAGAGGTCGACGTGGTCGACGCCCATTCGGTCCAGGGACCGGTGCAGTTCCTCGCGGGCCCCGGCTGCGGTGCGCTCGTCGCCCTTGGTGGCCAGAAAGAACCGGCCCGGTTCGCGCCGCAGCCACGGCCGGATGCGCACCTCCGCCTCGCCGTAGGACGAGGCCACGTCCAGATGGTTCACCCCGTGAGCGAGCAGGAGGTCCAGGGTCTCGTCCGCGACCCGCTGGGAGACCTGCGCGAGAGCCGCCCCTCCGAAGATCACCCGGCTGCTCTGGTGGCCGGTACGGCCGAACTCTGCCTGTTCGACGGGCACGAGACCTCCCGAAGTGCAGAAAGCTGAAGCTGAGGGTACAGCGGACCGCGGCGGCAGGTCAGCGCAACCGCGCTGAAGCGTATAGTCCGAATCATATGATCAGCTGCGGTATGACGGGCGATCGGCCGGGGTTGGGATTGGCTGCCTGGCGATGGGTAAGCCGGCAGTGGGCATGGCGCGCCATGCGTCCGACGTGCGAAGTGATTTGGATGGCTGACTGTTACCGGGCCCTGGATTCGCCACGAATCCTGCGCGCTTGCCAGCCGCGGACCGGGGCAGCCTGGCGCCGGAGCAGATCACCGCGGCGCGGGCCCGGGCGACATGAGAAGGAACGGCGTGCCTGACGAGCTTGACGCGCTGGCCGGCCAGCTGACCGAGCGTCTGGCCGGATTGGGCAGCGCCCTGATCGCGTTTTCCGGCGGGGTCGACTCCTCTCTGGTCGCTGCGCTGGCTGCCCGGGCGCTCGGGGAACACGCCCTCGCCGTCACTGCCGTCTCGCCGGCCCTCGCATCCGGCGAGCTGGACGGCGCCCGGTCGGTGGCCCGGGCCGTAGGCGTCCGGCACGAGCTGATCAGCACGGCCGAGCTGGAGCGCGACGACTACCGGCGCAACGACCGCTTCCGCTGCTACTACTGCAAATCCGAGTTGTACGAGCGGCTGGCCGCGCTGGCCCGGCGCCGCGGATTCGCCGCCGTGCTGTCCGGCGCCAACGCCGACGACACGGATGACTGGCGGCCCGGGCTGCGCGCGGCGGCCGAGCACGGTGTCCGGCATCCCCTGCTGGAGGCGTCCGTGGGGAAGGACCAGGTGCGGCCGCTGGCGCGGCACCTGGGGGTTCCGAGCGCGGACAAGCCCGCGTCGCCCTGCCTGGCATCGCGGCTGCCTTACGGTACCCCGGTCAGCGCCGATGTACTGTCGCAGGTAGACCGGGCTGAGCTGAGCCTGAAGCAGCGCGGCTACCGCGAACTGCGGGTGCGGCATTTCGGTGATCTCGGCCGGGTGCAGCTCGGCGCGACGGACCTGTTGTGCGCGGCGGACCCGGACGAGCATGCGGCGGTGCTGGCCTGCGTCCGGGCGGCTGGATATCAGCGCGCGGAGATCGACGAGCGGCCGTTGCGGTCCGGTTCGCTGAACCTCGACATCACTCCGGTCAGCCGTGCCGGCTGAGGGTCCCGGTAGGCCTGGGACACCCGGCATGCCGAACAAAGCAGTCGGCATGCCGAATGGAGCGCCGAGGGTGCCGAACCGGGGGCCGCCCGGAACGGAGGCCGGGGCGGCGGGCGTCCTGCTGGGCGAGTTCGCCCTGCTGGACGTAGATCGTCGGCGGCGGACCGGCGTCCCGGAAGTGGTTTTCGGCGAAGGCAAGACGTCCGAGCAGATCTTCGCACTTCTGACCGAGTTGCGGGTCCGCGATCCGGAGGCACCGGCCCTGGCGACGCGCTGCCCCACCGGCGTCCTGGACGAGGCGGCCACCCGTTTCCCTGGCGATGCCGTACAGGCCGATCACGTGGCCGGAACGGTCGCCGTCGGGGCCCTGCCGCCCGCGCGCGGCAACGTGCTGGTCGTGACGGCCGGCACCACGGACCTGAAAGTGGCCCGGGAATGTGTGGCGACGCTGGCCGTGCTGGGCGTCCGCGCGGATGTCCTCGCCGACGTGGGCGTGGCCGGGCTCGGGCGACTGCTGTCCCGGCTAGACGACCTGCGTGCCGCCGAGTGCGTGGTGGTCGTGGCCGGGATGGACGGTGCCCTGCCGAGTGTGGTCGCCGGACTGGTCAGCGCGCCGGTGATCGGCGTGCCGACCAGTGTCGGCTACGGCGTCGCGGCGGGCGGCCTGGCCGCAGCGGCCAGCATGCTCGCCTCGTGCAGCCCGGGTCTGGTCGTCGTCAATATCGACAACGGGTTCGGGGCGGCCGCGCACGCCGCCAAGATCATCCGCGCGGTTCACCGGTGACGGACTGGCCGGCTGCCGCCTACATCGACGCGACCGCGGGCGTGGCCGGCGACATGCTGCTCGCCGCCCTGCTCGATGCGGGCGCCAACATGGAGCGGGTGCGCGGAGCCATTGCCTCACTCGGCGTGCCCGGTCTCGGGCTGCGGACCGAGACCGCCCGCCGGGGCGGCCTCGCGTGCCTGCGGGCCGTGATCACCACGCCGACGGCGACCGACCGCCAACGGCACCTCGCCGACGTGCTCGGGCATGTCGGCGCCAGTGACCTCCGCCCGGCCGGGAAGGATCTCGCGACACGGGTCTTCCAGCTGCTGGCCGAGGCGGAGGGGGCGGTGCACGGCGAGCCACCCGAAGATGTGCACTTCCACGAGGTTGGTGCGTTCGACTCCCTCGCCGACGTGGTGGGATCGGCGGCCGCACTGGAGGACCTCGGACTGCTGCGGCCCGGCGCGGTGGTTTGCTGCTCGGCCCTGGCCGCCGGAAGCGGATTCGTCACCAGCCGACACGGCCGCCTTCCGGTGCCGGCTCCCGCCGTCCTCCGCATCGCCGCCGCGGCCGGCCTGGACCTGGCCAGCGGCGACCTGACCGGTGAGCGCACCACCCCGACCGGTGCGGCCCTGCTCGTGGCGGCGGCTACGCCGGGCGACTTTCCAGCCATGACGGTACGCGCGGTGGGCACCGGCGGCGGTGGCCGGGACACCCCCGACTGGCCCAACATCACCCGGGTGGTCATAGGGGTGTCCGGCGCGGAGCGGGACCTGCACGAGGGCGAGGTGACTGTCGTCGAGAGCACAGTCGATGACCTCGACCCCCGGCTGTGGCCTTCGGTCCTTCAAGCGGTACGGGCGGCCGGCGCCTGGGACTGCTGGTGTACCCCGACCGTCGGCCGGCACGGCCGCCCGGGACAGGTCCTCACCGCCCTGTGCGCTGAACCAGTCCGTCGCGCCGTGGCCGCCGCGATTTTCGCCCACACCGGGACGCTCGGCGTCCGCTGGTCCCGGATGAACCGGCTGACCGCCTCCCGCATGTCGGTGGAGGTGGAAGTGGGACCGCCGGGCAGCAGCCAGGTCGTTACGGTCAAGGTGGCCTACACCACCGATGGCCTCGCGGGCTTCCGAACGGCCACGGCAGAGCTGGCCGAGGCAGAAGCCGCCGCCCGGGCCCTGGGCTGGCCGGTGCGGGCCGTCTGCGAGGCCGCCGT
>CAVZKE010000014.1:0-220727 GCA_963775745.1 uncultured Actinomycetota bacterium
CTGCACACTAACACTGGCATGGGGCGCAAGCGTGAGCGCTACGGCCGCCGTTGCGGGCGGTGGGGCGAATCGAGTGAATACCAGCGCGTTCTGGCGGGCCGACGGGCGCGTGGAGATCGCTGACCAGCACGGTGGCGGCCTGTCTGAGCCCACGATCACGCTGGCACCGCAGCCGTGAGCCTGTCCGAATACCTTGTCTTGTTCGTGCTGGTCGCGATTATGGAAGCCGGCCTGCCCGGCCCGGGTGATGCGTCGCTGATCGCAGCGGGCACATTGGCGGGAGAGGGCTGCAGTATATGGATCGTGCTGGAAACGGCTATGGTCGCCTGGATACTCGGTTCGCTGGTTGGATATGAGATTGGTATCCGCAAGGGACGCTGGCTGCTCGACCACCCGGGACGACTCGAGAAGTCGCGTCTAGAACTGCTCGCCAAAGGCGACCGTGCGTTCGGCCGTCATACCTTCGTAGCATCCGTGACGATGCCGGCTTTTGTGTCTGGGATTTTCCGTGTACGGTTCTATGTATTTATGCTCGGAGCACTCACCGCTGGCATCTGCTGGATCGGAATGTATGTCGGGCTTTCGTACTTTCTTGGCGAAGAGATCGCGAAGCGCATCGGAAATGCCGGCACGAAGGCGGTGCTCGCCATGATCGTGATCGTCGTTATAGGACTGTGTATCAGGGCCGGTGTGTCGAGGTGGCGCAACGCCCGCCAAAAGCGACCGGCTGAGCAAAGTATTCCCTAACGATGCTCGGCCACAGACCATCGAGGGTCCAGACCAGTAGAACGTGGCCGACAAGCAGCTTAGAACTGACTCACTGAACCTTGCTGTGCTCGATCGCGTTGGCCAGTTGGCGGAGGGCCGCAGCTAGCCGGCCGCGCGGTCGCAACTCCCGCAGATCCGCCGCCAGCTGACCGAACACCTGAGGCAGCGGCATCAGGTCTGGCTGCTGCGGGCCTCTGAGTTCAGGCCGCGGCAACAACCTAGCCGCCTGGCGGATCTGCTCGACGATCAGGCCGGCGACCGCGCCGGTAAGCCGCGCCCCATCGGCCAGCCGGGTATCTTTCCTGTCGAGGTCTACGTCAGGGCCCATCGGAAAGTCATCACCAACCGCCGGCGAGTGGGGGCCAGTCATCACGTCACCCTCCCGGGGCTAGTCAGCAGGACATGGATAAGGAGCAGGAAGGCCTACCTCCCGGCGCAGTCTCACTCATGGACGCTTCGAGGGTACGTCTCGCGTTCCCGGCCGTCATCACCCGCGCGCGGCACCGGACGGCATCGACGTTAGGTGTCACGCCTCCCAATCTCAGTGCCGAATCCCAGTATCCCATCAGGGGCGGATCTGTGACTAGGGCCAAGGTCACCCCGTCGCCCCCCGGTCGTCAACGGTGTTTTGTGGCCACACCGCAAGGCACCTGCCGGCCGCTGGAAGCAGGTACCGGCGGTCCGCCGGCAGGCGAGGAGAACTGAGCAACGTCCCGCCTCGGGACGCAGAGCGCATATCACCCGTCGCGGGTGATCGCGCCCGCCGCCACAGGCGGCGATCGTAGTAAGTAGGGCAACATTGGCAGGGGAAATGACATGGCGACAGACGGTGTGGACGCGCTGGTGATTTTCGGCGCTACCGGTGATCTGGCCAAGCTGGAGACGTTTCCGGCGCTGGTGGGGCTGGTGGAACGGGGGGTGCTGGATGTCCCGGTGGTGGGGGTGGCCAAGAGCGGGTGGGGGGTTGAGCAGTTCCGTGATTACGCCGCGGCGTCGCTGCGGCTGAACCACATGGATGAGAAGAGCCCGGCGGCGCGGAAGATGCTGGGCCTGCTGCGCTATGTGGACGGTGACCTGGGCGATGATGGCACCTATCAGGCGATGTCGGATGCGGTCGGCGCCGGCCGGCGGGTGCTGTTCTACCTGGAGGTGCCGCCGTTGTTGTTCGGCCGGATCGCGGAGGGGATCGCGTCGGCGGGGCGGGCCGCCGATGCGCGGGTGATGGTGGAGAAGCCGTTCGGTAATGATCTGGCCGGTTCGCGGCAGCTGAATGCGACGATGCACCAGTATTTCCCGGAGGAGGCGATTTTCCGGGTTGATGACTGGCTGGCGTTTGACCCGGTGGAGAACGTGCTGTTCGTCAGGTTCGCCAACGCGGTGCTCGAGCCGCTGCTGAACCGGACCTATGTGGAGCGGATCCAGATCACGATGGCGGAGGCGTTCGACGTGTCCGACCGGGGCCGGTTCTACGACCGGACCGGCGCGATCCGGGATGTGGTCCAGAACCACATGCTGCAGGTGCTGGCCACGGTGCTGGCCGACCCGCCGGACGGCCCGGACCTGGGCTCCTGGCGGGACGCCAAGGCGCGGGTGATCTCGGCGCTGCGCCCGCTGACCCCCGGCGACACCGTCCGCGGCCAGTACGACGGCTACCTCGACGTGGACGGCGTCGCCCCGAAGTCGGCCACCGAGACCTATGTCGCGGTGCGGCTGGCCGCCGACACCTGGCGGTGGGCCGACGTGCCGATCCTGATCCGGGCCGGTAAGTGCCTGCCGGTCACCGCCACCGAAGTGGACATCCAGTTCAAGCGGCCGCCGCACGACGTGTTCGGGATCAAGCCGTTCGCGGTCCGCAACTCACTTCGATTCCGGGTCTGGCCCGAAACCGCGGTCGGGCTCACGCTGGCCGGCAAGAAGCCCGGCGCCGGGCTGGAGCCGGCCCCGGAGGAGCTGGCGTTCTCCGGCCAGCCCGGCTCGGACATGCGGCCCTACGACCGGCTGATCGGCGCCGCCCTGGACGGGGACCGCTGGCTGTTCGCCCGGCAGGACACCGTCGAGGCCGCGTGGCGGGTCGTCGACCCGGTCCTCGGCGACGTCACCCCGGTGCACCCCTACGCCAGGGGCAGCTGGGGACCCAAGGAAGCCGACCGGCTGCTGGCCGGCAGCGACACCTGGCACAACCCGGCCGGCTGACCGACGGACCGGAGCACCCAATGACAGACCAATCCGGGCGACGCCGGGTCGTGATCGTGGGTGGCGGCTTCGCCGGGCTGTTCGCGGTTCGCAGGCTGAAGCGCAGCAACGTCTCGGTAACCCTGATCGACCGTTCCCAGCATCATGTATTCCAGCCGCTGCTCTATCAGTGCGCCACCGGCATCCTCTCCGAGGGGAAGATCGCCAGCCCGCTGCGTGACCTGCTCAAGAAGTACAAGAACGTCGACTGCGTGATGGCCGAGGTAGTCGACTTTGATGTCGATGGCCGGCGAGTCATCGCCAGGCGGGTCGGCGGCGATCTCCTTGAGTACGGCTACGACGACCTCATCGTGGCCGCCGGAGTCCGATCGTCGTATTTCGGCCATGACGAGTTCGCGCGCTGGGCGCCGGGCATGAAGACAATCTCCGATGCGCTCGCGATCCGGCGCCGGGTGTACGGTGCGTTCGAGATGGCGGAGACGGCGGCGACTCCGGAGGAACGTCGTGCCTACCTGACGTTCGCCCTGGTCGGCGCAGGACCGACCGGCGTGGAGCTCGCGGGACAGATCAGGGAAGTCGCCACCAAGACCCTTCGCGCCGAGTTCCGGAGCATCGAACCGGAAGACGCGCGGGTACTGCTCTTCGACGGCGGCAGCGCGCCGCTGGCCGTGTTCGGCCCGAAACTGTCGCAGAAGGCCGACCAGGCGCTGCAGAAGCTCGGCGTTGAGCAGCACATGGGATCGATTGTCACCCATGTCGACCGGGGCTTCGTGCTCGTCCGCGATCACGCCGGCGAACAGACTCGCTACGACGCCAACACCGTGCTGTGGACCGCCGGCGTGGAAGCTCCTCCCGTCGCGGAGACCCTGGCCAACGCCACCGGCGCCGAGCGCGACAGGGCCGGGCGCATCCTGGTGGAGAAGAACCTCACGATCCCCAAGCATCCAGAGATCTCCGTTCTCGGCGACATGATGAGCCTGGACAAGCTTCCCGGGGTGGCCGAGGTCGCGATGCAATCCGGGCTCTACGCCGGGAACCGGATCCGGCACCGGGTGTCGGGAGACATGGCTGAAAAGCCGTTCCGGTACCGTGACCTCGGCTCGGCTGCCTATATTTCCCGCGGCCGGGCCGTCGTCTCAGCGGGCCCGCTGAAGGTCAATGGCTTTCTGGGCTGGTGGATCTGGCTGTTCATCCACATCGCGTTCCTGACCGGCTACCGCAACCGCGTCGGGGCCCTGCTCACCTGGTGGCTGGCCTTCACCCGTGATGTCCGTCGCGAGCGGACCTTCACCACCCAGCAGATCCAGACGATGCGCGACGTTTACGCGCAGCCGCTTGGCCCCGACAGCTCGTGATTCATCTGCGCGTGGTCAGCCCGCCTGATATCACCGCCGCCCTCGTGCCCATGCTGGACAACCGAGCCTGCGGTCCTGAACCTGACCGTGCTTTCGGGGGCAGTCAGAAATCCTGACGGGGACGCGGTGCAGTTCGATGTGCTCCACGGGGCGGCCAACGAGGTCATCGGCGGCTTGCGCGACCTTGGGCTGGAGCAGCGGGGATCGATAGTGCTGGAAGACGTCGACACCTCGATCTCTGCGCTGGCCGACCGCGCCACGGTTGCCGGGCTCATCGGGGCCGTCGGGATCCTCACTAACTCCCAGATCCTGATCGTCGGCGCGATGGTGGTCGGACCCGAATACGGCGCCATCATCAGCCTGGCGTTCGGCGTGACCAGCCGCGACGCCACGCGGGTGCTGCGGAGCGCCGCCGCGCTGGTGATCGGATTCATGCTCCCGATCGCAGCCGCGCTCCTGCTGGCCCTGATGATCAGGGGGGCGGGGCTCGAGCCCAGGCTCTACGCCATGGGGATCCGTCCCGTCTCCGACCTGATCAATAACCCTAACTGGTTCTCGTTCATCGTCGCGGCCCTGGCGGGCGTGGTGGGCGTCGTGTCGCTCACCGAGGCACGCTCCAGCACCCTGATCGGCGTGTTCATTTCCGTCACGACCATTCCGCTGCATCGGACATCGGCGTTTCGCTGGCGTTCAGCAGCGGGAACGAGGCCTGGGGCTCGACCCTGCAGCTCCTGCTGAACGTGGCGCAGCGGGGCCCTGTGGCGGCGCGTCGCCCGCCGCGCATCCGCAGCCGCATCGGGTTAGCAATCCACCCAAGAGTCGGTCCGGGTCACCCGTCTGGGATGACGGCGCAGCGCAGATCGGTCGTTACTGTGCGATTAGCCATCAGAGTGGGAGGCTCAGTCGTGACTACCAGTCCTCACGCACCTGTGACCAGGTTTCCGCCTATTGCCGACTACGGGTTCCTATCCAATTGCGAGCAGAGTTGCCTGGTGGCACCGGACGGGTCGGTCGAATGGCTGTGCCTGCCGCGGCCCGACTCCCCGAGCGTGTTCGGGGCCCTCCTGGACCGAGCGGCCGGCTCGTTCAGGTTCGGTCCGGGCAACGCCCACGTTCCTCAGCATCGCAGATACGTTCCGGGAACGATGGTGCTGGAAACGACCTGGCAGACTCCGACCGGATGGATGACAGTTCATGACTTCCTGATGATCGGCCCGACCCAAAGCGAGGGACGGCGGACGGACTATCATCGGGCCCCATCCGATTTCGGCGCGGTCGGCGCGCTCGTCCGGATCGCAACGTGCATCAGCGGCCGTGTTGAGGTGGTCGTGAACTGCGCTCCGCTCTTCAATTACGGGACCACGGGTGGCACGTGGAGCTACACGGGCGACGGATACGATGCGATGACCCTCGCCGCTCAGGAGGGCGACGTGCAGCTCAAGCTGGCCGGTAACATCCGGCTCGGCGTTCTGGGAGCCCGCAGTTACGGTCGTACGACGCTCAGTCAAGGCCAGTCGGCTTTCAGCGTTCTTTCCTGGGGAGGCGGCCACGTTCCGGACAGCCAGGACGCGGCGTTGAGCGCGATGAACGTCACCGTGGATTTCTGGCGCGACTGGCTGGGTTCAGCAAAGATCCTCGACCATCCGTGGAAGCCCTTCCTCGACCGCAGCGCCCTCACCCTGAAGGCGCTCAGCTACGCGCCCACCGGCGCCATCATGGCGGCCTCGACGACTTCGCTGCCCGAAACGCCCGGCGGGGCCCGCAACTGGGATTACCGGTTCACCTGGATCAGGGATTCGGCGTTCATGCTCCGTTCGCTTTACCGCCTCGGTTTCGGCTGGGAGGCGATCGAGTATTTCGGCTTCGTCATCGACGCGGTCAGCGGCGGTGATCTCAACCGGCCGTTCGAGCTCCAGATCATGTACGGCATCGGCGGGGAACGTGACCTGACCGAGCGGACCCTCGACCACCTGTCGGGCTACCGGGGCGCCCGCCCGGTCCGGGTCGGCAACGGGGCCTGGAACCAGAAGCAGCACGACGTGTGGGGGATGATCCTGGATGCGCTGGACGTCCAGTTCCGCTGGGGAGCAGCCCAGATCGTGGCACCGGTGTGGGAAGGGCTCGCCGGATTCGCGGACGCGGCACTCAAGCACTGGCATGAGCCCGACCAGGGGATCTGGGAGGTCCGCGGCGACCCGAAGCACTTCACGGCATCCAAGGTGATGTGCTGGGTCGCGGCCGCCCGCGCCGCCGATCTCGCCGAAGAGCGCGGTGACGACGAACGCGCCCAGCGGTGGCGGGCAGGCGCCGACGAGATGAAGGCCGAAGTGCTGGACAAGGGCGTGTCTGGCCGGGGCGTCTTCCGGCAGCATTACGAAACCGATGATCTCGACGCATCGTTGCTGCTGCTGCCCATCATGGGTTTCCTGCCGCCCGACGATAAGCGGGTCAAAGCCACGGTGCTCGCCATCGCCGATGAGCTGACCAAGGACGGCCTGGTTCTGCGGTACCGGGTGGAGGGCACCGACACCGGGTTCGAGGGCGAGGAGGGCACGTTCACGATCTGCTCGTTCTGGCTGGTGACCGCCCTGGCCATGATCGGCGAGACCGAGCGCGCGCATGCGCTGTGCCAGAAACTGCTGTCCTTTGCCGGGCCGCTGCTGCTGTACGCCGAGGAGATCGACACCACGACCGGCCAGCACCTCGGGAATTTCCCGCAGGCGTTTACCCACCTGGCGTTGATCGAGGCCGTGTCGCTGCTCATCGGGCTGGAGTCGGAAGCGGGCTTCGCCTTCGCTGGATAGCCAGCGAATGCAGGCTGGCGGTGACCACCGACCAGGTCTTGTCCGGGCTCGGCCTGATCCTGGTGCTTGCGGTGGGTTCTCCGCCCGCGTTTCAAGCCATCCGGCTGAGCAGGTGCTCCCCGACGCGGATCGCGTTGGCCATGGCGGTGAGCGCCGGGTTCACCGCTCCGATGCTGGGGAAGAAGCTCGTGTCGGCCACGTAGAGGTTGTCCAGCTCGTGGGCCCTGCAGTCGACGTTGAGCACCGAGGTGGCCGGATCGTTGCCGAACCGGCAGGTGCCCGCCTGATGGGCGACGCCGGCCACGGGGACGTCCATGCTCAGGTAGAAGTTCTTGTCGAGGACGTGATGAGCGGCCAGCCCGATGTGGTTGAGGATGTTCCTGAGCTCGTGGTAGAGCCCGACGGCCTCGACGTCGTTGGTCGCGGTGTAGGCGAGGTGGACGCGGCCGTCGTCGTCGACGGTGACCCGGTTAGCCGCTTTGGGCACGTCCTCAGTGGTCAGCCAGAAGTCGACCGCGTGGTGGGCGGTCTCGTCCAGGCTCCAGTGGGGGGCGAGCTTGGTGAGCTTCGGCTCCTCGCCCTTCATCGCCATCGCGTTTGATTTGCCGAGCATCTGAATGTTGCCGAGCGGCCAGTCCCGGCCGTGCCCCGCGAAGTAGAAATCGTTCAGCGCCAGCGTCTTCTGAAACACCGTGTCGTTGGGCTCCCGGTCGAGCGCCACCACGGCCTTGCTGTTGTGGTACATGTAGTTGCGGCCGACCTGGTCGGATCCGTTCGCCAGCCCGGCCGGATGCCGGTCGGAGCCCGACCGGAGCAAGATCCTGGCCGTATTGGCTGCGCCGGCGGCGAGCACCACGATGTCCCCCGTATAGACCTCGTGGTGGCCGTCGCGGCTAACGTCCACGCCCGTGACCGCCCGGCCTGTGGGGTCGGTCGCGATACGCTCAGCCTCCGCGTTCACCAGCAGGGTGACGTTCGGCAGGTCCAGCAGCGGGCGGACCGCGATGATGTCGGCATCGGCCTTGGCGTGCACCAGGCACGGGTAGCCGTCGCACCATGCGCAGCGGATGCAGTGGCTAACCTGCCTGCTAGCCTCATCCAGCAGGATGCCGCATGGCGCGTGGAACGGATGGTAGCCGCCCGCCTGCAGCGCGTCCGAAATCTGCTGGACGCGCGGCTCGTGCGAGACCGCAGGCCACGGATACTGCTTTGACCAGTGGCCTTCGGTGGGATCCTCGCCGTGGGCTCCGTGGACCTGGTACAGCCACTCAGCCTTGGTGTACCAGGGCTCGAGGTCGTCGTAGCTCAGCGGCCACGCAGGGGACAGGCCGTCCGCGTGCCGCAGCTCGCCGAAGTCCTCGGGGCGCAGCCGGTACAACGCGGCCCCGTACATTTTCGTGGCCCCGCCTACGAAGTAGTGGACCTGTGGCTGGAATGGCTGGCCATCGGCGTCATACCAGGTATCGCGTGATATGTACTTCCCGTCGACGAAGACCGGGCCTGGACCCCAGTTGTCCGTCTCGCGGGGCAGGAAGTCCCCCCGTTCGAGGATCAGTATCCGCTTGCCTGAGGGGGCCAGCGTGTGCGCCAGCGTGCCCCCGCCGGCGCCGCTGCCCACGATGATCACATCGTAAATGCTCGCTCACCTGGCCATTGTCGGCCGCACCAGGCAGGCAGCGGTTCATCCCTTTCGGGTGACCACCGGGCGGTGCCGGTACGGGCCGTCCGCCGGTGATCAAGCTCACCTGGGCGTCCTGCGCCGTTCGCGTTGCTCAGCGCGCCACGTCGGTCGCCCGTCCCAGGCGACCGGGCCATCACTCGGCCGTTGTATCCTCGCCCGCGGCCGGGTTCCGGCCATGGAGACGGCGCACCTCCAGGATCTGCACGCCCAGTGTCTCCAGCCTGGCCAGTAGCCCGTGCAGGGCCGCCTGATCCAGCAGCGGGCCGTACAAGACCGTTTCGACGGGCTCCACTGAGGCGCTGAGCCGCTCGTAATCGAGCAGGGCTTCGGGAGGGAGAGCCCCCGCTACGCGGATCTCGTAGTACGACGGTCGCACCGCAGCCCCCAAGCCGGTCGGGAATGGGCAACGCACTGTTCTCTACGGTGCCGCGCTTCCGGACGACACGCCCCATTCACGACGGGTGAGTTGGGCGTCACCCTGGTGAGATTTTGCGGCGGGTGATGACAGTTCATCCCGATGTAAGAAAGAAACAAGGCGACGGACGGGCTAGCCCGCACCAGCACCCGGATGCCGCACGCAGGCAGCCCACGACTGTGCTGTGGCGTCCGAGGTCGGCGGCCTGCAAGGGGGACAACATGCTTACCAGCGCGGACGCGCGAACGGTCAGCCACTCCAGGGGGCAGTCGGCCAGTGCCGACGATCCCGTCCTGGTGTCCAAGATCATTGCGCCCAGCCTGCCGCCCTGGGCAGTCTCGCGTCCGCGGATTGAAAGCATCATCGCCGCCGGCGCGCGCGGGCCGCTGACCACGGTCACAGGTCCCCCCGGAGCGGGTAAGACCATGGCCATCACGTTGTGGGCCGCGGCGAGGACCGAGCCTGGCGCGCTGGTCTGGATCACCCTCGACGAATACGACAACCGGCCCAGGGTCTTCTGGTCCTACGTCGTGGCGGCCCTGCGCCGGGCTGGTATCGCGGTTCCGCGGGTCACCTCGCGCGGGGCACGCGGGGCCACCGTCGACCACGTATTCCTGCTGCGACTCGCATCGCTGCTGGCCGCGCAGGATCCGCCCGTGGTGATGGTCATCGACGATATTCACCTGCTGAAGGACGCCGACACCCTGGAGGGGCTTGGCTACGTCCTGAAGAACGCGACGCCGGGGCTGAACCTGGTGGTGTCCTCGCGGATGGACCCGCTGCTGCCGCTGCACCGCTACCGGCTTAACGGTGAGCTGACCGAGGTCCGGGCCGATGACCTCGCGTTCAGCGCGACCGAATCCAGCGCACTCATGGCCCAGCACGGCCTGACTCTGTCGGAGGCCGCGATCGAGTCCCTCACCGGGCGGACCGAGGGCTGGGCGGCTGGGTTGCGGCTGGCCGCGATCTCACTGGAGGGGCACCCGGACCCCGAACAGTTCGTTAAGGAATTCGACTCCGAAGACGGCGCCATCACCAGTTACCTGGTGGACGAGGTCCTGAACGCTCAGCCCGCGTCGATCAGGGACTTCCTGCTGCGGACCAGCATCCTGTACCGGGTGAGCGCGGACCTGGGCCGTGAGCTGGGCGATGACGAGCAGGCGCCGGACGTGCTGTCGGAGCTCGCCCAGACCAACGCCTTCGTCCGGCCGCTGGGGCACGGGTGGTATCGGTACCATCCGTTGTTCGCCGCGGTATTGCGCCTGAAGCTCAGGCGCGAGTACCCAGGCCGACTGCCCGACCTGTACCGGCGGGCCGCCCGATGGTGCCAGCGTCGCGGCTGGCTGGCCGACGCCGTGCGGTACGCCGGGACGTCGGGTGACTGGCAGTTCGCGGCCCGGATGGTGGTGGACGAGCTCGCCATCGGCCATCTGGTCGAGCCGCGGGGCGATCAGTCGCTGGTTGATGAGTTCCGCCGGATGCCCCGCGATCCGGCCTGGACGCAGCCACAGTCGTTGCTGGTGGCGGCGGCGCTTGAGCTGTCCGGCGCGGCCGGGGAAGCTGGTGAGGAGTCGCTGAGCGCAGCGGAACGCATGCTCAATGATCTTCCCGCGCAGGAGGAGACCCCGGCCCGGCTGACCGCTGCGCTGATCCGCATCGCCGCGAGCCGCCATACGGGGGACCTCAATGCCGCGATGGCGGCCGGAGCGCGGGCCGCGGCGCTGCTCGAGGAGGTCCCTGAGGATTTGCTGGCGCGCCATCCGAGCATCCGGGCCCAGGTACTCGCCGAACGGGGCGCCCTGGAACTGTGGGCGGGCCAGCTCGAGGAGGCCGCCGCCGTGTTCGGGGCCGGCCTGGCGGCTGCCGCGGTCGGCGACAGCAGCTATGAGCGTGCTGACTGCCTGGGGTATCTCGCGCTCGTCGATGCGCTGCAAGGACGGCTGAGCCATGCCGCGGAGCTCGCTGGTGAGGCAGTGAAGCTGACCGACAGCAGTCACGACGGGATTGCGGAGCCCCCCCTGGGGGCCACGATCGCCCTGGCCTACGTGCATCTCGAGCGCGACGAGACCCAGCAGTGTGATGACCAGCTGGTTTCGGCGGAGCATGCCCTGGGGGCCCGTCCGGACAAGCTGATGGGCGCGGTGGCCAGCCTGGCCGCGGCGCGGCGCCGTCTGGCCGAGGGCCGTGCGGGGGCGGCTGCGGAGATGCTGGCCCGCGCGCGGCAGGGCTGGTCGCCGCCGCGCTGGCTCGAACACCGGCTCACGCTGCTTGAATCCCGGGCTCACGCGGTGGCCGGGGACATCACGTCGGCGCTTGACGCGGCCGGGCGGGCCGGCCAGCAGTCTGCCTCCGACGCCGCTGTCGCGGTCGCTTATGCCTGGCTGGCCGCGAACGACATCCCAGCGGCCCGGGCCGCCATGGCAACCGTTATGACGGCTGCAGAAGATGGCGACCAGGCGAGCCTGGAGTGGTGGCTGGCGGCCGCCCGGCTCAGCTACGCCGGCGGTGACCAGGCACGCGGCCGTCGCTCGCTAGAGAACGCGCTACGGCTGGCCAGGCCTGAGCAGATCCGGCTGCCGTTCGCGATGGAGCGGGCCTGGATCCGGCCGGCGCTGCGGCGCGACCCTGATCTGGCCCAGGCCTACCGGCACCTGCTCGAGCCCGGCGTCGTTCGACCGGGAGTGGTGGTCGCGATCCGCCCGGACGCGACGGACGTCGCGATGCCGCTGGTCGTCGAGCGGCTCAGCCAGCGCGAGCGTGAGGTTATCCAGCACCTGGCCGGGATGCTCAGCACCGCTGAGATCGCCGCGGAGATGTACATCTCCGTGAATACGGTCAAGACTCACCTGCGGAGCATCTACCGGAAGCTGTCGGCGGCGCACCGCGGCGAGGCGGTCCGCCGCGCCAGGCAGCTGGAACTCATCTGATCAGGCTCGGCCGGGCCTGCTCGCTTGGCGGCGGGCCGCTGGCCCCCGCGGCCTGCCGTTACATGATGCCGGCCTTGCGGCCTTTCGCCACCGCGTCGGGCCGGGTGGAGACGCCGAGCTTCCGGTAGATCGCCTGCACATGGGTCTTGATCGTGTTCTGCGACAGATGCAGCTCCAGCCCGATCTCGCGGAGCGACAGGGTGCCCCGCAACAGCCGCAGCACCGCGACCTCCCGTTCGGTCAGCGGGTCCGCCAGCGAGGCTGACCGGGCCTGGCCCGCCAGCAGCCGATCAAGGCGTTCCAGCCGGGCTTGCTGTACCTCCACCCCGTCCGGCGACGCCGCGAGCAGCTGCTCGACCTCGTCAAGCCGCGCCAGGGCGCCGCGACGATCGCCCAGGTCGAGCAGTACCGGTACCAGCCTGGACAGGAGCTCGACGGTTGGCCAGGGGCTGACCCCCGACCATGGCCGACGCGGGCGAAGCGCGTGCTCTAGCTCGCCGCGGGCCTCCTGAAGCCGTCCCTGCGCGGCGTAGACCGCACCAGCAGCCGCGTAGCCCAGCGCGCTCAGCGGCGCCTCAGCGAGGCCGAGATCACCCCGGGCGGCGATCTCGCGGGCGGAACTGGCCAGCTCATCGGCCTGGGCCAGCCGTCCTTCCTCGATAGCGATCAGAGACTTGACCGCGAAGGCCAGCATCCGCACCACCGCAATGGCCGGATTACCCAGCAGCGCCGCCTCCACATGCGCAGCCGCTTCTTCGAGAGCACCGGAGAGGTACAGCGCGAAGGCTGCGGCGGTTCGCGCCAGCGCATACCAGCGTGACGACCGGTCCTCCTCCAGGGATACGGCTAGGACCGCCGCCTCGCGCATCGGCCCGATGCCGTCGAAACCGAAGGTAGCTTGCAGGAGGGCCGCTGAGAACCTCATGGACCGCATGCCGTCGGGAAGCGGCCCTTGATGCTCGCCCGCTGTTACCAGCGGCAGCCAGCGCTGGAGCGATCCGCGATCGCCGGCCAGCGCGGCCGCCCAGGCGGCGCAGTGCGCCGCCAGCGGGCTCGCCGCGATAGCTTCGTCGCCGACGGAATGCATCCAGCTGCGGAAGGTCGGTGCCCGGCCGGAGTCTACGTAGTCATACCAGTGCTGCGCGATGAGGTCGATGGCCCCGGGGACGTCACCGCCGGCCAGGGCATGGCGGATCGCCTGGTCCGCCGATCCGAACTGCCGGTACCAGGCGCTGGCCCGGTTATGCAAGCTCGGCAGGCTGTCCGGCTCGGTCCTGGCCAGCTCGGTGCGCAGCACCTGAGCGAAGAGATGGTGGTAGCGGTACCACTGCCTGGTGTCGTCGAGTGGCACGACAAAGAGATTCTCTCGCTCCAGGCTCTCGATGATCTCCGCGGCGTTGGCCGACCCGACCACCTGGCCGCACAGCGGCGCGCAGAAGCGGTTGAGGATCGCCGTCCGGGCCAGGAACTGTCGGGTCTCCTCCGGCTGACGGCTGAGCACCTCCTCGGCCAGGAAGTCGACGATGAAGCGGTTGTTCCCGGTGAACTGGCGGATGAAGGCGCTCGGCGCGGGATGACCGCGCAGCGAGAGGGCCGCGAGGTAGACCCCGGCCGGCCATCCCTCGGTCCGTTCGACGAGATCGTTCAGGTCCGGCTCAGCGAGTTGGATGGCGGCCACGGCGTGCACCAGCGACGCGGCCTCAGCAGGCACGAAGCGCAGCTCGCGGGCCCGGATCTCCAGTATCTGCCCCGCAGCCCGCAGCCGCGCCCTCGGCAGCGGCGGGTCGGTCCGGGTGATGAGCACGATCTCGGCGGACGGCGGCAGATGGAGCAGCAAGAACGCCAGCTGGTCATGGCAGGCGTGGTCCTTGACCAGGTGGTAGTCGTCCAGGACCAGAACCACCGGGGCGGCGAGCGCGGCGAGTTCGTTGACCAGCAGCGGGAGCACAGTTCCCGTCATGTCGGGAATCTGGGCCCGCAGCGCCTGCAGGAGGTCAGCGCTGCCCAGACTAGGGCAAGCTCGCTGCAGCGCGGCCACGACGTGCCACCACAGCTTGCCCGGGTCATCATCGGTCTCATCCAGCGAGATCCAGGCGAATGGCCGGTCCTCCAGGGCACTGGCGCGCCACTGCGCGATCAGCGTGGTCTTCCCGAAGCCTGCCGGAGCGTCGACCAGGGCGAGCTTGACGGCCGTGCCCGCCAGATCCTGAATGAGCCCGCGACGCTCCACCCACTCCTTGCGCTGGACCGGAGCATGGAACTTGGTCTCGATCGCGACGTCAGCAGGCGCGCTAGACGCCGGGACGGGCACCGCCCGCAGCCCGCGCTTGCCTGACGGACTTGCTTCGCTCACTTCCTCAATGATCGGTGCCTTTGCCCGCACTTGAACAGTGGACCTTGGTCCTTGATCCGGTCGGCGGCGAAATCACGGGCCGCATCACCCGTCGCGGGTGGCGCGCAGGACCCGCCGGACTTGGTCCACTGAGTAGCGGTGTTACCGGCAATAAGCAGAAAAGAGAAGGCAATGGCTGATCTGATCGCGATCGGGTACTCCGACACGACCACCGCCGAGGCCGCCGCCGATGAGGCCAGGCAGCTCGCACGAGACCTCATCATCGAGCCCGACGCGATCGCCGTGATCGTGCGGGACGCCGACGGCGACTACCACGTCCACACCCAGCACCACCTGGTCGGCCGCGGGGCGACCTGGGGCATGTTCTGGGGACTGCTGTTCGGAGTGCTGTTCTTTGTCCCGGTCTTCGGGATAGCCATCGGTGCCGGGCTTGGTGCCCTGATGGGCAAGGTCACGAAGTCCGGCATCGACGCTCAGTTCCAGGATCAGGTCCGGGGCATGCTGAAGCCAGGCACCTCCGCGCTGTTCCTGATGGTGGAGAAGGTCACGCCGGATAAGGCCGTCGAGGCGCTGAGCAAGTACGGCGGCACCGTTCTGAAGACCTCCCTGTCCAAGGAAGGCGAAAAGGAGCTGCAGGACGCGCTGCACGGCGGAAGTGCCGCATAACGCGCTCCGCCAGCACCGGCTGGCCGCCCCGCCCGGGCGCGACCGGGCGGAGGGTGGCCAGGCAGGCACCGTTGGCCCGGCGGCCGGTCCGTCCGGGCGGGCGGGCGGGCCGGCCCCCAGCGGCCGGTACGGCCTGCTGCTGCTCATCTTGGTCTCGACCTATCTGCTCTCGGCGTTCAGCAGCGGCAAGCTGGTCATTGACCTGCAGATTCTCCTGTTCGCCGTGGTCTTGATGCTCGCGCTCCGCAACTCCCCGCTGCCTGGCCGCTGGCGGCTGCTGGTCTCTGCCATTGCCCTGACCGGCTCGGCCGTGGCCTTCGGGATATCACTGGCCGGTGACGCCGGCCTCGGTGCGGCGGAGTTCTGGAAGGGCCTGGTGCTGCTCGCCACCGCGGTGCTCATCGTGCGCCGCGTGCTGGCCAGGCCCGTCGTCACCATCCAGAGCATCTACGGCGCCCTGAGCGCCTACATCATCATCGGCCTGATGTTCGCGGCGTTTTACGCGGCGATGTCGCACGTGGGCGGCAGTTTCTTCGCTAACGGGGAGCCCGCCAACACCAAGACCTTCCAGTACTTCAGTTTCACCACGCTTACCACCCTCGGCTACGGGGACTTCACCGCGGTCGCCGATGGCGGCCGGGCCGTCGCCGTGATGGAGGCGCTCACCGGCCAGATATTCCTGGCCACCCTGGTCGCCCGCTTGGTGGCCGCCTTCCGGGCGCCGGCCGAGCGGGCCGCCGCCCCGATGAGCAGGCGGCGCTGGCCGCCGAGCGCCATCCGGGGGGGCGGCGGGATGTCGTACCGCCCCAAACCAGCAGCCCGTGCCAACCGGGACTCCGCTGGCCGCCGCGAAGACGCGGGGCGGAGGTCACCATGATGGCCGGCACGTCGACGATCTGGCCAACGCAACAGGAACGGTCCCTGCCGTTCTGCACCAATCAGTAGCTCGCGGGCTCTCAGGAGACGCGGGCGTAACCCGGACGGACGTGGCGCACATGTCAGCAGTGGGCTGGTTTCTCTCGATTGGGCTGGGCATCCTCTACCTGGTCCTGCTGTTCACCGTGGCTCTCATCACCTTCCGCAAGGGCCACTGGGTACTCGGCCTGATCGGAATCTTCTTCCCGATCCTGTGGATCGTGGGCGCGATACTGCCCGCCAAGCGGGGCGCGTCCCACCGGGCCTGAGCGCCGGGCCTGAGCGCGGCTAACGGCGCGCGGCGGCCGGGCCGGTGCGCGGCCGCACGCCGACCGGATGGCCGGACCCGCCGGCGGCCCGGTGTACCGGCCCGGGAACGCCGGGCCGGGCGGGGCGGCTGACTCCACGCGAACGCCGCGGTGTCGCCGTCGGTGCCCACGTTCACCCAGCCGGTGTTCGCGGCCACGTCGTAGATCCCGTACGGGACCGCCTTGCCGAGTTCCTTATCAGGGAAGTCGTGATCGCGCACCTGGACCGGACGGCCTTCGGGCTCCCACTCCGCTCCGTTACCGGCGAAGTTGCCGACCTTCTCCTTCTTCTTCGCATCGACGCTGATCACCGGTACATCGGCGGCCAGGTGCCCGGCCACCTGGCCGCCGATGTACCGGAACTGGGCATCCCGGTCCGGGTGCCGGCGGCCCTCGATGGTCTTGGCGTTGCCCTGCAGGCTGAAGCCCTCCTCCCGCAGCACATCGCCCACCGTGTCCGCCGATACCCGGTGCCCCTGCCGGGTCAGCTCGCCGGCCAGCTTGCGGGTCGACTTCGTCGTCCACCGCAGCGGCGACATCGGATCACCCCGGGTACCCGGCTCGACCAGGGCCAGTAATGCGGGCCGCAGCCCCGGGTCCACCTCGGCCACCCGCTTGCGGCCCCCGCCCGGCCGGCGCGCCCGGCCCAGCGGCTCCGCACCGGAGTCCAGCTCGGTCACGCCCAGCGCCACCGTCGCCTCCCGCACGCCCGCGGCCCGGGCCACCAGCCGGATCCCGCCATGGCCCAGCACCCGGGCCTCGGCTCCCATCAGCAGACGCCGCTGCCGCTCGTCCAGATGCGGGAACAGCACCTGGAACTTCGCCGCCAGCGACTCCTCAAACCCCTCCTCGGCTCGCATACCACAACAATGACAGCCAGAACGTGAAGCTACGGCTTAATCCCCTGCGAGCCCCGGTGCGGCCCGCCGGTGCCGCGTCCCATAGTGAAGCCAGTTCGGCGGCCTTGGCCGGGTAGCCGGCGGCTAGGTCATGAAGCTCGGCCCGGTCCTCGGCGACGTGGTACAACTCCCAGGTGCCTGCCGCGCCGTCGGGCCGGGCGGCGGCCGGGCCGCGTCTGGCGATCGCCTTCCAGCCGCCGGCGTAAATCGCGCGCCCGGCGGCCGCCTCATAGCGCTGGACGAGTCGCGCGCTCGGCGCGCGCGCCCCCGTGAACGTGTAATGCATGCTCACGCCGTTCGCGGGCGGGTCCGTCTGCCCCCCGGCGCGGTCGGCCGGGTCCAGGCGGGCACAGTCCAGGATCGTCGGCACGACATCGGCGGCGTGATGATACTGATCGCGCAGGCCGCCCAGGACGTCCCGCATCTGCCGCGGCCAGCTGATGATCAGCGGGCCCGGGACGCTGCCCCCGGGTGACTGCTGCCTGAGCGCGTTGTACGGCGTCCTGAATGCCCAGGCCCAGCCGGCTGGATAGCCGTCGGTGCCGGGACCGGTCGCGTTCGCGGAGCAGGTCACCACGATGGTGTCGGCCAGCTGCCCGGTCTCCTCCAGGTAATCAAGCACCCGCCCGACCTGGTGATCGTTGTAGGAGCACAGGCCGGCGTAGGACTCCGCGTCACGCCGGCAGAGCTCCCGCTGCTCGTACCGGTCATAGCCCATCCCGAACCTGCCGCGATACTTGTCAATCCATTCCCGCGGGGCACTTCGCGGGGCATCGTTCGCGGCGAATGACAGGTAGCACAGCCAGGGCCGGCCGGGGGCGGCCCGGGACCCGTCCCGGAGGAACTCCACGGCCGTGTCAGCCAGGTCCCTGCTCAGGTGGTAGCCGTCCGCAGGCGGATACGGCTGATCCACATACTGATTGTCATAAACCAGGTCGGGATACCAGTTGCTGGTCTGGCCGCCGAGAAAACCGTAGTAGCGGTCGAAGCCGCGCCGCAGCGGCCAGGTGCGCCGCGAGCCCGCCATGCCGAACGCCTCGGCCGCGCTGAGCTGCCATTTGCCGACGCAGTACGTGCGGTAGCCGGTTCCGGCCAAGATCTCCGCCAGCGTGCCCGCCTCAGGCCGGATAACGGCCCGGCCCGGTCCAGGCCGGCCGGTCCGCCTGGCCATGCGGGGCGCGTCCCCGTCATGCCCAGTCAGCAGGCACGACCGGGTCAGCCCGGAGAGCGCCGGCGTGTGCCACTGCGAGTAGCGCAGCCCGCGCGCCGTCAGCCGTCCTGTCCGGCCAGCGGATGGCGCAGGGCCGGAGCCGCGCGGGCCGCTGCGGGCGGCGCTTCGGCGGACGGAGCCGGAGCTGGCGCGAGCCAGGCCGTGGCCACGTAGGCCACCGCCACGGCCACGATCGCCTCTGGCATGACCGCCAGGCCATCCGAGCCCAGCAGCAAGGTGGCCAGCAAGACGGACGTCAGCGGCAGCCTGAGCATCACCGCGCACATCGCGCCGATGCCCATCGCGGCGGCCGGGACCAGCGGCAGTCCGGGCAGGTGCGACAGCGCCACGCCCCCCGCCGCCCCCAGAAACATGGACGGGAATACCGGTCCACCGCGGAAGCTGCTCAGTGATGCGCCGTAGGCGAGTCCCTTGCACGACAGGAGCAGCAGCAGGGCGCCGACGGTGTAACTGGAGCTGTGGGTGAGGAACGGGCCGAGGGCGTCCTGGCCGTCGAACAGGACCTCGGCGGTTCCCTTTCCGGTGCCGGCGGCGAAGGCGATCGCCAGTCCGGCGATGGCCAGGCCCACCACCGGGGTGGCCAGTACCATCCGCGGCTCTATACGGGGCCGGATCGCCAGCGCGAGCCGCCGGATCCCGGTACCGAACAGCGTAGCGAGCAGCCCGATCGCGATCGCCCAGCCGAACTCGGCGAGGGTAGGGCTCCCGACATGCGGAAGGTCGGGAATGGCCAGCGAGAACGTGCCGAGCCCGGTCGCGTGGTCCAGGCCGACAAAGATCAGGAAGCCAATGCCGGCGGCCAGCAGCCCGGGCACCAGCACCAGCTCCAGCATGGCCCCGCCGAGCCCCGAGGCTTCCATGAGCAGGAACGCACCGAGCAGCGGCGAGCCCAGCAGCGCGCTGATGGCGGCGAAACTACCCGCCGCGGCCACCATGGCGCTGACCCGGTCCGGCGCATCCCGCTTGACCAGGCGGACGGCGCAGACGCCCAGGCCCCCGCCGATGGCGATCAGCGGAGCCTCAGGTCCGAGGACCACGCCCAGGCTCAGGGTGGCCAGGGCGGCGAGGATCACGCCGGGCAGTTCAATCGGCGAGGGAGCGCCCTCGCCCGCCTTGAAGCCGTCGGCTGGTGAGTGGCCGCCCCGGCCGGGCAGGTACCTGATGGTGAGCGCGACCAGCAGGCCGGCCAGGGTCAGCGGCAGGATCGGCCACCAGAGCGGTTCGGATCCGAAGCCCAGCCCGTGCGGAATATCGGTGAAGATCCATCCCTGCAGCCAGTGCACGGCGGCCAGGAAGAAGTACGCGGCCGCCGCGATAGGCATGCCGATGATCGTGGCGAGTACCAGCAGGCCAACGTAGCTGCGCGACCGCAAGACCGCGAGCGGATCAGGCGGCGTGGTCACCTACGTCCTCCCAGGTCATTCGGGCGATCTTCCTTTCCATCGTGATGCGGTACCGGTCACCCGAACATCACCTGAACGGATGATTACCCGCCCGCTACCGCAAGCCGTTCACCGCCCTGGCCACCACCAGCAGCGCCACGAGCAGCGAGATCGCCTCTTCGGTCATCATCATGAGCTTCGCCCACGACCTGATCGCTGAGACATCCGTCGGGCTGAACGCCGTAGCCGTCGTGAACGACAGGTGCAGGTAGTCCACGAACTTCGGATACCAGTCAGCGCCGACGTACTGAAGATTGGACATCTCGGGAAAGATGAAGGCGATCCGGCCGCCCGCGCCGCGGGCGCGGGCCGCCGCTCCGCCCCGGTCGAGATCCCAGTACCACAGGCCGAAGGCGATCACGTTGATGAGCCAGATCGCCCCGCCGCTGGCCAGCAGGAGGTTGGCATCGCTGGTGAAACTCGCCCCGCGGATGATGGCGGCCACCAAACGTACGGCGGCGCTGGCGTTGACCACGGAGATCAGGCCGATCAGCGTGCCGGTCGCGACACGCAGCCAGGTGGAGTCGCGGTCGATGCGCCCGGGGTCGCCGATGATGATGATCGCCAGTAGCACGACGAGCAGCGCGGCGAATGCCCAGCGGGCATCGCCGGCCCGCAGCTGAGCGGGCAGCACGGCCCGCAGTCCGCCGGTGGCCAGCACCGCCAGGGCCATCGGCCAGCGGCTCTCGCCGGCCCGGGCGATCGGGGCAGGTCTGGCCGGCTGGCCCCGGCGGACTGGGGCTCGTCATTGATCAGGTGACCAGCAGATAGATGCTTTTTCCTGCCAGCCAGAAGCCCAGCAGCAGGAATATCACGACGACCACCTGGTCCCGGTGCGTGTCGAGCCAGGTCCGCAGCCGATCAAGCCGCAGGCCAGCGGCCGCGGGCGCGAACGTCGCGTATAGCTCCAGGTAGAGGAAGCTGGACGTGCCAACCAGGCAGAAGAGCATCAGCGTCAGGTAGTCGCCGGCGGTGGACAGCTTGGCCTGTACGACGGTCGCGGCGCCCGCGGCCACCAGGGCCCAGGGCTGGAGGAACACGGCCACGCCGGCGGCAGACCACAAGGAAAGCCGGTCCAGCCTCGCCATCCAGGTCGGGGGTTTACGGGGGCGGCCCATCCGGCGCCGCTGACGCACGGCCAGCAGGATCAGCACGATGCCGATGGCCAGCTTGATGGCCAAGGCGGCCGTCGACGGCGCGGTCTGCGGTTTAGGCGGATTGGCCCCGGTGGACAGGACGACGGCCGCGATCACTGCCACCAGGCAGGCCAGCCAGCCGAGGATGAACGCCAGGCCCTTCCTGGTGCCCTTCTCGGCGCCCAGGATCAGGATGAAGGCCGAGAGCGGAAACGGCTCAAGGGTGATCCCGATCGCGATGAGCAGAAGGTCAAGTACCACCTGCACACTCCCGCTATCGGTGCCGAGCAGTGCGGCGCAGCTCGCCGGCGCGGGCCAGCCCGCATCTCACAGGCCGCGCTCGGCGATGATCTGTCCCGATGCGACCGCGTCAACGAGCGACTTGTGGTCGCGCTCGTTCTGGTCGGCGTAAGCGGTAGCGAATTGAGTGATGGCCCGGTCGAAGACGTCAGAGCCGCCGAGGTAGGCGGCGATGGCGATCCGGTCCCCGGAGCGGGCGTGCGCCCGGGCCAGCGTCCAGCCGCAGAGCTCGCCATACAGCCGCAGGCCCGACGGCAGGATGTTCTCGATGTCGACGGAGAATTTCCAGTCCCGCAGCTGGCGCACGTAGAAGTCACGGGGCCGACCGTCCAGGCCCGCCTCGATCCGCTGCCAGCCCAGGAAGATGTCGCTGGATGCCTGCATCAGCCGCTGGCCCGCGACCACCCGCTGGCCCTGGTTGGCGAACTTGCTGGCGCCGACGTACCGGCTGAGCACCGACGCCTCTGCCTCTTTCACCTGCAGGAACAGCGGATCGGATTCGTCGCGACCGAGCATCAGGACGATCCAGCAGCGCGTTCCGACGCTGCCGACGCCGACCACCTTGCGGGCCATGTCGCAGAACTCGTACTGCTCGAGCAGGTATCTGCGGTCGGTCTCCAGAGTGCGCCGGTACTTGGCGATCAGGGTGCTGAACTGCTCCTCGAGGGCCGTCCGGCTCGTGTCCGATGGCACCAGCTCATCGATCGGAACCAGCAGCGGCGGGTCAGAAATGATCCGCGGCAGGCCGTCCACCATCCGGGTCAGCTTGGCCACTTCCTGCATGCTGTCCCTGGTCCGGGCCTTAGCCAGGCCCTTCGCCACGGTCTTGCGCTGCCGCGGCTGAAGCTGGGATTCGAACTGCGCCCGCAGCTGGTCCATGTCCGCGTGCGCGTACCAGACATCCAGGTCGGTCATCCCGGCGAAGCTGCGCATCGCCTGCCGGTACCGGGTGACCGCGGCGGTAACGGTGTCGCGGCGCTGCTTGCCGGGGAGCCCGTTACCGCGGGCCGCGACTTCGATGCTGGCCGCTAGCCGCTTGACATCCCATTCCCACGGGCCGGGCAGTGTCTCGTCGAAGTCGTTGACATCGAACATCAGGCGGCGCTCGGCCGAGCCGAAGACGCCGAAGTTCGACAGGTGCGCGTCACCGCACGCCTGAACGGCCAGGCCGGACACCGGAGTGCTGGCCAGGTCGCTGGCCATCGGCAGGGCCGCGCCGCGGTAGTAGGTGAAGGGGGACACCATCATCCGGCCCCATCGCACGGGTACCAGCTCGGGCACCCGCTGCTTCGCTTGCTCGGCCAGCAGTCCGATCGGGTCGGGGCGGTCCGGCGGCGGGTCGAAGACCGCGTGACTGTCACGTGGCACTTCAGCCCGCGCCGCCTTGCCGCGAGCGGCCCGCTCGGCCGGGGTCAGCCGCCCCACCCCGGAATCGAGCTGATACCGCTGTGTGCCCCGAGGTAGAGCCTCAGTCGTCCGCGCACTCATCATGGGCTCCTCTCTGCCCGGCACATCATCCGGCCGACGCCATCCGACTCGCTGTCGGCCGTCCCGCCACGGCAGGCGCCGCCGGGCGGGACAAGGCATGCCGCACCACCATCCCGCACCGTTCCGCGGTCTGCCTCATCCCGGCCGGGTGAGGCACACCGCCATTTGGCGGGAGTTATCCTCAAAGGACATGAATGGGCGCGGAAGGCGCCTGGCAAGCTCTTGGCGGCTCATCCCGGTCGGCCGGACATGGGATCCGGCTGGCCCCGACCCTCGCAGATGGGCCCCCGCAGTGGCAATCGAAGGAAGTGCACCGGAATTGCCGGCCGCATTGCCCGCTGATGGAGCTGCATCCGGCGAGCCGCCGCCGCCCGGCCACGGAGCCGGAGCCGGAGCCGGCCAGGGCACCGGATCCGGAACCGGCACCGAGGCACCCAGCTCGGGGCGGGCCTCCCTGCGTTCGCGGGCCGCGCAGCTGATCCGGGCCGTCCGGGATAGCGACCTCGCGGCCGTCGAAGCGGGAGTCCTACGGCTTAGCCGGTCCCGGCGATGGCTGGCTCCGCTCGCGCTGGCCGTCGGCGCCTTCGCGATGCTGTTCGCGGGAGTGAAGCTGCTGTTCACGAACTGGCGGCTGACCTTGATCCAGGTGCTCCCGGCGATGTGGATCTGGGCCGCCATGCTCGACCTGAAGGCGCACGTGCTGCACGGGAAGACGTTTCACGAACTGACGGGGCCGATCGTGATCCCCCTGGTGCTGGCCGTGGCCGCCGTCACGGCGGCGAGTTTCTTCCTGAACGCCGTGTTCGCGTTCGCCATCTCCGCGCCGGGCCGGCCGGAGATCCGGCCCGCGTTCGCCAAGGCCCGGTCGCACCTGGTGGTCGTGCTGAGCTGGGGCCTGGCGGTAGGCCTGGCCCTGGGCTTGTCGACGGTGGTGTTCCCCCGGTGGCGGCGGCCGTGGTTCGGGCTCTCGCTGAGCATCGTCATCGGGGTGATGATGCTCTGCTATGTCGCCGTCCCGGCCCGGCTCATCGGCGTAAAGAACACCTATTCGAAACGTGACAAGCTGACCGCGTCCGCGGTGGGCGGGGCAATCGGAGCCGTGGTCTGTACGCCGCCCTACGTCCTCGGGCGCATCGGGGTGGCCATGCTCGGGTGGTCGCATACGTTCTTCATCCTCGGCTGCGTCCTGATCGCCATCGGGCTGACGTTGCAGGCCGGCGCCACCGGCGCGGTCAAGGCGGTGAAGATGAGCGCCAAGCTGGTCGGCGCGAATCGGCCAGCGCCAGGCGACGACGGGCCCGCCGGTAGGGCGCCTCGCCCGGCAGCCGGCTGAGCAGGCCCGGTATTCCGGCGGTCAGGTCGTCCAGCCGGGTGAAGCGTGATGGGCCAGGCGGCGCCAGGCTAAGGCCATGGAGTTCAAGTCGGTCGACGCCGCAGTGGTCATCGACATCTTCCTGCTGCTGCTGATCGGCATCGGGCCGAAGATCGCCCTGGTGCCGTTTCTCGAGGCGACCGCCGATATGCCGGCGGCCAATGCCCTATCTCCTCAACCCGGCCGGGATCGTCGTGCTGGTCACCGCGTCAGCGGAAGCCGGATCGATCGGGGTCTTCGGCGTCGTGGGCGCGGCGCTGATCGTGGTGATCGGCATCGATGCCGCGGTGTTCCGGTGGGCTAACCGGGTGAGCGAGCATCTGGACGAGAACCGAATGCTGGTGACCGAGAAGGTGTTCGGCTTCCTGCTCGCCGCGCTGGCTGTCCAGCTCGCCCTCGACGGGCTGGCCGACCTGGGAGTAATCCACCTGATCCAGCATTGAGCGCTGCAAGGAACGCCAGACTCCGGTGCCGCATCACCCCCGGCGGGTGATGCGGCACCGCCCGATCGGGTCAGATGCTTTCGGGGTAGCGGTCCAGATGGGATCATTAAATCCACTCACATCGGCGGCTGGTCCGGGCTGCCCGGCAGCGGGATCAGCCGAAATGAGAGCCGCCGGTCACGCGAAAGAGGCAGGAACATGGCAATTGGGCCCGTACAACTGATCGTATTGGGGTTCAACCGCCCTGACTTCCACGGTGAGATCATCAACGAACTTGAGCGGCTCCGCGAAAGCGACACGATCAGGGTCATCGATTCGCTGGCGGTCTACAAGACCGCGGACGGCGAGATCGAGGTGGAGCACCTCAGCAATCTCTCCGAGCAGGAGGCGATCGAGCTCGGCAGCAAGATCGGCGCGCTGATCGGCCTGGGTATCGAGGGTGAAGAGGGCGCTGAGGCAGGCGCCATCGCCGGTGCCGAGGAGGCAGCCGCCGAGGGCGGCGTACAGGTGTTCACCGAGCAGGAGGGCTGGGATGTGCTCGAGGACATCCCGAACGACTCCGCGGCAGCACTCGTCCTGATCGAGCACCACTGGGCGGTTCCGCTCCGTGATGCGATCATGCGGGCCGGGGGCTTCCGCATCAGTGACGGCTTCATCAGCCCGCTCGACCTGGTGGAACTTGGGCTAGTCTCAGCGGAGGAAGCTCAGGAACTGCACGACCTGGAAACTGCCGCCGCGGCCGGCTGACCGGCGCGGCCTACCATTGTCACGATCTGGAGGGCACGAAATGTTCGGAGCACGCAGAGTAGCCAGGCGCACCGGACGGCGCACTGCCCGGCGCGTCTCCCGCAGGTAACGGCTCAGCGCGAGCCCGACCGGGCGTCGGCCAGCGAGCATCGCGGTCGGCCGGTGAGCTGATGAGTGCCTCCGATCTGGCGATCGTGGCGGCGCTGGTATTCGCGTGGGGGATGCTGTCGGCCCGGCTGGAACGGTTCGACGTCACCGCGCCCATCACGTTTGTCCTGGCCGGTGTCCTCCTGACGCATGGTCCGCTGGCCCCCCTGGGGTTCGAGCCGTCGCACGAGACGGTGAAGGTGCTCGCCGAGATCACTCTGGTGCTCGTGTTGTTCTCGGACGCGTCCCGGGTCGGGCTGCGGGATCTGCGCACGGATATGGGCACCTGCCTGCGGCTACTGGGGATCGGGCTGCCGCTGACCATCGGCCTGGGCACGCTGCTGGCGCTGTTGTTGTACAACGGCCTGAGCATCTGGATCGCCCTGCTGGTCGGGGCGGCGCTCGCGCCGACGGACGCTGCGCTGGGCGCGGGGATGATGGTCAACCCGGCGGTTCCGGTGCGGATCAGGCGGCTGATCAACGTCGAGAGCGGCCTCAACGACGGCATCGCGACGCCGGTCGTCCTGGTCGCCCTGGCGGGCGCGGCGGCCGCCGGTCACGGGGCGGGTACAGCCGCGGCCCAAGCGGTCGCCGAGCTCGCGCTGGGCGTGCTCATCGGCGCGGTGGTGGGCGGCGCGGGCGGCTTCCTGGTGCAGGCTGCGCGCCGCCGCGGCTGGGCCGAAGGCGGTTTCGCGGGGTCGGCGGTCCTGGCCCTGGCGGTGTGCTCCTATGCCTGCGCGCTGGCCCTGCACGGCAACGGCTTCATCGCTTCGTTTGTGGGCGGTCTCGCGTTCGGTGCCGTCGGCGGGCGGCGGGGCGAGCGGCTGGTGCCGTTCGTCGAGGAGACGGGCGCGCTGGTATCCCTGCTGGTCTGGCTGGCGTTCGGCGTCATCGCGGTGGTTCCGGCGCTCACCGGCCTGACCTGGCAGACCGTGGTCTACGCCGCAGCCAGCCTCACCGTGATCCGGATGGTGCCGGTGGCGATCGCGCTGGCCGGGGCCCGGCTCGGCGGCGCGGCCACGGCCTTCATTGGCTGGTTCGGACCGCGCGGCCTGGCCTCGGTCGTGTTTGCCCTGCTGGCCCTGGAGGAGCTGGGTCAGCCTGTGGCTGGGCCAGCCGTCGCGGTCATCGGGTTCACCGTGCTGCTCAGCGTGGTCGTGCACGGCGCGACGGCCGATCCGCTGGCCCGCCGGTACGGGGCGCGGCTCGGACCGGCCACCGGCAGCGCCCATGATGCGCAGATCACACCGCTACCCGAGCGCCGCCTCATCCGCCGCGCGTCTTGACCAGCCAGGCCTCGGCCGCCAGGTAGGCGGCCTGGGTCGACTCGCCCACCACCGGCGTCGCCTCGAAAGCGCGCACCGGCCCGTCGAGGTGCCCGGTCCGGCGAAGCTGTTCGGTGAGATCCTTCTCCAGGCCACTGAGGTAGAGCCGGCCGCCGGACTCGGCCAGCCGGTCGGCGTAGTCTCCGACGACCTTGACGAAGGTCGCCCCCAGCGAGGTGCGGCGCCGCAGCCGCAGCACCACGACCGGTGACTGCGCCCCGGCCGGGTCGGGCAGATGAGCCCCCAGGGTGCGCGAGCCGGCGTACAGCAGGCTGCCGTAGACGTCGAGAATCGTCACCTGCCCGCTGGTCAGGGTGCGCGGCGGGGGACGCTCTTCGAAACGCCCGTCGTCGCGGGGCACGAGCTCGACCACGGTGAGGTCCATGGCTTCCTGGTTCAGCTGCAACAGCAGGGACAACGCCACCCCGATGCCGACCGCCGCGGCGACCGGCAGGAACAGCGTGGCACCGAACGTGGTGATGACGGCGACCTGCGAGATGCGTCCGGTGCGCAGGATGGACCTCAGTTCCCCGAGCCGCAGCGAGCCGATGGCGGCGAAGATGAGGATCGCGCCGAGGGTCGGAACCGCGATCTTGGCCACCAGCCCGGAGAAGATGGCCAGGATCACCAGCATCCAGATGCCGGACCAGATCGCTGCCCACCGGGTCTTGCCGCCGACGCTCACGTTGAGCGCGGTCTGGCCGACCGAGCCTCCCACCGCGATGCCGCGGAAGAAACCAGCGGCCAGGTTGCCGGCCCCTTCCGCGATGATGTCCTGATTCGGATCCGGCGGGGCACCGGCGGGGTTCGGTGCGGCTTCGGCGACCCCGGCGCCCTGGACCAGGACGATCGCTGCGATCGCGAGCGCGCCGGTGACCAGGCTGAACGACAGGAACCTGAAGTCAGGCAGATGGGGGAGCGGGATGCCCCGCGGGATGTCCCCTTGGTCCCCTACTCTGGCCACGCTCTGCGCGCCAGCCAGAACGACGACCAAGGTAGGGATCAGCAGGGCGATCAGCGCGCTGACCACGGCGAGGCGAGTCCGGGCCAGCACCACGAGGATGGCCAGTGCGCTCAGCCCGGTGAGCAGCGAGGCCAGATCAATCTGACTCGGATGGACGAGCACATTGACGGCCTTGGCCAGGGGAAAGTCGCCGTGCGCCGGAGCGCCGGTCAGATCGGGGATCTGGCCGCACACGATGTTGACCGAAATCCCGGTCAGGAAACCGATCATTACCGAGTAAGAGACGAATCTCGTGTATCGGCCGAGGCGCAGGAACCCGGCTGCGACCAGCGCCACGCCCGCCAGGATCACCAGCAGCGGGATCGCCGCGGGCCGCTGAGCCGGGGGCACGCTCTGCAGCGCCGAGCCCGCAGCCAGCGCGGCCGCGGACGTCGTGGTGATCACCATCATCCGGGTATTCGAGCTGAGCCCGCCGACGATGGGTCCCGCGAAGCTCGCATAAAGGCCCTGCACTGGATTGACACCGGCCAGCACCGCGGCCGCCATCCCGTCGGGCACGCTGCTGATCGCGCCCGGCAGCCCGGCCACGATATCCGCGCGCAGGCTGGACCGCTCCGGCCGGACCGAGCGGAGCCAGCGGCCGACCGCAGCGGCAGGGGAGCGGATCGCGTGCCTCATCCGGTTACTCCATCCCGCTGCACCACGCCGGACGACCGGGGAGTTGTCGGCTGATGCAGTCAAATGATCCGTGATATCCGGCCGTCCCTGCCTCATCCGTGAGGGGTGGTGCCGGGCGGTATGGGCGCCCCTAAGGTCAGGGCTTAGCACCGGCAGGCGGGCAACCGGACCAGGCGGTATGAGCACGGGCAACAGGACAGAGCCGAAGCTGCGGAAGGTCGGCTGGCTCGAGCGGCAGGTGCGCCGGGCCGACCGGTTCCAGCAGCGCCACGCCGTGATCGCCTTTCCGTGGGCGGTGGTGCAGAAATTCGGCAATGACCAGGCGGGCGGCAAGGCGGCCCTGATGGCCTACTACGGACTGTTCGCGCTGTTTCCCCTGCTCTTGCTGCTGGCGACCGTGGTCGGCTTCGCGGTGTCGGGCAACCCGAAGCTGCGCGAGCAGCTGATCGCCTCGGCGCTGGGGTATTTCCCCGTCATCGGGGATCAGCTGCGCTCGGAGGTGCATCCGCTCGAGGGAAACACGACGGCGCTGGTCATCGGCATCGCGGGCACCCTGTACGGCAGCTTGGGGGTCGGCTTCGCGGCCCAGAACGCGATGAACACCGTCTGGAACATCCCGTACGTCCGCTGGCCCGGCCTCGGGCCCAGGTACCTGCGCACCTTCGGGGTGATCGGCCTGCTCGGGCTGGCGGTCGCCGCCTCCACCGCGCTCACCGCGTTTGGCACCGTGGTCGCCCAGGGCGCGGGCGCCACCGTGCTCGCTCTCGCTGCGTCTTTCGTGGTCAACCTGGGGCTGTTCCTGCTGGCCTTCATGGTGCTCACCGCGGAGCCGCTGCGGGCCAGGGAGGTGGCCGTCGGCGCGATCATCGCCACGGTGTTCTGGGAAACCCTGCAGTGCATCGGGACCTGGTACGTGACCCGCGGGCTACAGCACGCCAGCCCCACCTACGGCATCTTCGCCGTCGTCATCACCCTGCTGTCCTGGCTCTACCTGGGCTCGGAGCTGACCTTGTGGGCGGCCGAGATCAACGTGGTGCTCCGCTACCGGCTGTGGCCCCGTTCGGTGACCCAGCCGCCGCTGACCGAGGCCGACCGGCTGGTGCTCACCCGGCTCGCGCAGATGGAAATCCGCCGGCCGGAGCAAAAGATCACCGCGTCCTTTACCGATGAGGCGGACGAAGATCCGCTGAACGGCGAGCCATAGCGCCGCTGGGCCCGGCGCGCTGGCCCGCGGGCCGGCCGCGGAAAGGTCCCCCCTGGCGGATGAGGCCCGGACGGTCCGGTCAGCGGGATCATTAAGGGAATGTCGTGTCCGGCAGCCGTTGACCGACACGCGGAAGGACCAGCCATGCGGCGTCTTACTCCTAGCCTCGCCGTTCCGGCCGCGATCCTGCTGGCCGGCTGCCTGGCCGCAGGATGTAGCAGCGGGGCCAAGAGTGCCATCGCCAACCTCTCGCCCAGCCGGAGCGCAGGTGCCTCGGCCGGTCCGACCGCCAGCTCGTCGGCCACCTCTGCGCCCACCGAGACCGCCAGCTCTGCGCCCACTTCGACGGCCACCTCCTCGCCCACCGAGACCGCCAGCGCGAGCGAGCCGGCCACCACGAGCGCGGCGCCGTCGGCGGCGCCCAGCGCCGCCACGTCTGCTCCTGCGGCTCAGCCGAGCAGCTCACCGGCCGCCGGTAGCTCGTCAAGCTCCAGCCTGTTGTGGCTCTGGCTCCTGCTGGGCGCCGTGGTCCTCATCGGCGTGATCATCTTGATCGCCCGGGCGCGCGGCCGCCGCTCCAAGGCCGCGGCCAGCTGGCAGTCCCGAGTCATCGATACGTACGCGAAGGGATCGGCCCTGCACGACGCGATGAGCGTCGCTGACACACCGGGTGCGCTGGCCGCCGCGGACGCCGGCGCTCGCTGGTCGGATATCCAGCGCCGCGCCGACGACCTGGCGCAGAACCTGTACGCGCTGCGTGAGGCGGCGCCCGATGATGACGGCCGCGCCAGGGTGGCGAACGTGCTTGCGTCGCTGCAGGCGGTTCGCTCCGCGATGGATGCCGAGCGGGCTCCAGGAGGCGCAGCCGCCGGGCAGGCTGAGGTGGCCAGGCAACGCCTGATCTCCTTCGAGACGGCGCTGCGCGCACTCCGGGCGACAGACCAGCAGGCGCCTTAACGGCAATCGCGCGAGCATCTGCCGCACCGGCCTGTGGGCGCTCAGAACACGTCGGCGTTGCGGCAACCAGCTTCCGTCCGGGTCCGCTTCGGGCCGGACGGGAGCTGCTCAGCGGTGACGGCCCGGTTACTCCCGCGCCAGCATGGCCTGGGCCTCACGCTCCAGGTCGACGTAGGGATCGCCGCTGACGTCGACAGCAACCCGCTTGATCGTGCCGCCGGTGAAGACATGCGGGTGAGCACCCGGATAGTCGCTGGTCACCGGTTCGCCGCTGTCGCGGCCAACGCATAGGCCCTCGCCTGCGATGCTGAACATCCCGGGCTGGGTCTTGATCCGGCCCTCGCCGACCTTCTTGTCCCCGTGGTAAAGGGACAAGATCCCCGTCGACACGTGGGGCGGGTCCTCCCCGTCCTTGTCGAACGACGCGGACAGGATCAGGTTCTCCCCGGCGGGGATGTCTTGCGTTCCATCGACCTTCTGCTCCGCCATCCCGACGAAGTTATTGACGTAATGGAGCCGGTTGTCCTTGACGTACAGGGCGTGCCCGCCGAACCGCGACCCGTGCGCGAACAGCACGCCTTGCGCGCCAGGCGCGGGCACGTCCACCAGCGCCCCGATCGTGAAGGACCGGTTGCGGACGTTCACCGCTTGCGCCTCGGGCACCTCTGCGGTGCCGGGGAAGTAGACGTACCGATTGCGCGGCGAGGCCAGCTGCGGCCGTGGCGTGATCATGATCTCCAGCGCGGACCGGTCGTCCAGCGGGAAAGCGTCGTTTTGGCCGGCCTCGGCGAACCACAGGTTGACTAGCTCGCGGAGCTTCTCCGGGTGCTCGGCGGCCAGGTCATGTAGCTCGGCGCGGTCGGTGTCGGTGTGATACAGCTCCCAGGTGTCATCGTTGAAGTTGCTCCAGCCGCTGATCGTCGGGTGGGTGGTGACGGCCTTCCAGCCGTCGTGCCAGATTCCCCGGGATCCGAGCATGGAGTAGAACTGCGTCTTGCGGGCCGATGGCACCGACCCGTCCTCGATGCTGCCGCGCATGCTCACGCCGTCGAAGCGGCTCTGCACGTGGCCCTTGATCGTGGCGGGGGCCGCTACGCCGAGGAAATCCAGGATGGTCGGCACGATGTCGATGGCGTGGTGATACTGATGGCGCAGCTCGCCCCGGCCGGCGGTGGCCGCTGGCCAGGAGATGATGCACGGGTCGGCGGTGCCGCCGTTGAACTCATACCGCTTCCACATCTTGAACGGCGTGTTGAAGGCCATCGCCCACCCGTTCGGGTAGTGGTTGTAGGTCCTCGTCCCGCCCAGCTCGTCGAGCATCGCCAGGTTCGCCTGGATGTTGTCGGGGATGCCGTTCGCGAACAACATCTCGTTGACCGAACCATCAGGGCCGCCCTCGCCGCTCGCCCCGTTATCGGACACCAGGATCACCAGCGTGTTCTCCCGCTGCCCGGATTCTTCCAGGTAATCAAGCAGCCGGCCGATGTGGTGATCGGCGTGCGCCAGGAACCCCGCGTAAACCTCCGCCATCCGGGCGAAGAGCCGCTTCTCCTGCGCCGACAGCGAATCCCAGGGCCTGGTCACGTCGAGCGGCGGGAATGGCTGGCCCGCGGGCCCCTGGCGGGTTTCGGGGGTGCCGATCGGGTTGACCGGTGGCAGCTCGGTATCGGCCGGGACGATGCCCAGCTGCTTCTGCCGGGCCAGCGTCTGCTCCCGCATCGCCTCGTACCCCGTATCGAACTGGCCCTTGAATTTATCAGCCCATTCCTTCGAGACGTGGTGCGGCGCATGGCAGGCGCCGGGCGCGTAATAGAGGAAGAACGGCTTGTCCGGGGCGACCGTCTTAGCGTCCGTGATGAACTCGATCGCCTTGTCGGTGATGTCGTCGGTGAGGTGGTAGCCGTCGGCCGGCAGCTTGGGCTGGTCCACGGGGTGGTTGTCGTACACCAGGTCCGGGTACCACTGGTTGGTCTCGGCGCCGAGGAACCCGTACCAGCGCTCAAACCCACGGCCCGATGGCCAGTTCCGGCGGGTGGCGGCGACGTTCATCTCGACGGTCGGGCACAGGTGCCACTTGCCCACCATGTAGGTGTTCCAGCCGCGCTCGCCGAGGATCTCGGAGATCATGCCGTTCTCCGGCGGGATGGTCCCGCTCGCGTTCGGGAACCCGACTGCGGCCTCGGTGATGCAGGCCATGCTGTTACGAGTGTGGTTGCGGCCGGTCAGCAGGCAGGAGCGGGTCGGCGAGCACAGTGCCGTGGTGTGCCACTGCGTATAGCGCACGCCATCGGCCGCGATCCGTTCGATGTTGGGCGTCGGGATCGGGCCCCCATAGCAGCTCATGGCCGAGTAACCCACGTCGTCGAGCACGATGTAGACGACGCTGGGCGCGCCGTCGGGTGCCTTGGGCGGCTCGAACGGCGCCCAGTCCGGCTCCGAATCGCGGATGTCGACGTTGATCGTGCCCTTGAACGGCTCGCTCATTTCCGTGCTCCTCGCGCCCGATGTGCATCAGAAGGGCTGGCTCGGGGTGTGACCGTTCCTGGCGTCGGCGCTGTGTCGCCTCCAGGGCCCCGTTTGACCAGACTGGCCTCGCTCGCCGGGCCGGACATCACCCGTGATGGATGACTGGTCAGGTGAGCGACATCACCGTGGCCCGGAGCTCGTGCCTGAGCATGAACGCTCCGATTATCTCGAAGATGCCCATGATGATGAACCAGATGCCGAGCAGGACGGCGAGCACCGTCACCGAGGATTCCGGGGTGACGGCGACCACGACTCCCGCGATCAGGCTCACCAGGCCGAAGGTGATCCACCAGACTCGGCCCTCGCGGACGTCTCCCGCGATGCCGCCGATGAGCGCGGCCAGGCCCTGGACAATCCAGGTGATCCCGATGATCAGGCCGATCAGCGCCCTGCTGAGGTGCAGATGCCGGATCAGCACCACTCCCACGACGACGAACATCAAGCCCGCGATGCCGAGCCAGATCCGGTGGGTTTCCTGCGGATCGAACACCCGGATCAGGTGGAAGATCCCCGACAAGATCATCAGAATGCCGAGCAGGACCGCGATCACGTTCAGTGAACCCGTCGGGTGGAAGCTCACGATGATCCCGAGGATCAAGGTCAGGATGCCGAGCAACAGTGTCGCCTGCCACGATGCCGCTAGCACCGTGGCCGAGGACGGCTGCGGGTCATATTCGCCGGATGCCATTCGGACTCCTCTTTCGTTTCTGGAGGGCTTGCGCCCTCTCGTGGCCAGCCGCACCGAAAGAGCGCAGGGGTCGCCCGTTCTTACCGATCTTGATATGCGGGTCATTACATGTCCTCACCCGCCCGGGATGATTACGGTCTGAGCGCGGCGCCCAGACAATAGCGGAACGAAAGGACGCCGCTGTGGTCCCCGGGTAAAGGCAGGCCGATGACCGAAACACCGATAGGCCCGCTGCGGGAAGGCAGCCCGCTGCGAACGCCCCGGGCGGCAGCGGTCGCCGGGATCATCTTCTCCGTGCTGCTGATCGTGACGCTGGTGCTGCTCAGAGTCTCCGTCCCGGCGCATCCCGCCGTCCCGGGCTCATGGCTGACCAATTCGCGGAGCCGGGCCACGGTCGCGGTCGCCTTGAACCTCGTGCCGTTCGCCGGAATCGCGTTCCTGTGGTTCGTCGGGGTACTCAGGGACCGGATCGGCGAGCGCGAGGACCGCTTCTTTGCGACCGTGTTCCTGGGCAGCGGGCTGCTATTCGTCGCGATGTTGTTCGTGGGCGCGGCCGTCGCGGGCGGGATCATCGCGGATGCGTCATCGTCAGGCACGCCGGGCGCGGACACCCTGGCGCTGGGCCGAAGCGTCACCGGGATCCTGCTGAACATCTACGCGATGCGGATGGCGGCGGTGTTCACGCTCACCACCGTGACCATCGCGCGCCGTACCGAGATCGTGTCCAGATGGCTCACCATCGCCGGGCTCGTCAGCGCGCTGGTGCTGCTGGTCGGCGTCGGTATCTCACCGTGGGTTGAGCTGCTGTTCCCGGCCTGGATCCTGGCGCTGAGCATCGACATCCTCGCCGCTGGCCTGCGCAGGCCAGCGGGCAGCACGAAGAAGGCGCGCCGCTGATCGTCGGGCGCCGCTTCCGCCGGCCGCGACGGTGGCTCAGGTGCCGAGCAGCTTGGCCTTGGCGGCCGTGAACTCGTCGTCGGTCAGGACGCCCTGCTGATGCAAGGTGGCCAGCTGGTTGAGCTCATCGAGCATCGGCGACGACGCCGCCGCGGCCGGCGCCTGCTGGGCGGGCGCAGGCGGCGCCTGCTGCTGCTCGAGGTCGCTGAGGCGCTCGTTCTGCTCCTCCTCTTGCTGCGCCTGCGCCGCCGATTTGTTCGCCATGTGGCGACCCGCCACGTAGGCGCCACCGCCTACGACCGCCGCGCGCATCAATGGACGTCTGCGCCTGAACATCACTGCCTCCTAGAGTTGGGTGAGCCGCCCCGCCGCCGCCGCGCCTACACGTCCTCGGGCAGGGACAGGCCGAGGGCTACCATGAGCTCCGGCGCGGCCGCTACCGTCTTAGGCCCGCCGACCTGCGGCGCGATGGCCAGTAGCACGCCCATGAGGTCTGCTGGCGTAGCACCTTCATCGAGCGCGTTGCCCACCTGCCAGAGGTATGAAGCCGGGGGGGCATCGAGCGCGATCAGGGCAGCGATCTTCACGAGGGCGAAACTGCGCGGATCCAGGCCGCTCTTGCGCTGCATCTCGGCCCGCATCTCTAGGCCTTCGCCCAGCAATTCTGGATCGCCTAGGGCCAACTCGGCCAGCGCGGTCCTGGTAGCGTCGTCGACTTCGGCCCTGGCTGGCACGGTCATGATCTGAATCCTTTCGGTCGCTTCAGCAGCGGGACTGCTGGACGCACTCTCTCACCGGCAACGATCGCGGCTGAACGGCTGCGCGGCTTCACCCGCTACGGATGGTGTCAGGACGCCGACCGGCCGCGCGGAGGAAGCACTGCTGCCCGGGGATCATCCGTGCCGGGTGATCCAGCCGCCAGGGAGCCTTTGTACCTTCACCATTCTGAGACCAATCGCGAGATTTGCAGATCCGGTAGCGGCAGAATCGGCCGGCTAACCAGCACCTGCGGCCAAGGAACGGAGCTGGCTCATGAGCGAAGGATACGAGGGCACGGGCCGGCATCGGCCCGTCGTGACCGGGTTCACCTACCTCGCCGCGACATTGATGATGCTGGGCGGCATCTGGAGCTTCTTCGAGGGCCTCGCGGCGGTCATCAAGAAGCATTTCTATGTCGTCACGCCGAATTATGCCTTCAAGATCAACATAACGACGTGGGGGTGGATCCACCTCATCCTGGGAGTTGTGGTACTGCTGGCTGGCCTCTGCCTGTTCCTTGGCCAGACCTGGGCTCGGGTCGCGGGAATCATCCTGGCCATGCTGAGCGCAGTAGCTAACTTCCTATTTATCCCGTATTATCCCTTCTGGTCGATTATCATCATCGTGCTGGATGTCTTCATCATCTGGGCGCTGTTCGTGGGGCCCCGCCGCGAGCACGGCTGAGACGGTTCGCGCCGGGCCAGCACCACCATCGCCGGTCCCGCTGTCGCCATCGCGGCCGTCGCTCCCGGCCGGGCGTTGCGGACCGCCAGGGGCTCCAACTTCGGCCTGGGCTCCAACTTCGGCCTGGGCTCCAACTTCGGCCTGGGCTCAACTTGCTCCAACTTCGGCCTGGGCTCCAACTTCGGCCTGGGCTCCAACTTCGGCCTGGGCTCCAACTTCGGCCTGGGCTCCAACTTCGGCCTGGGCTCCAACTTCGGCCTGGGCTCCAACTTCAGCCTCGCGAGCGAGAAACCGGAGCCGGGCGGCTCGCGCGTCCCAGGCATAGATGATCGCCGTACCAGCGATCAGATCGTGCAGGGCACGGTGCTCGCGCTGCACGAGGATGCCGAGGAAGCCCAGCCCGAAGAAGAGAAAGCTGAGCGGGAAGACCAGCGCCCGCAGCGCGCCACGCCACGGGTCGAGGCCGCCGCCATCTGCCCGCACGACGCGGATGCCGAGCACCGCCATGCCGAATGTCCGGCCGCTGGCTGCCCATGAATAGCCGAAATAGAAGAACTCCCAGGCGCCGAAAATGATGGCCACGACCAGGTTCGTCCGGCTCCAGCTGACCGAATGGCCGGTCACGACCTGCACCGCCAGAGAAGTGGCCGCAAGGCCGAGGGCAAATAGGCCGGCGCTGACCACAGCGTCGATGAGGAAGGCCAGCGAGCCGCGATACCGAGCCCGCGTAGTGCCCCTGTACGCTGACCCAGCCGGCGGCCCGGACCCGGCTGCTCATGACGGCGCCTGGGCATCCAGCCGGGCGGACGGCGCCGCGGGCCAAGGACGCTTGCGCCGGAGCAGACGTCCCGCCCAGCGGTCGATGAACTGATCAAGCCCGACCGCCTGGCTGCGCGCCGCATCCAGCGCCTCGCTCATGGCCCCACCTGATGATTTGGCGATGACCGCACCGAGATCCGTGTCCTGGACCAGCCCGTCCATGTCGATCCGCCGCACCAGGTCGTTCATGTCGACGCGATCGAGCAGGGCTCCCACGTCGGCGCGCTGCACAACCTTGTCAACGTCGGCGCGATTGAGCAGCGCGTCCACGTTCACCCGGTCGAGCAGCGGATTCACGTCGACCCGGTCAAGTATGGCGTTGACATCGACCCGGTTGAGCAGCGCGTTGACGTCCACCCGCTCGACGATCTGGTCGACGTCGACCTGCCTAAGCACAGTATTCAGATCGATCAGCTGGATCAGCGCGTTGATGTCCACCGCCTGGATGAGGATGTCGACTACGCGCTCAGCGACCCGCTGGGCGAGCGACTCTGCAGGGTCGGTCATGCGTTTTCCTGCTGCG
Organism: uncultured Actinomycetota bacterium; assembly: GCA_963775745.1. Classification (GTDB taxonomy): domain Bacteria; phylum Actinomycetota; class Actinomycetes; order Streptosporangiales; family Streptosporangiaceae; genus DATBGO01. The sequence continues at coordinate 37,615 of CAVZKE010000014.1, forward strand.
CGCAGCCGATCGAGCGGGTCCACTGCACCAGTATGGCCGCCAGAACACCGCGGGAACCATCCGCTGCGGGTGAGGTGAGCCGGGGCGAGAGCAGGATCGTCGGCCAGCCTGCTGGTTCACACGGCTCTCATGAGCTGGCGGCCAGCCCGTAGATGCAGTCGAAGACCATGATCCCGCCGGCCACCAGCAGCACCCCCACGAGCACGGTCCTGCCGTTCGCCCGAAGCCATCGGTTAAGGCCGTGAGGCGACGTTCGGTCGCCTCGGGGGCAATGAGGTGGAGCGTGATGGGCAGCCAGACCAGCAGCACATATCGCCGACCATCCTGGACACGAGCCCATGCCCTTTCGCGGGATCGCGCGGCTTGGACTTGCCTAACGGGGCGGGCACCGCGGCAGCGACCGCACCAGGTTCGACGTGGCTGCGGTCAAGGCTGGCCTGCGGTCGCCGGCCGTGCGGGCGGCCTGCCGATCAGCTCGATCAGCCCGAGGACCACCAGCAGCAATACGGCGATCACGATGACCACGGCGGCGGTGGGACGGCCCCAGAAGACGAATATCAGCGCGGCGAGCGCCACTGCGGCAACCCGGAGGCTCACGCGGTGCGTGTAGGTCCACCGGCCGACCGGACCGGTGCTCACCCCGGCACGATCGCCGCGTTGCCGGATCCAGCCAAATCCCGATCTGAACGCCGAACGGGTCTGGACCGCGGTCGTAGACGGCCCGGAGAAGAATGCGCCGACGGCGACGACGAGCCCGACGACCAGCAGGGTGCGGAGCGCTTCCTTGATGAACCGAACAAACGTATCGAACAGGGCGGCGGCGGCATCACTGGGCAGCGCGGCGGGCGGCACGCTGTTCAGATAGATGGTCCGGAACAAGGCCAGGCCGAGGCCGAGGATGGCCATGGACGCGGCGAAGCCAAGGCCAGCGCCGATCAGAGCCCGCCGATGGCCCCGGGCGATGTACACCCCCAGGCCGATCAGCAGGAGCGACAAGAACGGCAATACCCACTTGAGCGTGTTGATCAGCCGGTAGAGTCCCTGCGCCTTGGTCAGGTCACGGGCCGAGAACAGCGCGAACGTGGGGTGGATCGGGGGGAGGCTGTTCACCAGCGTGAACCCGCGCGCACTCAGGTCCTGCTTGACGATATTGATGAAGGGGCCGAGGTCGATGACGACCTGCCCGTTGCTCACGCTGATCGACCCGCCGCCCTGCCCGGAGAGCACCTTCACCATCGCCGCATGGGCCACGGTGTTGACCTGGATCCAGGCGTTGGCGAACCGCGGGCTCGTAATGATCTTGTGAACCTGGCCATGGATGAACCCGGCGACCGCGCTGGCGATCGACGGGCCAAATGACTTGAGCAGCGTGCCCACGCGGGTCAGGCCCTTGCTCGTGAGCAGCGCGGCGGCCTGATCGGTGTATGCGGCCACGTTGATGCGACTGGTGATCTGGAAAGTGATCTTGTCGGTCAGGGCATTCTGGATCGACGGATTGTGGATGAGCGGCTCAATGTTGGCGACGTAGCGGTTGGTGTTGGAGACCTGATTGGCGCCCCAGACGCCCACCACCGACACCGGGGCAAGGATGCAGCCGATCACGATGAGCACAACGGCGACGGGAGCCCGCCAGCTGAACCGCCGCCGGCGCGTTGCGCCCGCCACCTGGGTACGGAGCTGCTCTGTCTCAGCGCGGAGGCGTTCGACCTCAGCCGCCTCCGCGGCCGTTTCGGCGCGCAGACGCTCCAGCTCAGCTCGTTCGGCCTCGCCGAGCTCCGGGGCCGCGCCGGCCTCCCGGGGCCGCGCCGGTCTCCGGGGCCGCGCGGGCCTTCGGGACCGGTCCGGCTTCTGGGACCGCGCCGGGCTCTGGGACCCCGCCGACCTGCCCGGGCTCACCTCCGCTGTCAGACAAGGGTCACCTCCGCCGAGCCCGAAGCACCGCAGCGGCCCTGGTGCCGCGGCCGGCATGTCGCCGGTTGCATGATGCCTCGTCTCTTCACCGTGTCTGACTGGATATACAGGTGCCTCACCCGGCACGGATGAATATCAGCGCATGCCGCGGAAAGTGCCCGCCGCGGCTACCGGCATCTAGGACCAGGAATCACCCGGCCGCCAGGCCGGCCAGGACCGTCAGCCGGCCGGACCAGCACGTGGCTGGAGGGTGGCGCGCAGCGCCATGATCCGGTCAACGGCAGCCATGAAGGCGGCACGGTTCAAGATGCCGTGCAGATAGCCGATCTCCAGCGAGTTCAGCGCCCGCTCGCCTTCGGACACGGTGCGCTGCGAGCAGAGCAGCAGGTCCATCCCGGCCCGGGCGGCCAGAGTGGCGCGGTAAGCGATCGGGCCGAACCGGCGCAGGGCGCCCGCCTCCAGCGCATCGGTGATCGTCACGCCGGTGAAGCCGAGCCGCCTGCGCAGCTCGCCCTGCACGATCGGGACGGACATCCCGGCCGGGAAGCGCGGATCCAGGGCCGGATATACCGCCCAGGACAGCATGACCAGCTGCAGGTGCGCCGCGATGGCGGATCGGTAGGGCAGTTCATCCACGCTGCGGATGGCCGAGGCGGACAGCCGCAGGGTCACCGGCTCCAGGTCGGTGTCCTGCGTTCGGGTGGCAGCGCCCAGGCCGGGGAAATGCTTGGCCGTGGCGGCTACCCCGCCGTGTTGCTCCGCGGTCGCGTAGTCCGCGCCCAGCGTCGCGACGGTGGCCGGGTTGCTGCTGAACGAGCGGCCGAGGTGGCTGATGAAGTTGCCGGGCTGCCGGTATACATCGAGCACCGGCGCCAGGTTGACGTTCAGGCCGTTGCTGCGCAGGGTCAGGGCGGCGCCGTGGCCGGCCTGGGCGGCGGCGGCGGACGGATCCGCGGACGCCCCGATCTGCTGCGCGGACAGCGTGGGCGGCCCGGGCAGGCGGCGCACGATGCCGCCTTCCTGGTCGGTCATGAGCAGTAGCGGCAGGTGCACCGGGTCCAGCTTGCTCGCGGCTGCCTGGTCAAGCTCGCGGACGGCGGCGGGGAGCTGGGAGGGCCCCCCGACGTTGTCGGTGAAGAATATGACCCCGGCCGCCTCGCCATGCGCGATCAGGCTGAGCAGCCGGGCGGGCGGCTTGACTCCGGTATAGCTGTAGATCACCCGCTGCCCGGCCAGCTGAGCCGGACTCAGCTTGTTCAGCAGGGTCCGAACCGCCGGAGGCCCGGCCGTCGCCGGCGGCCCGGCCGTCGCCGGCGGCCCGGCCATCGCCGGCAGCTGGGTACTGCAGCCAGCGGCCAGCATGGTCGTGGCCGCCGCCCACCGGGCCGCGCGCTCGCACCGCCGCGGGCCGTGCGCCGCTTTCCGCTGACTGATCACGGAGAGATCCGGATGAGCCGGTGCATGAGTGTTCCCGCAGTGGTGGCGTGGACCCGGTGGCTGGCCAGACAAAGCCGCCATCGCGCCAGGACGCGCCAATGTTACCCAAGGCGCTTACCGATGCCGGGCGAAACCGGCGTCGCGTACTAAAGCCGACGTAGGTGACCAGGAGGCGACGCGGGCGGCGGCGGGGCAATAGTGGCGATGGCGCCATCGCTGCGTCGTCCAATGACGGCGATGGCACCTGGCTGCGGAAAGAACAACAGCCAGGTGCCATCGCCGCTACTGCGCGCCCCGCCGGGCCTGGGCCGGGAAATTATCCCGCCTGGCGGGCCCGCCGGGCCAGTGCCGGGTGGCTTATCCCGCCACCATCGGGTTCACGCCGGCCAGGTCCTCGCGGCGCACCCGGATCATCGCGAGGGTGACGATCAGGCCCAGCAGCGCGATGCCGGCCGAGACCAGGAACCCCTTGGAGAAGCCGACCGACAGGGCGTGCGCGTAGATCGCCTTCGGGATGGCGCCGGACGCTGCCGCGTGCAGGCTGTGGCCGGACTTGGCCGCGGCGGCGGCCGCTGCCGTGGCCTGGCTCCTGATGCTGTTGGCGACCGCCGTCCAGGCCACCGTGCCGAGCAGCGCCAGCCCGATCGAGCCGCCGACCTGCTGGCCGGTGTTGAGCAGGCTGGAGGCCAGGCCGGCGTCCCGGTCATCGACCTTCGACAAGGCCACCAGGGTGACCGGCATGAACAGCATGCCCAGGCCGACCGCGGTGAGGATGCTCGGGCCGAGCAGGCCGTTCACGTAGGTGCTGTGCTCATTGATCCGCGACAGCCAGAACATTCCGCCGGCGCCGATGGGCGACCCGGCCAGCAGCAGCGGCCGGGCTCCGATCCGCGGGACCAGCTGAGCGCTGACGCCGGCCATCACCATGATGGTGGCCACCATCGGCAGGTAGGCGATCCCGGTCCGCAGCGCGCTGTAGCCCCAGACGTTCTGCACGAAGACGGTCAGGAAGAAGAACATGCCGAACATCGAGGTGCCGATGCAGAGCATGACCAGGTAGGCGCCGGAGCGGTTGCGGTTGCTGAAGATCCGCAGCGGCATCAGCGCGTGCTTGCTTCGCGCCTCGATGAGGATGAACGAGACGAGCAGCACCGCCGCCGCGGTCAGCGAGGCCACCACCTTGGTGTCGCCCCAGTGCGAGACGCCGTTCGGGGTGGTGGCCGCGCTGGTCAGGCCGTACACCAGCGCGGCGAGCCCGAGGGTGCCCGTGATCGCGCCGGGCAGGTCGAACCGGCCGCGGTGGCGGGCCGACTCGCCGAGCACCCGCGGCGCCGCCAGTATGACGGCGACCCCGATCGGCACGTTGACGAAGAAGACCCAGCGCCAGGACAGGTACGTGGTGAGCAGGCCGCCGGCCAGCAGGCCGACTGCGGCGCCCGCGATGCTCATGGCCGCGTAGACGCCCATCGCCCGGTTGCGTGGCGGGCCTTCCGGGAACGTGGTGGTGACCAGCGAGAGCGCGGTCGGCGCGACGATGGCGGCACCGACACCCTGGATGGCGCGGGCGGTCAGCAGCCATTCCTGGGTGGTGGCGAACCCGCCGAGCAGCGAGGCCACCGAGAACAGGATGAGCCCGGCGATGAAGACCTTGCGCCGGCCGAGCAGGTCGCCGGCCGGCCGCCGAGTAGCAGCAGCCCGCCGAAGGTCAGAGCGTAGGCGTTGACCACCCACTCGAGCCCGGTGCCGGAGAAGCCGAGCGCCCGCTGGATGTCAGGCAGCGCCACGTTCACGATCGTGGAGTCGAGCACCACCATGAGCTGCGCGGTGGCGATGACGACCAGGGCCAGGCCGAGATGACGATGGACGGGGCGTCCGGTGCTGACAGGCAGGCCATCGGCGACGGCGACCCTGCCGGGCGCTGCGACCCGCCCGCTTGCGGACGTACTGGAGGACATCTAGTTACTCCTTAGGTTGCCAGTCGGTCGGCGGTCAGTTGCCGACGCGGGCTTGCCCGGCGGCAGTTTGCCGCTGCCGCCTGCCGGAGGCCGCACGAACCTGCACGCCGGGCCCAGCGGGCCCGGAGCTGGCGGCCTTGATGTGTTAGGGGATGTGGATCAGCGAGCGGTTCAGCCAGTGCCCGCCGGAGCGCTCACGACGGCAGCCACCTCCTCCGCGGGCGCCTGGGGGGTGGAGGCGCTGTCGTCTGCGTTGATCATCTTGCGGATCAGCGCGAGCAGCTGCTCGCGCTCCGCCGCGCTGAGCGCTCGGCTCCACGGCATCCGGGTCGCGAGCTCGCGTTCAACTCGCTGCTGCAGCGTGACCCCGGCGTCGGTGAGGACGAGGTTCTTGACCCGGCGGTCGCCTGGATGGGCCTCGCGCCTGGCCAGCCCGCGCTTCTCCAGCATGTCCGCGACCACGGTGACGAAGGACGGATCGCAGTGGATGCGCTGGCCCAGTTCCTTCATGGCCATCGGGCAGTTGAGCGTGTGCAGGACCTTGATGAAGTAGGACGGGATGCCCAGATCCCGGGCGAGCTGCTCGCCGCGGGAAATGATGCGCCCGATCAGCTCGCTGAGAGCATCGACGATCTGAGCGTCGAGCTGCTCGCTGGCCGAGTTCGTGTCCAAGCGTCACTCCGGTATGCTGCGGTTTCCCCGTCCTGGGGCCCGGACGCGAATCATGCGCCTGAACTCCTCAACGGTTGAGTAGCTCAAGCATATGAACAAGAGCTTGAGCTAGTCAATCTTTTATCGGATCAGTTTCCCGGGTCGGCTCCGGTGTCTGGCGGCGGACGCTGATCCGGTGGATGCTGGCGCTGTCAGCTAGCGGCACGGACACGTCGGCTGGCGCCGAGTGGAGAGGGTGACGATGGCCGACCGGATTGCGGTGAGCGTGGACAACTTTGCCCGGGCCGAAACCGACCGCATGTTCGCGGATCTGGCCAAGCTGGCCGGGGGAGTGAACCGCTTTCAGCACCTGCGCGTGCCCACGCCGATCGACCAGCAGACGGTCATCCGGATGAACCGTGACACGCTCTACAGCTCCGCGATCGTCGATCTGGCCGGGGGGCGCGAGCTGACGGTCCCGGACTCCGCGGGCCGCTATCTCTCGGTAACGATCGTCAATCAGGATCACTACGTAAACCGGGTCTTTCATGATCCGGGCCGATACTGGCTCGGCCAGTCCGAGTTCGATACCCGTTACGTGGGCGTGGCTGCGCGCGTGCTGGTCGATCCGGCCGATCCCGGTGATGTCACCGCGGCCAACAGCCTCAGGACGGCCTGCAGGTGACCGCGGGGTCAGCCGAGCCGTTCGCGATGCCGGACTAGGACGAGGAGAGCTTCACCGCTGTCCGCGCTGCGCTGCTCGATCTCGCCCGGCAGGGCATGGGGTCGGCGCCCGCCTTCGGGACCAGGCAGTCGGTGGACCCCGTTCATCATCTGCTCGGTACCGCGGCAGGCTGGGGAGGACTTCCGGAGCACGAAGCCTTCTATCTGAGCGTGCAGCCGGGACGGCCGGATGGCGAGTATGCGATCCGGGTTTCCGATGTCCCGGTGGACGGCTTCTGGTCGATATCGGTCTACAACGCGGCAGGCTTCTTCGAACCGAACGATCGCGGCGCCTATAGCGTTAATAGCGTGACCGCCTCGAAGAACGACGACGGGTCGACCACGGTCCATTTCGGCGGCTGCCATGATGCCCGGCCCAACTGCCTGCCGATCATGGCAGGCTGGAACTACGTCGTTCGGATGTACCGGCCGCGCCCGGAGATCCTGGAGCGGCGCTGGCCATTTCCCGCGCTGGAAACGATCTGATCGGCCCGCCGGGTGCCAGGGATCGCTAGTGGTTGTAAAGGTCGTGGATGATCGCGATGCACACGATGACGAGCACGATCGTGATCAGGCCGCTGCGTAGCCTGGTCTTGCGATACCCGGGAATCCGGCCCTTTACCGACTTGATGTCGCCGTGGGCGGAGCGGGCCCGGTTGGCGTGCCAGCCCAGCAGGCAACCGACGGCCAGCACCATGACCGCTATCCCGAATACGGCTCCTCCCATGTCATGTCCCTCCCAGGCGCAGCGCCTTCGCAGATCATGCCGCATGGAGTGCGCCGGAGCCAGCGGAAACGCCGTCGGCTCGTGGGCAGCATAACTCTGAGCCGGGCCTGATCGCAGCCCGGGCGGCTGGCAGGATTGGTTCGGTTGCCGCGATCAGTACCCATGATCAGAAACGCGAGGAGCGCCGATGAAAGACGCATTGATCGCCGAGACCATCAGCATTACCGGGCACGGCGGGGATGAGATCGAGGCCTACCTGGCCCGGCCGCTCGGCGAGGACTCGGTCGGCAGCGTGGTCGTGATTCACCACATGCCCGGCTACGACACGGGTACCAAGGAGATAGCCAGGAAATTGGCCGCTAACGGATACGCGGCGCTGATGCCGAACCTCTATTACCGTGAGGCACCGGGCGCCAGCCCGGATGACGCTGCGGCGGCCGCGCGAGCCCGGGGCGGGGTACCGGACGACCGGCTGGTCGGGGACGTCGCCGGTGCGGCGGACTACCTGCGCGGCCTGGAGCACTCCAACGGCAAGGTCGGCGTGATCGGTTACTGCTCCGGCGGCCGTCAGTCCTTCCTGGCCGCCTGCAGCCTGCCGCTGCAGGCGGCCGTCGACTGCTACGGGGCCTTCATTGTCAACCCGCCGCCCGCGGGCTTGCCGCTGAAGGCACAGCCGATCATCGGGCTCGCCGGTGAGCTGTCCTGCCCGCTGCTCGGCCTGTTCGGCGCCGAGGACTCCCACCCGTCTCCCGAGGAGACCGCCGAGCTGGCCAAGGTGCTGTCCGAGCTGGGCAAGGAACACGAATTTCACACCTATGACGGAGCGGGCCACGCGTTCTTCACCGTCGAACGGCCGTCCTACCGGGTCGAGGCCGCGGGCGATGGATGGCAGCGGATCTGGGACTTCTACGGCCGCCACCTGGCCGGCTGAGGGGCGGGCGCATGTGCACCTATCTGACGGAGAAGATCGAAGTCACCGGGAGCGGCAAAGGCGCGGCGGGCTGGTTCGCGCTGAGCGACGCCACCGTCTATTTTGACCACCCGCAGCACGCGAGGGCCGAGCACACGCTCAACATTGATTTCCTCAATCCTGGCCAGGGCCCGGCCGCGCGGGTGGCCGTGGAGCTGACCGCGGACTCGGCCCGGGCGCTGGCCCGGGCGATCGAGACGACCCTGGCGTCCGCGCCGCCCGGGCTGGCCTGAGTCTTCCGCGCCTGCCGAAGGCCCGGATAACTTTGTCCCGCCGCAGGGCGTGCTCGCGGCCCCGGGCCCGGATCGGGCCGCACTGCGAAATGTCGGCATTCCGTGCCAGGATCGGGACGAGGGCGGAGGGGCGGAGGCAGCGGCATGAGGTTCGGAGTCGGTCGGGAGACGCTGGGCGAGGCAGTGGCGTGGGTGGCGCGAGCGCTGCCGGCCCGCCCGGTCGTCCCGGTGCTGTCCGGGCTGCTGCTGGAGGCGACCAGCGCCGGGCTGACGCTGTCCTGTTTCGACTACGAGGTTTCCGCGCGGGCCCGGATCGAAGCCGACGTCCAGGAGCCGGGGACGGTGCTGGTGCCCGGCCGCCTGCTGGCCGAGATCACCCGTAGCCTGCCCGCCCGGCCCGCCGAGTTCAGCTCGGACGGGGACGTGGTCAGCCTGGTGTGCGGCAGCGCCGAGTTCAGCCTGGTGTCGCTGCCGATCGCGGACTACCCGGCGCTGCCCGAGCCGCCCCCCGCGGCCGGCACCATCGAAGGGAGCGCCCTGGCCGTGGCGGCCAGCCAGGTGGTGCCCGCCGCGAGCCGGGACGACACCTTGCCCATGCTCACCGCGGTGTGCCTGGACGTTGACGGCCAGACCATGACGCTGGCCGCCACGGACCGGTACCGGCTGGCGGTCCGGGAACTCGGATGGACGCCGGCGGTGCCCGGGATCAGGGCGGTGGCTATGGTTCCGGCCCGGACCCTGGCCGACGTCGCGCGGACCATGGCACCCGGCGCCGGCGTGACGGTGGCCTTCGGGACCGGGCCGCCGGGCGCCGAGGCTGGGGCCAGCGCGCCGCGTCCCGCCGATGGAATGATCAGCTTCGAGGCCGGCGGCCGGCGCCTGATTGCCCGGCTCATCGGGGGCGAGTTCATCAGGTACCGGTCGAGGTTCCCGGCCGAGTTCAGCTGCCGCGCCGAGGTGGCGGCGGCGGCCTTCACCGAGGCTGTCCGGCGGGTATCGCTGGTCGCGGAGCGGGCCAGCCCGGTCCGGCTGGAGTTCAGCCCCGGGCAGGTGGTGGTCGAGGCGCATGCCGAGGGGCGGGCCCGCGCGGTGGAAACCGTGGCGGCTGACTTCGAGGGGGACGAGCACGTCATCTCCTTCAATCCGCATTATCTGCTGGACGGGCTTGGTGCCGCGGCGGCCGGCGCCCGGGCTGGCCGACCGCGGCCGGGGCCGCGGCCGAGGGCGGCGAGCCGCCGCCGGAGGCCGGGCGGATCAGGCTCGAGTTCACCAGTCCGGCTAAGCCCGCGCTGATCACCTGGGCCGACGATGACGGGGGTGGGGGGACGCGAGCGGCCGTGCGGCCGGGAGAACCGACGAAGACGCGGGCCGTGCGGCCGGGAGCGCCGACGATGACGCGGGCCGTGCGGCCGCGAGCGCCGGGGATGGCCCGCCGGCGTTCCGCTACCTGGTTGTCCCGCTCCGGGTGCCGGTCCGGGCCTAGTAACAGCGTCCCGGTCCCGGGTCGCCATCCCCGCCGTGGGCGGGCGTCCGGCTAATGACCGCGGTAACGGCCACGACCGGGGAACCCGCCGCGGCCTGACCGCAGGAGCCAGCGCATCGCGGCGCGGGCGGCGGCGAAGACGGCCAGCAAAATCACCAGCTTGCCCGGCCAGAAGAACCGGAGGTGCAGGTCGAAGAGCAGCAGCCAGGCGATCAGCACGGCCACGAGGACGGGGAACAGGCGCGCGCCGCGCGGCGGAGCGGACCGGTATTGCCGGGACCGCTCCCGGCCCGGTTGGCCGGCCGCCGCCAATCGCGCGCCAGCGGGCCGGCTGACATGCGGGAGATCCCTGGTTATCCTGCTGAGCTGGCTCTGGGTAGTAGCGGCAAACGTCGCATCGAGCCGCTGGGTGAACTCATCGAACGTCAGCCGGCCCTCGGCGTAGTGCTCGCGCAGCAAGGCCGCGACGGCTTCGCGGTCGGAATCCCCGATGCGCAGGTCAGGTCCTGTCGCCATATGATCCTCCGGGTCCGCGCAAAGCCGGTGCCGACACCCAAGACGATATATCTCGATCTCCGTAACTAGCAAGTCACCTGCGAGGCATGTTTGGAGCGGGCGCCGGTCAGTCGCCGAGGTAGCTGCTGCCGCCAGTCGCCGGGTTGGTGACCAGTGCCGAAACTGACATCCTCCCAGCCTTGGCGAAGACCAGCGTCAGGGTGATCTCGGTGCCTGCCCGCATCCGGCGCGCACCGGTGATGAGCATGTGCAAGCCATCGGGAACCAGCCGGACCGTGGTACGAGCCGGGATCACGATATCGGGCACAGTCCGCATCGCGCTGGCGCCGTGGCCAGCCGGGCCCCGGAAGGTCACGTTGCCGCCGACGCTCGTCTGGGCCGAGGTCACCCGGTCGGCTGCCCCGTTGTTCTGGATGATCAGGTAGGCCTGGGTGATTCCGGACGAGGACGGCATGTTCACGTAGGCCGTGCCCATCGCGATCGGCGCGCCGGCCTGCGGTGCGCAGCCCGCCACGGCGGCGATCACGGCCAGCAGGCAGGCTGCGACCGTGGTCCGGGCTGGGGCTGGCCATCGCGATCGCGGGGGCCCCAGCGCCCGCGCGGTCAATCCGGGTGCTGCTGACATGGTCCTGTCCTGGCGCGTATTCCTGCGCAGTTATGTTCTCACGCGGGCGGTCGTGGCCCTGCTCAGGAGTGGTCGCGGTAGCGCTGGCCATGCCTTCGCGCCTGGCCAGCCGCCTGACGCCGGCAGGGTCATCCGATGTGGAGCCGCCAGGTCTGCCCGACGAGATCCGTCCCGAAGCTGTGGTGCTTCTCCTGCGCAACCAGCTCGAACCCGGCTCGCTGGTAGACGTGCCGCGCGGCGGTGAGCACATCGTTGGTCCAGAGCACGAGCTCGCGGTAGCCGTTGGCGCGGGCGAAGGAAATGCACTCAGCGACGAGCCGGCGGCCAATGCCCAGTCCGCGGGAGGCGGGCGTGACCAGCAGGAGCCGGAGCTGAGCCGTCGCCTCGTCCCGACGGACGCAGAAGGCGCAGCCGGCCCGCTGGCCGTCCGCCTCGGCGATCCAGGCCTGTTCCCGCTGCGGGTCATGATCGCTTGCGTAATCGGCGACGATCCGCGCCACCAGGGCCTCGAACGTCGCGTCCCACCCGTACTCCGCCGCATACTGCGTGCCGTGCTCCTGCACGACCCAGCCGAGGTCCCCGGGCCCGGGCGGACGGAGCCGGACAGCGGCCTGCGGCCGGACCCGGTCAGGATCTGCTGAATACAGCCCATGGCCTCGATCAGCCGCTGCTGGTCCGGCTCGGGGCTGGCGGCCAGCAGCGTGCCGACCTGGGCGGCCGAAGAGCGGTCCAGCAGCTGGAATGCCGCTCGGCCCGGGCCAGTCAGGCCGATCACCTGGCGCCGTCCGTCCGAGGGTGATCGTCGCCTGACGATCAGGCCATCGGCTTCGAACCTGGCCAGCAGCCTGCTGAGGTAGCCGGCATCTATATTGAGGGCCCGGCGGAAATCGGCCACCTCGGTGTAATCGGTCCTGGCCAGCTCGAAGATCACCCTAGCCTCGGTCAGGGAATACGGGGTGTCCAGGAGCCCTTCCCTGAGCAGGCCAAGCAGGCCGGTGTAGAACCGGTTGAACTCGCGTACCGCCGCGATCCGGCCGGCTGCGGCCGGGCTGCGCGACGTCAGTACGGAAGTCTTTGACACAGTCAAAGATTATGCCGGTGTCCGCGACCGGTCCAGCCAATTTCCCGGCGTGTGGTCAGCCCCGGTCGACGGCCGTCGGGAGCAGGCCGAGCGGTGGCGAGCCCAGGTCGAACAGGGCGGTGTGGAACCTGCGGAGCGAGAAGTCGGCGCCCCACTTCTGCCTGGCCTGCTCACGTAGCTCCATGATCTCGAGCTTGCCCCAGGTGTACCGGCCATAGGTGGGGTCGAAGGTGGCCCGGCGGGCCTCGGCCAGCGCGGCCGGCCCCAGCAGCGTGGTATCTGACTCAAACCGCCGGGCGCCCTCCTGCACGGTCATCCCGGCGGTGTGCACCCCGATGGCGCAGGCCAGCCTGGTCACCCGGATCAGGGCGCCGAGCCAGACTCCGATAGCGAACCTGGGATCATCGGCGCGGAAGCCTTCCTCGACGCAGACTTCTTCCGCGTAGTGCGCCCAGCCCTCGATGAAGGCGGTCGAGAGCAAGGTGCGGCGGACCGCGGTGGGAGCATGCCGCAGCGCCCGGCCGTGCGAGAAGTGGCCGGGCGCGACCTCATGCACCGTGATGCCGGGCAGCGACGTTGCGCTGAAGACTTCCAGCCACTGCTCTTGCTCCTGCTCCGGCCATGAGTCCTCGGGCGGGGTGATGTGATACCAGGATGGCCCCTCGGGCTCGCCGGGCGCCGCCCAGGACAACATGGCCATGCCCCACCGTCGCGACTCCGGGGCCGGCCCGACGAGGCATTCGCCGTCATGGAACGGGACCAGGTTCCGGTCCCGGGTGAACTCGATGGTCAGCTGAGTCCAGTGCCGGGCGGCCGCCATCACGCCGTCGGCGTCTGGATGATCCCGGGACAGCTCGCGGGCCAGCTCGAGCGGCGGCCGGCCGGGGTCCAGCTGAGCGCAGCTCTCAGCCAGCCTGGCCATCAGCCTGTCCCGCTCCGCATCGGCCCGCGCGCTCAGCGCGCCCAGGTCCACCTGCATACGGTCAGCGCTGCTCATGAGCGCGGTGAGGGCGGCCGTGCCGAGCGCCGGGTCGGGATCGCCGTCGGCGGCGGCCTGTTCCAGGTGGGCCATCAGGCGGGCGTGCGCGGCGCGCGCCGCCGCGGCCGACCGCTCATCGGCGTCGGCGGGGATGGCGGCGGTCAGACCGCGGACCGGGCCCAGCAGCGCGGCGGCCACCGGCGCGCTGACCAGGTCGAGCGACTCGATAGCAGCCTCGACCGTCCGCGGCCACGCGGCCAGGTGCCGGCTGCGGGCCTGCGCCCGATGCTGCGCCGGGGCGTAGTCGCGGTCATAGCAGGCGAGGTCGAGCTCGCCCAGGTGGTAGAGGGGGTTGCGGCGGTGCAGCTCCAGCTGGCCGTAGACAACCCGGGCGCGTTCGTCGAACGTGCTCAGATGGGCCTCGTCGTGCGGATCGGTCAGCGGCTCGGCTGCGGCCGACGCGGCGGCGAGGCTGGCCAGCCCGGCGCGGACGCCAGCCGGCGAGAGGTCCTGGACCTCACCGTCGTATTCATGTCGGCCGCTGGACTCGCGCTGCTCAGCGATGTCCATATCGCAGGCCGCGCGCAGCCTCGGGGTCATGTCGCTCATGCCTGGAAACGCTACCGTCTGCGGGCCGGTGACGGCGGCTGGCCATCACCGGCGCCGCGGACTTCGTTGGTGCGGCGGGCCCGTTATGCGGCAGGCCCGTTATGCGGCGGCCGAGGCGCTCATCAGAATCCAGGAATGCCCGTACCGGCTCGCACCGGCCCGACCCCGAGGACCCTTCGGTTGCCGCACGCCGGGAACGAGAAGCCGAGGATGTCCGTCGGCCGCCGCTGGCCGGGCGGGTAGACCTTCAGCCCGGCCGCCCTCCGCAGGTGACATCCGGCGATGTTGCCGGCCTCGACGACCTGCAGGATGGCATGGGCGGTGCCGCCTGGGCGCAGGGTCACCAGGTGCCGCCGCCCGGTGTGACGAGCGGGCGGCCCGATCCGGCGCCCGGCGGCGCTGATCGCCGAGACGCCCGGGTAGCCGAACAGGAAGCAGGTCCGGTGTCCGACGTTGCTGAACTCCGGCGGATAGAACGTACTGCCCGCGGCCCCGCTGCCCGGGATCCCGAGCCAGGCGACGGTGTGCGCGGCCGTGCACTGCCGCACGCTGGCCTGGCCGGCGTGGCCAGCGCGGCGGCCGGGACCAGGCTGATGGCGCAGCTGAGCACGGCCGTCGCGATAATCGGCCGGCTCGGGTACCTGAATTTCATTGAATGATCTCCCCCCGTGAACTAGAGCAGTAGAACTAGAGCAGTAGAACTAATTGCCGGATCAGAATGGCGAACGGGTGACTGGTGGGCGATCCCGTCGCCCCTTCATCGGGCGGCTTCATCGGCGGCGCGGTCTGGCTCTCACTGCCCGGTCGCGCCCGGGCGCATCGTCTGGACGGACAAGATGACCGTGGCGTTGGCGCCGCCGCCGCAGGTTGGCGCGGAGAAGCTGACGTAGACCGGGGTGAACTGGCCTGGCGGGTAGACCCTGAGCCAGTGCGCCTGCACGATCTTGCATCTGGAAGCCGGATAGTTGCTCGCGTTGACGACCTGCAGGGGCGCGTGCGCGGTCTGCCCGGCGGCCAGGGTGACCAGGGCCGGGGCGGTCGCGGCGTCGCGGGTGGCCGCCGCGCCGATCTGGCTGCCGCCCGCGCCGGTGACGAACGAGACGCCGGGGTAGCCGTACAGCGTGCAGGTCACGCCCGAGATGTTGGTCAGGTCGATCGGGTAGTAGCTGCTGCCCGCCGCCCCCTGGCCCGAGCCGATCGCCGCCCGCAGCCCGCTCGCCGGGCACGGCTGCGGCCCGGACGGCGCGACCGCGGCGGTGGGCGAGCTGGTGGCGGTGGCCGTGGCGGTGGCACCGGCGGGGGTGCTCGGGGCAGCCGGGCCGGGCAGGGTGCTGCTGGCCTTGGCGGCCGGCACGGCCGGGCTGCTGCTCCCGCTGCAGCCCGTGATCAATGCTGCGGTGCAGGCCAGAGCCGCGGCGGCGATCCCGCGCCGGACCGGGAAGCCGGATGATGTCATGACACTGCCCCCTGTGGTGGCGAATGGGCGAGTGGCCAGGTGGCCACGACCTCTACGACGGCGTCGCCTGGCCTGCGGTTGCGGGAGCGGCATGCGCCGATGTCACAGTGTGCAGCTAATGCCGCAGGCAGGCCAGGCGCACCGCCGGCCGGGTCCCGGCCGGCGCCGATCGGCGGTAGCGTCGTCGTCATGTCGGGCAACGCGCCTTTTACCACCCGGCCAGAACTCGCTGGCACCTTCGGCATGGTGGCCTCGACGCACTGGCTCGCATCCGCGGCCGGGATGGCGGTCCTGGAGCAGGGCGGTAACGCGTTTGACGCCGCGGTAGCGGCCGGACTGGTCCTGCAGGTCGTGGAACCGCACATGAACGGGCCCGCGGGCGAGGTCCCGGTGATCGGGTTCGACGCCGCGCGGGGCGAGGTGTTCGTGCTCGATGGCCAGGGCCCGGCGCCCGCGGCTGCCACCCCGCAGGCGTTCGCCGGGCTGGGCCTGGACCTGGTGCCTGGTACCGGCCTGCTGGCCGCCTGCGTGCCTGCCGCGTTCGGGACCTGGATGCTGTTGCTGGCGCGGCACGGCAGGCTGCCGCTGCGCGAGGTGCTCAAGTACGCGATCGGCTACGCGCGGGACGGCTATCCGATGCCCGAGTCGGCCAGCGCCGTCATCGGCGCGATGGCTGGCACGTTCGGCGAGCACTGGCCAACGTCCGCCGACATCTACCTGCCAGACGGCACACCGGCACCAGGCTCCCGTTTCGCAAATCCTGCCCTGGCCGCCGTCTACACCCGGATCCTGGCCGAGGGCGAAGCCGCGGGCAGTGATCGCGAAGCGCAGATCGAGGCGGCCAGGCGGGCATTCTACGAGGGGTTCGTGGCCGAGGCGATCGCCGCCTACCTGGCCCGGGCCGAGGTCATGGACAGCACCGGGCGGCCGCAGCGCGGCCTGCTGACCGGCGATGACCTCGCCGCCTGGCGGGCGTCCGCCGAGCCGCCGGTCATGCTGGAGTACGCGGGCCTGACCGTCTGCAAGACCGGGCCGTGGGGGCAGGGACCGGTCTTCCTTGAGCAGCTTGCGCTGCTGGCGGGATTCGACCTGGCCGCCATGGGCCCGGGCAGCGCCGAGTTCATCCACACCGTCGTGGAGTGCGCGAAGCTGGCCTTCGCCGACCGCGAGGCCTGGTACGGCGATCCCCGCTGCAGCCAGGTGCCGCTGACCGGACTGCTCTCGCCCGAATACGCCGCGCGGCGCAGGCAGCTGGTCGGCTGGGCCGCGTCGGGAGAACTCCGCCCCGGCTCGCCGGCCGGCCTAGCGCCCACCCTGCCCGGATACGCACGGCCTGAATACGCCGGAAACGCACCGCCCGGAAACGCACCGCCCGGACATGCGGGCGGCGCCGACAGGGCGGCCGGTGCCGTGCCCGTCGGCTGGGCGGGCGGAGCGGCAGCGGCCTCGGCCGGCGCGGGACAGCCAGTGGCTGAAGATACCCGCGGGCTCCCGATTCCGGGCCTGCCACCTGGTGACACATGTCACCTCGATGTCGCGGATTCCCGCGGCAACATGGTCTCGGCCACGCCGAGCGGCGGCTGGCTGCAGAGTTCCCCGGTCATCCCCGGACTCGGCTTCTGCCTGGGCACCCGGGCGCAGATGTTCACCCTCACCCCCGGCCTGGCCAGCACGCTCGCACCGGGCCGCCGGCCGCGTACCACGCTGTCGCCCGGCCTGGCGCTCCGCGACGGCCAGCCCTACCTGGCGTTCGGTACTCCCGGCGGTGACCAGCAGGATCAGTGGGCGCTGGCGTTCTTCCTCAACCACGTGCACTTCGGGATGAACCTGCAAGAGGCGATCGACGCTCCGGCCTTTCACACCGACCATTTCCCGTCCTCGTTCTACCCGCGCGCCTCGCTGCCCCGGTCGCTGGCCGCCGAGGCGAGGGCGGCCGGGCCGGTGCTGGCCGAGCTGCGGCGCCGCGGCCATGCGGTCACCGTGCAGCCGCCCTGGTCGCTCGGCCGGGTCAGT
The DNA here is from genome assembly GCA_963775745.1 of uncultured Actinomycetota bacterium. GTDB lineage: Bacteria > Actinomycetota > Actinomycetes > Streptosporangiales > Streptosporangiaceae > DATBGO01. Next base: position 54,984 of record CAVZKE010000014.1, read on the forward strand.
GCGGTCAGCCGCCGGGACGGGATGCTGCGGGCGGGCGCGAACGCTCGCGGCATGCAGGGCTACGCGGCCGGCCGCTAGGGCTGGGGGGCGGACCGGCACCTAGGGCTGCTGCGCCGCCGGCCGGCCGGGCTGCGCGCCCGGCTCGGCCGCCGCGCTGGGCTCGGCCGCCGTGGTCAGCTCGCCGGCCAGCACGGTGACCGCGCGCCCGGCCAGCATCACCCGGTCGCCTTGCACCCGGACCTGGACGGTGCCGCCGCGCGGTGACGCCTGGTAGCCGGTCAGCGAGTCGCGGCCGAGCCGCTGGCACCAGTACGGCGCCAGCGTGCAGTGCGCGGAGCCGGTGACCGGATCCTCCGGCACCCCGACGGCGGGGGCGAAGAATCGGGAGACGAAATCGGCTCCGGGCCGTGACGAAGGTGCGGTAACGATGGTGCCGCGGACTCTGATCTCCGCCAGCGCGGCCAGGTCCGGCCGCAGTCCGGTGACTTCCTGGTGGGAGCCGAGCACCACCAGGAAGTCATCGGCACTGCGGCCGGTCCAGACCGGAGCGGCGATGCCCAGGGCGGCGGGCAAGCCCCGCGGCAGGTCCGCCTGCCGGGCGGGCCGGGCGGGGAAGTCCAGCGTGATCGCCGGGCCGGCCCGGCGCGCGATCAGCGGCCCGCTGACCGAGTCGAACCTGATCGGTTCGTCGGGCGCCGCGATTCCGGTGCTGAACAGCACGTGCGCGCTGGCCAGCGTGGCGTGGCCGCACAGCGCCACCTCAACGGCCGGAGTGAACCAGCGCAGCCGGTAGCCGCCCGCGCCCAGCTCGACGAAGGCCGTCTCGGCCAGGTTCATCTCCGCGGCCACTCGCTGCATCCAGGGCGCCTCGGCCGGTACGTCGAGCAGGCACACGGCAGCCGGGTTACCGGTGAAAGCGTCCTCGGCGAAGGCGTCGACCTGGAAGATCCGCATGAGCGGAGCATAGGCGAGGTGGGGTGCCGGCCCCGGGCCCAGCCTGCTTCGTCCGGCCTCAGACCGGCAGGGCCAGGCTGCCGGCCACGATCGCGGCGATCACCGCGAGCGCGCTCAGCCAGCCGGAGGCCTGGCCGCCGGCACCGGAAGCAGCACCGCGCCCGTCGCGATCACGAGCAACCCAAGCCCGGCGGCGATCAGCGGCACCTGCTGTCGCACCGTGCCCCGCCGAGCGCCGGATTCGGCCAGATGCGTCGTGAGCAGGTAACCGAGCAGCGCGGCCGCCAGCAGCGCGGTGTGGTAGGGGCGCGCGGCGTGCATCGCCTCGAGCACCAGCACGGTCACGACCATGCCGTCCGCCCACGGGATCGCCCGGAGCGCGGCGAGCAGCGCGAGCCCGACCCGTTCCGGCACGCTGCGATACCCGGCCGGATAGGAATGCTCGGCGCCCACGGCCAGCCGCACGGTACTCAGCACGGCGCAGCCGGCCGCCGCGGCCAGCACCGGCCTGCCGAAAAACCCGGCGGAGCGCTCGACCGGCAGCGCCGACCAGGCCACGCAGGCGGCGGCCAGCAGGCCGGCGGCGGCGGTCTGCGTGGCCCGCGGGTGCTGGCGCGCCAGCCGGGCGGGGCTGATCAGGGACCCGGACATCACCGGCTGCTCACCATGACCCTTCTGGTGTAGCGAGCGAGCGGTTCGTCCAGGGCCTGGACGCCGTCCCAGTGCACGACCGGGATGCCGAGCTCGCGCAGCGAGAACCTGATCGCCTGCTGCTCCATCCGCCAGATCCGCCGGGCGAGCCCGGACAGGCTGTCGCTACCGCCCTGCGGCTCGGCGTTGAGCACGTCGACGATGAGCACGCTCAGCCCTCGCTCCCGCAGGTCGCGCAGCGCACCGACCAGCCGCTGGCTGAGCAGCGGGCTGAACACGATGATCAGCGCGCCCGGCGGCAGCGCCGCCCTGGGCAGCCGGTCCAGGCTCGTCCCGCCCGGGCTGGTCCCGGGCTCGGCCAGCAACGCGCTCATGATCCGGAAGAACTGCCTGGTCCCGGCGCCCGGCGCGATCCACGCTGCCCGGGTGGCGTAGCTGATGAAGCCGACCCGGTCCCGCGCGGCCAGATAGGCCCGGGCCGTCCCGGCCGCGCCGCGCACCGCCAGATCCAGCGTGGTCGCGCCGATCTCGCCGACATCGGAGGTGGCATCGGTGATGATCACGACATTCTGGGACCGTTCGGCGGCGAACATGTTGAGCTGCAGGCGGCCGCGCCGCGTGGTGGCGGGCCAGTTGATCCGCCGCTGCCAGTCGCCCGGCATGAAATCGCGGACCCCGGTGAAGTCGGTTCCGGCACCCTGCGCCCGGGACGCGTGCTCGCCCAGCCAGTTGAGCAGGTGGCTGAGCACGACCCTGGTGTCCTGCCCGGCCGGGGCCGGGTAGCAGTCGATCGACGGCAGCGGCATGGTCACCCGGCCCTCGTGCAGCCGCCAGCGGTCCCGCAGGATTATTTCCAGATTGCCGATCGCGCGCCGGCCCCAGTGGCTGACCAGGAACGGCACCCGGCCGGTCGGCTCCGCCGGGTCCGGGGCGGTGGTGTCGCGCGCCGCGGCCGTCCGGTGGCCGGTCCCGGCCGGTACCCCGACCGCGTCGCTCGCATGCAGCAGCAGGTCAACGCCGAAGTGACCGGCTCCGGTGACCGTCACCGTGATGGCGGCGTGCTCGCCTTCAAAGACCTGGCCCGCGGTTGACCGCATGCTGACGCCGATCTGCCCGGGCCGGTCCCGCCGCCAGGTGGTCAGCAGCACGAGCGCGGGCGCCGCGGCCGCCGCGAACTCGGGTCGCCGGCTGATGAGGGCGATCGCGAGCCCGGCCAGGGCCAGCGTGACCAGGCGCCGGGCATGGGCGGACAGCGACCAGCTCAGCCTGACCTGGCGCTCGGGGCCCGGTGTCGTCATCGGCTGCTCCGCATGGCCGCCTCAGCCCCGGATGCCCGCGGCCGGATCGGTGTGCGGGGTGGCCACCGTGGCGAGCAGCCGGGCGATGACCTCGTCGGACCTGACCTGGCGGACCCAGAGTTCGGGGCGCAGCGTGATCCGGTGCGACAGGGCGGCCACCGCGACGCTCTTGATGTCATCGGGAGTGACGAAATCCCGCATCTGCAGCAGCGCCTGACCCCGGGCCAGCTGGACCAGCGCCAGGCCGCCCCGAGGGCTGGCGCCCACCTGGATCTGCGGGTGATCCCTGGTGGCGGCGATGATCGCGACCACATAGCTGAGCACGTCAGGGGACACCTCCACCTGCTCGAGCGAGCGGCGCATGCCGAGCAGCTTGGCGGGGTTGGTGACCTGGCCGACCTCGGCGGCTTCGGTCTTGCGGTCCAGCCTGCGCTGCAGCATCCGCACTTCTTCGCCAGCTGGCAGGTAGCCAAGGCGCAGCCGGACCAGGAACCGGTCGAGCTGAGCCTCGGGTAGCTCATAAGTACCCTCGTATTCGATCGGGTTGTCGGTGGCCAGCACGACGAACGGCTGCGGCAGCTGTCTAGTCTGCCCGTCCACGCTGACCTGGCCCTCGCCCATCGCCTCCAGGAGCGCCGCCTGGGTCTTCGGCGGCGTCCGGTTGATCTCGTCCGCCAGCAACAGCTGGGTAAAGACAGGTCCGGGCCGGAAGACCATCTCGCCGGTCCGCTGGTCATACAACGGCGCGCCGACCACGTCAGAGGGCAGCAGGTCCGGGGTGAACTGGATCCGGGTGAACTCCAGGCCGAGCGCCCGCGCGAACGACCGGGCGATCAGGGTCTTGCCCAGGCCCGGCAGGTCTTCGATCAGGATGTGGCCGCCGGCCAGGATGCCGATCATCACAAGTTCCAGCGCGCGGCGGTGCCCAACCACCGCCTTCTCGATCTCGTCGAGGACCGCCGTGCACCGGTAGGCGGTCTCCGCCGGTCCTGGCGTCGGGTCTGTCACAGTCGCTCCAGTCGGTCGATGAGGCGGGCCAGGGTGCGGGGCGGGATGCCGGGCTGGCCGCCGGCCGTCACCGCCGGGCGGGCCGGATCCACCCAGTACCACAGGCTCGCGTCGGCAGCGCGGGGGCATAGCAGTCGGCGGGCCTCGGCCGGCTCGGACTGCAGGCTGACGCCGTGCCGTTCGGCCAGCCGCGCGGCCAGCAGGTTCTGCAGCGTGTCCCGGAGCTCGCCGTCGAAGGCAGCCATCGAGTGGGTGCCGCCCAGCAGCCCCGAGCGCTTGCGCCAGTACCCGGTGAACGGCATCGCCACCCGCCCGATCCCCGGCAGGTAGTCATCGCCGGCGGCCGGCTCGGCGGGCGGCAGCACCACGCGGAGCACGGCCAGGCCCACAGCGGCGGCGGCGATGAGTACCACGCTCGCGCCCGCCGTGCCCGCCACCGCGTACCCGGCTGCTGTCGCGGCGGCGATGAAGATGACAGCCATGATGATCTCCGGCGCGGCATCGCGCCACGGATGGGCCGTTGTCCCGGTCGGTGCGCCGATCATGAGGGCACCCCGCCTGCCGGGCCCGGTCCGCTGGCCCGGCCCGGTCCGCTGGCCCGGCCCGGTCCGCCTGCCCCGCCCAGTCCGCCTGCCCCGTCGGCCCGGCCCGCCCGGCCCGGCCCGGTCCGCTCGGCCAGGCCAGCGGCCAGCTCGGTGAGAGCCTGCTCGGCTACCTCCCGGTGCGCGTTCGTCAGCTCCCTGGTGGAGAACCTGGCCTCGTAGAAGACAGAGGTGAGCCGGGCGGCCGCCCGGCCCCGGACGAGTCCGGCGCTGGCCGCCCTGGCCAGCAGCTCATCGGGGGTCTCCGCGATGCCCCGGGTCGCGCCGGCTCTGGCCAGGCTCTGCTCCATGGCGAGATAACAGGCGATGATGGCCCCGCGGGCGTCGTCAAGCTCGCGCAGCGCCAGCCAGCCGTACTCGACCGCCTCCCTGAGCTTGGCCTCGGCATCGTCGTCGTCGAACTCGGCGGTTTCCGCGGGCCAGGCCGGAACCGCCGGCCGCCGGTACCGCAGCAGCAGCAGGACGCAGCCCACCAGGATGGCCAGCAGGACCGCGGCCAGGACCGCGTCGATCACTGTCCCGGCGAAGGACCCCGCCGCGTGCGCGGATGCCGGCGGGATCCGGGGGGTCTTCAGCGGCGTGGGCCGGCTGCCGGCGCCGGCGTCGGCCGCGGCCGGTGGTGCGAGTGGAAGTTCCTGGTCAGCACGTACAGGACAGGCACGGCGAGCGCCGCAGCGCCGAGGATGCTGCGCAGCACCTCACGCAGCCTGGTGGCCAGCAAGCTGTCGCTGGGCGCGCGCACATGACGCAGCAGGGCGGCGAGCAGCAGGCCCAGCAGTATGGCTTCAAGCCCGGCGGCCACCGGCAGCTCGTCCCCGGAGTACGGGCCGTCCAGGCTGAGCGCCGGGATCGAGCCGCGCAGTCCCACCGCCACCAGGACGACCAGCAGTGCCATCAGCACGAGCCGCGCTCGCCGGTAGCCGGGCTGACCGCCGGTGCGCGCCCGCCCCTGCGTCATGTGTCCAGCCTCCGCGACCAGGCCAGGCCGCTCTCCCGGCGTCTTCCGTCACCGCATCCCGACCGGCGGTACCGTTGCCATCGACGTTACCGCCGGGAGGCTGCGGGAGTCAGTAGCCCCCTGCTTACGATCCGGCTACTGCCCCCGCGGACTGACGCGAGATCAGTCTGCGGGCTGACGACGGGCGCACCCCGGATGCGGCAAGGTGAGAGGGCCGCGAGACCAGGCCCGGGTCCGGGCCGGTCCACGAACGCGGTATCTGACCGCGGAACATGATCGCGAAGCATGAACGCGAAGCAGACGAAGGCGAGGCAGGAGTGGCGTGACCGTTCACTCATCGCCGCTGGACCCCAGCGGGCAGGCGTCCGGAGGCCGGCTGCGGCCGTCATCGAGACGACGGCATTAACGAAACGCTATCCGGGCGCGGTCACCGCGCTCGACGGGCTGACCGTGACCATCGAGCCGGGCATCACCGGGCTGGTCGGATCCAACGGGGCCGGGAAGTCCACCCTGATCAAGATCTTGCTGGGGCTGCTGCCGCCGACCAGCGGGCAGGCGAGGGTGCTGGGCCGCGACTGCGCGAGCGACGCCAGCCAGATCCGCACGCTGACCGGGTACATGCCCGAGCACGACTGCCTGCCGCCAGACCTCAGCGCCACCGAATTCGTCACTCACCTGGGCCGGATGTCCGGGCTGCCGCCGACCGCGGCCAAGGAGCGCGCCGCGGAGACGCTGCGCCACGTCGCCCTGTACGAGGAGCGGTACCGGCAGATCGGCACCTACTCGACCGGGATGAAGCAGCGGGTGAAGCTGGCTCAGGCGCTGGTCGGAGACCCGCGGCTGCTGCTGCTCGACGAGCCGACCAACGGCCTGGACCCGGCGGGCCGGGCCACCATGCTCGAGCTGATCGACCGGATCGGCGGCGAGTTCGGCATCGCGGTCGTGGTCGCTTCCCATCTGCTCGGCGAGGTCGAGCAGATCTGCGATCACCTGGTCGCCATCGACGGCGGGCGGCTGCTGCGGGCCGCCTCGATGAGCTCGTTCACCCAGGCCAGCCAGGTGCTGGCCATCGAGGTGGAGGAGGGCGCCGACCGGCTGGCCGCCGAACTCGCCCGGCGCGGCCTGCCGCCGATCGCCCAGCAGCGCGAGCTGCTCATCCGGCTGACCGGTGAGGACACCTTCGACACGGTGCGCGACGTGATCGCCGACCTCGGCCTCCCGCTGAACCGGATGGAGCAGCGCAGGCACCGGGTCGAGGAACTGTTCCGCGGCGAGCCCGCCCCGGCCGCCGACCCGAAGGGAGCGGCTCATGTCGGCTGACCATGCGATGGCCGGCCCCGGTCCGGCGCTGCCGTCCAATGGCGGGGTGATTCACGACATCGGGTACCGCAGGTACGAGGGGGAGCGGCTGAGCCGGGGCGGGATCGTCGCGGCCTTGTGCTGGCACAGCCTGCGATCGGCCTTTGGTATCGGCCGCGGGGTGAAAGCCAAGATCGTTCCGGTGCTGACCTTCGCGATCATGTGCCTGCCCGCCGTCATCGACGCGGCGATCGTCAACCGCACCGGCACCCGCGAGGTGAGCTACGACACCTACCAGCCGGCCCTGCGGATCCTGGTGATGATCGTCTTCCTGGCGGCCCAGGCGCCCGAGCTGGTCTCCAAGGACCTGCGCAGCCACGTGCTGCCGCTGTATTTCGCCCGGCCGATCAGCCGGCTGGACTACCCGCTGGCCAAGCTGGCCGCCTTCATCCTGGCCTGCCTGGCCATGATCGAGATTCCGCTGGTCATCCTGTACCTGGGCACGATCGCGCAGGCCCATGGCGGCAGCGCGATCTGGAGCGAAACGAAGGCGCTGATCCCGGGGCTGCTGGTCGGCCTGATGTGGTCGGTGCTGCTGGCCTCGATCGCGCTGGCCATCGCCGCGCTCACCGGGCGGCGGGCGTATGCGACCGGCGGCATCGCGATCTTCTTCCTGCTCACGCTCACCCTGGGCCGCATCCTGATCAAGGTCGCGATCCAGAGCAGCGGCGGTCCCGGCGGTCCCGTCGGTCCCGGCGGTTTGGGGCCCTTCGGTCATCCTCCGGCCGCGGCCCAGTTCTACGCCTTGATCAGCCCGTTCACGGTGCTCGATGGCGTGCGGCAGTGGCTGGGCGGGGTGACGAAGCTGGAGGGCCCGGGCACCATCGGCAGCCCGGGCAGCTACGGCCCGCTGTTCGGGGCGATGCTGCTGGTATTCCTCGGGGCCAGTCTGGCCATCCTGGCCGCCAGGTACCGGAAGGTGGGCATCGCATGACCGCGATCGAGCTGCGCAACGTGTCCCGCTGGTACGGGAACGTCGTCGCGGTCAACGACATCACGATGACGATCGGGCCCGGGGTCACCGGCCTGCTCGGGCCCAACGGCGCGGGCAAGTCCACGCTCCTGCACATGATGGCGGGCTTCCTGGAGCCATCCCGCGGCGAGCTCACCGTCGGCGGCCGGCCCAGCTGGCGGAATCCGGACATCTTCCGGATCCTGGGCCTGGTGCCCGAGCGCGACTCGGTGTACTCCTTCCTCACCGGGGCGGACTTCGTTCGGGCCACCGCGAAGCTGCACGGCCTGGCCGATCCCGGTGCTGCCGCGCGTCAGGCGATCGGGATCGTCGAAATGGGCGACGCGCAGGACCGCAAGATAGCCACCTATTCCAAGGGCATGCGACAGCGGATCAAGGTCGCGGCCGCGCTGGTGCACGATCCCGAGGTGCTCCTGCTGGACGAGCCGTTCAACGGGATGGACCCGCGGCAGCGGCTGCAGATGATGGACCTGCTGGACGCCCTGGCCCAGCGGGGCCGCGCGATCTTGTTCAGCTCCCACATCCTGGAAGAGGTGGAGCGGATCTCGGGCACCATCCAGGTCATGGTGGGCGGCCGGCTGGCCGCGTCCGGAGACTTCCGGGCCATCCGCCGGCTGATGACCAGCCGGCCGCACGTCTTCCTGGTGCGCTCGTCCGACGACCGGCTGCTCGGCGCGGCGCTGATCGGCAGGCCCGCGGTCAACGGAGTCGAGCTGACGCCGCGCGGACTGCAGGTCCGGGCGGCCGACTACGGCGCCTTCACCCGGGAACTGGCCGGACTCACCAGGCAGCAGGGGATCAGGCTGCGTGAGCTGCTGCCCGCCGACGAGTCACTGGAAAGCGTGTTTGCCTACCTGATCGCGTCCTGACCGCACGGCAAGAACCTCGTCCCGGGCCTCCCGGGACGGGCCTAGACGAAGAAGCGAGAGTCATGTCCGGAGTCTTCAACCCAGTCGTCATGCGGATCACGTTCCGGGCGACGATGAGCCGCAAGCGGGCCTTGCTGTTCGCGATTCCCGCGGTGATCCTGCTCGGCATCTCCGGCCTGCTGAAGTCCACCCAGCCGGACACCAGCCGATCGGCGCCGGCTTTCCTGGGCATCTTCGGCTTCTCGGTGGTACTGCCGCTCACCGCGCTGATCATCGGGACCAGCGTGCTCGGCGCCGAGATCGACGACGGCAGCGTGATCCACCTGCTGGCCACGCCGGTCCGCCGGTCAACCGTGGTGTTCAGCAAGTTCGCGGTGGCGGTCATCCTGACCGTCGTCTTCGCCGCTCTGCCCGAGCTGCTCGCGGGCCTGATCGCAACCGGCGGCAGCAAGCTGACGGCCGGGATATTCGCCGGCGCGCTGGTCGCGGCGGTGATCTATAACGCGATCTTCGTCATGGTCTCGGTGCTCACCACCCGGGCTATCGCGGTCGGGCTGCTGTACCTGGTGGTCTGGGAGGGGCTGCTGGTCAACCTGGTCAGCGGGGCCAGCGAACTGTCGGCCGGCCAGTACTCGCTGGGCATCGCCAACGCCATCGCGCACGACTCCAACCTGAACGCGCACCTCAGCCTCAGCACGGCGGTCATCCTCGGCGCGATCGTGACCGCAGTGACGCTGGCGCTGGCGGTCCGGGCGCTGTCGGCGTTCTCGCTGAAGGGCGAGGCGGTCTGACCACGCCGGACCGGCACCGAGGTTTGCCCCGACCGTGCAGCGAATCGGCCCGGACCGGCGTCTGTCTAACATGGATGCCGAGACTGGGCGGGTTACCGACCCAGTTAACGTGGTCAGGGTGGCACCGCCGGATCGTGGTGATTCCCGGGCTCCCGGGGCCGCCGACGTGACCGAGCTGTTCCGCGCTCACCATCTGGAGCTGGTCCGGCTGGCGCTGCTCATGGGCGTTGACCTGGGCACGGCCGAGGACGTGGTGCAGGACGCCTTCGAGCGGCTGCATCGCCGCTGGGGCCGGCTGCGCAACCCGGGTAGCGGCCTGGCCTACGCCCGGTCCACGGTGCTGAACGGCTGCCGCACCGTGCACCGCCGCTCCGCGGTGGCCCGGCGGCACGCGCCGCAGTTAGCCGAGCCCGCGCCGGGCCCCGGATCGGGCGGGATGGCTGACTACGCCGACCGCAGCGAGATGGCGGCGGCGCTGCGCGCGATACCGCGCCGCCAGCGTGAAGTACTGGTGCTCCGCTACTACGCCGACCTTGACGTGGCCGAGATCGCGCAGACCCTCGGCATCGGCCAGGCCGCGGTGCGCTCGCACGCGTCGCGGGGGCTGGCGGCACTCGCCCGCGTCCTCGGGGAGGGCTGAACGATGACCAAGCTCGAAGACCGGCTCCGCAGCGACCTGCGGGCCATGGCGCAGCAGGCCCAGCCGCAGACCCTCCGGCCGCTCCGGGCGCCGGCCGTCCGCAGCGGCTGGGTGGCCAGGTACCTACGGGCGGCGGGTGGCCGCCCTGACCTGCGCAGGCAGCGCTGGCTGGCCGCGGCAGCGGCGGTGGCGGCCGTGGCTGTGATCGTGGCCGCGGTCAATATCGCCGGTCGCCTCACGCAACATCGGGCGGTCGGCCCGGTCGCGGCGATGCCGCGCTACTACCTGGATAACTCAGACAACGGGCGACACGTGGCTATCCGGGAATCCGCTACCGGCCGCATCCTGGCCAGCGTGGCCGCGCCTGCCGGTGATGCCTTCAGCTGGCTCGCCGCGGCCGCCGACGATCGCAGATTCGTGGTGGCGGAAGTCAGCGGAGCCGGGCGGCACCAGGTGACCTCGTTCCACCTCCTGCGGCTGACTGCTAACGGGCACCTGGCCTCGTGGTCCCCGGTCTCCTACACCAATACCGCCGGGCCCGCCGGGCTGGCCGTGACCGGCCTCGCGTTGAACCCGCAGGCCAGCATGCTCGCGATAGCGATCACGCCGCTTCCGCTGCGCGGCGGTACACCGTCAGGGCCATCCCGCATTACCGAGATCGCGGTGGCCACCGGGGCCGTGGTGCGGTCCTGGACCGCGCCGGGCCAGGTGCAGCCGGGTGAGCTGTCCTGGGTCCGCGGCGGGAGGCTCTCCTTCATGATCACCGATGGCCGCCCGCTGCCGCATCGCCCGGCGATCCTGCAGCTCCGGTTGCTGAACACGGCCAGTCCGGACGGGGATCTGCTGGCGGCCAGCTCGGTCGTGCGGCTCAGGGACCCGGGCAGCAGCCTGTCCTCGGCGCTGGTCACCCCGGACGGCAGCGAGATCATCGCCTGGACGTACGTCAGCCGGACCGATCCCAGCGGCGGCGGCGGCTTTCTCGAGGAGAATTCCCTGGGCGAGTTCTCGATGCGCACGGGCACGCTGCAGCGGGTTCTTTACGGCGAGCCGATCGGCCGTACCTTGATCAACAGCGTTGGCCCGTTCAGCGTCGATCCGTCCGGCCATCATCTGCTGATCCAGGCCCAGAGCATGTACAGCGCGTTCACCTTCGGCCGGGTCGACAACGGACGGTTCAGGTCGCTACCGCACCCGACCGGCTCCGCCACCTTTATCATCGCCGTCTGGTGAACAACGGCCAGGGCGGCGCCAGAAAGCCGTTACTACGTAAAATCCGCGCAGCACGTAAAATCCGCGCGCTCCGCGACATCTTTTCTTACGGGATCATGCTCCGTACGCCGGATTTTACGTGCTGATCCCCGCCTCAGGTGCCCGCGGCCGCCTTCAGCTGCTTCTTGTGCTCGCGGACCGCGTCCAGCGACGCCTGGTCCACCACATCGGCCACCGAGTAGTGCGAGCCCTCCTCGCCGAACCGGCCCGCCGCCTCGCGCCAGCCCTCCGGCTGCACCCCGAGCTGCTTGCCCAGCAGCGCCATCAGGATCTGTGCCTTGTAGGTGCCGTAACCGGGCAGCTCGGAGAGGCGCCGCAGCAGGTCGGCGCCGTCCGCCGCGTCCAGCCAGATCCGGCCGGCGTGGCCGTCGTAGCGTTCGACAACGGCCCGGGCCAGTTCCTGGGTGCGGCCGGCCATCGCCCGCGGGTAGCGGTGCAGTGCGGGCCGCTCGCTGAACACGGCGGCCAGCGCATCCGGGCCGTAGTCGGCCAGCTCGGCGGCGGTCGGCTCGTGCCCGAGCCGCTGGGTCAGCACATACGGCGAGCCGAAGGCCTTCTCCAGGGGCACCTGCTGATCCAGCAGCATCGCGATGAGCAGGGCCAGCGGGCTGCCCGACAGCAGCTCGTTGGCGCCCGGGTCGATGGGGAGCGACAGTGCCATGGCGGCCTCCGGTGCGAAAGGACTAGACAGCAATCCTGCCGTGCCCGAGCGGGTCCGCGCACCTCGGCCTGGGACTGGGCGCCAGCGTCCCGAACCGTCATCAGTGCCAGGCCGGTCTCAGGGCGCTAGTCGCCGCCCGGATCGTGGCGCCCAAGTCGTCGCGGCTGGCCTGGTGATATAGCGGTCCGGTCCCGTCACCGAGCAGGACGCTGGCCCTGGCCACGCCCTGCGCCGAGACCGGGCCCGGCGCGAGCAGGCCCCAGATCAGGTCGCTGAGCTCGGCCTGGGCGGCCGTGACCCGATCCCGGCAGAGCGGTACCCGGAGCCTGGCGCCCCGGGCCTGCGTCGCGGCGGCCAGTACTCGCTGGGCGCTCCGGGCCAGCTCGCGCCGGGGCGATCGCCCGGGTCCGGGCCGGTCCCGACCACAGCGCCGTGACCAGGGCCAAAGTGGTCGGGAGGGCCATCCCGGCCGATACGCCGCCGAGCACTCGCGCCGCGATCAGGACCGTGTCGCTGGGGGCGAACGCAGCCAGCAGGCAGGCCGGCGCCGACAACGCCATCCCGAGCAGCGACGGCAGTGCCACGTTGGCCACCGACAGGTTCAGGTTGGCCATCGCCGCCACCACGATCAGCGACGTCAGCACCAGGCCCGCCCGCGCCGGCGCATCGCGGGCCACCGGTGCCGCGGCAGCCGCGGGCGCTGACGTCGCCATTCCCCTCCCGGTCCCGGCTGGCCCGCGGGAGCCAGCCGCCCCGCCGCCAGGTCGGTAACCAGGCATAACGGGGCCGACCTGGCCGGGCATCACCGCTGGCGGGTGATCGGGCGGCGCCCCGGGCGGGAACCTGGCTGGCCTTCGAAGCGTTACCGTCAACGGGGCTGGATGTGGTCTAGTTGCCCTGTCGAGGACAGCCGCGGGGTGCGTTCCGCAGAAAGAAGGAGTCCGGTGTCGCCTCATATGAAGTTCGGCATTGCCGGTGTCATCATCGGGCTCATCCTGTTCCTCGTCAGCCCGTGGCTGGCGCTCGGCGTCATCGTCCTGGCCATCGCCATCCCGGCCATCGCCTACCGCGCTCTGGACCCGTCCCAGCGCCGCCGCCTGCGCGACGCGCGGCGCCGGGGCCAGCTCGGCCGCTAGCCCAGGTCAGCTAGCCCGGCTCAGCTAGCCCGGGTCAGCCAGCCCGGGTCAGCCAGCCCGGGTCAGCCAGCCCGGGTCAGCCAGCCCAGGTCAGCTCAGCAGGCCGGGGTACAGCAGCGACAGCTGCGCCGGATAAGCAGCGATCAGCCTCAGCTCGTCGTCGGTCAGCGGCAGGCCGGTGGCCGACGCAGACACCTGGACCAGCCGGAACACCTGATCCTCCAGCCTGGCCCCGATCTCGATGCCCAGCGCGTCCATGACGTGCCGGAAGCCGGCCAGGCCGCCGTACTCGCCGGTCAGGACGACCCGGCCCGCCCGGGCGTGCCAGTTGTCCGGGAACGGGCCCAGCGTGTTGTCGTCATAGAGCTCGTAGTTATAGCGGTCCTTGAGCGCGCCATCGGCGTGGATGCCTGACTCGTGGGCGAACGCGTTCCGCCCGGTGCCCGGCTGGTTCTGCGGCAGCGGCTGGCCGAAGGCGTAACTCGCCCACAGCGCGAACCTGCGGGCCCAGGACAGGTCGAGGTCGTCGCCGATCTGGCTGCCTCCGGCCACCCCGAAGCCGTGCCGGAAGGCCAGGATGCACGAGATCAGGTCGGCGTTGCCCGATCGCTCGCCGATGCCGTTAATGCAGGTATTGACCCACGCATCCTGGCCCGCGTCGAGGTCGCCGAGCGCGCCGGACACCGAATTGGCCACCGCCATGCCCAGGTCGTTGTGGCAGTGCGTCTCCACGGGCATCGTGGTCGCGCTGGCCAGCTTGGCGAACCGCTCGCGGATCCGCTCCGGGGTGTCCCCGCCGATGGTGTCGCAGTAGCGGATCCGGTCCGCGCCCGCCTCGCGGGCCGCCTGCGCGAACTCCAGCAGGAAGCCGTCGTCCGTGCGGGAACCGTCCTCGGCGTTGACCCCGATGGTCTGCGCGCCGGCGTCCCGGGCCAGCGCCACGGCGGCGGTCATCTCCGAGATGATCGCCCCGCGGTCCAGCCGGCCGCGGAACTTGCGGGAGATCATCTGGTCGGACGTGGAGATCGACAGGTTGTAGTGCTGCAGCCCGAGCGGGGCGGCCAGCTCCACGTCGGCCGGGATGGCCCGGCACCAGCCGGACAGCCGGAGCGAGCCGAACGCCCCGGCGCTGGCCAGCGCCAGGTTGGCCCGGATATAGGGCACTTCATGGAACAAGAAGGGGAAGCCTAGCTCAGACTGCGCGACGCCCAGCCTGGCCAGGTAGAAGTTCACCATCGTCTTACCGAACTTCGACAGCCCGGTGCGGGCGGTCTGCACGCCGTCCCGGTTGGTCACGTCAAGGAAGTGGATAGCAGGCATGCTCGGGCCCTCCGCGGGATGACTCGGCGAGACGCTGCGAACGGCCTCGCCCCCTGATCTCGATACTCGATTTACTGTACTGATTAGTCAATGTTGATTAAAATCAACTTGTAACGCAGCCCGGGACGGAGTCACGGTGACGGAGTGGATCGGGGCCGCCGAGGCGGCCCGGCGCCTTGGCATCAAGCAGGCCAGCTTGTACTCCTACGTGAGCCGGGGCGTGCTGACCAGGCATCGCCATGGGCCGGGCCGGGCCAGCCTGTTCGACGCCGGTGAGATAGCCGGCCTGGCCAGGCGGGGGCGGCCCCGGCGCGCTCCGGGCCTCGGCGAGCTGGTCATCTTCACCGAGCTGACCGAGATCGCCGGGGACCGGCTCAGGTACCGCGGTCACGACGCGATCAAGCTCGCCACGGCCAGCAGCTTCGAGGAGGTGGCCGGCCTGCTGTGGGCGGGTGCCCTGGACGGCGGGCCGCCCGCCGCCCGGTGGCGCGCCACCAGTGAGGCCCTGGCCGCGGGACGGGCCGCACAGGCCGCGCTGCCCGACGGCACGCTGCCGCTGGAGCGGCTCCAGGTCATCGTGCCGGCCCTGGCCGCCACCGACCAGCTCCGCCTGCACCTGGACCGGCCGGCCGTGATCGCCGCGGCCTGCGGCCTGATCAGCGGGATGGTCGGCTGCCTGCCCGTACCGGGCCCGCCGCCCGGGACGGATTTCCTGCCGGGGACGGACTTCCAGCCCGGGATGGCCGCTCCGTCCGCGGGGGACCCGCAGCCCGGGGTGGCCGGCCGGACGGCGGACGGCGCGCCCGCGGGGCTGGACGGTCCTCCCGCGCGCGGTGCGCCCGCGCCGGACGGTGCGCCCGCGGGGCCGGGCGGTGCTCCCGCGCCGGACGGCGGCTCGGTCGCGGCCCGGCTGCTGCGCAAGCTCTGCCCCGGCGAGCCGCTCCCCGGCCTGGCCCGCGTCCTGTCCGCCGCGCTCGTCCTGCTGGCCGATCACGAGCTGGCCGCCTCGACGCTGGCCGTCCGCGTCGCGGCCTCGGTGCGGGCCGACCCCTACGCCGTGGTCGCGACCGGCCTGGGCGCCCTCGGCGGCGCCCTGCACGGCGGGGCCGCGCTGGCCGCCGAGGCCATGCTGAGCTCCGCCTCAAGCCCGGCCGACGCGCCCCGGGTGGTCGGGGACCTGCTGCGGCGGGGCGAGCGGATTCCTGGATTCGGCCACTTCATCTACCAGACCGGCGATCCGCGGGCCGTTGCGCTCCTGGACCTGATCAGGGACCTGGCTCCCGCCTCGGAGTACCTGGCGGTGGCGGACGCGGTGCTCGCCGAGGCCAGGCGGCGGGCCCTGCCCGAGCCCAACATCGATTTCGCGCTGGCCGTGCTGACCGGGGCGGCCGGGATGATCCCCGGGGCGGGCGAGGCCATTTTCGCGGTGGCCAGGACGGCCGGCTGGCTGGCACACGCCCTGGAAGAATACGCGCGCGAGTCGCCGATCCGCCCGCGCGGCATCTACACCGGGCCGCCCGCGCGGCCGTCCTGAGGGCCGGGAGGCGATCAGGACGGGGCGGTTGGCCGACCCGCTACGCGGCACGTCCTGGGTGTATGGTGCGGCCAGCGGATGGCCACGGAAGGGGGCCGTAGCGATGATCGAGATCGTCACCATCGAGACGCCGTCCCTGGGCGATCGCGGTTACCTGGCCACCGACGGGTCCGCCGCCATCGTGATCGACCCGCAGCGGGACATCGACCGGGTGCTCGCGATCGCCGCCGAGCGCGCGGTGGCCGTCACCCACGTGTTCGAGACCCATATCCACAACGACTACGTCACCGGGGGCCTGGCCCTGGCCGGGCAGACGGGTGCGCGCTATCACCTGAACGGCGACGACCCGGTCGCGTTCGAGCGGACGCCGGTCGCAGACGGCGACCTGATCGACGCCGGGTCGATGCGGGTACGGGTCATCGGTACGCCCGGGCACACCTTCACCCACCTGTCCTACGCGCTGCACGACGGCGACCAGGTCGTCGCCGCCTTTACCGGCGGCTCCCTGCTGAACGGCTCGACCGGTCGCACCGACCTGCTCGGCGCGGCACACCGGGCGGAGCTGGCCAGGGCGCAGTATCGCTCGGCGCAGCGGCTCGCGCGTGAGCTGCCCGACGCGGCGGCCATCCGCCCGACCCACGGTTTCGGCAGCTTCTGCTCGGCCACGCCCACCTCAGGGGCGTCCTCGACGCTGGCCGAGGAGAAGCGCGCCAACCCGGTACTCATGATGGACGAGGCCGAGTATGTCGAGACCCTGCTGGCTGGCCTGGACGCCTACCCCGCCTACTACGCGCATATGGGCCCGGCGAACTCGGCCGGCCCGGCGGCGCCCGACCTGTCGCCGCCCCGGCTGGCCGATCCCGAGGAGCTGCGCCGCCGGATCGACGCCGGCGAGTGGGTCGTCGACCTGCGCTCACGCGCCGCGTTCGCCGCGGGTCACCTGCGCGGTTCGCTGCACTTTGAGCTCGGCGACAGTTTCGTCACCTACGTCGGCTGGCTGATCCCGTGGGGCACGCCGTTGACCCTCCTCGGCCAGTCGCCCGCTGATGTCCACCAGGCCCAGCGGGATCTGGCCCGGATCGGCATTGACCGGCCGGCCGCGGCCGCAGCCGGCCGGCCGCAGGATTGGGCGGACGGCGAGCCGCTGCACAGCTACCCGGTGGTAGATTTCGCGGCCTTCGAGCAGACCCACGGGCGGGCCCGCGCCGTGCTGCTGGATGTGCGCCGTCATTCCGAGTGGCGGTGCTCGCACATCGAGGGCGCGCTGCACATCCCGCTGCACGAACTGCCCGGGCGGCTCGGCGAGATCCCCGGCGGCCGGATCTGGGTGCATTGCCAGAGCGGCTACCGGGCGTCGGTGGCCGCGTCCTTGCTCAACGCGGCCGGGCGGGACGTCGTGCTGATCGACGACGATTTCGGGCGCGCCGAGTGCTCCGGGCTGGCGACCGCCGCGGCGGGCGCGGGCGCCTCGTGGTGAACGCTGGCTGGCTTCGTGCCGGCCTGGCTCGCTTCGGGCCAGCGCCGGGGCCGGGAATCAGACGGCGCCGCGTGGCATTCCTGCCGACAGGACATCGATCTCGGGAGACTGCAGATGGCTGTACGCCGCCTTAACCACGCCGTTCTCTATGTGCGCGACCTGGCCGGAACCGTCGACTTCTACCGCGGCGCGCTGGGGTTCGAGGTACGTACCGAGGTCCCTGGCCGGGTGGCCTTCCTGCGCGCGCCAGGCTCGGCCAATGACCATGACCTCGGGCTGTTCGAAGTCGGCGATGCGCCGCTTCCCGAGAGCCCGTATCTGGGCCTGTACCACCTCGCCTGGGAGGTGGGCACGCTGGCCGAACTGGCCCAGATCCGGGCCGAGCTGCAGGCGCGCGGCGCGCTGGTCGGCGCCAGCGACCACCGGGTGTCCAAGTCCCTGTACGCCAAGGACCCCAGCGGCATCGAGTTCGAGGTCATGTGGCGGGTGCCCGCTGAGCACTGGGACGCCGAGATGGCCAGCGGTCCCATGATCGCGCCGCTCGATCTGGACGATGAGCTGGCTCGGTGGGGCGACCTGGTGACCGGGGCCGCCGCGGGCTCGGTGACCTGACCTCGGCCCGCCGCGGGCGGCCCGCCCCCGGCGGCGTTCAGTTCCCGATGGCCGGGCGGGGCTCCGCACCCGGCGGCCGGGAGCTTGTCTCGATGGTCCCCCTGTACGCGATGCCCTTGATCTGTACCACCGGCGCATCGGGCGGGAGCTGGCGCTCCCACTCCTCATCCGGCGACCAGCCCTTGCTGACCCCGAAGCCATCCATCTCGACCCGGACCCCGGGCGGCACCAGGACGTCGATCCGGGACTTGTAGGCCACCGCCCTGACCGTGGTCACCTGGGCGGTCAGCTCCGCCGCCCGCAGGTCGAGCCAGCCGCTGCCCTTGTAGACCACCGAGGTGAGATGCTCGGGTACCCGCCAGCGGCCCCCGCGCCTGATCGAGCTCTTCAGGGCGATCGCGAACCGGCCGGGCCGCAGCGGCGGGCGGGCCGCGGGCCCCGCGGGTGCGGCCGCAGGCAGGTCCGCCACCAGGTGGTCCAAGTCCCCGTGCGTCCGGGCGGTGAGCGCGGCCCGCATCCGCTGGTCGAATTCGTCATCATCGAGGCGCCGGTCCGCAAATGCCTCCTGCAGCCGCTGCGCGATCGCATCCCGGTCCTGATCCGACGCGCGGATGACGGGGGAGGGGCTCGGTCCTGGCGCTGGCTGGCCAGACGGCTCCATCGCTACCTCCTGATCAAGCGGTCCATCAAACACGATCGAGATGTATCTTAACCACTGCGAACTCGGGGCCGCCATCACCATGATCACGTAAACTTCGGTGCCGCGGACGACCGGATCTTGCGTCCTAGCCGAGGGCGAGTTCGGTGTAGAGGGCGACGGTCTGCGCGGCAACCGCCGCCCAGCCGAACTCATCGATGGCGCGCTTGCGGCCGAGCCTGCCCATCGCGGCGGCCCGGCCGGCGTCCCGCACCAGCACATTGATCGCCGCGGCCAGGGCGGCGTCATCGCCGGCCGGGACCAGCAGGCCGGTCTCGCCCTCGGCGACCACCTCGGGGATCCCGCCGACCCTTGACGCCACGACGGCGGCGCCGCAGGCCATCGCCTCCAGGTTCACGATCCCGAGCGGCTCGTACAGCGACGGGCAGACGAACACGGTGGCGTGGGTCAGCAGCTGGATGACCTCGTGCTTGGCGAGCATCCCGGACAGCCAGACCACCCCGGACCTGCGTTCTCGCGCCCGGGCGGCCAGGGCTTCGACCTCGGCTTCCAGCTCAGGCGTGTCCGCCTGGCCCGCGCAGATGACCAGCTGAGTCGCCGGATCGATGCGGTCAGCGGCCCGCAGCAGCACCGGCAGGCCCTTCTGCCTGGTGACCCGGCCGACGAAGACCACCGAGGCCCGGCCGGGGTCGACGCCATAGTGCTCAAGCACGTCGGTGGCCAGATCGGGCGCGTACTCGCTGGTGTCGATCCCGTTGCGGATGACCCGGACCCGGTCAGCCCGGACGGCCGGATACGCGGCGAGCACGTCGGCCCGCATCCCCTCCGACACCGCGATGACGGCGGCGGCGGATTCCACCGCGGTCCGCTCGCACCAGGAGGACAGCGCGTAGCCGCCGCCGAGCTGCTCGGCCTTCCACGGCCGCAACGGTTCCAGGGAGTGGACGGTGACGACATGCGGGATCGAGTACAGCATCGAGGCCAGGTGCCCGGCCAGGCTCGCGTACCAGGTATGGGAGTGGACGATCTGAGCGCCGGCCGCGGCCGCTGTCATCGACAGGTCGGTCGAGATCGTCTGCAGCGCCTGGTTAGTACCGGCCAGCTGGTCCCAGGGCCGGTGCGCCACCGCGCCGGGGCGATCGGCGCCCTGGCAGTGCACGGTCAGGTCCACCAGGCTGGCGAGCTCCCTGGCCAGGTAGGCGACGTGCACGCCCGCGCCGCCGTAGACATCGGGCGGGTACTCCCTGGTGAACAGCGCAACCCGCAGCGGGCCGGGCCCGGCCGCCCTCACGCGGGTACCGCCTGGCCTTTTCCGACCACGGTGACGCCGCCGTCCGATATCACGAAGCCGCGCGCCGCGTCGTGCTCCTTGTCGACGCCGACCGTGGCGCCCTCGGGGACGACGACGTTCTTGTCCAGGATCGCGTCTTTGATGACGGCATGGCGGCCGATGTAGGTGTTGTGCAACACCACTGACCGCTCCACCGTCGACCAGCTGTTGACCCGTACCCCGGGCGACAGAACCGAGTCGCGCACCAGCCCGCCCGAGACGATGACGCCGTTGCTGACGATGCTGTTGATGGCGCGCCCGACCCGGTTCGCCTTGGCGTGCACGAACTTGGCGGGCGGCTGGGAGGGCACGTGGGTCAGGATCGGCCACCGGTCGTTGTAGAGGTTGAAGACCGGGTGGACGGCACACAGATCCATGTGGGCCTCGAAGTAGGAGTCGAGCGTGCCCACGTCGCGCCAGTAGCCCGCGTCCCGGTCCTGCACGCCTGGCACCTTGTTGTCGAGGAAGTCATACACCTGAGCGCGGCCCTGGGCGACCAGCATCGGGATGATGTCGCCGCCCATGTCATGGCGGCTGGCCAGATCGGCGGCGTCCTGCCGCAGGGCCTCGACCAGCACCGAGCTGTCGAAGATGTAGATGCCCATCGAGGCGAAGGCCTCGTCCGGCCGGTCCGGCAGGGCGGGCGGATCGGCGGGCTTTTCCAGGAACGCCTCGATGGTGCGGCCGTCGGGCGCCGCCTGGATGACCCCGAAGGCCGTCGCATCCTTGCGTGGCACCGGGATGGCCGCCACGGTGACGCCCGCACCCGACTGCACGTGCTGATCGACCATCTGCGTGGGATCCATCCGGAAGACATGGTCGGCGCCGAAGACGGCCACGATGTCCGGCTGATCGTCGTAGACCAGGTTCAGGGACTGGTAGATGGCATCCGCTGAGCCGGTGTACCAGTGCGGGCCGAGCCGCTGCTGGGCCGGTACCGGGGTGACGTAGTTGCCCAGCAGGCTGTTCATCTGCCAGGTGGTGGTGATGTGCCGGTCCAGGCTGTGGCTCTTGTACTGGGTGAGGACGCAGATCCGCCGGAATCCGGCATTGACCAGGTTGGACAAGGCGAAATCCACGAGCCGGTACAGGCCGGCGAACGGCACGGCGGGTTTCGCCCGGTCCTCGGTCAGCGGGGCCAGCCGCTTGCCCGCGCCTCCGGCCAGCACGATGCCGAGTACCCGTCGTTCCGCCATTCCGCACCTCCTCAACCGCCGTGGCCCCTGCCCCATGGTGCGCTGTTCCTAGTGTCGCCTGACGGCGACGGGAACGATATGGCTGAAAGCCGACTAGCGGCCGAACTTACCCGAAAGGTCAGCTGTCCGGCCGGGTGGCGACCTGCGGCTCGCCGTCGGATCAGGCCGAGCGGGTGATTCGCATCTTGGACTGCTCGTGCGGCAGGTCTTCCCAGTCAGCCAGGAAGGCGGCCTGCAGCCCATGGCGGGCGGCGAGCGCGGTCAGGGTCTGCGTCCGGTAGTAGAAGTCCTCGCGCAGCACCTGATGCTCGGGTCCGTCCGTCCGGTCGAAGGTGAAATCAAAGAATCCGCCGGGAGCCAGGACCCGCCCGACGTGCGCCAGGCACTCGTCGATCACCTCGATGGGCGAGTGCGAGAACACGCTGTGCGCGTGGATCACGTCGAACTGCCCGGCAGGCAGGAACGCGAACCGCAGATCACGGACCAGCGTCAGGTGGGGCAGCTTGGCCTGCAGGCCGTACTGCGCCACGACATCCTGAGCGGCCAGGAGTATCTCCGGCGAGATGTCGATGCCGTAGTAGTTCCCGGCGTCGAGGTGGTCAATGAACAGGCGGCCGGCCCGCAGGTTCCCGCAGCCGATCTCGAGCATCCGCATGTCGGGCTTCAGGCCGTGGCTGACCAGGTAGTCGAACTGCATCTGCCCGATCTTGAGCCACGAATCGTGGGTCTTGCTGCCCACCGCGCCCTCACGGCTGCGGGCGGCATCAGAGGCCATCACGGCCCGGTAGTAGCTGACGTGATCGCGGGTCCCGAGCCAGAGGAACGCGTCCCGGGCACGGCGCCGTGCGTACGGGACGATGTGGCCGGCGTGCGTCGCCGCGTACCTGATCTTGAAGCCGAGCCGGGAACGATCTTTCACAGTCACGCCACCAGAATAGGGATACGGGCGGAGCGGCGACGGCCTTACTCCGCTGGCGGCTCGGCGTGGCCGTGCAGGCGCCGGGCCGCGGCCCGGGTGGCCAGCAGCCGGGCGGTGTGCACCCCGGCGCCGATCATGATGCCGAATATGAGTGCTTCGCGCAGCGCGACCTGCGGGTCCTCGGGGTGCTCGGGCGGCTCTTTCCCGGTGATCTTCTTCCAGGCAAAGATGATCACCTTGCGGGCGGCGAAAGCGGCGCCCATGCCGACTATCGCGTTGACCGCCTTACCGCCCGAATCTGATCGTTTGCCTGCCATCCGACTTCCCTCCGTTGGCCGTCTGCAGATCATCCCACGGAGCTATCGCTGGCGCGGGCCGGCGGTCGTGATCTCTGGATCGCGGCGGCCAGGTCGGCGGGGTGCCTGGTGCCGATCAGCCAGTACGGCGGCCCGGGTCCGGGCCGGTGACCTCGATGTACACCGCGAGCGGCAGGTAGGGCCTGATCAGCAGGAAGGCCGACGGGTCGGCCCGCGGGCCGCGCAGCGCCCGCGACTGCGCCTCGTCGAGTACCGCGACTTCGCCGGTCGAACTGAGCGGCAGCCCGGCCGAGCCAGCCCGCAGTTCGCCGTCAATCACCTCGATAGTGGCCCGGCCCCAGATCAGCAACGCCGCGGCACAGGCACCACCGAGAGCCAGGTAGCACGCAACAGCCACCAACACGCTGAAGCCCGCCCACAGTGTGGTACCGAAGATGGCCGCGCAGGCCATACCGGTGACCCACCAGGACATCGGCGCGCGCAGGTGCTCGTGGTAGTTGCGCATTGGTCCACGGTAGTTGGTTACATGGTGAGCATGACTGGCTGGCGCACGAGGCACGGCAAGACGGACCCCGATCACGGTGACACCGCCAGGGACGGGTTCGCCCAGGCCCCCGCGGGCGACGCCAGCAGCGGGCCCGGCCGGCCCGCCGCCACCCCCGAGGGCGAGCCGCCGCGGGAGTTCCGGGGGGAGCCGCGGCCCGCGGGCCCGCAGGTGCCTGGCCTCCTGCAGCGCGCAGCGGCCTGGTCGTGGCGGCTGCTCCTGGTCGGTCTGCTGATCTACGTCGCGTTCCGGGTCGCGAGCACGCTTCGGCTGGTCGTCCTGCCCTGCATCGCGGCCCTGCTGCTGACCGCCTTGCTGCACCCCCTGACCGCCCGGCTGCGCAGGGCAGGCCTGCCCGATCTGGCGGCTACCTGGTCCACCGTCCTGGCCGCCGTGATCGTGCTGGCCGGGCTTACCACGCTGGCCGCCACCCGGGTCAGCGCCGACTACCCCGCCCTGTCCAACGAGGTGAAGCACACCGCTCATCAGGTACAGGTCTCGCTGGCCGGGGCGCCGTTCCATATCAGCAGCAGGCGGCTGCAGGAACTGTCCGGCCAGCTGGTCACGTTCCTGTCGCAGCACAAGTCGCAGGTAGCGGGGACCGTGCTGACCGGCGGCAAGATCTTTCTTGAGCTGCTCACCGGCCTGGTCCTGATGTTGTTCGTGACCTTCTTCCTGCTCAAGGACGGCGAGCGGATCTGGGCCTGGCTGGTGAAGGGACTGTCGCCCGAGACCAGGCAGCGCGCCGACAACGCGGGCGCAGCGGCCTGGGCGGCCCTGGTGAACTATGTCCGCGGCACGACCGCAGTGGCCGCCATTCATGCCGTGGTCATCGGCCTGGCGCTGTGGATCCTGGGCGTGCCGCTGCTCGTCCCGCTGATCATCTTGGTGTTCCTGGCCGCTTACGTCCCGCTGGTCGGCATTCTGGTGGCGGGCGCGCTGGCGATCCTGGTGACGCTGGGCACCAAGGGCTGGATCGCGGCCGTGATCCTGCTGGCCATCTTCCTGGCTGAGAACCAGATCGAGAGCCATCTGCTGCAGCCGCTGGTGGTGGGACGGATCGTCCGGCTGCATCCGCTCGCGATCATCCTGGTCCTGGCGGTGGGCGGCATCATCGCCGGCATCGCGGGCGCGATCGTGGCGGTACCGGCCGCCGCCTCGCTCAGCTATGCGTGGCCGTACCTGCGCCGCGGCCAGCCGGGCCAGCCCGGGCCGCCGGGCCAGGCCGGGCCGCCGGGCCAGCTCGGGCCGCCGGGCCGCGCCGGGCCGCCTGCCGCCAAGGGACCTGCCAACGGCGCGGCCCGGGCCGGGTAGCCCAACCGGCGTGGCCGACCGGCGGTAAGGTCAGCCCGTGCCCCGGCAGATGCGAAGGATGGTGGCCATGCCGCCCACGAACGGCGAACCTGACCGGGTCCAGGTGCTCATCAAGCGACTGGACCCCGGGCTTCCGGTGCCGGACCGGGCTCATCCCGGTGATGCAGGCGCTGACCTGTTCGCTGCCCGGGACGTGGAGCTCGCTCCCGGCGCGCGCGCGGCCGTGCCGACCGGCGTCGCGATCGCGCTGCCTGACGGGTACGCCGCGTTCGTGCATCCCCGGTCCGGGCTCGCGGCGCGCCATGGCGTCACGATCGTCAATGCGCCGGGAACTGTCGACGCCGGGTACCGTGGCGAGATCAGGGTGACCCTGCTCAACACCGATACCGACACCCCGGTCCGTTTCCAGCGCGGAGACCGGATAGCCCAGCTTGTGATCCAGCGCGTGGAATATCCGGTCTTCCGCGAGGTCGACACGCTGCCCGGCTCGGCCAGGGGAGATGGCGGGTTCGGGTCGACTGGCGGGCACGCAGTCGGCGAGGCGGCGGGCAGGCATGACTTTCCGGTTCACAAGTAAGGAGCGTGCGGGTGTTCCGACGGCGTCGCCGCGAAGACGCGGACGAGCGCGGCCCGGATCGGGCCGATATCCGGGATGATGCCGGCCCCGGCGAGGCAGGGACCGGAGCGGAAGCGGAGTTCGAGGACGAGGCGGAGTTCGAGGACGAGGCGGAGTTCGACGACGGCGCGGAGTTCGAGGACGAGGCGGAGTTCGACGACGAGCCGGAGTCCGATGACGACGCCGGGGACCAGGACAAGGAGCCCGGCGCGGCGGCCGAGGCCGTCGCTGCGGGTGGGGCGCCCGGCGCCCCGCGGTCGGGGGGCCAGCCTGAGGGCCTGAGCGCCGGGCCGTGGGATGGCGCGGCAAGCTATCCGGACCGGGAGCGGATGGACTTCGGCAGCCTGCTCGTCCCGGCCCGCGAGGGCCTGGATGTCCAGGTCAACATGGCCGAGGATCAGGGAGTCTGGATCGCCGTCGTGCGCGGTGACAGCGCGCTCCAGCTACAGGCGTTCGCTGCGCCGAAGACCAGCGGGCTCTGGGATGAGGTCCGGCACGAGATCGCCGACGAGGTAGCCAAGTCGGGCGGCGAAAGCCGGGAGCAAGACGGGCCGTTCGGCTCTGAACTGCACGCGCGGATCAATCCGGCCGGCCCCGGGCAGCGTCGTCAGCCCCTCCAGCAGGTCAGGTTCATGGGCGTGGACGGGCCCCGCTGGTTCCTGCGCGGGGTGATCAGCGGCCCGGCGGCGCACCGGGCCGCGCTGGCCAGGCCGTTCGAGGAACTGTTCTCGGACGTGGTCGTGGTGCGGGGCAACCATCCAGCGCCGCCGCGTGACCTGCTGGAAATCCGGCTGCCCGAAGAGGCCCGCCGGGCCCTTGAGGAGCAGATGGCGCAGGCCGCCGATGACCCCCAGTACCCGAACCCGTTCGCGCGGGGCCCCGAGATCACCGAGACCAGGTAGCTGCGCTCAGCGCTCGCCGTGCAGCAGCCTGGCCAGCTCCTCCTCGACGTCCTCACTGGTGACGAACAGCAGTTCGTCGCCGTCCTCCAGCGGGTCATCGTCGTTCGGCACGATCACCCGGCCGTCCCTGAGGATGGCTACCAGCGCGGTGTCGGCCGGCCATTCGATACCGCCGATCCGCTGGCCGGCCAGCGGTGCGTCGGCCGGCATGGTCAGCTCGACGAGGCTGGCCTCGCTCTGCCGGAACGTCATCAGCCGGACCAGGTCGCCGACGCTGACCGCCTCCTCGACCAGGGCGGACAGCAGCCGCGGGGTGGACACCGCCACGTCGACGCCCCACGATTCGTTGAACAACCACTCGTTGTTGGGGTGGTTGATCCTGGCCACCACCCTGGGCACCCCGTACTCGGTCTTGGCCAGCAGAGATACCACCAGGTTGGCCTTGTCGTCGCCGGTCGCGGCGATCACCACGTTGCAGCGCTCGAGCGAGGCGTCGTCGAGCGAGGCGATCTCGCACGCGTCGGCCAGCAGCCACTCGGCTCGCTGCACGCTGTCCACCTTGATGGACCGGGGGTTCTTGTCGATGAGCAGCACCTCGTGGCCGTTGCCGAGCAGTTCCTTGGCGATGGACCGGCCCACCGCCCCGGCGCCCGCGATCGCGACTCGCATCAGTGACCTCCCTTTCCGGGTGCGGCGGGCCTGGCGCACACCGAGGCGATCCGGTCGAGGTCGCTCTCGTGGGCCACCACATGCAGCACGTCGCCCTCCTGCAGCACGGTGCCCGGGGTGGGCAGGATGGCCTCGCCCAGCCTGGATATGTAGGCGATCCTGGCCCGGGCGGCGTCCTCGAGGGTCCTGACCTTCTCGCCGAGCCAGTCGCCCGAGTAGGCGACATCCGCGAGCACGATCGTGCCGGTCGGATCGCGCCAGAGCGGCTCGGTGCCCTCCGGCAGCAGCCTGCGCAGCATCTGATCGGCGGTCCAGCGCACGGTGGCCACGGTCGGGATGCCGAGCCGCTGGTAAACCTCGGCCCGCCGCGGATCGTAGATCCGGGCCGCGACGCGCTCTACCCCGAACGATTCCCGCGCCACCCGGGCCGCGATGACGTTGGAGTTATCGCCATTGCTGACCGCCGCGAAGGCATCGGCCCGCTCGATGCCCGCTTCGGCCAGGACATGCCGGTCGAACCCGATGCCGGTCACCCGCTGGCCCTTGAAGTGGCCGTGCAGCCTGCGGAAGGCATCGGGATCCTGGTCGATGATGGCAACCGAGTGCCCCTGGTCCTCGAGGATGTGCGCGATGGTCGAGCCGACGCGCCCGCATCCCATGATGACGATATGCACGGTTTTCCTTCCGGCGCTAGCGGTGCCCGATCAAGGTATGCCCTCCGGCTGGCCAGTGCTAGCCCGGTAGACCCACCGAAAGCAGAACCGGCTACCCCGGCCGCCGGGCGGGTGCGCCCGGGGGCCAGCATGGTGGCATGCCTCCCGCTCCGGATAACCCGCCTGGCCCGGGCGATCTGGTCGAGCTGACCATCGGTGAGGCCGCGCACGGCGGCTGGTGCGTGGCCCGTCCCGATGGCCACGGCCGGGTGATCTTCGTCCGGCACGCGCTGCCCGGCGAGCGGGTCAGGGCGGTCGTCACCCAGGCGACGTCCAAGCTGGCCAGGGCCGATGCCGTGGAGATCATCGAGGCCGCCCCCGGCCGGGTGCGGCCGCCCTGCCCGCAGGCCAGGCCGGGCGGCTGCGGCGGCTGCGACTGGCAGCATGCCAGCCTGCCGGTCCAGCGGGAGCTGAAAGCGGCGGTCATCAGCCAGCTATTGCGCCGGATCGCGGGCCTCGAGCGCCAGGTGATCGTCGAGCCCGTGCCCGGTGACGTGGCCGGGCTGGGCTGGCGCACCAGGGTCACGTTCGCGGTCCGTGCCGACGGTACCGCGGGGCTGCGCCGGCATCGTTCGCACGAGGTGGTCGACGTCGGTGGCTGCCCGATCGCGCATCCGCTGGTCGGCGCGGCCGAGGTGACCGGGCGGACGTGGCCGGGCGCCCGCCGGGTCGAAGTGGCTGCCGCGCCCGGCTCGGGGGACCGCGTGGTCCTGGCGCCGCAGCAGCCCCGCGGGCTCGCACGTCCCCCGGGAGCCGCACGTCCCCCGGGAGCCGCACGATCCGGCGATCCCGCGCGGTCCCGCGAGGGTGGCCAGGCCGCGCGACCAGGCGCGGGCGCCGCGCCCGGCCCGGCCGACGGCGGCTATCTGCGCCAGCACGCCGCGGGGCGGGACTGGCGGGTCAGCGCGACCGGCTTCTGGCAGGTGCATCCGGGCGCGGCCGACACTCTCGCCACCGCGGTGCTCGACTCGCTGCGCCCGCAGCCCGGCGATGTGGCCCTCGACCTGTACTGCGGAGCCGGGCTGTTTACGGGGCTGCTCGCCGCGGCGGTCGGCCCGGCCGGCACGGTCATCGGGATGGAGCGGGACCGGCAGGCCGTGCGGGATGCCCGGCACAACCTGCGCGGGACGCCGTGGGCCCGGGTGCACTGCGGCGACGCCGGCGAGCTGCTCGCTCGCCATGGCCAGTCCGGTGCCTCGCTGGCCGTTCTAGACCCGCCCAGAACGGGAACGTCGCGGCCCGTCATAGACCTGCTGAGCGAGCCGCTCCGGGCGGGCGGCGGCGCGGCCGCCGGGCTGAGCCGGATCGCCTACGTGTCCTGCGATCCGGCCACCCTGGCCCGGGATCTCGCGCTGCTGCTGGCCCGGGGCTGGGAACTGAGCGCGCTGCGCGCGTTCGACGCCTTCCCGATGACCCATCACGTCGAGTGCCTGGCCACCCTGGAGCGGGGTACCGGGCCGGGGCCCGGCAACGGGATCACCGCCTGAGCGAGGCCTCCACCTCGATGACGAGCTGGATCTTCTCGCTGACCATGACGCCGCCGGTCGGCAGCACCATGTTGGCGGTGATGCCGTAGTCGGTGCGGTTGATCTCGCCGGTGGCGGAGAAGCCGGCCCTGGTGCCCCCGTAGGGGTCCGGGCCGAAGCCGTTGACCTCGGTCTTCAGCTCGACCGGCTTGGTGATGCCCTTGATGGTCAGGTCGCCGTCGACGATGAAGTCCCCGTCACCCGGCCGGATTCCGGTGGCCTGGAACGTCATCGTGGGGTGATTGGCGACGTCGAGAAAGTTCTCGCCCTTGATGTCGGCGTCGCGCTGCGGGCTGGCGGTGCTGACCGAGGTCATGTCGATGGTGGCGGTCGCGGTCGACTCCAGGGGGTTCTCGGCGGTTACGATCTGGCCCTCGAACTTGGTAAAGCTGCCGCGCACCTTGCTGACCATCAGGTGCCGGGCCACGAAGCCCACATGTGAGTGCACAGGATCGATATCCCAGATGCCCGCGATGTAGCCGGGTATCTGCGCAGCATCCGTTGTCATGGCGTCTCCCTGGTCGTGAAAGGCCGGCATTGGCGTGAACAGCGCAAATCGGAAGGATCACCAATATCCATTCTTGAACCGGTATGACAGCTGCGCAAGGCCGGACGCCAGGGGGTGCAATAAGCCAGGATGGGGCCATGGAACTGAGGATCTTCACCGAGCCGCAGCAGGGCGCCGACTACGCGACACTGCTGCGGGTCGCCACGGCCGCTGCGGACTGTGGCTTCGATGCCTTCTTCCGCTCCGATCACTACCTCAAGATCGGTAACGTCAGCGGGCTGCCCGGTCCGACTGACGCCTGGATCACGCTGGCCGCGCTGGCCCGCGAGACGACCGGGATCAGGCTCGGCACGCTGATGACCGCAGCCACCTTCAGGTATCCCGGTTCGCTGGCCATCACCGTGGCCCAGGTGGACCAGATGAGCGGCGGCCGGATCGAGCTTGGCATCGGCGCCGGCTGGTACGAGGCCGAGCACGCGGCCTACGCCATCCCGTTCCCCCGCGTGGCCGAGCGTTTCGACCGGCTGGAAGAGCAGCTGGCGGTCATCACCGGCCTGTGGGAGGCAGCGGAGGGCGGCTCGTTCGGCTACCAGGGCAAGTTCTACACGGTGACCGATTCACCTGCGCTGCCCAAGCCAGCCCAGCGGCCGCGGCCGCCGGTGATCCTGGGCGGCACCGGCCCGCGCCGGACGCCTCGGCTCGCCGCCCAGTACGCCGATGAGTACAACGTCCCGTTCACCGACCTGGCCGGGACGGCTGAGGCGTTCGGCCGGGTGCGGGAGGCCTGCGCCGCAGCGGGCCGGCACGAGTCGTCCATGATCTACTCGGTGGTGCAGACCGTGTGCTGCGGTCGTTCCGATGCCGAGCTGGGCCGCCGGGCGCGGGCCACCGGCAGGCCGCTTGATGACCTACGCGAGCACGGGCTGGCCGGCTCGCCTGGCGAGATCACCGAGAAGATAGCCCAGTTCGCGGCGGCCGGGGCGGAGCGGGTCTACCTGCAGGTGCTGGACCTGCAGGACCTCGATCACCTCGAGCTGATCGCCACCGACGTCCTGCCCCAGCTGGGCTGACCTGCCCGGCATGGCTTACGACGGCGGCACTCCGCAGTGCAACCCGGCAATGGTCCCGTTGGGGTTGAAGGTAATGGTGACCACGCTCGGCCCATTGGCCATCGTGACGGGTACCTGTTCGAGGTCGAATTGGCCCTTTCGGGCAAACGTCGGCGCACCGTGGCCTCGATACGTACCCAGCACATCCTGGCAGGCGGTCCAGGTTCCCAGCCGCCAGGTGAGCCACGACCTGGTCCGCCTGGGAAGCAAACGGGCCTGCAGATGTTGGCGAGGTCCCCGCAACGCCGCTGCTGCAGGCCGTCAAGAAGCACACCACGGCCAGCGATCCCAGTGCTGCCGCCCGCGTCGGCCGGGCCACGCCCGCGTGGGCACGTAGATCACCACGGCTCACAAATGACGCGGCAGGGCCTGCGTGAAGCCCTGCGGCTTGAAGAACGCGCTGGAGGCCGGGCGCCAGAGCAGCCACACCGCAGCAGCGCCGACCAGCCAGGCCGCGACGAACAGCGCGGCGCCGCCGTCGTGCAGCACCGCCGCGCCGAACCCGGCATGGCTCACCGGCTGCGTGAAGTCGCCGCGCAGCTGCAGCGTCGCCAGGCCGAACAGCACCGTGGACAGGATGCGCGCCCAGTTCCGGCCCTGGCCGTTAGCCCGCGCCATCCACAGCCACAGGGCCATCACGACCAGGCCGAAGACTATCCACGCCGTGATGATGAGCGGTCTCATCTGGGGCGCGGTGAGGCTGTGGCCCAGGAATCGCCCGCCGGCGGCGGCCTTGATGTCGACGATGATAAGGGCCAGCCCGATGATCAGCGCGACGGCGCTGGCGGCGGCGCCCGCGTACATGAGCTTTACCGCGGTCAGCACCGGCGCGGGAACAGGAGGCCGCAGCGGCTCGGCCGGCTGGCCGCTGGACGGGTAGGGCTGGTGCATGATGACCTCGCAGTCTTGTCATAACTTATCGTGGTTGAGCAGCAGAACCACGGCGTCCTGGAGTTCCTGATCAAGTTCGGCCGGGCCTAAGCGCACCGAACGGGCCGCCCGTAACCTGAGCGCCATGACCCCGATGACCGAGGCGCAATGGCGGGACTTCGTGATGACCGGCACCAGGACGGGAAAGCTCGCGGTGCGCCGCCCGGATGGCCGGCCGCACGTGACCCCGATCTGGTTCGTCCTGGACGGCGGCGACGTCGTCCTGACCACCCACGAGACCAGCGTCAAAGGCGTCGCCCTGCGGGAGGATCCGCGGGCCGCGCTCTGCGTCGACGATCAGGAGCCGCCGTATTCTTTCGTCGTGATCGAGGGCACCGCGACGCTCTCCGGTGAGCTGGCCGAGCTCCGGCGCTGGTCGGCGGTCATCGGCGGCCGTTACATGGGGGCCGCGCGGGCCGAGGAGTTCGGCACGCGCAACGGAGTGCCCGGCGAGCTGCTGGTGCGGCTGCGGATAGCCAAGGTGGTCGCGCAAAGCGACATTTCTGGCTAGCGGTCGGCCGCCCACGGGTCGTAATCCACCTCGAGTTCTTCCTGGGGCGGGCGCTGCCCGGCCGGGACGTTGCGCAGGTTCAGCCGGATCCGGGTCCAGGTCGAGAACCGCCCGCGCATCGAATCCACCAGTATGTCGGCGGGTTCCAGGAGGGCCGCAGCGTCTGGATGCCTGGCCCGCCAGCGCTCCAGGCCGTGCAGCGCCTCGTCCTTGGTGGCCGCCCTGGCCACCTCGATGAGCGGCATGGACGATTGGCGCCGCCCGGCCGGGCCGGCCGGGCGGCGCTTGGACGGCTGAACCCGTGGCTGCTCGCCGGCCTGCTTGACGAAATGCGGCGGCCAGGGCGCGTCAGGCAGGCCAGCCGCCTCATCGGCGGCGGCCGCGGCCAGCAGCGGTTCGAGCGAGCCGACGGCGGCATCCAGGCCCGCCCACGGATCGCCGACTTCCGCGTACCGCGCCGGGACCGAGTCGATCGTGAACGCGGCCGGGTCGCAGCCGGGTACTTCATCCCAGCTCAGCGGCATGGAGACCCGGGCGTCGGCGGTGGGCCGCACCGAGTAGGCGGAGGCCACCGTCCGGTCCTTGGCGTTCTGGTTGTAGTCGACGAAGACGCCGTGGCGCTCTTCCTTCCACCACCGCGAGGTCGCGTCATCCGGGGCCCGGCGCTCGATTTCCCTGGCCAGCGCGACCGCGGCGCGGCGCACTTCGGAGAAGGTCCAGCGCGGTTCGATCCGTGCGTAAACATGGATGCCGCGCGACCCGGATGTCTTCGGCCAGCCGGTGAGGCCAAAATCTTCGAGTACGTCCCGGGCGGTCAGCGCGACCCGGACGATCTGCGGCCAGTCCACGCCCGGCACCGGATCGAGATCGACCCGCAGCTCGTCCGGGTGGTCGAGGTCATCGGCACGGACCGGGTGCGGGTTGAGGTCGATGCAGCCCAGGTTCACCACCCAGGTCAGCGCGGCAGCGTCGCGGACCACCACTTCCTCGGCGGTGCGCCCGGACGGAAAGCTCAGCGTGATCGTCTCGATCCAGTCGGGCCGCGAGGACGGCGCTCGCTTCTGGAAGAACGCCTCGCCTTGCGCCCCGTGCACGAAGCGCTTGAGCACCATCGGCAGGCCGGCGACGCCGCGCAGTGCCCCGCCGGTCATGCTCAGGTAGTAGCGCACCAGGTCAAGCTTGGTGTGCCCGGTCTGCGGGAAGTAGACCTTGTCTGGGTTGCTGACCGGCACCTTGCGCCCGGCGACCTCGAGGATCTCCTTGCGATCGGACATTCCGCCACCATAACCGGCCCGGGCTGGCCGGGGCGGCGATGGTGGCGGCCGCGCGGGCGGTGCCGCTGCTGGCCGGGGGGTCGATGGTCGCGGCCGCGCGGGCGGAGCCGCTGCTGGCCGGGGCTGGCCCGCTGGCTGCGCGGGCGCTCCTGGCCAGGTCGACGCGGGCGTTCCGGCCGATGGCCGTGGCGCCGATGACCGCGGCGGCCGCCACCGCCGCGAGCAGGCCGACCTGCTCGCCGAGCAGCAGCGCCGACCAGCCGAGCGTCAGGGCCGGCTGGGCCAGCTGCAGTCGGCCGATCCGGGCTACGCCGCCGCGAGCCAGGCCCGCGTACCAGGCGAAGAAGCCGAGGCCCATGGAGACCAGGCTGACATAGGCCAGGCCCGCCACCGCTGCCGCGGTGAGATGCCGGGGCGGGTCGGCCAGCGCGGCTGCGATCGTGACCGGCACCGTCACCGGCAGCGCCAGGATCACCGCCCAGCAGATGACCCGCCAGCCGCCGTATTCGCGGGCCAGCGCGCCTCCCTCGGCGTAACCAAGGCCGCCCACCGCCATCGAGATCAGCAGCAGGAGGTCGCCGGTGCGCAGCCGTCCGGCCCCCTGGACCAGCGCGAAGCCGATCACCACCGCCAGCCCGGCGGCCAGCGCCGCCCAGTAGCCTCGCCGGGGCCGCTCGCCGGCTCGCAGCACGGCCATCCCGGCGGTCGCGGCCGGGATCAGCCCGGTCAGCACCGCGCCGTGCACGCTGTTCACCTGGTGCAGGGCGAGGGCCGACAGCAGGCCGAATCCAACGCCGACGGTAGCGGCGACGATCAGCAGCCGGTGCAGTGCCCGGCGGGGCGGCAGGACCGGCTCGCGCCGGGCGGCCAGGATGATGATCGCCAGCACGGCCGGCGGCACGGCGCGGCCTACTCCGACCACGATCGGGCTGAAGCCGGCCTCCGCGCCGCTGGTGGCGGGGAAGGTCATGCTGAAGCACAGCACGCCGAGCGCCCCGAGCAGCATCGGTGGCGCTTTCCTGTCGAGGACAGAAGTGCTTCTATTGACTCTCATGACCAATGATAGCAATCAGGCGTCGGCTCTGGCCGCCGTGGAACGACTCGTCAGTTCAATGCCGACAGGAAGCAAGCTTCCTTCCTACCGGGCGCTCCAGCAGCGCTATCGTCTGAGCCCGGCCACCGTGCAGCGACTGCTGATGATCCTCGCGCAGCGCGGGCTGGTCGTGACCAGGCCGGGCAGCGGTACCTACACCGCGGCCCGACGCCGGTCCGCCACCGTACCCGACGTGGGCTGGCAGACCCTGGCCCTCGGCTCCCGGGCCGGCCTGGGCCCGGAACTGGAGCGCCTCGTCGAACCGCCCCCGCCTGAGGCAGTCCCGTTGGCCAGCGGGTTCCTGGACGCGACGCTGCAGCCGCTCGGGCTGCTCGCCGCGGCGGCGTCCCGCGCCGCGCGCCGCCCGGCCGCCTGGAGCCGGCTCCCCGCGGCGGGCCTGCCCGAGCTGCGCAGCCATTTCGCCGCCGAGACCGGCGCCGCGCTGACCGGGCAGGATGTACTGATCACCACGGGCGGCCAGGCGGCCCTGTCGGCGGTGTTCAGGCACCTGTGCGCGCCGGGGGATCCGGTGATCGTCGAGTCGCCGACCTATGTGGGAGCGCTGGCCGCGGCGCGCGCCGCCGGCCTGATGCTAGTCCCGGTGCCCGGCGACGGGGACGGGGTGCGGCCCGACGCGCTCGCCGATGCCCTGGCCAGGAGCGGTGCCAGGCTCCTCTACCTGCAGCCGAGATACACCAATCCGACCGGATCGGTGCTCGCCCCGGACCGTCGCGCCGCGGTCCTGGCCGCGGCGGCCCGGCACGGCGCGTTCGTCGTGGAGGACGACTGGGTCCGCGACTTCGATCTCGGGCTGCCATCACCGCCGCCGCTGGCCACGATGGACGACGACGGCCACGTGATCTACCTGCGGTCGCTATCCAAGCCGATCGCGGCGGGCCTGCGGGTGGCCGGGCTCGCGGCCCGCGGGCCGGTCATGACCAGGCTGCGCCGCGGCCGGATCAGCGACGACCTGTTCGTGGCCCCGGTGCTGCAGCAGATCGCACTTGATGTGCTGACGGCCGCCGGCTGGTCGAGGCACTTGGGCAGCGTCCGGCGCGCGCTGCGCGAGCGGCGCGACGCGCTGGCCGGAGCGGTGAGCACGCTGCTGTCCGACTGTCAGCTGGCGCTCGTTCCCACGGGCGGCCTGCACCTGTGGGTCCGGCTGCCCGATCGCTGCTCCGACGCGGACGTGACACAGGCCTGCGCGGCGCGCGGGCTGGCCGTAAGCCCGGGCCGATCCTGCTTCGCGGGCGAGCCGCCTGCTCCGTACCTGCGGCTCTCCTATGCGGCCGCGGACGCCGGCGCGCTGGTCCGCGGCACCGCGATCCTCGCCGGGGTAATCGGAGGCCGCTAGCCGCGGCCGGAAATCGCTGCAGCACCGGGGCAGCAGGCCTGAGAGCTCAGGCAGCTGGACTTGCCGGCCCGCTAGTCAGCTCCCGGCTTGCGACCCCAGGCGAGAAAGTGCAGTCCGGGCACGATGAGCGTGTGCGGGTCATCGAGATGCTCGCGAACGGCCCGGTCCACCTCATCAAGTTCACGCTCGTCGGCGACCCCATGTCCAGGATCATCGGGCGCATGCTGCGTACCAGGTCAGGCCGCAGCATGCGGCGGGTATGGCCCGCCGGGTATGCGGGGGCCCGGGCCTGCACCCCGACAGCCTGCAGGCCCGCCTGGCGATACAACTCGGTCACGCGGCGGCCGATGAAGGGATCGGCGCCGTTGCGGCGGAAGGCAGTGTGAAAGATCTCGCTCAGCCGGTCCCAGGCCGGATGCGCCGGGTAGCACAGCGAGTGCTCCGAATTGGGCTCCAGGCCGGCGACCCAGCCACCCGGGCGGGCTAGCCGAACCATCTCGGCGACCACTGCCGCCGGCTCGGGAACGGTTATTAGCAAGGTGCGGGCGTGCACCAGGTCGAATGAGCCTGACGGCAATCCGGTGCGCCTGGCGTCCGCGGCCACGGTGGCGCTGCCGCCGCTGAGGTGGATTCCGGCATCATCGCTGCCCCTTAGCGTTATTGATCGGCAGGTCCGCCTCGGCTGCCGCCGATCAGTGGGTCGGGACAAGCCTTGGGCGATGTATGTATGGAGGCCTGATGCGCTGGTCCGGTGTCGGCGGGCACCGGCTGCGACTGTTGCTGGCGATGCTCAGTGTGCAGGAGTTCGGGCACAATCGTGACAGCCGCGTACGAACCGCACCTCGGACAGGCGCCTGCGCCGCCATCGAAGGTGTAGAAGCATCCGCAAAGCAGGCAACATCCGTCATATCCGGCTCCCTTCGAATCCGGTGGCGGGCCGGGTATGCGCACCCTGGCCGGGATCGTCAGCGACTACCGCGCTGACCTCCCAGCGCACGGACTGCCGGTCTCGCTGCTCACCGATCTCATGAGCCAGATCCGCTGTGACGCCATTTTGTTCGAGGGTTTCGACAGTGCGAGGCAGGAGACGTGGTTCGCGGAGGCGGTCCCCGCTGACGACGGCGCGGATGGTGAATTCGCGCAGGCGCATTGGGAGCACTACTGGGAGTGCGAGCCGTGCAGCTATCCCGACCGCAGCGGCGATCTGCGCTCCGTCATCAAGATCGCGGACTTCTATTCAGCCCGGCAATGGCACAGCACGGGAATGTATTGCGACCTATACCGGCCGCAGGGAGCCGAACATGAGCTGATGCTGTCCCTGCCCGCTGGGCCCGGCAAGGTCGTCGGGCCCGGCAAGACCCTGCGGTTGTTCTTGTTCCGCGGTCCCGGCGCTGACCTCTCCGAGGCCGACCGCGCGCTGCTCACGCTGCTGCGCCCGCACCGGTACCAGGCCTACCTGGACGCCGAGAGACGCCGCCACCCTGTCCCTGGCCTCACCCGCAGGCACTGGCAACTGCTGGAGTTGCTCGCGGCCGGGCACACCAACGGCCAGATCGCCAGGCGGCTCGGTCTGTCCGAGGGCACGGTCCGCAAGCATCTCGAGAACATCTACGGGCGTCTGCAGGTCTCCAGCCGCACAGCCGCAGTCACCCGCGCCTTCCCGGACACCGATCCGCTGGGTTGCGGCCTGCCGAGGTCACTGGATCACTGGCCATAACGACCCGCCTGCGCACCGCCGCGCCGCGATCGGCAACTGATTGGGCGCCGGGCCGGGCGACACGGCCGGACGGCGGGACGCGGTCGGCCGTGCATTGGTCGGCGCCGTCGTGGTGGTCAGCCGGTCAGCTCGTCGGCGGCGGTAGCGAAGATCTCGGTGTGCGCGTCCACGTCTGCTGCGGTGGTCGCTGGGCACATCAGGGCCATGTTGTGGAACGGGGTCAGCAGCACCCCGCGGTTGACCGTGTAGAGGTGCAGGTACTCATCGAGCTCGGGGTCGGCGGCCGCGTCGGACTCGCCGCCGGTGCGCGGCGGCTGCGGGCAGAACCGGTACTCGGCGCGCGCCCCGAGCTGGACGATGTTCCACGGCAGCCCGCGGGTCTGGATGACGTCCTGGACCCCGGCCGTGTACCGGTCGGCGGTCTGGATCATCGCGGCGAACGCGGCGTCGGTCAGCACCTGTTCCAGGGTGGCCCGCATGGCGGCGACCGACAGCGCGTTGCCGGCCAGGGTGCCGCCCACGCCTCCGGTGTCGACGATGTCGGCCGCGTCATCGTTCATAATCCGCTCGGCCAGCTCGCTGGCGAGGCCGTAGGCCCCGGCCGGGATGCCGCCCGCGATGGACTTGCCGATCGTCACGATGTCGGGATCCAGGTTCCAGGCGCGGGTACAACCGCCAGGCCCGGCGCTGAACGTGTGCGTCTCGTCGTTGATGAGCAGGTTCCCGTGGCGGCGGGTGAGCGCGCGGACCGAGTCGAGGTAGCCGGGCTCGGGCAGCACGATGCCGATGTTGGTCAGCGCCGGCTCCATCAGCACGGCGGCCACGTCACCGGCCGAAAGCTCGCGGTCAAGCGCGGCGTCGTCGTTGAACTCGACGACCCGGGTGGTCATCCGCGGATCAACCGGCGCGCCGACGTTGCCCGCCCGCGAGACTGGCCCCCGCGGCCCGGTGATGATGAACGTCTCGTCCACGCTGCCGTGGTAGCAGTAGCTGTGGACCAGGATCTTCGGCCGCCCGGTCAGCTGCCTGGCCAGCCGGATCGCCCACCGGTTGGCGTCGGTGGCGGTCAGCGTGAAGCTCCACTGCGCTGGCCCGAACCGCCGGGCCAGCTCGCCAGCCACCCACTCGGCATCCGGCGTGGGCAGCATGGTGGTCGCCCCGCCGAGCTCGCCGTAGCGGCGGGTCACCGCCTGGCGGACCGCGTCTGGGGAATGCCCGGCCATGGCGCCGGTGTCACCCAGGCAGAAGTCGATGAACTCATGGCCGTCGAGGTCGGTCAGCCGGGCGCCATGCGCGGTGGCCAGGTAGAGCGGGAACCCGCCGGCCCACATCCGCATCCAGGTCATCGGGACGCCGCCGAGCAGGTGTCCGGCGGCGGCCCCGAAGGCTTGGCGGGACCGGGGATGGCGGGCGGCATAGGTCTCGCGTTCCCGGCCGATCAGCGCGGCCAGTCGCGGCCGGTCAATGGTGACCATTCCGGCGCCGGGGCCGCCGGAACCAGCGGGATGACCTGCCATGGGACGGCACCTCCTGGGTGAGCGGGCAGAACCGGTCAGCTGTGCAGATCATCGATGATGGCGGTGACGTCGTGCAGCGTGGCCCGCAGGACCGGGATCCTGGCCGCCATCAGGAGCCGGCTCGCTATCGGGACGGTCGCGTCGATCAGCCGATAGGTCCTGGCGCACCCGGGCGAGCTGTCGTGCACCCAGTACAGGATGATGCCCATCGAGTACAGCCAGAACAGTTCGGGCAGCCGGCCGCGCAGCTCGCGGCTGATCTTCGCAGATGAGCCTTCGATGACCTCGCGGTAGATGGCGATCGAGGCCTGACGGGCCGGGCTGGATTGCGGGCTGAACGGGCTGAGCGGGCTTCTGGGCTCGGCCGCGTGCTTGTAGAGCGTGGCCGCGAAGCCATGGTAGGGGGCCAGCACGTCGACCAGGGCGTGCAGGGTGCCGGCCAGCCGGGTCGACAGATCGGTCTGCGTGTCGAGCACCCTCCGGCAGGCCGCCTGATGGTCGGCCTGATTGCGGGCATAGAACTCGAGGATGAGTTCTTCCTTGGAGCTGAAGTAGTAATAGGCGTTGCCCGCGGACACCCCGGCGCGCTCGGCAATCGCCCGCATGGTGGCCGCCTCATACCCGCGCTCCCGGAACAGGGCCAGGGCCGCCCCGATGATCGCGGCCCTGGTCCTCGCGGCCCGCTCAGTCATCGCGGGGTCGGCCATATCGGTCACTGTAGGCGCCGGCCCGGACCGCTGGGCAGGAAGGCCTGGTTCTGGGCGCGGCGCCGGAGCCTGGTGAAGAAGATGAGGTTCGCGAAATGCAGCGCGCCCAGCACCAGGAGCACCTCGCCGATTTTCGCCGATAGCAGCTGGAGCGCCTGACGTGCCCCGTCGACGTGGCCGGACGTCCGCATCGTCAGCGTGACGAAACCGAGGTTGAGCAGGTAGAAGCCGACCACGAGGAGACGGTTGACCGCCTCGGCGAGGCTCTGGTTGCCGCCGAAGACGTCGAGGAGGAACGCGCGACCACTACGGGACAGGGCGCGGCCGACGAAGACCGTCACGCCGATGCCGATGAGGAGGTACAGCAGATAGGTGACGATGACGGTCATGGCCGCTCCCGAGGGCCGGAGCACTTGAACATGTTCAAGTCTGCGCCCGGGCCCGGCGGATGTCGACGGTCTGACTGAGTGATGTTGAACACGTTCAAAGACAGGGCTAGCAGGAGCCGAGTACAGAAGATAATTGACGTGCGAATATTCGCATAGTGGGTAAGTTGGTGGAAATGGACGGAGCTGAGCGACTGGCCGCGCGGGCGGGCTGACCTGATCCTCACGGACTCAGCCGGGCCGGTGCGGCGTGCGTGACACTGCCGTCGGGCTCGCCGAGCGCCGCGTGGCCGTCGGCCGGCCGATCGCCGCGACCGCGGCGGTGTTCTTTGTCAACGGGCTGCTCTTCGCCTCGTGGACGGTCCACATCCCGCAGGTTAAGGACCGCCTGGGGTTGACCGACGCGGCGCTGGGCCTGGCGCTGCTCGGGGCGCCGGCCGGATCGGTGTCGGCGATGGTGGCGTCGGCGCGCTTGCTGCCCAGGCTGGGCAGCAAGCGCATGGTCCAGGCCACGCTCATCGGCTATTGCGCGGCCGGGCCCCTGGTCGGCCTGACCGGCTCGCTGGCCGGGCTGTTCGCGGCCTTGTACGCGTGGGGCGCGTTCCAGGGCGCGCTCGACGTTTCCATGAACACCCAGGCCGTCGCCGTCGAGCGGGCCCGCGGCCGGCCGCTGATGTCGGGGCTGCACGCCTGGTGGACCATCGGCGCCTTCGCCGGAGCGGGCGCCGGGGTCCTGGGGGTGGCCATCGGCCTGTCCGGCACCCGCCGCACCCGAGCCGGCATCCGCCGGCCGTCCCGCGGGCTCACTGCTCCTGGCAGGCTCCGATCAGATCGGCCAGCCGGTGCGCGGGCGTGTTCGGGCGGACGGCCAGCAACGTCGGCATGACCGGGACCGGGTCGGTGAACGGGCGGAAGACGATCCGGATGGCCGGCGTGATCTCGGCCTGGGCCGCGTAGAAGACCGTCCAGCTAGGCTTGCCGGTGCCGATGGCGGCCAGGGTGTCCTGGTCGGTGGTGAACGCCGGGCCCATGATGGGCTCGAAGCCCGCGTCCTGGCAGGCCCGCACGACCAGATCGACCAGCTCGGGATTGGCCTCGCGCGGCGCGATCCGGAGCGGCAGCCCGGCCAGTTCGGCGAGATCGACGCGCGAGCGGGCCGCGAGGGGATGACCAGCCGGCAGCACGGCGACCAGCGGATCGTCCCAGATCGGGATGAGGTGCAGGCCAGGGCTGCGGGAGATGCCCCGAACGAAGGCGGCATCCAGCTCGCCGGTCCGTACCTGCGCAAGCCGGGCCGCGGGCGGGAGGCTGACCAGATCGACCGTGGTGCGCGGCGCCCGGCCGGCCATCGCCGTCAGGATCCGGTCCAGGCGGACGCCCAGGCCGACGTTGGTGCCGACGCGCAGCCGCGCCGCCTGCTCGGCGCGCAGCTCGGCCATGGCCTGCCGGGCGGCTTGCTCGGCAGCCAGGATGGCCCGGGCGTGGGGCAGGAAGGCGCTGCCGCCCACAGTCAGCGTGACCATGCGGGTACTGCGATCGAACAGTTCCAGGCCGAGTTCGCGTTCCAGCCGCTGGATCTGCTGGCTGACCGTCGGCTGGACAATATGCAGCCGCTGGGCGGCCCGCCCGAAGTGAAGCTCCTCAGCGACCGCTACGAAGTACCGAACCTGGCGCAGCTCCATGCCCATGCCCATTCATCACGATTCCTGATGAGTGTATGAACGGGTTGCTTCTTGGTCCACAGCAGCCGGGCGGGTGCACTGAGGAGGTGCCGAAATCTAGGTAAGGGAGCACGCCATGGCGTATATGACGGTGAACGGGACGGACCTGTACTACGAGGACCACGGGGCGGGCCAGCCCCTGGTCCTGCTGCACGGCTGGGGCAGCAGCGGCCAGGTGTGGGGAGCGCAGCTGCCTGAGCTGGTCCGGGAGCACCGGGTAGTCACGGTGGACTGGCGCGGCTGCGGCCGGTCCTCGCGGCCGGCGGCGGGCAATACCATCGCGAACGTGGCCAGGGATATCCTGGAGCTCGTCGACGCGCTAGCGCTGCCCGCGCCCGTGCTGGCCGGTTCGTCGATCGCGGGCGCCTTCGTGCTCGAGGCGGCCCGGGCCAGGCCCGGCAGGCTTGGCGGCCTGGTCCTGGTCGACGCCGGCGTCCACCACTTCGCTCAGGGCCTGGACGAGCAGATGCGGGATCTGCTCGTCGCGCTGCGGGCCGACCGGGCGGGAACCGTGGCCGGCATGGTCCCCAACTGGTACCGGCCCGGGGCGAGCACCGCGGTGATTGACTGGACGGTGCGCCAGATCCTGGACTCGGGCGTGTTCATCGACGAGCTGATCACCGACCAGGCCCGGTATGACCCGCGCCGGTATCTCGGCGAACTGGACGTCCCGGTGACGTTCCTGCATGGCGCGCTGGACGCCGAGATTCCGCGGCAAGTACCCGAAGAGTGCGCGGCGCTGATCCCCGGCGCCGAGGTCATCTTCATCGACGGCGCCGGGCACATGGCCCAGCAGGACCAGCCCGAGCTGGTCAACCGGGCCCTGCGGGCCGCGGTGCGCCAGATGACCCGGCCCGCGGCCCGCCGTTAGCCGGGCGGTCCGGCGGTCCGTTAGCCGGGCGGTCCGGCGGTCCGTTAGCCGGGCGGTCCGGAACTCCGGTCACACCCCGGCGGGCAGCTTGGCCAGCGCGTTCTCGATGGCCTGCTCGGGTAGGTCGTAGTCACGCAGCTGGCCCGCGACGTAGCCGGCGTAGGCAGGCAGGTCGAGCAGGCCATGCCCGCACAGCGCGGTCAGGATGACCTTCTCCTCACCGGTCTCCTTGCAGCGCAGCGCCTCCTCGATGCAGGCCGCCACCGCGTGCGTCGGCTCCGGCGCCGGCACGATGCCCTCGGTCCTGGCAAACCGGAGCCCGGCGGCGAAGCACTCCGACTGCAGCTTGGCCACCGCCTCGATCAGCCCCAGCTCGTAGATATGCGACAGCAACGGGGACATGCCGTGGTACCGGAGGCCGCCTGCGTGGATGGGGTCCGGGATGAAGTCGTGGCCCAGGGTGTGCATCTTGAGCAGCGGTGTGAAGCCCGCGGTGTCGCCGAAGTCGTATGCATACACGCCCCTGGTGAACGAGGGACAGGCGGCGGGCTCGACGGCGCGGATCACCGGGCTCATCCGGCCGGCCAGCTTCTCCCGCAGGAACGGGAACATCAGGCCGCCGAAGTTCGAGCCGCCGCCGGTGCAGCCGACGATCACATCCGGGGTATCGCCGGCCATCGCGAGCTGCTTGACCGCCTCCTCGCCAATGATCGTCTGATGCAGCAGCACGTGGTTGAGCACGCTGCCGAGCGCGTAGCGGGCGGCTGGATCAGCGCCAGCGACCTCGACCGCCTCGCTGATCGCGATGCCTAGGCTGCCGGTCGAGTCGGGGTGCTCGGCCAGCACCGCCCGGCCCGCCGAGGTGACATCAGACGGGCTGGGGTGCACCGTTGCGCCATAGGTTTCCATGAGCATCTTGCGGTAGGGCTTCTGATCGAAGGAGGCCCGCACCATCCACACCTCAAGGTCCAGGCCGAACAGCGCGGAGGCGAAGGCCAGCGCGCTGCCCCACTGGCCCGCGCCGGTCTCGGTGGTCAGCTTGGCCACGCCCTCGGCGGCGTTGTAGTAGGCCTGCGGCACCGCCGTGTTGGGCTTGTGCGAGCCCGGCCGGGCTGCCGCCCTCGTACTTGTAGTAGATCCGGGCCGGAGTGCCGAGGTCCTTCTCCAGGCGGCGGGCCCGGTACAGCGGCGTCGGCCGCCAGAGCCGGTAGACGTCCAGCACATCGTCAGGGATCTCGACGTGCCGGTCGGCGGTGACCTCCTGAGCGATCAGCGCGGTCGGGAAGAGCGGCGCAAGGTCATCGGGACCGACTGGCTGGAGGGTGCCAGGATGCAGCGGCGGGGGCGGCGGCGACGGCAGGTCGGCGATGATGTTGTACCACTGCCGGGGCATCTCGGATTCCTGCAGAACGTACTTAACCTGGCGATCCATGCCGTCCTCCCGCGCTGTCCGTGCGAATCAAGGCCTCGGTGCGAGTGCATCTGGCGCTAAGCCGCCGCGCCTGGCTGAACCGCGCAGTTACGGCGAACACCGTCGCGGCGACCGCAACGGCCAACTATCAGCGCAAACGCTATCCGACAGCCGGCTAACAACGGAAGGGCCAGCGCCCGCGGCCGCCGGCCCGCCCGGCACCGCCGGGGTACGCGGATGATCATAAGGGTCTTTTCCGGGTGTTTCCGGTACGAGTCGACGGGTATAGAGGGCGAGGACCTCCAGCGACCCAGCGCGCCATCCACGGAACGACGCCCTCTTCCAAGGAGCTCAACGGTGAGCAGCGAGAAGAACTCTCTGGTTCCGTCCCACTTAACCCCCAGGCTCGATCAAGCCCCCGACCTACGGTCCGATCAACGGCATGACCTACGGTTCGATATCGCCCGAGACCGACAGCTCGCTATCGACGGCGGCCGCCCCAT
Organism: uncultured Actinomycetota bacterium; assembly: GCA_963775745.1. Classification (GTDB taxonomy): domain Bacteria; phylum Actinomycetota; class Actinomycetes; order Streptosporangiales; family Streptosporangiaceae; genus DATBGO01. Next base: position 99,412 of record CAVZKE010000014.1, read on the forward strand.
CCGGCGAGATCCCTGGCCGACGTATGACAAGGGCGCCGTATTCGTTCACCCGGCCGACGAAGCCGCGGCGTTACGCGCCATCCGCGGTCATCTCTACTTCCGCTACGACCAGCGGGCGGAGCAGGAGACCGAATGCGGCAGGTTCGAAGCGGAATTGTGCCGCTACTTCGGGACCAAGCACGCCCTGGCCACCTCGAGCGGCACCACCGCACTGGCGCTCGCCGTGATGGCCGCCGGGATCCCGCCCGGCTCGATGATCGCCTGTCCGGCCTTCACCTTCCCCGCCACACCCAGCGCCATTCTGCTCGCTGGCTGCCGTCCATTCCTGGTGGAGGTGGAGGAGAACCTGCACCTGGACCTGGCCGATCTCCGGCGCCGCTGGACGCCGGAGATCAAGGCGATCATGGTGGTCCACATGCGCGGCTTCGCCGCCGACATGGAGCCGCTGACCTGCCTGGCCGCCGAGCTGGGCGTGCCGGTCTTCGAGGATGCCGTGCCCGCGCTCGGCGCCGAGCTGAGCGGCCGCAAGCTGGGTACCTTCGGGCTCGCGGGGGCGTTCAGCACCCAGTCGGACAAGTCGCTCAACAGCGGCGAGGGCGGCTTCCTGATCACCGACGACAGCGCGCTCTTCGCCCGGGCCGTCGTTCTGTCGGGTGCCTACGAAGGGCGGGTCCAGCGACACTTCAGCGACGGCGAGCCGCCGCTCGCGTGCGACCTGGAGCTGCCGCTCTACAGCTTCCGCATGGATGAGATCCGCGCGGCCCTGCTGTGCGCGGAGATGGCCAGGCTGCCGGTCCGGCTGGGCTGCTTCCGCCGTAACTACGATTACGTGGCCGCCGCGCTCGCCGATGTGCCCGAGATCGCGATCAGGCAACCGGTGGCACCCGGTGCCTACCTCGGCGAGGCCTTCATCTTCCGGGTGCCGGGCGGCGATGCGGAATGGTTCGCCCGGGCGTTGTGCTGCGAGGGCATCGACGCGCGCAACCTGGGCTCCGGCGACGACCGCAACGTGCGGGTGTTCTGGAACTGGCGGTTCATGTTCGCGGCCAAGGAGGTCGCGGCGATCCAGGCGCTGCTGCCCGACACCACGCGCCACCTGCAGCAAACGGTCGATGTCCCGCTGTCGTCCGTGCTCTCGGTGCAAGACTGCGACCACCTCGTGGCGGCCGTCCGCAGGGTGGCGAGCGCGCTGCGGCGCGGCCGGGGCCGCCCGGAGCGGATCGGCGTCGCCCGGCCTGAGGATGCCAGGTCGGCGACCAGCGAACGGGAGTGCAAGCTGGTCACGGAGGGTGGCCTGGCTACCGAGCCTGGCCTGCTCATGGATCCGGATGTGGCTACCGAGCCTGGCCTGCTGACCGAGCCGGAACCGGACGAGAACTCGCGCCCCATGGCCGCCAGCTGAGCCGGGAACGGCAAATGGACACATCGCCGATCAAGATCCTCTGCATCACTGGCTGGTGCCGCAACGGCAGCACGATCATCGGCAACATCCTGGGCGAGATCCCGGGCTTCTGCCACGTTGGCGAGCTGCATTTCCTGTGGCAGAACGCCGCGGGCCAGGGCGCGAACAACTTGTGCGGCTGCGGGCAGGAGCTGACCCGGTGCCCGGTCTGGTCGGCGATCCTGCTGGTCGGCCGGCCTGCCGGGGTCTCGGCAGCGGCGTGGGCCGCTACGGTCGTCGGCCGCCAGCGCCGCTGCGTCCGGACCCGGCATACCTGGCGGGTGCTCAACAGAGGCCTGGCCCGCGCCGATGTCCGCGAGCACGCCGCGCTGATGACGCAGATCTACCACGCCATCGCGGGGCGGATGGGCGCCAGCGTGATCGTCGATTCGACGAAGATCCCGGGGGAGGCCGCCCTGCTGCCGCAACTGCCCGGGGTGGTTCCCTACTACGTTCACCTCGTCCGTGACCCCCGCGCGGTCGCGCAGTCGTGGAGCCGGCCGAAGGACTACTGCTACGTGATGTCCGCCAGCCGGAGCACGGCTTACTGGCAGGGATTCAACCTGGCCTCGCACGCCATTACCCGTCGCTACCGGGACCGGTCGCTGTTTCTTCGTTATGAGGATTTCATCGCCGACCCGGCCGCGGCGGTCGATGTGCTGCTCCGATTCTGCGGCGCCGACCCCGCGGCCAATCCGATGCGGGGCCGGGTGATCGAGCTGCATGCCAATCACACGGTGACCGGAAACCCGGACCGGTTCCGCACCGGGGTCACCGTCATCAAAGACGCCGATGATTCCTGGCGGGACGGGCTCTCGGCATCGGCCAAGCTGTCGGCGGTCGCCCTGTCCTGGCCGCTGTTCCGCCGCTACGGCTACCGCTATGAGGGCCTGGCCGGTCCCAGGCCCCGGCCCCCGGGGGCCGCGCCGCAGCCAGCCGGCGAACAGCGGGCCGGGACGTCAGGGCCGCGGCGGTAAGCGGGACGGCAGGGCCGGGGCGGTAAGGAGGCAACTGTGGATCTCGGGCTTGAGGGCAAGGTCGCGCTGGTGGCGGGCGGCTCCAGCGGCCTGGGCCTGGCCACCGCCAGGGAGCTGGCGGCCGAGGGCGCCCATCTGGCCATCGGCGCGCGCGACCGCGAGCGGCTGGCAGCAGCCGAGCGCAGCCTCAAGGAAGTAGCGCGCGGGCGCATCGCGACGACGAGCGTCGACATCACCGACCGGGTAGCGGCGCGCCACTGGGTGGACAGTGTGGCGGCGGACTTCGGTGCGCTGCATGTGGTCGTGGTCAGCGGCGGCACCCCGCCGACCGGCCTGGCGTCCAGGTTCGAGCCGGAGGACTACGAAGCGGCCGTCGACCTGACGCTGCTCCCGGTGGTCGGCCTGGCCCTGGCGGCCCTGCCGCACCTCAAGGCCGCGGGGTGGGGGCGGCTGCTGTTCGTGACGTCCGAGACCGCCAGCGTCCCGGTTCCCTCGCTGGCCCTATCCGGAGTGGCCAGGGCCGGCGTCGTACGGTTCGCCCAGGCGCTGGCGGCCGAGGTCGGCCGCGACGGCATCACCGTGAACGTGCTGGCGCCCGGCGCCACCCGGACCGAGATGGTGGAGCGGGCCGCGGCCCGGCTGGCCCAGGACGGCGACATCGAGCCCACGATGCGGGCCCTGGGTCAGCACAACGCACTGGGCCGGATCGGCCGGCCGGACGAGTTCGGCGCCGTGGCGGCCTTCCTGGCCAGCGAGCGGGCGTCCTTCGTGACCGGTCTTGTGCACCTGATCGACGGCGGCGGCAGCGTGACGGGGCCGGACCAGCCGCACTTCACGTCCGGCCAGAAGGACACCTTCGCCTGAGGAGACGGATTCTGCGATGTCAATGACCAGCCACGCCTATACCGAGCAGGACGTCGGGGACTTCTTCGACCGGACGCTCCGCACCTACCTGAGCTTCTGGGACGACGATGGCGTGCTGCACACCGGTTACTTCTCCGGCGCCGACGATGACGATTACCGGTCGGCTGCTGAGCGGACCTCCGAGGTCCTGGCGGGAGCCGCCGAGATCAGTGGCGCTTCCCGGGTCCTGGACGTGGGCTGCGGCTGCGGCAATTTCCTGATCTACCTGGCCAAGCGGTACGGCTGCGGCGGCGAGGGACTCGACCTGAGCCAGGAGCGCATCTTGTTCGCTCAGTCCAGGCTCGCCGAACAGAACCGGTCCGGGCCGCTCGACCTCGCGTTCCGGCACGGCTCGGCCACCCAGATGCCCTACCAGGCCGGCGCCTTCAGCCACGTCGTCAGCCAGGATGCGCTGTTTCTCGTGCCCGACAAACCGCGCAGCCATGCGGAGATCCATCGCGTCCTGCGGCCCGGCGGCATCTTCGCCTTCTCCGATTTCCTGCAGCCCAAGGCCCAGATCAGCGACCGCGCCCGGCTGCACGTCTACGACCGGGTGAAATGGAGTGGCGGCTATTCGCTCGTTGACTACCAGGTAGCCCTGGACCAGGCCGGCTTCGAGATCATCCTGGCCCGCAACCTCGAGAGCCATATCCGGCAGACCTACCGCGTGCTCGGGGTTACGGCGCGCGAGCGAGCGGAGACGACGACCGATACAGCCGCCCGGGACTGGATGCTGGCCTTCGCTGAGTCCTGCACGGAGATCCAGGCCGCGATCGACCGCGGCGAGTTCGGCTGGGGAATCTTCGTAGCCCGCAAGCCCCGCGAGCACGCCGCCTAGCAGCTCGGCCAGCCCCCCGGCCAGCCCAGCCCCGGCCAGCCCAGCCCCGGCAGCGACGAAGGCAGGAGATCATGCAGCAGGTCGAGAGCGTCAAGCAGACCATGGCGGAAGTCGTCGCCGCGCGGAAGAACCAGAACCTGCCGGGCCGGATCTTCGCGGCGGCCTGCGCCGCCCAGGGACTCGAAGCCTCCGTCGAGTACGACGTCACCATCACCGAATCAATTACCAGTTCGCGCCGCAAGCCGCGGTACCCGGCCCGCGCCATGTTCAAGGTGGTCGATCTCTCGACCGACCCGCGGCAGTTCTACTGGCACGAGAGCCCGGCGCACCCGGACGATCCGCGTGGTCGACTACGCCGCCGTGCGGCCCGAAGTGGCCAATCGCACGCACCGATCCCCGGTTCCCGAGCTGGACACCACCACCGCCTGGGTCCAGGTACCGCCGGGCCTGTGGGAAGACGCCGAGACCTTCGAGTCCTTCATCAACTACCGGCTGGTCACCCGCCTCGCCACGGCCGAGAATCACACGATCATCCGCGGCCCGAACGGGTTGCTGAACATTCCGGGGATCGGCCGCATCACATCGCCGGGCCGGTTCGCATCCACGATCCTGGCCGCCTGCAACGAGGTGGAACAGGTCGGCTGCACCGCCGACGGCCTCATCATCAATCCGGCCGACTACTACGAGTTCATGAGCCACGGGCATCTGATGGATGACCTCGAGCGCAACGGCGTCTTCATCGTGCGGGCCCGGCTGGTCGATCCGGGTACTGCCATCGTCGGCGACTTCGGGCAAGGTGCTCAGCTATTCGACGCCGGCCGATCGGTGATCCGCTTTGCCGAGCCGCCGCCCGGCACCTTCGCCGAGCCTGGTATCGCGCTGATGGCCGCGATCTACGAACGGGTGGTGGTCAATCTTCCGACCACCTTCTGGGTCGTGAGCGTGTAGCGCGCGGTCACTGGCCGGAGATGGCCTCAGCCGGCCGGGCAGGCGGGCGCGGGTTCGCGTTCGTTACCGCGGCGACCAGCAGCGCCAGCACGGTAATGCCCGCTGCGACCACGAAGCCGCGTTGAATCCCGGCGGTCAGAGCCTGCCTGGTCACCGGCTCGGCCACCGCCAGGTGGGTGGCCGCCGACGCGGCGGCCACCGCGGTCCAGGTGACGGTGCCGAGTACCGCGAGCCCGGTCGCGCCCCCCACCTGCCTGGCCGCGCTGAACAGCCCCGAGGCCAGGCCGGCGTCCTCGGGCGCCATCCCGGTCACGGCGTTCAGGGTGTTCGGTACCGTGGTCAGCCCGATTCCGGCGTAGGTCAGCAGGCAGGGCAGCAGTAAGCCGGTGACATAGCCGCTGGAGTAGCCGATCCGGGACAGCCAGGCCATGCCCGTCGCCGCGATCGCGAGCCCCGCGATGAGCAGCGGCCGGACCCCGGCCCTGGTCACCAGGCGCGAGCCCGCCCAGCTGCTGCCCACCAGCGTGACGGTGAGCGGAACGTAGATCAGGGCGGTCCGCAGCGGGCTGAAGCCCCAGACCCGCTGGATGAAGATAGTCATGAAGAAGAAGATCCCGAACATGGAGGTATTGAGGAGGATCGCCACCAGGTAGCAGCCCGCCCGCCTGCGGTTGGCGAAGATCCGCAACGGGACGAGCGGCCGGCGGCTCCGCCGCTCCACGTACACGAAGATGATCGTCAGCACCACCGCCCCCACCACGCAGGCCAGCACCGCCGGGGAGCCCCAGTGCGCTTGCCCGTTTTCGTTCGCGGCCCCGGTGATCAGGGCGTATACAGCCAAGGTGACGCCCACCGTGATGCTGACCGCGCCGATCGCGTCGAACCGGCCCGGGAGCAGCTGGGTTTCCGGCATGACCCGGGGCGTGGCGGCCAGCAGGAAGATCCCGATCGGCACGTTGACGAACATCACCCAGCGCCAGGACAGGTAGGTGGTGATGAGGCCGCCCGCGATCAGGCCAATCGCGCCGCCCGCGCCGCCGATCACGTTCAGCGTCCCGAGCGCCCGGTGCCGCTGCGGGCCATCCGGGAAGGTGACAGTGACCAGGGCCAGGGTCGCCGGGTACGCGGCCGCGGCTCCGACTCCCTGGGCGGCGCGGCAGACCAGCAGCCACCAGGACGTCTGGGCCAGCCCGCCGAGCAGCGACGCGGTCGTGAACAGGACCACGCCGGCGAGGAACACCCGGCGCTTGCCGAGGATGTCCCCGGACCGGCCGCCGAGCAGCAGGAGCCCGCCGAACGGGACCGAGTAGGCGGTCACCATCCATTCCAGGGATGGCCCGGATAGCCGCATCGCCTGCTGGATGGTGGGTAGCGCCACATTGATGATCGTCGCGTCGAGCAGGAACATCAGCTGGGCGAGCGACAGCGTGATCAGCGCCCACTGCTGCCTGCTGCCGGTGCCGGCCGTTGCGGTGGCCGTGGACTGCCCAGGATCTGCCATGAGCTTCGGTCAGTGACGCGCGGACGCGGCGATCTCCAGCCGCTTGCGCAGCAGGCCGCGCTGGATCTTGCCGAGCGAGTTCTTGGGCATGGTGCGCAGGTAAAGCAGCCGATCCGGCCACAGCACGGTCGCCATCCGCTCCGCCGCCAGGTGAGCGCGCAGGTCAGCCAGGGTGGGCAGCGGCTTGTCGGCCACCACGACCGCCGCCACCAGCTCGGCCCCCGGCACGTCCGGGTCCGGGTACCCGATCAGCACCACTTCATTGACGGCGGGATGGCTCTGCAGGACGGACTCCACTTCAAGCGTGGAGACCTTCTGGCCGCTGGCCCGGTTGATCAGGTCGGCACGCCGGCCCACGATCTTGATCCCGCCGCGCCCGTCATCGCGGGCCAGGTCACCGGTGTTGAACCAGCCGTCGGCGGTGAGCGATCCGCGTAGAGGTCCGGCTGCCCGAGATAGCCCAGGCACTGCGATGCCCCCCGGACCAGCAGCAGGCGGCCAGCGTCGCCGGTGTCCGCACCCGGCGCGAGCCGGACTTCCATCCACGGCACCGGGCGCCCGTCGCTGTGGGCCGTCCAGTCCGGCGGGTCGTCCCGGCGGGTGATCGTCACGCAGCCGTTCTCCGTCATGCCCCACAGCGCCCGCAGGCTGACCCCGAACGTCTCGCGCACGGCCTCGATCAGCACCGGCCTGATGGGCGCGGAGCCGGAGATGAAGTACCGCAGGCTCGAAACGTCGCGCGGCTGCCGTCGCTGCGCGTCCAGCATCCTGACCACGTAACCGGGCGCGGCGTACAGGTAGCTGATCCGGTGCGCCTCGATGAGATCGACCAGCAACTCCATGTCGGTGTTGGTGTCCTGCATCACCGCGGTCGCCCCGAGCAGCAGGGGCATGTAGGCGCCGCAGAGAACGCCCGCCAGATGCGCGGCGTAATGCGGGATCGAGATCACGTCGTCGCCGCTGAGCGAGAACGGCTCGCTCATGGCCCGGACCGAGCAGTACAGCGTGTTCTGGCTGTGCACCACGGCCTTCATCTGGCCGGTGGTCCCGGAGGTATAGAGCAGCAGGGCCGGGTCGTCAGGACCCAGCGCCGCCCTGGCGTCCAGCGGATGCCGATCCTCCCAGGCGGTCTCCATGAAGAAGCCAGCGAAGTCGATCGTCCCTGGCCGCTCCGGGCCCCCGATGATGACCTGGTGTTTCAGGCTGTCGGGTGCGGATTCTGCCAGCCGTGCGGCGTAGTCAAGCCCGGCGTAGTCAGCCACGGTGACGCAGACGACGGCCTGGCTGGAGGCCAGCACGTGGCCGAGCTCGCGGGCGTCCAGGGTCGGGATCACCGGCGATGCGATCGCCCCGATCCGGTTACAGGCCAGGTAGAGCGCGGTGAGCTGCCACAGGTTCGGCAAGTAGAGAACGACCACGTCGCCGCGGCCGGCGCCCAGCTCGGTGAGCGCGCCGGCGAACCGTCCGACCAGCGCGGCGAGCTCGGCATAGGTTAATGACCTGGCCAGCTTGCCGTCCTCGTAGGCGATGATCGCCGGGTGCGCGGGGCGGGTGCGGGCGGCGGCGCTCAGATCGTCGATGAAGGTCTGATCCCGCCACCACCCGGCGGCATGGTACGTCGCGGACTGCTCCGGGCCGGGGGTCGCCAGCTTGTCCCACATCGTCCCTGCGCCTTTCCTCGTGCGTTATACGAGGCCTTTATAGCCAGGGCAAAATATACTAGATTAATCCTATTAGGGGTACCTGGCGGACGGCAGAGAGCAGAGGGCGTCATGAAAGTCGGCGTGCTTGGCTGGGATCATGGTGAGCTGGATAAGGATTCCATCGCGCTGCAGGACTTCGGCCGTGCACGCGGGCACGAGACGGCCTTATTCACGCTCGAGGACTTCAGGTACAGTCCCGGTCGCCAGCGGCGGGTTCGATCTGCTCCTGGCCGGGGATCCGGCCCGGAGCTTTGACGCGGTGATCTCCCGCGCCAATCTTTATGGCGACGACTGGCAGGACCGCGTCGAGCGGCTCACGATCCTCAGTAACGTCCCGGGCGTGCGGGTGTTTGACCCCGCCGAGGCCTGGGTGGCCGGCTACAGCAAGCTGCAGTGCGCTCAGCGGCTTGCTGCTTGCGGCCTGCCCGCGCTGCCCACCCGCTCGGCGACCTCGATGGCCGACATCGAGCTGGCCTGCCAGGAATGGGGCACCATCATCGTCAAGCCGTCTTTCCAGTTCTCCGGGACGGACGTGGAGCGGATCACCGACCCGGCGGCCGACCGGGATCTGCTCCTTGACCTGCTGAGCCGGTACAGCACCCTGGCCTGCGTGCCGTACTGGCCGACCGAGTACGGCGAATACCGGCTGACCGTGGCCGGCGACACCTCCTGCGTGACCACGTTCAAGCTGCCCCCGGTCGGGGTGTGGCGCTGCAAGACCAAGGAGGGGGCTACCTTCGAGCGGGTCGATGCGCCACCCGAGCTGGTAGACATCGCCTTCCGCGCGACCCGGGCGATGGGTCTCACGCTGGCCGGGGTGGATGCGCTGCCTACCGATGACGGATACGTGGTCCTGGAGGTGAATCCGGTTCCCGGGTACCTGGACATGCTCGGTGAGGAGGCCAGGCAGGAGACCCTGACCGCGATATACGACTGGGTCGATAAGCAGCTCGCAGCGGGGTAACCGGCGGCCGGGGTGCGGCCGGCGCGGACCCGACCGGCCGGATCAGCGGGCCGGCAGCGAGTTGTTGAATTCCCACCAGTCCGCTGGCGTGCACAGTTCCTCATCGGCGGTCCTCCGCAGACGGCGGGGGCGGCGCCGGGCCTGGCTGATCGGCAGCGCCTGGGCCTGACCGTCAGGCGACACGCCACGTAGGCCGCTCATCGCGGCGCTGAGCGTCTCGTCATTCGCATCCGCCTGATCGCCCAGCGCGGACAGGCCAGGATCGGTGACCGCCCATAGTAACCATTTCTCGGTAAACTAGTGGTCCCATTCCGTGAGGGGAGGCCGACGGTGAACGTGGGGGTAGACAAACTGGCGCCGGGCGTGTTCGGGGTGAGCCACGGCGGCGGGATGGCCGGGGAGATCATCCGGCACGCCACCGGCAGTTGGGCCGGCCACGCCTTCCTGTACCTGGGGAACGGCCTGATCGTGCAGGGCCAGCCTCCGGAGGCCGGGACCGCGGCGGCCACCAGCCACGACGACGCGATCTGGGCGTGGCGCATGTGGGACCAGCTCAAGGCGGTGAACGGCTGGACCGACGCGCAGGTTTCGGCCGCGCAGGCCAAGGTGGTCGGCCGCGGCCACGCCCTGGTCGGCACCGCGTACGACTGGTCGGCCTACGTCGCGTTCAGCCTGGAAGTGCTGCACCTGCGCAACGAGGAGCAGCTGGCGGACTGGTTCCGGCAGGACGGCTACCGAGTGTGCTCGGCGCTGGTGGACGACGCGTTGACCTTCGCCGGAGTGCCGCTGGACTTCGTGCCCGAGGACGGGCCCGGCTTGGTCGCCAAGCCGGACGTGAAGGTGGCAATGCCGCCGAACCTGGTGGCCCCCGGCATGCTGCTCGGCTTGGCCCAGCGGCTCGACTGGGCCTAACCATTGACCTGGGTGTGTAGCTGCACCCGGTGCCCGGTACGTGAGGTGACGTACTTTACCCGGCCCGCCACGGCCATTCCGGTCATGCTGGAATGCCATCGGCGCGGCCACTGCATGCGCCACCAGCCCCGGGTAGGGTCGCCTAGCCGACCGCGTAGGGCCGCAGCGCGGTTTCGATGATCTCGGTGCCCCGACCGGCCGCGGCTGAGTACTTCTCGTTGGTCTGGTTGAGACAGCAGAACTCGTGGAACAGCCTCCGGTCGGTTTCGGGGACCATGGACCAGGCCATGTCGAGAACGTCGCCGGGTACCGGGTCACCGCCGGCCAGGCTAAGCACAGCAAGCGCTCAGTGAGCGTTTTCAACCTGATCTTGGGCTGGCCTCGCATATGGGCTGATCAAGGGCGGCGTGTCGGCTTCTGGTACAGCGGAGCCCCTGGTAGATGAAGCGATCGCCACGATCATCATCGTCTGCCCAGGGCTTCTGATGCTTTTCTACCGTGCCACACTGCCGTTGTCGTCGCAGACTCTCGCTTACGCCGCCGGGGTGATCCGCCGTCACCGCAAGCAGATCGGCTCGTGCTGGCGCAAGCTGGCCCCCGGCCAGCAGGCGCTGCTGGTGCTGGCCTACCTGCGTAAGGGTGAGACGTTCGCGGATTTGGCGGCCGGGTACGGCATTGGCACCGCCACCGCATGGCGGTACGTCACAGAAGCCCCGGGGCTGCTGGCCGCCCGGTCCCCGAAGCTTGCGCAAGGCACTGCGAGACGCCAAGCAGGCGGGCCACGCCTACGTGGTGATTGACGGCACGTTAGTTCCATCGACCGGGTCGCTGCCGACCGGCCGTTCTACTCCGGCAAGCACCGCCGCCACGGCATGAACCTGCAAGTCATCGCCACCCCGGACGGAGACATCGTGTGGGTATCGGGGCCGCTGCCTGGCGCCGTCCACGACCTGACCGCGGCCCGGATCTGGGGCATCATCCGCGAGCTGACCGCCGCCGGGCTGGTGGTGCTGGCGGACAAGGGTTACCACGGCGCCGGGGAGCACATCCAGACTCCCTACCGCGGAAGGAACAAACCCCGCCTCGCAGAAGAACGCCAACCGGGCCCACGCCAAGCTACGCGGCCCCGGCGAGCGCGCCAACACCCAGCTCAAAGCCTGGCGCATCCTGCGCAAACTCCGCTGCTGCCCCTGGAAAGCCGGGCAACTGGCCAAGGCGATCCACGTTCTTCAGATACGCGAGATCGGAGGATGAAAAACGTTCACTGGTGCGCGGCTCAGCCGCATTCGAGTCGGCGTACTTGACCAGGCTGGTGTTGAGATACCTGGCCATGTCGACGTAGCCGACCCCGGGTCTATCCCCAAGCCGGGCGAATGGGGCTCAGTGCGCACGTCCTGGGCGTAGGTGTCCGGGGGCCCGGTGCGCGGCCGGTGACGGTGTGGTGAGCGTTCTGCCAGCGGCGGGCGGCACAGTGAGTCCGGCAGCTAGACAGCGACGCACGAGAGGAAGGCGATGATGTACGCGATCGAGGCCGAGGGGCTGGTCAAGCGCTTCGGCAAGACCACGGCGCTGGCCGGGGCGGACCTGGCCGCCCGGACTGGGACCGTGCTCGGCCTGCTCGGGCCTAACGGCGCCGGGAAGACCACGGCGGTGCGGATCCTGGCCACCCTGCTGCGCCCCGACGGCGGCCGGGCCAGCGTGGCCGGGTACGACGTCGTCCGCGATGCGCACCGGGTCCGCCAGCTCATCGCCCTGACCGGGCAGTACGCCTCGGTGGACGACGGCCTCAGTGGCACGAACAACCTGATCATGATCGGCCGGCTGCTCGGCATCGGCCGGGCCGACGCCCGGGCCCGGGCGGCCAGCCTGCTGGACCGGTTCGAGCTGTCCGACGCCGCGGGACGGCCGGTGAAGACGTATTCCGGCGGCATGCGCCGGCGGCTCGACCTCGCGGCCAGCCTGGTCGGCCGGCCCCGGGTCCTGTACCTCGACGAGCCCACCACCGGCCTGGACCCGCACAGCCGGGGCGAGGTGTGGGCGCTGATCCGCGGCCTGGCCGCCGACGGCGTCACGGTCCTGCTCACCACCCAGTACCTGGAGGAGGCCGACCACCTGGCCAACGAGGTCGTGGTCATCGACCACGGCCGGGTCGTCGCCACCGGGACACCGGATGAGCTGAAGGCCAGGACCGGCGGGCAGGTGCTGGAGGTCGCCCCCGCCGACCCGGGCCAGCTCCCGGCGGTGGCGGAGATGCTCGCCCGGTACACGGGCGCCGAGCCGACCGCGGAGCCCAGCGCCGGCCGGGTATCCGCGCCGGTGGCCGACGCGGCCGCGCTGCCCGACATCGTGCGGCGGCTCTACGACGCCGGGATCATGCTCACCGAGTTCACGCTGCGCAAGACCAGCCTGGACGAGGTGTTCCTGACCTTGACCGGGCACCGGGCCGATGACGTGCCTGCCCAGCAGGGCGGCGAAGAGCCGGCCCGCGAGACCGAGAGGATACCCGCATGACTACCGCCGTCGTGGCCGCCCCCGCGCGCCGTCCGGGCCTGCTGGCCGGGACCCAGCAGGCGCTGACGCTCACCTGGCGCAGCGTACTGAAGATCAGGACGAGCCTGGAGGACGTGTTCGGGCTGAGCCTGACCCCGATCGTGTTCCTGCTGCTGTTCACCTACGTCTTCGGCGGCGCGCTGGCCGGGAGCAGCCAGGCCTACCTGCAGTTCGCGCTGCCGGGCATCCTGGTGTACACCGTGGTCCTCGCCACGCTGGGCACCGGCCTGAGGCTGAACACCGATATCAGCACCGGAGTGTTCGACCGGTTCCGCAGCCTGCCGATCGCGCGCTGGGCGCCGCTGGCCGGCGCGATCGGCGGCGACCTGGCCCGTTATGTGATCTCGGTCGCGATCACCATCGGCTTCGGCATGGTCCTGGGATTCCGCGTGGAGTCCAGCCCGCTCGCCGCCGCCGCCGGATGCCTGCTGGTGCTCGCCTTCGCCCTGGCCATGTGCTGGCTCTCGGCGCTGCTGGGCCTGCTGGTGAAAACCCCCGCCGGGGTGCAGACGCTCGGCTTCCTGGTGACGTTCCCGCTCGTGTTCGGCAGCAACCTGTTCGTCTCCCCGGCGAAGATGCCCGGCTGGCTGCAGGCGTTCGTGCGGGTGAATCCGATGACGGACCTGACCAGCGCGACCCGCGGGCTGATGGTCGGCGGCCCGGTCGCCGGCCCGGCGCTGAAGTCCCTGGCCTGGGCGGTCGGGTTCGTCGTGGTGTTCGCCCCCCTCGCGGTCGCGGTCTACCGCCGCAAGACCTGAGCCGCACCGGTCCCAGCCGCACCGGTCCCAGCCGCACCGGTCCAGCCGCACCGGTTCCAGCCGCACCGGTTCAGCCGCACCGGCCAGCCGCACCGGCCTCAGCCGCACGGGCCTGAGCGAAGGCGACGGCCGCGTCGTAGGTCATGGCGCGGCCGCGCCGGTAGGCGGCGTCGAACGCGGCCGGGCCGAGCCGCTCCCGGGCGGCGGCGCGGATGCCGGGCGCGTCGAGGCTGCCGTGGTCGACCGTGCCGCGGATCGAGTCGGCGGCGCCGAGCAACTCCGCGGCCTGCGCGGCGCCGGCCAGCCGCTGCGCCGCGGCGGCCAGGCCCTGGACCGCGGCCGCGGTAGCCGGACGGTCGCGGGTGACCGCGGCGGCCTGCAGAGCGTCCCGCAGCGCCGCAGCGGCGCGCGCCGGGTCCCCGGCCTCCAGGCGCAGCACGCCGAGCCGGGCGCCGACCAGCGCGCGCATGGGCGCCCAGGCCGCCGCCGGCTTGCCGGCCAGGTCGGTGGCCAGGTCCTCGCCCAGTCGCAGCGCCCCGGGCAGGTCACCCTCCCGCCAGGCGAGCTCCGCGCGGACCAGGCGGAGGAAGAAGTCCGTCTCGCCGGGCTGTTGCGGGGTCGCCGCGGCCCGGTCGAGGTCGGCGCGGGCGGCGGCGTGGTCCCCGGCGCGGATCCGCACCGCCGCCAGCTTCCCGTACAGGTAGCCGACGTCCCCCCACTCGGCCAGCTGCCGGCCTAGGCCGATGGCTTCCTCCAGCGCCGCGATGGCGCCGCCGCAATCCCCGGCGAGCAAGTCCAGCTCGGCGCGCATCATCAGGGCCATCGTCGTCCCGTAGATCTCGCCGATCTCGCGGAAGTCCGCCAGCGCCACCGCGCAGTCGGCCGCCGCCTCCTCGATGCGGCCGAGGTTGCAGGCATAGACCACGCGCTGCAGCCGCGCCGCGGCCCGGATCCAGGGGTCGGCGGCGTCGAGGTAGGCGGTGATCAGCTCCAGCGCGCGCTCGCCGTCCCCGCCGATCACGGCCATGCTCGCCCCGGCCACGGCGACCAGGGGATGCGGTGCCTGCCCGCTCGGGTCAGCGCCGATCGCGGCGAACGCCGCCGCCAGCGGCTCCCGCAGGCCGTCCAGGTCCCATTCCGAGCCCATGCCGACCAGCGCGCAGACCGCGCGCGCCTCCGCTTTCGCGCGATCCGCCGCCCGCTCGCCCGCGCCCAGCGCCAGCGCCGCGCGGGCCAGGGAGGCGCTGTCGCCGCGCAGGCCGAACATCAGCCAGTACCAGCCGAGCGCGGCGACGATCCGCAGTGCGGTGTCCTCATCCCGCTGCTCGATGGCCCAGCGCAGGGCGGCCAGCATGTTGTCGCTCTCCGCGGCCAGGACGTTGAACCAGTGACGCTGCGCACTGGTGCGCAGCAGCGGGTCGGCGGTCTCGGCCAGGGCCAGGTAGTAGTCGCAGATCCGGGATCGCAGAGCGCCCTGTTCCCCAGCCTCGGCGAGGCGCTCCAGGCTGTAGGCCCGGACCGTCTCCAGCATCCGGTAGCGAGGCTCGGCGCCGTCGGTCCGGCTGCCTCCCCCGTCGACGGCATCAAAGGACAGGAAAGACTTGTCGACCAGCCCGGTCAGCGCGTCGAGAACCCGCCCGGGCGGGAGCTCGCCGCCCCGGGCCTTTATGCCGCCTGGCCTGGGTTCGCCCCCTGGCGCTGGCTCGTCGGCGCAGACCGCCTCGGCGGCGCCGAGAGTCGCGCCCGCGGGGAACGCGGCGAGCCGGCGTGCCAGCATCCGCTCCGGCTCCGACAGCAGGTCCCAGCTCCACTCGACGACCGCGCGCAGCGTCTGGTGCCGTGGCAGCGCGGTCCGGCTGCCGCCAGTGAGCAGCGCGAACCGGTCGCTGAGCCGGTCGGCAAGCTGTCGGGGTGACAGTGCTCGCAGCCGGGCCGCGGCCAGCTCGATGGCCAGCGGCATCCCGTCGAGCGCCCGGCAGATCCGGGCCACGTCGGCGACGTTAGCCTCGTTCAGAACGAACCCCGGCACCGCCGCCCGCGCCCGGTCCACCAAGAGCCGTACCGACGCCACGGGCGCAATCGCGGCGACCCCGCCGTCACCGGTGCCGGGCTGCTCGCCCGGCACCGGCAGCGGCGGCACCGGCCACACCGTCTCGCCCGTGATGCCGAGTGCCTCGCGGCTGGTGGCCAGGACCCGGATGCCGGGGCAGCCGGACAGGACGGCGTCGGCGAGCTCCGCCGCGGCGAGGATCAGGTGCTCGCAGTTGTCGAGCACGATCAGCCCGGACAGCTCGCGCAGACCCCCGACCAGACGCTCCAGCGGATCGGGCGCGGGCGCTGCGCCGGGCCCAGTCCCGGCGAGCAGCCCGGCGTCACGGATGCCCAGGGCCGTGAGCGCCGTGTACGGCACGTCGCCCGGCTGGCTGAGCGGGGCGAGCTCGACCAGCCACACCCCGCGATGCTGCGCGGCCAGTCGGCCGGCCACCTCCGCCGCGAGCCGGGTCTTGCCCACCCCGCCGGGCCCGGTCAGCGTGACCAGCCTGGCCTGGCCGGCCAGGTCCGCCACCCGGGCCATCTGCTCGTCGCGGTCTACGAAGCTGGTCAACGGGGCATGCGGGGCCGCGGCCGGCGCGGTGGACGGCGGACGGGCGGCGGCACCGCGTTCGGCAGCGTTGGTGATTTGCCGGGCGGAAGCCGCCTCGGACGCGCCGCCCGGCAGCGACTGCCGCAGCACGCCCAGGTACACCTGCTCGAGCTGGGGCGACGGGTCCACGCCCAGCCGGTCGGCCAGCTGGGCCCGCGCGTCGGCGTAGACCGCGAGCGCGTCCGCCTGCAGGCCGGCCAGGTACAGCGCGCGCATCAGCAGCGCCCGGGGCCGCTCGGCCAGCGGATCCTCCGCGACCATGGCCCGCAGCTCGGCGGCCAGCCCGGCGGCGGCCGAGGCGGCGGCCGAGGCCAGGTCGGCCTCGATCCGGTCCGCGACCGCGCCCCGCCGCAGCTCCTCCAGCCGGGTGGATATCCCGGCGGCATGTTCCGTCTCGGGCAGGCCGGCCAGCGCTGGCCCGCGCCACAACCCAAGCGCCTCGCGTAGGAGCGCCGACGCGCGGGCGGGATCCCCGCCAGCCAGCGCCCGTGACCCCTGGACCGCCAGATCCTCGAACACCAGGGCGTCGACCTCGCCGCGCCCGAGGACCAGCCGGTAGCCGGCCGGATGCGACTCGATCGCGCCCTGGGCCCAGCAGCGGCCGAGCGCCCCGCGGAGCCGGGAAACCAGGGACTGCAGCGCGCTGCGGGCGCCATCGGGAGGGTCTCTGTCCCACAGACGGTCGATCAGGCTGGCGGCGGGGACCACCCGGCCCGCGTCGAGCGCAAGGAGGGCCAGCAGCGCCCGTACCCGCGGACCGCCGACCTGAGTCGGCAGGCCGGAGTCATCGCGCACCTCCAGGGTGCCCAGCAGCTCGATCCGCACTTGCTCATTCTCCCACCAGGCCGGAGTCAGCTACGGCGTCCGTTCGGGAGCGTCACCCGAACGCCCGCCCCGGCCAGCCGTGTCGTGACGGGCAGGCCGAATACCCCGGCACCGACCACCGCGACCCGGCCTGGGCCCGTGGTTTGAGCTGATGAGCCGGCTGCCGCCATGGGTTTACCGGCATGGTCAGGAGTCAGTGCTTATCATCACGACCGGCGGATCCTGACCGCTGGCCGGCCAGTTGCAGATCGGTTGCGGCCATGTGTCCTGCATGCGATGGTTGGGCCGTGGAAACGGGCACAGCCGCGACCGGGAGGATGCGCGTCCGGATCGGCCTGACCGTCATCGCGGCGATCTTGCTGATGGTTGGCGTGATAACCGCAGCGGTCGGCGAGGCGATGCGCGTGAACTCATCGCCTGGCTGGCAGGGCACCGTCGGGCTGGGGGAGGTCATCGCGGCCTGCGGCATGGGATGCGGTCTGGCCCTGCTGGTGGCCGTCGCGACCGGCCGGCCTGGACGCCGGCGCCCAGCGCGGCGCGCGCGTTCCGCAGCCCGGTCGGCCTCGCTGACCAGCCCGGTTACCGGCCCAGGGCCGGTAACGGCCAAGCCGCCCGGCCCGGCCGCCCGGGAGCGCCGCTCTGACCGCGCGCCTCGCCAGGATCCTCCCGAATACACCTGGGACGGCGGCAGCCAGAACGCCTGGCGGCGTGGCTCCGCAGATGACTGGCTGAGCTCGCTCCGCAATTCGAGGGTCACGCAGGCCCCGGGCCCCGCTCGCTGGCCCGGCGAGCCAATCCGGGAGTTCTCGCCGGTACTCGATTACGCCGACGATGGCTGGCGCACCGAGAACACGGCGGATCTTGCCGCCGGTACCTGGCTGCCCGAGCCGCCGATGCAGTCAGCCCCGCCGATGCCTACGGTGCCGCCGATGCAGTCAGCGCCGCCAATGCCTACTGTGCCGCCGATCCAGCCAGCGCCGCCGATGCAGCCAGTGCCGCAGCCGCCGCTACCCGTGCCGCAGCAAGCGTCGGCGCGGGAGCAGCCCTCGGTGCGGCCACGCGGCGGCGCCCACCGAGCGACTGGCGCGACCGTCCCGCAGGCGAGCCACGAGACAGGACCGCAGCCGACCCATCAGACGGGTCCGCAGCCCCGCGTCACCGACCGGGAGTCCGGCCACCACGTCGCTTCGTCCTTACCGGCGGGTCGGCTGACCGACGGCGCGGACGCAGCTGATACGGCGCCGTTGACCGTCATCATGGCCTCGCGCCCGCTCCCGGCTCCTTCCGTCCTCGCACAAGCCAAGCTGGACCAGATCAAGGATCTGTACCTGACCGCCGAAGCGATCGGCGAGGACGCGCTGATCAGGCATTTCGAAGAGGTCAGCAGCCGGCAGCGGGATCTGATCAGGCAGTACTTCGAACAGTCCGGACTCATGCGACCGGCTGTGGCCAGGCTCCCCGGCGAGGCGCCATAGTGGGACTGCGCGTCCAAGAGCGCTGCTTCGGAGGCTGGCGGCTAGGAAACGGCCCGCTGCAAGAGCAGCGTGTCGATCCACCGGCCGTGCTTGTAGCCAACGGCCGTCAGCCTGCCCGCGACGGTGAACCCGAACGCCTCGTGCAGCGCAGCCGGAGCCGGGTCGCCGCTGTCCGCGATGACGGCAATCAACTGCCGTGTGCTGCCGCGCCCGCAAGCCTCCAGAACCCCGCTCAGCAACAGCCGCCCCACGCCGCGGCCGGTCGCGCCAGGCGCCACGAACACCGAATCCTCCGCGGTGTGCAGATAGGCAGGCTTACTCCGCCACGGGCTCGCGTACGCGTACCCGGTGATCTCGCCGCCGGACTCGGCTACCAGAAACGGAAGGTCAAGATCATGAAGCCGAACGGCTAGTTCGTCCCACTCCCGCACCGACCGGGGGGTCTCCTCGAAAGTGGCCACCGTGTGCTCGACGTAATACCCGAAAATGTCACCGACGGCTTCCAGATCCCCCGGCGTAACCGCCCGGATGGATACCTTGCTCAGCCCGGTTCGCTCCACTCCGCGCGAAACCTTTCAATCAGCTCCGCCGCCTCCCCCTCGCTAATCTCCACCAGTTCAGCGCCAACATCGCCATACTCCCATTCGACGATCGCTGAATCGGGCTGCCATGTCAGATCCCGCCGAAAAACCTCGTCGACAGGGCCCTCGGCACTAGGCTTGCGGCGCGCTAGTCCGGATGGCGATTGGGCTGTGCGGCCAACACCAACAATAGCGTAATACCTCACCTCAGCTGTCACAGGCTTATAGACCTTCCTGGCGATAGTCCTCTATCTCGCTGCATCTTGGCGGTATAGGAATTGTCGCGGATACTTCAGCTTGTTCAGATCTGAGCCTCGCCCGCTCGCGAGGCGGCGTCCTGGGGTCGGCGATCCGCTCGTAGGCGCCATGAGTTCGCTGCTTAGCGTCCCAGCTCGATGGCGTGTGGAACTGGACCTCGAAGCGCAGGTCGTGCTCTCTATCTCGCCATCGAGTGTTGACGCCTTTGTACTCGGGATTATCCCAGCTATTACGTCGCACCTCTAGCTCGTAGCCGTGGTCCTCGAGTGCGCTATGAGCCTGCCAGATAGCTTCAAAATAGTGCTCGTCGTCGAAAAGGTACGTGTAGCGGATATTATCGTGGACCTCTTTAGCGAGCTCATCCGATGACTTGTCTGGGTTCCGCGTGATCAGCTTGGCGAGTTTTTCCTTGAAGCGGTCAGCGCTCTTAAGGGCGAACTTCTCCGTCTCAGGTACTAAGTGCCCGTGCTCGAGCTGTGCCTCGACTCGGCGCATGGCCGGTGTCAGGCCCGAGTCCTTGTAGGTTCCGAACACGGTACGCCCCTCGGCCGCCTGGCAGCGGCTGAGCGTCTCGTCGGCGATCTTGCACTCGCCAGCGCTCAGGTGGCTGCCCTTCCACTCCCACGAGCCATCAGGCCGGGTCTGGGGTGGATCGATGGCTACGTCGGCGAGCGTTCCGGCCGGTGAACCAGGCACCCGGTCGGTCGCGTCACGCCTGGCGTCGACCTCATGGGGGAGACCAGCCCGGTTGCCGCCTGCGTGTCGGCCGCCATAGGTGCGGTCCTGGTCAGAACGAGCTCGATCGTTCTCTGCCAGGTAGGCCGGCAGGCTGGCCGCCGCTTGGCCGGCATCCGCCGGATCGGCGTCCGCCTGGTCTGCCTGCGCTTGGTCGGACTCCGCCTGGTCGGCCTGCGCTTGGCCAGCATCCGCCGGATCGGCGTCCGCCTGGCCGGCGTCCGCCGGATCGGCCTCCGGTAGGCCGGCCTCCTCCAGGTCTGCCTCGGCCTGACGCGGCTCGGATTCGGCCGTGCCCGTGTCGCCAGGCAGCGGAAGTTCGAGATCTTTCAGCCGGACGACCGCAGGCTTGCGGCTGCCATCGTCGTGATACGGCGACGACGGATGGCCGGGTGGCAGCCGGTCCAGGCGTTGCCGGAAGTCGGTGAGCGAACCGCGAGCAGGCCGGTCGGCTGGTCCGTCATCGAGATTCGGTGGGCGCGGTGTGTCATGGCCGCGCCCGTACTCGCCCGCAGCCTGGTCCGACGGGTCCTGAGGCCCTGGCATCGCGCAAATCTCCCGAACTCGGCGGTCGCCCCATCGTAACGGCCCGGGGCGACAGCGGTCCTGGGCTCCGGACAGCCCTGGTGCCTGGGCCGGTGACAGGTCGGCGAAGTTTGTGTCCACCTGTGGAATACCTGCACCCCACCCGGAGTTTGGGTTAACGAAATCAGAAACGAGACGTAGAGTTTTGTATTAGTGAGAAGGGCCATGTCGTCGCAGACCACCACCCGCCAGTCATCCGCGCTCGCCCGCCCGGGCTCCGAGCCCGGCAGCGACGGGCCTGCCAGGGCCCGGGCGCAGGCGACCGGTGAGGTCGCCGAGCACCAGGGACTGGGACTGGCCCTGATCCTGGTCGCCGCCTTCATGGTGGTACTCGACTTCAGCATCGTTAACGTCGCCCTGCCCTCCATTGAGCGCGAGTTCGGCTTCTCGGCTGCCGCGGTGCAGTGGGTGGTCACCGGCTATGCGATCACGTTCGGTGGGCTGCTGATCCTGGGCGGTCGCGCCGCCGACCTGTTGGGCCGCCGCCGCATGTTCATCGCCGGGCTCTTGGCTTTCTCGGCCGCCTCGCTGGCCGGTGGTCTCGCGCGGGACCCGGTGCTGCTGGTCGCCGCGCGCGTGATCCAGGGGGCCGGGGCGGCGGTGGTCGCACCAGCCGCGTTCTCGCTGATCACGACGGGCTTCGCCGAGGGCCCGCGACGTAACCGCGCCCTCGGCAAGTACGGCGCGACCGCGTCGGTCGGTTTCGTGGCTGGCCAGGTACTCGGCGGCGTGCTGGTCCAGTTCTTCAGCTGGCGGGCCGTCTTCCTGGTCAATGTCCCGGTCGGGGTGGCCGCAGCACTGCTCGCGCCGAAGCTCCTGGGCGAATCGCGGGAAAGGGGCACGAGGCGCCGCCTCGACGTGTGGGGGGCGGCGCTGATCACCACGGCGGTGGCCGCGGCCGTGTTCGCGGTGTCGCAATCGGCCGTCGCGGGCTGGGTGTCTCCGCTGACCGGGGGAGCCCTGCTAACGGCGGTGGCTGCGGCCGTCGCGTTCTGGCTGGTCGAGCAGCGGCACGCCGACCCGCTGGTCCGCGCCGACCTGCTCAGGCTGCCTAGCCTGCGCAAGGCCAGCACTGTGAATGTGCTGCTCGGCCTGTGGAACGCAGGTGAGATGATCATCCTATCCATCTACTTCCAGCAGGTCCTGCACGACTCGCCGCTGGTTACCGGCCTGGCCATCGCTCCGCAGGGCATCGTGGGCTTCGCTGCGGGCATGCTGGGCGCCAGGTTGACCGGCCGGGTCGGCGTCCGGCGGGTGCTCATCCTGACCAGCGGGCTTGCTATGGCCGGGTTCCTGATTCTCACCCAGCTGCCCGCGGCCGGAGGCTACAGCCTGCTGCTGGCCGCCGTTATGCCGGTCGGATTCGGGACCGCGGGCACCGCGTTCGGGACCATGGTGATCGCGAGCAGCGGGGTTGCCAACCGGGATCAGGGCCTGGTGGGCGGTGTCGTCAACACCAGCCGCCAGCTGGGCGCAGCGCTTGGCGCCGCCCTGCTTCCCGCCGTGGCCGTGGCCGTCAACCAGCGCGGGACGATCGCCGGCGTCGCCGGTGACCGGGCCGCCATGTTTGCGGCCGCGTTGGCGGCGGGCCTGGCCCTCCTCGTGGCACTTGGTAGCCAGGCGGTCCGGCGTGACGGGCACCGTCTACACCTTCAGCCGATCACGGCCCTCGCGCGACCAATCCCAACAGTGAGCCCTCATGCAGCAAGTCACGCTCGGCCAGACCGGCCTGCCCGTGTCGACGATTGCATCCGGCGCCCGGCAGTTTGGCGGCGGCTGGGGCGCGACCGACGTTTCCGCGGCCATCGCTGCGATCAGAAGGGCCGCCGGTCAGGTCGTCACGATCTTCGACAGGGGCAGGCTCACGGGTTCGGCCCGTCGGAGCGGCCGCTGGCCACTGCGTTGCGTGGCCTGAACAGGGCTGAGCTCGTCATCGCCGCCACAGGTGGCCTGCGGCCCCCTCCGGACCGGCGGGATCAGCCCAGATGCGAGCCCGGCCTGGATTCGGCAAGTCGGCCATAACAGGCTCGGCAGGCCGGCCATGACAGGCTCAGCCTGACACCGGCCGTCCGGCGCATGCCTCGGCCCCAGGGACCCGGCGCAGCACGAATGGCCGGCCGAGCAGAAGGCAGTCATTATGACCACCATTCTCATTACCGGCGCGGCCGGCTCCCTCGGCAGCATGCTGCGTACCCGCCTGGCCGCCGAAGGCCGGTCACTGCGCCTGCTTGACATCGCCCCGCTGACCGCCGTGCCCGGCGAAGAGGTCGTTCAGGCCTCGGTCACCGACCTGGCCGCGGTCACCGAGGCCTGTCAGGGGGCCGGCGCCGTCGTTCACCTGGCCGGCCTGGCCACCGAGGCGCCCTGGGACCAGATCGCTGAGAGAAACATCAACGGCACGTACGTGGTGTTCGAGGCGGCCCGCCGGGCCGCTGTCGGCCGGGTGGTCTACGCCTCGTCCAACCACGCGGTGGGCTTCAGTCCCAGATCGGCGTTTCCCGTCCCCGACTATGCGTTCCCGGCACCGGACACCTACTACGGGGTGTCGAAGGTGGCCGGCGAGGCGCTGGCCGCGCTCTACCACCACAGGTACGGTCTGGACGCGATCTGCATCAGGATCCTGACTTGCGCTGAGCGGCCGCCCAGCCTCAGGTCGCTGTCGACCTGGCTATCCCCGGATGACGCCGGGCGGCTGTTCGGGGCCTGCCTCACCGCGCAGCGCCCCGGCTTCCGCGTGATCTACGGCGTGTCCCGCAACACCAGGGGCGGCTGGGTCAGCCTGGACGCGGCGCGGGCGCTGGGCTATGAGCCTTGTGATGACGCCGAGCGCTACGCCGCTGACATGATCGCCGAACACGGCGAGCCCGACCCCGCCGATCCGGTCCTGCAGCACCTGGGCGGCGAGTTCTGCCTGCCCGACTTCGACGCCGATCGCCTCACCTGAGCGCCCGGGAGCCGGTTTTTCATGATCGTGGGTGTTTGCTGGTGTCCGGGCACCAGCAAACACCCATGATCATGCTGTCCGCCGGGACGGACCGGGGCATACCGGGCGGGTGGGTGGTTTGGGCTGGCCTGGCGGGTGGCTGGTGGTTAGGTGGGTCTGGCCGTGTGGCTGGGGTGGCTCGGTGGCTGGTGGTTAGGTGGGTCTGGCCGTGTGGCTGGGGTGGCTCGGTGGCTGGCTGAGCCTGGGCTGGGGCCGGGCTGGGGCTGGGCTAGCCGACCGCGTCGGCGATGGCCGGGATGATCTGGGTGTGGGCCGTCCCGAAGCCGATCCGCGCGCCGTCCTCGCCGCGGGCGGTCGCCGAGATCGTCACCTCGTCGTTGTCCTCCAGCCAGGCCCGCGTGGTTCCGTCGGCCAGCGTCAGCGGCTGGGTACCGTTCCAGGTCAGCTCGATCATGCAGCCGCGCTGGCCGGGCTCCGGGCCGCTCACCGTTCCCGACGCGTACAGGTCACCGGTACCGATGCAGGCCCCGTTCACCGTCATGTGCGCCAGCATCTGGGCCGGGCTCCAGTGCATGGCCGCATACCGAGGCCGGGACACGAGGTGGCCGTTGATGCGTACCTCGAAGTCGATGTCCAGGCCCCAGTCTTCCGACTCGGTCAGGTACGGGAGCAGTTCGGTGTCGCGGGACGGTGGCCGGATCCTGGCGTGTTCCAGCGCTGCGAGCGGCACCACCCAGGGGGACACGGTGGTGCCGAACGACTTGGCCAGGAACGGGCCCAGCGGAACAGACTCCCAGGATTGCAGGTCCCGGGCCGACCAGTCGTTGACCAGGCATGCTCCGAAAACATGCTCGGTGAGCCTGCTCGCGGGCACCGGCTCGCTCACCAGGCTGTGCACGCCGACCACGAAACCGAGTTCAGCCTCGAAGTCGAGCTTGGCCGACGGCCCGAACGACGGCTTGCTCGCGCCGGGTGCTTTCGACTGCCCGCACGGCCGCCGGACCGGCGCGTGCGAGACCACGACTGTGCCGGCCTTTCCGTGGTAGCCGATCGGCAGATGCTTCCAGTTGGGCGTCAGGGGCTCGCTGTCCGGCCGGAAGATCCGCCCGATGTTCGTCGCGTGATGCTCAGAGGCGTAAAAGTCGACGTAGTCGCCGACAGTGAACGGTCGGTGCAGTTCGGCGGTGGCGGCCGGCACCAACAGGTCCTCGACCGCCTCCCGGTACGCCTCGTCGGATAGCCAGGTCTGCAGGGCGGCCCGGAGCTGATCCCAGGCCCGGTGCCCGGCCGCCAGGAACTGGTCCAGGTTGCCCCCGCTGAACAGGTGCGCGCGGCCGGGCAGCAGTCGGCCGGTCACCGCGCCGAGGTCCAGGATCCGATCGCCGATGGCCACGCCGGCGCGCGGCTGGCCAGGGCGATGCGCCGGAGTGAACGAGCCGAAGGGCAGCGTGTCCAGGCCGAACGGGTCGTCGGGCGCGACCCCGAGCCAGGCGGCCGCCGTTATCCGTGCCATGAAGACTCCTGTCTGACGCTCATCCGGGCTCGCTGATCAGGCCCAGAGCGACAAGATCCGCCACGGGCTCGTCCGTGCTGCAGGTGCCCACCGACACCATCAGGGCGCGGACCCGGTCGGCGTCGAGCGGGTCAAGCCCGGCGATCCCCGCAGCGACCGCGTCGCCATCGAGACGGGCCAGGACGGCCGCGACGTCCTCGGTCGCTGCCCCGTCCGCCGCGGCCGCCACCGCGAGCAGCACGTTAAGGAAGCCATGATGCTCGAACCCGGTGTCGGCCGCCACGTGACGGACCGCGTGATGCAGGCCCGCAGTGCATTTGAACGGGATCCGCCGGTCAGCCAGTTCCACCAGGGCGGCAGCCAGCGCGGGCGCATCGGGGAACGCGGTCGCGGCCTGGCCGCCGGTACGCAGCTTGGCGCGGTAGCCGTGCTCCCCGAGGGGCCGCAGGACATCGTCGCCGTGGGTGGTGAGCGGGATTTCGGCATAACCGGCGGCCCCGGCCAGCGGGACCGCGTCCAGCGCGGCGACCACCGCGGCGACCGCGCGCGCGGCCCGCTGCGGCCCGGCCGCGGTGTCAAGCCCGGTCGGCACCTCGACCGAACGCAGCTGCAGCCGCGGATCGGCGGCCACCGCGTCGAGGCTGGCCCCGACGGCCTGGGCCCCGCCGGTCACGATCAGCGATATGTCGATTTCCGCCAGGCCGGCCGCGGTGAGGGCCGCCCGCAGCTGGGTGAGCCTGGTCTCCGGGCACACGAATGGGCCGCTGAGCTGGCTGTACCAGGCACCCTGGTGCCGGATGTGGCCGTCAACAGCCTGCGACATCGGCAACTCCGCCGGGGGGAACAGCGACGCGTCATCGAACAGCCCGCGCAGCAGGGTGGTAGCTGTGCTGGTCTGGCTCAACGGTGGCGCCCCCTCAACGCGCGGTGGCTGGTGTCCGGTCGGCGTGCGCCAGCGTATAACGGCCCCGGCGAGGCCTGCCCAGCGGCCGACGGCGCCGCCAGGCCGACCCGACCGGCTGCGCAAGAGGCAGGTTAGCCTCGCTGATAGATACAGGTGTAACCGGCGGTGCCACGGGGAGCAGTGCCTAGGGAGGTGAGGCTGTGATGGCGAGACGGGCGGACGGCCCGCGGGCCCAGGTGCTCGTGGTGGGAGCCGGCTTCGGCGGCCTGGCGACGATCAGCGGGCTTCGGCGCGCAGGCGCGCAGGCGACCCTGGTGGACCGCAATATCTACAGCACCTTCCAGCCGCTGCTCTACCAGGTGGCGACCGGCGGACTGAACGGGAGCGACGTCGTCTACCCGGTGCGCGGCCTGACGCGCAAGTACCGGGCCAGGTTCCGGCACGGCGAGATGGCCGGCCTGGATACGACGTCGCGCCAGGTGATCCTGGCCGACGGTGACAAGCTGGGCTACGACTACCTCATCCTGGCGACCGGCGTGACCGCCGCCCATTTCGGGGTGGTCGGCGCGGCCAAGCACACCCTGGGCCTGTACACCAGGCGCGACGCCATCACGCTGCGCGACAAGATCCTGGCCCGGCTGGAGTACCTGAACACAGCCCGCCCCGACGAGGAACTCGCGGTGACGGTGGTGGGCGCGGGCGCGACCGGAGTGGAGCTGGCCGGGACCCTCGCCGAGCTGCGTAACATCGCCCTGGCCGCCTCGTTCCCTGACCTCGACCGCACTCGCGTGCACATCAGGCTGGTCGAGATGGCTCCCGTGGCACTGGGGCCGTTTGACCGGGCGCTGCAGGCCTACGCCCGCAAGCAGCTGGTCGCACGGGGCGTAGATGTCCGGCTCGATACCGCGATCAAGGAAGTCAGCAAAGATCAGGTCATGCTCGCTGACGGGCGGGCCCTGCGCAGCGACATCACGGTCTGGGCGGCGGGGGTGGCGGCGCCGGAGGCCGTGTCCGGCTGGGGCCTGCCGCAGGGCAAGAACGGCCGCATCGTGACCGGGCCGGACCTGCGGGTGGCAGGGCAGGACCGGATCTTCGCGATCGGTGACATCGCGCTCATCGACGGTCAGCCGCTCCCGCAGCTGGCTCAGCCCGCCTTGCAGATGGGCAGGTTTGCCGCGGAGCAGATCGGCCGCCTGATAGCCGGCCAGGCCACGGCCTCGTTCAGCTATCACGACAAGGGGATTATGGCCACCATTGGCCACCGGTCAGCGGTCGTCCAGCTCCCGCACCGGATCCGGATCCGCGGCACCCTGGCCTGGCTCGCCTGGCTGGCGCTGCATCTGGTCACCTTGCTCGGTGGCCGCAACCGTATCTCAGCCCTGATCAACCTGTCCTGGCGGTACCTGACCTGGGCCCGGGGCGGCGGCTTGATCGTCGGTGACGAGGACCCGCCGGACGCCTGAGAGCACCCGACCGGGACCAGTGGCGAAGATTCCTCGGCTCCGGTCGCGGGCTAGCGTGTGGCTGCGCCGACGCGCGGCAACGAAGGCAGGGCTGCACCCGGCCGGCACCTGGACCGCGACGGAGCCACGAAGGCACGGCCGCACCTGGATCGGGACGGAGCAACGAAAACGTGGCCGGCCGCCTGCTCGGCGGCCGGCCACGACTGCTTCTTCCGCGCCTAGTGACCGTCTACCACCGGTACCAGCGACCACGTCGGCGGCCGCCCGATTCCGCCGCGCGGAACAGGAAGCCCAGCAGCCACAGCGCCAGCAGGATCAGCGCGATCCACCACAGGACATGAAGCGCGAATCCGGCGCCAGCGAGAATCAGCACCAGCAACAGGACCAGAAGAATGACCAGCACGGGAGGCTCCTCAACAGGGACGACGCGACTGAACTCCCGGTAACTTCCCGCGCGGTGCCGGTCAAACATGGCAGTTCCGTGATCGCGCCAGGCGAGTTCCATGATCCCGTAAGAAAAGGTGTCGCGGGGTACGCTTTTCTTACCTGTACGTCTGTTCAGTGGGGAGGCTGGCCGCGCGGGGGTGGGGTTTGGCCTGGCGATGCCCGGGCAGGAAGGCGGCGTTGTCCACTACGGAGCAGCCGACCGACACGGCCGCCGGACCAGACGGCCGCCGGACCAGACGGCAGCCAACGAGCCGAGGGAGAAACTCGCTGGCCACGGGCAACTGACCGCGAGTGACTTGCAGCCTGCAGCGATGAACATATCTAGCGAACGGTCCCGCGAGGTGGGCGCTGTGCGGCGCGTCCGCCGACTGGGTCTTCGTGGATCTGATCGGCTGGGGCCAGCCGCGGCGGGCGGTCGCGGATTGCGCGGGGGATACGGCACTGTCGGGCGTGCTGGCCACGATGCAGTTCGGCGCGGCCCCGCTGATCAGGTCGGCGGTCCAGCGGCAGACGCCGGTCATCGAGGCACCGGTCGGAACCAGGTGGCTGCTGGGCAGCCTGCCCGACGGCGACCCGGTGGCCGGAGCGGTCGGGGCGCACTCGGCCGCGGTCGGCCCGATCGTGGCCGATGGAGATGCCTGGGCGCGATCACCATCGTGCGGAGCGCGGCCAGGCCGTGCGTCCGGTTCGTGGAGCTTGGTTTCCTGGCTCATATCGCGGACCTGGCCGGCATCGCGGCCAAGCGGCTGCGTTACGGCTAGCCGTCGGCCAGCAAGGACACAGTTGATCCGATGTCCGGATGTTGACGTACCTTAATGGCACCGCCTGTTTAAATAGCACCGCCTGCGGTACCTGCTGAGACGACCACGAGGCGCGGGCCCGCGCATCACCCGCTAGACCTGCCGATCGGAGAGACTAATGCGCATCATCTCGGTTTTGGTCGTCTTGTGGCTGATTATCGGTGCGATCGCCGCTGGTCAGCGTCACTACTACACAAGCGGTTATGCGAACTGCGCCAAAGCTGGCACGATCGTGGTAACGATAATCGCGGGCCCGCTCAACTACGTGGGCGCCAACCCGAAGATCCACTGTGCGGTGCCCCAACCGAGCAAGTGAACTTGTCGTCCGGCCCACAGTGGCAGCGCCAGCCCGGCCAAGGCCCGGCGCTCGCCCCGCGAACCCCGGCCCGGGGCTGCGGCCCCGCCCCGCTGTCCCCGGGCCGGCTGCCCGCATCCTGCCCAGGCAGGCCGACAGCGTAGCCGCACCGGGCCACAGATAGCTTGACGTCGAGATAGCCCTTTCCTAGACTGACCAGAGATAGCTTGACGTCAAGATACGTCCCGGAGGCCAGTCGGGCGGAGGTTCTGGCGCAGCGGACGCCCGACGCAGCCGAGGCCCGGCGAGGCCCGGCGCGCGGACGCCCGACGCGCGGGTGGCACCAGACTGCGGCAGGATTCACTTACAGGCACGACGCAGGGCAGGAGGCAACCCGATGACCGCGAACAGCTTCGGCAGTCGAGCCACGCTGAAGGTCGGCGACACCAGCTACGAGATACACCGGCTCGACGCGGTGACCGGGAGCACGGATCTTCCGTTCAGCCTCAAGGTCTTGCTGGAGAACCTGCTGCGGACCGAGGACGGCCGCAACGTGACGCCTGATCACATCACGGCCATCGCGCGGTGGGACCCGGCGGCCGAGCCCGACACCGAGATCCAGTTCAGCCCGGCCCGGGTGATCATGCAGGACCTGACCGGCGTGCCCGCGGTGGTGGACCTGGCCGTCATGCGCGAGGCGATGGCGCAACTCGGCGGGGACGCCGGGAAGATCAACCCGCTGGTCCCGGCCGAGCTGGTCATCGACCACTCGGTGATAGCTGACGTGTTCGGCAGCCCGGACGCGTTCCAGCGCAACGTGGACCTGGAGTTCAGCCGCAACCACGAGCGGTTCGCGTTCCTGCGCTGGGGCCAGGATGCCTTCAGCCAGTTCAAGGTCGTCCCGCCGGGTACCGGCATCGTGCACCAGGTGAACATCGAGCACCTGGCCCGGGTGGTCATGACGCAGCCCCTCGAGGCGTCGGGCCCGGCCCGGCTCGCCGCCTACCCGGACACCTGCCTGGGCACCGATTCGCACACCACCATGCAGAACGGCCTGGGCGTCCTGGGCTGGGGGGTGGGCGGCATCGAGGCTGAGGCGGCGATGCTCGGCCAGCCGGTGTCCATGCTGATCCCGAAGGTGGTCGGGTTCCGGCTGACCGGCGAGCTGCCGTCCGGCGCGACCGCGACCGACTTGGTGCTGACCATCACCGAGCTGCTGCGCAAGCACGGCGTGGTCGGCAAGTTCGTCGAGTTCCACGGCGACGGGGCGGCCGCGGTGCCGGTGGCCAACCGGGCGACGATCGGCAACATGAGCCCCGAGTTCGGCTCCACCTGCGCGATCTTCCCGATCGACGAGCAGACGCTGACCTACCTGCGGCTCACCGGCCGGTCACCGGACCAGCTCGCGCTGGTCGAGGCCTATGCGAAGGAACAGGGCCTGTGGCACGAGCCGGGACGCCAGACGCGCTACTCCGATCAGCTCGAGCTGGACCTGGCCACGGTGGTGCCCTCGATCGCCGGCCCGAAGCGCCCGCAGGACCGGGTGGCGCTGTCGGACGCCAAGACCTCGTTCCGCCAGGCGCTGGGGTCCTACGTGCAGCTCGACCGCCTGGACGACGAGATATCTGACACCTTCCCGGCGTCCGACCCGTTCGACGCGCACAATAACGGCGCCGAACTGGCCGCGACCGCCGGCCCGGCGGATCAGGCCCCCGCCCCGGCGGCGGGGCGCCCGGCGGCGGGGCGCCCGGCGGCGGGCCGCCCGTCGTCGCCGGTCGCGGTGACGCTGGAGGACGGCACGCAGACGTCGGTCGATCACGGCTCAGTGGTGATCGCCGCGATCACTTCCTGCACCAACACCTCCAACCCGTCGGTCATGATCGGGGCAGCGCTGCTGGCCAAGAAGGCGGTGGAGGCCGGGCTGTCCCGCAAGCCCTGGGTGAAGACGACGCTCGCGCCGGGCTCGAAGGTGGTCATGGACTACTACGAGCGGGCCGGGCTCACCCCCTACCTGGAGAAGCTCGGCTTCAACCTGGTCGGCTACGGCTGCACCACCTGCATCGGCAACTCGGGCCCGCTGCCCGAGGCGATCAGCGCCGCCGTCGAGGCCAGCGACCTGTCGGTGGTCTCGGTGCTGTCGGGTAACCGGAACTTCGAGGGCCGGATCAACTCCGACGTGAAGATGAACTACCTGGCCTCGCCGCCGCTGGTGGTCGCGTACGCGCTGGCCGGGACCATGGACATCGACCTGACCACCGATCCGATCGGGACCGGCGCCGATGGCCGGCCGGTCTACCTGGCCGACCTGTGGCCATCGCCGGAGGAAGTGGCCAGGGTGGTGCAGGACGCAATCGCCGCCGAGATGTACGTCCGCGACTACGCCGACGTCTTCGCGGGTGACGACCGCTGGCGGGGCCTGCAGGTCCAGCCCGGCGAGGTGTTCGCCTGGGATCCGGACTCAACGTACGTACGGCGGCCGCCGTACTTCGACGGCATGCCAGCCGGGCCGGAGCCGGTCACCGACATCCACGGCGCACGGGTGCTGGCGCTGCTCGGTGACTCGGTGACCACCGACCACATCTCGCCGGCCGGCGCGATCAAGACCGACAGCCCGGCCGGACAGTACCTGGTCTCCCACGGGGTAGAGCGGCGCGACTTCAACACCTACGGTTCCCGGCGCGGCAACCACGAGGTGATGATCCGGGGCACCTTCGGCAACATCAGGCTGCGCAACCAGCTCGCCCCCGGCACCGAGGGCGGGGTCACGGTCAAGCTGCCCGAGGGGCACCAGACGTCGATCTACGAGGCATCCCGCGAGTACCTGGCCGAAGGCACCCCGCTGTTGGTGCTGGCCGGCCAGGAATACGGTTCTGGCTCGTCCAGGGACTGGGCCGCCAAGGGCACGGCACTGCTCGGGGTGCGGGCCGTGCTGGTCGAGTCGTTCGAACGGATCCACCGGTCCAACCTGATCGGGATGGGCGTGCTGCCTCTGCAGTACCGGCCGGGCGAATCCGCCGCCTCGCTCGGGCTCACCGGGCGGGAGGCGTTCGATGTCGTCGGCATCGAGAAGATGAACGAGGGCGATATCCCGCGTGAGATCACGGTGCGGGCCGACGGCCGCGAGTTCCGGGCCCTGGTGCGGATCGACACGCCCGGTGAGGCCGAGTACTACCGGCACGGCGGCATCATGCAGTACGTGCTGCGGTCGCTGGTGGCCAGCGCCTGACCGCCTGCCCGTTACGGATAGAAGCCGGAGGTATGACGTTCGCCGGACCGGTCAGCCCGTGCTGGCTACCGCCTTGCTGGTGGCAGGGATCAGCGCGCTCGCGATCAACCTGCGGGCCTCGATCACCAGCCTGCCGCCGGTCTTCCCCGAGCTGGCCGCCGCGCTGCACCTGTCCAGCGCGACGCTGGCGCTGCTCGCCGCGACGCCGGTGCTGTGCTTCGGCCTGTTCTCCGGGGTCGCGGCGCCGCTGAGCCGGCGATTCGGCGAGGAGCGGGTCCTGGGGGCGGCCCTGGCCCTGCTGGCCGCCGGCCTGCTGCTGCGCGGCGCCCTGCCGGGGGCGATGCTGTTCCCAGGGACGGTGCTGGCGGGCGCGGCGGTCGCCCTGATGAACGTGCTGCTGGCCAGCCTGATCAAGCGGCGCAATCCGCGCCGGGCCGGGCTGCTGATCGGCAGCTACCTACTGCTGCTGTCCGGCGGCGCGGTGCTCGGCTCGGTGATCGCCGTGCCGGTGTACCGGGCGGCAGGCTCGGACACCAGCGCCGTCCGGCTGACCCTCGGCCTGTGGGCACTGCCCGCCGCGCTAGCCGCCCTGGTCTGGCTGCCGCAGTTGCGATACCGCACCGTGCCGGAGACCAGGCAGGCCGGGGGCGGCGTGCTCGCCATGACCAGGTACCCGCTGGCCTGGCAGGTGATGAGCTTCATGGGCCTGCAGAGCCTGCTGTATTACGCGGCGCTGTCCTGGTTCCCCACCCTGCTGCGCAGTCGCGGCATCAGCGCGGCTCACGCGGGTGACCTGCTCGCGCTGATGAACTTCGGCAATGCCGTCACGGCATTGCTGCTGCCGGTGCTCGCCCACCGGGCCGCCGATCAGCGCCGCCTGGTCGTGGTCTCGACGCTGGCCACCTGCGGCGGCATGGCTGGTGCCGCGTTCGCCCCGACCGGCTCGGCGGCGGCCTGGATGCTGCTGCTGGGCCTTGGCCAGGGCGCGACGCTGGGGCTGGCGATCTTCTTCACCATGGCCCGGGCGCCTGATCCGGCCACGGCGGCGTCCCTGTCAGCGTTCGCGCAGGGCGCGGGTTACCTGATCGCCAGCCTCGGGCCGCTGCTGCTCGGATTCCTGCATGCGATCTCCGGTGGCTGGACGATACCCGTGATCGTGCTGCTGGCGCTGGCCGTGGTCCAGACCACCTCGGGCTGGCTGGCCGGGCGGGCCCGGACGGTGCCCCGGCCGGCCCGGCCGCCTCGCGGCAGGTCACCAGCACCGGTTAGCCGGTGACGGTCAGATCCGCCCAGCAGTAGGGCGTGTAGGCCAGGCCGAAGAGATTGCCCTGGGCCAGGAATTCCATCCGGGCCTGACGAAGCGCGCGGGCCACGGTGGCCCCGCCGGTGAGCAGCCCGTCGAAGAACAGCTGGGCGAACGCCATCGCGAGATCCTGCTGGACCTTGACCTCGGTGCCGATCACGCCGGCCGCGTTTGCGGCCCCGACGAAGGCGTCCACGTAGTTGAACAGGGCCGCTGGGTCCAGTTCGGCGGAATGGCAGGCGTTGATGAACACCAGCGGCCTGACCTGATCCCAGACCCGCTGGTGCCGGGACAGGTAGGCGGCCCGCACCCAGCTCATGAAGTCCGGCGGGGTGACCCATTCGCGGTTGCCGATACCTAGATAGGTCTCCCGGCTGGCCGCGTTGGGCCGTTCCCCGTGGCAGTAGAAGTAGATTAACGGCAGGTCGTGGCTGATCAGCTGCTCCAGCGCGGCCTTTCCTGAGGCTTCCATGACCGCGACGCCCGGCAGCCGGGCCGCGATTGTCTGCCGGAGCCCGGTCACGTGCTGCTGCAGGGCGCGCTGGTTGACCTGATAGGCGGTCTCCGCCACCACGATGCTGGAGCCCGCTGCCGCGCTGATGCTGACCACCGGGCGCTCGGTCCGGCTGAGCTGCTCGATGTCGTGGCAGAATCCGAGGAATCCGAACGGGCACAGCAGGTTACTGGCGTGCGAGACGTCGGCCGCGTGCGGGCAGGACACGGCATCGCCGCTGACCAGCAGGCTGCGGCCGTCCCAGTCGCGCACCAGCGGGCAGACCGGTACCGACTGATAGCCCGGGCCGTACTGCGAGTCGATGCCGATGGTGTACAGCAACGCCCACGGCACGCTCAGGCTCACCCCGGCTGGCCGGGCGACATGCAGGACCGCCTGGCCGGCGGCCTGGTCGGCGGCCTGGTCGTCGAGCCGATACAGGGCCTCTTTCAAGGCCGGGAAGACCGCGGCATACAGTTCCCAGCCGAGCGGGGCCAGGGTGCGCAGCGAGGTGATCAGCTGGGCCCGGCTGCGCTGTGCGGTGGTGGGCGCGATGGCCTCGCTGGCGAGCACCTTGCGGAAGTCCCGCACCCGGTCGCCGATCGTCGGCGGCAGTTCGACGGCGGTCGTCCCCGGCTGGCCGTCGGCACCGTCGCGGGTCCTGACGTAGATCTCGTGCCCGGTGCCGTCGCCGTTGATCACGACCGCCACGCGCGGTCGGTCCGGTATTCCGGCGGCTGACGGAAGGGCGGCGGCGATCGTGTAGTCGGTGACGATCGACCAGGGATCCAGGCTGCCGATGTCCATCGTGACGAGTTGCGACTGCACGACGGCGTCGCGGTAGTAGTAGAGGATCCGCAGCCGGGCCGGGCCTGCCTGCGACGGTGCCCGCAGCACGAAAGTCAGCTCGGCGCGGCCGTCCCTGGTCCGGGCCGGGCTGCCGTCACCGGGCAGGATGAACTGGTCTACCGCGGAATCCATGACGGGTTCGCCCGTCAGCGGGCGGCCGACCCGAAACGACGTGCTGCTGACCGCCACGTCGATCACCAGGTCGCCGCCGGGCAGGTAGTCATCGGGGAACGCCAGCGGCTCGTCGACCTGGCTGTCGGCGGCCAGCGGGCCGATGCTGACCCGGAGGATCAACCGCACGCCGGGGTACGGTGGCAGGTCACGCGGCCAGGGTTCGCCCGTCTCCCAGGCGGCGATCGTCGGGTTCGCGTACCTGGACGACGATGCCGTCAGCGGCCAGTCGGGGGCCGGCGGCGGCGGGACGTCACCGGCCGGGCCGATGACGAAGTCACCCGGCGGCTCCTCCCCGGAGTCAGGCGTCCCGGCGCCGCCCGCGTCGGGCGGCCCGTACGGTGCGCCTGCGGCTGGACGACCTCGGGCTCGCCGACGCCGCGGTACGCGGCTCCGTAAAGGTCCTGCTCAACGCGCTCGGAGTAGTAGTAAGGCTGGTACGCGCCATACGGATAGCCAGCCTCAGCGGGAGCGGATTCGGCGGGCGCCTGGGAGGCAGGCTCGGCTGGGGCGGGCTCGGCCTGAGCGGCCTGAGCGGGCGGGGCGGGCTCGGCTGGTGCGGGCGGGGCGGGCTCGGCTGGTGCGGGCGGGGCGGGCTCGGCCTGAGCGGCCTGAGCGGGCGGGGCGGGCTCGGCTGGTGCGGGCGGGGCGGGCTGGGCCTGAGCGGCCTGAGCGGGCGGGGCGGGCTCGGCTTCATGCCACATTTGCGGCTGCGCCCGGCTCCTGCTGTCGTTGTTGTTGTTGCCGTCGTCGGAGTTCAGCTGGAGATGATGCGGACGGTAGCGGTGCGGCTCGCCGCCGGCGCCGGGCCGCGATCACAATGATCACGGCGACCAGGATTGCCGCCGCGACCAGCGCTCCGGTCAGCGCGGCGTTCATCAGCTGCCGTCGCCGAGCCAGGTGACGTTCTTCAGCAGGGTCGCCGCGAGCGCGAGATAGCCGAAGAAGCCGACCGTCAGGCCGATGCAGTACCAGCCGAACAGATGGCCCTTGAACAGTCCGGTCACCGCCGCGCCACCGACCGCGCCGACGACCGAGGCGATATTGGAGACAGCGACTGTCTCACCGGTCCGGCGCAATGTCCGGTATGTTACCCAGCCGATGATCAGGCCAAAGCAGAATGCGCCCACTGCGTCGACAGCCATTTCCCCATCGCCTGGTATCAGCAATTGCCGATTTGCCCAGACAATAGCTCACCGAGGCGTTGAACCCGCGGCACTCTGGCGACGTTTGATGATCAGGCGGGCGATAGTGGCCGCGCCGGGTTGGGGTGCATGCGACGCCATCATGCCGGGACTGCGGTCGGGTTCCGGCTGGCCAGCGTGGGTGGAGGCTCAGATGCGGGCGCTGACCGTGCGGCAGCCGTGGGCGTGGGCGATTGCCCGTGGCCATAAGACGATCTTGAACACCGGCTGGGACACTGGCCTGCGGGGCGAGATTGCCATACACGCATCGTTGCGCGTTGATCTTGAAGCCTTCGACGATGCGGCGATCCGGTCCGCGAACTGGGATCCGGAGGATCCCGAAGCCGCCATCGGCGGCATCGTCGCGGTGGCCAGCCTGGTCGGCGTGTGCGCGGCAGCGCCTTCCGGGCGGTCGTGCCACTGCGGCGACTGGGCGCGACCGGTTTGCTTCCACTGGCGGCTGGCGCGGCCGCAGCCGCTGGCCTGGCCGGTGCTGACGATCGGGCAGCCCGGTCTGTGGGAACTAGAGCAACGGGTCGCGGCGGACGTGGCCAGGCTGCGGCCCGCTCAGCCGGAGCCGGGCGCGGCGGTCAGCCGCCGCGGCCGGGCTCGCTGAGGTAGCCGCGCAGGCGGCGCACCAGGGCAGCGAGCTCGCTCTCGCCGCCGTACGGCGCGCCCGGCCACTCGTCCAGCCGGGCCCACCAGTACTCGCGGGGCATCCCGGCGCGGCGAGCCCGATCGCCGCACCCACCGTGGCACTGGTCGAGGCGGACCTGCTCAGTGGGCGTGATCTTTTTGCTGCTCAGGGGCCTGAGGCGGGGATTGCTGACCGGGGATGGCCGGATCAGGACCGGGGGCCAGCTGACGGGCGAGTCAGCTCAGGACCGACGCCTGCGTGCATAGCGAACTACCGCCCAAATAGACTCTGGAGATTCCTCCCGGTGCGGGAGGAGGGGAGGAGACAGCCTGCCCGGCAGCACCGCACAGACCGCCGCGTGCGGCGGGTGACGGAGCTGGTCACGGCGAGGCGGCTCGCCGACGGCACGGGCTGGCTGTTGACGCGGGCTGGCTGGCGGCACAGGCTGGCTGACGGCGCGGGCTGGCTGACGGCGCGGGCTGGCTGACGGCGCGGGCTGGCTGACGGCGCGGGCTGGCTGACGGCACAGGCTGGCTGACGGCACAGGCTCGCTGACGACACAGAGGAGCAGAACGGGTGACCCTGCTGGAGACCATCCGGAGTCCGCGTGATGTCAAGGACCTCCGCACCGACCAGCTGCCGCTCCTGGCAGCCGAAATCCGCGATTTCCTCATCCCGGCCGTATCGAGGAACGGCGGCCATCTGGGGCCCAACCTAGGCGTCGTGGAACTCACCATCGCCCTGCACCGGGTCTTCGACTCGCCGGTGGACCGGATCCTGTTCGACACCGGTCATCAGGCCTACGTGCATAAGCTGCTGACCGGCCGGCAGGCGGCCTTCGGCCAGCTCCGCCA
This sequence comes from uncultured Actinomycetota bacterium, assembly GCA_963775745.1. Classification (GTDB taxonomy): domain Bacteria; phylum Actinomycetota; class Actinomycetes; order Streptosporangiales; family Streptosporangiaceae; genus DATBGO01. The sequence goes on from CAVZKE010000014.1 coordinate 137,093, forward strand.
GCGCGGCGGACTGTCAGGCTATCCGAACCAGGCCGAGTCCGAGCACGACGTCATCGAGAACTCGCACGCCTCCACCAGCCTGGCCTATGCCGACGGGCTGGCCAAGGCCTACCAGATCCGGGGCGAGCCGCAGCGCTGCGTGGTGGCGGTCATCGGGGACGGAGCGCTCACCGGCGGGATGGCCTGGGAGGCGCTGAACAACATCGCCGGCGCCCCGGACCGCCGGGTGGTGATAGTCGTCAACGACAACGGCCGGTCCTACCAGCGGACGATCGGCGGGCTGGCCGACCATCTGGCGTCGGTGCGGGTGTCCCAGCGATACGAGCAGGTCCTCGACTACATCAAGACCACGCTCACGCATACGCCCCTGGTCGGGCCACCGCTGTTCGAGACGCTGCACGGGATCAAGAAGGGCCTCAAGGACGTCCTGCAGCCACAGGTGCTCTTCGAGGATCTCGGCCTGAAGTACCTCGGCCCGGTGGACGGGCACGACGAGCAGGCCGTCGAGCACGCGCTGCGGCGGGCCCGCGACTTCGGCGGCGCCGTCCTGGTGCACGTGATCACCAAGAAGGGGGCCGGCTACCCGCTGGCCGAGGAGAACGACGAGGACTGCCTGCACCAGGTGTCACCGGCGGTGCCGCCGACGGCCGCGCCGGCGGTGGCCGGGCCGCCCAAGCGACCATGGACCCAGATCTTCGGCGACGAGCTGACTGCGATCGGCGCGCGCCGTCCGGACGTGGTGGCGATCACCGCCGCGATGCTGCACCCGACCGGGCTGGCCAGGTTCGCCAGCGTGTACCCGGACCGGGTCTTCGATGTGGGGATCGCCGAACAGCACGCGGTGACCAGCGCGGCCGGCCTGGCGATGGGCGGCCTGCACCCGGTGGTCGCGATCTACTCGACGTTCCTGAACCGGGCCTTCGATCAGGTCATGATGGACGTGGCGCTGCACAGGCTGCCGGTTACCTTCGTGCTCGACCGGGCCGGCGTTACCGGCCCGGACGGGGCAAGCCACCACGGGATGTGGGATGGCTCGATCCTGCAGCTGGTGCCCGGGATGGCCATCGCAGTCCCGCGGGACGGGGCCCGGCTAGCCGAGCTGCTACGCGAAGCCGTCGCGGTGAGTGACGGACCGACGGCATTGCGGTTCCCGCGGGGGACGGTTGGCGCGGACATTCCCGCGACCGGCAAGCTGGGCGGGATGGACGTGCTGCGCCAGCCGGCCGAGGGCGCGGCGGCCGACGTGCTGCTGCTCGGCGCGGGCCCGATGGCGGGTGTCTGCCTCGAGGCCGCCGGGCGCCTCGCCGATCAGGGCATCGCGGTTACCGTCATCGACCCGCGGTGGGTCAAGCCGCTTGACGAGGCGCTGGTCGGCGCGGCCTGCGCACACCGGCTGGTGGCCACCGTGGAGGACAACGGGCTGGTCGGCGGGTTTGGTGATGCGGTCGCCCGGCTGCTGCGCGACCATGATGTCCAGACCCCGGTGAAGATCTTCGGGCTGCCCCAGCGGTTCCTCGAGCACGGCGACCGGGGGGTCATCCTGGCCGACGCCGGCCTGGACGCTCAGCAGCTGGCCCGGCTGATCACCGAGGCCGTGGCGCACCGGACTCCCGAGCTGGCGCACGATCCGCAGGGCTGAGGCGGATAATCAGCAGTCATGAGACAGCTTGAGGTCGCGGTCGTGGGCTCAGGCCCGGCGGGCCTGTACACGGCCGAGGCGCTGATCAAGCAAGCCGCCGCCCTGGACCCGCCGTGGGCCGTCCGCGTCGACGTGATCGACCGGCTGCCCACCCCGTACGGCCTGGTCCGCTACGGGGTCGCTCCCGACCACAAGTCGATCAAGTCGATCGCCGAGTACCTGCGCGGGGTGCTGGAGCACGACGGCGTGAATTTCGTCGGCGGCGTGCATCTGGGCACCGACGTGACCCGGGATGACCTGCTGGCCTGCTATGACGCGGTGGTGTACGCGACCGGCGCGATGCGGGACCGCAAGCTCGGCATCCCCGGCGAGGACCTGCCAGGCAGCTTCGCGGCCACCGACTTCGTCAACTGGTACTGCGGGCATCCGGATATCGACCCGGCCGCGTTCAGCCTGGACGCCGAATCGGTGGCGGTGATCGGGGTCGGGAACGTGGCGGTCGATGTGGCCCGGATCCTGGTCCGCAATCCCGTCGAGCTGCGCGAGACCGACGTCTCGCAGCCGGTGCTGGACGCCCTGGCGGCCAGCAAGGTCCGCGAGGTGCACATGATCGGGCGCCGCGGGCCGGCCCAGGCCAAGTTCACCACCAAGGAACTGCGCGAGCTCGGCGAACTCGACGGGGTCGATGTCGTGGTCGGCCCGGGCGAGGCCGACCTGGACGCGTTCGACCCGACCGGCGGCAGCGCCCAGCTGGCCACGACCGACCGGCACGTCCGCGGTAACTATGCGGTGATCAGTGACTGGGCGGCGCGTTCCCCGGTCGGCGCCGCGCGCAGGCTGACCGTCAGGTTCTGGTTGCGGCCGGTAGAAATTCAGGGCCCGGAACGGGTGTCGGGACTGACTCTGGAGCGCACCAGGCTGGATGACCAGGGCCGGGTCATCGGGACCGGCGAGCTGGAGAGTCTCCTCGTCCAGATGGTGCTGCGCAGCGTCGGCTACCAGAGCGTGCCGCTGGCCGGAGTACCGTTCGATGAGCGCAACTACATCGTGCCGAACGCCGAAGGCCGGGTCCTCGGTCCCGACGGCCAGCCGCTGCCCGGGGAGTACGTCGCGGGCTGGCTTAAGCGCGGCCCGACCGGCGTCATCGGCACCAACAAATCCGATGCCGCGCAGACCGTCCGGGCCCTGCTTGCCGACCTGGCGGGCGGCCCAGGACCGCAAGACGTCCAGTTGCCCCGGGCTGGCCTGCTGCGCTACCCCGAGCCGTCGGCCGAGGCCGCCGCGGCGGGCGCCGCGAGCTCCCGACTGGGGCAGGCGCTGGCCGACCGCGGCATCCGGGCGGTCAGCTACGCGGACTGGCTGAAGATCGAGACGGCCGAGAAGGAACTGGCGGCCGCGCTGGGCCGCGGCGCCCGGGTCAAGCTGGCCAGCCGCGACGACTTGTACCAGGCCTGCGGCCTGGACCGGCCCTAACCCCCCTCACCCCCGTACCCCCCGCCAGAGCGACGCAGCAGGCGCCCCCACTAGCAAGTTCCATGATCATGGGTGTTAGCTGGGGCTCTGCGGGCTGTTGCGGAATCGGCGCGTGCTGGCTTGGTCGTCAGGTGATGTACGGGATTCATGGTGCGGGTTTCTCCTGGCCGGCGGGGTGGTGGCCTGGCCACTGGGCCGGTCAGGCCGGGCTGGCCTGCGGGCCGGCCCGGCTGGGGAGGCTGGCCAGGACAGTTTTGGTGAGCTCGGTGGCGATGACCAGCTCGTCTTCGCTGGTGACGTTCTGGGTGTTGTAGCCCTGGATGAACCCGCCGCCGCGCACGGGCATCAGCCGGGCGTCGGGGCCGGTGATATTGCGCACCGGCGCGGCGCGGTTCTTGTCCTGTTCCGCGGCCTTGCGCCCGGCCTCGGCGGCCCGGGCCCTGGCCTTCTCCAGCCGGGCGGCGGCCTGGCGGACCCGGATATAGCTATCCGGATCGGCCGGGCGGGGGCCGCACGGCGGCCCGCCCGCAGCGGCCCGGGCCTGCCAGGCGCCAGCCCTTGGCCTGCTGCGCGACCCGGGCCCGCTCCACGGTCATCCGGGCCAGTTCCACCGCTGCCCCGGCCGGCGGGTTCCCCGCACGCGGCGTCCCGGCCGCCGCACCCGCCAGGTACTCTGCCTCCTTCGCCGCCCGCTCCGCCTCGGCGGCGGCCCGCCCGGCCCGCAAGCCGGCCAGCGCCGCGGCGATCCGCCCGGCGCGCCGCCGCGGCGACCAGGCGTCCTGGGGCACCTCGTCCCCGCGCGCTCCCTCGCCGAACAGGTCATTTTCGGCGGCGTCGGTCTCGCCGTGCCGGGCGACGGTCTCGGCGGCCATCTTGGCCAGCGTCTCCTCGGTCCGGTTCGCCGCCTCCGGCGCGTTCGCGGCGATCTTCATCCCGTCCAGCGCCACCACCCCCAGCCTGCCCATCCCCAGCCGGGCGCACAACGCCAGCACCTCAGCGAAGAACACCGCGGCCGCGTCCGGGAAATCGCCCCGGAACCGGGCGAAGGTGCAGTGATCGGGCAGGCTACCGCCGCAGATCACCCGGAACGCCACGTCGGTGTGGCACAGCCGCTCGATGTCCCGCGAGGAGGTGACCCGGTGCGCGTACGCCCACACCAGCACCGTCACCAGCATGTCCGGGTCATAACCCGCCGTGCCCGCGCCGCCGGTCTTGCGCGCGGCGTGGAACGCGCTGGTATCCAGGTGATCTTCCACCGCGGTGATCACCAGCCAGACCGGGTGATCGCCCGGCAGCCAGTCCCGCATCGACGGCGGGAACAGGCAGGGCTGGTCCCGGTTGACCGGGCGGTAGCGCTTGGCCATGCTCAATCATCTCAAAAGATAATGAAGCAGGAGGAAAGGCGCGCCGGGCCAGCCGATTCTGCAACAGCCCGTCTGACCCCCCTAATCCGCCATGATCATGAAAACGGCCGGGAGTTTAGCGGACGAGGGACTTGAGCAGGTTGCGGGTGCGGTGCTGACCGGGCGGGTCGAGGCTGGCGGCCACGAAGTCGGTCACGCCTGCGGCCTCCAGCGCGCTGATCTGGTCGGCGACGGCGGCCTCGTGACCGGCGATGGTGACGTCGCCGGGGCCCTGCGCGCCCTCGCGGTCGAGCATCGCGCGGTAGGACGGCAGCTGGCCGTAGATCGCCAGCGCCTTGGTCGCTCGGCCCCGGGCGGCGTCGGCGTCATCGGTGACACAGACCGGCAGGATGCAGACCACCCGCGGGCTGGGCCGCCCTGCCTCGCGGGCCGCGGCGGTAATGGCCGGGACGACATAATCGCGCACCGTCGCGGGCCCGGTCATCCAGAGCACGGTTCCATCGGTTCGCTGGCCAGCGAGCCGCAGCATTTGCGGTGCCAGCGCGGCCAGCAGCACCGGCAGCCGGCCGGGCCTGGGGGTGGACAGCCCGATCCGCGCGCGCAGCGTCTCGCCCGCGAAGTCCACCGGCTCGCCGGCCAGCAACGGCAGCAGGACCGACAGGTACTCGCGCATGTGCCGGGCGGGGCGGTCGAAGCTGTAGCCGTACATGTCATCGATGACGATCTTGTGAGACAGGCCGATGCCCAGGGTCAGCCGGCCGCCGACCGCGGTGGCGGCGGTCAGGGCCTGCTGGGCGAGTACCGCCGGGTGCCGCGGGTAGGTCGGCACCACCGCGGTGCCGAGCTCGATGCCCGGTACCTGGCTTCCCGCGACGGCCAGGGCGGTCAGGGCATCCAGGCCGAAAATGTTGGACATCCAGGCCGAAGCGAAGCCGTCATCGGTGGCCCGCTGCAGCTCGTCGCGAAGCAGGCTGAGCGCATCGGGACCGGTATGTTCGGTGACAGACGTGCCAATGCGCATGATTTGCTCCATTCTGGTGGGACCAGCCTGCCGCCGATTTTGCGGCCGGTTGTTCAGCGACCGCGCTGAGCTTATGCGGACCTCTCCGGCTCGCTCAGCTGGAGGGTCCCCGAAGTCTTCGAAGCAGCGACAGCGGGGACAATAGGGGACATGGGATCTGGTCAGGTCAGCTCAGCACGCAGCGAGGAAAAAAAAGGGGCCGGGGGCTCCGGATCCCGCGGCCACGGGCACGGGGGCGGGCGGCGGCCTCGCGCGGACGGTGCGCGCTCAGATTCCGAGCTAAGGGCGGCGGAGCTGCAGACCAGCCAGGAAGCCGGGCCGCGCTCTGACCGGGACGCCGGGCCGCGCTCTGACCGGGACGCCGGGGCGCGCTCTGACCGGGACGCCGGGGCGCGCTCTGACCGGGACGCCGGGCCGCGCTCTGACCGGGACGCCGGGGCGCGCTCTGACCGGGACGCCGGGGCGCGCTCTGACCGGGACGCCGGGCCGCGCTCTGACTGGGACGCCGGGCCGGGGGCTGACCGGGACGCCGGGCCGCGCTCTGACCAGGAGGCCGGGCTGCGGGCTGAGCAGCAGCGGATGACCGTATCCGGGGCCGCGCTGGTGCCTGAGCTGCCGCCCGACCGTTACCTGGACCGTGAGGAGAGCTGGCTCCGGTTCAACCAGCGGGTCCTGGAGCTGGCCGAGGATGATTCGCTGCCCTTGCTGGAGCGGGTCAGGTTCGTTTCCATATTCGCCAGCAACCTGGACGAGTTCTTCATGGTCCGGGTGGCCGGCCGGGTCAGGCGGATGGCGGCCGGGCTGCCGGTGGAGCAGGCCAGTGGCCGGGTGCCCAGCCAGATCTACGTGAACACGCTGGAGACGGCGCGCGAGCTGACCGCCAGGCACGCCAGGTGCTTCAGCGAGTCTGTGCAGCCGGCCCTGGCCGCCGAGGGAATCGAGATCCTGCGCTGGAAGGAGTTGTCGGCCCAGGAGCAGGCGACCCTGCAGAAGCTGTTCCGGGAGCGGATCTACCCGGTGCTGACGCCGCTGGTGGTAGATCCAGCGCATCCCTTCCCGTATATCTCGGGCCTGTCCCTCAGCCTGGCGGTGATGATCGCGGACCCCAAGTCCGGCGCGACGATGTTCGCCAGGGTCAAGGTGCCGCCGCTACTGCCCAGGTTCATGTCTGTGTCGGCCTACCGGTTCGTGCCCATCGAGGACGTGATCGCCGCTCACCTGCCCGAGCTCTTCGTCGGCCTCGACGTGCTCGAAGAGCACGCCTTCCGGGTAACCAGGACGAGGGAACTCGAGATTGACGAGGACGTCACGGAGGACCTGCTGAAGTCCCTGGAGCGGGAACTCATGCGGCGCAGGTTCGAGCCCGCGGTGCGGCTCGAGGTGGAAGAGTCCATGTCGGGGGATGTGCTGGAGAAGCTGGTCACGGAGGTGGGCGTCGATACCCGCGCCGTCTACCGCGTGCCCGGGCCGCTCGATCTGGCCGGGCTTTCCGTCATCGCCGATCTCGACATGCCCAAACTCAAGTATCCGCCGTTCATTCCGTCCGAGAACGCGCTGCCGCTGGACACCTCGATTTTCACCGCGATCACCGAGCACGACATCCTGGTCCACCACCCCTATGACTCGTTCACCGCCAGTACGCAGCGGCTCGTCATGTCGGCGGCCGCGGACCCGCGGGTGCTGGCCATCAAGCACACCCTGTACCGGACCAGCGGTGACTCGGAGATCGTCGATGCGCTCATCGACGCCGCCGAGGCGGGCAAGCAGGTCGTGGTGGTGGTGGAGATCAAGGCACGCTTTGATGAGCGCGCCAACATCGCCTGGGCCCGCAAGCTTGAGGAAGCGGGCTGCCACGTCGTCTACGGTTTCGTCGGGCTCAAGACGCACTGCAAGATGATCCTGGTGGTGCGGGAGGAGGCGGATGGCTCGCTGCGCAGGTTCTGCCACATCGGCACCGGTAACTATCATCCGACCACCGCCCGGCTGTACGAGGACTTCGGCCTGCTGACCTGCGACCAGACCGTCGGCGAGGACATCACGGACTTGTTCAACCACCTGACCGGATACAGCCGCAGGAGCGACTACCGGCGCTTGCTCGTCGCGCCCGCCCGGCTGCGATCCGGGCTGCTGGAGCGGATCGAGCGCCAGGTGGAGCGGGCCAGGGCCGGCCAGCTGGCCCGGATCCAGATGAAATGCAACTCGATCATCGACGAGGCGATCATCGATTCGCTGTATCGCGCCTCTCAGGCGGGGGTACCCGTCGACCTGTGGATACGCGGGATCTGCGGGGTCCGGCCCGGGGTGGGCGGGCTATCAGACAACATCCAGGTCCGCAGCATTCTCGGCCGGTTCCTTGAGCACTCGCGGGTCTACGCGTTCGGCACGGACGTGGCGGACGGCGAGGTCTGGATCGGCAGCGCCGATCTTATGCACCGCAACCTCGACCGGCGGGTCGAGCTGCTGGTCCGGGTGGCCGATCCGGGCCAGCAGGCCGAGCTGCGGGGCCTGATCGACAAGGCGATGGACGACAAGACGTCGTCGTGGTGGCTGGCCGGGGACGGCACCTGGACCAGGCATCACCGGGATGCTGACGGCAAATCGCTGCTCGATCTGCAGGAGTACCTGATCGCGACCAGGAACACCCGCGCTGGTGCTGATGGCTGACGAGGCGGCGGCCGGACAGGGCGGCAGCGACGCGGACACCGTCTGGTCGGCGACGGTCCGCCCGACAGCGGCCTGGGCGGTCCGGACGGCCGGGCTGGTCCGGGCGGCCGGGGCGCTCGTGCGCCGGGCGGCCGCGGGCGGCGACGAGCTCGCGCTGATCCACCGCATCAAGTACGGCGACTGGACCTTCCCGAAGGGAAAGCTCGAACCCGGTGAACATGTGCTGGAGGCGGCCGTGCGCGAGGTGGCCGAGGAGACCGGGGTCCGGGTGGTTCTGGGCCGACGGCTGACACCGGTCAGTTACGACATCGACGGGCGGCTCAAGCGGGTGGACTACTGGGCAGCGCGGTCCGCTCCGGGAGCCAGCACCAGGTTCGTCCCCAACTCGGAGGTCGACGAACTGATGTGGCTGCCGATGGCAGCGGCGCCCGGCAAGCTCAGCTACGACCACGACGCCGCGCTGCTCGCCGAGCTGGCGGCCGGGCCGCCCGATACCGTACCGGTCATCCTGCTCCGGCATGCCTCAGCGGGCACCAAGGATTCCTGGCCCGGAGAGGACCTGGACCGGCCGCTAGACGCGGCGGGCGCGGCGGTCGCCGAGCGGCTGGCCGGGCTGCTGAGCTGCTTCGGCTCCTGCCGGGTGATCAGCTCGCCCGCCGAACGGTGCCTGGCCACGGTCCGGCCCTACGCGCGGCGGGCCGGCACGCAGATCGCGGTCGAGGCCGCCCTCACGGTAGCCGGATCGCCACCGGACCCGGCCGCGGTGCGGCAGGTAGCTGCCGCGATCGTCGCCGAGCGGCAGCCCACGGTGCTCTGCGCGCACCGCGAGAATCTCAGCCCCGCCCTGGCGGCGATCTGCGGCTACCTCGGTGCTGACCTGCCGGGCCGGCCGGACGGACCGGAGCTGCGCAAGGGCGGGTTCTGGGTCCTGCATACCGCAGGCCGCATCCTGGCCAGCGCCGAGCTGTACGGCCCGCGGCCCAATGAACCGGGATGAGCGACGGGATCAGGATGTTCGGGCGCCAGCCTGCGGCCCGCCGGGGCGGCCGCTAGGACCATCGCCGTCCGCCCGGCCAGCCAGCGCCCGGGCGGCCGCGGCGTCCTGCTCGTTCATGCCCTGGTAGCCGGCCTGTTCATGCTGCTCGGCCTGCTGGTCGATCCACCGGCTGTGGGCCTCCCAAGCGGACTGCTTGGTGGTCCCCAGGGCGGCCCCGATCTGTGACCAGGAAGCCCCGGCGGCCCGGGCGGACCGGACTGCGAGCTGCCGGCCGTCAGCCGGCCTTGCGGGCGATGACCTCGCTCAGCGCGAGCAGTTCCAGCGCTTCGTCTCTGGCCAGCGGAGCGCAGCCGGGCTCAGCATCGCCCGCTCCAGCCGCGGCCGGGGCGAGCAGGTCACGCGCGCGCAGCTCGTCGTAGCGGGCGACGGCCGTACTGAGCGTGTGTTCGGCCTCGATGTGGTCAGGCGTCGTCATGTTCAGGATTCTCGCGTCAGTACAGCCTGACGTCAAGTCGGCCTGACGTATGATAGGCCACCGCACGGTGGATAATGCCGGAACGATGTCGCGGGCCGACGCCGGATCTGCTGATGCGGTCAGTCTGAGCGGCAAGCCAGGATGGGAACAGCCGTGAACGAGGAACACCTGGCCCTTTGCTCCAGTCCGGAGTGGGCGAGGCAGGTCAAAGAGGAACTGCTGCCGTGGGTCTTGGAGGATTTCGACCTGGGCGACGATCTGCTGGAGGTGGGCGCAGGCCCCGGGCTGACGACCGACGTGCTGCGGCAGCACGCCGCCCGGGTCACCGCGGTGGAACTGGATGCGGGCCTGGCGGCTCAGCTCGCGGCCCGGCTGGCCGGGTCCAATGTCGAGGTGGTTACGGCGGACGCGACCAGCCTGCCCTTTCCCGCCGGGAGTTTCTCGGCGGCCGCCTGCCTGACCATGCTGCACCACATTCCGTCGGCGGCGCTGCAGGATGCCGCGCTCAGCGAGCTGCGCCGGGTGCTCAGGTCCGGGGGCGTGCTGGTCGGCTCGGACGGGCTGGACACTCCGGAGCGGCGCAGCCTGCACCATGACGACGTCTTCGTGCCCGTTGAGCCGGGCACCCTGGCTGAGCGGCTCCGCCGGGCTGGATTCGCCACCGCCTACGTCGAGGTGTCCGGAGACCGGCTGCGATTCGCCGCTACCGCCTGACCCGGGGCGCGCCGCGGCTTGGATAGCCGGCCAGTGGCCAGCCTGGCGGGCAGCAGCGGAAGCCCGCTGGGCGGCTTGACTTCCTCCAGGCGCAGGTAGGTCACCAGCCGCTGGCCGCCCCGGGTGGCCAGCGCGGCCAGCACCTGCTGCAGCTCCGCGACGTCCCGGGCTACCACAGTGAGCATGTAGTCCATCTCGCCGGCCACATTGTCCGCCGCGATGATCTGCGGCAGGGCCCGGATCTGCTCTTCGAAGACGCGGGTCGAGCGCGGGTCGTGACGCCCGAGGGTGGCCGTGACGTACATCTGCAGCGGGAACCCGGCCGCGGCCGCGTCCAGCCGGGCGCTGATGATCCGGATGACACCGGACTCCTTCAGCCGGCGAACCCGGTGCAGGGTCGCCGCCGGGGACAGCCCGACCAGGCGGGCCAGTTCGACATTGGTGCGGTCCGCATCGGCCTGCAGCACGGTCAGCAGCTGGACGTCAACTTCGTCAAGTTCAATGGCCATCTCACGATACATTATTGAGTAAAGAAGTGTAGATGACAAATTCTCGCCTAGTGGTAGGTGAGATGGAGTCATGCACACCGACCTTCGCCGCTCCGTCACCGCGCTGAGCGCTGCCGGGCTGTTGTGGGGTACCACCGTGCCGCTGTCCAAGGTGGCGCTGGAGTGGCTGCCCCCGGCCTGGCTCACGTTCGCGCGGTTCAGCGTGGCCGCCGTCATCCTCATGGTCGTGGCTAGGGGCCGGCTGCGCGCCGCCTGCACGCCGGCCGTGCTGGCTTGGGGCGCGGTGGGTTACGGCGGGACGGTCCTGGTGCAGAACGCGGGCATCGGCCAGACCAGCGTGAGTCATGCGGCCCTGCTGATTGGCGCGGCGCCGGTGCTGGTGGCGATCGTCGCGGCCATCTGGCGCGGCACGGTGGCGCGGCCGGTGGCCTGGGCGGGCTTCCTCCTGTCGCTGGCAGGTGTCGGCCTGATCGCAGGCGGACCGGGCGCCGGGGCCAGTATCAGCGGCGATGGCCTGGTACTGGTGTCGCTGCTGATATCGGCGACGTTCACCGTCGCGCAGGCCGGGCTGCTGCGCGGCCGCGACCCGGTCGCGGTGACGGCGGTGCAGTTCCTGGCTTCCGCCGCGGCCGTGCTGCCGGTGGCCACGGTCAGCGAGGGGATGCCGGCCTGGCCGGGCAGCGCGGGCACCTTCCTGGCCTTCGCCGGACTTGCGCTCGGCGGTACGGTGCTGCCGTTCGCGCTGTTCGCCTACGGGCAGGTCCGGGTATCCGCCGAGGTGGCCGGGGCCTTCCTGAACCTGGAGCCGCTGATCGGCGCGGTGGCGGGCGCGGTTGCCTTCCGGAACCCGGTGGATGCCCAGCAGCTCATCGGTGGCGCGGCCATCCTGGCTGGCATCGGCCTGAGCAGTTTGCCGCTGCTCGCCGTCCATCGCCGTCCAGCGTCACAGCCCGGGCCGGTGCCGCCCGTCCGTCCGCTGGCTTCGGTCCGGCCTGCTTGTCACGCTGACCGGCCCGGCCAGCCGGGCAGGCTCCGCAACGGCCCAGTCCAGCGTGGGCGGGAGAACTCCTTCGAAGGTCAGCAGCCAGCGCTTGATTTCGAGGCCGGTGCCGCCGCTGTAACCGCCCAGCCCGTCCGCGGCAACTACCCGGTGGCACGGCACGATGATCGGTATCGGATTGGATCCCATGACCTGGCCGACGGCCCGGGCTGGCACCGTTACCGCCGTATCGACGCCGGCCAGCCGGGCCAGCGCGCCGTAGCTTACGGTCTCGCCGAAGCCCACCGAATCGTAGAGCACGGCGAGCACCTGACGCTGCAGCCGGGACCTGGCCGTCCAGTCAAGCGGCAGCTCGAAGACGCGGCGCTGCCCGGCGAAGTACTCGGCGAGCTGCCGCCCGGCGGCCGCCGCCAGCTTGGCGGCCGCCGCCGGGCTGGCGGCCGCAGCCGGGCTGGCGGTGGTTCCCGGGCTGGCGGTGCTTCCCGGGTCGGCCGCAGCCGGGCTGGCGGTGGTTCCCGGGGCGGTCGCTGCCGGGGCGGTGACGGCCTGGCCGGTGGTGGGCGGCAGCCCGAACCGGACGGCGGTAACGCCGGTATCGCTGCAGGCCACCGAGACCTGCCCGACCGGCGTACCGAGTGTGGCCCAGACGCTTTCGACCATGAGCCCATTCTCCCTCAATTCGCGGGCGCCGGACTGTCGGTCGCCGGCGGTACATATCGGTTACCCAGTCACCGGCCAGAAGGAGAAGATCATGGCGAAGAGCGTCGCGGATGCGATCGAGGCCGAGCTCGCCGACCTTTCCCGGCAGTTAACCGAGCCCGCGGAGCGTGAGTGCCTGCGCTGCTACCTGCTGCGTATGATCAGCGAGTTCGGCTGTGATGGCAGCCACCGCTGGACGGTCCGGTGGCGGGATGCGCGCGCGCCCCGGGCCCGCGGCCTGGTCGCCCGGCTGCAGCGGCGGGGCGGCTGCTGCTGCGACTGCGAGGTGCTCATCAACGTGTTTCCCGACTACCCGGACACCGCCGAATTGCTGCCGTGCGCAGGGGTGCTGCGCGCGGGGTCGGCTCTGCCGTGTGATCTGTGGTCGCTGCGCCGGAGCGCCTGACCAGGCCGTGTCCCGGCTCCGGGTGTCGCCTGGCCTCAGGCCTCACCCTTCTCGACGAGCCGCAGTAGCGCCTTGGCGATCGGCAAGGCCGTAACCTCGACCTGCCAGCGTCGGGCGCCAAGCCCAGCCAGCTCAGCTCCGACCGTTTCCGGGCTGAGCGGCTCAGGCGGCTGCCAGGCCAGCCTGCGCACCGCGTCCGGCGGCAGCAGGTTCTCGGTCGGCAGATGATGCTCGTCGGCGAGGGCCGCCACCGCGCCGCGGGCGGCGGCCAGCCGCCGCGCAGCCGCCGGATCCCGTTCTGACCAGCGATGCGCGGGTGGCGGGCCATCGCCTGACGGGGCCGACGTATCCGGCAGCGTGCGTTCGGCCTGGGCCCTGGCGCGGCCGATGGCGCGCAGCCACTCCGGCGCGTGGCGTCGCGCGCCGCGCCCGCTGAACCCGGCGATACCGTTCAGATCGGCCGCGCCGGCGGGCAGCCTCCGGGCGGCCTCGATGATGGCGGAATCCAGGAGCACGCGGGTGGGCGAAAGATCGCGCCGCCGGGCTATCTTGTCTCGCTCCAGCCACAGCTCGCGGACCACGGCCAGGCCCCGGCGGCTGCGGACCCGGTGAATGCCGGATGTGCGGCGCCAGGGCTCGGCGCGCGGGCCGGGCGGCTCGGTGGCCAGCACAGCCGCGAATTCCTGCCGCGCCCATTCAGTCTTGCCCTGGGCCTCGAGCTGGTCGGCGAGGGCGTCGCGCAACTCGACCAGGACCTCGACGTCGAGCGCGGCATAACGCAGCCATTCCTCGGGCAGCGGCCGCGTCGACCAGTCCGCTGCCGAGTGGCTCTTTTCCAGGGCGAACCCGAGGATCTCCTCGACCAGCGTGCCCAGGCCGACCCGTGGGTAGCCGAGCAGGCCGGCCAGTTCGGTATCGAAGAGCAACCGCGGCCGGTAGCCGATCTCCGCCAGGCAGGGCAGATCCTGGGAAGCGGCGTGTATGACGGCCTCGGTGTCGGCCAGCGCCGTGTCGATGCCGGACAGGTCGGGACAGGCGACCGGATCGATGAGCACGGTCCCGGCCCCCCGGCGGCGAAGCTGGACGAGGAAGGCCCGGTGGCCGTAACGGAAACCAGAGGCGCGTTCCGCGTCTACCGCTACCGGGCCGTCACCTGCGCCGAGCGCCCGGGCCGCGGCGGCCAGACCCGCCGCGGACACCACCAGCGGCGGCAGCCCATCCCTGGGCTCAAGCAACGGCACCGAGGTCCGCTCCGCGGCTGGCACCGGCTGCTCGGGTCCAGCGGGGGCGGCCGGTGCGGATCCGGGCGCCGGGGGCGTGGCTGGTGCTGATCCGGGCCTGGCGGGGGCGGCTGGTGCGGTTCCGGGCGCCGGGGGTGTGGCTGGTGCTGATCCGGGCCTGGCGGGGACGGTCGGCACCGACCTCGGCCCGGAGGGGACGGTCGGCACCGACCTGGGCCCGGCGGGGACGGTCGGTGCCGATCTGGGTTGGGCTGGGTCGGAGGGCGCCGAGCTGGATGACGCGGGCCCGGTGCGGCTCACCGCGCCCGCCGGTGACGTGGCTGCCGCAGCGCCGCGACGCCCGCCGCTACCGGCGGCAGGCCCGAGGCAGTGCACAGGGCATCACACCAGGCCGCGACGTGCCCGTCGATCCCGGGCCGGTCGGCATCGGGGCTGGCCGGCGACCAGGATGCCCGCAGCTCGAACTCAGTTGCCACCGGTTCATCTTGCTTCCCGCCGAACCCTTCGGTCACCACTCTGGTCACCGTACCGCTGGTCTGCCGGAAACCGTCAGTCCGGGCCTCCAGCGCCTCGGTCAGCCAGCTCCATCCCACCTGCCCGATCAGCGGGTCAGCGGCGATCTCCGGCTCGAGATCGGTGCGGAGGTAGGCAATGATCCGCAGCGGTCCCCCCAGCCGGGCTGCCCCGCCGGGTCATAGAGCAGCACGAACCGGCCCCAGCCGATCTCGTCATCCCGGTCGTGAACGGTCGCCGCGACGGCGGCGGCGTAGGGCGCGAGCTTGCGCGGCGGCGGCTCGCCTTCGAAGGTGACCTCCGGGCGCGCTAGGCGCTGTGCTGCTATCCCGGCTTCCAGATCGGCAACGGCGGAGCGGAACGCAGCCGCAGCGCCAGGGTCCTGATTTTCCACTGGCCCGGTGGCAGGCCTCATGATCCGAGCATGCAGCGCGGACGCGGGTTTGTCATGCGACCAGGCGGCGCGGCCGCTCCGCCCGGGCTGGTGCACGCCGACGTGACCGGCAGCCGATCAGCATGCCTGCGCCACAGCCGAGGCAGAACCACTCCGGGCAGTGCCCGTCGGCGTCATCAGCGCAGTCGGCGCCCTGGGGGTGATGCCGCTCAAAGGGCTGATCCTGGCCGCAGTCAGGGCAATGCCGGATCATCTCGATCATCCGCGACCTCCTTTGCCACTGAGCCCGCCGCTGGCGCGGCCCGCAGCGGTGCTCGGGCACCGGTACAGCACGATGCTGACATGCCGGGCACTGCGCGGCGTGGATCTGCTGCGGCGTGTCACGACCGCGTTTCGGTCCGAGCATGCCGCCGGGGCCGCGGGGGCCTATGAGACGATCATTGACGTGAATCCGCAGCCGGACGAGTCAACCTTCTTGCGAGCCTGCCGCAGGCAGCCGGTTAGTTACACGCCGGTCTGGTTCATGCGCCAGGCGGGCCGGTCCCTGCCGGAATACCGGGCGGCCCGGGCCGGGAAGTCGATGCTCGACGCGTGCCGCACTCCCGAGCTGATCACCGAGTTCACCCTGCAGCCGGTGCGACGGTACGCCGTGGACGCCGCCATCTTCTTCAGCGACATCATGGTGCCGCTGCAGGCGGTTGGGGTGAGCGTGGACATCCGCCCCGGGGTCGGGCCGGTGGTCGAGCAGCCAGTCCGCACCCGTGGCGACGTGGAGCGGCTGCGCGACCTGGCGCCGGATGACGTGCCGTTCGTAACCGAGGCGGTACGTTCGGTGGTTGCTGAGCTCGGTGGCAAGCCGCTGATCGGTTTCGCGGGTGGCCCGTTCACGCTGGCGTCCTACCTGGTCGACGGCGGTCCTTCGAAGAGCTTCGACACGACCAAGTCGCTGATGTACGGCGACCCGCCGCTGTGGAACGCCCTGCTGGCCAGGCTGGCCGACATAACGATCTCGTTCCTTCAGGTCCAGGTGGCCGCCGGGGTGGCCGCCGTCCAGTTGTTCGACTCCTGGGCGGGCGCAGTCAGCCCGGATGACTACCGCAGGTCCGTGCTGCCGCACAGCAAGCGAATCTTCGACGCGCTGGCTCCCTCGCGCGTGCCGCGGATTCATTTCGGCGTCGGGACCGGTGAGCTGCTCGGGCTGATGGGCGAAGCGGGCGCGGATGTGGTCGGGGTGGACTGGCGGGTGCCGCTGGATGAGGCGGTGCGGCGCGTGGAGCCGGGCAAGGCCCTGCAGGGCAACCTGGACCCGGCCATCCTGCTGGCGCCCTGGGAGGTGATCGAGCGGCGGGCCATCGGCGTCCTGGAAGCTGGCCGCACCGCTGAGGGCCACGTGTTCAACCTTGGTCATGGCGTGCTCCCGCAGACCGACCCTGACGTGCTGGCGCGGCTGACCGACCTGGTCCATTCCGCCTCGGCCCGGCTGCCGCACTGACCGGCACCGGCGGCCGCAGCTGACCTCGGGCGCGGAGCGGGCGCAGGCTAGTCGGCCGCGGGGGGCGGGGCCGCGGCCGGCGGGACCTGGCGCCGCAGCACCCGCCGGCGGCTGGCGTATCCGATCCCGCCGGCCAGCACGAGGATCAGCACGAACGGGAGCACCGCGCCGAATGCGGTCAGCAGCCAGGTCGTCGCGCGCCGCAGCCCGCGCCAGCCTGCGGCCAGGCCAGTGACGAAGCCGCGTTCCTTCTTTTTCTTAACGGCTGCAGCATGGTGAGTCACGAGCAGCAGCGAAACGGTCGCGAACGTGGTCGCGTGAGCCAGCGCCCGCTGCTGGGCCTGCAGCGCCTCCAGGTCGGACTCCTGCGAGTTGATCTGCTCCTGCACGCCGAGCAGCGCACTGACCGATCCGGCCTGCCGCAGCAGCGCGCGCAACTGCGCGATCGCCGCCTGGGCCGAGGCGACCCGGCTGGTCACGTCCGCGACCTGCTCGGTCACGTCCTGCGCTCGCTGGCTCAGTGAGGTTAGGGTGCCTAGCTCCGTGCGGAGCCTGCCCAGCGCGGCCTCATAGCCGGGCACCGGGATCTTCAGCTGCAGCCGGGCGGCGGCGACCTGCCGCTGGCCGGGCTGATCCGACTGCTGCTCGGCGGCCAGGTAACCGCCCGCCGCGGTCACGATGACCGTCGCCCGCTGGGCGGCAGCCGGGACATTGCTGGCCTGTACGGTCAGGCTGGCGGTGTAGATGATGCTCCGCGCCGGCACCAGGTTCGCGGTCTGGGTGGCCGCGGACCCGGCGCCCGAGGCCGCCCTGCTGGGGGCGGCGGGCTCGCTGGCCGCGGCCGGGAGGCCCGTCGCTGCGCCGTGAACGCCAGCGGAGCTGGCCCCGGTTGAACTGGCCGAGCTGCCGCCGGACGAGCCGCAGGCTGCGAGCAGCAGGCTGGCCGCGGATATGGCCACCGCGGTGGCCAGGGCCGCGCCGCGCAGCCCGCGGTGGTGCTCGCGGATCCTTGTCGTGTCGGTCATGTAGCTCAGATGCGCGGCGGCCGGCGCGGGTTCCGCGTCGGGCGGGTAACGATCTGGGTACGGCATCATCGGGTACATGAGGACGATCACGTGACTGATCCGAAAATCGAGCTGCACGTTCATCTGGAAGGCACGGTCCGCCCTCCGGCCCTGCTGCAGATGGCGCGCCGTAACGGCGTAGCGCTGCCGGCCGATTCGGTCGCCGGGCTGAGCGCGCTGTATGAGTTCAAGGACTTCGCGCACTTTCTTGAGATATGGACGATCACCACCGGGGTGCTGCGCACCGCGCGTGACTTCCGGCAGGTGGTCGCCGACTACGCCGCCGAGGCAGCCGGGCACGGCGCGGTCTACCTGGAGGGGATCTTCACTCCGGCCGAGCCCGTCAGCCGAGGCGCCAGCTGGGACGAGGTGTTCACCGGCTACTGCGACGGGGCGCAAGAAGCCAGCGAGATCCAGGGCGTGCAGGTCAGGCTGACGCCGGATATCTCAAGGGGCTACCCACCGGAGGCGGCCGAGCTGACCGCCAGGTATGCGGTCAAGTACGCCGGCCGCGGCGTGGTCGGCCTCGGGCTGGGCGGGCCGGAGGCGCAGTACCCGCCTGAGCTGTTCACCGCGCCGTTCCGGCTGGGCGCCGAGGGCGGGCTGGCCGCCGTCCCGCACGCCGGGGAGGTGGCGGGCAGCACATCGGTCCGCAGCTGCCTGGACCTCCTCGGCGCGCGCCGGATCCGGCACGGCATCCGGGCCATCGACGACCCCGGGCTGGTCCGTGAGCTGGCTGACCGGGGCATTGTGCTGGATGTCTGCCCCATCTCGAACCTGCGAACCGGCGCCGTCGCCGCCCTCGCCGAGCACCCGCTGCCGCAGCTGATCACGGCCGGGGTCCGCTGCTCGGTCTCGACCGACGACCCGGCGATGTTCGGTACCGACCTGAGCACCGAATACGAGACGGCCGCGCAGCTGGGCGTGCCGGCCAGCGAGTGTTATCGGGCTGGGGTGGCGGGCGCGCTGTGCGACCCGGTCACCCAGGCGGCGCTGCGGCAGCGCGGCCAGCAGGCGGGCTGGCGGGCGGCGTGAGGCCGGCGGGGCCCGGACCGGCCGGGGGTCACGCCTTCGGCGAGCGGGCGGCCGAGTGGATCGGCATGCTCGGGCGGCTCAGGGACGTGGTGCGCCAGGAGGTTCTCCGGTCCCAGCTGGCCGCGCTCAGGCAGGTCAGCGACGGGCCGGCCCGGATCCTCGACGTCGGCTGCGGGCAGGGCACCCAGGCGCTGCAGCTGGCCCGGGCCGGGCACCAGGTCACCGGCCTGGACCCATCGGATGAACTGCTGGCGCGATTCGAGGCCGACCTGGCCCGCGAGCCTGCGGATGTCGCGGCCAGGGTTCAGCTCATCCGTGGCCCCGGCGAGCGCGCCGCCGAGCTGGTGTCCGGCACCTTCGCGCTGGTGACGTGCCACGGCGTGCTGATGTACCTGGCCGATCCGGGGCCGATGCTGTCGGCCTTGACCCAGGTGACCGCGGCTGGCGGCGCCGTCTCGCTGCTGGTCCGCAACGGCCTGGCCCCCGCGATGCGAGACGGGCTGCGCGGCCACTGGCAGGCGGCGCTGCGCGCCTTCGACACCAAGGAGTACATCAACCGGCTGGGCCTGGCCGCGCACGCGCATGCCCCGGCGGACCTGGACCTGATGCTCGCCCCGCTCGGCTGGGAGCGCCAGGCCTGGTTCGGGGTGCGGGTGTTCACCGACCATCTCGACCGGCCCGCTCCCGACCCGGATGACCTGCCTGATCTGCTCGCCGCCGAGCGCGAGGCGGGCCGCCGGGAGCCGTACCGGACTGTGGCCGCGCTGCTGCACCTGGTCTACGGCAGGGTGGCAGGATGACGACTACCGCCGGGCCGCCGGTGATCGCGATCGTGGGCGGCGGAATCGCCGGGCTGGCGGCCGCGCTGTTCCTGCGGGACAGCGGCGCCGCCGTGACCGTGCTGGAGGGCTCGCCCCGGCTGGGCGGCAAGCTCGCGGTGTCCGAGGTGGCCGGCGTCCCCGTCGATGAGGGCGCCGAGGCGCTGCTGACCCGGCGGCCGGAGGGCACCGACCTGATCAGCGTGGTCGGCCTGGGCGGCCAGCTGGTGCCGCCGGGCACCACGGCCGCCGCCATCTGGACCCGGGGCCGGCTGCGCCCGCTGCCCCGGCGGCAGTTCATGGGCGTGCCCGCCGACCCCGGCGAGCTTGGCCGGTCCGGGATCCTGTCCGCGCCGGGCCTGGCCAGGGCGCGGGCCGAGGCTGACCTCCCGGCCACGGCCCGGGCCGGGGACGTCAGCGTGGCCAGCTACGTCGGAGCCAGGTTCGGCTCCGAACTCGTCGACCGGCTGGTGGACCCGCTGCTCGGCGGCGTCTACGCTGGCCGGTCGGATCAGCTGTCCTTCGAGGCCACCCTGCCCGCGCTGGCGCAGGCCGCTGGCCAGCACCGGTCGCTGACCGCGGCGGTACGGTCGCTGCTGCCCGATCCCGGCCGGCGGCCGCCCGGCGGCCGCGTCCCCGGCCGACGCCGGGGACCTGGCGCCCGCCGGGCGGGGCGAGCGGGGGGGCGGACCGGTCTTCACCACGCTGGCGGGCGGGCTCGGAACGCTGCCCGCCGCCGTGGCCGCGCGCTCGGGCGCCCAGGTTCATACCGGCGCGATGACCCGTGAGCTGGCGCGGACGGCCGCCGGGTGGCGGCTGGTGGTCGGTTCGGCCCGGTCCCCGGAGCGGCTGGACGCCGACGCCGTGATCCTGGCCCTGCCCGCGCGGCCCGCCAGCAGGCTGCTGGCCCCGGTGAGCCCGGCGGCGGCCGCCGCGCTCAGTGAGATCGGCTACGCGAGCATGGCGATCGTGACCCTCGCCTACCCGCGGGCCGCCTTTCCCAGCCGGCCGCAGGGCAGCGGCTACCTGGTGCCGGCCGTCGACGGCCGTGCGGTCAAGGCGGTGACCTTCAGCAGCGTCAAGTGGCCTCACCTGCACGCGGACGGCGAGCTCGTGCTGGTCAGGTGCTCGGTCGGCCGGGTCGGGGAAGAGGCGTTGCTGCAGCGTGACGACGCCGGCTGGCCGCGATCGCGGGCGCCGACCTGGCGGCGGCCACCGGGGTGACCGGTGCGCCGGTCGGCCAGCCGGGTCAGCAGGTGGGGCGGCGGCCTGCCGCAGTACACCGTCGGGTCACCTGGAGCGGGTGGCCCGGATCAGGGCCGGCGTGGCCGGGCAGCCGGGGCTCGCGGTATGCGGCGCCGCCTATGACGGCATCGGGATCCCGGCCTGCATCGCCACCGCCCGGCTGGCCGCCGGCCAGGTACTGGCCTATCTTGAATCCCGGCAGACGGGCCCGGCGCGGCCGGAACGGGAGGCGGCCGGTGGTCGAGATCGAGCGTGACGGCGACATCTGGATCCTGCGGATGCGGGACGGCGAGAACCGGTTCAACGCCGGGTCGGTGGCGGCGATCAACGAGGCCCTCGATCAGGTCGGCCCCGCGGCCGGGCCGTGCGCGCTAGTCACCACGGGCGAGGGCAAGTTCTACTCCAATGGCCTCGATCTCGACTGGCTGGCCGCAGCCCGCCAGGATGCGGCCACCTTCCTCGGCGACGTGCACCGGCTGCTGGGCCGCGTCATCGGTTTTCCCGCCGTCACCGTGGCGGCGGTCAACGGTCACGCCTTTGCCGCCGGAGCGATGCTCGCCACCGCCCACGACTTCGTGATCATGCGCGAGGACCGGGGCTACTGGTGCCTGCCCGAGGCTGACCTGGGCCTGCCGCTGACCCCTGAGATGTTCGCGGTCGTCACGGCCAAGCTGCCGCGCCGGGCTGCGCATGAGGCGATCATTACCGGCCGCAGATACGACGCCAGGCAGGCGCAGGCGGCGGGCATCGTGCACTGGACGGCCAGCGAGGACGAGGTGCTGGCGGCGGCGGTCAAGCTGGCCCGCGAGCTAGCCGCCAAGGACCGGGCGGTGCTGGCCGAGCACAAGCTGCTGCTGTACGGCGAGGTGGCCCGACTCTGCGCCGCCGGCCCGCCAGGTGGACAATGACGACATGGCTGGCAACAAAACGGGGGCCCGCGCTCGGGACCTGAACGAGCTGATTCGCTACACGATGTGGTCGGTATTCCGGGTGCCCGACCCGGCGGCCCTTGACGCGGTGGCCGCCTTGAGCGGCGAGACCGGCCGCGCCGGCCTGGCGGCGGAGGTGACTCAGCTCTGCGAGCAGGCCGCCGAGAAGGGCGTAGTCACCCGCGGCTGCTATGACGTGCAGGGGCTGCGCGCCGACGCGGACTACATGTTCTGGTGGATCGCACCGTCCTCAGACGATCTGCAGGAGATGTACTCCAGATTCCGCCGGACCGGCCTGGGCCGGGCCAGCGAGCCGGTGTGGTCGGTAATGGCGCTGCACCGCCCGGCCGAGTTCAACAAGAGCCACGTTCCGGCCTTCCTGGCCGGGGAGGAACCGCGCGGCTTCGTCTGCGTCTACCCGTTCGTCCGGTCCTACGAGTGGTACCTGCTCGATGACAGCGAGCGCCGGGCCATGCTCGCCGAGCACGGGATGATGGCCCGTGAGTACCCGGACGTGCGGGCCAACACGGTGTCCTGCTTCGCGCTGAACGACTACGAGTGGCTGCTTGCCTTCGAGGCCGACGAACTTCACCGGATCGTCGACCTCATGCGCCACCTGCGGGGCGCCCGGGCTAGGCTGCACACCAGGGTGGAGATCCCGTTCTACACCGGGCGCCGCAAGCCCGTCGGAGAGCTGCTCACCGCGCTGCCTTGACGGTGCAGTTCGCCTGCGGGCCCATCAGCCGAGCCCGCCAGCCGGTCCTGAATCACCGGTTACCTGGCACCGAGCGGGAAACGCCGGCCAATGGCAGCCGACGCGGGCCTTCGGTCCCTCATCTGGCTGGCCGCGGCGCGGATCATGGGGGAGGTGGGACAGGCGAGCCGGATAGCGGTGCTCGGGGCAGGCGCCATGGGGACCGCACTGGCGGTGCACAGCGCCCGGACCGGTGCCGACAGCGTCCTGCTGGCGACCGACCGCGACGAGGCGGTCGTGGACGTGTGGCGGCGGGGCCTGCCGCATCCGACGCTGCTGATGCCCTTCCATCACTACGTCCGCTGTTGCCCGGCGAAGGACTGGGCCGATGAGCTGCCGGGCGCGTCGATAGTCTTCGTCGCGGTGTCCAGCTCGGGGCTTGAGCAGGTGCTCTCCCGGGCCGCGGGCCTGGGCGCGCCCGGTGCCGTCTGGGTCATGGCCACCAAGGGCTGGGCCGATGACACGCTGCAGACCCCGAGCCAGGTGGCCACGGCCGTGCTCGGGGATGTCCCGGTGGTCTCGCTGGCCGGCCCGGCACTGGCCGCGGAGATCTTGGCCGGCTCGCCGACCGGCCTGCTGTGTGCCTCGGCAGACCGGTACGCCCGCAGGCGCGCGGCCGCGGCGCTAGCCTCGCCGACCACGGCGGTCTTCACCACCAGCGACGTCGCCGGGGCGGAGACCGCGGCGGCGTTCAAGAACGTCGTGGCGGTCGCGGTCGGCCTGGCGGAGGGCTTGTCCGACCGGCTCGGCGAGAGCGCGCTGGTGGCCAGCTATCGGCAACGCCCGGGCCGCCGTGTTCGCCCGCGGCATGCTCGACATGCTGACGCTTGCGCAGGCGCAGGGCGGCCGGGCTCCGACGGTGCTCGGGCTGGCCGGCGCCGGGGATCTGTATGTCACCTGCCAGCACGGCCGTAACGGCCGCTTCGGGCGGCTGCTGGGCTCGGGAGCCACCGTGGGCGGTGCGGTCCGCTCGATCGGAAGCACGGTGGAGGGCGTGAGCAATACGTCGGCCGCGCTCCGGCTGGCCGCCCGTTCTGGTCTCGATCTGCCCTCGGCGCGCGTGGTGGAGCTCGCCCTGACCGAGGACCTGACCGGCGAGCGGGTCAGCGACCGGCTGCGGAGCCTGTTCCTGACCGTCGTGTCCGGCGCCCAGAAGCCCGAGGGCTGGCGGGCAGCTGACTGACTGACGGCCGGTACCACCACGCCGGCTCCTGGAGCTGGTAAGGCCGCGTCCCGGCGCGCAGATAAGGCATCTGCCTGATGCGGCCGGAGCCGGCCTTAGGGCCAGTCTCGATCGCGCGGGCGCAAGCGGCCACCCGCGTCGAGGAGGAACCGATGCCCAGGACCGGTGCCCGGCTGCGGCGGAGCGGTGTCGTCGCGCTGGAGCTGCCCTGCCGGCGCGAGCCGGACCTGTTCTTCGCGGACGACCCGGCGGACCTGCGGCGCGCCAAGGCGCTGTGCCAGGACTGCCCGGTGCGGGCCGCCTGCCTGGCCGGGGCGCTGCAACGGGGCGAGCCCTGGGGAGTGTGGGGCGGCGAGCTCTTCGATCGCGGCATGGTCATCGCGGACAAACGGCCGCGCGGGCGGCCGCGCAAGGCCGACGTCGCCGCCTGAGCGTTCCGGTCCGCCGGGCCGACCAGCCCTACCGGCACTTGCGCAGGAAGGCGCGCAGTTCCGGCAGCGGCCAGGTGTTGATCACATCCTCGGTCCGCAGCCAGCCGCGCTGGGCCTGGCCGACACCGAACCTGAGATTGGCCAGGTGCGCAGTGGAGTGGGCGTCGGTGTCGATGGCGAACTTCACGCCGGCGTCGCGAGCGGCCCGGAGATGCTCCGACGGCAGGTCCAGCCGCGCCGGGTGCGAGTTGATCTCCAGCGCCGTGCCGGTCCGCGCGCACGCGGCGAACAGCTCGGGCAGGTCCACGTCGACCGGCGGCCTGCGGCCGATCTTGCGGGTCAGCGGATGGCCGATGATGTTCACCCGCGGGTTCTCGCAGGCGGCGATGAACCTGCGGGTCATGGCGCCGGAGGGCTGATCGAAATGGGAGTGCACCGAGGCGACGCACAGGTCGAATCCGGCCAGGAACTCATCGGGCCAGTCGACGGAGCCGTCCGGGGCGATGTTGAGCTCAGTGCCGTGCAGCAGTGTCATCGCGCCGCCATCGGCGCCGGCCTGCAGCCGCGCGCCGAGCGCCTGTATCTGGTCCCGCTGAGCTAGCATCTTCTCGCTGGTCATCCGCTGCATGAACAGGTTGGGCGCGTGATCGGTGATCGCATAGTAGGAGTAGCCGCGGGCCTGCGCCGTGGTGACCATCTGCTCCAGCGAGGCCACGCCGTCGGTCAGGTCGGTGTGGGTGTGCAGGTCACCGCGGATGTCCTGGGCGGTGACCAGCGCGGGCAGGTCCCCGCGCAGCGCGGCCTGGACTTCGCCGGTGTCCTCGCGCAGCGTCGGCGGCACCCAGGCCAGGCCGAGCCTGGCGTAGACGTCCTCCTCGGTCCGGGACACGATCAGCGCACCGGTCTCGCTGTCGAACAGGCCGTACTCCGACAGCTTGAGCTTCTGGCGGACCGCCATCTCACGCACCCTGACGTTGTGGGCCTGCGATCCGGTGAAGTACTGCATAGCGGCGCCCCAGCTGTCCAGCGGCACCACGCGCAGGTCCACCTGCACGCCGCGGGTGGTGCGGATGGACGTCTTGGCCGCACCGCTCGCGATGACCTCGGCCGTCTCCGGCGCCGCGGCGAGCGCCGTCATCAGCGGCGCGCTATCGGCGGCCGCGGCGAGAATGTCGATGTCGCCGACGGTTTCCCGCATCCGGCGCAGCGAGCCGGCGTAGGCGCAGCGGGCGCAGCCAGGGACCGAGCTGATGACGGCGACCAGGTCGGTGGCCGTGTCCAGGGCGATATCCAACCGGACTCGCGCTGGCCGCGCGCATGACCTCGATGCCATGCCGGATCCGTTCTTCGCTCCGGGGCCCGAAGCCCTTGAGATCCCGCAGCCGGCCGGCTTCGATCGCCTCGGTGAGCTCGGCGACCGAGCTCACCTGAAGCTCGGTGCACAGCAGCAGGGCATGCTTGGGCCCGAGGCCCGGAATGCCGGTCAGCTCACGGACACCGGGCGGGATGACCGCCCGGAGCCCCTGCAGCGCCGTGATGGTGCCGGTGGTGCTCGCTTCGCTGATCTTGTCCGCGATCGACTTGCCCACGCCCGGTATGCTCCGCAGTTCAGCCGGTGACATCCGGGAGACGTCGCCGGAGTGCCCGGCCACCGCGCGGGCCGCCTTTTCGTAGGCCCGGGCGCGGACCGGGTCGCCGCCAGTGATCAGGAGCAGGTCGGCATACTCCTGCAACAGCGCCGCGACCTGCTCGTTAGCCCTGGGCATGGAGCATGCTGCCCGGGCTCAGCGGGCTGCGGCGAGGGCGGCCTCGATCTCGCTGCGGTGATCGTCGGCGTGCCTGATGGCGATCTGGGCCAGCCGGCGTCCCCGGCCGCCGAGGGTATCGAGCTCGTCGGGGCGCAGCCCGGCGACCAGGTCGACGATGGCGTCCCCGCTGCGCTGCAGATGGGTTACGGCGTCGGCCTGACTGGGCAGGCCCGCCGCGGCATGGGCCGCGTTCAGCTCGTCAACGATCTCGGCGGAGACCGCGGGCAACGTACCAGACTGGACGTCGCGCAGCCAGCCAGCCAGGTACTCGTAGGCGTGCGCGATATGGTCCACGACCACGCCGACCGGACGCGGGTCGCCGGGCAGCGGCGCCGCCTGCCAGTCGCTCGCGGTGCACCGGTCAGCGAATCCGATCACGCGTTGCCGCGCCGCGTCGATCGCGGCGGCGAGTTCGCCCGGGCTCTGCGGCTCAGTCATGGGCTCTGCCGTGGGCTCAGTCATGGGCTCTGTCGTGGGCTCAGTCGTGGGCTCAGTCATAGGCTGAGCCTAGAGCCGGACCTGCTCCGACGCGAGGCCGGACCGGCTCCGGCGTGGCCCGCTGGCTGGCCTGCGGGCCGGTACGCTGGGGGCCGGGCGGCCGCCAGCCAGGCCCAGGCACAAAGTCCGGCTGGGTAGACGAAGTATCCCCAGCGCGTCGCCGGGGCCAGAGCGAACATCAGCGTCAGGCCGAGGGCCAGCCGCGGCGGCCGCGGTGGCGGGCGGCCGCAGCACCAGCCAGACGCCGATCGCGGCGGCGGCCAGGCCTAGCGCGATCAGGGCGACCAGATAGCCGGGGGCTCCGGCTGCGGCCAGCAGGTGACCAGGCAGCGGGCTGGTCGCCGGGGATTTGACGCTGGTCAGCCCCAGCGGGAACAAGATGGTGTTCCGCGCGAGCGCGCCCGGCTCCGCTATCGCCCAGGGACCGACCGCCGTCAGGCCGATAGCCAGCACGGTGAGCACGAACTTCCGGGCCGCGCGACGGCCGTCCGGCCCGCTCGCCCACAGCAGACCACCGTGGGCACCGCGACCGGCACCAACGGCCCCGGCCAGCCCTGCCAGGCCAGCGATGTCATGAACTACTACGACGGCAACACCGTGACCGGACTGTGGAACTACGCCCAGCGCTTCGCGATGAGCGACAACTCCTTCGGGACCACCTTCGGCCCGTCCGCCCCGGGCGCCATCAACCTGGTCTCGGGTGACACCGGCGGGGTCGGCCTCATGATCAACGGCGCCGATACCGACGGTGACACGGTCAGCGACGGCATTGGCGGCCACACCCTGATCTCCGACGCTCAGCCCTACTACGACGACTGCTCCACCCGTGACGCGGTATCGATGACGGGCCGGAACGTCGGCGACGAGCTCAATGCCGCCGGACTGAGCTGGGGCTGGTTCCAGGGCGGCTTCAAGCCCACCACCAGCTTCGCCGTCGCGACCGGCGGCAGCCAGCCCACCAGCACCTTCATTCCCGACCAGTTCAAGGGCAAGTTCGCTACGCCGCCCGCTTCTGATCAGGGCCTGTGCAATGCCGTCCATCCGGTGGGCATCGCCGTCGGCGGTACCGGCGGCACCACACCCGGGCCGACGAACTACGGCAACAAGGACGATTACATCGCCCACCATGAGCCGTTCGAGTACTACGCATCGACGGCGAACCCGCGTCACCTGCCACCGGCCTCGCTGTCGGCGATCGGAACCGACACCCAGACCTTCAGCAATGGGACGCCACAGTTCAACACGGCCAATCACCAGTATGACCTCAGCGACTTCACTGCGCTGGTCGGTGCGATCACCCACGGTTACCTATCGCCGGACCATCTGCCGGCCGTCAGCTTCCTCAAGGCGCCCGGATACCAGGACGGTCACGCTGGCTACTCCGACCCCTACGACGAGCAGCAGTTCATCGTGAGCACCATCAATGCGCTGGAGCACACGCCGGACTGGTCCAGCACCGCCGTGGTCATCTCCTACGACGACTCCGACGGCTACTACGACCATGTTTACAGCGGGATCCACAACGCATCGGATACCTCCGCAGTCGCCACCCCGCCGGGACCGCAGGACTTCCTGACCGGTACCGGGCTGTGTGGCGAGGTGTCCGCCATGCTGCCGCTGGCCGGGCAGAACGGCCGATGCGGCTACGGGCCGCGGCTGCCGCTGCTGGTCATCTCGCCCTGGGCCAAGCGCAACTTCGTCGTCCACACCCTGTCCGACCAGAGTTCCATCCTGAAATTCGTCGAGGACAACTGGCGGCTGCCGAGAATCAGCGGCTCATACGACGCGATCGCCGGCTCGCTCGACAACATGTTCAATTTCCGCCAGCACCGGCCCCAGGGCGGCAGGCTGTTCCTCGACCCGGTGACCGGTCAGCCGTACGGCCGCACGAGCGGCTGATCGGATCAGCGACGGGTGCCCGGGATCGAAGCTACCTGGGACCGGAGCCGGCCCGGCTCCGGTCCCAGGCCCGGGCCCCGGGCTTGATGGCTGCGGTGCGCTGGCCGGCGTTGCGGCGATTCACAGCTCGCCGACGTTGACCACGATCGCTTCCTGGGTGGAGCGGGCCACCACGATGATGGCCTCAGCGCCGGGCGAGTGGTTCTCCTCCCGGTGCGGCACGTACGGCGGAACCCATACGAAGTCACCGGAACGGGCCTGCAGTCGGGCCAGCCGGCCGGTCTGGTGGTCGCGGAAGACGAACACCGGATCGCCCGACACGACGAATATCCCCGTTTCGGAATGGCCGTGATGATGGTCGCCCGACGATATGCCGGGCGGCAGAACGGTGCGGCCCATCCACAGCGACCGGGCGCCACCAGGTCACCAGAGATCGCGGCCGTCCTGATCATCCCGCTGGTCTGGGCGGTCGCACCGGACAGGTCGGCCGCCTTGATCAGCGCCAGCGCCGTGGCCGGGGCCGGGCCGGTCACGGCTCCGTGTCGGCCGGGCCTGGGGCGTCCGCGCGGCCGGAGCCGGCGGCCGGCTCCAGCGTCAGCGAGACCGAGTTGATGCACCAGCGCTGGTCGGTCGGCACGTCGTAACCTTCGCCCTCGAACACATGTCCCAGGTGCGAGTCGCAGTTCGCACACCGGACCTCGACCCGGACCTGGCCTAGCGAGCGGTCCTCCAGCAGCACCACAGCGTCGCCTTCGGCCGGCTGGTAGAAGCTCGGCCAGCCGCAGTGCGATTCGAACTTGGCCTGCGACCTGAACAGCTCCGCCCCGCAGGCGCGGCAGCGGTAGACACCTTCGGTGGTGGTATCGGTGTACTCGCCAGTGAACGGGGCCTCGGTGCCCGCCTGCCGGAGCACGCGGTACTGCTGCGGGGTCAGCCGCTGCCGCCATTCCTCGTCTGTCAGCTGCACCTTGTCCATGGTGGCGAGACTACCCGGCCGGCCATGGGCTTCTTAGCCTGGACCACCGGCCTGGGCGGCAGGCGCAGCCGGTCCCGGTCATGGCCACTGTCACAGCAACACCTCATGCTCCGGAACGGCCAGTTCCGCCCGGCGCAACTCGACCTCGCTGACCCGGCCCGCGGCCCGCAGATCGGGCAGCACCGCGGCGAGGGCGTCGAGGCTGGCGGCCGGGGCCGACACCACCAGCTTGCGGGCGGGGGCCCGCATCGGCTGCCGCGCCTGCGACTTGGCCTTCCTGATCGCGCCGATCGCGGCGGACGCGGCCTCGAGCGCGGCTTGGCTGGCCGGCCAGCCAAGCGCTCGCAGGCTCCCCGCGTCCGGCCAGGAGGCGCGGTGGACGCAGCCGTCCTGCCACCAGGACCACACCTCCTCGGTCACGAACGGCAGGAACGGCGCGAACAGCCGCAGCAGCGCCGACAGCCCGGTCCGGAGCGCCTGGCTGGCCGACGCGGCGGCGGCCGGGCCCCGCTCACCGTAGGCCCGGGCCTTCACCAGCTCCAGGTAGTCGTCGCAGAAGAACCAGAAGAACCGCTCGATCAGCGCCAGGGCCTGCGCATGATCGAAGCGCTCGAACGCGGCCGCGCACTGGTCGATGACCTCGGCGAGCCTGCCGAGCATGGCCCGGTCGAGTGGCTCGGTGGGAGCCGCCAGGTCGCTGGGAGCGGCTGACGGTAGCGCCGAGAGCACGAACCTGCTCGCGTTAAGAATCTTGACCGCCAGCCTCCTGCCGATCTTCAGCTGGCCCGGATCGAATGTAGCGTCCGCCCCGAGCCTGGCACTCGCCGCCCAATAACGGACCGCATCCGTACCGTATTCGTCGAGGATCGCCGCGGGCGTGACCACGTTGCCCCTGGACTTGGACATCTTCTTCCGGTCCGGGTCCAGAATCCAGCCTGAGATCGCCACATGCTGCCAGGGCAGCACGCCGTGCTCATAATGCGACCGCAGCACGGTATAGAACAGCCAGGTCCGGATGATGTCGTGCGCCTGCGGCCGCAGGTCCATCGGGAAGACCCGGCTCAGCAGATCCGGATCGTCCCTCCAGCCGCCCCCGATCTGCGGCGTCAGCGACGAGGTGGCCCAGGTATCCATGATGTCGGGATCGCCGGTGAAGCCCCCGGGCTCGCCGCGCTGGCCGGCGGCGTACCCGGACGGCGCATCGGTCGCCGGATCCACCGGCAAGGCCGCGTCGTCGGGGAGCAGCGGGCTCTCGTAGCGGACCTGCCCATCGTCGCTGATCGGGTACCAGACCGGGATCGGCACACCGAAGTAGCGCTGTCTGCTGATCAGCCAGTCCCCGGCTAGTCCCTGAACCCAGTCTTCATAACGCGATCGCATGTGCTCCGGATGCCAGGACAACTCGCGGCCGCGAGCGAGCAGCACCTCCCGCAGGCCGGGGTCCCGGCCGCCGTTCCTGATGTACCACTGCCTGCTGGTCACGATCTCCAGCGGCAGATCGCCCTTCTCGTAGAACTTGACCGGATGCATCACCTCATCCGGACCGCCGGCCAGATCGCCTGCGGCGCCGAGCAGGTCGACGGTCCTGGACCGGGCGGCCGCGGCGGTCAGCCCGGCCAGCTGGGCGTAGGCGGCCCGCCCGGCGGCGCTGCTGATCCAGGGCGGCGGGCCGGCCAGGATCCGGCCATCCCGGCCCAGCACCGGGCGGGTATCCAGGTTCAGCTCGCGCCACCAGGTCACGTCGGTCAGGTCCCCAAAGGTGCAGATCATGGCCAGACCAGTGCCCTTGGCCGGATCGGCCAGCCGGTGCGCGAGCACCGGGACCCGGGTGCCAAACAGCGGGGTGCGCGCTACCGTCCCGACCAGGCCCGCGTACCGCTCATCGTCGGGATGTGCCACCAGCGCCACGCAGGCCGGCAGCAGTTCCGGCCGGGTGGTGGCCACCACCACCCCCGGGCCGCCCGCCGGTGCGCCGCTGCCCGGCGAGCCGCCGGCCGGCGCGCCGCTGCCTGGCGGGCCGCCCGCCGGCGCAGGCCTCGAGGCTGAACGCCACCCGGTAGTAGGCGCCGCGCACCTCGCGTTCTTCGACTTCGGCCTGGGCGACGGCGGTCCGGAACGTCACGTCCCACAGCGTCGGTCCCTCAGCGAGGTAGGCCTCACCGCGGGCCAGGTTCTGCAGGAAGGCGCGCTGCGACATGGCCTTCGGGCGATCTTCGATGGTCCGGTAGGCCATGCTCCAGTCCACCGACAGGCCAAGCCGCCGCCACACCTGCTCGTAGGCCTGCTCGTCACGCTCGGTCAGCCGCTTGCACAGTTCGATGAAGTTCCGCCTGGACACCGGGATCTGCTGGCGAGCGGTAGCGGCCCGGTTACCGCCCCGGCCGGACGGCTCGAAGCCCGGATCGTAGGGGAGCGACGGATCGCACCGGACACCGAAATAGTTCTGCACGCGGCGCTCGGTGGGCAAGCCGTTGTCGTCCCACCCGATCGGGTAGAAGATCTCCTTGCCGCGCATCCGCCAGAACCGCGCGACGACGTCGGTGTGCGTGTAGGAGAAAACGTGCCCGATGTGCAGCGACCCGCTGGCGGTCAGCGGGGGAGTGTCAATGGCGTAGACGTCTGAGCGGCTCTTGGCCCGGTCAAACTTGTACTACACGCGCCTCATGCCAGCGCTGCGCCCATTTGTCCTCGATGCCCTCGAGTGCCGGCTTGTCCGGCACGGCCCGGGCCGAAGGCCCCCGGCTCGCGCTGTGGTCAGGACTCATGGGTCGATGGTAATGCCAATTCGCGGCGGCGCCGCCGAATTAAGGCGCAGCGCTGCTGGAACGCGGCCTCGTCGGGACGCGGCGTTGTCCGGGACGCGGTGTTGTCCGGCGTTGACACCAACGCATGGTGCTAGTCATAGTAGTTCCATGATGCACCCCAGACGCCCGCGAAGGTGAGCCCATTGCTTGCGCCACCCACGGCCGGCCGCGCAGCCAGGCGAGCCAGGCGAGCCAGGCGAGCCAGGCCGCCCAGCGCCGCCCGGCGCAACACGGTCAGGCTGCGCTACGCAATCAGGCCCGTCGGGGGGCGCCCGAGGTCCGGGTGCTCTTCGTCGCGGCGCGCCAGCGCCGCCGTCGCCGCAGAGTGTTCGGCTTGGCGGTGAGCTTGGTGCTGGCGGCCGGGGCCATCGGGCTGGCCGTGGTGGCCGGGCACCGGCCGGGACCGGGGGCCCCGGCCCGGCCGCGGCCAGCCGGGCCTGCATCAGCGGGTCCCGGCCGCGGCGCAGCTCGATCGCCCCTGGTCGCCTGGTTCGACGACAGCGACCGGCTACATGTGGGCGACCTGGCGACCAGGGGGCAACGGGTGCTGGCCACGGCGGCGGCCTATCCATACACGCCTCTCACCGCAGTCGGCGACCGCATCTACTGGGTCAATACCGGGAGCTCCTTTCAGTTCATCCAGGACATCGACCTGGCAACCGGCAAGATCCAAGATCTGGGGTTGGGGCAATCGGTCTTTCCTGCGGGCGATGGCCGAAGCGTGTTCATCGCCGAAGCCAACAGCATCACTGAGGTGCCAGCGCCTCCCGGTACCGCGCGACGCCAGCTGACGCCGCCGTCCGGCTGGTACCTGCCCGGCGACGATGGCACCGGCGGTCCGATGAGCGCGCCGATGGCCGCGGCCGACGGCGTTCTGGTCGAATCCAGCTACGTCCAGGCTACGCCCGGCCCCGGTCAGGCTGGGCTACTGGAACTTGCAAACCGGGCAGGTCAGGGTGCTCGGCCAGGTCGCCAGCGCGGACTACGGGATCATCGGTGCGGTCAGTGTTCCCGGAGCCAGCTACGGCCTGGCGGCTTGGACACCGCCGGGTTGCCGCAATTGGTGCACAATCCGGATCGCGAACACCTCGACCGGGGCGAGCCTCACCCTGCGCAGCCCGCTGCGGTATGGGTTCGCGCTGGGCGGCGCCTTCTCCCCCGACGGACGCGAGCTGGCCGTGTTCGTGAACCGGAGTCCCGGGGCCGGCGGCGAGACGGTTCAGCTGGCGATCGCCAGTACGACTACCGGAGCTCTCCGGCTCGTCCCCAAGGTCCGCGTGGTGGTCGGGCCGCCTGAGGGCTGGGTTCGCTGGCTGCCCGGCGGGCGGCAGCTCATCGCGGACGGCAGCTACCTGGTCACCGCGGCCACCCGGTCCGTGCAACTATTCAATTTCTCCGGCCGCTCGGCCGGGCCGCTCAGCACCTCCGCCGTCATCGTGCCATACCCGTAGTCTCCGCCTACGTCCCGGCAGTCCCCGCCTCCGCCCCGGCGTTTTCATGATCATGGTTACTTACTGGGGTTCTGGCCCCACCTAATAACCATGATCACGGAAACGCATCGAGGGTGGCTGGGTGGGGTGGGGCGGGGTGCACTGGACGGCGGGAGCCGGGCCTGGCTATGGCGGGCCGCTTAGGCTGGCGGCTATGGAGATGCGGATACTTGGCAGCACCGGTGTCCGGGTAAGTCCCGCTGTGTCTCGGCGCGATGATGTTCGGAGCCTGGGGAAACACCGACCATGACGAGTCGGTCCGGATCATCCGCCACGCCCTGGACGCGGGCATCAACTTCATCGATACCGCCGACGTGTACTCCAGCGGTGAGTCGGAGGAGATCGTCGGCAAGGCGCTCGCCGCCGGGCGGCGCGACAGTGTGGTGCTCGCCACCAAAGCGCATGCGCAGATGGGCGACGACGCGAACGCGCAGGGAAATTCCCGTCGATGGCTGATCCGGGCATGCGAGAACAGCCTGCGGCGGCTCGGCACCGACTACATCGACCTTTACCAGATCCACCGGCCCGACCCCAGCGCCGATATCGACGAGACGCTGGGCGCGCTCACCGACCTGATCAGGGCGGGCAAGATCTGCTACGCGGGCAGCTCGACGTTCCCGCCTGCGCAGATCGTCCAGGCGCAGTGGACCGCGCAGCACCGCGGGCGGGAACGGTTCGTCTGCGAGCAGCCGCCCTACTCGATCCTGGTCCGCGGCGTGGAGGCCGAGGTGCTGCCGGTCTGCCAGCAATACGGCCTGGGGGTCATCCCGTGGGGCCCGCTGGCCGAGCGGCTGGCTGTCAGGCCGGTACCGCACCGGCCGCGAGCTGCCGGCCAGCCGCCGGGCGCAGCGGATCCCGCAGCGATTCGACATGAACCTGCCAGGAAACCAGGCCAAGCTGGCGGCGGTGGAGCAACTGGCCCGGCTGGCCGAAGAGGCCGGCTTGTCGCTGATCCAGCTTGCGCTGGCTTTCGTAACCAGTCATCCGGCGGTCACCTCGGCGATCATCGGCCCGCGGACCATGGAGCACCTGGAGAGCCAGCTCGGCGCGGCCGACGTTGTCCTCGAGCCTGCCATCCTCGACCGGATTGATGAGATCGTGCCGCCCGGCACCAACCTCAACCCGTCCGATGGCGGCTACGTGCCGCCCGTGCTGACCGATCCCTCGCTGCGCCGACGCTGATCGGGCGCGGTGGCGGACCGGGCGCAGTGGGGACTGGCCGCGGTGGGCGACTGGTCGCGCGGTGGGACGGGCGCCGTTCGCCGGGCCTAGCTCGGTCGCGCTTCCAGTGCGGCCGGCGGAACAGTCCGGCCGAGGATGTCATGGATCGAGTCGCCGCTGTTTTCCAGGGCGTCCACGTGATAGACGGGAGGGCCATCCGGCGGCGGCAGCCTCAGCGGCCTGGTCATCGCTGATGGAGCATTTGATGTAGCTGCGGGTGATCTTCTCGATCCGGTCCGGGTCAATGAACCGCAGCCCGGCGCTGGTGTGGATCACGATCCCGTCGAACAGGTCCAGTTGTGGCACCTCAAGCACGTGCTCCAGCGTGCCGATCTGGTGCCCGCTGGCAGAAAGCACTCGCGATCCGGTGACTGCGGCCTGATAGGAAACAGCCGTATCGTCGTCCATGTCGGGCTTCGCTCCGCGGAAGGGTCAGATGGTGATGGCTCCCGAGATCAACCTAGTAGACCCGGACGTCTATCAGCGGGGTGGCGCCCCGCATGGCCAGCTCGCCTGGCTACGTGCACACACGCCGGTCTTCTGGCACGCCGACGGCGGTGCCCCGGAGTGGCCGGGCTTCTGGGCGATCACCAGGCACGCCGACATCGGGCATATCTCCAGGCATCCGGAGATCTTTTCCTCGGCGCGCCGCCTGGCGCTGCTGGAGGAAAGCTCGGATGCGGCCATCGAGCTGCAGCGGCTGCTGATGCTCAACATGGACCCGCCGCGGCATACCAGGCAGCGGAGCTTCGTGAACCGTGAGTTCACGGCGCGCGTGATCGGCAGGCTGGAGCAGCACATCAGGGAGATCTGCGAGGCACTCATCGATGCGGTGGTGCCGCTCGGGCAGGCCGATTTCGTGACGGATATCGCCGCGCAGTTGCCCCTGCAGGTGATCTGCGAGCTGGTCGGCGCCGCGCTGGAGGACCGCGAGCGGATCTTCGAACTGTCGAACCGGCTGGCTGGCTTCGATGATCCGGAGTACCGGGTGTCCCGCGAGGACGGGATGCTGGCCGCGGCGGAGATCTACGCGTACGCGGAGCAGCTTGCGCAGCGGCGCTCGGCCGAGCCGGCCGATGACATCGTGACCCGGCTGCTGCGGCCCGACGGGAACGGCCAGGTACTGACCAGCCAGGAGTTCGTGCTGTTCTTCCTGCTGCTGATCGTGGCGGGCAACGAGACGACCCGCAACGCGGCCTCCGGCGGGATGCTCGCCTTCTTCGAGCACCCAAGCCAGTGGCAGCGGCTGCTTGCGGATCCGGGGCTGATCCCCACGGCGGCGGAGGAGATCGTCCGGTGGGTCAGCCCGGTGAACCTGTTCCGGCGGACCGTCATGCGCGACACCGAGGTGAGCGGCCAGCGGCTGGCCGAGGGCGACAAGGTGGTGCTCTTCTATGCGTCGGCCAACCGGGATGAGGGTGTCTTCGCCGACCCGTTCACGTTCGACATCGGCCGCGAGCCCAACCCGCACGTCGGTTACGGAGGCGGCGGGCCGCATTTCTGCCTGGGCCGCTATCTGGCCGCGCTCGAGCTCAGGGTGCTCCTGGAGGCGCTGACCGAGCGGATGCCCGGCATTGCGCCCAGTGGCGAGGTCAGCAGGCTCCGGTCGAGCCTCATCAACGGGCTCAAGCACATGCCAGTGCGGTTCGCGCCCGTCGGCCGCCGCGGGGAACCGGTTAATCCCTTGGCGCGTCGGAATGGTCTGCCGGGCACTTACTGTTTCTAGTGTCCGTTTGCCTTGCGTAACGGGTCACCAGTCAGTTGTCAGAGGATATGGAGGTGCGGGGTTTGGGACTGACGAGCCCTGCCCTCGTAGTGGTACTCGATCTTGGTCGCCATTGCCACCCTGGCCGGGACGCTATGGTGGTGGCCGCGGCTGGCGGGTCCTGGTCTGCGCTCGTTGATGCTGCGGATCGGTGCGCTCTCGGCGCTCCAGGTCAGTGTCCTTGGCCTGATCTTCGTGGTAGCCAACCGGTCGGCGGAGTTCTACTCGTCCTGGTCAGATTTGTTCGGAACGGATAGTGCCAGCGGCGCGGTCGTGGCGGTCGGCCTGGGCTCGAGCCAGACCGCCGCGCCGGTCAAGGTCATCTCTACCGCTCCGGTGCCGGTCCCTGGCCGCCGCCGGACCCCTGGTGGCCAGCTCCAGACCGTGCAGGTTCACGGCCAGCTATCTGGACTGACCGCGCCCGGGTATGTGTATCTGCCGCAGCGTTATCCGCGCGCCGCAGGCCCAGGCGCGCCGCTCCCGGTCGTCGTGGTGATCTCCGACCAGCTGGGCAGCCAGAGCTCGGTGTTCGGCGCGAGACAGCTAGCGGCCGCCGCGGCCGGCCAGATCGCCGTCGGCCGCCTCAAGCCGGTGATCATCGATCATGCTCCCGGCCCGGGTCGGCAGTCAGGCTGATGCTGCCGACCAGGGCTGCCTGGACGTGCCGGACGGGCCGCAGGCCGGGACCTTCTTCGCCCAGGACCTGCCGCAGGCGGTGGAGTCGGCCTACCGGGCGGACAGCGGGCCCGCGGGTTGGGCGCTGCTCGGGGATTCCTCGGGCGGATACTGCTCTGTGCAGCTCGCCATGACGAACTCGCAGGTCTACTCGGCCGCTGTGGCACCGCCTGCCGACTACACGGCGCCGCCCGGCTCCGGGCAGAACGGCGGTAGTCCGCAAATCGCCGAACAGAACGATCTGCTCTGGCGCTTGCAGCACCAGCCCATGCAGCCGATTTCGGTGCTCTTCGCGGGCCCGGGACAGGCGCGGGGATTCCTCTCGCTGGTCCGGCCGCCGATGCACGCGAGCTCGATGCCGCTGGCGACCGGCACCTGGCCGCTGGCTCCGGTCCTCGACTGGATCGGTCGCACGCTGGGGACACCAGGATGAGCCGGGAGTGCAGCGCATGGGACTGACCAGCGGCTTGTTCATCTCGCTGATCGTGCTCGCGGCCGTCGGCTCGCTGGCTGCGACGGTCTGGCTGTGGCCCAGGGTGGCCGGCCAGCGAATCCGCGATCTGGGCGCGCGGGTGGGACTGCTCGTCCTATGCCAGGCCCTGGTCATCGCCGCGTTCCTGGCTTTCCTTAACAGCTACTTCTCCTTCTTCGGCTCCTGGTCGGAGCTGGTCGGGTCCGGGGCGCCGCTTCGTGCGCGGATCGCCGCGCCGGGCGTGGATGCCAAGCCTCTCGTGGTGACCGCCACTGACCTGGGCCCGATGCTGGGCGGCTCGGTGCTGCCCGTGCAGGCCGACGGTGCGCTGGCCAGCAGGCCGCCCGGGGCACCAGCCAGCCCGCCTTCACTCGTCAGCCCGCCTTGGTCTGGGGGCCCGCCTTCGCCCTTCGGCCCGCCTCGCCCTTCGGCCCGCCTTCGCCCGGCGGCCCGGCTTCGCCCGCGCCGGTTCGCCCGCCGGTCCGCAGCCGGTCGCCGGGATCAATCCGGGCGCCGGGCTCGGTTCGGCCCACGGCCAGGTTTCCAGGGCTGGGTCACCACGGGCCGGATCACCACGGGCCGGATCGCCACGGGCCGGATCGCCACGGGCCGGTGCGCCGGGGCGAGGCGGGCTGGGCGTGACCCGGGGCGGCCAGGCCCGGAATGCCGCGGCTGTCAACGGCGAGGTGCTCCAGATAGCGATCAACGGACAGCGATCCGGAATCGCGGTCGCCCGGGACTATCTCTACCTTCCGCCGCAGTATTTCCAGCGTGCGTACGCCAAGGCTAGGTTTCCCGTCGTACTGGCCCTGACCGGTTATCCCAACGAGCCGTGGAGCATCATCAAGCGGCTCGCGCTGCCCGCCACGGCCGCGCGGCTGGTCGCGGCCAGGCGGATCAGGCCAGCGATCTACCTCATGATGAACGTGTCGCCCGCGCTGCCCCGCGACACCGAGTGCACGAACGTGCCGCCGGCCCGCAGGTGTTCACGTTCTTCGGTACCGATGTCCCGCTGGCCATGGAGCAGACGTTCCGTGTTCAGACCGGCCGCACCGGCTGGGCTACCCTCGGCTACTCGACCGGCGGCTACTGTGCGGCCAAGCTGGCGATGATGGACTCCCGCCAGTACTCCGCCGCGATCTCGATGGCTGGCTACTACAACGCGATCCAGGACCAGACGACAGGTGATCTATACGGCGGCAGCACGGCATATCAGAACGAGAACGATTTGTTCTGGCGGCTGTCCCATCTGCCCGCCCCGCCCGTCTCGGTGCTGGTCACCTCGAGCGAGGTCGGTGAGCGGAGTCTGCCGGGCACGCTGTCCTTCCTCCGGCTCATCCACCCGCCGATGCGCGGCTTCTCGCTGATCGTGCCGCAGGGGGGCCACAACTACCGCACCTGGAATCGCGAACTGCCGCTGTCCCTGGAGTGGCTGAACAGGCGGCTGACCCCGGCCGTGCCGCAGCCTGGGCTGGCCGTCCAGCGCAATTGAGCAGCCTTGTCGCCGTAATGTCCGATCCAGCTGGGATACTTTGAGGCGTGCTTGATGTCACCCAGGGCAGGCTGGTCGGCCGGACTGCGGAGCTAGGCCGGCTGCAGAGCCTGCTCACCGCGGCCGCCGCCGGCCAGCCAGTCGTGGCGCTGGTGGGCGGCGATGCCGGCGTGGGCAAGACGCGGCTGGTCACTGAGCTCACGGCGCAGGCGCGTGAGCGCGGCTTCACCGTCCTGGTCGGGCGCTGCGCCGAGCTGGCCGACACCGTTCCCTACCTGCCGCTTGCCGACGCCCTGCGTGATGCCACCAGCGTGCCGGCCGCGGCCGGGCCGGTGCTCGAGGCACTGGCCGCCCGGCCGGTACTGTCGCGCCTGCTGCCCGACGCGGGCGCCGCCGGGCCGGTCGGCGCGGACTTGCCCGGGCTGGCCCAGCAGCAGCTGTTCGGCGCCGTCCTCGGCATGCTCGCCGAGCTCGCCGAGGCCAGCCCGGTGCTGCTGGTCCTGGAGGATCTGCACTGGGCCGACCGGTCGACGCGCGACCTGGTCACGTTCCTGAGCAGGGTAATGCACCGGGAGCGGCTGGCTCTGGTCGTCACCTATCGCACCGACGACATGCACCGCAGGCACCCGCTCCGGCCGGTGCTCGCCGAGCTGCTCCGGCTGCCCGGCGTGACGTCGGTCGGCCTCGGGCCGCTGCCCGCCGCGGCCATGGCCGAGCACCTGACCTCGATCGCCGCCGAGCCGCTCGACGCCACGCAGCTGGGCAACCTGATCAACCGGGCCGAGGGCAACGCGTACTACGCCGAGGAACTGCTCGCCTCGAGCGCTGCGGAGTGCGTGGCCGCCGGTTCGCCGGTGGCCCGGACCAGCGCCGGGCCCGTCGCCGGCGAACTGCCCGCGGGCCTGGCGGATCTCCTGCTGGCCAGGATGGAGCGGCTGTCACCGACCGCGCAGCAGGTGCTCCGGGCCGCCGCAGTCACCGGCCGGAGGGTCGACGACGAGCTGGTCAGGCAGGTGTCCGGGCTGGAGGAGCTGGAGTACGAGGAAGCCGTCAGGGAAGCGGTGGCGCACCAGCTGCTGGTGCCCGATGGCGGCGGCGGCTATTCGTTCCGGCACGCGCTGCTCCGCGAGGCCATCTATGCCGACCTGCTGCCCGGCGAGCGCACCAGGCTGCACGCCAGCCTGGCCGCCCTGCTCCGCGACGAGCGACGGCTGGCCGAGGTGCGCGGCTCGGCGGCCGAGCTGGCTCAGCACAGCCTGGCCAGCCACGACATCCCCGGTGCGTTCACCGCCTCGATCCTGGCGGCCCAGGAGGCGCACCAGCTGGCGGC
Organism: uncultured Actinomycetota bacterium; assembly: GCA_963775745.1. Taxonomy (GTDB): domain Bacteria; phylum Actinomycetota; class Actinomycetes; order Streptosporangiales; family Streptosporangiaceae; genus DATBGO01. Next base: position 177,583 of record CAVZKE010000014.1, read on the forward strand.
GCCGGCCGAGGCGCATCGCCACTATGACCAGGCGCTGTCGCTGTGGGAGCGGGTCAGCGACCCGGAGCGGCTGGCCGGGATGGACCGGGCCAAGCTGGCGTACCGGTCGGCGGTCAACGCCGCGGACAGCGGCGATGCGCTGCGGGCCGTGCAGCAGCTTCGGCGGCTGCTCGAAGTCCTGACCCCCGATTCGGATCCGGTGCTGTACAGCCGGGCCAGCGAGCGGCTCGCGTACTTCCTGCTGGACATCGACGATGATCAGGATGCCATCGCGGCCGCGGACGCGGCGGTCAACGCGCTGCCCGCGGAACCGCCCAGCTGGGAGCGGGCCCGCGCGCTGGCCACCCATGCCCGCACGCTGCTGAATCTGCCTGACACGGCCCCGGCCCAAGCGCGGGCCGAGCAGGCGGCGGACGCGGCCGAGGCCGCGGACGCGCCGTGGGTGCACGCCGACGCGCTGGTCACGCTCGGCTTGCTCAGCGAGCAGACCGGCCAGCACGACGAAGCGATCAGGCTGCTGACCGCGGCTGATCAGGAGGCCGGCGCGGGCCGGGGTACTCGGCGTCCAGCTGCGGGCGGCGTTCCAGCTGGCCAGGCTACCAGCTGGAATGGGGTGATCTGGACGCCGTCGAGCGCGGTCGCGCACGCCGGGACGGAGGTGGCGACCGACGCGGGCCTCGGTATGGCGCCATACGGTCTCGACCTGCAGTACCTGCACTACCTGGCGCACTACGCGGACGGTGACTGGGATCACGCGCAGCAGCTGGCGGACGGATTCCCGCTCCGGGTGACCAACATCGCCGAGGCGCGGCTGTCGGCGATGGCGTTGTTCATCGACGTCGCCCGGGGCAGCAGCGGGGTCGCCGTGCGGCGGGCCTGGCTGGAGCCATTCTTCAGCCGGGACAGGTTCGCCGAGTACATCGGCCGTGGCCTGCTGGCCGAGCACGCGCTCTGGCAGGGTGACGGCGACACCGCGCTCGCCGAGGCAGAGGCGACCATCAAGGCGATCGAGGCGTGGGACGAGGGTTTCGGGCCGCCGGTCATCCGCGCCGCGGCGATCGGCCTGGCCGCGCTGGCCGACCGGGCCAGGCAGGCCCGGGCCGCGGGCGAGCACCAGCGCGCCGCAGCCGCGGCGCAGGCCGCCACCGCGCTCGTCGAGATCGCCAGGCAGGGCGCAGTCGGTAAGCGCGGCGTGAAGGCCGCGCTCGGGATGGAGGGCCGCGGCTGGCTGGCTCGCGCCGAGGCCGAATGGCGCCGGGCCACGGGCGAGAACACCCCCGGGCAATGGCAGGCCGTCGTCAAGGAGTTCGAGCCCGGTTTCGTCTACGAGTCCGCCCGCTCCCGCTGGCGATTGGCCGAAGCGCTTGTCGAGGCGGGCCGCCGTGACGAGGCCGAGCAGGAGTATCAGGCGGCGGTGATCGCGGCGGACCGGCTCGGTGCCGTCCCGTTGCAGGCGGCCCTGGCTAGCCTGGCCCGCCGGGCCAGGCTGAACCGCCCGGCCGGTCCCGCCGGCACCCGGCCCGGCGGCCCGGGCGGCAGCCACCCGGATGGCCAGCCAGCCGGGCCACGGCGCGGGCCGCTATCCGGGCTGACCGGCCGGGAGCTTGAAGTGCTGCGGTTGCTGGCCGCGGGTCACAGCAACAAGGAAATCGGCGCGGAGCTGTTCATCGCCACCAAGACGGCCAGCGTGCATGTGTCGAACATCCTGGCCAAGCTGGGCGCGGCCAGCCGCACCGAGGCCGCGGCCATCGCGCACGGCGAAGGGCTGGGCGGGGCCGCCGGACCGGCATCCGGCCATCTGGCTCCTGACCGAGCCTGCCCGCCACTAAACAGCCACGCCTGGGACTAGGAACCTGGAGCCAGCGCGTCGAGTATCTCGGTGGCCCGCGCCGTCGCGGCGGTGAAGTCAGCGTCCGGCGCGCCGATCTGCGGATCCCAGTTCAGGTCGTAGAACAGCTCGGTGACCCCGCGCTCGGCCAGCCACTGGGTGTCGGCCCTGATCTGCTCATAACTGCCGGACAGCAGCAGCCTGCCGCGGCCGTCCGGCGCCGTGGCGTCGGCACCTGGCCGCAGCACACCGCGGCAGATGATCCGCACCTCGCCGGGATCACGGCCCACCGCGGCGGCGGCCGACCGGACCACCTCGATGCCCTCGCCGATCCGGGACAGGTCGGTCCGGCTCGAGGTCAGCCAGCCGTCCGCGATCCGGCCGGCCCGCTCCAGGGCGGGCCGGGCCATCCCGCCGAGCAGGATGGGCGGTCCGCCTGGCTGAACGGGCTTGGGCGCCATCCGGCTTCTGGGCACTGTGTAGAAGCCGCCGGAGAACTCGCTGACGCCGTCCGCCCACAGATTCCGCAGCACCGCGACGTACTCGGCAGTGCGCGCGCCGCGCCGCTCCATCGGCGCGCCGGTCGCGGTGAATTCTTCCGGCAGCCAGCCGATGCCGAGCCCCAGGTCCAGGCGGCCGCCGGACAGGACGTCCACCGAGGCGGCCTGCTTGGCCAGGTAGGCGGGGGAGATGAACGGCAAGTTGATCACCGCGACGCCGAGCCTGATCCTGGACGTGGCCGCGGCCGCGTAGGCCAGCGCCGCCATCGGGTCCAGGACGCTGGAGTACACCGGCTCCAGAGCCGAGTTCTCCGGCACGATCAGCCGCTGGAAGCTCCACAGTGACGCGTAGCCTGACTGCTCGGCCCGCACGGCGAAGGCCGCCAGGTTCTCCCCGGTCGCCCAGGCGCCCGAGACCGGGGCACCGAAACCGATCTTCATAGTGATCACCCTAGACTGCCGATAGTCGGCCGCCCCGTCGTGGAAATGGAGTCAGAATGGAGTCTGACCCGCGCATCTGGATTGGCGCGCTGCGCCATTCGCATGACCTGCTCGCGTCCGTGGCCCAGCCCCTCGATGCCGGCCAGGTCCGTCGGCCGTCCTACTGTAGCGACTGGACGATCGCGCAGGTCCTGTCGCATCTGGGCAGCGGTGCCGAGATCGGCCTGATGACGCTGCCCGGGATGGCGGGCGAGGCGGAGCCGGTCGGCCCGGAAGCGTTCCCGCCGGTGTGGGACCGCTGGAACGCCAAGAGCCCCGACCAGCAGGCGGCCGACGGCCTGGTCGCTGACGAGCAGCTCGTGCACGCGCTGGAGCAGCTCAGCGATGCGGAGCTGGCCAAGATCCGATTCCCGTTTATTGGAATGGATCTTGACGCCGCCGGGCTGATCAGGCTACGGCTCAGCGAGCACGCGATGCACACCTGGGATGTGGCGGTCAATGCCGATCCGGCCGCCACGCTCACCCCAGAGGCGGTGCGGCTGCTCATCGACAACGTGCCGGAGTTCATTGCCCCGCGGCTCGGCAAACCGCAGGGTGAACAGTTCCGGACCAGGATCATCACCACCGGCCCAGACCGCGACTTCCTGCTGACCGTAACCGACTCGGTGCGCATGACCGACTGGCCGGGTGGCGATCCAGCGGGCGCGAGCGAGGTCAGGATGCCCGCCGAGGCGCTGCTGCGGCTCTCCTACGGGCGCCTCGATCCCGGCCACACCCCGGCGGGCGTGACCGCGGACCCAGCCGACCTTGACCGGCTGCGCAGGGTGTTTCCCGGCTTCTGACCGGCCGGCGAGCGGTACCGGGGATCTGTACCCGGCGCGGGGGAGCGGGATCGGTCAGCCCGCCACGGCGGCCGCGGCGTCGAGCGCGCAACCCCAGGACAGCGTTATGCCGGCGCCGCCGTGCCCGTAGTTGTGCACCAGCCGCCGCCCGTCCCCGAGGTCCTCGGTCTCCAGCCGGACCGACGGCCGGACCGGGCGCAACCCGACGCGGTGAGCGATGACGTCCGCCCCGGCCAGCCTCGGCTCGATCGCCAGGCAGCGGCGGACGATCCGGTCCGCGGTCGCCTGGTCCGGCTGCAGGCTCCAGTCGCCCGGCTGCTGGGTCCCGCCGAGCACGACGGTGTCCCGGTGCGGGAACACGTAACTGAGGTCAGCGGGATCGTCGCCGGTTCCGACGAAAAACTCGCTGATCCCCGGGTTGGTGACCACGACCACCTGGCCGCGCACCGGCGTCACGGCCGGGTCCGGCACCAGGTGGTGCGCGCCGATCCCGGTGCAGTTCACGATGGTCCCGGCGGCGTTGCGCTCGATGGCCTCCGGCAGCGTGCCGAACGCCCGGTGGTCGCGGACCTGTCCGCCGGCCTGCCGCAGCCGGCCGAGGAGGTAGCCAAGGTAGGCCGGCATGTCGATGACCGGCGCGATGACTTCCCAGCCGACCAGGTAACCGGGCGGCAGCCCTGCGGCCGCCCGCGGTGGCTGGCCATCGGCGGAGGCCAGCCAGGGCGGCGGCTCCGGCCGCGGCGAACGGAAGGCCGAGGTCCCAGGCAACAGCCGCACGCCGGCGGCCGGATCGTCGAGCATGTCGAGGAATCTGGCCAGGCTGGCCGCGGTCCACCTGGCGACCCGGTCATCGCGCCCGACCAGATGGGCGCCCCACAGTGCCCCGGCCGCCGCGGATGTGGTGGCCAGCGGTGCCTCGGCGGCCTGCACGGTGACCTTGAGCCCGCGCTCGGCCAGGCAGATCGCGGTGGTAAGGCCCGATACTCCAGCGCCGATCACCACGACGTCCGGTTCGCTGGAATCCATGCTCTGACCGTAACGCGGGGCCGGCCGGACTACCTGGCCGTCTGCCCTGATCAGGCAGCCGGTCGGGCAGTGATTTCAAGATTTTCGTAACGGGTTCGGGTGGTAGCCGGGTTCAGCCCCTGGAATGTCGGCGGGGTTCGATAACATGTTCGAAGACGATCGAAGCCTGGGCGGAAGGAGGCTAGCGTGGCGGACCGCGACCGGGACCTCAACTGGCCAGGCTGGCCGGCGCGGTTCAGTGCTGCGGAGCGGTGGCTGGCGGAGCTGGCGGATTCGGCTGGTCATCAGGTGCGCGGCGGCCCGTCGGCGGCGCGTGAGGTACTGGCGGCCGGGTTCGTGTGGCTGGGCCTAAGCGGCGAGCCCGGCGAGGTCGCCGGGCTCGGCGCGCTGGACGCCGGGGCCTGCCGGGACCTGGCCGACCTGCTGGCCCGCGACCCGGCCACCCGGTGGTGCCTGACCCTGACCGGCCCCGGCGGCCGGGCCCTCGCGCACGGCTGCGCCCGTACCGGCCCGCCCAGCCCCGCACCACCCGGGACAAGACCGCCGACCACAACCCCGCCCAGCACAGCTCCGCCGGGGACCGGTCCGCCAGATGGTGCGGGCCCGCCAGGTAGCGCGGGTCCGCCGGGCGGCGCGGGCCCGCCGCGGGCTGGGCAGCTGGCCTGGCTCGCCACGATCAAGGTCTGCGGCCTGGAAACCGGCGACGGCCACTGCGCCCACACCCGGGAAACCCCCGGATACCGGCCCGCCGGCCACCTCCGCCACCTGATCAAGATCCGCGACCGGCGATGCTCCTTCCCCGGCTGCCGCCGCCCCGCCACCCGCTGCGACGACGACCACACCGTGCCCTATGAACACGGCGGCTGCACCTGCGAATGCAATCTCGCCCCGCTCTGCTGCCGCCACCACCGCGCCAAGCAAGCCACCGGCTGGCACCTCACCCAGCCCACCCCCGGCACCCTGACCTGGACCTTGCCCCACGGCCGCAGCTACACCACCACACCCGGCCACTACCCGGGCTAAGCAAGCAAGCCGAGGGCAGCACCCGGACGCCCGTGCCGGACGGGGCGCGGCCAGCATCAAGGCGCTGCCTTCCTGGCCTGCCACAGCATCCGCGTGACGAGGCTGAGGATCAGCACCCCCAGCGCGATCATCAGGATGCAGACGGGCCATTGCAGCGGCGCAGGCAGGTACAGCGCCAGGAACCAGGAGCGGACGGGGCTGCCGCCGAGCTTCATCCCGGCCGTCACGATCCCCTGCGGGAAGGTCAGGATGCAGCCGATCGTCCAGGCGACGCCGACCGTGACCGATTTCCACCTGGGCAACTTCACCGTCAGTGCGCTCGGGGGACGTGAGGTGCTTCGCCCGGTCCGCATCAAGGTCAGTAGCTCGGGACCCCGCCTTTCCAGCCGTCGGCTGCCGACTCGGCCAAGCCACCAGGCCAGCAGTACGCCGGTCGCGATTCCGACCGGAACCGCGGCCCAGCGCAACATCCCGTTGTGCAGCAGCGTGCCCGCCAGTAGCAAGCCCACCGGCGGAGCGGCCGGGAGCAATCCGGTCCAGAACATCAGGTTCGCCGGACCGGTGGCGTCGCCGTGGTCCATCGGGTTGTCCGGGCGATGATGGGCGTCCGGCCCGGGCACCAGCGCGGCGACCCAGATCACGGCCAGCAGCCCGCAGCTGCCGCCCAGCACGGCCGGGGTCAGGGCCAGTACCCATGGCCACGCCCAGGCCAGTCCGCTCACGGCGGTCAGCAGGACCGCCGTGACGATCGCGATCGGCCCGAAGACCAGCACGAAGGCCCACTGCCTGCCCCGGACGTCGGGACGCTCAGCCTGCGGGATCACCAGCGCCAGCCGCTCCGCATCGGCCAGCCCCATGACCTCCAGCAGTTCCTGCGCCCGGCGGCGCACGGTAGCGGGGTCAAGCCCGCGCAGCTGGCCGACGAAGGTCAGCATTTCCCGCCCGGTGAGCCGCTCGGGCATGGCCAGCCCGTCGGGCAGGACGCCCATCAGCTCCCGGGCGCGGATCGGATTGGCCCAGACATCGACTCCGAAGACCTCACTGCGGCCGGCATCGGGACGCAGCAGGCCCACCGCCATGGACAGCGCGGTGGTCTTTCCTGCGCCGTTCGGGCCGACCAGGCCGAAGAACGAGCCGTGCGGCACAGACAGATCGATGTGATCGACCGCGATCTTCTCGCCGAATGCCTTGTGCAGGCCGGTCAGCCGCAGTGCCGGAGGGGCATCACGCAGGCCTGGCGGCTGGACAGCGGAGTGCTGTCCGGTCAACTTGGTCACGGGCCCTTCCCTGAACTACAGCGTGCCCCCGCCCCAGTTCCGGAAAAGCCACGCTATGTCATAACGGAGCGCGTTCGGCATGCCATAAAGCAGCTGCTGCGGCGATCCGCGGGACGGCGGTCCCGATCGGCTCTCGGATCACCGCGGCGGCGATGACGTCGTAGGGCGTGCGGTCACGGTTGACGATCACCAGCCCCGCGCCGGCCCGGGCGGCCATCGCGCACAGCGACGCGGCGGGCTCGACCGTAAGCGTGCTGCCGATGGCCAGCAGCAGGTCGCAGCGGGCGGCGGCGGTGGTCGCGCGCCGGTAGACGGCGGGCTCGAGCGGCTGGCCGAACATGACCGTCGCCGACTTGAGTATTCCGCCGCACTGCGCGCACGACGGGTCGTCCTCGCCGCCCCGCACCCGGTCAAGTGCGTCAGCCATCCGGCTGCGGTCCGCCGCAGCCGGTGCAGACCACCTCGAACATGGTTCCGTGCAGTTCGACGACCCGCTCCGCCGGAGTGCCCGCGCGCAGGTGCAGGCCATCGATGTTCTGGGTGATCACCTGGGTGTCGATCCTGGAGCGGGCCAGCCTGGCCAGCGCCGTCGTGCGCAGCATTGGGCTCGGCGGTCCAGGCCGGATGGGCCAGCCTGGCCTGCCAGGACCGGCGCCGTAGCGCAGGATCGCCCATGTAGGCCTGATAGGTGGACATCTTGCTCGGCGGCCGGGTTGCGGGTCCACAGCCCCTGCGGCCCGCGGAAGTCCGGAATACCCGAGTCAGTCGAGATCCCGGCTCCGGTCAGCACCGCGAGGCGGCTGACCCCGCGCGTCCACGCCGGGGGCGCGGCCGGACCGTCGCTCGTCACGTCCGGCGGCATGGTCAGCAACCGCTCCGTATGGCCATCGCGGCCGAGGATACCCACGGCGGCCGGAGCGAGCGACTACGGCGGCGCTGGCGAGATGAGCCGGGCCGCCCTGGTCTCGGTTTGGCCACGAATACGGATGAAGGTTGCCATGAGCACCCGCGATGCACTGAATCTAGGTTCACTGTGCGGCAGTGCAGCATCCCGGGGCAAGGGATCACCCGATGAATGATGGTTCATTGGACGTTCAGGGGGTCACTGTCCGTTTCGGCGGGCTTACTGCGCTCGATAACGTTTCGCTGACGGCCGCGCCACGTCAGGTCACCGGCATCATAGGCCCGAACGGGGCAGGCAAGACCACTCTGCTCAACGTGCTGTGCGGATTCGTCAAGCCGGACTCAGGGACCATCCACTTCGCCGGCCGCGAGCTGACCGGCCTGCGGCCGCACCGGCTGGCCCATCTCGGCATCGCCCGGACGCTGCAGGGGGTCGGCCTGTTCGGCGGGCTGTCGGTGGTCGAGAACGTGATGATCGGCGCGTCCAGCCAGGCGCGCGCCGGATTCTGGACCGCGCTGTTCGGGCTGCCCTGGTCGGACCGGGACGAGCGGATGCTGCGGGAGCAGGCGCTGCAGGCGCTGGATCGGGTGGGCGCGGCGGACCTGGCCGACAGCATGCCGGACACGCTGGCCTACGGCCTGCGCAAGCGGGTGGCGCTGGCCCGCGCGCTGGCCGCCCAGCCGCGGCGTGCTGCTGCTCGACGAGCCGGCCAGCGGGCTGTCCGAGGCCGAGCTGCCCGAGCTCGGCGAGCTGATCGGGAAGCTGGCCGCAGACGCCAGCGTGGTGGTGATCGAGCACCGGATGGACCTGATGATGTCGGTCTGCAAGACGATCACGGTGCTGGACTTCGGGAAGGTGATCGCCGTCGGGACGCCCGCGCAGGTCCAGGCCGACCCGGCCGTCACCGCGGCCTACCTCGGCCTGGACCAGAAGGCGGCCGGTGAGCAGGCCGGACCGAGCGCCAGGACCCGGAGCCGGGCGATGAGTGACGCGGCGGCGCTGGCCATCCAGGACATCGTGGCCGGATACGGCGGCGGCCCGGTGCTCGACGGGCTTGTCGATCTCGGTGCGGCCCGCCACCATCACGGCCGTCCTGGGCGCCAACGGGGCCGGCAAGACCACGCTGCTGCGGACGATCAGCGGGTTCGTCCGGCCGCGCCGCGGGCGCATCGAGGTCGGCGGGGTGAACCTGGCCAGGCCGGCGCCCGGAGGAGATCGCCCGGGCCGGGGTCGCGCACGTACCCGAGGGCCAGGGCGTGATCACCGAGCTCACCATCGAGGAGAACCTGCGGCTGGGCGCGCTGATCCGGCCGCGGCGGCGACCGGGCGGCCGCGCTGGCCGGGACCTACGAGCGGTTTCCGCTGCTGGCCGACCGGCGACGGCGGCTGGCCGGCACGCTGTCCGGCGGTGAGCGGCAGATCCTGGTCATCGCCCGGGCGCTGATGGCGGCGCCGCAGGTGCTGCTGCTCGACGAGCCGTCACTCGGGCTGGCCCCGCGGATCGTCGCCCAGATCATGGGCCTGGTCCGGCAGCTGCGCGACGACTCGGGCCTGACCGTCCTGCTGGTGGAGCAGAACGCGCGCAGCGCGCTGGACATCGCCGACCGCGGCATCGTGCTCAATCTCGGCAAGATCGCGGCGGACGCGAATGCCGCCGAACTGGCCGCCGACGTCGCGCTGCGCCGTCACTATCTGGGCTTCTAGGGGGTGAGGGGATGCAGGAGTTCGTTGAGTTCACGCTCGGTGGGATCAGCGCCGGCATGATCTACGCCGCGATCGCGCTGTCGCTGGTGCTGATCTGGCGCGGGACCAGGATCCTCAACTACGCCCAGGGTGGCATGGCGATGTTCAGCGCCTACGTGGCGCTGATCGTTATCAACCACACCGGCAACTACTGGCTCGGCTTCGTCACGGCGCTCGCCTTCGGGCTGGTCCTGGGCGCCGTGCTGGAGCGGGTGGTGATCCGGCCGGTGACAGCAAGCCGCCGCTGAACGCGGTCATCGTCACCATCGGGCTGCTGATCCTCATCGAGGGCGTGGCCGGGATCATCTACGGCGGCCAGTTCCGGTCATTCCCGCCCGCGTTCTCGGTCACCGGGATCAAGATCGGGTAGTTCGCGCTCGGCGTGTCCAGGTACGACGTGTTCACCGCGGTGGCGGTGCTGGCCGCGGCGCTGTTGCTCGCCGCGGTGTTCAAGTACACCCCGGTCGGCCTGCGGCTGCGGGCGACCGCGTTCAGCCCGGCGGTCGCCCGGCTGCTCGGGGTGCGGATCGGCCGGGTGCTGACGCTCGGCTGGGCGCTGGCCGGGCTGTTCGGCGCGCTGGCCGGGGTGCTGGTTTCGCCATCGACGTTCCTGTATCCCAACAGCATGGACTCGATCTTCGTGCTGGGCTTCACCGCGGCGGTGATCGGCGGCCTGGACAGCCCGGTCGGCGCGGTCGCGGGCGGCGTGATCCTCGGCGTCCTGCTCAGCTACGTCGGCGGATACCTGGGCAGCCGACCTGGTGCTGCTGTTCGGCCTGCTGATCCTGGTGCTCGTCCTGATGGTCCGGCCGTCCGGGCTGTTCTCCACCACCGCTGCCCGGCAGGTGTGACCATGACATCTGGCCCGTCATCTCGGACTCGCGGTGCTCGCCGCCCTGGTGATCGTGGCGGCCTCGATCAAGCTCGGCGCCTACCGCGATTATCAGCTGGCCGAGGTCGCCGCCTATCTGGTGGCGGTGGCCGGGCTCACCATGCTGATCGGGCTGAGCGGCCAGATCTCGATCGGTCACGGCGCCTTCATGGCGATCGGCGCCTATGCGGCGGCACTGCTGCTGCTGCACCTGCACTGGCCGCTGGAGGTCGTGTTCGTGGCCAGCGTCGTGATCACGGCCGTGGGCGGCGCGATCTTCGGAGTGGCCGCGGCCCGGCTGCGCGGCCCCTACCTGGCCGGGGCGACGCTGATGCTCGCGGTGGCGCTGCCGTCGGTGGCGGACAAGTACTCCGGGCGTGTTCGGCGGCGACCAGGGGCTGAGCGTCTCCATCACCACCCCGGGCTTCCTCGGCGCGACCTTCCCGCCGACCCGGTGGCTGGCCTGGCTCACCAGCGCGGCGGCGCTGATCGCCCTGGTCCTGCTGGCCAACCTGGCCCACAGCCGGGTCGGCCGCAGCTGGCGGGCGGTGCGGGACAACGAGGTGGCGGCGGCCCTGGCCGGCCTGAACGTCGCCAGGCTGAAGATCCTGGCCTTCGTCGTCAGCGCGGCCGCCGCCGGGCTCGGCGGCGCGCTGCTCGCGGTGGTCTCACGATCGTCTCGCCGGGCGCCTTCACACTCGCGCTGTCCATCGGGCTGCTCACCGCCGCCGTGATCGGCGGCCTCGGCAGCCTGACCGGGGCGCTGTGGGGCAGCCTGCTGTTCGTCCTCGTACCCACCTATCTCACCAATGTGGCCAGCAGCCACGGATTTTCCAGCGGGGCGAGCTCCAGCGTCCCGATCGCTGCCTACGGCATCGTGCTCATCCTCGTCATGCTCCTGTTCCCGGCCGGAATCCAGGGCGGCGTGCGCCGCCTGCTCGGGCCGGTTACCCCCGTGCAGGGACCCCCATTCAGCACATGGCGCCGGCACCGGCCGGCAACTGAACACCAGGAAGAAGGCACCAGATGAAAAGCTCACGTCGAGCACACCTGGCGGCCGTCGCAGGGCTGGCGGCCCTCGCGATGGTCGCCGCGGCGTGCGGTTCCAGCGGGTCCTCGTCGTCGCCGTCCGGCTCATCCAGCTCGAGCAGCGCGCTGACGGCATCGGCGCCCGGTATCACGCCGACCACGATCACGATCGGCAGCCACCAGCCGCTCACCGGCCCCGCGGCGCCTGGTTACAGCGAGATCGCGCCGGCGTCCAATGCCTATTTCCAGTACGTCAACGCGCACGGCGGCATCTTCGGCCGCAAGATCATCTATAAATACCTGAACGATCAGTACAACCCGACGATAACCTCGACCGTCGTGCACCAGCTCGTGCTGCAGGACAACGTCTACGCGATCTTCGACGGGCTCGGGCACCCCCACGCACCTCGCGGTCGCGCCGTACCTGAACGCGCAGAAGGTACCCGACCCGTTCGTCGCCTCCGGCTGCGAGTGCTGGAACGCCCCATCCACCCTGCCGTACACCTTCGGCTGGCAGCCCAACTACATCCTCGAGGGAAAGGTCCTGGGCAACTACGTCAAGCAGCACTTCACGGGCAAGAAGATCGGCTACTTCTACCAGGGCGACGAGTTCGGCCAGGATGGCGTCAAGGGCCTCGACTTCGAGATCCCGAAGTCCCAGGTCGTCGCCAGGCAGAGCTACAACCCGGCGAACATCAACATCGGCCCGCAGGTGGCAGCGCTGAAGGCGGCCGGGGCTCAGGTCGTGGTCTCGTTCTCGATCCCGGCCTTCACCGCGCTGCTGAAGCTGTACAGCCTGAAGCTGAGCTTCAACCCGCAGCTCGTAGTCAGCAACGTCGGGTCCGACCCGATCACCCTGGCGGGCCTGCTCGAGGCGTTCGCGAAGCAGGGCGGCGCTAAGGTCTCGGGAAACGCCCTCACCCAGGGCATCATCACCGACAGCTACCTGCCCTCGCTCGGCAACACCAGTAACAGCTGGATTGCCCTGTTCAGCAAGATCCACAGCCAGTATCTGCCGAAGCTGCCGCTGGATGGCAACGTGGGCTACGGGATGGGGGTCGGGTACACCTTCGTGCAGGCCATGTTCAAGGCCGGGCGCAACCCGACCCGGCAGGACCTGGTCAACGCGATCAACGGCGGCCTGCCGCAGGGCGTCTCGGTGGCGCCGTACTCGTACTCCGCCACTAACCACGACGGCATCAGCGGCGTCTACATGGGCGTCATCAAGAACGGCGTGCTCGTCCCGGTCGGCCCCGTTCAGGTCACCGACAACACCGCGACCGGAGCGATCACCACGTTCGCCACCGCGCAGCCGCCCGCGCCGGCCAGCGGAATACCCTCGCCCTGACTAGTCGCGGCGGGCCGGCGCGCCAGGTCTTGCCTGGTGGCCGGCCCGCCGCGGCATCCGGACCGTCGTGGCCCGCCCGTTCAGAATCCAGAACGGGGGTATCCCGTGAGCCTCGCCCCAAGCCGCAAGCCCGCCGCCGACGATGAACGGCCGCCCGCCCTGCGGCTGCTGACCGCTGCGGAAGAGCTGTTCGGGGAGCGCTCCTACCGGCGGACCACGGTGGCCGAGATCTGTGCCAAGGCCGGCATCGCGACGGGCAGCTTTTACTCGCACTTCAACTCCAAGGCCGACATCTTCGCCGCGGTGATCCGCCAGATCAACACCGACCTGCGGGATGCGATGCGGACCGCCATTGGCCAGGCGCCCGGCCATCAGCGGGCCAGGGAGCGGGCCGGTTTCCGGGCCTACTTCGACCTGATGTCCAAGCGCCCGTGGATCTACCGGATCGTCAGGGAGGCCGAGTTCGTGGCGCCCAGCGCGTTCAAGGAGTACTACGAGCGGCTGGTCCGCGGCTACGCGCGCGGGGTCAGGATCGCGCAGCTGGCCGGGGACATCGACACCAGATACGACCCGGAGGTGATCGGCTACGTCTACACCGGCCTCGGCAACTTCGTGGGGATGCGCTGGGCGGAATGGACCGCGGGCGGCCGGGTCCCCGACGACGTCCTCGACGACCTGATGGAGGTGCTGGCCCGGGGGCTGCGGCCGGAGAGGGGCGCGGGCGCCGACGTATCGTCGCAGCCATGACCGCCGGACCTGGGTACCGGGCCGCAAACTACCGAGCCGCACACTACCGTGCCGCAAACTACCGGGCCGAGCAAACTACCTGGGCACCATCCCGGGGCTGCTGACCGCCGCCGCGCAGCGTGATCCGGAGGGCATCTGGCTGCGGACCGACGAGGCGTCGCTGACCTTCTCCGGGGCGCTGGCCGCGACCGCCGCGATGGCCCGCTCGCTGGCCGCGGCGGGCGTGCGCCGCGGCGATCTGGTCGTCGTCACCATCCGTAACACCCCCGGTTACCTGATCTGCTGGCTGGGGCTGGCCGCGCTGGGCGCGGTCACGGTCCCGGTCAACCCGCGCAGCACGGCCGCGGAACTGGCCGGCCTGGTCGGCCAGACCGCGCCACGCGCGCTGGTCAGCGACGCCGGCCTGGCCTCGCGGCTGGACACGGCGGGCGCCGGCGCGCTGTCCGAGCTGGGCGTGCTCGACCTGGCCGGGCTGGGCGCGGTGCAGGCGGCCGCCGCTGCGGGCGCCGCGCCGGGCGCCGGTGGGCCGGCGGCCGGGACGCCGGGCAGCGGCCTGCCCGACGCGGGGGTCGGCCCGGACGACCTGGCGGTGCTGATCCCGACGTCGGGGACCACGGGCCGGTCCAAGCTGGTCATGCAGACCCACCGGGCGTACGCGATGGCCGGGGAGGGATTCCCGTTCTGGATGGAGCTGACCGCCACCGACCGGCTGATGACCTCGCTGCCGCTGTTCCACATCAACGCGCCCGCGTACTCGGTGCTCGGCTCGCTGGCCTGCGGGGCCGGGCTGGTGCTGCTGGAACGGTTCTCGGCCAGCGGGTTCGTGGATGCGGCCCGCAGGCACGGGGCGACCGAGTTCAACGCGATCGGGGCCATGCTGGAGATCTTGATGCGGCAGCCGCCGCGCGCCGATGACGCCGACAACCCGCTGCGGCTGTGCTACACCGGCCCGGCTCCCGAGCGCCACCGTCAGCAGGAGATCGAGCGCCGGTTCGGGCTGCGGATCGTGGTCGGCTACGCGATGTCGGAGTCACCGTACGGGCTGATCTGGCCGCGTGGCACCAGGCCGTTCGGCACGCTCGGCGCGGTCCGCCAGCATCCGGTGCTCGGCGTGGTCAACGAGGCCCGGGTGATCTCCGAGGACGGCCGCGACCTCGGCCCCGGCCAGACCGGCGAGCTGCTGCTGCGCAACCCGGTCGTGACGCCCGGGTACTGGGGCATGCCGGAGGAGACCGCCCGGGTCATCACCGACGGCTGGCTGCACACTGGTGACCTGGTCACGGTGGGCGCCGACGGCACCTACACGTTCGTCGCCCGGCGCAAGGAGGTACTGCGCCGGCGCGGCGAGAACCTCTCGCCGCTCGAGGTCGAAGAGGTACTCGCCGCGCACCCGGCCGTGCTGGACTGCGCCGTGGTCGCCGTGCCCTCCGAGCTGTCGGAGGATGAGGTCAAGGCGTTCATCGTGCCGGCCGACGGCCACCGGGAGCTCGATTTCGGCCAGCTGGCCGAGTTCGCGGCGGCCCGGCTGGCGGCCTTCAAGGTACCCAGGTACTGGCAGCGGATCGACGAGCTGCCGCGAACCCCCACCGCCCGCGTGGCCAAGCACCGGCTGCCGACCGGGCACCCGCCCGGTGAGTACGATGCGGAGGCGCACCAGCCACCCTCAGGCCAGCCTGCGCCCGGGTCCCGGCCGGGCCGAAAGGACCAGCGATGAACGAATATCCCACCTCGATCGGGACCGCCGACGCGAACTCGATCAAGCTGCTTGGCCACGACCTGGCCGCCGATCTGATGGGCCAGGTCGACCTTCGGCGAGCTGGCTTTCTGGCTGGTGGCGCTGCGCCGTCCCGGCCGCGGTGAGCTACGGGTCTTCGAGGCCGTGCTGGTGGCGCTGGCCGACCACGGGTTCACCCCGTCGTCGATCGCGGCCCGGCTCACCCTGACCGGGGCTCCGGAGTCGGTGCAGGGCGCGCTGGCCGCGGGCCTGCTGGGCGGCGGCTCGAGGTTCCTCGGGGTGACCGAGGATTGCGGCCGGTTCCTGGCCGAGGCGCTGGCTCGCTGCGACGGCCCGCTGCCGCTGCCCGAGGACGAGGCGGCCTGGGACGGGCTAGCCGACGTGGCGATCCGGGCCCAGCGCGAGGCCGGCCGGCTGGTGCCCGGCCTGGGTCATCCGTTGCACAAGGGCGGCGATCCGCGGACGCCGGTGCTCTTCAAGATCGCGGAGGAGGAGGGCGTGCTCGGCTCCCATCTGCGGCTGTTCGCGGCGGTCGGCCGGGTGCATCCGATGATCCTGGGCCGGACGCTGCCACTGAACGGCGCCGGTGTGTGCGGCGCCGCCCTGGCCGACCTCGGCTTCGAGCCTGACATGCTGCGCGGTTTCGCGTTGCTGGCCCGGGCCGCCGGGCTGCTGGGGCATCTGGCCGAGGAGATGCGCCGCCCGGCCGGGCCCGGCATCTACCAGCAGACCGACCGGGCGGTGGTCTATCTGCAGCCCCGCGCGTAGCCGGGCCACCTGAGACCGGGCCGCTGTTGACTTCGTTAGGTATCTCATTTCACCATGTACCGCGACGAACCGAACTGAGCGCCCGGGCCGATGAGCGGCCAGCAGGAAAGCGGCGCCGACCCGACGGGGCAGGGGGAGCCGGATGGCCGTGGCCGAGCCCGCCAGGAACTTAATGGCCAGCGAGCGGCCGGCTGCGATCCCGGTCCGGCCGCCCCGCGGTTGCCCGTGCGCGATCCCGGAGCCAGCCAGGTCCGCGCGCTGGCCGAGCACATCCGCGCGCTGGATGACCTGGAGATCTTGCGCCGGGTCCTGGCTGCCCTCCGCGGGTTGTAGCGGTCTGCCGGCGGGACCGGCCTGACCGTGCGATCAGCCTGGTCAGGTGATCGGCCGGGCCCAGTGCCGCCCGGCGGGAGGTCGCTGCCGGGCGGCCGCTGCCGCCTTCGACTCCTCCAGCTTGCGGAGCAGGGAGGTCAGCATCCGCACCTCCTCAGGTTCCCAGTCCGCCACGAACGAGGAGAACCTGTCCAGCCCTTCATCGGTGAGCGATTGCAGCTCACCGACGCCGGCGCGAGTCAGCGTTACCCGGCATGAGCGCCGGTCAGCCGCATCGGCCGTGACCTGGACAAGCCCCAGGCTCTCCAGCTCCCGGACCTGCCGGGTGACCTGGGAGGGATGGACGTCCTGGGCGCTGGCGATCTCTGAGGGACGGATCCCGGGGGTCGCGGCGACGACCTGCAGGAGGCTGAGGGTGCTGGCGCCCTTCTTCTGGCGTCGCGCTCGGTCCAGGGCCGCGTTCGTCACGAACAGTGCGGTCACCATGGCCCGGACGTCGTCTCTGCTCGGCTCCACACTGACCATGCTACATTAGTTGATAGACGCAATCATCATTGCGCAGAACTGGAGCCGATCATGGATCCGATCGAGAAGGTCATGGTCAACAGGAGCTCAGGACCTAAGTTAGCGCTGGGGGTGGCGGCGCTGGTGCTTGTGCTGTGGGCAACTGGATCGTCGCTGCTGTCACTGTGGATAACGCCGGTCATCATCTTCGTCCTGTGGGTCGCTATCCAGCTGGGGCGGGTGTACCGCCATGGGCACCGCGCCGCATAAGCCGGCGGACCGCGGGCATCGCGGCGCCTGCGCCCAGCCGGCCGTCGGCCAGTCCGGTCACCGCCGCCTGGCGGCCTGGGGTGTGGTCGGAGTGATCGCCCAGGCGGCGTTCCTGGCCGCTGGCTGATCGCCGAGACGTGGCAGGGGCCCAGGTACAGCCCGGTCAAGTACGACATTAGCGACCTGCAGGCGGCCACCGCGCCGCACGCCTGGTTTCCCATCGCGTGCTTCGCGATCGGCGGCCTCGGCACGGCCGCATTCGCCGTCTTCGGGCTGCGGCCAGCGCTGGCCGGGGCCGGAAGGATCGCCAGATACGCGCCGTGGATGCTCGCCGCGGCCGCGCTGGCCCTGGGCAACTCGTTCCCGCAGATTCCCTGCCGGCTGGCCGATCCGGGCTGCAGCGCCTACTACCAGCAGCACAGTCCCGGGGGACTGACCGATTCGATCGTCAGCAGCATCGCGTTCTTCATCCTGGTCATCACCCCGTTCCCGCTGTGGCGACGGCTCGCGGTGCTGCCTGGCTGGCAACGGCTCAAGCCGGTCATGATGGCGGCCCGGATCCTCGGCCCGGTCTGCTTTGTCCTGCTCGGGGTCTCCTCGAGCCTGGCTTCCCGGCCCGCCGCCGGCCTTATCGAGCGGGTCCTGGCTACCACCTGCGTGCTATGGCTGGCCGCGCTGGCTATCGCGCTGATCGTCAATTCCCGCTCCGGGCCTTCCGGAGGCCAGCGCCCGGCAGGTGAGCGTTAGATGCGGAAGAACAGGTTCAGGAATCGGTCGGCCAGCTCCTCATCGCCACGCGCCGTGCCCGCGTTCATCCGGCCGAACGTAGTCAGCACCAGGCTGCCGGCGTCGAAGTCGAGCACCGCCGGCAGGTCAGCCACGCTGCCCTGCTCGTAGGACAGGCCCTGATCGCTGACCGACATCCGGTACTCGCCGGCGTTGCGCCCGCTGACCCGCACGCCGATGGTGAACGGCGTCAGGTCGGCGGTCGGCTTGACGGTCGACTGCCAGATCACGAACATGAACGGCACCAGCAGATCGGCGGCATCGCCGGAGATGCCATGCGCGTCCCCGGTGCCCTGCTTGATGTCCCAGGTGTGCACGCCATAGTCCATCAGCTGCCCGGCCGCGTAGATGAAGGCGGGCACGCTGCCCATGTAGAAATGCGGGACCAGCAGCCCGGTCCACTCCTGCTCGCTGAGCGGTTCCAGGATGCCCATCATCTTGTCGAGGTCGGCCCGGGCTCGCGTCATCATTTCCGGCTGGGAGAGCTCGCGGAAAGCTTGCGCATGCTCGCCGGCCCGCTCGTGCATCCCGGCCAGGCCGTAAGCCTCGGGGGCCGCCGCGCCGCTACGGGCCGTCTCGAAGGCCCTGAAGTATCCTTCGGTCGTGTCGACCAGGTGGCCGATCACATCCCGGACCTGCCAGCTCTCGCAGGCCGTCGGGGCCTCCCAGGCGCCCGGCTGCTCGGCCAGCGCGAACATGCGCGCCGCCTCGTCGCGGACCACGCGCAAGATCGTGTCCTTGCCTGCATAGGTCATGGCGTTCCACCCGCTCATGCCGTCCCCTCTCCCGCGCGGTTTGACAGTACGAACCTCAGCGCACGCCGGGGCCGCGTGTCAATGGAAACGCGGCAGGAGCCGCTCAGCCGGAGACGGGGTGCGTTCGAGCCGAGGACGGGGGTGCGTTCAGCCGGGGGACGGGGGTGCGTTCAGCCGGGGGGCAGGGCCCGCTCAGCCGGGAGAAGCCGGCGAGGTGCAGGCCGGCCAGCGCGGCCCCATAACGCATGGCCACCAGCTGGCCGATCGCCGAATGCGTGCCCAGCGGCTTGGCGCACGGTGCCCCGGCGGCGGTGCCGACGGCCGCGAGCTCGTCCGGGTCCGTCTCCGGGCCGATCACGCAGGGAGCGATCGCCGGGCGGCTGACACCCGCGTCACGCGACCTGGCCAGAGCCGAGTCAATGCTGCGCGGTTCATCGAGCGCGGCCGGCACGGCCGGGGCGGCCAGCCGTCCCGCGAGCAGGACCGCGGTGACCCCGGCCGCGTTGATGGCCGCGGTACCGCCATCGGCGAGTACCACGAAGCCGTTGGCGGTCACGGCGATGCTGAGCCCGCGGGCCCGGCTCTCCCGGGCCAGCCCGGCCTCGGCCAGGCGGACATGCAGTACCTCGGCCAGCATCGGATGCGGGCCGAGGTGACCGGCCAGCAGCACGGCTGCTTCGGTCCGGCTGACCACATCCTCGAGGGCTGCATCGATGCGCGGATTCGGGCCGGCCAGCAGCGGGACCACGACGGCGCGCGGAGCGGAGCCTGCGCTGACCGGTTCGTCGAAGGCCAGGGCGTCAGCCAGGCTGGTGCGCCGGCCCATCCAGGTAGCCGATCCGGACTTCAGCGCCGGAGCAGGACATCCCGGCGGTGGTCGCGATCTGCTCGGCCAGCTCGTCGCTCGCCGCTCCTGCTGCGCCGGGCACGGCCAGCACCAAGGCGGGGGCATCGGGGGGCAGGGTCAGGCGGTGCGGGCTGCGGTGACGCCCGGGCGGCAGCGAACGGCCGGTGCGCCGTGGCAGCGGGGTCAGCCCCGGGCTGGGATTGGTCACGCTGAGGTATGTTAATCGGGATTCACCGGGCATGATCGTCGTTTCCGGATGTTGCGCCGGTTCCGGGCTCCGGCCGACGGTGCGCTAGTCCGACTTGAGCATGCTGTGATAGACGGCGAGCAGTGCCGCCTTTTGCTGCTCGGTCAGCCGGTCCTCGGCCTCGATGGCCTGCGGTACGCCGGCGGTCTGCGGCCTGGCGGTCGCCTCGGCCCAGTCGTCACCATGCAGCAGGCCGGCCTGGATGAGCAGGGTCTCGGCGGAAACGTTCAGCGCGTCGGCGATCAGCCGGATGACCCGTACCGATGGCTGGTGCAGGCCGCGCTCGATCTGGCTGAGGTAGGGGTTGGACAGCCTGGTCCGCTCGGCCAGCTGGCGCAGGGAGAGATTGGCGAGCTTGCGCCGGTTGCGGATGAACGCGCCGAGCGCTTCCATCTGGCTCTCCCACTGATCCTTCATGTCCTTCATGATCACCCCAACAGCTAGCCGTGCCTGCTCACCTTAAGTGAGCAGGCACGGCGCCGGGCCACGGCCGCGGACCTGGGCCCGCGGCGTGACATTACTTACTTCTTCGCCGCCCGCGGCTTCCTGGCCGCCGTCGTCCGGGTGGTCTTGCCGGACTCCGGCGCCGGGGCAGCCTTGGCGGCCGGGTGCTTGGTGACCATGGCCGGAGTGACGGCGTGGTCACCGTTCAGCGGCGCGGCAGCCTTGCGGACCTGCTCGGTCAGCGGCGCAGCGGCCTTGCGGACCTGGTGCATCTGCTTGGCCCACGGGTCGGTCAGCGGCGCAGCGGCCTTGCGGACCTGCTCGGTCAGCGGCGCAGCGGCCTTGCGGACCTGGTGCATCTGCTTGGCCCACGGGTCGCGGGCGTGCCGGACCTGCTCGGCCAGCGGCGCGGCCGCCTTGCGGTACCCGTGCATCTGCTCGACCCACGGGTCGCGGGCGTGCCGGACCTGCTCGGCCAGCGGCGCGGCCGCCTTGCGGTACTCGTGCATCTGCTCGACCCACGGGTCGCGGCGTGCCGGACCTGCTCGGCCAGCGGCGCGGCCGCCTTGCGGACCTGGTGCATCTGCTTGGCCCACGACTCGGTGGCCTCGCGAACCTGTCCGACGAACCGCCGCTGAGCCAGGCGAAGCTGCTCAGCCAGGTCGTGCGCGTTCGCAATCAGCACTTCCCGGCCGGGTAGCCTGGCTGGCAGTGACTGGGACAGCTCAGGCAGCTGAGGCCGCATCGACTGCGCCGCGTCCTTCCAGGCCCGGACCGCGTCGTTGACGTTCTCCTGGCTCTTGCGGACCCTATCGGCGATCTTGTTCTGTAGGTCCTTGGGGACAATACGGGTGTCAATCATTGCTCCTCCTCAGTCTTCTTCTCGCTACTGCTAACTATACCAAGCAAACGCACGGTATGTCAAGCATGGGCGGTGGCCTGCGGCTGAGAGGCGCGCCAGCCGCGGTGACCTTGACGATCGCAGCCAGCCGAGATGATGATGTTGTCAATGTCGACTCTCGCTTGGCCACAGGCGGACAGGCGAGCCTTCGAGCGGCAGGGATTGCGGTGACCTCAGCTGAGGAACGCGGCTGCCACCGCGAGGTGGTGACGACCAGCTCGGCGGCGTGGCCACGATCACCTTGCACAATCCAGCTCGCAAGAACGCGATGAGCGTGGCGGGCTGGGCGGCGTTGCGGGACGCGCTGCGCGAGATCGCGGCGGGCCAGGACCGGGTGCTGGTGCTGACCGGCGCTGGCACTGATTTCTGTTCCGGGGCTGACCTGTCCGCCGGCGGCAGCGGCCAGCATCCGCTGGTCGACATGCGGCTGGCCGCCGAGACATGCCTCGCACTCTACGAGCTGCCGATCCCGACCATCGCCCGGGTGGACGGCGTCGCGGTCGGTGCCGGCATGAACATCGCCCTGGCCTGTGACTTCGTGATCGCGACGGTCCGGGCCAGGTTCTGCGAGATCTTCATCAAGCGCGGCCTGTCGGTAGACTTCGGAGGGTCGTGGATCTTGCCCAGGCTGATTGGCCTGCACCGGGCCAAGCAGCTGGTGCTGCTCGGCGATTTCATCGATGCGTCCGCGGCTGACCGCATGGGCCTGCTGTACCAGCTGGTGCTGATCGACGGTCTCGACGAGGCGGTCGGCGAGCTGGCCGGGCGGCTGACGTCGAGCCCCGCGCTGGCCGTCAGCCTGTCCAAGCGGCTGCTCAACGAGTCTTTCCACACCAGCGTCGAGCGCGCGCTCGACGACGAGGGCCGCGCTCAAGCGATCAACCTGACCTCCGCGGACGCGGCCGAGGCCCTGGCGGCCTTCCGGGACAAGCGCGCGCCGGTGTTCCGGGGCCGATCGAGGCCCGGCCTAGACGGTCGTGCCCAGGCCGCCATCCACCGGGATGACGGCCCCGGTGACATAGGCCCCGGCCCGGGAGGCCAGGTAGACAGCGACGCCGGCCATATCGTCGGGCCGGCCGATGCGGCGCAGCGGGGCTGCCTCGGCGATTGCGTCGCCGAATGCCTGCAGGGTCGCGGCCATCATCTTGGACTCGAACGGCCCTGGGGCTACGGCGTTGACGGTGATCTGCCGGGGCCCGAGTTCCCTGGCCAGGACCCGGGTCAGGTGGTGCAGCCCGGCTTTGCTGGCCGAGTAGGCATAGGTGGGCAAGCGCCGGCACATGCAGGCCGTCGATGCTGCCAATATTGATCACTCGGGCCGGGTCGTCGCGAGTCCCGGCGGCTTCCAGCAAGGGCAGGAAGGCCCGGGTGAGGAAGAATGGCGCCTTCAAGTTGAGATCCACGACCTTCTCCCAGGCGGCGGCGGGGAATTCCGCCAGCGGCGCGCCCCAGGTGGCCCCGGCGTTGTTGACCAGCACGTGCAGCGCCTGCTCGCGGTCGGCTACCTCCCCGGCCAGGCGCAGGCACTCGGCCTCAGTGGACAGATCGGCGGGAATCGCCGTGACGATCCCGTACCGGCTGAGCTCCTGCTCCGCGGCGGCGCACGCGTCGGCCTTGCGGGAGCTGACGTAGACCCGAGCCCCGGCCGTCAGCAGCCCGCGCGCGATCATGAGCCCGATGCCGCGGGTACCGCCGGTGACAACGGCGGTTTTTCCCGATAGGTCGAACAAATCCATGGACCCTCCATAACCAGCGACCTGAACCGTACCTCGCGGGCCGGTCTGGCATTATGGAGGGTAATGAGCCAGTCGAAATCCCGCCGCTTTCCGGTGACCGTCACGCAGCTCCCGGTGGTGCGCTGCCAGGTTTGCCACCAGACCATTGCCTGCCGGCCCGGCAGGCTAGTGCCGTCATGACCGAGCACTACCGCCGGATGCACCCGGACGTGCTCGCCGCCGCCGCCGACCGGCGGCTCTGAGCCCGGGTCAGGACAGCACGCGGCGCCTGAAGTTGTGCAGTCCGATCGCGAGGAACGCGGCGCCGAACGCGATCACCACTGGATAGATGACGTACAGGTGCATGTGCGGCGCCTCGGTGAACGCGGCCCGCATGCCCTCGTTCACGTAGATGAGCGGGTTGATCAGCACGATCGTCTGCAGCCAGTGCCAGCCGCCGACGGCGACCGGTGCGAGCTTGGTCCAGGCGTAATAGGTGCCGCCGAGGAAGGTGATCGGCAGGATGATGAAGCCGAACATCAGCCCGATGTTCCTGGGCTCGAAGCTGGTGCCGAGGACGAGGCCGAGGCCGGCCATCGCGACGCAGGCGAGCGGCACGAACGTCAGGATCACCCACCAGTGCAGGGAGGTGGGCGTGCACGCCCGGCGCGTGCACGACCGCCGCGATGGGGAGCACGATGATCGGCCGACAGGATGCCCTGGGCGGCACCGGACAGGACCTTGGCCATCGCCACCAACCAGATCGGGCAGGGTGCCTGCACCCGGTCCTCGATCTCCCTGGTGAAGCCGAACTCCTGGGCCATGGTCAGGGCGATCGACTGGACGCCCTGGAACATGATCGAGATCCCGACCACTCCCGGCACCAGGACGTCGCGAACGCGGACTGGGCCACCTGCCGTGCCCGCCGATGCTCTGCCCGATCTTGGGAAACACGAACAGGAAGACGAAGCACGAGCAGGAACGGCTGGATGAGCGTGCGCAGCACGAACTCCCAGACATGCTTGCGCAGCACCACCAGGTCACGCAGCATCAGCGCGCCGAGCGCGGTCCAGCTGGCTGCGGCGACCGACCGGGTGGGGCCGCCGCCGATACGCCTGACCGCGCGCGGGGCGTCCGCGGGCTCTGCTGCGAGGCCGTGGACGTGGCCATCAGTCCCGCAGCTCCTTGCCGGTGAGGTTGATGAACACGGTCTCCAGGCTAGGCTCGGAAATCGACACGTCGACCAGGTCGAAGCCGCCACGCTCAGCGGCAGGACGATACGCGGCACAAGCCGGTCGTTGCCCTTCACGTGCAGTTGGACGCCGCCCGCGACCAGCCGGGTGCGGGCGACGCCCGCCACCTCGGCCGCGAGCAACTCGGCCAGCTTGGCTGGATCGCCGACGGTGCTCACGGTGACGACCGTGTCCGCGCCGACGCTCTGCTTCAGCGCGGCCGGGGTGTCCAGCGCGAGGATCCGGCCGTGGTCCATGATGGCGACCCGCTCGCAGAGCCGGTCGGCCTCCTCCATGTAGTGGGTGGTGAGCAGGATGGTCTGGCCTTCGCTGTGCAGTTCGCCGAGCAAGTCCCACAGCGCGAGCGGCTCTGCGGATCGAGCCCGGCGGTCGGCTCGTCCAGGAAGAGCACCGACGGACGGTGGAAGATTGCCCGTGCGACCATGAGCCGTTGCGCCATCCCGCCCGACAGCGCGTACACCGACGCCTTGCCCCATCTCGACAGCTGGAACTGGTCGAGCAGCTCATCGGCGGTCCGCCGCGGACGCCTTCGCGCTGATGCCGAACAGCCGGCCGTGGAAGTACAGGTTCTCCCAGACGTTGAGCTGGCGGTCGAGGGTGTTCTGCTGGGAGACGATCCCGCTGAGCTGCTTGGCCAGCGCGGGGTGCTCCACGACGTCGATGCCCGCCAGAAATGCCCGCCCGGAGGTCGGGACCACGCGGGTGGTCAGGATGCCGGCGGTCGTGGTCTTGCCGGCGCCGTTGGGCCCCAGCAGGCCGAAGATCTCGCCGGCCCGGACGTCCAGGTTGAGCCGGTCGACCGCGGCGAAATCGGTTCCCGGATAGACCTTGGTCAGGTCCTCGGTATGAATGACACCTCCGGGCGGCTCGTCGGGACGCCCGGCAGCGCTGGCCGGCGCTTGAGTGGCGCTCATCGCCCCTAATCGTAGCCTCGGCCTGGTCCGGGTCGGATGCTGCGTCACCCGGTGGCCGGTCAGGTCTGGCCGTCCAGCCAGTCCAGTTGGTCAGCTGCCTCCAGTGCGTCTATGGCATCGCGGAGTCGCTCAACCGCGGCGAGTATCGCGCCATCGATGGCCGGCCCCTCGCCACTGCCGCTGGCCTCCGGGCTGGGCCAGTCGTAGGAGTCAACGACCGCCAGCGCGGCTTCGGCCAGGTGCTGAGCCGGAGCGTCGGCCTCGAGCAGGCCGGCCAGCCGGCGCACGGGCTCCCGCAAGGCCAAGACCTCGGGCGGCGCGTCACTGGTCGGGAGATGATGGTGCATCGCCTGAACAAGGCGGGCCACATCTGCTCGGAACGCTTCCTCCCGGTCGCGCTGCGCTGCATCCTCCATGCCCAGGACCCTACCTGGGTTGACCAGCGGGCGGGATCAGCGTGCCAGCGGGCGGCGGATCCGGGCGGCGAACAGGTCACGGAGGCTGACCACGCCGCAGACGGTGCGTCCCTCCACGACCGGCAGGTGCCGGAACCCGTGCAGCAGCATGATCTGGGCCGCTTCCTCAACGGATGTATCCGGGCTGGCCGCGTAGGGGTCAGGAGTCATCCATGCCGACACGGCGGACGTCGACAGGTTCTCGCCTGAGGCCGCGGCGCGGAGCACATCGCGCTCGGTGAGAATCCCGGCCAGGAACGTCCCCTGCATGACGACGGCTGACCCCACGTTGGCCTGCACCATGTCCGCGGCGGCCGCGGCGACCGATTCGTCCTTGGTGATCACTGCCACCTGCGTGGTCATCAGGTCCCTGAGTACCGTCATGGGCACTGCCCCCGGTGACCGGGGCCGTCAGCCACTGCCGCCCACCTCATCCAGCTCGGCATCACGATGCGGACTGGCGGGCCCGGCCAGCTCCTCGGACAGCATCCGCCAGAGCGAGCCGGCCCAGGCCGATAGGGCTGGCCACTTCTTCCAGAAGACCTGCAGGGTGGTCTCGTCGAACTCCGTGTGGGCCCGCTCAGGAGTGAGCGAATCCCGGAGCTCTTCAAGACTGTGAATCAGTTCCAGGAACTGGTCAGCCGGATCATCCACGGAATCTCCTCTCCGCGCGAGTCTAAGCCTGCCGACAGCGGCAGCGCGAGGGTTGATCAGCAGGCAGGCTCAATGCTTTGACATCATATCTTTTGCTATCTAACTTTTGTCCGAGAAGCAGCAGCGTTGGCACGCGGGACGATCACGTGAGTGACCGGCCCCATCCTGACCCGCCACCTTGAGGCGGTGGCCCGCCCGGAATCAGGCCGCCGCCGCTAGTCCGGCCGGGGTCAGCTGATCCCGGCCGGACTGGCTCGCGAAGATCAGTAGGCGGCATTCGCCAACCGTGTTGCAAGCCGGTCAGGTGGCCAGTACCGTTCCGGCAGCCAAGTCATTTTGGCCCGGGGGCAATGTCTTTCTGATCACGAAAAAAGGGGCGTCGTATGGGTGCACTGCGCAGTTCGCTCGTCTTGGCCGCGGCGGCGGCGATGGCGGCCGGGTCGGCGGTGCTCGCCTTCGGCGCCACGGCCGGGCCGGGCGGCCTCGGCGCCGCCGCGGCCCGGCCCACGGCGCACCGCGAGACCGTCGACCGGCTGCACGCGCGCCGCCTGAACGCGGAGCGCCGGAACACCCGCGGCCCGTCGGCCGGCTTCCTGACCGCCGCGCGCAGCGCGCTGGTCAGCTATCTGCGCGATGATCATCCGCAGGTGGAGCTGGTGCAGCCTGGCCAGGCTCATTCCAGACTCTCGGGCACGGCTGCGGCGGCGAGCTACAACTGGTCCGGTTACACGGACTCAGCGACCGCCACGGGCACCTTCACCAGGGTCAGCGGCCAATGGGTCACCCCCAAGGTGACCTGCACTAGCGAGGACACGATCAGCTCGGAGTGGGTCGGTATCGATGGCTGGAGCGACACCACGGTCGAGCAGGACGGCACGCTCGGGTGGTGCTTCGAGGGCAAGGCCACCTATTACACGTGGTATGAGATGTACCCGGCAGGCACCGTCACCGTGGGTGCCTCGCTGCAGCCCGGCGACAAGGTCACGGCGACGGTATCCCGCAGTGGCACCGCCTACACGCTGGCCCTGACCGACTCGACGCGGACCGCCGACAGCTTCGTCAAGACGGCGAGCTGCGCGCTCGCCACCTGTCTGGATACCAGCGCGGAGTGGATCGCTGAGCGGCCCGCGTTCGCGATCGGCGTCGCACCGCTCGCCGACTACGCCAGCTGGAAGGTCACGGGTGCCTCGCAGACGGCCGGCGGCAAACACGGCACGATCTCCAGCTACCCCACCAATTACCGGGCGAGCATGGTGGACGCTACCGACCATTACACGCTGTCCAGCACCTCGGCACTGACCGGCGGCACCAGCTTCATCACCACCTGGCGTAACAGCTACTGAACCCGCCGGTGTGCCGCGGCCAGGAAAGTGGTCAGAGCCGCCCGCGGATGCGGTCCCGCCAGGGACGTCCGTCCGGGTCATAGACGATCCGGTACAGCGGGGTCGATGCGGCACCACCCTCCCGGGCGGCCTGGGGCCGGACTCGCCGCGATCGTGCCAGGCAGCCAGCTGCTCCGCCTGCTGCCGGAACGCGGCGAACGCCTGCTCGGGATGCAACAGGTCGGTCAGGTCCGCTGCTTCGCGATCCAGGTGCTCGCGCCACAGCCGGAGCCGGAGGTCACGGGCGAAGGTCCGGGCGTCGTCGCCCAGGCCAGCCGGGTCGCGCGGGTCCCGGGGGTCACGTCCGGAGTCGAGCACGCTAATGGACAGCTCACTGTCGTGGCTCCAGGACCTCCGGTTGAGGTTGTCCGAGCCGATCATCGTCCATACGTCATCGACCACCACCACCTTGGCGTGCACATACACCGGGGTGCCCTGATGGTTCTCCAGGTCGTAGACGGCGAACCGGTCGCCACCCGCGGCCGCGCAGGCCCGGATCATGTCGTGGCGGCCATCAGGCCGGGCATCCGGGTCACCGGACCGTCATTGTCCGGGTGGCGCGGAACGACCGCGATGACGTGCAGGCCCGGATGGTCGCGCAGCGCCGATGCGAGGAACTCGGCCACCGGCCGGGACCACAGATACTGATCCTCCACGTATACGAGCCGCCGAGCCCGCGCCAGTGCCTTGCGGTATGCGTGAGCGATGCTGCGCTCGCCGAGCGGCGCCAACGGGTACCCGCGGAGCCGGGCCGGATACGTACGCAGCACCTGGACGGCGTGCGGCCCGCGCCGGGTGCTGTCGTCATCGGCCGGGGCTCCGGCAGCGGCCTGCTCGTCATGGCGCCCATATGGTAAGCGCGGTCATACAGCTGCCGTACCGGGCTGGGCAGGTCCAGGACGCTGCTGCCGTACCAGCGCTCCCTGAAGGTGTGCTCAAGGTCGTGGACGGCGGGGCCGCGCACCTCGGCCTGGTTGTCATGCCAGGGCGGCCGCGGCCCGTAACTGTCGGGAAACTCCATCACCTGCGGATCGCCGAGGTGGTCTGCGTCGTTAGGGCTGTGGCCGAGGTCGATGCCACCGATGAACGCCACATCCCGGGCAGGCCGGCCCGGGTGGCGGACCACGACGAGCTCTTGATGATGGCTTCCGGCCCGGCGCGTGCGGGCATCGAGCAACACCTGGCCGCCGTCCTCGCCAATCCGCCTCACGAACTCGGCGTTGGCCTCTTCGGACTGCCGCAAGGACTGGGGATGCGAGCGCCAGAGCAGGCCGAAGACGCCAGCGCCGCGGCGGGCGGCCTCGCCGAGCACCTCGCCGACCTCTGATCCGCGACCGCGGAGGCGCTCATCAAGGTCGCCGCGGAAGTCCAGGAAATACACCTCGTCTCCGGCCTGGACCGCCATGAGCTCCTGGCCCAGCCTGGCGAAGTAGCTCCGGCCGTCGATGAGCGGCTCGACTAGGTTTCCTGTGGTGAACATCCGCAGGTCGGTGGCGCGGTTGGCGCGGTCGCCCTCGGCCAGGAACCAGGACCCGATGGCCGGATCGTCGACTGCATGATCGGGCGCATCCTGTTCCAGGGGATCATCATCAGGCGCCGCCGCCTCAGGAAGCATGTCCGAATTGTGCACCATCCGGGGCTGCCGCCGTCGCCGGCCCTGCGCGAAACCAGTCAGGGCGCCGAGGGAGCACGATAGCCGGAGGACGATAGCCGGAGCACGATAGGCGGAGCGCGATGGCCAGAGCGCGATAGCCGGAGCGCGGAAGGCGGAGCACGATAGGCGGAGCACGATGCGAGCAGTCGGAATACGCAGGTTCTCGGGGCCGGTGGAGCTGCTGGAGCTCCCCGGGCCAGCCGCGCTGCGGCCCGACGAGGTGCTGATCGACGTGTACGGCAGTGGCGTCGGGAATTGGGACGACATTGCCCGGACCGGCGGATGGGACCTCGGGCGGCGGCCGCCGATGGCGCTCGGGGTAGAAGCGGCCGGCCTGGTGGCCGCGGTGGGCGCCAGAGTTAGCGGGCTCGTCGTCGGTGACCGGGTGATGACGCACTGCCTGCCGCTGCGTGCCCAGGGGGCGTGGGCTGAGTCGTTCGTGGCGGCCGCCGCCGACGTGGCGAAGATCCCGGCCGCGCTGCCGTTCACCGTCGCGGCGGCGGTGCCGGTCCCGGCTCTGACCGCGGACCTGGCGCTCGACGGGCGGCTCGGCGCCGGCCAGGACGGGAGCCTGCTGGTCAACGGGGCGGGCGGGGTCACCGGGCTGTTGCTTGTGCAACTGGCCGCGTACCTGGGCGCCGAAGTGATCGCCACGGCAGGCTCGCACAGTACGGTCCGGGTCGCAGCGGCCGGGGCGGCGCACGTCCTCGACTCGCGCTCACCGCACTGGCCGGATGCGGTCCGGGAGCTGACCGGCGGGCGCGGCGCGGACCTCGCGATCAACGCGGTGCCCTCGGGGGCGGCCACCGCGATCGGGGCGGTCAGGGACGGTGGCCGGCTGGTCACGATCACTTCCGATGCGCCGGCCGCCGAACGGCACATCGAGGTCAGCACCCTCTATGTGGCGCCGGACGGGCCGCGGCTGAGGCGGCTTGGCGAACTGCTCACCGCCGGCGTGCTCAGCGTGGCGGTGGCGGCAGCCTACCGGCTGGAAGACGCGGCGGCCGCGCTGGCGCACGCTCGCCGGGGCGCGGGCGGCCGGGCCATCGTGCTGGAACCTCACAGGGCCGGTGAGAGTTAGGTGAATGCCGGGCCCGATCAGGCCGGCAAGTCGCCTGTTCGGTGTACGCAGCGCGTTTCATCTGCGTCATGCTGGAGAATGTGATGAGGCTGTCATACCTGAAGGAGTAGGTCATGACTGTTCGCCGCTGTCATCCTGCGTGGCGCCGCCGCTGCCACGCGGGTGCTGTGGCGGCCCAGTGAACATAGCGATCGGCGTTATCGCCGCCATGCTCGTCGGGGTCGGCTTGGTGCTGCAACAGCATGCCGCCGAGCAGGAGCCCAAGGCTTACTTCCTGCGCCTGCGCCTGATCATCGAACTGCTGCGGCAGCGGCGCTGGGTGGCCGGCATCGTCATCATGGTGGCGGGCCAGGTCCTGTCGGCGTGGACGATCGGCCACCTCTCACTATCGCTCGCCGAGCCATTGCTGGCGACGGAGCTGCTTTTCGCCCTGATCGTGGCCGTTCCGCTGAGCGGCGAGCGGCTGCAGAAATCCGAGATTTTCGGCGCGGTCCTGCTCAGCGCGGGTGTCGCGGCCCTGTCGGTATCGCGTTCTATCAATACCCAGGAACTGCGCTTCGGCTCGGCCGCGTACTGGCCTGCCGCTGCGGCGATTGGCGCCATCGCGCTGTGCCTCATCCGCGCCGGCTGGCGGCGCGATGGTGACCAGCGGGCGCTGCTGACCGGGACCGCCAGCGGCCTGATCTTCGGGATTTCGGATGCCCTGACCCGTCAGACGGTCCAGATCATCAGCCACCACTCACTGCTGGCCGTGCTGACCAGCTGGCCTGCCTATTGCCTGGCGGCCACCAGCGTCGTCGCGCTCTGGCTGATGCAGAGCTCCTTTAACGCGGCACCACTGCATGCCTCGCTGCCGGCCATCACGGCCGCCGAGCCGGTGGCCGGGATACTGCTCGGGGTAGTCGTCTTCGGAGACGTGATCCACATCTCGCCCGGACTCATCGCCCTGCAGGCGATCGGTCTGATAGCGCTGGTCACGGGCGTGATCCTGGTGGCTCGCGCGCCTGCCCTGAGCAGCCTGCGGCCCAAGCGCCTGATCACCGGCAGGTCGGCCCGCGCGGTTCCGGCGCCGGTGCGGGACGGGGAGGTCAGGCCTGGCCCGGGTTCCGCCGGGGCCCGATGGGGAGGTCAGGCCGGCCCGGGTTCCGCCGGGGCCCGACGAGGCTGCCGGGCCCGCCCGGGCCCAGCCGACGCCGCCGGCGCCGGAAGGCGAGAAGGTTTAGCCGACGGCGAGCGCTCACGGCCCGGGCCGCGTTCGGCTACGGCGTGTCCCGCAACACCAGGCGCGGCTGGGTCAGCCTGGAGGCGGCGCGGGCGCTGGGCTAACAGCCTTGTGATGACGCCGAGCGCTACGCCGCTGGCGTGGTCGCCGAACAAGGGGAGGCCGTCCCCGCCGACGTGATCGCTGACCACGGAGAGCCCGTCCCCGCCGACCTGGTCCTGCACCCCCTGAGCGGCGACTTCTGCCATCCCGACCTCGGCGCCGACCCCTCGCCTGAGCGCTCGCGAGCCGGCTTTTCATGATCATGGGTGTTTGCTGTGTCTGGGCACCGCCCCCACCAAACGCCCATGATCATGCTGTCCGCCGGGACGGACCGGGGCATACCGGGCGGGTGGGTGGTTGGGGGTGGCCTGGCGGGTGGCTGAGTGGGTCTGGCCGGGGCGGGTGGGCTGGGGGCCGGGCTAGGCCACGGGCGCCTTCCGCACCCGATCGCGCTCGCGCCGCAGTTGACGCTCTTCCTCAGTGGTAGCCCCCCAGATGCCATGCAGCTGCGGAGAGGAAAGCGCGTAGGACAGGCATTGCGGACGTACCTGGCACTGGCCGCACACTGCCTTGGCCCGGGCTACCTGGCGTGCCCCAGAGCCCAGCGAGGAGATCGGGAAGAAGATCTCAGGGTCTCGATACTGGCAGGCAGCGAGCGCCCACCAATCGGAGCGGACATCGGACGCGGTCATGTACACCTCGCTTTATGCCTCGTGGAGTGGCAACGGGCCGCCGGGACGGCCGCACATGTCCTGTTCCGCTGCCCGGACCGGGCCGGGCTACACATGTCCGCATGTATTGTGTCCGCCGGTGCCGCTTGCACTTGCGCGACGCAAATCCGTATGCAATTGGCGTTTCGCATGATGAAGGTGCAGCTGCTCCCGGCCTCGGGAATGTCTGGTGCGGAGCTTGGACTTCAGACCGGTACGGCCATTAGCGGGTGAACGCGATGGACCAGCAGCTGGCATTAGGACGGGCGATCGCTGAGCAGCGCCGCCGCCATGGTCTGTCTCAGCCGGAGCTGGCCCGGCTTCTGGCCCAGCCGCCGTCCTGGGTATCGCAGGTCGAGCGCGGGCTGCTGCCTGTCGATCCCATGTCGCTGCTGAGCGCGGTGGCTAGCGCGCTTGGTCGCCGCAGGATCGGCTGCGGTGTGGCGGGCTCAGGCGGACCACGCGTGGGCCCTGGCGCGGGCCCGGCGCCATCGCGAGCTGGCCGAACTGCTCGACGGCCTGCTGCCGCAGCTCGCGGCCGCGCTGAGCAGTACGCCCGACCAGTCGGAACGCCTCGTCCTGCAGGAGCTGCTGGCCACCAGCTATCAGGCCTGCGCGGCGGCCCTGGCCAAGCTGGGCGAACTGGAGAGCGCCAAGGCGGCGGCCAGCCGCGCGCTGACTGCGGCGCAGCGCGCTGGAGACCTGTTGCTGGCCGTAACGAACGCATACCTGCTGACCCGGATCCTGCTGGAAGCAGGCCGCGACGCGCAGGCCGAGGAGACAGCGGGCAAGGCGATGGCGGCCTTGGCCCGGCCGGGTGCCGATGGCCGGGCGGGAGCCACGTCGCTGCGTGGGTCGCTGGCCCTGCTGCGCGCGCTGACCGCAGCCCGCGGCGGCGATCTGCCCGCAGCCAGGGAGCAGCTCAGCGTCGCGCGCCAGATGGCCAGGCAGCTGGGTGACGTCGGCAGCGGTCGCGGGCTGGGCTTGAGCCCAGCCGACATCGCACTATATGAGGCCGCCGTCAGCATCCTGACCAGCCAGGACCAGCCGGCTCTGGCACCGCCCGCCGCCCGCTAACCGTCACCCGCGCCGTCCTGGACCCGGACCAGTGTGTCTCCGGCAGTTGTCCGGTAGTAGAGGACGGAGCGGCCGGCCCGGCGGCGCTCGATCAGCCGGGCGCCCATCAGGACTTTGAGATGCCGTCCCACCGATCCGAGTCCCTGACCAGTCAGCGCCACCAACTGGGTCGTGCTCTTAGGCGTGTCCAGGCGCAGCAGGACCCGCGCGCGGCCCGGGCCGAGCAGGCGGGCCAGCGCGTCGGTGGCCGGCGACTCGTCAGCGCCCGCCAGTACCCCCGAGCACGGGTAGATCAGGGCGTATCGATGTGGCTCGTCCCACGAGGCCCAGCCCTGGCGGGGCGTCACCGGGATGAACAGCAGCTGGGCGCCGGAGATCTCACGCGGCGGGTAGTCGTAGGCATTGATCTGCAGGCGGCCGCCGCCCAGCCAGCGGGTGCCCGGCCTGATGTCGCTCAAGGCCGTGGCCCATCCGCCCTGGCTCAGCTGCCGGGTGCGGGCCACGACATCGGCCTCCAGGATCTGCCGGCGGCTCCTCCAATACGGCAGCACCGTTTGCGTCCAGACCCAGTCGAGCAGATCCGCGGCCCGCTGCGGCAGGTCAGGACGGTTCAGCAAGTCCGGCGGCGGGCGGCCCAGGGTGACCGCGATGTCCGCCTGCGCCACCGCGGACGGCGTTTCGCGGATCCGCGCCAGCTCGTCATAAAAGTCAAGATCGGCTTGGCCTGATGGTGTGGGAGTGAGGAAATCCGCGATCCAATGACGGCCCAGCTGCGATCTGACCAGCAGTGCGGTAACCGGGTCAGCGGCGAGAAGGTCCCGGTAGGCGGGCAGGTGGGCGTCGAGCCAGGCGCGCTGGCCAGGGTGCGACGCGGCGGCGTTCGCCAGAGCGATCAGGCTCGCGGTGGTCTCGGCCAGGGCGGAGACCACGAAGCGGCCGCCAGCCAGGGTGTCCGCGTCGATGCGCCACAAGCCCATCAGGTTTCGCCTCCTTGCGAAACATTAACGGTCCTGCGGTGCGGCTGGTCAGACTCTGGCCGTGCGTACCTACCGAGAGCTGTTCCAGACACCCGAGTTCACCCCGCTCTTCGCCAGCTCGGCCGTGCAGGTCGCGGCCACCACGCTGAGCGGACTGGCCCTGGGCACGCTCGTCTTCGCGGCCACCCGCTCGCCGTTGCTCGCCGCGCTCAGCATGTTCGGCCCCTCGCTGGCCCAGGTGATCGGGGCGATAGCACTGCTGTCGGCATCAGATCGGCTGCCGCCACGCGCGGCGATGACCGGGCTAGCACTCGCCTTTGGGGTGGGCACCGCGGTGCTGGCCGTGCCCGGGCTGCCGGTCTGGGCCCTCTTCGTGATCGTGGCCGGCCTGGGCCTGGGCGCTTCGCTAGGCGGTGGGATCCGCTATGGCCTGCTCAGCGAGATTCTCCCGGCCGAGGGCTACCTGCTGGGCCGTTCGGTGCTGAACATGTCGGTCGGGATCATGCAGATCTGCGGATTCGCGCTCGGCGGCGTGCTCGTGACCGCGCTCTCGGCGCGCGGCGCGCTGCTGGCCGGGGCCGCCCTGTACCTGGCGGCCGCGGTCGCGGCCCGGTTCGGTCTGACCCGGCGCCGTCCGCGCGCCGCCGGGCGTCCGTCCGTCGCCCAGACCTGGCGGACCAACGTGACACTGTGGTCATCGGTATCCCGCCGGTACGTCTACCTGGCCCTGTGGGTGCCCAACGGGCTGATCGTCGGCTGCGAGGCCCTGTTCATCTCGTACGCGCCGCGCCACGCCGGCCTCCTGTTCGCCAGCGCCGCGCTCGGGATGCTGGCTGGGGATACGGTGGCCGGCCGGTTCGTCGCACGGCGGTGGCGGGAGCGGCTGGCCCCGGCGCTGCGACTGCTGCTCGCGGCGCCGTATCTGGTCTTCGCGTTCCATCCGCCGCTGCCGGCTGCGGTGGCGGCGGTGGTGCTCGCCTCGATCGGGTACTCGGCGAGCCTGCTACTGCAGGAGCGGCTGATGGCCCTGACACCAGAGGACATCCACGGGCACGCGCTCGGGCTGGCCTCGTCCGGGGTCCTGGCCATGCAGGGCATCGGCGCGGCGATTGCCGGAGCCATTGCGCAGCTCACCTCCCCGGCCATGGCCATGGCCGTGCTGTCGGTAGCGTCGGTGTCGGTCACGCTGAGCCTGGCGCCCGGCCTGCGCGCGGGCCGGACAAGGCCCGCGGCCCGGGTCATGGGCCACCGCCCCAGTGAATGGCAAACTGATCCAGCCGGTAGCCGAGTGCATTAACCGTCGGCTGAATGAAATTGACTCTGATGGTCTGCGCGGCCTGTGCCTCGGCCGTGCCGGTCAGCGCGCGGGTGACTTGCAGCAGATGCTGGGACTTATCGAAGGCGATTTGCTGGGCCTGTGAATACAGCACCGATTCAGGAAATTGCGGCCTGAGCACCACGCCGCAGCCGAATCCCGGGTACGTCCAGCTATGTTGCGTATCAATGGGTTTCGACGGGATGTTGTCGATGGTGATGTCGTGCACGGACTTCGGGAGCTGGGGCCGCGGTAGCACCATCAGGACGGTCACGTGGCCAGGCCGACCGCCGTGCGGCCGTCGCAGCACGCGCAACCGGAAGTGGTCCGCACCCGGTGCCCACCAGGCCGGTCCAGGATTGAGGTCAACGGTGGCCGAGGCGTGGCCGACCGCGTAGAAAGTACTGGCGTACCAGCACGGCCACGGGCCGATGCTCTTGGAGACCTTGTGGGTGAAGAAGAAAGTGAAGTTGGCCTGGCCCAGGGCTGGCTTGGAGATGCCCTCGATCTTCTGCAGGACCCACGGACCCAGATCCGTGTTAGCCGTGGTCCCGGCGCTGATCGTCTGCCAAGGCCAGGCGAACTTGATGCTCGGCAGGTGGACATTCAGGCCCACGAGATGCAGCGCAGCCGAAAGCCCGATCAGGACTACCGACGCTATGGCCCGGCGGAAGATCAGGACCGCGATCAGCACGGCCGCCGTGCTCTTGGCCCGGCCAGAGATGCGGCGCTGCCTAGGGCGTGAACCGCCCGGCGGCCCAGTCGCGGGATCGCTGCTGGTCGGCCCGGCCGCGTACGGATCCGCCGCTGGCGGCCGCCTCCCGGGCCGCAAGGTTCCGCCCGCCGCCGGTCCGGGTCCGGTGAGCGTGCCGAGCAGAAAGACCAGGAAACGAAGCATGGTGCCCACCTTCTTTGGATGCCAGGCCCGGTTGGCTAGACCATGGCCGGGTAGTTCAGTCCCAGGACGGCCGGAACAGCTCCGAATGGCATTCGAAATCTGCTCCCCGGCTTATCAGGCGCATGCGGCTCGTTAATATTGGGCCAGCGCATGTTAAGGTGCTGTGCGGTCAGGCCCGCCACGGAGTACGGGAATTCCATCGCCGAGGTGCGGTGCAGTTTCAGCAGTCCGCCCCAGCGGAAGGCGGCGAATACGTTGGCCAGATCGCGAATCGAGAGATCTGGCTGGGCGGTGAGATCAATCCGGTATACCGCTCGCGCCAGTTCGACCAGATCATCGGCGCACTGCTGCAGCGCCGCTGACTTGGTGCGGAACATCGTCCCGTCGGGATTCAGGGCGCCAAGCCTTTCGCCGTGCACCGGTGAGTAGCGGGGCCGGGCCTGGCACTGCATCCAGTCGCAGGCCGCCAGCAGCTCCCAGCGGATGCCGCGCTGGCTGGCCACGTCACGGTAGAGCGGTTCCGCGCGCAGCAGCGGTGTCCTGGCCGCGGCCGTGAAGGCGTTCTTGACGGACAGCGGAATCTGCTGCTGGTAGCGGCGGGTGCTGGCGTGCACCTGCTGGGGGCCGGTCCGCCGGGCCGGCCCGCTGATTGCTGCTCGGAGCCGCTGGGCGGATGAGGCCTGGGTGGACGGCGGTGCCTGCGGTGGTCGGCGCTTCGCGTCGGGCCGGACCGGCCCGGCGCCGGCCGGCGGATGAGCCGCCGGGACGCGAGCAGGCGCCGGGAGGCCAGCAGCCCGGGGGAGGCCACCAGCCCCGGGGATGCCAGGAGCCGCGGGGAGGCCAGCAGCCGGCGGCAGGCCGGGGATGGTGGCTGAGCCCGTGGTCCCCGCATGCGGCGTTGCGGTGGCTGGCGGTGTGGTGGCTGGGGGTGTGGTGGCTGGGGGTGTGGTGGCTGGCCGTGTGGTGGCTGGCGGGGCAGGCCGAGGCGCGGCGGGCGGGGTAGGCCCCTGGAGGGAGGGGGCGGAGGGCGCCGCCGGGGAGGGTACGGTCGGCGGCGCCACCTGGGGCGCGGCAGCCGGTGCGGTCCCGTCGAAGCGGTATAGGTCGTACTCGCGCATCAGGCTGATGAGCTTGGCGCCGTAGTCGGGATCGGTCGCATACACGCCGGTCAAGCTCGCGGCGAAGGCGTTCGGATCGTGACGGTAGGCCATGGAACGCCGGTAGTACCCGCTGGTGGCGAGCAGCCTGCCGTGATCGGCAATGCTCTGCCCGACATCGTGATACACGCGGAAGGCAGCGATGTGGGTCACCGACTGGCCATCGTCAAACTCCTGCGTGCGCTGCGGCGTGCTGCCGGCCGGGCCGGTGCCCTTGATCCCGAAGAGGTTGTGATCCTGGGCGGCGAGGGCGCTGCGGCCCCAGCCGGATTCATCGATGGCCTGAGCGATCGTTACTGATGCCGGGACGCCGTAGCGGCGCTGGGCTGCGATGGCTCCTGGCGCTATGTCGTTGATGAATTCCTGCTGGCTGATCACGCGGACCTGCGGCCCGGCAGCGATCGGCGGAGAGTGCCTGCGATACGGAGCCGGCCGGGCGGCCCCGGTGGCCGAAAGGTGGTAGGCCGTCACAGACAGGCCGGGGATGGCGGCCGAGCCCGGCCCGTCGGCGCGGGGTGCGCCGGCCGCACCCGGGATTCCTGTCCCCGGCACGCTCGCGCTTACCGCCGGGTTGGCATGAGCCGGCACCGGCGCCGCACGGGGGCCGACGGGGGCGGCGGAGTGGCTGGGGTGGCCAGGAGCGGCGGATTGGCTGGGCGCGGCAGGCTGGCTGGGCGCGGCAGGCTGGCTGGGCCTGTCGGAAGCGACAGGCTGGCTGGGCGCTACAGGCTGGCTAGGGCCGTCGGGAGCGGCGGGCTGGCTGGGGCCGTCGGGAGCGACGGATCGGCGGGCTGGCTTACTAGCCGACGGTCGACCCGGGCGACGCCCAGGCGCGTTCCGGGCCCGTCGTTGCGGGTGGTGGCGCCGGAACGGTGATGCCCGGCCCGTAGCCGGAGCACCCGGGATATCGGCCTGCCCGGCGGCCGCATGAACCTTCGCCTGATGCGCGCCCGAGGCGTCATCGCGGCCAGGCCCGTTCGGTTGCGCGACACCGGTCAGGTCCCCGTTGTTGACGAAGCCGACCACGCCCTGCTGGCCGGGCGGATCGGGAAAGGCGTGCGCATTGACAGACAGGTTGGGCAGGGAATCGCCGCCGACGGTGTGCAAGACTCCGCCCGCATACTGGGTGACCACCTCGACGTGGCCGTTGAAGAGCACCCAGTCGCCAGGCAGCGGCTGATAGCCGTCACCCAGCGGGTGCCAGCGGTGATGGGCTTGCGCATCCTGCAGAACCGAGGTGATGCCGAGTGACTCCGGATTCGGGTCAACCCGGACGTCGGCCCATTTATGCAGCGGCCACGGGTAGCTAGTGCCCCCGGTCACCCAACTCTGCTGGCCCACAACCTGGGCGGCCAGTTCCAGGGTCAGGCTGGCAAAGGCCGCGCAGGATTCACCGTGGTCGACCCCGTCGATGCTGTCGTGCTGCCAGATCACCGCCTCCATCTCGGCCGGGGTCCGGTGCTGCGCCATCCGCAGGTAGTAGCTGGCCACGTTGACGATGGCCGAACGGAGCGTGGTGTCATCCACCGCTGCAGGCCGCGCGGCCTGCTGCAGGGCCATCAGGCGAACGGGCATTCCGGCCGGTGACGTCAGGTCAGCTACAGTTCCCGGTACGAAGGAGAACCCTGTCACCGCGCCGCCCGCGCCCAGGCTCACTAGCGCAGTCATCTGCTGCCAGCGGGGTCGGCCAGCGGAATGCATGGCGGTCACTCTTTCCTGATCGCAGCGGGGGCTGGTGATCCCAGCGCCGGATAGCCGTGAGTTGACGTACTACGCTGCGGCCCGCGGGGCCAGCAGTTGCTTGAGGATGGCCTGGACGTGCGGATCACCGGGGTTCTGCGCGTTCTCAAAAAGCACGGCCGCGTCCTGCGCGGTGGCGGGCGCCGCTCCGACCATCCATTTCTGGTAAACATCGGCCACCAGAGCGGCCTGTCCGGCTGGACTGGTCACTGGCCGGGCACACAGGCTCGGGAATCCCGGGCGAGATCGGAGCGCTGCCGAGCCGGTATACCGGAGGCAGTTCGCGGCATTGCCCTCCAGCCCGGGCTGCACGATCGGGGCGCCGTGCGGACCGGTGAGCGTAGCCCCGCCGATGATGTTGTTGATAGCCCGCGCCGCTACCTGGAGGCTGTCCACCGGACTGGCCGGGTCGTACGGGTGATGGAGGTTCAGGGACCAGGCCACCTCGCCGCCCTGGGCCGGCGTGATCGGCTCGAGGCCGATGCGGCCAGTCTTCGCGTCCGCGAAGTCCGGGTTATCGGCGCTCGTCATGAGCGAGAACGCCCAGAGAACCTGGCGCGTGCTCTTCGCGCAGGCAAAATTGACCTGGCCAGGCTCTGATTTGACGTCGGGATTCTGGCACGCCCGGGCGGCTTCGCTTTGCACGATGGCCACGCTGGGCGGCCAGGACGCCCCGCCTCGGAACAGGATCAGCGCCAGCAGGGTGATGAGTGCCGCCGCGACCACCGCGGCGGTCACGATCGCGCGCCGACGCGAGAACCGCTGGTGATAAGCGGTACGCCGACCGTGATTGACCAGGACTTCGGTGCGGTCGTGTGGCCCGGGCCCGGGAGCGCCAGCGAACGGACTGTCATCAGGGAACGTACTGCCATAGGCGAACGCACTGAACGCAGCGGCGTCAGGGAACGCGGCGTCATCAGGCAACGGAGTGTCATTACTGAGCGTGGGGTCCGCAGCGAACGCACCCTCATCGCCGCCCCGCCCGTAGTCGGCGGCCCGGTAGCCGTCATCCTCGTAACTGGTCTGGTCAGGAGGACGGCGGTGCGCCTGATGGCCCTGACCGTAGTCGTAGTGGTGCTCGTGACCGGTAACGGCCCGGCCGTATGCGGACTGCGCGAGTTCGCGGTCAAGTGACATGCGCGCGTCAGCGAGCCGGCGCTCGAGGTCCGCGGTCTGATGCTTCAGGTCGGCGACGCGCTTGCGGTCAGGTCGGCTGTCGTGCTCGAAGTGCGTTCTCACTTTCTCACCCCTAGCGTGCGGCATTTCTCGGATTTGGCCCGCTTCTGAAGGTCGGCGTGCTGCCTGTCATGAGGGCAGGCTGGCGCGATCTGCTGGCACACTGGACCGGACCGGGCGAGCCGCGGGTAATGATGTGGCTGCGCTGTCGGCCGTCGGCTAAGCCTGGCCGGGGTAACCCTGTGGTCGTGGCCGCTACCGTTCAGCTACCGCGGCGCCCCGCCCACGCGGGCCGCCGGAGTCGCGAGAATGGCGCCAGCAAGAATGGCGGGCGGAGGCCGGGGCTCGTGCCGGCCGAGGCGGCGGCGGTCACCCGGCAGCCTGGCCAGATGCATCCGGACCGGAGCATCTGATCGCGACCAGGCCGCGCGGGTGGCTTCAGGCATGCTCGTCATTAGAACATACGTACGAGCCTGATGTGAAGAGAGAGTCCATTAGAACATACATTCTAGTGCCGACAATTCTCGCTCACCGCGGCTGACCGGTGGGGCTCTTGGGCCCGTGATCGAGGAACACTCCTGGCACAACGGTCCTGCCGACCTGCTCCGCGAATCGATCGACGGCCAGGCCGGCCAGTGAGAACTTACCGTTGAGCCTCCTACGCTGGGGTATGGGACAGATCCGGGTAGGCACCGCGTCCTAGACGGACCGGACGCTGATCGAGTCGCGCTGGTATCCGCCAGAGGCGGCCGCGCTGGAGCCGCTGCGCCAGGCGGGGCTAGCCGGGACATCCACGAGCGGTTCGGCTACCGCTACACCAGCGAAGAGCTGGCCGGATGGGCACCCAAGGTCCGCGCCTTGGCTGGCCAGGCCAACGTCACCCACGTCCTGTTCAACAACTGCTACCGCGACAACGCGCAGCCAACGCCCGGCAGCTCGCCGACCTGCTCGGCACGTGACCACCTGCCCGGGCATCGGGAGCCGCTTGGCGCATGCGGGCCGCATTTGGCCCGGGCCTAGTACTGACCGGGAATCGGTGGGTTACTTGGTGTACCGCGGTCCGCGGCGGCCGCTGGCGGCTGGGCCGCTCGGACAAGACGACCGACGGGGATCTATGGGGAGCATCCCCGGCCACCGGGCCACGCTGCGGTCATCTTGTTCGGGTCGGAGGAGCTATGGGCGTTGCGGAGAGCGAGCAGGTGGACGCGGCCAACCTCGAGAAGGTCGACCACGTCGTCGTCATGATGCTGGAGAACCGTTCCTTTGATCACATGCTTGGCTACCTGTCCCTCACCGGCCACCGCCCGGACATCGACGGCCTGCGCTCTGGTCTCGCCAACGAGTATCAGGGGCGCACCTATCCGGTTCACCACCTCGACACGACGGCCCTGGATGCGGACCCTGACCATTCAGCCGACGCCGTCGACCGCCAGGTCGCCGGCGGGAGCATGAGCGGCTTCGTGGCCAGCGCGGCCGCGACCTTGGCCAGGCGGGAAGTTGAACACGGCGACCCTGGCTGTGTCATGGGTTACTACGACAGCGCCGACGTGCCTGTCTACGATCACCTGGCGGAGGAGTTCGCGGTCTGCGACCGCTGGTTCAGCTCGGTAGCCGGTGCCACGTTACCCAACCGGCTTTACGCCCTGTGCGGGGTGGCCGCGGGAAGCCGGGACGACCGGCCCGCGCACGTGCCGCCGTTGTATCACCAGCCCTCTTTCGTCCGCCACCTCGACGCGCACCGCGTTACCTGGCGCTGGTATTCCTTCGACCCCGGGACTCTGCGGCTGGCCGATGCCCACTACCTGCTGGGGCACCATCGCCGGTTCGGCTACTTCAGCAAGACCGGCCTGCCGTGGAAGACCGTGTTCGACGTCACGGTCAACCCGCAGATCGGTAGCTTTCTCGAAGACGCCGCCGGCGGCAGGCTGCGGTCGGTGTCCTGGATCGACCCGGCGTTCACCAACTTCAACCCGCTCGGCTTCCCGGTCAACGACGACCACTCGCCGGCCGACATCAAGGACGGCCAGGACCTCGTGCTCGCCGTTTACGACGCGCTGGCGGCCAGCCCGCAGTGGGACCGTTCGCTGCTGATCATCGTCTACGACGAGAACGGCGGCTTCTACGATCACGTTCCGCCGCCCCCGGCTGCTGACGACGAGCCCGAAATGTTCGGCAGATACGGCGTACGCGTGCCAGCGATCATCGTCTCGCCGTGGACAGAGCCGTGCACCGTGTCCAGCACCCTGTTCGATCACACCTCGATCATCAAGACGATCCTGCTGCGGTTCTGCCCCAACGCCCTGCACAAGCCGCAGCAGGCCAGAACGAGGCAGTCCAGGCTGGGCCTGGGCCCGCAATATCCGGGCGGGCGCGTGACCCAAGCCAACCATCTCGGGGAACTCCTGACCCGGACCACCCCAAGGGCCGCCCCGGCGCGCGGCGCCTTGCTGCAGCAGGCCGCAGCCAGGGCCGCCCAGGCCACGACCAGCCAGCCCCAGGCGGCCACCGGGGGCCAGCCCGTCACCCGCCTAACGACCTGCAAGAAAGTCAGTGG